>NZ_QZWD01000003.1 GCF_003602005.1 Salinisphaera sp. Q1T1-3 | reverse complement strand
CTCGATAGAGCTTGCGCCAGCGGAACAGCTGATTGGCGGCCACGCCGTTACGGCGCGCGACCAGCGATACGGTCATACCGGGCTCGTAGGTCTGTTCGACCATTGCCACCTTCTCGGTCACCGACCAGCGACGCCGGCGCTCCGGCCCCAACAGCTCGCTCCCACCACCCATCGCACTAGTCCTATCCACAGTCATATGCCTACCTCGTATTTAAGCACTGATCTGTGTCCGGCGTTCTACGGGGCTACTCCACGCTCAAGATGGTTACGCAGCCCCAGTGGCCGCAACCCAGACGGTTTGTAACGCAGGGACTTGGCGATCGGGATGCCGCGGATGCCATGGCGGGCCATCAGCCGCGCAATGCGATTGCGACTGGCGGTTTCGCCTTCAAAGCCCAATTCTTCATGCATGCGACGTGCGCCGATCACACCATGCTGATCCGCATGAATAGAGCGGATGCGCTTGAGAAGCCGGCTGTTGTCTCTCGCGCGGGCACTGGGCTGGCGACCTCGCCAGTCGTAGAACCCGCTGGGTGAGACCCGTAAGCAGCGGCACATCAGGCGTACGGGATACTGGTCGCGGCCACACTCGATCGCCCGATATTTCAGGACGATTCCTTGGCGAAGAATGTGGCCGCGTCGCGTAAAAAATCCCGTTCCTTCTTGAGACGAGCATTCTCGCGCTTGAGCCTGGCGATCTCTTCGTCGCGCGGTGTGCCGGTACCACCAAAGGCAACAGCACCTGACTGCTCAAGCTCTTTGCGCCATCGACCGAGCATCCCGGCCCCAAGCCCCAATTCGCGGGCCACCTGCGCCAGCGTGACACCGGATTGGCGGGTCAACTCAACCGCCTCGCGCTTGAATTCCGGGCTGTATCTTCTTCGCTTAGACATAAACACTCCTTCGGTGCATTGTGCACCTTCTCTGAAGTGTCCGTGCTAGCGGGTGCTAACCCTCCGCTTGGTCACAATCAAAAGCTTCTAGTACTGTCTTAGCTCTTCGGGCGAACCTCTTCGCCTGCCCTTGTTCAGATTTTCCTAGGAACAGTCTTTCAATTGCGGAGACGTACTTCACTAGGCCTGAAGAAGTATTTGAATCTGTAGCGGCATCCCCAAACCAGTTGATTGCATCGAGCAGGCGCTGATGTAGGTGTGGAATTTCGACGGGGTCGACGAGTGCGTTAAGAGCAGATCCGAGAACATCGAGCTCTAATGGGCCACGCATTAATGCATCATGCCAATTTGCCGTTCCCACGGGTGCCGAGGTGTTCATACCGATGCTCGGGTGGATTACGCCTCGTTCGTCTGCATACAGATGCGCAGTATGTAGAGGATTGCTTTCGCTCCATGCAAGCCGAACTTTCTTGGTAGCAGACGCTCCAAGCATGACACGGAGGACATGAATCGCCATCTCTACAGATTGGGTTGCTCGCTCTTGCGATGTTTCGCTGTCGCAATCGGTTACCTTGACACTTGCGACCCACGGATATTCGCGATAAGTCCTTATAGAACGCGCCTGAAGGTCGCGGACAAGCTCTCTTGAGCCGCCCTCAGTGATTGCGCGATCTCGGGGAAACCCTCTCGCGATAGCGTTACTGACGTGCTCTATATGCGCGACTGTATTCGCTTCGATGCTCTGCTTGAAGTTCGCCTTCTTGTCCTTGAAGAATTTGCGTCTTCTGGTGAAGGTTACGGGACCGATGCTGAATGTGTCGGGCTCGCCCTCGGGAAAAAGCACGCACGGAAAGTAGTGTTCTGCTACGCCAACGGACTGCCTCAGGCTGACTAGAGCATCATTGAGTATAAGCTCCGAAGTCTGCCGGTTTATTTCGCGCTCTTCCTCCAGCACTCGCCTCACAAAAGCCTCAGTCACTGCATCTCTAGCGCCCTGACGCCGAACGCGTCGACCCAAACTTTGATCTAGGTCTAGAACAAGGTCCGCAATCGAGCCAAATTTACTCCAAGCGAGGCCTCCACATTGGAGACTTCCCTGCCCATTTGGATGAGGTATCTGATAAGAGGCATCCATTGGATGCTTTTCTAAATAGGCTTTTTGCTCAGCGAATTGCATTTTCGAAAAGCGAATTATTTGCCGAATAATGAATTCAATATCGCGCTGCGTGCGCTTTAAAAATTTTTCGGGGATTGGAGGAGATATAGTCAACGATTAAGAAGGCGTCGTTCGTACCTAGCTTTTTAGTACATCGATTCCGTTTCAAATTTCAAGGGTCTATACGATCTGGCTATTTGAAGACCACCGCCCGTAGCCAGCACGTCGGCTTCTGGCCGAAAGCGGACACCCGATTCTGCATAGGCGGGCAATACTCAGCCTTCATCCCCCTCCGCGCTTTCGCTAGACTGGCCGGATGCAAGATACAGATACGCTCAATCAGATTCTCCAGCAGCTGACGCGGTTGGCCGATGTGTCCGAAGCGCGGCTGGCCGATACGCGTCGGGCGGTCGATGGCGATATCGACTGGTCGGCGATCGCTTTTCGCTGGCGGGACGACGGTCGGCTGCAGGCCGTGCCGTCGCCCAGTCTGTTGCCGCTGGACCGGCTGCACGGTATCGACACGCAGAAACAGCGCCTGGTAGCCAACACGCGTCAGTTCGTGGCCGGTCGGCCGTCGAACAACGCGCTGCTGTGGGGCGCGCGCGGGACCGGTAAATCCTCGCTTGTCCGGGCGTTGTTGCATGCCTTTGCCGACGACGGACTACGCATGGTGGAGGTGCCGGCACATCGGCTGGTGGATCTACCGGATCTGGTCCAGACGCTCGCCGAGCGCGATGAGCGGTTCATCGTGTTTTCGGATGATCTATCCTTCGAAGCGGGCGACGGCAGTTACAAGGCGCTCAAGGCGGTGCTCGACGGTTCGCTTTCGGCCGCGCCGGATAACGTGGTCATCTATGCCACGTCCAATCGACGTCATCTGTTGCCCGAATATCAGTCCGAGAATCAGGCGGCCCAGGTCGTCGACGGCGAGATTCACCACGGCGAGGCCGTCGAGGAAAAGGTGTCGCTGTCCGAACGTTTCGGCCTGTGGCTGTCGTTCTATCCGTTCGACCAGGTCAATTATCTGGCGATTGCGGCACGCCATCTGGCTGCCCACGGCATCGAGGCCGATATCGGCGTCGATTCGCCGTGGGAACGTGCTGCCCTGCAATGGGCACTGGCACGCGGCAACCGCAGCGGCCGCACCGCCGAGCAGTTCGCCCGGGACTGGGCCGGTCGGGATACGCCAGCTTCGTAGATATCGCGCCACGCGGTTGTATCTCGACCGCCGGGTCGTCCGGCCGCCCGACAGATGGCAGTTCGTCGAGCCGGTGTATCGATCTCGCGCTGATGCGCGGCACGCCGAGCGCACCGATATACGGCGATGCGCGCCGGGCCGGGCTTTCGTCGGCTTTTGTCGCGCGCGTGGGGCGCACCGCGGTGATGCCCTACCCGGCCGTTTCGTTGTCGGGGGCGTGTGCGAGTTCCTGGCCACAGCGTCGACAGCGATATGCCGTCCCGTTGCAGGCGCGTTTGTGGCGGATGCTCGTCAGCCAGGCCGGCTCGTCGCATCCACAGACATAGCGATACTGCTTGAGACGACGCACCGGCTCGGCGGGCAATGCGTGGCACGGTGAGGCATCGACGCCGAACGCCTGCATGAGCGATTGCCATTCGCGGCCGTGCGGCTTGGCCCGCGTGCCGTAGAGCCGATAGACCACGACATGGGCGATCTCGTGCGGCACGGTTTCGTCCAGCATTTCGCGCGGATGGGAGGCCAGCAGATCGGCGTTGATCCGAACATGGCAGCGTCGGCTGCGACGCGCGAACACGGCCTGGCCGGCGGCCCGGCCGCGCAGGTCGAAACGGACCTCGGGCACCGGCAGACGTCGCGCGCTGGCGCCGGTGATCTCGCGGGCCCGATCGATCCAGTACGCGGCGCGCGCTTCCACACGCGCGTGCAGGTCGTCGGGGTCGGGCGTGTCGAACGACAACGATAAGGACGAGGACATGGCGCTCAGGATACGCGTTCGACCTCGCGCGTGCCGACCGGCGGCTCGATGAACACACGAACCTGACGCAGCGCCTGTCGCTGCCGCCGAACCCAGTCGGGATCGGCCAGGCGATCGCGCATGTTGAAGGGAAAGGTCTGACTCATTTCGGCCAGTCGCCGGTCGGCGGCGGCCGCCGCCGCACTCAGCCGGTCGTGCTCGGCGCGCAGGGCCACCACGTCGTCGGGCAACGCCGGCGACCGCACGAGCGCCCGCACTTCAGACCAGGCCGCCACGAGCCCGCCGCGATCCCCGGCCCGATAGGCACGCAGAATCTTCGGCCACAGGTCGGCACGGACATCGTCGCGGGCCGCCGGCACCACGCGCGGGTCGACCAGCGCGATCAGGCCGCGAAAGATGGTGCGCACGTCGTCGGCCTCGGCCGACGACAGCGTGCGCCAGTCGGTGCGCTCGAGCACGCGTTGATAGCGCGGGCTTTCGGCGGCATCGGCCAGGTCCACGGCCAGATCACCGAACGCCTGCCAGTAACGGGCGGCCCATTCCGGGCCGTCGTGATAGCGCCAGTCGTATTCGATGGCCAGGGCGTGGGCCAGTCGGGCACGCAGCCCGCGCGTGTCGGCAACAAGGGATTCGAACGCGGGATGCCGGGCAGCCGCGGCCCGGGTTGCGGGGTTCGAGTCGGTCATGACGATGCTCCTGTGTTGAGGCCAACGTGTTCGCCTGGGCACAGGATGCAATCGCTGCTGGGTCAGAAGACGACCCAGCGATGTATGAATTTACAGTTTCGACTCGGCATCCGTCTCCGCGTACACAGCACTCGCCGCGGCCAGTCGTTCGGCCACATGGCGCCGCAACGCGGCCGGCGCGATCACTTCGACATCCGGCCCGTAGGCCATGATGTCGCGCGCCAGCTCGGCACTGGCGGCATACGGCACGGACAGCTCGTAGCGCCCGTCATCGAGCCATCGGGCCTGCTGGTCGGGATGCCATTGCTCGTCGGCCACCCAGCGGGCCGCATGGGCCGAGAAACGCAGACAGGCCGTCGCCGCCGCCGGCCCGGAGAAGATACCGTATCCGGCCCCGAGCGCGGCATCCAGGGCGTCGGTGGCCATCTCCTCGGCGGATTCGTCTTCGGTTTCCGCCGCGCGGATGCGATCGACCGAGAAACTGCGCAGCCCGTCGGCCTGATGGCACCAGGCATCGAGATACCAGTTGTCGCGATAATAGACGAGCCGCTGTGGCGAGACACGGCGCTCGGTGGTCTCGTTGCGCCCCCGGCCGTGATAACGCATCGCCAGCCGGCGCCGCATCGCGAGCGCCGAGGCGACCTCGGCGAAGGCCGGCCCCGGCGCCCGCGCGGTGGCGCGCAGAACCCGCGTGCGTGACGACAACTCGCCTGCGCCCATCGCCCGGCTGTCCAGAATCCGCTCCACGCGTCGGCGCAGCGGAGCCAGATCGGCCGACAGCAGTCCGGGTTGTACGGTTTCCAGCAGCTGGTCGAGAGCGAGCAGCGAAACAAGCTCGGAGGCATTGAACCAGAGCCCGGGCAGCTCGAAGCGATCGTTCGGCGCCTCGGCGTAGTAATAGCCGTTGTATTCGCGGTCGTATTCGATGGGCGCATCGAGATACAGGCGCATGTCGCGAATGATGCGCTTGATGGTGGCCGGCGAGCACTCCAGACGTGCCTCGAGCGTCGTCTTGGCGATCGGGTGGCGCGCGCCGGCCAGCTGCTTGTGCAGCGCGTAGATCCGGTCGAACACATTCATGACCCGAGTGTGGCACGCCGCGCATGACAACTCATCCGGCGCAGCCGGAGCCGACACCAACAGAACTTGATGCCGGCGCACAAGGCCAACACACTGCAGAATATTCAGACCAATGTCGTAATATCCGACATGCGCACCGTTTCCATCGACCGCGCGGCCCATGCGCCCCGCCCCGTCGCCGACTGCTTCCGCTATCTCGCGGACTTCTCGACCTGTGAGCAATGGGATCCGGCAGTCTATCGGGCCGAAAAGCTCACGCCGGGCGCGCCCCGCATCGGCACCGAATTCCGTGTGATCGTATCGCTGGGCATGCGACGCAAGACGCTGCGCTATCGCATCGATGATCTGGTCACCGGACAGCGCCTGGTCCTGACCGGTCGCGGCGCCGGCGTCAAGACACAGGAACAGATCACGCTGGCCGCGGACGGCGACGGCACGCATATCGCCTACGAGGGCTGTGTTTCCCTGCGCGGGCCGCTGGCTCGGGCGTCTCGCGTGCTCGCCCCGGTACTGCGGCGCATGGTGCGCACGGCGCTCGCCGGACTGGTCGATGCACTGAAGATCGAGACGAGGACACCGCGCCAGGGCTGGTTGAGCTACGCCGCGGACCGATCGTTGGTCGCCGGCGAGGCGCTGTACACCGATCGCGGCTATTTCGCGATGGCCGATCGCTCGCACGCCGAGTTCATGGACGATGCGACCGTGGCCGTGACCGGCGCGACCGGCGGCATCGGCCGGCGTATCGCCGCCGAGTACGCCCGGCTCGGCGCCCGCGTACTGCTGGTCGGTCGCGATGAGAAGAAACTGGCCGCCGCCGCGGATTTCGTTCGCGGTTTCGCCGGCTGTGCCACGGACCGTGTCGTCCCCGTGGCAGCCGATCTGGCCACCGTGGCCGCCACCGCCGATGCGGCCGCGCGTATCGCCGAACTCGCACCGCGGCTCGATGTGCTGGTCAACAACGCCGGGGCGATGTTCGACGAATACGGCCAGACCGACGACGGTCGCGAGCGCACGCTGGCAATCAATCTCGTGGCCCCGTTCGTGCTCACCGAGGGCCTGATGCCCAGTCTGCTGGCCGCCGGCGGTCGCGTGGTCAACATGTCCAGCGGCGGCATGTATGCCAAGGGGCTGGATATCGCCGCGCTCGATGTCGCGCCCGCGAACTATGACGCGCTCGGCGTCTATGCCCGAACCAAGCGGGCGCTGGTCGCCCTGAGTGCACACTGGGCACGCCGCTACGGCGATGCCGGCGTGCGATTCAACGCCATGCACCCGGGCTGGGTGGACACGCCGGGCGTGGCCGACGCCCTGCCCCGCTTCCACTGGCTGTTGCGACCGGTCCTCCGGGATACCCGCATGGGCGCGGATACCGCGGTCTGGCTCGGGGCCGCCGAAGCGGCCCACGGCCTCAACGGCGCTTTTGTGTTCGATCGTATGCCTCGCCCCCGGGCACTCGTGCCCGGTACGAAGGTCAAACCGAGCGACGCCCAGAGCCTTTACGGCTGGCTCCGCAACGAAACCGGCATCGAAATCCATGGCCTCCGATAATTCAGACCAGACCGACAAGACCCGCCGCCGCCGACTGATCGGCGCCGGCATCCGCACGCTGTCGCGTGGCGCGATGCGCAGCATGCCGGGTTACGACCGCGCCAAGAGCTGGCAGAAGACCGGCCAGGACTGGTACGAGACGCTCGGCGGCCTCAAGGGGGCGGCCATGAAACTCGGCCAGATCGCCTCCCAGTACGAAGACGTGCTGCCGCCGCAGCTCACCGAACAGCTCGCCCGGTTGCAGCGCGATGCCGAACCCTGGGATTTCGCCGATCTGGCCGGCGTGCTCGATGCCTACTGGACCGACGAGGAACGCGCGATGGTCGCCGAGATCGACGAGACCGCCATCGCGGCGGCCTCGATCGGCCAGGTACACGCCGCCCGGCTGACCGACGGCACGAATGTCGTCATCAAGATCCGTTACCCCGGCGTTGCCGACTCCATCGATGCCGATGTGGCGAATCTGTCTCGTCTTTTGAAATGGTCGCGCATGCTGCCGATCGGCGGGCGCGACCTGGATGCCGTACTCGGCGAACTGCGTGAGCGATTCGTCGAGGAAACCGATTACCGACGCGAGCTCGCCAATCTGACGACGCTGCGCCAACTCGATCTCGAAGGTTTTGAACTGCCCGAGGCCATCCGGCCGTTGTGCAACGAGGCGATCTTCGTGACCACCCGCCTCGACTCGGCCCCGATCTCGACCGCCGATCCGGAGCGCGGCCGCGATATCGTCGAGGCGATCAACCGTCAGATCTTCGAGATCGGGGCGCTGCACGCCGACCCGCACCCCGGCAACTTCGGCGTGACCGAGCGCGGCACGATCGCACTCTACGACTTCGGCTGCGTGAAATATCTCGATGAGGACACCCGGATCGCGATGCGTGGTCTGCTCCAGTCGGCCTTCGTGGAGGACTGGCACGGCGTTCATCAACACATGGAAGCCCTGGGCGCGGTACCGCAGGGCCGCTGGGCCGAGGATGCCGAGGTCTATGCCGGTATCTACGCCCGCCATGCCGCATCCGCGATCGTGCCGCTGCGCGATCATCGTCCCTATGTATTCGAGCGCGATGAACTGATCACGTCGATTCGCGAGGAAATCTCGCGTTCGATGAAGTATTGGCGCTATTTCCGGGCCGCGCCCGACATGGTCTTCGTGCTGCGCACGCTCTCCGGGCTGTACTGGATCCTGCGCAGCCTGCATGCCGAGGCCGATCTCTACGACGGCCTGGAACGGATCGTGGCCGGCGAGTACGGCCCCTGAGCCCGCTCCTGTTGCCACGGCCGGCCGCCGGCCGGGCGGCATCGAGACGGGCTGATGGCTCATCGGCGGTTCAGGCACTGCGGCTAACGTAGGCATCCGGCCTGTCTCGAGTTACCGGATTTGAACAACCGCGACGGTGTAAACGCCCGACACGAATTCGCATCGCCCGCGCCGCCAGGCGCCGGTGATTGTCTCGTGTCTGCCCCACGCCCGAGACAGCCCGAGCCGCCGCGTTCGCGGCGTCGTCGCATCGAAACGGCCCGGCCGTTTCGTTGGCGGACCACGCCATGCGTTACCGACCGCGACGGCCATCGCCGGCATATTAGCGGCCGAGCCCGACCCGCGGTCGGGCCGGCCATCCATTCTCGAGCGAGGGGAATTCCTAGGAGGCTTTGTCATGTCACAGCAACCATCCATTCTGCGTCATCCGGCCCTGCGCCTGTTCTTGC
Organism: Salinisphaera sp. Q1T1-3; assembly: GCF_003602005.1. Taxonomy (GTDB): domain Bacteria; phylum Pseudomonadota; class Gammaproteobacteria; order Nevskiales; family Salinisphaeraceae; genus Salinisphaera. Next base: position 288,698 of record NZ_QZWD01000003.1, on the reverse strand, counting down.
TCGTCGCCGTCGTCGGCACGCCGCTGGCCGCCCAGGCCTATGTCGGCCCCGGCGCCGGTCTGAGTCTTCTCAGCGCCCTGTGGGGCCTGCTCTGTGCCGTCGGTGCCGCCTTGTTGTTCGTGATCCTCTGGCCGTTGCGCCGGATGCGTCGACGCCGCGCCGAGCGCAATCGGGCGCATGAATCGACCGCGACGAGCGAGACGCACGACAGCGCAACAGGGACGCCGAACCCATCGGAACCGTCAACCGCCCGAGCCGATGACGAACAGTCGCCGCGCTGAGCGGAGACCGCGATATGGGTCTGTTCAATCTGCTCTCGCCGGTCTTCGGCGCGATCGACGGTCTGTTCGCGACCGTCCTCCCGGCCAGCCTGCGCCTCGCGCTGTGGGCGGCCGGGCTCGCCGTGGCCACCATGCTTCTCTACAAGATACTTTCGCCCCAGGCACGCATCGGCGAGGCCAAGCGCGAGGCCCGCGAGGCTCGTCGCACCCTCAACCGCTTCGACGGTGAATTCGCCGATGCCGGCCCGCTGATCAAGAACCAGTTCGTCACCGCGTTCCGCCATATCGGGCTCGTGGTGCCGGGCACGTTCATCGCCATCCTCCCGTTGCTGTGTTTTCTGGTCTGGGCCGACAATCAGTTCGGCCACACCCTGCCCGCACCGGGTGACCCGGCACCGGCTGTCCGCACCGTGCCCGAGAGCGGCAGCGACATGCAGACAACCTGGCAGGCGGCCAACGGCGCCGACCGGCCGGCGCAGCTCGATGTGCGCTACGGATCGCAGGCACAGCACTACGCGATGACGGCCCCGGTCAATATCGTAGCCAAGTCCTCGGCCTGGAACTGGCTGGTCGGCAACCCGCTCGGGTATCTGCCCGCGGACGCGCCGGTCGAGGCCGTGACGATCGAATTGCCGACGCGCGAGTTCATCCATTTCGGGCCGGCCTGGATGCGCGGCTGGTTCAGTATCTTCATCCCGGTGATGTTCATCATCTCGCTGGGGATGTTCCGATGGGCGAAAATCGAATGAGCGATCACAACGACGATCACCAGAACACGCCCCGGACGGCCCGCTCGGCACCCAGCGAAGCGGCCGTGGCCAGCTTCGCCGTGCCGGGCTGGATGCATCGCGTGGCAGGATGGCAGGAACGCCATCCCCGTGGCGCCATCCGTCTGGGCAATTTCGATACCCGTATCGCCGCCGAAGCGATCGAAGACCGACAGGTCGTGGCGCCGATCTATATTTCCGGCGTCGCACGCTCGGGCACGACCATGCTGCTCGAACTGCTGGCCGGGCACACGGCCGTGGCCAGCCATCGTTATCGCGATTTCCCGCCGGTGTTCACGCCCTGGCTTTGGGATCGCTGGCTCGCCCGTGCCGCACGCGACGACGAGGCCGCCGCCGAACGGGCCCACGGTGATGGTATCCGGGTGACCTCGCAGAGTCCGGAAGCCTTCGAAGAAGTGCTCTGGATGGCTTTCTTCTCCCATCTGCACGACCCGAGGCAGACCAACCGGCTCGGCCGAGATACCGAAAACGCGCCATTCGCGCAATTCTACGACGATCACATCCGCAAGTTGCTCGCCATACGCGACGGCACGCGCTACGTGGCCAAGGGCAACTACAACCTCATGCGCCTGCCCTATCTACAGAGTCTCTACGCCGATGCGCGTTTCGTGCTCGCCGTACGCGACCCGGTCTGGCACATCGCCTCGCTCATCAAGCAGCAGCGTCTGTTCGAGGCCGGTGAGAAGGCGCACCCGAGAGCACTCGATCATCTGCGACGTGTCGGCCATTTCGAATTCGGTCTCGATCGACGGCCCATCAATCCCGGGGATGAGGCGCGCGTCGAGCAGATCGAGGCCCTGTGGGCCGACGGCCGGGAGATCGAGGGCTGGTCGCGCTACTGGGCGCTCATGTACGACGCGCTCGCCGACGAACTCGCCGGCGATGCCGCGGTCAACGAGGCGGCGCTGGTGGTGCAGTACGAAGCACTGTGCGCCGACTCGGCGTCGCTTTTGCAGCGTCTCTACGCCCACTGCGATCTGGCCATCGACGACGCACGCCTGGCCGAGCAGGCCGCCTCGCTCAACGCGCCCGCCTACTACGAGCCGGCGTTCACGCCGGAAGAACTCGGCCAGATCCGCGAGATCACCGGGCCGACCGCGGCCCGGTTCGGCTATGATCCGGCTCGCCTCGGCGAGCCGGATCCGCTACGCGCCTCGTAAGACCGGTCGTTACGCCGGCTGGATCGCGCCCACGCCGGCCTTGGCGGTCTGGGCGTCCTGATCCGGCTTGACGCCGGAGACGCCGACCGCGCCGACGATCTGCCCGTCCACGATGATCGGTACCCCGCCGGTCATCGTGCCCTGCAGCACCGGCGCCGACAGAAACGCCTGTCGCCCGCCGTTGATCATTTCCTCGAAGACCTGGGTTTCCTTGCGACCCAGCGCCGCCGAACGGGCCTTTTCGGTGGCGATATAGCTGCCCATCGGCGCGCAATCGTCAAGGCGGCGCAGCGCCAGCGGATGCCCGCCGTCGTCGACCACCGCGATGGCCACCGCCCACCCCTGGGTTTCGGCTTCGGCCTGCGCGGCGTCGAGAGCGCGGTTCACGTCATCGAGAGACAGCACGGATTTGGTTTTCATGAACAATCCAGACAGCGAATGAAACGTCGAAGATAACCCGGCCTGATTCAGCGGCCGAGCAAGGGATCGGACAATCCCAGCACATAGAAGCCGATCAGGCCGATGATGCCGGTCAGCAGGCAATAGTAGAACGTCGGCAGAATGGTCTTGCGCAACGTGGTGCCCTCGCGGCCGAGCAGGCCCACGGTCGCCGAAGCCGCCACCACGTTGTGAATGGCGATCATGTTGCCGGCGGCCGCCCCCACGGCCTGCAACGACACCATGAGCGCGGTCGAGACACCGAGTACATCGGCGATGTTGTACTGGAATTCGGCCAGCATCAGGTTCGAGACCGTGTTCGAGCCGGCGATGAAGGCACCGAGCGCGCCGACCGACGGCGCGAACAACGGATAGACATCGCCCACCCCGTTGGCCACGAGTTGTGCCATCGCCACCGGCATGGAGACCAGATCGGCGCCGTTGATGCCGGAATTGATCAGCACGCGCACCATCGGCACGGTGAACACCAGCACGAAACCGGCGCCGAGCATCGTCTGCGTCGATTCGGAGAAGGCCGTGATCGCCGCCCGTGTACGCATGCGATGGATGAAGAACGTGAGGATCACGGCCAACACGATGATGCCGCCCGGCAGATACAACGGCTCGATCGAGCCGGATATGCCCTGCTCGCCCAGAATGTTGGACCACGAGATCGCCACCGACTGCAGCGCTTCCTTGACCGGCGGCACCATGCGCGAGACGACGAGCAGGATCGCGAGCAGCCCGTAGGGCACCCAGCCCATGAACGTCGACATCGGGGCCCGCCCGGCCACGTCCTCGAACTTGATCTCCATCGTGCCGAGCCACTCGTTCGGCCAGGATTCGGCGGGCGGAAATTCCCAGGTCTCCCTGGGGATCAAAAACCCGCGACGGGCGGCCGGGACCACGATCGCCAGTCCGACCAGCGCACCGATCATTGAGGGGAACGACGGGCCCAGAAAGATGCCGGCCAGCGCATAGGGCACGGCAAAGGCCAGGCCGCCGAACAGGCAGAACGGCAGCACGGCCAGACCGTGTGTCCATTTCTTGTCGCGACCGAAGAAACGCGTGAGCACGGTGACCAGGATGAACGGCATCGTCACGCCGCAGATGGCATGAATGACCGCCACCTCGCTGGTGACCAGCTGCAGGTAGTCACTCCACTGGGCGCCCTGTGCGGCCAGCTGTGCTGCGATATCACTCTGATTCACCCCGCCGGTGACCCCGACGATGATCGGGGTACCAACCGCACCGAAGGATACCGGCGTGGACTGGACCATCAGCCCCATCACGACCGCAGGCAACGCCGGAAACCCGAGCGCCACCAGAAGCGGCGACGCCACCGCCGCCGTTGTGCCGAATCCCGAGGCGCCCTCGATGAAGCAGCCAAACAGCCAGGCCGCGATCACGACCTGAATGCGTCGATCTCCGCTGATACCGGAAAAGCCGTTGCGGATTGCCGCGATGCCGCCCGAGTGCTTGAGCGTATTGAGCAGCAGAATGGCGCCGAAGATGATCCACAGGATCGAGATCGTCAGCATCAGTCCCTGCAGCGACGAGGCGACGACGCGCATCGCCGGCATCTGCCAGACCAGAAGCGCGATCACGACGGTATAGATGTACACGATCGGCATCGCGATGCGGGCGGCCAGCCGAAAGCCGATCAGCAGAATGGCGGCAAGCGCCAACGGCGTGAACGCCATCAACGACATCCAGGTCGAAGTCATGCAGACAATTCCTTGTGCAGCGCACGACCGTCGGTCCGGTCGTCGCGCCTTGTTGTGCTCCTCCGCGGGTCTTGTGCCCGCCGTCGGCTCATAGAAAGCACGAACCGGGTGCCCGTCTCAACGTCGCGCCGATAACGCCGCGCCAATACAGGCGTTATCCGAACACCCGGTGTCTCATGCGAACAGGCCGTGGAGACTGGCGTTGATCGCATCGACCGATCACACGTCGTGCCCGATCTGCAAAGCGGCATAATCGACAAATTGATGAGACCTCGGGCCGTTCGAACCGGCGATCACGACCCGCGAACGCGCAACGCCAGGCCGTACGAAATCGTCTTGATCCCCCGCACGGGGACATGGCATGGCCGGCTCCGTTCGGGCGCCCACGAACCCGCCGCGTCAGGGCCGTCAGGCCAGCCCGATCGCACGCAGACCCGCGGTGATCAGCGCTGCCCCGAGTACAACGGCGAGCATGGGCGCGCGCCACCAGGCCAGCCCCGCCCCCACGGCGACCCCGGCGAGGCGCGCCGGATTGAGCCCGCCGTCATCCGCCGACTCTCCGGCCACCGTGGCAGTCGCCGCCAGCGCGATCAGCAGCACGACCGGGGCGACCTCCAGCAGACGCGTGACGGTCGGGCCCGGCTGCCAGCGCGCACCGACCGTCGGGCCGACGAGCCGCAGGGCATAGGTCCCGCCGGCCAGGCCTGCCACGAGTAGTAACCAGAACATCATGACCGTGCCCCCGGCCGCCGAAACCGGCGTGATGGACCGGCTTCGAGCAAACAGGCGACAAGCGCAATCAGTACCGGCACGCCGGGCGGCACGAACGGGGCGCTCGCGATTGCCAGCACGGCACCGGTCAGTGCACAGCGCCGTACCGCGGGCGCACCGAGATGCGGTCGTGCCAGGGCAAACAGAATGGCCGGCAGCACGGCATCCAGACCGAGTGCTGCGGTATCGGTGATGCGATCGCCCAGCAAGAGCCCGGCCACCACCGACAGATTCCATACCGCGAAGATCCAGAGCCCGGCCTGGCGAAACAGGCGATGGCGACGATGGGAATCGTGCTCGCGCAGAATGAGCGCGGTATTGACGTCGGTGATCAGGTGCGCGGTCGCCAGACGGGCACCGCGCGAGCGGCCGAGGGCATCCCGTGCCTGGAAGCCGTAGGCCATGAGCCGTGCGTTGATCACCAGTGCCCCGACCAGGGCCGCGACCAGTCCGCCCCCGGCGAGTACGATCCCGAGCGCGGCGAATTGGGCACTGCCGGCAAAGACCGTCAGCGACATGAGCGGTGCGACCCACCACGGCATGCCGGCGGTGGCTGCGATCGCGCCGAAGGACGCACCAACCAGTGCATAAGCCGCGCAAACAGGCCAGACTTCACGCTGTACGATGCGGCCGATAGCCGTATTATTATTTGAACACATCGTTCGATTTAAAAAACGATCTGAGGCGGCGAGTGTACGCTGTCGTCTCGTGTTTGCCGAGAGGTTTTCGTGTCGATTTCACCCCGGACCGCGCCGACCGAGAACGCGAGCGCGCTCGTCGATGCCATCGCGGCTCGCCTCATCGCGCTTCGGGCCGAACGCGGCTGGTCCGCCTCCGCACTGGCACGCCGGGCCGGTATGGCCAAATCCACGCTCACCCAGCTCGAACAGGGCAACGGCAATCCCGGCATCGAAACGCTCTGGGCGCTCGCCGCCGCACTCGGCGTGCCGTTCGCGGACCTGCTGACCGGCGAAGAACCGCCTGTGCAGGTGGTGCGCGCCAACCAGGGCACGACCACGCAGGGCGAGAACGCCGATTATCGCGCGCGCCTGATGGCCCGTCTGCAATCGACACGGCAGCAGAGTCTCTATCATCTGGATATCGCACCGGCCGCGCGGCACGACGCACGCCCCCACCCACCCGGGACGAGCGAGCATCTGATCGTCACCGCCGGCGGGCTCACGGCCGGCCCGCAGAACGCCCCCGTCACGCTGGCGGTCGGCGACTATCTGCGTTTTGCCGCGGATGTCGACCATACGTATGTTGCCGATGCGACGACCGGGGCCAGCGCGATCCTGATCATCGCCTACGCCTGATGCCGCAGGCGACGCGGGGCATCGCGCGGCTTGGCAGCCGGCGCGGCCCGTGTCAGATACGCGTGTTGTGGTCGCCGGCCGTGATCGCGGTGCCGTCGGCATATCGCACGTCGTGGATCACGAACCCACGCGCGGTGTAATTCGCCAGCGCCCGCGGATGATCGAAATTGCAGGTGTGCAGCCAGACCCGCCGGGTATCGCCCTGCCAGGCGGCCCGCACGCCGGCAGCGAGCACGGCGGCCCCGTAGCCACAGCCGATGAAGGCCGGACACAGGCCGAAATACACGATTTCGACGTGGCGATCGGCTTGTCGAGCCAGTTCGACGAATCCGACGATAGCGGCCTCTCGCCGGGCGACCCAGAGCTCGATGTCGTCCCGTCGCCCGTAGGCCGCCCAGTCCGACAGCCGCCAGTCGGCGCGGTCGTTCCACTGCCAGCGCGTACCGACCGTCATGTAGAGCCAGCGATGCAACGACGGCTCGACCGGCCGACACTGATCGAAGGTAAACGACGGCGGCATCCGGCGCGGCCCACACAGCGCCGCCGGGTCCGTCATTTCCAGATACGTGATGATTTCGTCCACGCTGGCTCCCATAGTCGTTGCGCGGGGCGCCGTCCCGCAATCCCTGCCCAGCATAGCGCCGGCCGGCCGCGCAAACGACGCAAGGCGCCGCGCTCGGCTGACAGCGCAGCGCCCGCGAAAACCCCGCACCGCCCGGCCGATGACAGGCCATCGCACCGGGCTCGCCATCGATGGCCATCGATGGGTCGCACACCGGGCGGCGCAGTTCAGCGCACAGACCGGTACACTGCCCGACTGTCGCGAGCGCTCGGCGCATTGAATCCACATAAAGCGAATAGCCATGGCGGACCGGCCGATTCAGAGCCCTTACATGCATTTTTCCCGTGCCCAGTGGGCGGCGCTGCGCAACGCCGTGCCGATGACACTGACGTCCGGCGAAATCGATACGCTGCGCGGGATCAACGAAGCGTTGTCGATGGATGAGGTCGCCGAGATCTATCTGCCCCTGGCCCGGCTTCTCGATCTGTACGTCAGCGCCAACCAGCATCGAAGCACCACGCTGGACCGCTTTCTCGGCAACAACGATCGCCGACCGCCGTTCGTGATCGGCATTGCCGGCAGTGTGGCGGTGGGCAAGAGCACCACGGCCCGCGTGCTGCAGGCCCTGCTCGATCGCTGGCCGACCTCGCGCCGCGTCGCGCTGGTGACCACCGACGGGTTTCTCTACCCGAACGCCACACTGGAAGCGCGTGGCCTGATGGGCCGCAAGGGTTTTCCCGAATCGTTCGACATCAATCGGCTGCTGTCCTTCGTCTCTCAGCTCAAGGCCGGTGTGCCGGCGCTGGAAGTCCCGATCTACTCGCATCTGGTCTATGACGTGCTCGACGATACCCGCCAGGTCGTGGACCAGCCGGACATCCTGATCCTCGAGGGGCTCAACGTCCTGCAGTCCGGCATGGACTATCCCCAGAACGCCGATCATGTGTTCGTCTCGGACTTTCTGGATTTCTCGATCTACGTCGACGCCGAGATCGAACATCTCAATGGCTGGTTTCTCGATCGGTTCATGACGCTGCGCGAAAGCGTGTTCTCGGACCCGAACTCTTATTTCCACAAGTACGCCGGCCTGTCGGACGCCCAGGCTACCGAAACGGCCAACCGTATCTGGCACGACATCAATCGGCGCAATCTGCTGGAAAACATCCTGCCGACACGCGAGCGCGCCAGTCTCATCCTCACCAAGGGCGCGCATCACGCCGTCGAGCAGGTGATGCTCCGCAAATAGCCTCTGCCCTGCCGGCCGGCTGCGCCCCGCCCCGTCAGCGCGACCGCCTGGCGCTGGCCGCGCTTGCCGCCAGAATCAGAACGACACCGCCCAACTGTGCCGGTGTCAGCGTGTCGCCGAACCACCACCAGGCCAGCACGATCCCGACCACCGGCTCCAGCGTGGCAATGACGGCGGCCGCCGGGGCACTGACATGCACGAGCCCGCGCGTGAACAGGACATAGGCCCCCAGCGTGCCAACCAGACTGATACCGGCCACCAGCGCGAACAGCGTCGGCGACCCCGTATAGAGCAACCGGTCCACGGCCTGCCAACTCGTCGGCCAGGCGGCGACGAGCAGCCCGGCGATGATGAACGAGCTGGCCATGACCGCGCCCGGGTCCGCCTCCCGCATCAGCCGCTGACCGAGCACCGGATAGAGCGCATAGCAGGCCCCGGCCGCCAGACCCAGCGCGGCGCCGAACGGTGCCAGCGCCGGCGCCTCACCGATCAGGCCAACGACCAGCGCCACGCCGAGCAGGGCGATCCCCGCCAGCATGAGTTGGCGTATCACGGGCCGTTGGCCCAGTACCAGCCAGCCGAACAACAACACCCAGAGCGGCGCGGTGTACAACAGGCTCACGGCATAACCGACGCCGATACGCTGCACCGCGCCGAAGTAAGCCAGGTTGTAGGCCACCACGCCGAGCAGCGCATGGGCGACGGCAAGCAACGGTCGCACACGCCACATCGCCAAGGCCCGACGCCACCACAGCGGCAACACACAGGCGAGCACGAGCGCACAGACCAGCAGGCGCAGCGCGGCCACGCCCGCACCGCTGAAGCCGGCCGCATTGAGCGCACTGCCCATCGGCCCGAGCAACCCCCACAACACGGCGGCAGCCGCGACCTGCCCCGCGCCGAGGATATTCATCGACCGCTCATTACGTCGCCGACGGCCGGCGGCGACGCCGCCTCGCACCGTGCCAGTGAAAAATTCAACATTCGAGATCGGTACGGCTTTCGAATCAGCGCGTTAGTCTCGCACGCCCGACGTTGCAAGCGGTTGGAAAGCAGCGTCCTCGACATCAACACACATCGCTTTATCGCGCCGAGCCGCAGCCGACACGGCAGGCCGGGGTGAACATTTTGTGACCAACGGCCACTAAGCCAGTCCTAGCAAGCACTGCGGGCGGCTGCGCACAGCGTTATCCACAACAGATGTGAGTTATTCACGAGGCCACACGACGCCCACGGCCTGACATGCACTTGGCGTGTCAGGCCGCGAATACCGCGATACCAACGGGCCCGCCGATACGCAGGATCATCGATCCGGCCGATCACGGCCTTTCGAACGATACGCGTTCGGTCATTTCAAGCGCACCCTCGCCATGGCCCTTCCGCGCCGACAACCGGCGCTGTCGCCGCCGATATCGATGGGCACGACAACCTGGCGTTCGTTCCGATACCACGACACCCCGCGCGACAAGAAGCCGGATCACTGTAGTAATGTCTGTTATCGCAGCGACGGGCGTGGCGGGCAGAGCATCATTGGTACGAGCGATTTCCAGCAACGCCATGCGGTCCCAAAGCCTGCGGCCGGGGGTGGGAAGGTAGTGGAATTGACGAAGAACGCATTACATCTTCGATGCGACCCCCTGTTGCGGTTCGAGCCCCAGATCCAGCGCCGTTATGAAGCCGAACACAGTACGAAGCGGCTGGCGTCGCTGAGGGCCAACATCGTCGTTGGGCTGGTGTTCTACAACATGTATAACCTGACCGCGATCACCCTGATGCCGGACATCCTCTGGCTTTCGGTCTTTCTGCGGCTCGGCCTTGTCACATCGATTTCTGTGTTGATCGCCTGGGTACTGGGCGCCCTGTCGCCGGCCCGTCGGGAACAGCTCGTCCTGTTCGGGGTTATGAACGCCTACCTGATTCCCGCGTTCATGTTCTGGCTCACGCAGGCGCCGCTGGGCAACTACAGCTTCGGTGAACTGCCGCTGCACCTGATGTTCGGCAACATGCTGCTGGCATTGCGATTCCGGTACGCGCTCGTCTTCACCGGGTTCTGTTTCATCACCGCCACTGTCGTTGCGGTGCTCAAATCCGATGTTTCTCCGGCCCTGGAGCTGGCTTTCGTGCTTCAGTCGCTCACGGCCTGCACGTTCGCCATCTATGCGAACTACCAGATCGAGCGACGACGGTGTCTGGACTATCTGAACTCTCTTCAAGCGCGTCTGAATTCGGCCGAGGCCCGACGTGCGGAACAACACTATCGCGACCTGTCTCTGACCGATCCGCTGACCGGGCTGATGAACCGCCGCGCGCTCGATCAGCAGATTCAGGCGTTGATTGATGCCTCGACACCGGTGGCCCTCCTCATGATCGATGTCGACTATTTCAAATCGCTCAACGACACCGAGGGCCACACCCGCGGCGATGACATTCTGGCGAGCCTGGCCAATTGCCTGAAAAACGTTGCCTCGCGTTTTCAGGAGACGCACGCCGGCCACGTGTCGTGCGCGCGTTTCGGTGGCGAGGAATTCGTGGTGATGGCCGATATCGAGCGTCTCGATTCAGCTCGCCTGGCGCGCGACATCGTCAATGCGATACGCGCCGCTGCCATTCCGCACCCGGCCCGGCCCGATGCGCTCAATATCCTCACCGTGAGCATCGGCGTCGCCTGTATGACGCCGCAGCTCACGATGCAGCCCATCGATCTGCTCGTTTCCGCCGACACGGCGCTCTACGAAGCGAAACGCCTCGGCCGCGATCGTATCGTCTCAGCCGATACGGCGGACGCCTTGGAAAGCGCAGCCTGATACGGGACTGGCTACACCCTGCGGCGAGGCCGGTAATCCATCACGGCGTCGCCAGGATCACCACCGGCTGGCCGGCACTCACGGCCCCGCCCTCGCCGATCGGCAGACGGCTCACGCGTCCGGCACGCCGGGCCCGGATTTCGACCTCCATCTTCATCGATTCGACCTTGGCCACGAGCTGGTCCGCAGCCACGTCATCGTCTTGCGCGACTTCGAGTTTCCACAGACTGCCCGAAACCGGCGAGTCGATGCCGTATTCGTCGTCGGCCAGCTCGGCGACCTCGGACGTCTCGGGCAGATGATCCTCGAACGTGAACTGCCCGTTGGCGCGCCAGGCGGCCATTTCCGCCTCGAAAGCGGCCTGTCGCTGCTCGCGGAAGGCATCGATCGAGTCCTGCCTGTCGGCCAGCCAGCGGTCGTGCTCGGCCAGGGAGAACGTGGTCTTTTCGACCTTCAGATCGAACCGGCCGTGCAGGAATTCCGAGCGGATATCCATCAACTCATCGTGGCTGACTTCATAAAACCGTAGCTGGTCGAAGAAGCGCAGCAGCCACGGCCGGTCGAAGAATTCGGTTTCGCGGTAGCGGTTCCAGACCTGTAGCGTGCGCCCGACGAACTGGTAACCGCCCGGCCCTTCCATACCGTAGACACACAGATACGCCCCACCGATGCCCACCGAGTTTTCGGCGGTCCAGGTGCGTGCCGGATTGTACTTGGTGGTGACCAGGCGCTGGCGCGGGTCGAGCGGCGTGGCCACGGGCGCACCGAGATATACATCGCCGAGCCCCATGACGAGATAACGCGCGTTGAAGACTACGTCGCGAATATCCTCGTGGCTGTCCAGACCGTTGATGCGCTTGATGAAATCCAGGTTGCTCGGGCACCAGGGGGCATCCGGCCGGACGCTGCGCTGGTATTTGTCGATGGCTTCCTGACAGGCCGGATCGTCCCAGGACAGCGGCAGATGCACGATGCGCGATTCGATTTCCAGATCCTCGATATCGCGCAGCTCGGCCTCCGCCGGGGCGAGATGAGCCATCAGCGCATCGAGCGACAGGCGGCGCGGGTCGTAATGAATCTGCAGCGAGCGGATACCCGGCGTGAGTTCCTGCATGCCGTCGATGGGACGCTCGCGCAGCCATAGCATCCAGGCATGGGCCCGGAAACGCAGCTTGATGGCCAGTTCCATCTCGCCGAATTCGAGGAGCAGGAAATCGTCTCCGGCACGCCGATAGACCAGTCGTTCACCGGCGGCTTCGGCGTCGCGTGCCCGAACCACCGGGCTGCCGCGTTCGACGGACAGCGCCGGCGAGGTCGGCGCCGAAAGCGATGCGAGTGCCGCATCCTGGGCCTGCTCGAGCCCACGCGCCGTCTCGATGCTGATCGGCACGAAACGTACCGTGTCGCCGGCCCCGAGCTGACCGAGCTTCCAGCGCTCGGCACGGGCCGTGGTCGCCGGACAGACGAAACCGCCGAGCGACGGGCCGTCCGGACCGAGGATGACGGGCATGTCACCCGTGAAATCGATGGTCCCGAACGCGTAGGCGTTGTCGTGGATATTCGATGGGTGCAGGCCGGCCTCGCCGCCGTCCTCGCGCGCCCATTCGGGTCGCGGGCCCTTCAGGCGGATGCCGGTACGGTTGGAGTGGAAATGGACTTCCCAATCGTGGCCGAAGATCGTCTCGATATCGTCTTCGGTGAAGAAATCCGGTGCGCCGTGCGGCCCGTAGACCACGCCGATTTCCCAGTGCCGACCGTTCTCCCCGGCCTGGCCGAATCTCGGCACGAGGTCCCGGGCCAGTGCGGTGCCCCCGCCCGCCGGGCACTCGGGCAGCGCCAGCACGTCGCCGGCCCGCAGCGCGCGGCCGGCATGGCCGCCGAACTGACCGAGCGTGAAGGTCGCGCGTGAGCCGAGATAGGTCGGGCAATCGATACCACCGGCCGCCAGCAGATAGGCCCGCACCCCGCCGACGACCTTGTCGCACTTGAGCACGGCCCCGGCCGCCACGTCGACAACCTGCCATGACTCGATCGGTGCCTCGTCGAGTGTGGCCTGAATGGCCGCTCCGGCCAGCACGATGCGCGTGGCGCGATTGAAGCGCAGCTGCGGGCCGACCAGGGTGATCTCCAGGCCTGCGGCACCCGCATCGTTGCCGAGCAGCCGATTGCCCAGCCGGAACGACCAGTCGTCGAATGGCCCGGACGGCGGCACGCCGACATCCCAGGCGCCGGTCCGACCCGGCCAGTCCTGGATCGTGGTCATCGTGCCGGCATCCAGCACGTCCACGGTCGGCGGCGCCCACTCGAGATCGGCCAGCCAGCGGGTATGGAAATCCGCAGTCGTGAATCTCGAATCGGCCAACACATGCGCGAGCCAGCTCAGATTGGTTTCGATGCCGTAGATGCGGCTGTCGGCCAGCACCTCGCCCAGACCCGCAATCGCCGCGGCTCGATCGGCGCGATGCACGATCAGCTTGGCCAGCATCGGATCGAACAACGGCGAGACCTCGAAGCCGGCCTCGATCGCGTGATCGATCCGGACGCCGGGGCCGTCGGGGAACACGACCTCGGTGAGCAACCCCGCGCTCGGCCGATAATCCTGGTGCGGATCCTCGGCATAGAGCCGGGCCTGGATGGCATGTCCGCACGGCGTCAGCGCCGCCGCCCGGGCAGCGAGATCATCCAGCCCGCCGGCCCCGAGTTCGATCATCCAGGCCACGATGTCCACGCCCCAGACACACTCGGTCACACCGTGCTCGACCTGGAGGCGGGTATTGACCTCGAGAAAATAGAAGGCCTCTCGGTCTGCGTCGTAGATGAACTCGACGGTGCCGGCGCTACGATAATCGATCGACTCGCCCAGGGTCACGGCCGTGGCCAGCAATTCATCGCGCACGGCGACGGGCAGCGCCGGTGCCGGACATTCCTCGACGACCTTCTGGTTACGGCGCTGGCTGGAGCAATCCCGCTCGCCAAGGGCCACGACCCGGCCCTGCCCGTCGCCGAACAACTGGACTTCGAGATGACGTGCCCGCTCGATATAGCGCTCGACGAAGACGCCGGCATCGCCGAAATTGCGCTGGCCCAACCCGCGCACCGAATCAAGGCCATCGGCAACGCTGTCTCTGTCATGGCAGATCTTCATGCCGATGCCGCCGCCCCCGGCCGTGGACTTGAGCATCACCGGATAGCCGATGCGTTCGGCCTCGGCGACGGCTTGTTCGGCCGAATCCAGCAGCGCCGACCCCGGCACCAGCGGCACACCGGCCCGCTCGGCCAACTGTCGGGCTTCGTGCTTGAGGCCGAAGGCCCGGACCTGTGCCGGCGTCGGCCCGAGAAAGACCAGACCGGCCGCCTCGACCGCGCGAATGAAGCCCTCGTTCTCCGACAGAAAGCCATAGCCGGGGTGGATCGCCTCGGCGCCGGTCTGGACCGCGATCGCGAGCAGTTTGTCGATATCCAGATAGGTCTCGCGGGCGCTGCCCTCGCCGAGCGAGTAGGCTTCATCGGCCTGCTGGACGAACAGCGCGTGGCGGTCGGCCTCGGCATAGACCGCGACACTGGCCACCCCGAGTTCGCGACAGGTGCGCTGGATGCGTGTGGCGATGGCGCCGCGGTTGGCGATCAGAATCTTGTTGAGCATGGCGAATCAACCGGTCGGCGGGTCGTCCCGCGGGAATCGGGCCGCGCTGATGACGAGGTCGTCCCCGTCGCGGCCGGACGCGCGATGCGTCAGTCGGACCAGACAAGCACTTCCAGCGGCGTTGGATTGAAGCCGCTGCAGGGATTGTTGAGCTGCGGACAGTTGGAAATGAGCACGACGACGTCCATGGCCGCGGTCATCTCGACGTACTGGCCGGCGCCGGAAATACCGTCGTCGAAGTACAGATCACCCTCGGCGGTCACCGGCACGTTCATGAAGAAATTGATGTTGTGCGCGATATCCCGCTTCTCGATGCCGTATTCGGGATGATTGGCGATCGCCAGCATCCAGTTGTCGCGACACGAGTGCATGTGGCGCTTTTCCAGGTCATAGCGCACGGTGTTGGACTCGCTGGCACAGGCGCCGCCCAGCGTGTCGTGGCGGCCCACGGTGTCGGCGGTGATCGTGAGCATCACGTTGTTGAGATTCGAGCGCAGTTCGCTGCCCGTGGTCAGATACACGTTGCTCTGCTCGCGCAGCGTGTCCATGCAGCTGTAACGCTCGGACGGGTCGGCCAGATTGAAGAACAGCGTGTCGGCGGCCTCGTTGCCCTCGACATCCACGATCCGCAGCGTCTGGCCGGCATAGACCGGGCCGATGTAATGATCGCCGGCATCGATGAACTGCCGGAATAGCGCGTTGTCTTCGCGGCGCTGGCTTGTGATGGTCATGGGGTGGGGTCTCCGAAGAAGTCGTGAAAACGCGGCGTGCGTGCGCTGGCCGGCTCAGGCCACGCCGAGGTGATAAAGGCGGTTATTGGCGAAACCGCGGGCGTTCTCGTCACAGGACTGCCAGCAGGCATCGTGTTCGTCGGGCGGGGTCGTCGTGCCGAGCGCGATATCCACGCCGCGTTTGGGGTAATTGGCGGCCGGGTCCATCGGGTGCGGTGCGGTGTGCAGCATCACCAGCGTGTCCATCTCGAAGCGCAGCGTCACCGACGCACCGGCCTGGCAATGGCCGGAGACGTACTGCATGGCCCCGGTCTCGTCCGTGGCCACCTTGCTGAACAGGTTCAGATTGGCGGCAAGATCGCGCACGCCCAGGCCGTACTTGGCCATTTCGATCAGGAAACTGTCGTGGCCGGTCTGCGTTCGGTCGTTCAGTGCATCCTGGAACGAGACCGGCTGCCACCCCTTGGCCACCATGTGGCCGGCGTGCAGATTCCCGCCGACGCTGTCGTGCCAGCCCAGATCGTCGGCGACGATGGAGGCCAAGATACGACCCATATCGGAGTACAGACAGTGGCCGCGGGTCAGTTTGAAGGTGTGCTGGCACTTGAGCGTGTCCGGCAGATTCAGCCGCTCGCGCGTATTCTCCGGATTGAACAGCAGCACACCCACGTTGGTGTCGGGCTCGCGCGCGGTCAGCGTCATCGTCGTGTGTCGCCGAAGGCGCAGCGACCAGTGCTGCCCGCCGGGCAGGAAAGTGGCGTAGTCGGTTGCTTGCATGACGGACTCCTCGAAGTTCGGGAAGGGGCAGATCAGACGGATGCCGTGCCGCGCGCGGCGGCCGGCGCCGGCTGCGTGCACAACGCGGTGATGACATAAGCCATCAGACCGACGATCGGGCTCAGGAAGGTCGGCAGGCCGTCGAAACCAGCCCCGAAGATATCGTTGGGGATGTACAACAACGTGTTGTCGACACCGAAGGTGGTCGGCGTCAGGACAAAGAAAACGATGCGGGTGGTCATGCCGGCCGCGATGCAGGCCATGGCCGCCGCGGGCGTCGCGCGCGACCAGAACAGCCCCATCGCCAGCGGCACCAGCAGGCTGGCAAAGCCGATGTCGAAGGCCAGCGTGAGCAGAATGCCGGTCTCCGGTACCCGCAAGGCGAAGAACACGGCCAGGCCGGCGATCGGGAACGACATCAGCCGCGTGGTCAGCAGCAGCGAATCCCGGCCATCGTCGGTGCCGGCAGCGCCCTGCCCGCGCTGGCCGAGCAGATTGCGCGCGGCCACCGCCGAGGTTCCCAGGATGGCACCGTCGGCCGTCGACAGGCCCGCGGCCACGATGCCCGAGAGCACGACCACGGCCAGCCATGCCGGCACGGCGTTCTGTAGCAGTGCATACAGAACCGGGCCTTCGACCGTCACGCCGAGGCCGCCGAGAATCGGCCCGGCGGACAGGGCGATGAACGAGAACGGGACCCCGATCATCAACGTACCGAGACCACCGAGAAAACAGGCCCGCTGGGCTGTCTTCGGGTTCTTGGCCGCAAAGATGCGCTGCATGAAATCGATGGCCACGATGTCGCCGAGACCGAGCGCGGCCAGCGTCGCCCAGTTGATATAGGCCCCGTCGGCCGGATCGGTCAGCTGCCCTGTGGCCAGCGGGCCGCTGCCGGACGGCACGGCAAAGCCGTATTCCAAGGTGATATAGACCACCAGCGCCGCAACGCCCAGAAAGACCAGACTGACCTGTATGACGTCGGTATAGGCCACCGAAAACAGGCCGCCGGCCACGGTGTAGAGCATCACGATGCCGACGATGAGCAATACGCCGACCGTATAGCTCGTCCCGAGAAACTCCTGGAACAGATACCCGCCGGCCACCAGATTGCCGGCCAGCAGAATGGAAAAGCTCAGCACCATGATGATCGAGGCCGCAATCTCGACACCGCGCCCGTAGGTCCGGCGATAGAAATCCGGCAGCGTCGTCAATTGCAGCCGATTCATCGGCTTGGCGAAGAATAGCCCGGTGATGAACAGACAGATCGCCAGCCCGACGGGCAGCGCGGCGCCGGCCCAGAAGCCGAATTGGGAGGCCAGGTCCGTGTTGCCCAGCGTGGCATTGGTATCCACCGCCTGGGCCATGAGCGTGGCCGCCGAGACCGGCAACGCGAGACTGCGTCCGGCCACGATGAAATTCTCGCTGTCGCCCGCGACCTGACGCGATGCATAAAGGCCGATCAGAACGATCAGCACGGTGATAAAGACCACGCCCGCTAGAATCATGTGCTGTCCCCGATTGCCAACGGCTGGCATACCGCCGACGAATTTGAATGCAATTCCAGGGCAAGCATGAAAGATGCCATCGGCACGCACGCCGCCGAGGCGGGCCATCACGCGCGCCCCACAGCAGAAACCTCAAGCGACTCTTTTATAATCGTTTTTGAATAAAACCGAAGGCTGGAAACGAGCATCCATCGGTCGATCGGGCCGGCACGCCTGGGGCCGTCGCATATCTATCGGATCGTCTGGCAACGGCGCACCGCCGACGTGCATGGTGCAGCCCGATTATCATTGCATGCACTTTTATCGAGCCCTCGGGACATCTCACGTCGCTGTCATCCAACATCGCCTTTCATGCCCCGAGACCGACCACGAAGACGGCAGGCACTGCCGGTTTTCATAACCCGGTCCGGCTCCTCGCGCGCCGGCGCACGACCGACAAGCGCCGTACCAAGGCAACGTACGACCCCAGTGCATGCAAAAAACGACTCGATGATCGCTCGGACACCGACCCACAGAGGGTAAAACCGGGTGTCAGGCTCGGGCCTGTTGATGTTTCGTTCGAGCGCCTTTTCGTCGAGACCGCAGCGTGTCCGGCAAGGCGCGAGTTGCCGACCGTGGCGTGCCACGATCCAGACTCGCAACGCCGCCGGGCGGGATTTGTGGCCCAACCCTTCGGGACAAGTGCCCCAAAATCAAAAACACGACGGCAATACAGCGTTCTAGCAGGCTGGCGCAGAATGACACGCTATGCCTGCCACGCCTCGTCTTGCCGCAGAACAGCACTTGGCGCGGACTCGCACGAGATCTCAACAGGCCCTAGCCGGTTTCTCTCATGGCACAGACAGTGCATACACTATGAGACCATTCCGACGATTCGAGCCCGTCGCCATGACGCCGACCGATGCCGCTGCCCGCCCCGGTACCACCGTGGCCGACATGGTGCGCGTACTCTCTGAAGACGTGGTTTCCGGGCGGATTGCGCCCGGGTGTCGACTGACCGCCCAGGCCATTGCGCGGCGGTTCGACGTATCACGTACGCCGGTGCGTGAGGCACTCAGCCAGCTGTGTGCGATGGGCCTGGCCGAACACCGCCCGAATCGGGGCGTGATCGCTGCCGAAATCTCACCCGCCCGGCTGCTCGATATGTTCGAGGCAATGAGCGAGCTGGAGGCGTCGTGCGCGCGGCTGTGCGCCCAACGCATGACGCTGGCCGAGCGCCATCGTCTGAGCGCGATGCACGAATCCTCGCGGGCGCTCACCGGAGACGATCACACCGGCCAGTACACCGAATTCAACGACGACTTCCATTCGGCAATCTACGAAGGCGCCAAGAGTACCCACCTGGCCGAGCTGACAGCGGCAACGCGCGATCGACTCGCCCCGTTTCGTCATACCCAGTTCCTGGCCCGGCATCGACCGGCCGAATCGTTCGCCGAGCACACGACGATCGTCAATGCCATCGCGGCCGGCGATGCCAAGGCCGCAGCCGAAGCGGCCCGACAGCACGTGCTTTCCGTGGCCCATGTTTCCCGGGACTACGTCGCTGCGCACGTCCCGCCCACGACTGACTGAAAGACCCTGCCCATGGATCTGAGCTTCAATGTCCTGCACCGCGCCTATCGCAATGGCGATCTCACACCGGCCGATGTGATCGACCATCTGCTGTCACAGCCCGCCCGGCCGGGTCTCTGGATCACGCGCCTCGACCGGGCCCGGATCCAGCCCTATCTGGACGGCCTTGAAGGGCATTCGCCCGAGACCAGACCGCTGTACGGCCTGCCCTTCGCGATCAAGGACAACATCGATCTGGCCGGCGTGGCGACCACCGCGGGCTGTCCGGATTTCGCCTACACACCGAAAGAAAACGCCTACGTCGTCGAGCGCCTGATCGCAGCCGGCGCCATTCCGCTCGGCAAGACCACGCTCGATCAGTTCGCGACCGGGCTCGTCGGCGAGCGCAGCCCGGCCGCATATGGCGCCCCGGCGAACAGCTTCGATGAACGCTTCATCCCGGGCGGCTCCAGCAGCGGCTCGGCGATCGCGGTGGCGACCGGCCAGGCCAGTTTCTCGTTGGGCACCGACACCGCCGGCTCCGGGCGTGTACCAGCCAGCTTCAACAACCTCATCGGCATCAAACCCACGCGCGGCCTACTGAGCACCCGTGGCGTGGTACCGGCCTGTGCCACGCTCGATACCATCAGCATCTTCGCGCTTGGTGCCGACGACGGCCATGATGTGCTGCAACAGACCGCCCATTACGACGACCGCTGTGCCTGGTCGCGGCCGCATCATTTCGAGGCGGCCGGCCAGCGATACGGTCGCCCGGCGCCGACGTTCGATTTCGGCGTCCCGCCGGCCGACCAGTGGGAAACCGATGGCCCGCACACCGCGGCCATGCATACGGCCATGGCGACGTTGCAGCGACTCGGCGGACGCGCGCGCGAGATCGATGCGACGCCGCTGCTCGAGGCCGCCCGGCTGCTATACGAAGGCCCCTGGGTCACCGAACGATATCTCGCGATCCGGGACTTGATCGACAACGCGCCGGCATCGCTGCTGGATGTCACGCATCGCATCATAGCCGGCGGCGCCAAGCCCTCTGCCACGGATGCGTTCTCGGCCCGTTACCGACTGGCCGAACTCAAACGCGCGGCCGACGAGGCGCTCACCGGCATGGCCTTCATGCTTACACCGACCGTTGTGCGCCACCCGACCCGGGGTGAGGTCGCCGTGGACCCGATCGGCGTGAACTCACAGCTCGGGCGCTGGACCAATTTCATGAACCTGCTCGACTACAGCGCCATCGCGGTGCCGGCCAGCCTGATCGATGACATGCCCCAGGGCGTCACGCTGTTCAGCCGTGCTTTCGATGATTTGTCGTTACTCGGCCATGCACGACAGCTGGAAACCCACCTGGCCCTGCCGCTCGGTGCCACTGGACGCGCCCGGGCGGCGGCGGTTGAAAAGCCGCCACAGGCCGACGGTACGGTCGATCTGGTCGTCTGCGGCGCGCATCTGGAAGGCTGCGCGCTGAACGGCCAGCTCACCGAACGCGGGGGCCGGCTGATCGAGCGCACCCAAAGCGCGGCGACTTATCGGCTTTTCGTGCTGCCGGGTACGCCGCGGCGACCGGCCATGGTGGGCGATGCCAGCCACGGCTGCGCGATCGAGGTCGAAATCTGGCGCCTGCCGAGCGCCTTTCTCGGCAGCCTGCTGACCCGCATCGGCGCTCCGCTGGGGCTGGGGCGCGTCACGCTGGCCGACGGGCGCGAGCGCTGTGGTTTCATTGCCGCCGCCGGCACCTTGCCGGCACCGGAGACTCTCACCGACATCTCTAATTACGGTGGCTGGCGCGGCTGGATCGCGGCCGGCGCCCCGGACTGAGCCGGCACGAAACCATTGGCCCGGCGGTATGACTCGGTCTTTTCAATCGGCCGGCATCGCCCACACGGCTTGCGGCACCGGCCAAAGCCCCGGGTCACGGATACCACCGACCCGGCGTTCGAGTCCTACCGGCCGATCGCCCGGCTCGAAAGCGATCAAGAAGCGCATGCCGCGAGAGATTACATCTCTCTGAGCGTGCACTGGCGCCCTCTCAGCGCGTGTGACGGTGCAGGATTGCCACGCCGATGGCTGAGAGCAGCGCGCCGGTCGCAGCAACGGCAACCACGAGACCCAGCGGCCGCGGCGTACCGTCAGCCAGCAGCCCCACGAGCGCCGAGCCGGCCACGCCGCTGCCGTATTGCGTGGCCCCGACCAGCGCCGAGACCGCGCCCGCGCGATGTGGAAAATCCTCCAGCGCGCCGGCGATGGCATTGGCGACAATGAAGCCGGTCATCGACACGAAAACGAACAACGGCAGCGCCAATCCCCAGAGACCGCCCCATCCCGTCGTGGCTGCCACGGCTGTCGCACAGGCCGCCGCCGCGCTCACCACGGTTCCGCCAAGCAGCATCCGATTGACGCCGACGCGCGGCACGAGCTGTGCGTTGACCATGTTGGTGACCATGATCCCCACCACCCCGGCCGCGAACAGAAAACCGTAGAGATTGGACGGCACGCCGTAGTAGTCGATGTAGGCGAAGGGGCTCCCGGCGATATAGGCGAACATGCCGCCATAGAAGAAGCCGCCGACGCCGATATACCCCAGCAGGCGTCGATGCCGGATCAGCTCACCATAGCGTCGGAACGCACGCACCAACGCTTCGTCGTTGCGGCGCGCCACCGGCAATGTCTCCGGCAACAGCCATAACAGCGCGAGTGCGAGCCCGCCTACGATCACCAGCGTCCAGAAGATGAAGCGCCAGCCCGCGAGCACCGCGATCTCGCCGCCCACCAGTGGCCCGAGCAGGGGCGCGATCGCCATCACTGTCATCAGGGTGGACATCATGCGGGCGGCCTGTTCGCCCTGGTACAGATCGCGCACCATGGCCCGTGACAGCGCCACGCTCGCACAGGCACCGATCGCCTGGACGAACCGCCAACCGATGAGCGCGGCCCCGCTATCGGCCAGCGCACAGCCGGCCGAGCCCGCGATGAACAACACCAGTCCGACGGCCACCGGCAATCGACGGCCGAAGCGATCGCTGACCGGTCCCCAGACAAGCTGCGTCAGGCTGAACCCGATCAGATACCCGGAGACCGTCAACTCGATGGTGCCGGTTGCCGTGCCCAGCGCATCCGCCATGGCCGGCATCGCCGGCAGGTAGAGATCCGTCGAGATCGAGGCGAAGGCCATCAACAGACTCAGGATCGCCAGAACACGCCAGTTGCCTGCGGCGGACACGGTCTCGACGGCTGTCGAGGATGTCCGGGATGGGTTCGTACTCATGCGCCTACTCCCGATTCCTGGCTCGGCCGTGGTCAAAACCCGGCACCGAGCAAGACCGGGGCCAGCGATGTCGTGACCACCCTCGATCGAGGGCACCGATCCATCGAATCTGCATCGACATCGCCCGGACAGGCATGGGCCACCGACCCCGGCCTGCGACGATGCCCGATCAACACCGACGTCGCCGGAACGGCGCATACGCCGAAGCGCGGATCGTGGATAAAAAAAAGGCTCTCCGAAAATCGGAGAGCCTTTTTTGCATGGTGCGCCCGGGAAGATTCGAACTCCCGACCTTGCGGTTCGTAGCCGCACGCTCTATCCAACTGAGCTACGGGCGCTTAACTCTTTGTCTGATTGTTTGGCGGAGAGGGAGGGATTCGAACCCTCGAAGAGGCTACAAACCCCTTACTCCCTTAGCAGGGGAGCGCCTTCGACCACTCGGCCACCTCTCCAATCCGATAACAATCGGTTGTCTGATTCAACGCGAGAGGCCAGATCCAGTCCCTTGCGTCGAGAATCGAACAGATCGACTTTCGAATCGGCGGGGCTTGAAGTGCTTCCGCGATCAATCAAGAGCGCGAATAATAGCCCTTCCCCCCGGGTGGGTAAAGCCTTTTTCGGTATTTTTTTCAGGGCCATCCAACATGGCCTGTCATGACGCCGATCAGCCGCGGGAACCGCACCCCGGATACTTCCCGCGCACCGGCCGAACACAACCGATGCGCGATGCACCTGCCGTGCCACGCCGGAGGCGCGGCACCATCACGGCCTTACTGTTCGGCCTTGGGTGTGAGCTCCGATTCGACCTTCTTGGGTTCTTCGTCGAGATCGAACTCGTCGTGCAAGGCACGCACCGCCAGCTCCAGATACTTGTTCTCGACCACGATCGAGATCTTGATCTCGGTCGTCGAGATCATCCGGATATTGATGTTCTCTTCGGCCAGTACCTTGAACATGCGGGCCGCCACGTTGGCGTGCGAGCGCATGCCGACCCCCACCAGCGAGACCTTGCAGACATCCGGCGTGCCGGCGATCTCGCGGGCCCCGATCTCCGGGGCGGCCTTTTCGAGCAGCGCGCGCGCCGTGTCATAGTCGCGCTTGTGCACCGTAAAGGTGAAGTCGGTCAGCGTGTAGTCGCTCGATGAATCGCCCGAGACGTTCTGCAGGATCATGTCGACTTCGATGTTGGCTTCGCCGATCGGGCCGAGCACGGCATAGGCAATGCCGGGCCGGTCGGGGACGCCGAGCACGGTGAGCTGCGACTCGTCCTTGGTGAAGGCGATGCCGGAGATGATCGGTTCTTCCACGTATTCCTCCAGTGTGATCAACGTGCCCGGGCCCTCGTCGAAGGTGGAGAGCACACGCAGCGGCACGCCGTATTTGCCGGCGAACTCGACCGCACGGATCTGCAGCACTTTCGAGCCGAGACTGGCCATCTCGAGCATTTCTTCAAAGGTGATCTTGTCGAGCCGGCGTGCATCGGGCACCACGCGCGGATCGGTCGTGTAGACGCCGTCGACGTCGGTATAGATCTGGCATTCATCGGCCCCGAGAGCGGCCGCCAGCGCCACCGCGGTGGTGTCCGAGCCGCCGCGGCCGAGCGTGGAGATCGAGCCGTCGCCGGTGATCCCCTGGAAACCGGCGACCACAGCGACGTTGCCATCGTCGAGCGCGGCCTTGAGATTCTCGGACTTGATCTCCTCGATCCGGGCGCGCGAATGGAAATCGTCCGAGACGATCGGCACCTGCCAGCCGGTGAACGAACGCGCGTTGACGTCGATGTGCTGAAGAGCCATCGACAACAGCGCGATGGTGACCTGCTCGCCGGTCGACAACAGCACGTCCATCTCGCGCGGCACGGGCCGGCCGGACAACTCCCCGGCCAGTTCGGTCAGACGATCGGTCTCCCCGCCCATGGCCGAAACGACGACGACGACCTGGTCGCCGGCATCGCGATAGCCTTTGATCTTCTCGGCGATGGCCTTGATCTTGTCGGTCGTGCCGACCGAGGAACCGCCGTACTTCTGAACAATCAATGCCATGGAGTCGTCTTTCCCTGTCCGGGGCGGCGCGTGGCCGCCCGTATGTCAATACTGATCGTGTCGTCGCCCGCTGTCCGGCACTCTGTTACGAGAGGCGTTCGCGCACCCAGTCCGCCACGCTGTCCAGTGCGGCATCGAGATGCGCCGGTTCACTGCCGCCGGCCTGGGCCATATCCGGTCGGCCGCCGCCCTTGCCGCCGACCTGACCGGCGACGTGGTTGACGAGCTCACCCGCCGGCACGTGCGTCTTGACTTCGTCGGCAACCCCAGCGATCAGGGCGATCTTGCCGTCGGCCGCCGCACCGAGTACGACGATGGCGTTATCGAGCTTGTTCTTGAGCGCATCGACGGTATCGCGCAATGTCTTGCGATCGGCCCCGTCCATACGTTGGACCACGAGGTTGGCCCTGCCGATCGCGACCGCCTGACCGGCGAGATCGGCGCCCTGGCTGGCCGCGAGTTTCTGATTGGCCGCTTCGAGCTGTTTCTCGAGACCGCTCACCCGCTCGAGCATGCGATCGAGCTTGTCCTCGAGCTCGCTTGGAGCGGCCTTGAGCTGTGTGGCGACCCGCGCCTGTCGATCGATGATCTGCTGGATCCAGCTCAGGGCATGGCTGCCCGAGACCGCCTCCAGACGCCGATTGCCGGCCGAGACGCCACGCTCTTCGGTGATCTTGACGAAGCCCAGCGCCCCGGTGGACGGCGCATGCGTGCCACCACAGAGCTCGACCGAATAATCGCCGAAGCGCACCACACGGACCACAGACCCGTATTTCTCGCCGAAGAAGGCTGTCGCACCTTCGGCCACGGCATCATCATAGCTGCGCTCGTAGATACGGCCTTCGATGTTCTCGCGAATCTTGTCGTTGACCTGGGCCTCGATGGTCGCCAGCTGTTCCGGCGTCACGGACTCGAAGTGCGAGAAATCGAAACGCAGCCGGTCGGGCGCAACCATCGAACCTTTCTGCTGGACATGCGAACCAAGCGTGTCACGCAGCGCGGCATGCAACAGATGGGTGGCGGTGTGGTTGAGTTCGATATCGTGGCGACGCCGCTCATCGACCGTGGCCGTTACTGCGAGCCCGGCACGGGCCTCGCCCTCGACGACCCGGCCGAAGTGCAGAAACACGCCGCTCTGCTTCTGCGTGTCGGTCACTTCAAAGACGAAGCCGTCACCGCGGATCGACCCGGTGTCGCCGAGCTGGCCGCCGGATTCACCGTAGAACGGTGTTCGGTCGAGCACGACAACCCCTTCGGCGTCGGCGGCCAGTGAGGCGGCCGGCGCGCCTTCCACGAGGACGCTCACCACCGCAGCTTTGGCCGACAGTTCGCTATAACCGAGAAATTCAGTGGCCTCGCCGACATCATCTAGCCGTGCGTGATAATCGGCACCGAACTGGCTGGCCGCTCGCGCACGTTCGCGCTGGGCGCTCATCTCCCGCTCGAAACCGGCCTCGTCCAGCGTGAGACCGCGCTCGCGGGCCACGTCGTTGGTCAGGTCGACCGGAAAACCATAAGTGTCATAGAGCTTGAAGACCGTCTCGCCGGCGATTTCGGTGCCAGCGAGCGCCGCAATCGACTCCTCGAGAATCTTCATGCCGGACGACAGGGTCTCGGCGAACCGCTGCTCTTCCTGGGCCACGACGCGTTCGATCTGTTCACGCGCACCGGCCAGTTCCGGATAAGCCTCGCCCATGAGTGTATCGAGCGGGGCGACGAGCTTGTAGAAGAAGGTCCCGGTGGCGCCGAGCTTGTAACCATGACGGATCGCGCGTCGCATGATGCGACGCAGCACATAGCCGCGCCCCTCGTTGGACGGCATCACGCCGTCGGCGATCAGAAACGCCGTGGCCCGGATATGATCGGCCACGACCTTCAGCGACGGCAGCTGCGCCTCGCTCGGCTCGCCCTCGATGCCCACGGCCTCGGCGGCGGCCGCCATCAGCGTCTGGAAGACATCGATGCCGTAGTTGTCGTGCGTGCCCTGCAGAACTGCGGCGATACGCTCCAGGCCCATGCCCGTATCGATCGACGGTTTGGGCAGATCAACCATCGTCCCGTCGGGCTGGCGATCGTACTGCATGAACACGAGGTTCCAGATCTCGACGAAGCGATCGCCGTCTTCCTCCGGCGTGCCGGGCGGCCCGCCCCACACGTGATCACCGTGATCGTAGAAGATTTCCGAGCAGGGACCGCAGGGGCCGGTGTCGCCCATCTGCCAGAAGTTGTCCTTGGCGCCGATGCGGGCCAGGCGCGCTTCCGGGATGCCGATCTCGTCTTTCCAGATCGCCTCGGCTTCTGCGTCGTCCTCGTAGACCGTGACCCAGAGTCGGTCGACCGGCAGACCCAGTTCGCCGGTCAGAAAGCCCCAGGCGAAATGGATCGCCTCGCGCTTGAAGTAATCGCCGAACGAGAAATTGCCGAGCATCTCGAAAAACGTGTGATGCCGGGCCGTGTAGCCGACGTTCTCGAGATCGTTGTGCTTGCCGCCGGCGCGCACGCAGCGCTGGGCTGAGACGGCGCGGGAGTAGTCGCGCGGGTCCCGACCAAGGAAGACATCCTTGAACGGCACCATGCCGGCGTTGGTGAACAGCAGCGTCGGATCGGACGCGGGCACGAGACTCGAGGACGCCACGAACCGATGCTCATTGGCCTTGAAATACTCGATGAAACGCGAACGCAGCGCGTTGGTCGACATCATGGAAGTCTACTCCCCGGACACCTCGCCAAAATAGCCGCCAAGTCTAGCAGACGCCCGATACCCGGCGCCGCTGCTAGGGCCTGTCGTCACGAGCGACGGAAAGACCGATCGCCAGCGGGATCACGCTGATTTCGGCAGTGACGCTTGTAGCGGGCGCCAATGTGCCGGTGGCGATCGATCATGCCACCGGCCCGACGGCGCGCGCTCCGTTCAGTCGTTATCGAACACGTGGGCGATCTGGTCGCTATCGAACCCGCGGCGCTGCAGGAAACGCATCTGCTTGGCCCGGGTCGGGAAGTCGGCCGGCATGTCCGGACCGAAACGTTTTTCGCGTGCGGCGGCGGCACTGGCCGCCCAGTCGAATTCGACATTCTCGAGCGCGATATCGGCGGCGGCGTCATTCACGCCCGCCTGACGCAGCTCGGCCCGGATACGCATCGGCCCGATGCCGCGACGGGCCTTGGACAGAACGCTGGCCTCGGCGAACCGAGCATCCGAAAGCAGGCCGTCGTCGACCAGCGCATCCAGCACAGCGGCGATATCGTCGACATGATGCTCGTGACGGCTCAGCTTGTGCTGCAGCTCGGCACGGGCATGTTCACGCCGAGCCAGCAGATCCATCGCACGCTTGCGAATGGCCAACCGCTCGGCCTCTCGGGCCGCTTGGTCGTCGCTGTCGTACGCGTCTTGCCTCATCGTCAGTCGCGGCCACGCTCAAGGCGCGGCCGCCGGAATCCAACCTACTTCTTGGCCTGCTTGCCGCCGCCCTGGGATTCGGACAGCAGATCGGCCTCGGCGCCATCGGCTGCGACCTCGGCGGTTTCCTCGCTCTTCTTCTTTTTTTCCGGCAGCAGCTTGGCTCGTAGCGCCGCCTCGATGTTCTGCGCGATCTCGGGGTTTTCCTTGAGAAATTTGCGGGCGTTGTCCTTGCCCTGGCCGATACGGTCGCCGTTGTAGGAATACCAGGAACCGGCTTTTTCCACGAGATTGTTGGCCACGCCCAGATCGATCATCTCGCCCTCGCGCGAGCTGCCCTCGCCGTAGAGAATCTCGAACTCGGCCTTGCGGAACGGCGGCGCCATCTTGTTCTTGACGACCTTGACGCGGGTCTCGTTGCCGATGACCTCGTCGCCTTTCTTGACCGAGCCGATACGTCGAATGTCCAGGCGCACCGAGGAATAGAACTTCAGTGCGTTGCCGCCGGTGGTGGTCTCGGGCGAACCGAACATCACGCCGATCTTCATGCGGATCTGGTTGATGAACATCACCGTGGTGCCGGTACGCTTGATGTTGGCCGTCAGCTTGCGCAGCGCCTGGCTCATCAGACGCGCCTGCAGGCCGACGTGCGAATCGCCCATCTCGCCCTCGATCTCGGCCTTGGGCGTGAGTGCGGCCACCGAGTCGACCACCACGATATCCACCGCCGCCGAGCGCACCAGCATATCGGCGATCTCGAGCGCCTGCTCGCCGGTGTCCGGCTGAGAAATCAGCAGATTTTCGATATCCACGCCGAGCGCTTCGGCATAGGTCGGGTCCAGGGCATGCTCGGCGTCGATGAAGGCCGCGGTGCCGCCGGCCTTCTGGGTCTCGGCGATGGCCTGGAGAGTAAGCGTGGTCTTGCCCGACGACTCGGGCCCGTAGATCTCGACCACGCGGCCGCGAGGATAACCGCCGATGCCCAACGCGATATCGAGCGTGAGCGAGCCGCTGGAGATCGAGGCGACGTTGGAATTGTCCACGTCGCCCATGCGCATCACCGAGCCCTTGCCGAACTGGCGCTCGATCTGGGACAGCGCGGCGGCCAGTGCCTTCTTACGGTCTTCGTCCATGATTCTCTCGTTCCCGTCGGGCGCGCCGACGCGCGCGTGGTCTCTTATGACGATTCGTCTATGTCGGGCATTATTTCATATATCGGCCGGGCTATCGGCCGAGCGCGGCCCGGGCTGCACCGGCGACGCTCAGCCGCGATCGATGCGCTCGCGCAGCCCGACCAGCGCGGCGAGCACCGAGGCCTGGCGCACTGCGCCTCGATCGCCGTCGAACCGATAGGCCACGACGTCGGCCGGTTGCGATGCCGCCTGCCAGCCGATGAACACCGTGCCCACGGGTTTTTCCGCGCTGCCGCCGCCGGGTCCGGCGACACCCGACACGGCAATGGCCCAGTCGGAGCCGGTACGCGCCAGCGCGCCGGCCGTCATCGCGGCCACCACTGGCGCGCTGACCGCGCCGTGCTGTTCGAGCAGGGCGACATCCACGCCAAGGTCAGTCGTCTTGGCAGCGTTTGAATAGGTGACATAGCCACGTTCGAACCAGTAGGAGCTGCCGGCGACTTCGGTACAGGCCGAGGCGATCAGCCCGCCCGTGCACGATTCGGCCGTGACCAGCCGCGCGTCGTGCGCGACCAGCAGCGTGGCCAGGTGGTCGATCGTTTCGGCGATCGCGGCCGCGGGATCCGTGACTCCGTCCATGGGCGTGATTATGCCAGCCTCGTCCAGCCGCGCGGCACTGTCCCGACAAATGTCGTGACGTGTCGCTCGAACCCTTACAATCCGCGTTCCTGCGCGGTGTTGTCTCCCGCGTCCGAACCAACAGCCGAACCTGCCGCCATGAGCGAGTCCGTCGACACTTCTCGGCACGCCCAGCATACGCCGATGATCCGCCAGTATCTGGCGATCAAGGACGAATACGCACACATGCTCGTCTTCTATCGCATGGGCGATTTCTACGAGCTTTTCTTCGACGACGCCCGACGCGCCGCGGAGCTGCTGGATATCACGTTGACCGCGCGCGGCGAGTCCGGCGGCGTCTCGATTCCGATGGCCGGCGTGCCCTATCACTCGGCCGAGTCGTATCTGGCGCGCCTGATCGCCCGGGGCGAGTCGGTGGCGATCTGCGAACAGATGGAAGCCCCCGGTTCGACCAAGGGCCCGGTGCGCCGCGAAGTCGTGCGCGTGGTCACGCCCGGCACGGTCACCGACGACGCGTTGCTCGACGCACGTCAGGCCAACCTCATCGTGGCCGTGGCGCCAGCCAAGCGGGCGATCGGCCTGGCCACGCTGGAACTGGCGCGCGGCGATCTGGCGGTCACCGAGGTGGCCGACGAGGCCGCCCTGGCCGCCGAGCTGGCACGCCTGGCCCCGCGCGAGATCGTCGTCGCCGAGGGCAGCGAGCTGGCCTTCGATGTGCCCCGTGCGGCGCGCACCGAACGCCCGCCCTGGGTTTTCGATGCGGTCTCCGCGCGCCGACGCCTGGAACAGTTCTTCGGCGTGGCCCAGCTCGATGGCTTCGGCTGCGGCGACCTGCCGCGGGCAATCGCCGCGGCCGGGGCGTTGATCGACTACGTCGAGGCCACCCAGCACGTGGCCCTGGCGCATATCGCCTCCATGCGCACCTATTCCATTACCGACACGCTGATCCTGGACGCCGCCACGCGACGCAATCTGGAGATCGAGCGCAGCGCGACCGGCGATACGCGTCACAGCCTGATCGGCCTGCTCGACCGCTGCGCGACACCGATGGGCGCCCGCGCGCTGCGACGCTGGGTGGCCGAGCCGACGCGCGACTTCAACACGCTGGCGCATCGACATCAGGCTATCGAGACCTTGATGGGCGGCGCCTGGGAAGGCCTGACGAGCAAATTGCGCAGCATGGTGGATGTCGAGCGCATCGCCACGCGTATCGCACTGGCGACCGCCCGCCCGCGCGATCTGTCCGGGCTGGCCGGCGCGCTCGCCGGGCTGCCGGCGATCAAGGCCGATCTGGCCGTGCTGGACGCGCCCCTGCTCGGCGGCATCGATACCGCGCTCGACCCGGCGACCGATCTGGCCTCGCTGCTCTCGCGAGCGATCGTCGATGCACCGCCTGTCGTGGTGCGCGACGGCGGCGTGATCGCCGACGGCTACGACGAAACGCTCGACGAGCTGCGCGGTCTATCGGCCAACGCCGACGGCTATCTCGCCGAGCTGGAGAAACGCGAACGCGAGCGTACCGGCGTCGAGACCCTGAAGGTTGGCTACAACCGCGTGCACGGCTACTACATCGAAATGGGCCGGGCCCATGCCGAAAAAGCACCGCTGGACTATCAGCGCCGCCAGACGCTCAAGGCCGTGGAACGCTACATCACCCCCGAACTCAAGTCGTTCGAGGACAAGGTGCTTTCCGCGCGCGAGCGGGCACTGGCCCGCGAGAAACAGATCTATGCCGATCTCGTCGCCGAACTGGCCGGGCATCTGTCGCGCCTGCAGTCGATCGCCGACGGCCTGGCCCGGCTCGACGTGCTGTGCGGGCTGGCCCGTTCGGCGCTCGACAATCGCTGGGTGGCGCCCGAGCTGTCGCACACGCCGAGCATCCACATCAGCGGGGGCCGACATCCGGTCGTCGAGCACTTCTCCGATGCCCCGTTTGTGGCCAACGACACCACGCTGGACGACGAAACCCGGCTCTGGCTGATCACCGGCCCGAACATGGGCGGCAAATCGACCTATATGCGCCAGGTCGCCCTGATCGTGCTGATGGCCCACATCGGCTCGTTCGTCCCGGCCGATTCCGCCGTGATCGGTCCGCTGGATCGCGTCTTCACACGCATCGGGGCCGGCGACGACCTCTCGGCCGGCCAGTCGACCTTCATGGTCGAGATGAGCGAAACCGCCCAGATCCTGCATCACGCCACCGATCGCTCGCTGGTGCTACTCGACGAGATCGGCCGCGGCACCTCCACCTACGACGGTCTGGCCCTGGCCCGAGCCGTGGCCGAACGCCTGGCCGAACACAACCAGTCCTATACTCTGTTCGCCACGCATTACTTCGAACTGACCCGGATTGCCGCCGACTGGCCGGCGACCAAGAACGCCCATTTCGAGGTCGCCGATTACGCGACCAACGGCGAACAGAAACTCGTGTTCCTGCACGCGATTCGGCCCGGGCCTGCCTCGCGCAGCTTCGGGCTGCAGGTGGCCGAACTGGCCGGCGTGCCGAAGAAAGTCGTCCGTCGCGCCCAGAAACATCTGTCCGAACTGGAACGCAGCACGCCGGAGACTGCCAGCCCACAACTCGGGCTGTTCGAGGCCCCGGCCCCAAGCGAACCGGAACCGGATGCCCTGCGGGAAGCGCTCGAGACAATCGACTGTGACGAACTGTCGCCACGTGAGGCGCTTGCTCGCCTCTATGAACTCAAGGGCATGCTTTAATCCGGATCCCGGCCACCAGTGCGCCGATACGGCGCCGCCGAACCGGACCTGTCGATGATTTAGCCCCGGGTCGATGTGGCCCGGCCCGCGAACTGAGCGCTGACGACAGGCTGATCGCGCAGGCACGACACGGTCGGTGTGCCGACCGGACGCCATCAGGTACGACATCGGCCGATGTCGCGGGCCGTCAACGGCCCGAGATGCGCATCCCGGCGGCAGCGCGGATGCCCCGTGCCCCGGCGTACATCCAGCTCGCTGAAAACACGCCCGGGCACCTGACCCCGCCGGCCGTTGCGCCTATCTGCCACGGCTGACGACGTGACCGCCGAAACGGCATCCGAGGCCCGGCAACCACGGGCTGACGGCGCCACGGAAAACGAGCTGGCCTTCCGTCGGCTCGTGCCCGCCACGGCCGTTGCCGGCACGGCCTGTCCAAGCGGCGCCGGCAGGCCGTGCCCCGGCCTCGACCTGAGCCTATGTTCGTGTTCCATGCCGCAAACCGGCGAGCAGGCCGCGGCTTTGCAGTTGGCCTTAGCCGGCGTAGTCGGCTGCCATCTCGTTCGAGAGCTTCAGATCCTTCTGGGTGTGGCGTGCGATCGGGCCGGCCACCGCTTTTTCCACCTTGCCGCCAACCAACGGCACGGAGGCCTTGATCTCGAAGGCGAGCGTCAGGCGCGACCCGTTATCGGTATCGGCCAGGTGCATGTCGGCATGGATCTCGACCGGCGCTTTCTCGATATCGATATCGATTCGACCGCGCGACTGATCGAGCTGCCAGGCATCGGTCTGCTTGAGATAGAGCGAGTCACCGATACGGCTCTTGATGAAATCGGGGAACTTCATGTTGGTCGCATCGAGCGCGTGGCGCACGGTGATCGAGAACTTGTCACCGGCCGACTTGACGTCGAGCACCTCGGGCGACTTGCCGGCCATGCGCTCGTATTTCTTCCGGTAATAGGCTTCGTCGCCGAACATCTCGAGAATCACGTTCGCGGGATAGTCGAAATCGAAGGTTTCCTCGAACTTCATAGAACAGTCCTTATTGATACCGCGGTTCAGGCATCCGGCCTGATCCGCCCGTTCTGCTGGTACAGATATGATGCGAGCAGATCGTGCGTATTCAACTCGACGTCGAGCACCGACAGCAGCACGAAGACCCCGCCGAGTCGTCGATGGAGAAAGACGATCTCGCGCGGCGGGATACGGAACCAGCGCGAGATCGCAGCATCCTGCACGGCTTTCGAGACACGCCAGAACAGATCCGACTCGCCCCATTTGTACTTGTGATCGGCGGTCGCCAGTTCGCGCGGCGGCTCTTTCTCGAACGGCTCGATGATGAGCATGCCGACCTTGGCGAAATCGTCGAAGACATGCTGCGGCGAGTCGCGCCGTAGCAGGCTGATTCCGATCGCCCCATCGATGAGCTTGTCCTGCTTCTTCTCGAAAGCGCCGGCAACCGTGTCGTAGTAGGCGCCGAGAAAACGCGGCCCGAACTCGCGGGTGGCCCCGAAATCCAGCAGCACGAACTTGTCATCGTCGCCGTTGTCGTCGACCCGCACCTTGTAATTACCGAAATGCGGATCGGTCTGGACGATGCCCCAGTTGAAGAATTCGAGAAAGAACAGTTCGAGCGCGGCCTCGCCGAGGCGATCTCGACGGGCCTGCGGCAGATTGGCCACGGCCTCGCTCTGCACGTGGCTGGCCTGCTCGTAGGAGGTCACCAGCACGGTCTCGGTGGAATACTCGGGGAAGACTTCCGGCACCACGTAGCGCCCATCGTGTGCCAGGCGCTCCCCGAACTCGCGCGTCATGCGCAGCTCGCGGTCGTAATCCACCTCGCGGTAGATCATCTCGCGTACTTCCTCCATCACCGCATTGAGCTCGACGCCCTTGGGGACCAGACGGGCCAGCCGCACGATATTGGTCAAGGTGCGGATGTCGGAGTCGATCGCATCGGCAAGCCGCGGATACTGAATCTTGATGCACAGCTCGCGGCCGTCGGACCTGCGTCGGGCCCGATGGACCTGTCCGAGCGAGGCCGCGGCCAGCGGCTCCTCGTCGATCTCGAGCTCGGACAGGCGTTTGTCGCCGAGGCGCTCGCGCACCACGGGGGCAAGGTCGCCCCAGGCCACCGGCGGGCTGTCGTCCTGCAGGCTGCGCAACACCTCGATCGCTTCGGGCGGCATGAAGTACTGCCCGTAGACCGACAGCATCTGGCCGACCTTCATCACGCTGCCCTTGAGCTGGCCGAGCTCGTCGGCCAGGAACTGCGCCTGGCGCACGTAGAACTCGCGATTGCGCGCCTCGCGGTCGGCCTTGCTACGGAACAGGTTGCCGAAGGTATGGCTGGCATAGGACGCACCGGCCACCATGCCCATGCGCGCCATCGCGGCATTGCGATCGAACGACCCGGTCTTGAGTTTGAGCGGTTTGCGCTTATCCCCGTCGGATTTCTTGGCCATGGCCTCTGCTCGATTTCGGCTTGGCCAAAGTCTAGCAGTTCAGCCGTTGTCGACCATCCGCAGGATAACGGGGCCCAGAGACCACGCGTGTCATGCGCCGATGCCCGGGCCGATTCTGCGCACAAAAAAGGCCCGGTCCAGGACCGAGCCTTCATCCGGCGATGTGGGCCATCGCCGGTGCACGTCAACTTGCTGCCGTCGTCGTGCGTGCGCGATGCGTTATGACATCGATCGCTGTCTGGTGGCCATGGCTGGAATTGAACCAGCGACACCGGCATTATGAATGCCGTGCTCTAACCCCTGAGCTACATGGCCTTGGAAAGCGCGAAATTATGTTCGCAGCGGGCGTTTGCGTCAAGGTCACCCGCCGGATTTTCATGTGTTTTTTCAGACGTTGAAACGAAAGTGGACGACGTCGCCCTCGGCCATCACGTAGTCCTTGCCTTCCAGGCGCTGCCGTCCGGCTTCCTTGGCGCCTTTTTCTCCGCCCAGGTCGACATAGGTGTCATAGTCGATGATCTCGGCACGAATGAATCCGCGCTCGAAGTCCGTATGGATGACACCGGCAGCCTGCGGTGCCGTCGAGCCGGCCCGTACTGTCCAGGCCCGGACTTCCTGCGGCCCGGCAGTGAAGAAGGTCTGTAGCCCCAGCAAGGCATAGCCCGCCCGGATCACCCGATTCAAACCTGGCTCTGCCAGACCGAGGTCGGCCAGGAATTCGGCCTTGTCTTCGCCGTCGAGCTGGGCGAGCTCGCCTTCGAGCGCGGCACAGACCGGCACCACCATTGCGCTCTGTGCCTCGGCGTGGTCGCGAATGCGATCGAGCAGCGGGTTGCCCTCGAAGCCGCCCTCGTCCACGTTGGCCACGAACAACGCCGGCTTGGCCGTGATGAGATGCAGCTCGCGCAGCGCGTGGCGCTCGTCGTCGGACAGCGACAGACTGCGAACCGGCGCGCCGGTATCCAGATGATCGCGCACCCGCGCATAGAGTTCGGCGTTACGCTTGGCTGTCTTGTCGCCGGATTTGGCCGCCTTGGCCGACCGTTCCGCGGCCCGCGTGACCGTGGTCAGATCCGCGAGTGCCAGCTCGGTATCGATGGTCTCGACGTCGGCGATCGGGTCGACCCGACCGGCGACGTGCATGACGTCATCGTTTTCGAAACAGCGCACCACGTGCAGGATCGCATCGGTCTCGCGAATGTTGGCCAGAAACTGGTTACCCAGCCCCTCGCCCTGCGACGCACCGGCGACCAGCCCGGCGATATCCACGAATTCGATCGTGGTCGGAATCGTCTTGGACGGTTTGGCGATATCCGCGATCGCGGCCAGACGCGTATCCGGCACGGCAACGACGCCAACGTTCGGGTCGATCGTGCAGAACGGATAATTCTCGGCCGGAATCTCGGCAGCGGTCAGGGCATTGAACAACGTGGACTTGCCGACGTTCGGCAGGCCGACGATGCCGATTTGAAGTGCCATGGTCGCGTAACCTCGGTGAGGGCACCCGGACTCGCGTGCGCGGCGATGATCTCGCCGCGTCCGTCAGTCCCGGCGCGAATTGAGCTTTTGAGCGCCTTTCATCCAGCCATCGCGCAACACCACTTCGACCGCATCGATGGCAGCATCGATGGCATTGTCGATGGCAATCGCCTCGTCGGGCGACGGCGCGCCGAGAACATGCGAGAGCACGCGCGACGCATTGCCAGGATGGCCGATGCCGATACGCAGGCGCCGATAGGTCGCCCCGATCACGCGATGCGTGTCACGCAGCCCGTTATGACCGCCGTGACCACCACCGTCCTTCAGACGGGCGACGCCGCTGTCCAGATCCAGTTCGTCGTGAACGACCAGCACCTCGGTCGGCGCGATCTTGTGAAAGGCTGCCAGCGGCTGAATGGCTTCGCCGCTGGCATTCATGTAGGTCGTGGGCTTCAAGAGCCACACAGTGTCGTCGCCGCGACCGGCACGCGCGAGATCGCCCTTGAATTTCTTCTCGGACGCGAACGACACGCGCCAGCGTTCAGCCAGCCGATCGGCGAACCAGAATCCGGCGTTGTGTCGATCACGCGCATGGTCGGCGCCGGGGTTGCCCAGCGCCACGATGGCACGGATACGATCGCTCATGCGTGACGCTCAGGCCGCGACGAGACGAACGACGCGGACTACTTGTCCTCGCCGTCCTCGTCTTCGCCGGTCTCGCCGTCGCCCTCGCCTTCCTCGGCGTCTTCGGCTTCGGCCTGTTCGGCAGCCTCGGCCTCGGCTTCGGCTTCTTCCTCGGCCTCGAGCTCGACGGCAGCACGCGGCACCTGGACAGTGACCACGGTCAGGTCGTTCTGCTCTTCTTCCTCGCCCATCAGCTCGACCAGCTGCACGTCCTTGGGCAGCACGAGTTCGGACAAATGAACCGAATCGTGCAGATTCAGCTTGCTGCAGTCGACTTCGATGAACTCGGGCAGATCGCGCGGCAGACACTCGATCTCGACATCGTTCATGTTGTGCTGGATGACGCCGTCTTCGTCGACCACGCCCGGGCACTCTTCTTCACCGACGAAGTGCAGCGGCACGTGCATGCGCAGCGCCTCGCCCGCGACGATGCGCAGGAAGTCGGCGTGCTCGACGAACGGCTTGGCCGGATGGCGCTGCAGATCACGCAGTACGACTTCCTCGGTCTCGCCGCCGTCGACGTGGATCTTGATGATGTGCGAGAAGAACGCCTCGTTGTCCAGATGATGGACGAGGTCGTTGTGGTTGAACGACAGCTTCACCGGGTCGC
The DNA here is from genome assembly GCF_003602005.1 of Salinisphaera sp. Q1T1-3. Lineage (GTDB taxonomy): Bacteria > Pseudomonadota > Gammaproteobacteria > Nevskiales > Salinisphaeraceae > Salinisphaera. The sequence goes on along the minus strand of NZ_QZWD01000003.1, from coordinate 250,954 downwards.
CGTTGCCGCCGTAGATGATGGCCGGCACGCGGCCGCTCTTGCGCAGCCGCTTGTTCTCGGCGCGGCCGGTGGCGCTGCGTTTGTCGGCATTCAGCTCGAAGGCATCCATAGTGTCTCGCTCCAGCTAGCTAGAGGCCGCTGGGGGTTACCGCGGCCGCGGGTTATGATGTGTGATCGGGGTCCGCGGAGAGCGCACCCTGCCTCAAAAGACCGCGTAGTATACGCGTTTGACCGGTTTTTGCACGACCCCGTGACGAAAATCGGCGCGGCACTCGATACCGCCGCCTCAGGCGTCCTTGTAGAGCGTCGAAACCGACTCCTCGGCGCTGACACGACGGATCGTCTCGGCCAGCAGTGCCGCGATGTGCAGCTGGCGGATCTTGCCGCAGGCTGCGGCATCGGCCGACAGCGGAATCGTGTCGGTCACCACCAGCTCATCCAGCCGTGAATTGCGGATGTTCTCGACTGCCTTGCCGGAAAGCACCGGATGGGTGACGTAGGCACGCACCTTGGTCGCGCCCTGGTTCTTGAGCGCATCCGCGGCCTGACAGAGCGTACCGGCCGTGTCGACCAGATCATCGACCATGATGCAGCTCTTGCCGCTGACGTCGCCGATGATGTTCATGATCTTGGCTTCGTTGGCCTTGGGCCGGCGCTTGTCGATGATCGCCAGATCCGCTTCGTCGAGACGCTTGGCCAGGGCCCGGGCCCGCACCACGCCGCCGACGTCGGGCGAGACCACGACGAGATTGTCGTCACGCTGCTTCTGTCGCCAGATGTCGCCCAGCAGCACCGGCGACGCGTAGACGTTGTCCACCGGCATGTCGAAGAAGCCCTGAATCTGATCCGCGTGCAGATCGACCGTCAGCACGCGGTCGGTACCGACCGTGCCGAGCAGGCTGGCCGCGACCTTGGCCGAGATCGGCACGCGCGCGCTGCGCGGGCGCCGGTCCTGGCGTGCATAACCGAAATAAGGAACCACCGCTGTGATACGGCCGGCCGATGCCCGATGCAGCGCATCGATCATCATCAACAATTCGATGAGATTGTCGTTGGTCGGCTGGCAGGTGGACTGGACCACGAAAACGTCGCGTCCGCGGACGTTTTCCTCGATCTCGACCTGACATTCTCCGTCAGAGAATTGCTCGACCGTCGCCTTGCCCACGGGCAGCTTGAGATAACCGGCCACATCGCGCGCCAATGCCGGGTTGGCATTGCCGGTAAAGACCATCAGTCGGGTATCCGCCATGGCATGGTTTTCGTTGTGCAAGTGGCCGGGCAGGCATGATGAACACGCCAAGACCCCCAATGCGCGCCGTAGCGCAAATCATCTATGGCTGGGGCGGCAGGATTCGAACCTGCGCATCACGGGATCAAAACCCGTTGCCTTACCGCTTGGCTACGCCCCACCGGAAAACGCCGCGTATTCTGTTGAGACACCCGCCGGGTGTCAATTCGTAACTGAGATTTTCGATCTGGACGCCGTGCCTGTCGTCGTCATGGATCCTCGGCCAGACCCGGCGACGGCGCCCCGAGGCGCGGCATTCATCCCCAGGTCGATCGATCACGATCACGGCCCCGAAACCGGGCCCGCTGCGCCGACCCCGGCCGGAACGCTTACCGACAGCCGCATCCCGATCGTCAGGCGATATTACAGCCTGTCGACCCTATCAACGCGAGTCGCGCCGGCGGGACGTGTCAACACGCCCTAGCTCGACGATCCCAGATCGAACCAGCGATCGACGACGAGACGAATTCTTGTGTCGCCGTTATCCAGCACGACACGCCGCGGCAGCTCGGCCGGCGCGCCGGCTGGGCGGGTGTAGTCCAGATAAGACACGGTCCAGCCATCCTGGGTGATCGATTGCAGACGGCCGTTCTCACCGACCGAAATCCGGTCGTACGCGCCCGGCGCTGGCAGCCCGCGGGCCCAGTAGCGCAACGGCGCGAGCGGGAACGACCAGCCCAGAGTCCGCTCGACGAGCGCGTCCGGATCACGGGTCACGAAATGCTTGCCGTCATCGGTGTCGATGGTCACCTGATCCAGCGTGCCTTGCGCGCGCATGCCTCCCGCGCCCAGCGGGCCGGCCAGGCGCACGTCGAAGCGCGGACCGCGCTCCCGCCACGACAGATTGCCGGTCCAGCCGAGCAGCTGGCCGGTGGCCACCCGTCCCTGCAGCGACCAGCTGGAGAAATCGGCCAGCGCCGCACGATGCGCCTGCCAGGCCGAGCCGTCGGCGATGCCGGCCTGTTGCTCGGCCGGTTTGTGAATGACGGCACAGCCGGCGAGCAGGGCCACGCCGACGACCGCGACTAGGGCACGCCATCTCATGATCGATGTTCTTCCATGATCTGTTTCAGTTCCGTGTTATCGGGATGATTCTGCGCAGCCTGCGCCCATATCCGGCGCGCAGCCGCATGATCGCCCTGCGCCCAGCGGACCGTGCCCAGATGCAACGCGATTTCCGGGTCGTCGCTGCCCTCGTGTGCCTGCTCCAGCGGCTTTCGGGCCTCAGTCAGCGCGCCCTGCTTGTACAAAACCCAGCCCAGGCTGTCCAGGACGGCCGGATTATCCGGGTCCTGTGACAACGCCTGGCGAATCAGGCGTTCGGCACGCTGATAGTCCTGGCTGTGATTGGTGAGCAGATAGCCGAGGGCGTTCAGCGCGCGGGCATCGTCGCTGTCGTTGTCGAGTACCTGCTCCAGGTCGGCCCGGGCCGCATCGATACGCCCGAGACGCTCATAGACCAGCGAGCGGGCATAGCGTAGATCCGAATCGTCCGGCGCATCGGCCAGGGCCTGATTGAACAGTGCCAGCGCTTTTTTGAGCTGCCCGTCCCGGACCAGCAGCTCGCCGCGCGCCGAGATGATCTCGTTGTCGTGTCCCGATGTGGCCGACTGGAGCCGGTCGAGCCGAGCCAGCGCCCCGTCGAGATCGCCGGACCGGGCGATGAGAAAGGTATCGCGCATGCCGGCCTCGAAGACGTGCGCACCGGAACCGACGTGTCCGTACCAGCGCCGGGCATCGTCGATACGCCCATCCTGTTGCGCGATCACGCCCAGATAGAACGCTGCATCGGCCGTTCGTTCGCCATCGTCGATCAATTGCCTGAACTGCTTGCGGGCGGTCTGTGTGTCGCCCTGCGACAACGACAGCAGCCCGAGCCCGAAACGGGCGTCCGTATTGTCCGGCGCCACATCCAGCGCGGCCTTGAACTCCTCCGTCGCCCGATCCGCCTGACCGGCCTGGAGCAGAAAACGCGCGAGTCCGATGTGATAACCGGCCCGGACCTTTGCATCGCCGGGAAGCGCGGCCACGGCATCCGCCGCGGCCTTGGCATTGCCCTGCCGGACGGCGATGGCCGCGACCAGCATGCCGGCCTCGCCCCAGTCCGGCGCGTTGGCATGGGCACGCGCCGCCGCATCGGCCGCAATGTCCAGCTTGTTGTAGCCCAGTGCGAGCAGCGCCGTGGCGTAGGCCGGCGCTGCCGCATCCGGATGCTGGCGAGACAGATCGCGCAGGGCTGTGATCGCGGCATCGGCATGCGCCGGCCGTCCGCTCAGCAGACGCGCCACGAGCGTATAACCATCACGCGGTGAATGGGCGGCCGCCACGAGACGCGGAATGTATTCGCCCATGCCGGCCGCATCGCCGTTGACCAGCGCCAGACGGACGGCGGCGCGCTGCGCCGGCAGTGCGTCCGGCGCCTCACGGGCCCAGATACGGACCGCCGAATAAGCCAGATCCGGGCGATCGGCCGCCGCGGCAACCCGCGCGGCCCGTTCGGCCAATGCGACATCCGGATCGAGCGCGAGCGCCCGGGCATATTGTGTGGCCGCTTCTCCCGTGCGATCGCGCGCCAGCGCCACTTCCGCTGCCAGCACGTGATACGACAATCGAGCCCTTGGGGCGTTCGCGGCCTCGCGAACCTGCGCGGCCACGGCCGCCTGCCAGGGTGGCGGCGCGGCCTCGGTCGCACTGTCTGCGGCCTCTGCCGTACCGCCGCTGACGAACAGCAGCCCGGCGAGGCCGAACGACAGCACGCATCTGTTGCGACGTCGATAGTTTTTTACGCCACCCGTTGGCATATCGATTACCCCAGACCTATGACACGCACGGTAGAATGCCCGGATGTCGCTGCTCACCGTGGGCCTGAATCACAATACCGCCGCGCTATCGATTCGCGAAGCGGTGGCGTTTCCAGCGGATCAGTTTGCCAGTGCGCTGGATGATTTTCTGCGCCTGCCTCAGATTCGCGAGGGAGCGATCCTATCGACCTGCAACCGCACCGAGCTTTACGCGGTGATCGACGATGCGATCGCGGTCGCGGACGACGCCGGTCTGCGGCAATGGCTGGCTGACAAGCGCGGGCTGGATATCGACGCCCTGCACGACTGTTTCTATATCCATCACGACCGCGAAGTGGTGCGTCACAGTCTGCGCGTGGCCTCGGGGCTGGACTCGATGATTCTCGGCGAGCCACAGATCCTCGGCCAGATGAAGGACGCGTATCGCTCGGCCCAGGCCGCCCGCGGTGCGGGCACGCTCCTCACCCGGCTTTTCGACCACAGTTTCACCGTCGCCAAGACGGTGCGCAGCCAGACCGAGATCGGCGCCAATCCGGTGTCGGTCGCCTATGCAGGCGTCTCACTGGCTCGCCAGATCTTCACCGATGTCTCCCAGTCCTGCGCGATGATGATCGGCGCCGGCGAGACGATCGAACTGACGGCGCGCTATCTGTCGGAGATCGGCGTCTCGCGCATGATCTTCGCCAACCGCAGTCTCGATCGAGCCCAGCAGCTGGCCACCCGATACCGGGGCTATGCGATATCGCTTGCCGACATCAGCGCCCATCTGGCCGAGGCGGACATGCTGATCGCCTCGACCGCCGCCCCCGGATACATGGTCCACACGCGCGACATCAAGACCGCCCTGCGCGCGCGGCGACGCAAGCCGATGTTCGCCCTGGATCTGGCCGTACCGCGCGACATCGAACCCAGTGCGACCCGGCTCGAGGACCTGTATCTTTATTCGGTCGACGATCTGCAAAGCGTGATCGACGACAACAAACGCTCGCGAGCGGTGGCCGCCGAGCGCGCCGATGCCATCATCGACGACCGGATCGACGAATATCTCGAATGGGTGGATTCGCGTCAGGCAACCGCGACGATCCGTGCCATGCGCGATGCCGCCGAGTGCCGGCGCGCCGAGGCGCTGGATATTGCCCGGCGCCGTCTGGCGCGCGGCGAGGATCCGGATGCGGTCATGGAGCGGCTCGCCCGGACATTGACCAACAAACTCATGCACGAGCCGAGCGCGACGTTGCGCAAGGCCGTGGGCGCCCGTCAGCAACGACTGCTGGGCCCGGCGCGTGAACTCTTCGGCCTGGCCGAGGAAGACACGCGTGCCGCGATATCGAACGATCAGGACACGCCGAAGCAATGAAAGACTCCCTGCGCGCGAAACTCGATGAACTGATCGAACGTCACGAGGATCTGGCTCACGCCATGTCCGATCCCGACGTAATCAACGATCAGGACAAGTTCCGGCGCATGTCGCAGGAGTACGCACAGCTGGAGAATCTCGCAGCGGACTATCGCGCCTGGCGCGAGGTGACCGAAGAGATCGCCGGGCTCGAGGACATGAGCGCCGCCGACGATGCCGAACTGTCGGCCATGGCTGACGACGAACTGGAAACGGCACGGCCACGCCAGACCGCGCTCGAGGAATCACTGCGCAAGCATCTGATCCCGAAGGATCCGAACGACAACGCCAATCTCTATCTCGAGATCCGTGCCGGCACCGGCGGCGACGAGGCTGCCCTGTTCGCCGGCGATCTGTTGCGCATGTACACCGCCTACGCCGAGCGCCAGGGCTGGCAGGTGGAACTGTTGTCCGAATCGCCCGGCGAGCACGGCGGCTACAAGGAAGTGATCTCGCGCGTGATCGGTACCGGCGCCTTCTCGCAGCTGAAATTCGAATCCGGCGCCCACCGGGTCCAGCGGGTGCCAGCCACCGAATCCCAGGGGCGCATCCACACCTCGGCCTGTACCGTCGCAGTACTGCCGGAGGTCGATGCGGTCGAGGAGATCAAGATCGATGCCAACGATCTGCGCGTGGATACCTTTCGGGCCGCCGGTGCCGGTGGCCAGCACGTCAACAAGACCGATTCCGCGATCCGGATCACCCATATCCCCACCGGCGTGGTCGTGGAATGCCAGCAGGAACGCTCGCAGCACAAGAACCGCGCCCGGGCGATGAGCCTGCTGCAGACCAAGCTGCGCACTGCCGAGCAGGACAAGCAGGACAGCGAACAGGCCGCCACCCGGAAACGCCTGGTCGGCAGCGGCGATCGCTCCGAGCGCATCCGAACGTACAATTTCCCGCAGGGCCGCGTGACCGATCACCGGATCAACCTGACGCTCTACAAGCTGGAAACCGTCATCACCGGCGAGCTCGATGAAATCATCGAGGCCCTGACCAGCGAGCATCAGGCCGACCTGCTGGCTGAAATGGGCGCCGCCTGAAACCGCGGGCAATGGACACCGGCCCGACGCTCGATGCGTGGCTGGCCGCAGCCCGCGCCGAACTCGCCACCTGCAGCGACAGCCCGGACGTCGAGGCGCGTCGGCTGGTCGAGGATCTGCTCGACCTGACCACCAGCGGTCTGATTCTGGCCGGGCCGCGCGCGCTCGAGCCAGACCAGGTCCATCGACTGGATACCGCGCTCGCGCGCCGTCTGGCCGGCGAGCCGCTGGCTTATGTCACCGGCCGCGTCGGATTCCGGAATCTCGAGCTGCACGTGACCCCGGCAGTGCTCATACCGCGCCCCGATACCGAAGCTCTGGTGGACACGACGCTTGCCTGCCTGGCCCCGCTTGCCGAACAACACGTGGCGGATCTCGGCACGGGCAGCGGCGCGATCGCGCTGGCACTGGCACAAGAACGGCCGGCCTGGCAGCTCGTGGCCACCGATGCCAGCGCTGCGGCACTGGCGGTGGCCCGCTCCAACGGCCAGCGCCAGGGACTGGCCAACATCAGCTTTCGCATCGGCGGCTGGTTCGAGGCCCTGTCCGGAGAGGCCGGCTTCGACGCGATCGTCTCCAATCCGCCCTATATCGCCGATGGCGATCCCCATCTGCCGGCCCTGACCGCCGAGCCATCCAGCGCCCTGATCAGCCCGCAGGACGGCATGGCCGACCTGCATCATCTGATCGATACCGCGATACCGTATCTGGCGCCCAGCGGCTGGCTCGTGCTGGAACACGGCTACGATCAGGCCGAGCGCGTCCGCCGGCGGCTTGCCGAGCGCGGCTACCGCCACATCGATACCGCCCACGATCTGGGCGGCCAACCGCGCGTGAGCTACGGACAGCGCCCGTCCACCATCTGACAGCCAGCAGACCGGACAAATCCGGCCGCGCTCCAACCGCCGGATCATCGAATCGTCGCTCGCCCGGTGGCGCAGCGGGCGGTCGTCAATGTGTCGACAAACCTTACGCATTGCGCAACCCGTCGCAAAATGATCGACGCAAGCCTTTGATCCGTATCGATCGCGAAAACTGGCATGTAACTCGCCTTGCCCTGGCTCTTTTTGACGCCACAGCCGCCACCGGCTTCGCGAGGGATTGCAATGCAAAAGCGTATCTTGAGGCGCGCCATCGTCATGGCCAGTCTTCTACTGGCCGCCGGCACGGCCGATGCCACGATGATCCACGCCGGCTCGAACACCTGGCAGCCGTACCATCCGAGGGGTCAGCTGGGCACGCCCATGCACACCACACCGGTGCTCTACGGCGCCAGCCAGCACCGAACCCGGTTCCGGTTCGATCCATCGCGCAGCGGCTCGCTGCAAGCACTGGTCTTCTACTGGTCCGGATATCCGGTCGCGCAGTTCAACCAGCACGACCTTCTGTCGCTGTTTCCCCACGGGCTCATCGCCCTGTTCAATCTGCCGCCTTTCGACGACGTCTGGTGGGACTGCGATCCCGGCGCGACACCGGACCCGGGGCTACCCGACAACGGCACCGATCCGGACGCGCCGGATACATCGCACGATGTGCCGGAGCCGGGCACCCTGACGCTGTTCGGTCTCGGCCTGGCGGCCATGCAGGTCGCACGCCGCCGGCGCCGCGCCTAGGCGAGTCGACTTTGCCGCCAGGCGGGAGAGCCGCGCGTGCGCCGCGCTCGGGGGCAAACCGGTCGCTCAGGCTGTCAGCCGCTCGACCACGGCTTCGGCGAAGGTATCGGTTCGACCGTCGCCGCCCAGATCCGGCGTGGTGCGATCCCCCGCGGCGATGGTCTCGCGCACCGCGGTGCGAATCCGCGTGGCGCGCTCGTTGTCACCGAGATGATCGAGCATGAGGGCCGCGGCCAGGATCACGGACGTCGGATTCGCGATGCCCTGGCCGGCGATGTCCGGCGCACTGCCGTGCACCGCTTCGAACATCGCACAATGCTGGCCGATGTTGGCCCCGGGGGCGAGACCCAGACCGCCGATCAGGCCGGCACACAGATCCGAGATGATGTCGCCGAACAGGTTGGTGGTCACGATCACGTCGAACTGCTCGGGCGCCATGACGAGCTTCATGGCACAGGCATCGACGATGATCTCGTCGTACTCGATGTCATCGTATTCCGCCGCGATCTCACGCCCGACCTTGAGGAACAGGCCGGACGTGGATTTCATGATATTGGCCTTGTGCGCGAGGGTGACCTTTTGCCGACCGCGGTCCCGGGCCATGTCGAAGGCGAACCGGATGATGCGCTCGGACTGCTCCCGCGTGACCACCGACAGGGCTTCGGCGCGCTGACCGTCGTCCGAGGTGACCTGCCCCTCGCCGGAATACATGCCGCCCTTGTTCTCGCGCACCGTGATGATGTCGATATCGTCGTAACGCGCGCGGGTGCCCGGCAACGACAGCGTCGGCCGGACGTTGGCATACAGGTCGAACTGCTTGCGCATCGCGACGTTGACCGAGCGATATCCCTGACCGACCGGTGTGGTGACCGGCCCCTTGAGCACCAGACCGGTCCGCTCGATCGAGTCGACGGCGGCCTGCGGCATGGGATCGGTTTCGCCTTTGTCCAGCGCCGCCTGGCCGACGTCGACGAACGCCCGGTCGAAATCCGCACCCACGGCATCGAGCACCGTCAGCGCGGCATCGACGATATCCGGGCCGATCCCGTCACCACGAATCACGGTCAGAGGGGTTGCGGCCATGGTCTCTCCTGGGCTTGCATCGATCGAAACAGCTTTATGGCATCCTATCATCGCTGTCCTGACCTGACTTTCTGCCTTGGCGAGCCTATCCATGCGGCCTGTCGTTGTTCTGCTTGTCGGCCTGCTGCTCTGTGCGGCGAGCACGGCTGCAAGTGCCGTGGTCTCGAGCACCGCGCCGGCCGATCTGGTGGTGGTGATGAAGGCCGAGCGCGAGCTCTATCTGTATCGCAACGGACTGATCATCGCGCAGTATCCGGTCGCCCTCGGCCGCGCGCCGATGGGCACGAAACGCATGGCCGGCGACAACAAGACGCCGATCGGTGCCTACACGCTGGATTGGCGCAATCCGGACAGCCGGTTCTATCGATCGCTGCATGTGTCCTATCCCGACCAGGCCGATCGCGACCAGGCCGCCGCGCTCGGCGTGCCGCCCGGCTCCAACATCATGATCCACGGCCAGCCCGGCTATGACGACGTTCCGCGTTCGGGCGACTGGACGAACGGCTGCATCGCCGTCTCGAACCATGCGATCGACGATATCTGGGCCCGCGTGCCCGACGGTACCCCGATCCATATCTATCCGTGAGCGACGCTCCGGCAACCCGCCCGCATTCCGCCCGGCGACAGCCGAACCCGCTGCCTGAAGACAAACGCGTCGAGCTGCGCTCGGCTTGTGGTCTGGAATGGACGACACTGGCGCTGCGCATCACCGTCGTCATCGCGCTGTATGCCGTGATCGGTCACAGTCAGGCCCTGGCCGCGATCTGGTTGAAAAGTCTCTGGGCACTGCTGCCACCGATCGCCTTCCTGGCGGCCGTGCACATCGAGAGCCGCCCGCCGACGGCTCGGTTTCCGTTCGGTTTCTATCGCGCGGGCAGCATCGGTTTTCTCACCGCGGCCCTGGCCCTGACCGCCATGGGCGGCTATCTCGTGATCGCCGGCGCGCATTCGCTCATCGCCGGCACGAAACCCGGCCTGATGACGTTCGCCGCGGCCGGCGGCCCACTGCAATGGCCCGGCTGGTGGCTGGTCGCTGCCCTGGCCTACAGCGTCGCGGTACCGTTCGTCCTGGGGCGCCGGCGCAGCGCGCATGCCATCGCCCTGCACGACAAGGGGCTATACGCCGACGCCTCGATGGGCCACATGAACTGGGTCGCGGGTGTCATCGCCATCCTCGGCGTGCTCGGACTCGGACTCGGAATCTGGTGGGTGGATTTCATGGCGACCGTGATCATCGGCGTGCACATCACAAGCCAGGGCCTACGACATCTGCGCACCGCGGTCTGCGACCTGATGGACGAAATCCCGCGACGCATCGGTTCGAGCGAGGTCGATCCGCTCGGCGCGCGCATCCGGGCCCATCTGGCCGATGAGGCCTGGGTCGCCGACGTACACGTCCGCCTGCGCGAGGAAGGCCGTCTGCTGACCGGCATCGCCCTGATCTGTCCGAACGAGAACCAGGCCACGCTCGCCGATTTCGAGTCGGCGCGCGCGACGATCGTGGCCATGGACTGGCGCTTGCTCGATTTCCAGCTCGTCCCCGTCGCGCGGCTCGACTTCGCGTCCTCGTTGCCCGCCGCATGACATCCGAGCCGCCCGTGCTCGTGTTGAGCGACGCCCTCATGCGGGATCTGCTCGATGCAGCCCGGGCGGCGGGGCCGCGCGAGATCTGCGGTTTCATCGTGCACGACGACAAGGCCGTGCAGTGTCTGCCCGTCAGCAACATCGCCACGCGTTCGCACGATCGGTTCATCATGGACCCGGCCGAGCAGATCGCCGTCTTCCGACAGATCCGCGAACAGGGCCAGACCCTGGGCGCGATCTATCATTCGCATCCGCGCGGCGAGGCCCGGCCGTCGCGCCATGACATCGACGGGCACGGCTATCCGCGCATCCCGGCGTTGATCATTGCGCCGGCGGCCCGCCACGGCGCCGTAATGCAGGCCTGGATGATGCATACGCAGCCACCGCAACCCCTGCCCATCACGACAACGGCCCGTTTTTTGTAGAATCGCGGGCTATTCCAACACCCGAACGAGCCTTCGATGCGCCTATCCCGTCTGGCCCTGGCCACCACCAAGGAAACACCGGCCGATGCCGAAATCGTCTCGCACCAGCTGATGCTGCGTGCCGGGATGATCCGCAAGCTCGGCGCCGGTCTCTATACGTGGTCGCCGCTGGGCATGCGGGTGCTGCGCAAGGTCGAAACCATCGTGCGCGAGGAAATGGATGCGATCGGCGCGCTGGAGATTCTCATGCCGGCCGTCCAACCCGCCGAGCTGTGGCAGCAGACCGGCCGTTGGGACACCATGGGCGATCTCATGCTGCGCATGACCGATCGGGCCGAGCGTGAGTACTGCTTCGGGCCGACGCACGAGGAAGTCATGACCGACTTCGTCAAGCGCGACGTGCGCAGCTACAAGCAGCTGCCGGCCACCTACTACCAGATCCAGACCAAGTTCCGTGACGAGATACGCCCGCGGTTCGGGCTGATGCGGGCGCGCGAATTCCTGATGAAGGATGCCTATTCCTTTCACATGGATAGCGACGACCTGGCGCGCGAATACCAGAGCATGCGCGGGGCCTATGTCCGGATTCTGGATCGCATGGGGCTCGACTACCGAATCGTCGCGGCCGACTCGGGCGCGATCGGCGGCGCCAAGTCCGAGGAATTCCACGTGCTGGCGCAATCCGGCGAGGACGCCCTGGCGGTCTCCAGCGAAGGCAGCTATGCCGCGAACATCGAGGCCGCGATGACCGTGCCCGGCGACGGCGAACGCCCGGCCCCGACACGCGAACTCAAGAAGATCGACACCCCCGGCGTGACGACGATCGCCGCGCTGGCAGCCCATCTCGACGTACCGACCGAGGCCACCTCCAAGGCGATCGTTGTCATGGGCGAGGACGCGCGCCCCGTGCTGCTCATGCTGCGCGGCGACCACACGCTCAACGAGATCAAGGCCGAGAAACTCGACGGAGTCGCGACCCCGCTGACAATGGCCGACGAAGCCACGATCCGCGCCCATTTCGGGGCCGGCCCCGGCTCGCTCGGCCCGGTCAACACCAACATCGCGGTCGTGGCCGATCATGCGCTGGCCAAAGCGGCCGACATGGTCGTCGGTGCAAACTACGACGGCGCCCACTTCACTGGCTTCAACTGGGGACGTGACCACCCGGAGCCGCGTTTCGCGGACCTGCGCAACGTCGAGGCTGGCGATGCCAGCCCGGATGGGCACGGCCACATCCAGATCCTGCGCGGCATCGAGGTCGGCCATGTCTTCCAGCTCGGCGACAAGTACAGCCGCGCGCTCGAACTCAGCGTGCTCGACGAGGACGGACGCGCGGTGACGCCGCAGATGGGCTGCTACGGATTCGGCGTGTCGCGCATCGTCGCGGCCGCCATCGAGCAGTGCCACGATGATGCCGGCATTCGCTGGCCGATGGCCATGGCGCCGTTCGAACTCGTGATCGTGCCCATCAAGGCCGACAAGTCGGCCGCCGTGCGCGAGACCTGCGAACGCCTGTACGACGAGCTCAAGGCCGCCGGCATCGATGTCGCCTACGATGATCGGGGCCTGCGCCCCGGCCCCATGTTCGCCGATGCCGAGCTCATCGGTATCCCGCATCGTCTCGTGGTCTCCGACCGCGGCATCGAAGCCGGCATGCTCGAATACAGGGGGCGCGGCGATGCCGAATCCGGCGAAGTCGCCGCCGATGTTGCCGCCATTCGTCAGAAGATCGGCCGCGGCTGAGGTCAGGCGGCGACGCCGTCGCCGTCTGACACCGCTAGTGCTGCTGCTGGCCGCCCTGAGCCCGGCGGCCTGGCCGGCCGCTGCCGTGCCCCGGGATCTGGATGCGGCCACGCGGGCAGCGATCGAGCAGGCGGTCGCGCGCTCGCCGGGGTTCGACAATCGCTTCGATGCAGAAGTGTGGCTGGTCGACATGTCGCATCGACTGGCCTCCCGCATACCGGACGCCGGGCGGCGGCTGGCCCTGCTGCGCGACGTGCACGCCGCGGCCACCGCGGCCGGCCTGTCGCCCCAGCTGGTGCTCGCCGTGATCGAGGTCGAGTCCGGCTTCCAGCGTTTCGCGCTGTCTTCGGCCGGCGCGCGCGGCCTGATGCAGGTCATGCCGTTCTGGCGCCAGGAGATCGGCACGCCGGACGACAACCTGTTCGCCCGCCGGACCAACCTGCGCTACGGCTGCGCGATCCTCGCGGTCTATCTCAAGCGCGAACAGGGCAACCGATGGCGCGCACTGGCGCGCTACAACGGGAGCCTCGGCCAGTCCTGGTATCCGGCCCGGGTCGAACGCGCACTGCGCCAGCACTGGCAGATCCCGTGATGACTCGCCCGACAGATACCGCGATCGGTGGACGCCGACGACCCTGCCACCCACCATGGGCATATTCGAGCCACCATCCGATTGTCATGGGCGATATTCTCATCCTCTATTACAGCGCCAACGGCGCGACCGCTGCGCTGGCCAACGAAGTCGCGCGCGGCGTGGCACGTGTCGACGGCATGCACGCCCGCGTGCGTACCGTGGCCCGTGTCTCCCCGAACACCGAGGCCAGCGAACCGGCGGTGCCCGTCGAAGGCGTGCCCTATGTCGATCACGATGACCTGGAAGACTGCTGCGGCCTGATCCTCGGCTCACCGACGCGCTTCGGCAACATGGCCGCACCGCTCAAGCATTTCATCGATACCCTGTCCGGCCCGTGGCTCTCCGGCACGCTCAACGACAAGCCGGGCGCAGTGTTCACCTCCACAGGCAGCCTCCACGGTGGCCAGGAAACCACCCTGATGTCGATGATGCTGCCGTTGATCCATCACGGCATGCTGATCACCGGCCTGACCTACACGGCCGACGACCTGCTGGCCGAGACCGATTCCGGCGGCACCCCCTACGGCGCAAGCCATGTCTCGGGCGCCATGGGCGATCGCGATCTGACCGAGATCGAACGCAAGCTCGCGCGCAACCTGGGCGAGCGCGTCGCGCGGGTGGCCGCGAGGATGGCCGACTGAAGCCCGGCCCCGCGGATCACGACCGCGGGCGTCTCGCCCGGGCCGAATCACAGCGGGGCTTCAGGCCAGCGTCTGCTTGACGAAGGGAATCGTCAGCCGTCGATGCGCGGACAGCGAGGCCCGATCCAGGGTGTCCAGGGTCGCCATCAGGGCCGGCACATTCGTCTCGCCGTGTCGCACGATCCAGCGCGCCGTGGCATCCGGCAGATCCATGCCGCGCTGGGCCGCCCGCTCGACGAGCAGCGCAATCTTGTCGTCATCGTCCAGCGGCCGGCACATCACCGCGCCCCCCCAGGACAGACGCGTCGCGAGATCCGACAGTGCCAGACCCAGCTCGCCGGGCAGCGTCTCGCCGGCGGTCAACAGACGACTGCCGCGCGCACGCAGTGCATCCGACAGCCCGACCAGCGCGATCTCGGCGTCCCGGTGGCCGGCGATTGCATCGATATCGTCGATGCACACGCAGTCCATCTCGGCCAGCCCCTTGACCAGGGGCTCCAGCCGCTCGTTGAGCTGCGCCAGCGGCAGATAGACGCTACGGCGACCGTTATCGCCGATCGCGCGACAGGCGGCCTGCAGCAGATGCGTCTTGCCGCTCGCCTTCGGCCCGGCCAGATACAGCCGCTCGCTGCGCCCGGCGATGACCTCGGCCACGGCCGCCTTGGCATCCGCGTTCACATCGCCCACGAACGCATCGAGCGTTGCCGACGAGGGCAGCTGAACACCAAGCACGAGCTGGACGGACATAGACACCTGGCCGGATGGAAAAGACGAAGACGGCAGCGCCGCAAGCATGCCGCGCCGGGGCGAGGCGAACAACCCGAGCAACCGATGAGCGGTGCCCGGCAGCCGCCCTATTCTTGCAGATAGAGACGACTTTCACGCCAGCGCCGGCCGCCGTAGCGCACCAGCACCGCAATGGCCGAGGCAGCCGGCAGGGCCAGCAGCACACCGATGAAACCGAACAGCTGCCCGCCGGCGAGTACCGCGAATATCACCCAGACCGGATGCAGACCGATCTCGCGGCCGAGCACGAGCGGCGTGAGCACCATCTGCTCCATGACCTGACCGATCGCGAATACGATCAATACCCAGACGATCTGCACCGGGTCACCGGTCTGCACCAGCATGGCGAGTGTGGCCATCGACACGCCGGAGAGCACGCCGACGTAGGGGACGAAGCTGATCAACCCGGCCCCCAGACCGATCACCAGCGCCAGATCGAGCCCGGCCAGCCACAGGCCGATCACGTAGATCGCGCCGAGCACGGCCATGACGAGCAGCTGACCGCGGATGAAGTGGCCCAGCACGTCGTCGGTCTCGCGTGCCAGCTCGGTGATCGTGCCAACATAGCGACGCGGCATCTGCTCGCGCACGAAGGCGGTCATCCGATCCCAGTCGCGCAGCAGATAGAACATGATCACCGGCACGAGCAACAGCGTGATCGCCCAGGAGAACAACGCCGTGCCGGAGGAAAAGGCCTTGCGTGCGATGGTGGTCGCCACGCCGCTTGCCGACCCCCAGTTGTTGGCGATCAGTCGCTGGATCGATCCGGCATCGATGCCGCCCGCGCCCGGGGCGATTCGCTGTATCCAGGGATTGAGCGTGTTCTGGACCCAATCGATATAGCGCGGGATGTTGCGCAGCAGCGTTTCGAACTGGGCCTGCAGTATGGGCAGGATCAGAAAGACCGCCAGCGTGCCGATGAGCGTCATCCCCAGAAACACGACGATGACGCCGCCGGTGCGACCGAGACGAAACCGTTCGAGCCGATCGACCATCGGATCGCAGACGTAGGCCAGACCGGCACCGAGCACGAACGGCAGCAGCACCGAATGCAACAGCACGACTGCCGCGACGAGCACGGCGAGTCCGATGGCAGCAAGCGTACGACCGCGCATGCGTCTCCCTGACCGGTAGGCGTTGCCCCTTTTCCACGGCGGGGCCGGCAAGCCGTTACAATAGCACGCCCACGGCCGAGGCCCGGCCCCGTGTTTTCTCCTGTGACAGGTCGTAATCCGTGAACGAGCGCACTTCCCTGACTTATGCCGATGCCGGCGTGGACATCGATGCCGGCAACCGCCTGGTCGATGCCATCCGCGACCCGGTCGAAGCCACGCGCCGGCCCGAGGTGATCGGCGGCCTGGGCGGCTTCGGCGGTCTGTTCGAATTGCCGGTGGCGCGCTATCGCCGCCCGGTGCTGGTCTCCGGCACCGATGGCGTGGGCACCAAACTCCGGCTGGCGATCGAGCATCGCCGCTTCGACGGCATTGGCGTCGACCTCGTGGCCATGTGCGTCAACGACGTGCTCGTCACCGGCGCCGAGCCCCTGTTCTTTCTGGATTATTACGCCACCGCGCATCTCGATGCCGAGGTGGCCGCGCCGGTGATCCGGAGCATTGCCGCGGGCTGCCAGGCCGCCGGCGCTGCCCTGATCGGCGGCGAAACCGCCGAGATGCCCGGCATGTACGCCGCCGGCGACTTCGACCTGGCCGGCTTCTGCGTCGGCGTCGTCGAACACGATGATCGCATCGACGGATCGGCCGCAGCCGCCGGCGATGTCGTGCTCGGACTGGCATCGAGCGGGCCACATTCGAACGGATATTCGCTCGTCCGTCGCATCATCGATTACGCGGGCGTGGACCCGCAACTCGAAACCGTGGGCGAGACATCACTTGTCGATGCGCTGATGGCGCCGACCCGGATCTATGTCGCTGCCGTGCGCGATCTGCTGGCCCATCATCGGGTGCATGCCATGGCCCATGTCACCGGCGGCGGCCTGGCCGAGAATTTCGCGCGCGTTCTGCCCGATCATCTGGCCGCACGGCTGGATGCCACAGCCTGGCGGCGTCCCGCGGTATTCGACTGGCTGGCCGAGGCCGGCAATGTCTCGGAAGCCGAGATGGCCCGCACGTTCAATAACGGCATCGGTTTCTGCCTCGTGGTCCCGGCCGAGACGGCCGAGGCGGCACAGCAACGACTGGAGGCATCGGGCGAAACCGTCTATCGTCTCGGCACACTCGACATGCGAGCCACGGATGCACCGGCCGTGACCTTCGCTTGATGACGGCACGTGACGACGCCGCGCCGGCGCGGCTGGTGGTGCTGATCTCGGGGCGCGGGCGCAATCTGGAAGCGATCCAGGGCGCCATCGAGGATGGCCGCCTGAATGCGCGTATCGTGCTGGTGGTCAGCAACAAGACCCGTGCGCCCGGCCTCCAGTTCGCCCGTCTGGCCGGGCTGCCGACCGTGGCCATCCAGCCGCGCCAGTTCGCCGATCGCCAGTCCTATGACGCCGCACTCGCGCACCGCGTCGCGGCGGCGCGGCCCGACTGGGTGGTGCTGGCCGGCTTCATGCGGGTCTTGAGTCCTGCCTTCGTCGATCCGTTCGCCGGCCATATCGTCAATATTCATCCGTCGCTGCTGCCCTTGTACAAGGGCCTCGACACCCACGACCGGGCACTGGCCGCCGGCGACAGCCATCACGGCGCGAGCGTGCATCTGGTCACCCCGGCGCTGGACGACGGGCCGATCATACGTCAGGGCCGCATCCGTATTCGGCCGACGGACACCACCGAAACACTGGCCGGACGCATCACCGATCGGATCGAAAAGAAACTCTACGCCGCCGCCCTGGCCGATCTGATCGAGGCACGTGTACACGTTGCGCCGGACGGTACGCTCATCGACGCGGCGGGCCGAGCCTACACGCCGCCTGTCGAGGATTACGACTGACATGACGTTGTTCTTTCGCTCCCGCGTGCGACACGCGGTCGCGGCCCTGGTCTCGGCCGTCGCCCTCCTCGGACCGGCCAGCAGCCTGGCCGCCGCCCCCGGCGCCTCGGATGCCGAGCTAGAAACGGCTACCACGCCCTTCGATGCCCGCTTCAAGGTGGTCAAGGCCGGGCTGCCGCTCGGCACCACCCGGTTTCAGCTGGCTGCCGGCGATCAACCCGACTGCTTCGTGTATCGCGGCAACGCGAACCCGAATGCGCTGGTACACATGTTTCTCGGCGATATCACGGAACAGTCGAACTTCTGTGTCGTGGACGGCGTAGTGCGGCCGATGCGGTTTCGCCACACCGAGGCCGGCAAGCCCAAGAAAAGCTATACGCTGCGCTTCGACTGGTCCGCCGGCAAGGCGCATTACCACGACAAGGCCGGTCGCCAGAAGAGCTATGACATCGAGTCCGGTGTGCAGGACCCACTTTCGCTACAGATCGCCGCACGGGCCTGGGTAGCTCAGCAGAGCCGCACTGGCGTCAAACCCGGCGCCATTGGCGATACCCGGTTCTCGCTCGCCGATGACGACGGTGTCGAGGCGTTCAAGCTGACCACAGCCCCCGGCGGCAACGTGTCGGTCGGGGCCGGTCGCTTCAATACGCTGCGGGTGGCGCGTTCAGGTGATCATGCACACACGCTGGTCCTGTGGCTGGCAACGAACCGGAACTGGCTGCCGATCCAGGTGGAAACCGGGCACGACGGTTCAACGTTTATCATGCAGGCCAACCAGTTGACGCTCGGCGCCGACGGCAAGTGACCGGGCCGCCGGCGCCGCCGCTCACGTCCGCGGCAGTGTGACGCCGCGCTGGCCCTGATACTTGCCGCCGCGGTCGGCGTACGACGTCTCGCAGATTTCGTCGGATTCCAGAAACAGCATCTGGGCCACGCCTTCGTTGGCGTAGATCTTGGCCGGCAGCGGCGTGGTGTTGGAAAACTCCAGCGTCACATGGCCTTCCCACTCCGGTTCGAGCGGCGTGACGTTGACGATGATGCCGCAGCGTGCATAGGTGGATTTGCCGAGACAGATCGTCAGCGTGCTGCGCGGAATCCGGAAGTATTCGACGGTCGAGGCCAGTGCGAACGAATTCGGCGGGATGATGCAGACATCGCCCTCGAAGTCGACGAACCCCTTAGGATCGAAGGCCTTCGGGTCGACCATCGCGGTGTTGATGTTGGTGAATATCTTGAACTGGCGCGAGCAGCGCACGTCGTAGCCGTAGCTCGATACGCCGTAGGACACGATCCGCTCGCCGTCGCGTGTCTTGATCTGATCCGGCTCGAACGGCTCGATCATGCCGTTCTGCTCGGCCATGCGACGGATCCACTTGTCTGACTTGATGCTCATTGCTGCGTGCTCGGCGACGGAGAGTCCGCGCTAGTCTAACGATGCCACCAGGCCGCGCCCAGCGGCGCGGCCCGGCTCGGACCGGTCATGGGCCGGCACAGCCCAGCGGAATACGCGGTGTCTGCGCACCACGCGCTACATCGGCCAGAAAACCGGCGGTCTCGCATTGCATTTCGGCCGTGGTCGCCTGACCGGCCTGCGGATTCACCTGGCCACTGGCGGTCCCGGCCATGGGATCGAGGAACGTGCTGTGCGCGCCGCTGGCGAATCGAATCACACGTCCGGCCGAGACCGCATCGCGCGCATAAGGCAACGACACGTCACGCGAGACCAGACCGAAAGCGGCCGCCAGTGGATCGGTGCCGGACAGCGGTGCCCCGATACAGACCGTATCCAGTGCCGGCGTGTAACCCGGACTCGCCGGGCAGGCACCCGGCGCCGGAGCACTGAAGTCGGGGCCGACGTTCACGGGTACCGCATTCGGCACGACAGTATCGGGCGGGTTGGTCCCGCCGTTGCCGCCACCGACCACCTCGATCATGTGCAGCGGATGATTGCCGGCACCGGCAGCGGCATGGTTGATCGGATCGGCCGGGTCGAGCAACGTCTGGGCGATCCGGAGAAAATCCTGCGATGCCTCGCTGCCCTGGGCGATGCCGGCCGCCCTCAGGCCGGCGGTGATCTGCGGTCCGAAGGCTGCCGAACCGGCCAGCAGCCGAATCACGCCACCGCCCGGATTGGCCAGCGTGATGCCGTCGATCGCCTGTCGATCGGTCACGCCGGCGAGCGTGCCACCGACAATCGCGCCCAGCGAGTGGCCCACGAACTGCGGTGCCCGGCCGTCCAGACCGATCGGCTCCCCCCCGGCGACCGGAATACGGCCCTGGCGCAGCGTCGCCGCCAGGTCGATCAGGTCGACCACGGCTTCGCGTGTGTTGTCGCGCGAGGTGATCGGGCTGCGCAGATTGATGAAATTGGCGCCGGAAGCGTCCACCACACCGTCTCCGTCAGCATCCAGACTGAAGGTCCGTTCGGCGCCGTCGATGGCCAGCGCATTGCTCGCGGGCAGCCCGTGCAGCGGCAGATCGATGGCCACGGTGACGAATCCGGCCGCGGCCAGCGCCGGGGCGATCGCGAATACGTTCGTACGATTGGCGGTGATGCCGTGCTGGAAGATCACGACCGGCCAGCCCCCGGCCGGCGGCTGACCGCCGCTGGCGCTGTTCGCGTTCGGCACGGCCACCAGCACCGGCACCGACTGCACCGATCGCATCGCCGGTCGCGGATAGCATCCGGTCGTCGAGACCGGCCGGGCAATATCGCGACACGCCACGCCGCTGCCGTCGAGCGCACGCAGCGTCGCATCACCGGCCGCCGCGGTTCCGTCGTTGTGCCAGAACCCGGTCAAGGGCGTTTCATCGTCGTTGTCGGCGTCGTTGGCCGGCAGGTAATAGGCCAGATCGACGGTGCCCTGATACAGATCGGCCGTATCGGCCAGCGCCGGATTGATGTCCCCGGTGGACAGACGCCCGCCCTGGGCGTTGGGCAACGCACGGACGCGAATCCCGCCATCGGCCGCCGCATTCGGGTTCACACGCGGCTCGGCGGCCAGCGCACGCAACGAATCCCCCACGCTCTGCGTCGTGAAACGCCATGCGACAACGGCCTCGTCCGCCGAGACGTCGGCCGACTCGAGCAGCGGCCGGACCATCGTGGTCCGGATCAGCGCCAGCTGTCGACGCTGCTCGGCCGAAAACCGGGTCGCCGGATTGGCATCGGAACCCACGGCATCCGCACTGGCCACGACGGCGAACTGATCACTCGGCGCAACGCGACCGCCGTTATCTGCCGTCAGTTCCCGGGTAATCACCACGCCATATGTCGTGGCCGGATTCAGCGGCTTGAGCGGCCGGATGAGCAGACGCGGGTGGTCCACTGAAACCGACGAGCGCACGACATCGAAATCGGTGCCCGCGCTCAGCGACTGACCGTTCGACAGATCGATCAGTCGCACGCCACCGTCGTTGGCCGAGGCCGTGTCGATGGCCGCACCGTCGAAGTCGAGATAGAGATTGTCGGTCGTGGAAAAACCGTCAAGCCGATTGAGCCCGGCGACCAACGGATTGCCCGCTGCCTCGGAGACATTGAGTGTGCCATCGGCCGCCAGCCCGGTCAGCGTGGCGCTGTTGTTCATGGCATCGACGAACAACAGATCGTTGGGGAACGGTAGTCTTGGTGTCTCGCTGATCGGCGCATAACGGCTGGTCGCCGCGGCTGGTGTCGGCGTGCCACCCGTATCGCGACCGCCGCCGTCATCCACGTCCGCTTCGTCACTACAACCGACCAGACTGGCGACGAGCAGGCTCGCCGCCCCGATAATCAACGCGCGTCTCATGATTCCCCCCCGATGTCACGTTCCGGCTCCCGCCGCTGGAAGCACTGTGTGACCGCCGATGGCACGCTACTACTGGCAATAGGTCGGATAGCCCTCACCGGATATCTCACGCGGGTCTCCGAAAGACGGCATACCGCCTTTCCGGAATCCGGCGTCGCCACAGGCATCGCTGACTTCGAGACAACTGTTCAATCGCGGGACCGTTTCGAGCGCGGGTTCAAGGCTTGTCCGGTCGCCGAACGCGGACCGATCGGCTCGGCGTCTTCCGATGATCACCTGCGTGCATGCCCCTCGGCGGGCCCCTGCGACCAAGGACGCATATGCGTGCCCGTCACTCTATGAAACGTTGCGCGCGGCGCGACGGGGGTCTCATCGGCCTTTGATATCAGGAGATTGCCTTGAGCTCGACATCCACGACGAATGAGTCGCTCTTCGATCGACTGGGCATGCCCCACTCGATTCGCTGGGGGTTTCTCGGCGTACTGATCTTCATGACCGGCAACGGCACGGCATCGAATTTCATCGCCCCGCACATGCAGAACGCCCTGTCGGGCGCCGGTGCCGAGCTGGTACCGACCATCATCGCCATGTACAGCCTGGCGGTGCTGGTCGCATCCTATCTGTCCGGTGCGCTGGCCGATCTGTTCGGACCGCGCCGCGTGATGCTCTGGGGCTTTCTGACCTGGGTGATCTTCGAAGTCGCGTTCCTGTTATCGCTGCGGCTGGAATCGACCGCCCTGGTGTTCGCCACCTATTTCATGCGGGGTTTCGGTTTCCCGCTGTTCGCCTTCGCTTTTCTGGTCTGGATCAACGCAGTGGTACCGCGGCGGCGCAATAGCACGGCCGTGGGCTGGTTCTACGTCATGTTCACCGGCGGCCTGCCGACACTCGGCTCGTTGTTCGCGGCCGGCACGATTCCGCTGTTCGGCGGCGGCGCACTGGGCGAGACACTCACCATGTGGGCGTCCATCGGTCTGGTCACGCTTGGCTTTCTCATCGTGTGGCTTGGCGTGCGCGACCCGGCGGGGTACGGGCGACTGGCACCCGCCGACGAGAGCGCGGCCGAGGTGCTCACCTCCGGCCTGCGTCTGACCTGGAACGAGCCACGCGTGCTGCTCGGTTTTCTCGTGCGTCTGATCAACACGGCCCCGGAATTCGGCATGTTCGTGATCATGCCGGCGGTCATTGCCGATCAACTCGGTTGGGGGCAGTCCCGATGGCTGTTGATGACGACGTGTATCTATGCCGGCAACATCCTGCTCAATGCCGTTTTCGGCGCGATCGGCGATCGCTGGGGGTGGACCCGGACAGTCCGCTGGTTCGGCGTGGTCGGCTCGGCCGTCGGGCTGCTGGCCTGGTGGTATATCCCGCATCTGGTGCCCGCCGGCTCCGACTGGGGCTATGCCGTCTCGGTCATCGCGGGCATGGTGTTCGGGATTCTACTGGCCGGCTTCGTGCCCCTCGGAGCGATCCTTCCGGCCCTCACGCCGCATCACAAGGGCGCCGCGATGGCCATGTACACCACGGCCGCCGGCGGTGCCACATTTCTGGGCACCGCCGTGGTGGCCATCGTTCAACCCTGGGGCGGAAACGTTGGCGTTGTCTGGGCCTTCGTTGGCCTGTATGCCGTGTCCTTCATCATGACGTGGTGGCTCAATCCGGATCAGGCAGCCAGCCGTCAGGCCGATTGATGAGCACGACACGGCATATACGCGGCGTTGTGCCGCGGCCCTTGCCGAAAGACAAGGGCCTGTTTGCCAGCCCGGCTGGCACTAGGCACGATAACTGCATGGGACGGCAATGCGGGCCGTCAGTCGCCACGGCACGGCCCGAACCCGGATGAAACCTGCCCGGAGGCTGGCATGATGAGTCGTCTGCAGTGCGTCACGACCCGGCATCGCGCCGCAGGCCGCAACCGGCCTCGGGCTGGCTGAGAACCACCGTCATGGACACGCAGCTCGATGCCCCGCGCGCTCGGCTGTCCGTTGGCTTCGTTCTGTTACCTCGTTTCACGATGTTGCCCTTCGCGGCCTTCGTGGACTGTCTCCGTCTGGCCGCCGACGAAGGGGATACCAGTCGGCCGGTCCAGTGTCGCTGGCGTTTCCTCAGCCCGGACGGTCGCCCGGCCACCGCCAGCAACGGGGCCCAGATCGCGCCGTGCGAGCCATATGCACAGCGCGCGGTCGAGGAATTCGATTATCTGGTCGTCTGTGGTGGCCTGCTCGACGACAAGGCCGCGGCGGATGCCGCCACCATTGCCTATCTGCAACGCGCCGCAGCACGCGGCGTGCCGTTGATCGGCCTGTGCACCGGGCCGTTCGCCCTGATCCAGGCCGGCCTGATGACCAACCGGCGCTGCTGTGTCAGCTGGTACCACTACAAGGATCTGACCACGCGTTACCCGGACGTCATGCCGGTCGCCGACCGTCTGTTCGTGGTCGACGGCGACCGCATCACCTGCTCCGGCGGCACGGCGGCCGCGGATCTGGCGGCCTGGCTCATCGAGCGTCACATCGGTCGCGCCTGGGCGCAGAAGAGCCTGCACATCATGCTGATCGACGGCGCGAGGCGCGGCAACACTGCCCAGCCACAGCCGGCCGTCCAGGATCAGGTCCAGGACAATCGAGTGCGGCGCGGCATTCATATCATCGAACAGCACCTCAACGACCCACCGAGCACCACGGCGCTGGCCGACATGCTCGGCATATCGAAGCGTCAGCTCGAACGCGGCTTCATGCGTGAACTCGGCATGAGCCCGAGCACGTTCTCCCGCGATCTGCGGCTGCGCTACGGGCTGTGGCTTCTACACAACACACAGCGCTCGATCACTGAAATCAGCGCAGAGTGCGGCTTTGCCGACAACGCCCACTTCACACGTCAGTTCAAGCGTCAGTTCGATCGTTCGCCCTCTCATATCGCGCGTCAGGCCGACGAAACGATGCCGCCGCCCGCGGACGAGGACCTGGCCGGGCTGTTTTCGAGACGCTCACATCTGTGAGCCTGACTGCGGCGTCCGGCAATGCGATCGAAAGCACTTTCGCCAAGAATCCGAAAAGACAGTCTCTCGAAGCGAGGTACGTCGATATAGCGTCAACCGGACCAGAATGCCCTGCATCTGGGACCAAAGTATTAATTATTACAGACCAATTGATGATGAATACCGATCGGTTTATTTCAGATCAAATTCGCTCAATCGGTGCCGCCCGCAACGTCAATCATATTCAAGCACTTTAGGGACTTTTGATGTTTCGTGCGAGTCCGCGCCTAGCGCGCCCCGAAATTGACGATGGGCGGCAAGACAAGGCGTCGTGCGCGCCGTGCCGTCATGCTGCGCCAGCGGGCGACAACGCTGGATTGCCGTCGTGTTTTTGATTTTGGGACGCTTGTCCCTTCGGGTTGGGCTGCAAATCCCGCCCTGCGGCGTTGCGAGCCTGAATCGTGCCACGCCACGATCGGCGACTCGCGCCTTGCCGGACACACGGCGGTCTCTCGACGAAAAGGCGCTCGAACGAAACCTCAACAGGCCCTGGGACACACCCTTGCCCCATCGTCGGCTTATCTCGGCATTCGATGATATCGACTCTTCATGCATCGGCTTGACCAATGAATAATCTACGCTCAAGTCGCTGGGTATAAATGAATAATTATTGGCAAATAAACTCACCCCCTCGAACACGGGATCTCGACAAGGCGCGAACGAAACACGCTGTTTGACCGGGCCGCCGTCAGCGACTCTTTCCCCAATTATCCCTATACGAATCGCCACGTCTTGTTTCTTATGTCATCGACATTTCTGCATTGATCCCTTTCCCGATCCGGCCGTCGTCGATCGTCACGGGTGCCGCATGCGTCAACGGCGTACCGTGCGGGTCACTGGTGAGCGCTCAGAATACAACCCTTTTATTATCGGTGACTTGGCCTACGGCTTGCCTTCTTTCAAACGCTGACCGGTGCATGACGAGACACCATGCGATGCGTGACCTTTCCGTAAGCGACATGATGTTTTGTATTCGCGACATCGATCGTCGTCAAATCGAAAATAACGTAAAGTTTTTCATTACTGTGATTTTTCGTTGTTATACTCGATTACTCACATCATTGCGCCGCAAGGCGAGCGGGTGACCCGTGATTCAATCCAGCCCTTTCCAGACAGGACAACCCTGCCGAATCGGATTCGTGCAGGTGCCGGGTTATTCCGCGATCTCGCTTTCGTGTGCGATCGAGCCATTGCGCATGGCGAACCAGCTGACCGATCGTCAGCTCTACGACTGGGCGGTCTTGAGCTGTGACGGCGAACCGGTCGAGGCGAGCAACGGCCTGACGATCGCACCGACCCGTGCCTTCGAGCGCGACGACGAATTCGATATCGTCTTCGTCTGCGCCGGTGTCGAGGTCAAGCAGGCCTGCGATCGCCGATTGCTCAACTGGCTTCAGCACATGGCCCAACGGCATACGCCGCTGGGCGGCCTGTGCACCGGGCCCTATATCCTCGCTCGGGCGGGTGTCCTGGACGGCTATCGATGCACGGTCCATTGGGAACACATATCGAGCATCAACGAAGAGACCGAGTTTCCGAACACGCTGTTCTGTTCGCAGCTGTTCGTCATCGATCGGGACCGCTATACCTGCTCCGGCGGGGTGGCACCACTGGATCTGATGCTCAATATCATCAGTCAGCAGTGCGGCACGGAACTGGCGGCCTCCGTATCGGAGGAATTCGTTCATGATCGCATTCGCGGCGTGGGAGACGCACAGCGCGTGCCTCTTCGCGCGCGTGTCGGGCCGAGCCAGCCCAAGCTGCTCGAGGCCGTGGCACTCATGGAGGCGAATATCGAGGAGCCGCTGACCCTGAGTGAACTCGCGCATTACGTGAACATTTCGAGACGCCAGCTCGAGCGGCTGTTCCGCACGCATCTGGACCGTTCGCCGACGCGCTATTATCTGGAGCTGCGTCTCAAGCGCGCACGGGAGTTCCTACTGCAGACATCCATGTCGATTCTGGACGTCGCGCTGGCCTGCGGCTTTTCGTCTTCGCCGCACTTCAGCAAGTGCTATCACGACTACTACGCGCTGCCGCCCAGCCAGGAACGGCGTCGACAAGCGACCCAGATCCGGCGCAATGAACCGGTCGCGGTACAGGAAACCACGCCGCACTGATCGCGCCAGGGCCGAAGCCGGCGGTCGACCAGACCGGCCGGCAGGTCCAGGGATCCGCCGGTGATCTTCGCGAGGCGGCCGCGACACCACGCGTGCCGCCACGTCGGTTTACAAGAGCTGTCAGTGCGAGCTCAAGAACCCTTCCGAACGCAGATAGTCGGCGATCGCCTGGGCAGCGTCTTCGGCCGCCGGGTCGATCATGAGCGCGCCCTGCCCGGCCTGGGTCTCGCTGGCAGCACGCAGACGATCGGCGGCACTGCCGCCGCCCGACACCCGGATTCGTTTCGGACGCGGTCGTGCCGGCCGTATGTCGGCATGTTCGGCAACCGGGCAGGCAACTTCGGGCGCGAGTCTTCGAATCGTGCCCCGGCGCGCCCTGGCCTCGGCATATATCGGACGCGGCGCGGAGGCAGCATCCACCGTAGCGATGAGCGGTGTCATGGCTTTCAGCGAACGGCGCCGGCCGCGTGGCAGAACCTGTGTCAGAGCCAGGCCGCCGTCACTCGAAGCGAGCGTATCGATCGCCGGCACAAGCGTATGGCCGAGTGCGTCAGCCAGGTCGTAGGCCAGCATGCCGCTGCCCTCGCCGTCTTCGGCACAGGTGCCGGCCAGCACGACATCACAACGCCGGGCGGCCAGATAGGCAACCAGAGCTGGCCGGATATCCCGATCCGCCGGCAGCTCGATCACATCCAGGCGGTCCAGCGATCTTCCGCCTGCGGTCTGGCCCAGATAGTCACGCAGACCGGGCGACTCGGGATCGCCAACGTGCACGGCACGCACGCGCTCGCCGACCGACAACGCGAAGGCGAGCGCGCGCGCATCGGCGATCGCGGGGCGGACGCGATCCGAGCCCGGGTGTCGGCCGAGCGAGCAGATGACGGTGATCTCAGGTATCACGGGCTTGGGCCTCCAGCAGTCGCGTCAGGGCCGGCATGACCTCTTGCGCGTCCTTGATCGCGGACAGATCGCCGCGCTTGACCATTTCGGCGTGCAGATCGGTGTTCACGGCCACGACTTTTTCACAGCGTGCAATGCCCTGGAGATGTTGTGGTGCCCCGGAGATCCCGAAGGCCAGATAGCAGCGTGCCTCGATCAGCGTGCCCGAGGCGCCGATCTGGCGCTCCCGCGGCATGAGCCCGGCATCGCAGACCACACGCGAGCCGCCCTCGGCGGCACCGAGCGCGCGCGCCAGCGCATGAAACGCGTCCCAGTCGGTCACGCCGTTGCCGGCACTGAGCACGAAATCGGCCTCGGCCAACGGCACCGCGCCGGGGTCGATCGGCAACAGGCCGAGATCGCGGATGCCACCGTCGCCGTCGCCGATATCGACGGCCGGCGGCGCGACCGGCCGTGCTTCATGACATCGATCCGGGGCGATCGGATCTTCGCATTCGGGGGCGAGCAGCAGCACCCGTGGCGGCGTTCGCGTGTAATCCGAGCGAGCGCCATCGCCGCGGCTGACGACTTCGTCAACCCGCAGGCGATGCACGCGCGTGGCCGGCGTCACATGGCGGGCCGCGGCCACGCGCCGACCGATATCACCGCCCGCGACGAGCGTATCGGCGAACAACAGATGGCGCGGGGCCAGCTCGGCGATGAGCGCTTCGATCGCGGTCGCACGATGTGCCGGGGCATAACCGACATAGCCGGGATCATCGAACCGAATCAGCCGGTCGGCGCCGGCCGGCCCCGGATCCTCGCCCGGCTCGAACACGACGGCGACCACGCCGCCGCCGTCTCGATCAGCGAGCTTGCGGGCCGCACCGAAGACATCCCGATCGTGGCTCGACAGGCGACCCGCTTCATAGTCCGGCACCACCACGATCCAGAACGCCGGGTCCTCGATGCGCGTGATGGCCGGCCCGGCAGCGACGGCGTGTGCTGCCGGCGCGCCGGCGGCCGTGCCCGCGCCGCTGCGACCCGATCGATCGAGGCGCAATCGACCGGTTGCTGCGGTCATCGCCTCACGCCGAATCCGGCGCGGATCGCGCCGTGGCCGACCGGTCGGCCCGACTTCGATCAACGGTTCGATCGTGGCGTCGGGATCGCGCTCCCGACGTGGATCGCGTCGCGGCCGGTTGCCGTCGGGCGGTGCCAAGGCACGACGGGCCCGTCTACGCACTCTCACGCCACACCTCCGCCGCCGGCTCGGCGGTCTCGATCGCATCGGCCAGCAGGTCCGCGATGTCGACGACTTCGGCCCGCGGCTGGACCACGCCTTCGAGCATCGTGGCGCAATGCGGACAGGCCACGGCCACGGTCTCGGCGCCGGTCGCCGCCACGTGTTCCATGCGGACATCAGCGATGCGACGACGGCCCGGGATATCGGTCACGGCCAGCCCGCCGCCGGAGCCGCAACAACTCGACCGCTCGCCGGACTTGTGCATTTCCGTGATCGACTGGCCCATGTGTGCCAGCAGTTGGCGCGGGGCCTCGGTCTCGCCGTTATAACGCCCGAGATAACAGGGGTCGTGATAAGTCACGGCCATGGCTTCGCCAGCGGCGGCCGGCAGGCGCCCCTCGACGACGAGTCGCGAGAGGAAAGTCGTGTGGTGGCGTACCGTGTAATGGCCGCCAAGCGCCGGATACTCTCGGCCGATGGCCTGTAGCACGTGCGGATCGGCGGTCACGATCTCGTTGAAACGATAACGATCGAGCGTGGCGATATTCGTCCGGGCCAGTCGCTGAAAGGTGGCTTCGTCACCGAGTCTGCGCGCCAGGTCCCCGCAATCGGCTTCTTCGGCACCGAGAATGGCGAAGTCCACGTTCGCCGCGCGCAACAGTTTGACCAGGCTGCGCAGCGTACGCTGGTTGCGTCGCTCGAACGCGCCCTCGCCCATCCAGAGCAGAACATCGCAGCGGCCCGTCTCCGAGAGCAACGGAATATTCAGATCGATGGCCCAGTCGGCACGTCGGGCAGCCGGCCGGCCGCCCATGTTGTCGGATTGACGCAGTTCGTCGAGCACGGCCGCGCCCTTGGCCGGCGTCGCGCCGGCTTCCAGGGTCTGGAAACGTCGCATGTCGATGACGGCATCGACGTGCTCGATCATCATCGGACATTCGGACACACAGGCCCGGCACGTGGTGCAGGACCAGAGTGTGTCCGGGTGGATGCCGGCCTCGGCATCGATCAAGGCGCCGCCGCGCGATTCCGGACGCCCGTCTCGATCCGGGTGCCCCTGACCCCGATACCGGCCCGTGACGCCGCCGCCCATTTCCGCCGATACCAGATCCTGGATAAGCGCCTTCGGGTTGAGCGGCAGCCCGGCCTCGAACGCCGGGCAGGCCGCTTCGCAGCGCCCGCACTGGACACAGGCATCGAAACCGAGCAGCCGGTTCCAGTCGAAATCCTTGGGCTGCTCCGCGCCGATCCGCTCAGCCGACAGATCGGCCGGGGCAAGCGCGGTGTCACGCGCGTCGTGATCGAATCGCTGCGGGCGCGGATGAAACGCCAGATGCAGCACGCCGTTGACCGCATGCTTCATCGGCCCGAGTGCCATACCGACATAGAGTTCGGCACAGGCCCAGATGCCAATTGCCAGCAGCGGCCAGGCCAGTACCGACGACCACGCGATCGGTGGCGCAAGACCGGCGGCGGGCAGACTCGCCACGCTGAAGAAGACGACGAATGCCGTCAGCGACCACGGCAGCCGGTCGTATCCGCCGCCGGACAGTCGTGCGGCGCGTGTCGGCCGACGGCGTCGCCATTCGATCGTCACGCCAACAGCCATGGCAACCAGCGCCGCCAGGGCCAGCCACGCGGTGACAAGCCCGCCCATACCGAGCAGATGACGTATCAGCACAAACAACGTCGCCGCCACGAAGCCGCCAGCGGTGAGCACGTGCATGCGCGCCACGCGCGCCCCGGTATCGGCCGTATCGTCGGTGGTCAGCGGTCGCCGCGAGACCACGTGATGCACATCGACGAGATAGCGGCGTGGCACCTGGAACAGCCCGCGCCACGCAATCGGCCGTGATCGCCCGGCGGCCCAGCGGGTCGCCCGCCAGGCGATCGCCGCCATCAGAAGCAACAGACTGGCCAGCACCATCCAGCCGGCCGGGTTCGTCCCCGTCATGGTTCAGAAATCCTTGGCGAGCCGGAGCGAGTCGTAGATCGCGCCGTGGATATCGCGCGGCGACACACAGTCGCCGACGCGATAGAGCAGATAGCCCTCGCCATCGTAGGTCGGCTGCGGCGTGGCCGCGAACAGGGCTTCCATGTCGACCTGGCCGTTGTTGCGGCTGCCGGTCTTGAGGGCGTAGTAGAGGTCCTCGCGCGGGCGCACACCGTTCTCGACCACGATCTGGTCAACCGCGCGCTCTTCTTCGGCGCCGGTATATTCATTGGCCAGCACCGCGATGAGCTGGTCGCCCTCGCGATAGACATCGGCCAGCGCGGTATTCGGTGTGAACACCACGTCATGTGCCATGAGCCGCTTGTTGTAGACCGGCTGACTGGTGCCGCCGGTCGCCTCGCCGACCGCCAGATCGGGCGTGACGATCTCGACCAGCGACTCTCGGTTGGCCAGATAATCGGCACAGCTGACGCCGGCATAGCCGCTGGTCACATCGAAGACCAGCGCGTTGGCACCGGGCTCCACCGCCCCTGAAAGAATATCGTGGCTGCTGACCACGAAATCTTCGTCGGCATGCCAGCCCGGGCTCTGATCCAGATATGGGCGGCCGCCGGTCGCGACCATGATGATGTCCGGCGCCAGAGCCAGCACCTCGTCGGCGCCGGCCTCGGTCGACAGATGGATATCCACACCGAGACGCTTGAGTTCCATGACGAACCAGCGCGTGATGCCGGCGATCTGATCACGGGCCGGCGCCTTGGCGGCGATCTCGACCTGGCCGCCCAGACGATCCGTCTTTTCGAACAATGTGACCTCATGGCCGCGCTCGGCCGAGACCCGTGCGGCTTCCAGGCCGGCCGGGCCGCCGCCGATGACCACCACCCGGCGCTGGGTATCGGCCTTGGCGATCCTGTGCGGCATGGTCTGCTCGCGACCGGTAGCCGCGTTCTGCACGCACAGGACATCCAGGCCGTCGTATTGTCGGTTGATGCAGTAGTTGGCGCCCACGCACTGCTTGATCTGATCGACCTTGTCATCGCGGGTCTTGTTGACGAAATGCGGATCGGCGATGTGGGCACGGGTCATGCCCACCAGATCACAATGCCCTTCCGAGATGATTCGGGCCGCCGACATCGGATCCTTGATGTTCTGGGCATGGATGACCGGCACATCCACCTCGGCCTTGATCGCCGATGCCAGATAGACGAAGGGCTCCGGCGGATAGGCCATGTTCGGGATGCAATTGGACACCGTGGCATGCGTATCCGCGCCCGAGCCGATCACGTCGATGAAATCCACCATGCCGGAGGCCGAATAGCGCGAGGCGATCTCCAGCAGCTCCTCCTGGCCCAGCCCGTCCGGCAGGAACTCGTCGCCGGCCATCCGCATGCCCACCGCGAAATCGTTGCCGACCTCGGCCCGGATCGCCTCGAATACCTCCAGACCGAAGCGCATTCGGTTCTCGAGGCTGCCGCCGTACTTGTCGGTGCGCTGGTTGGTCCGGGGGGACCAGAACTGATCGATCAGGTGCTGGTGCGCCGCCGATATCTCGACACCGTCGAGCCCGCCTTCCTTGGCCCGGCGGACAGCCTGGGCGTACTCGCCGATGATGTGCTCGACTTCCTCGGTTTCGATCGTCTTGCAGGTCGAATTGTGGACCGGCTCGCGAATCCCGCTCGGCGACACCAGATGCGGCCAGCCGCCGCCGTGCCAGCTGGTGCGCCGGCCCATGTGGGTGAGCTGGATCATGAGCGCTGCGCCCTCGCCCTGGACGGAGGCGGACAGCTGCTGGAAGTACGGGATGATGCGGTCGTGGCTCACATCGACCGCGCCCCACCAGACCGGCGTCGGGCTCGTGATCGAGACCGAGGAGGAACCACCGCACATCGTCATGCCGATGCCACCCTTGGCCTTTTCCGTGTGGTAGGCGCGATATCGCTCGGTCGGCATGCCACCTTCGGTATAGACCTCACCGTGGGGCGTACTGACGATCCGGTTGCGCAGCGTGAGCCTGTTGATCGTGAGTGGCTGAAACAGCGCATCGAACTGACTCATAGGACACCGCGCCCGAGCGCCTGCGGCGCCACCCGGTCGACGTTCAAAACAGCACGAATCGTCATGGCCCGCTCCCGAGCTTTCCGTTGGAATGATTTCAGTCTATGAGCGGGCCGTTTTTAAGGAGCCTTCGATTGCGACGCAAAATTTCACAGAAACGTCATCACTCGAAGACCCCACGTCGTGACTTGATCGAGGAATGGCCAAACCCAACCCGGCTACCCGGCACGACCTGTCTTCAAGTCGGACACACGCTTGCGCAGCCGCCATCGACGAGATTGGCGCCGGCAACAGCGGCATCTTGTGCGTTCGGGATACGAGGCGTCTTCCGACGCGCTCGGTCCGCCGTTCGGGAAACGACGAACCCGGCCGGCGTATCAGCGATACGCCTTGCCATGCGCCTATCGAGTCGGCATGCCCGCATAGGCCACGGCCAGCTGGATCGGCACTGACCCCCGGCCCGCGTCGGCATTCAGCGGACCGGGCAACCCGTGCACCGGCCGGTCGCCGGCCACGGTTGGCACGGATCGATACCGATAGTCGCGCGCCCAGGCGCGCCTTCGGCTACTGTGCGTTGGCCAGTTTCAATTCGGGCTCCAGACCCTGTAGATTCGACAGCATCCGCTGGCTATACCAATCCAGAAAATCGATGATCCCGAATTCAAAAGTTTCCGAGTAGGGACCGGGCTCGTAAGCCAGAGAATTGATACCTCTTTGATTCTCTTCCGCCAGCTGGCGATCCTGATCGTTGGTGGCATCCCAGACCTTGCGCAACGTCTCGGGATCGTAGTCCACGCCTTCCTGGTTGTCGGCGTTGACCAGCCATTTCGTGGTCACACGAGTTTCCTGGGGCCCGATGGGAATCACGCGGAACACCACCGCATGATCCCCCATCACATGGTTCCAGGAGTTCGGGAGGTGAAGAATCCGCAGCGACCCCATGTCAGGGCTGGTCAGTCGCCCCATCAGCTGGCCGACACCCTGCTGGCCGTCGGGCGTCATCGATACGGTGCCTTCGACCAGCGGCGTCCGGGTGATCCGGTTCTGCTGGCCAAAGCGCTGGAGCCGCCACGGCACGCCTTCGCTTTCCCAATCGTTCTGCTTGCGCTCGACCACCTGCTTGTATTCCGGCGTGGCACGCGGATCCTCGGTGTCGTCGAACTGGTAGAGCGAGTTGAGAAGCTCGGGGTGGGCCCCGTTGCAGTGATAGCACTCGCGGTTGTTCTCGATCACCAGTTTCCAGTTGGCCTTTTCGATGATGTCGGACTCAGCGACGACCTTGACGTTGTCCATGCCGTGCGGCCCGACGTACTCGGAAAGCGCATCGCCGAAATCATCCAGCGCCGGCGGCTCGTCGGCCAGGCATATGAAGATGAAACCGCCATGG
Source organism: Salinisphaera sp. Q1T1-3 (assembly GCF_003602005.1). Taxonomy (GTDB): domain Bacteria; phylum Pseudomonadota; class Gammaproteobacteria; order Nevskiales; family Salinisphaeraceae; genus Salinisphaera. Next base: position 216,502 of record NZ_QZWD01000003.1, on the reverse strand, counting down.
GTGCGCACATGGACCGGCTTGAGGCCGTAGGCCGACATGTCGAAGTCCGACCCCATGTCGGTGCCGGCGAACAGCAGCTTGCCGTCCAGTTCGTAGGTCCACTGATGATAGGGACAGACCAGCTTGGCCACCTTGCCGCTGGCTTTGCTGCACAGCCGCGATCCACGGTGCCGACATACGTTATGGAATGCCCGGATGCTGTCTTCCTCCCCGCGCACGACGACCACCGAATTGTCACCGACGTTGACCGTCAGAAAACACCCCTTCTTCGGAATCTCGCAGGTCATTCCTGCGAACAGCCATTCCTTTTCGAAGATGTTCTGCATGTCGAGCGCAAAGAGCTGCTCATCGTTGTAGAACGGCTGTGGCAAGGAGAAATTCCGGTCCCGTGCCTGGAGCATCTCTGCGGCCGCCTGTCCGGCTTTATACAACGGATCCTCGAGCGGAAAGCGAACTGTGGAATTCATGACTATGCCCTCACGGCACCACGCGATTCTTGATTGAACGAGCGCGCCGTACGGAAAATTTTTCCTTGCCGAATTTTCATCAACGATTCCCGGGGCCAGATGGCCGCCCGGGACATCATTGATTGAGTTCGGGATTGATTTTGATACAGCTTTCATCGCCCGAGTTGTCTGCCAACGACATGATGAATCATGCGCGCGACGTCGCCGGAATCGGCCTTCGTCGACCCCGGATGGTTCAGATAACTACGTGTCGCTGAGAGAAAAGTCGTGGTCGGAGCGGGCGCCCAGAATCCAACCAAGGAATACGGCCCGCCCCCGGGCCGATCGGCTCACGGGGCCTTGGCCCTGCACTGTCACGTGGCGACGACATGGCGATGAACTTCTCGAACCCGGTCAATACGCAAACCTGGACCAACGGCCGCCACAAGGTGCGTTGCGTCAAGGTCATCCAGGAAACCGCGGACGTCCGCACTTTCTGTTTCATGTCCGAACAGCCGGTCATGTTCTTCTTCAAGCCCGGCCAGTTCGTGACGCTCGAGCTGGAGATCGAAGGCGAGCCGATCATGCGCTCCTACACGATCTCGAGTTCTCCTTCGATTCCCTACAGCTTTTCGATCACCGTCAAGCGGATACCGGGTGGCCGGGTCTCCAACTGGCTGCACGACAATCTGGGCGTCGGCGAAGTGCTGGCCGTACACGGGCCGGTGGGTAACTTCAACGCCATCGACTATCCGGCGGACAAGCCGCTGATGCTCTCGGGCGGGGTCGGCATCACGCCGCTCATGTCGATGACCCGCTGGTTCTTCGATACCAATGCCGCGGTTGACCTGCAGTTCGTGCACAGTGCGCGGACGCCTCACGACATCATCTATCACCGCGAACTGGCGCACATGTTCTCGCGCCTGCCCGAGTTCACGCTGCATATCGTCTGCGAACACGACGACAAGAAAGGCGAATCCTGGGCCGGCTTCCGCGGCTATCTGACCGAGCCGATGCTGGAGCTGATGGTGCCGGACTTCATGGAACGCGAGATCTTCTGCTGCGGGCCGGAGACCTACATGAAGGCGGTCCGCGGGATCTTGCAGAAACGCGGCTTCGACATGTCGCACTATCACGAGGAACACTTCGACGCCACGCCGGCCGCGGTACGCGAAGACGTCATCGAGCTGGCCGAACAGGCCGAGGTGGCTGCCGAAGCCGTGGACGAGGCGGATCTGCGTGAGATCGCGTTTGCCAGCACCGACAAGCGCGTCAGCATTCAGCCCAACGAGACCGTCCATGCCGCGGCCGCGAAAATCGGCCTGCATATCCCCAAGGCCTGCGGCATGGGCATCTGTGGGACCTGTCGTGTGGGCCTGAAGTCCGGCGAAGTGGAGATGGACCACAACGGCGGCATCACCGAGGAGGACATCGAGGCCGGCTATATCCTGTCCTGCTGCAGCCGCCCGAAGACTGACGTGGTGGTGGATTTCTAGAGCCTGTTAACACGTCCCGCGTGCGCCGCACCGGCGCTCATTTTTTGCAAGACCAGACATCGGGCGCGTGCGCCCGTCATTCTGGCGTAGCGAATGACAACGCCGGATTGCGGAAAAATGACCGTCGTCCCGTCCGGTCACGCGCGACGTGTTATTAATCCGGCACCAAAACAGCTGACGACGTCAGCTGTTTTCAACGCCATCGAAAGAAACACCGGCCCTTGTCCGTCTTTTTATTCTCAATGGCTTCACGGCCGTTGGCCGTAGCGCGCGTGCTGTCGCACACGCGCATTATCAACCCGAAAAATCATCTATTTTTATGCCGGGTTAATAACAGGCCCTAACCGAACACGAGGGTGCGTTCGCCGTTGATGAACACGCGTGATTCGATATGCATGCGCACGGCGTGCGACAGTGCCCGGCACTCGCAGTCGCGTCCCGTGGCGATCAGATCGCCCACGCGATCATCGTGACGTACCCGGGCCACACTCTGTTCGATGATCGGACCTTCATCCAGGTCAGGCGTGACATAGTGCGCGGTCGCCCCGATCTGCTTGACACCTCGGGCGTGCGCCCGGTGGTAGGGCTTTGCCCCCTTGAAACCCGGCAGAAACGAGTGATGGATGTTGATCGCCCGGCCGGCCAGTGACAAGGCCATTTCGTCGCTGAGGATCTGCATGTAGCGGGCCAGAATGACCAGCTCCGCGCCGGTCTCGGCCACGAGCGCCTGCAAGGCCGCCTCCTGTTCACCCCGGGTGTCCCGGCTGACGGGCAGATGGACGAAACGACATCCGTACTGCGCGGCCAGCGGTTCGAGATCTGCATGGTTGGAGGCGATCGCGGCAATCGTCATCGACAGCTCGCCGCGCGCGTGGCGATAGAGCAGATCGCGCAGGCAATGATCGAGTCGAGAGACCAGAATCAGGACCGGCACTGGCCGGTCCGCGGCCGCGAGGCGCACGGTCAGTCCATACGCCTCGGCCAGACGAGTGCGCTCGGCGGACAGCTCGGCGGCATCGAAACCGGTGTCCGGAACATGAAATCGCAGACGGGCGAAGAAACGCTGCGTGTCCGGATCGTCGTACTGATCGAGCTCCTCGATGTAACCGCCGATACGATCGACCGTGGCACACAGGGCCGCGACCTGACCACGCCGGCTCGGGCCGGTCGCGGTCAGCAGATGCGCAGCACGCGGCGTGGCCGCTTCCCGAGCCGATGCGCTCATGCGCCGGTCGCCGTCTTCGGCGGGGCCGATGCCTGCAGGCCGGCAAGCACCAGCGTCGACTCGGCCGGCTGGATGGCCAGACCGTATTCACCGCCGGCATCCACGAGCCACTGCCAGAGATAATCGGCAAAACTGCGACGCACCACGATCTCGAACCGCTGGCCGGCCTCGACGACGCGGACGAACATCGCGCTCTTGGCCAGCAGCGATCGCGTACAGAATCCGGTCGGCGCCACCCGCGGGTGCAGATCGAGTGTGCTGCCCTTGGCCAGCACATCCAGCGCCGCCGGCCCTTCCAGGCTGATCAGGGTCTGACCGCCCGACGTGTCGAGCACGCCGGCATGCACGTCGGCGAGCGCGCCGCGCAGCGCGGATAGCCATGCCGGCGTGCTCTCACCGTCGACCAACACCAGCCATTCGGTCGGCCCCATCCAGGCGATCACCACGCCCTGGCCTTCGGCATAGGTATTGGGCGTTGTCGGCACCTCGCAACCCAGCACTCCGGCACAGGCCGCGGTGAAAGCCGTGTCGGACGATTTACCACGCAACACGATCTGGCCAAGAAACGGGTGTTCGGTCATCCGGACGCCGACCTTGGCCGGCGCGCTGTTGCCACGCACCGCCTCGACCTGGTCCACGAGCGGGCTTTCGATTTTGATCTCAGACATTCTGACGCGCTCCTTCACGATCGTAGAACACAGGGTCGGTGATGGTCGCGGCGATCACACTGCCGTCGACCTGTGGCGAGTAGACCGTCTCGCCGTGGCGCGACCGGCCGTCCTCGACCACCGCGAGGGCGAAGGAATGACCGAGCGTGTCGCTGTGGTAGCTGGACGAGACATGGCCGACCATCGGCATCGGCAGGGCGGCTTCCGGGTCGTTGACGAGTTGGCTGCCCTCGGGCAGCACGATGCTGCCGTCGGTCGGAACCAGCCCGACGTATTGCTTGCGCCCCTCGCCGACGATGTCGGCGCGCGAGAGCGAGCGCATGCCGATGAAGTCGTCCTTCTTCTTGCCGATCGCCCAGTGCATGCCCATGTCCATCGGCGTGACGGCACCATCGGTATCCTGCCCGGCGACGATGAAACCTTTCTCCGCGCGCAGGATGTGCATGGTTTCCGTGCCGTAGGGCGTGATGCCGTGCGGCGCGCCGGCGGCCATCACGGCCTCCCAGACATGACGGCCGTAATTGGCATCGACGTTGATCTCGAAGGCCAGCTCACCCGTGAAACTGATCCGGAAGACGCGCGCGGCCACGCCCGCCACCGTGCCTTCGCGGAACGTCATGAAGGCAAAGGCCTCGCGATCGAAATCGATGTCGTCACAGAGCGCCTGCAGGATCTCGCGCGATTTCGGACCGTTGACCGCGACGGTCGCCCACTGGTCGGTGACGAAGGTAAAGAACACATCCATGTCCGGCCATTCGGTCTGATGCCACTGCTCGAGCCAGTTCAGCACGCCGGCCGCGCCGCCGGTGGTCGTGGTCAGGTAGTAGTGGTTCTCATCGAGCTTGGCGGTCACACCGTCGTCGAAGATCATGCCGTCCTCGTGCAGCATGAGACCGTAACGACAGGTGCCGGTCTTCATCTTGCGCCGACCGCCGGTATAGATCATGTCCAGAAACCGGTTCGCATCCGGCCCGTGAACTTCGATCTTGCCGAGCGTGGAGGCATCGAGCACGCCAGCGCCGTTACGCGTCGACCGGCATTCCCGATCAAGCGCCGCCTGCATGGATTCGTCGTCTTTCGGGTAATACCAGGGCCGCTTCCACTGACCGACGTTCTCGAACAGCGCGCCGTGTTGGACGTGCCAGTCGTGCATGGCGGTCTTGCGCTCCGGGTCGAACAGGTGATCGGCCGTGCGGCCGGCCACCGAGCCGAACGACACCGGTGTATAGGCCGGCCGGAACGTCGTTGTCCCGGTTTCGGGGATGCTCTGGTCGAGCAACGAGGCGAGAATCGCCATACCGTTGATATTGCCGAGCTTGCCCTGGTCGGTGCCGAAACCCATGGCGGTGTAACGCTTGACGTGCTCGACCGACTCGTAGCCCTCGCGCACGGCCAGTGCGATATCCGCGGCGGTGGTGTCGTTCTGGTAGTCGACGAACTGTTTCGGCCCGCGGCTGAGCGGCTTGCCGGTGGGTGCGATCCAGAACGGCTGGATCGGCATGACCGTACCCGGCGCCGGTGCCGACGGTGCGGCCCCGGCCGTCGGCTCGAAACCCAGCTCGGCAACCGCGGCACCGCCCTGCTCGAAGCCCTGTGACAGAGCTTTGCGCAAGGAGAAGGCACCGGTGACCGAACCGGCCGAGCTCTGGCCCGGATTATCCGGCCCGGGCAGGAAACAGGCAGCCTCGTCGTCCCACTGCGGCTTGGACCCGATATGACAGTGCAGATGCACGACCGGTGACCAACCGCCGGATGTGGCCACCACATCACAGGCGATCGTGTCGCCCTCCTCGGCCAGCTGCCCGTACTTCACCTGGGCGATCTGCACGCTCTTCACGCGTCGCGAGCCGCGCGCCTTGATGATCGCGCTGCTGTCGTGAATCGGGATGCCGGCTTCGCGGGCTGCATCGGCCAGCGCCCCCGTCGGATTGGTCCGGATATCGACGATGGCCGCCACGTCCCTGCCGGCCGCCTTCAGATCGAGCGCAGTCTGATAAGCGCTGTCGTTGTTGGTGAAGACCACCGTCCGCCAGCCCGGCGCGACGCCGTAGCGATTGAGATAGGTCGAGACCGCCGAGGCCGTCATGATGCCCGGCCGGTCGTTGTTGCCGAAGACGAGCGGTCGCTCGAGCGCGCCGGTGGCCAGCACCACGCGCTGCGCCCGAACACGCCAGAGCCGATGCCGGACCTCCCCCGCGCCGGGGCCGCCTCGATAATCGGCCTTGTCTTCCATCAGGCCGATGAAATTGTGGTCGTAGTTGCCGAACGCTGTCGTGCGCGTCATCACACGCACCTCCTGCATTGCCGACAACTCGGCGACACTCGCCGCGATCCAGTCGTGCGGGCTGCGGTCATCGATGGCGTTGGCCTGCGCGTCCCGCTCGGCGAGCAGCGAGCCGCCGAATTCGGCGTTTTCGTCGACCAGCATCACCCGCGCCCCGGCGCGTCCGGCGCGCAGGGCCGCGGCCAGACCGGCCGGGCCGCCGCCGACGACCAGCACATCGCAGTGGGCGTTCATGTGGTCGTAACGATCCGTGTCCGGCTCGGTCGGTGAATAACCGAGGCCCGCGGCCTGTCGGATGCGCTTCTCGTAGCTCGGCCACGACTTGGCCGGCCACTTGAAGGTCTTGTAGTAGAAGCCTGCCGGCAACATTCGCGAGAAGGTGTTGTTCAGGCCCATGGGGTCGAAACCGAGCCGGGCGCTGGTCGAGGCGACCAGACCGTCGAACAGCTCGACCTGCGTGGCGCGCTGGTCCGGCCGGGTCTGGCCGCCGAGCCCGACCTGCACGATGGCATTGGGTTCTTCCGGGCCGGCTCCGACCAGACCGCGCGGCCGGTGGTACTTGAAGCTGCGGCCGATGACCGACACACCGTTGGCCAGCAACGCAGAGGCCAGCGTATCGCCGGCATAGCCGGTGTACTCGCGGCCGTTGAAGGTGAATCTGATCTCGCGGCCGCGATCGATGCGGCCGCCCTGGGACAGGCGATGGGTCTGCTGGCTCATGAGGCGTCTCCGAGAGCGGGTCGACCGGGAACATCCACGGATTCGATGCGATAGGTCACGGTGTCGCGTACCACGTCGAAGAACTGGCCGCAGCCGTGGACGTGACGCCACTGTTCGTGATGGCGGCCGCGCGGATTGGTGCGCATGAACAGGTAATCGGCCCATTCGGCGTCACTCAGGGACGCCGGATTCTCCGGCCGCTTGATCGCGGCTTCGCCGGCATAGGCGAATTCCTGCTGGTCTCTCGGCCCGCACCACGGGCAGTCGATCTGAAACATGGTTTTCTCCTAGCGGCGTTGTATCAGTGCGCCACGCCGGCCGCGCCGTGCTCGTCGACGAGGTAACCGGTGGTGTAGCGATCCAGCGAGAACGGCGCGTTGATCCAGTGCGGCTCGCCGGTGGCCAGGGTGTGGGCGAATACCCAGCCCGAACCGGGCGTGGCCTTGAACCCGCCGGTGCCCCAGCCACAGTTGATGAACAGATTGTCGACCGGCGTCTTGCCGATGATCGGCGTGGCATCGGGCGTGGTATCCACGATGCCGCCCCAGTGACGCAGCATCCGCATGCGCGAGAAGATCGGAAACATCTCCTTGATGGCCGCGATCGTCTCTTCGATGATGTTGAAGCTGCCGCGCTGGCCGTAGCCGTTGAAGGCATCGATGCCGGCCCCGATGACCAGCTCGCCCTTGTCGGACTGGCTGACGTAACCGTGGACCGCGTTGGACATGATCACCGTGTCCAGGATCGGCTTGACGGGCTCGGAGACCAGGGCCTGCAACGGGTGCGACTCCACCGGCAGCCGGAATCCGGCCATTTCGGCCAGTACACCCGAGTTGCCGGCGACCACGATGCCGACCTTCCTGGCCCGGATCGTGCCGCGCGTGGTCTCCACGCCGGTCACCGTGCCTCCGTCGCGCAGGATATTGGTGACTTCGCAGTTCTCGATGATGTCCACGCCGGCCGCATCGGCGGCCCGCGCATAGCCCCAGGCCACGCCGTCGTGACGCGCCGTGCCGGCGCGACGCTGTAGCGAGCCCCCGAGGATCGGGTAGCGGGCATTCGACGAGGTGTCGATATAGGGCACCTCGGCCTTGATCTGGCGCGCATCGACCCATTCGCTGTCGATGCCGTTCAGCCGATTGGCGTTGATGCGACGCTTGGCATCGCGTTCTTCCTGCAGCGTGTGGGCCAGGTTGTAGACCCCGCGCTGGGAGAACATGACGTTGTAGTTGAGTTCCCGGGACAGGCCTTCCCAGAGCTTCAGCGACTTCTCGAACAGATGTGCCGATTCGTCGTAGAGATAGTTCGAGCGCACGATGGTCGTGTTGCGCGCCGTATTGCCGCCACCGAGCCAGCCCTTCTCGACCACGGCGACGTTGGTGATGCCGTGCTCCTTGGCCAGATAGTAGGCAGTGGCCAGACCATGGCCGCCGGCGCCGATGATGATCACATCGTATTCGGACTTCGGCTCCGGGCTGCGCCAGGCGCGGTCCCAGTTCTCGTGATGCGACAACGCATTGCGGGCCAGCGAAAAGATTGAATAGCGGTTTTTCATGACAGCTTCCGGTTGAACCTGGGTCTCAACACTCGATGACGTTGACGGCCAGACCGCCGCGCGAGGTTTCCTTGTATTTCGTCTTCATGTCGGCGCCGGTGGCCCGCATGGTGGCGATCACCTTGTCCAGCGAGACGAAATGCTCGCCGTCGCCGCGCAACGCCATGCGGGCAGCCTGAATCGCCTTGACCGCGCCCATGGCGTTACGCTCGATGCACGGCACCTGCACCAGCCCGGCGATCGGATCGCAGGTGAGCCCGAGGTTGTGCTCCATGCCGATTTCCGCGGCGTTCTCGACCTGGGCCGGTGTGCCGCCCAGCACTTCGGCCAATGCCCCCGCGGCCATCGAGCACGCCACACCGACCTCGCCCTGACAGCCCACCTCGGCGCCCGAGATCGAGGCGTTTTCCTTGTAGAGCACGCCGATCGCGCCCGCCGTGAGCAGAAAACGCACGACCGCGTCGTCGTCGCCCTCACAGAAATTCACGAAGTAGCTCAGCACGGCGGGCAGGATGCCGGCCGCCCCGTTGGTCGGTGCCGTGACCACGCGACCGCCCGAGGCGTTTTCTTCGTTGACGGCCAGCGCGTAGAGCCCGACCCAGTCGATGACGTCCAGCGGGTCCCCGGCGGCCTCGGCGTTTTCCAGATCGCGCGCCAGGCGGGCGGCCCGCCGGCGGACCTTGATGCCGCCGGGCAACACCCCGTCGCGTGAGCGACCACGCGCGATGCAGTCGGCCATGGCAGCCCAGATATCGAGCAGGCCGGCACGGATCTCGTCGTCATCACGCCAGGCCCGCTCGTTGGCTCGCATGATCTCGCTGATCGCCACGCCTTCACGGGCGCAGTGCGCCAGCAGATCGGCGCCGGTGGTAAACGGATAACACTGGCGCGTCTCGTCTTCGACCAGACGGGCTTCGCCGTTTTCGTCCGGCTCGATGACGAAGCCGCCACCCACCGAATAGAAGATCCGTTCAGCGATCGTCTGCCCGGCCTCGTCGCGAGCGACGAAACGCATGCCGTTGGTATGCAGGGGCAGGCGCTCGCGTTTCTTCATCAACAGATGTCGACGCACATCGAAATCGATCCGGTGATGGCCGTTCAGGGCCACCGCATGCGAGGCATGCATCGTCGCGATACGCGTGCCGATGCCCTCGGCGTCCACGCTTTCCGGCTCATCGCCTTCCAGGCCAAGCATCACGGCATGGTCGGAGCCGTGGCCTCGGCCGGTCGCGGCGAGCGAACCGTAGAGCGAGGCCTCGACAGCCGTGACCGAGGCCAACCGGCCGTCTGCCTCGAGCTCGCGCACAAAGCGCGCGGCTGCGCGCATCGGGCCCACGGTATGAGAACTCGACGGCCCGATGCCGATCTTGAACAATTCGAAGACACTAACCGCCATGACTGACCTCGGCTTCGCAGAGCGTCACGCTCTGCGGGCAGCGTTCACACAACGCCCGAACCTGGCGTCGGGCACGAACCGCGATCTCGGGCGCCTCGGCCGCCTCGAGCACGTCGGCGATCACACCGGCGAGCTGGCGTGCCGCGGCGTCATCGAAGCCGCGATCGGCGATGGCGCCGGTATCCACGAGCAGGCCCACGCTGGTGAACGGCCAGCCGGCCGCCCCCGGCAGGGCTTCGGCGCGTACCGCGATGTGGACAGCGTCAAGCGCATCCACCGCACGTCGACCGGTCAACGACTGGCGGCTCAGATCGATGAGGAAACGATGATCGTCGGTACCGCTGGTCATCACGTCGAAAGCCCGGCCGCGCAGCAGGCGCACCATGGTCCGGGCATGGGCGATGGCCATCCGTCGGGCCCGACGATAATCGGCGTGCTCGATACGACCGAGTGCGCGAGCCAGGTCTTCGGCCTCATCGAGCCGCGGGGCCTCGGGCGCGGCCTCGGCCACGGCCGGTGCCAGCCGATCGGCCAACGCGGCATCGCGGCCGAGCAGCATCATGGCGCCACGCGGACCGCCCGGCAGGCATTGCGTCGCCGCGACCACCATATGCGCGCTGGCCACCGGATCGCCGTGCAGGCCGGCAGCCACGCCGGCCGCGATCGGACTGATGTCGACGGCCAGCCATGCACCCGCCGCATCGGCCATGCGTCGCAGCGCCCGCCAATCCAGAGCTCGGGCATGCGGCGGCATACCGACCACGACCAAGCGCGGACGGAAATACAGCACGCGTGACTCGAGCCGCTCGTAATCCAGCCGGCCGGAATCGATATCGGGCTCGCAGCGCGTCATGCGATAACGATCGCTGTCGGGCGAGACAAAGATGTTTTCGAGCCCGACCGTGAGCACGCCGTCGCCCGGCGCGAGCAGTTGCTCGGCCAGCAGCGCGAGCGCAGCTGCTGGCGAGACCAGATTCAGATAGGCATCCGAAGCATCATAGGCTCGACGCGCCCGATCGCGGGCCAGGACTTCGATGGCTTCGACCGGATTGGGCTGTATGATCAGCCGCGATCGCGCGCGCAGCGTCGCCGCAGGCGAAGACGGCGGGCCGACCAGATCGATGCGCTGCGCATCCCGCATGCGAACGTCATGCCGCGCCGCATCGAGTTCGGCATCGGTCTGCGTCGGTGTTCCGCCGTGATCCAACATTGCCATCGTCTTCCTGTCGTGGCTCGAATGAGCCGTATGACTGGATTAGACCGATCGCGGGACCGTGCCGACTTGAACGTTTGCGACATTGTTGCGGGATTATTTCACCGCCCGTTCTCCCGGCTCGATGCCACGGCGCATGGCGGGACGCCTGTTCGATCCAGCGACGCATTCAGGCAAAGACAGGCACAACGCGACCACCGGCCGCGAAGCCTCTGAATCAGGAATGAAAACAGGTGCCGTCTTGTCTTGCCGCGGAAATCGCAGAGCCGTTCGGCGCCGGCAGTGCGCACGCGGGGTGACAATGCATCGCGGCATGCCGGATCCAGCGGCCGACACGTCGATCGAAAGCCTTATGACCGGCTGCCGCCCCGCTTCGGGTCGACCAGCGGACAGGCCGCGCAATACTCGGGCGGGCGCGTGGCCAGATAATAGAGACAACAGGTACGTCGAAAACGCACGCGACGGCCGGCGCGATCGGCGACACGGGGCCGTCGGAAACGCGCCAGCGGGTTGTAGTCGAGACCGAATACGGCCGGCGACAGATCGAGCAGAAACCGGAAATCCGCGTCGCAGCGACGGGCGATCTCGGGCGTGGCAGGATTCGCGAACCGACGATCGTAGAGTGAATAAACCCGCACCGCCGCGTTCTCCCAGAGCATGCGAAGCGACACACCGGATGTCTCGTGCAACACCCGCCAGAGCGGTGCCAGCAGGCCACCGAACAGCATCTCGACGAGGCGTTGCCGTGCCCGGAGGCGATCGCCGGGCGCCCATCGCTCGGCCCGGGTCACATGCAACGGCAGCGCTGCCGTCCAGCGATCGTTGCGGCGCGCATATTCAATCACGCAGTTCGCTGGCGACAGATCGAGCCCGCGATCACATACCGACAAGGCATACAGACCGCACCCGGTCGCAAGAAACGCCAGGCGCTTGCTCCAGAGCGAGGCCGCCACGCGCACATCAGTGGTACCGATCATCGGCGCCAGACGATCGAGTACGCCACGACAGGCGCGATGATCGTGAAGTGCCCGGGCCTCGATCGACCGCGCATCGGCCCGGGCCGCCTCGGTGAGACCGAACGTACCGCCGAGCATCTCCCATTGCACGGGCGTGAAATCGACCGCGCTCATAGTGCCCGACCGACCGGCACGCACATGGGTGTGCCGACACAGGGATCGGGCACGATACGACACACCAGATCGAAGATAGCCCGGACGTTGTCTGCGGTCATGACGGTCTCCGGCGTGCCTTCGGCGACGATACGCCCGTCACGCATGCCGATGATGTGATCGCCATACCGGGCTGCCAGATTCAGGTCGTGCAAGACCATGACAACGGTCTTTCGGGTCTCGCGGTTGAGCGTGCGCAACAGATCGAGTACGTCGAGCTGGTGGGCCGGGTCGAGAAACGAAATCGGCTCGTCCAGCAACAGCAGTGGCGTGTCCTGGGCGACCGCGAGCGCGATCCAGACCCGCTGTCGCTGGCCGCCCGAAAGGGTGTCGACCACACGATCGGCGAGATCAGCCACATCAGCACGCTGCATCGCGCGTTCGACCATGCGTTCGTCGCGCTGCGACCACTGCGCCAACCAGCTCTGGTACGGATGACGCCCCAGCGCGACGAGCTGGCGAACCGTCATCGCCTCGGGCGTGCGCGGTTGCTGCGGTAACAGCGCGAGGCGCCGGGCGATCTCGCGTGTGGGTGAGCGCTGGATATCCGCACCGGCCAGGAGGACACGTCCGCGCGACGGGACCAGCAGACGCCCGAGCGCGAGCAGCAGCGTGCTCTTGCCCGACCCGTTGCCACCGATGATCACGGTCGTCGCCCCGTCCGGCACATCCAGCGTCAATCCCTCGACCACGGTCTTGCGACCGTAACCAAGGGTCAGCTCGTCGGCGCGAATCGAAGTCATGACGTGCGTGTCTCCCGTATGAGCAAACCAATGAAGAAAGGCGCACCGACGGCCGCGACGAAGATCCCGGCCGGCAGGTCGAGCGGCAGGAACAGGGTGCGCCCCACCAGATCCGCGCTCATCACCACACTCGCTCCGATCGCCACGGCCGCGAGCGCCTGGGCGCTGCCGCTGACCGCGACCCAGCGACGCGCCAGATGCGGAGCGAACAGACCGACAAAGGCCATTGCGCCGCCCCAGGCGATCGCCAGGCCCGCCAGCAGGCTGGCCACGCCGATCAGCGCCAGGCGCGATGCCGGCACCGAAACACCGATACCGGCAGCCAGGGCATCATCGAGCGGGGCCAACAGGGCATAACGGATCAACGGCACCCCGAACAGCAACACAAGGGCCAGCAGCCCGCCGAGCGTAACGGCATCAGCCCGGTTGGCGCCGTAGACACTGCCGACCAGCCAGACATAGGCGCTCGAGGCCAGCTCGGCCCGGCCGACGATCAGCATCAGCGTAACCACGGCGCCGGCCAGCGCGCCCATGCCCACCCCGATGAGAATCAGGCGATACGGCGTCACCCGGCCGCCACGCAACGCCAGAGCATAGACGCTCGCGACCACGAGCAACGCGCCGGCGATCGCAGCGACCGGCCGTACCCAGGCCCCGCCCTGCCCGGCGGCGAGGGCCAGATACGCCACGACGGCCGCACTCGCCCCGCCGCTCAGGCCCAGCGTATCGGGCGAGGCCAGCGGATTGCGCAGCACCTGCTGCAGAATCCAGCCGGACAGTGCGAGCGCGCCACCGACCTCCGCGGCCAGGACAACACGCGGCAGACGCAGTTGGGTGACGATGAGCCAGATCGCCCCCTCGCCCCGTTTCAGCCCGGCCAGCCACTCGCCGGGCGGCAGCCAGACGCGGCCGCAGGCCAGGCTGACCAGCGCAATGACGACACAGGTCAGCAGCGACAGACCGGCCAAGCGCCACGGGCGCCACGCGATACGCCGGGAATAGCCGGCCAGTCGGATCGTCATATCACCCATGGGGGCGTCCCGTCATGCGGATCAGACCGATGAAGAACGGCACCCCGATCAGCGTCATCGCGACCCCGACCGGTACTTCGCGCGGCGCGATGACCAGACGAGCGACGATATCCCCCCACAACAGCAGCATCGCCCCCAGTGCCGCGGCACCCGGCAGCCAGCAGCGATGATCGCTACCCAAGAGACGCCGAGCGAGATGCGGCACGATCAGACCGACAAATGCGATGCTGCCGGCCATGGCGACAGCATTGCCGGCCAAAAGCGCCGTGGCCAGCAGTGCGATTGCCTGCAGACCTCGCACGCGTGCGCCGACCGTGCGCGCCGTCTGCTCACCGGCGGACAACACATTCAGGTGGCGCAGGAACGGCACACCGAGCGCCATGACGACGACCGCCCCCACGAGCATCGGCCAGACACCCGTCAGGGAATGCCCGGCCACCGAGCCGGCCATCCAGACGAGAATCGCGTCGAGACCTTGTTGATCGACCACCAGCAAAGCCTGGCTGATGGCATTGAACAAAGCCGCCAGCGCGGCCCCGGCCAGCACCAGTCGCAGGGGGCCGGCCCGGCCTGCCCCCTGCATCGCGATGAGCCAGACCAGGCCACAGGTCAGCCCGGCGCCGAGTAGCGCGGCTACGTAACCGCTGCCGGCCAGTGGCAACGACAGCAGGCCGGCGCCTGCGACCAGCGCCAGCAGTGCACCGGCGTTGATGCCCAGAATGCCCGGCGATGCGAGCGGATTGCCCGTGACCGTCTGTATCAGGCCGCCGGCCACGGCCAGACTGGCGCCGGCCACGAGCGCGATCAGCGTCCGCGACGCCCGAGTGCCGCGAATCAGCAGATCGTCGATGTTGTCGGCTTCCGGCATGACCAGGGCATGCCAGATCGCCTCGGGGCCGAGCCAGTGGCCACCGGCGGCGAGGCTGACCAGCGCACTGCAGATCACGGCCAGCAGCAGACCGAACGCTTTCGTCGTCACGCGCGCCTCGTCGTGTCGTCCAGCCAGCCTTCGATATCGTCGAGCATGTGCATCACGCCCAGGATGCCGCCAGACAGGCTCCAGGCCACCGGGTCGACCGCGACCACGGCACCGCGTCGCGGTGCGCTCATCCGTTGCCAGATCGGGTGCGCACGCAGCTCGCGATAGTGGCGGCGAACCGCGGCACTGTCGCCGTGTAGCATCACGAAGAATACGTCGGCATCGATCGACGACAGATGCTCGACACCGGTCAGGCGTAGCGACACGCCCCCGACCCCGGCCTGGATCGGATTCCAGCGAAAGCCCAGCGACCGCAGGACCGAGCCACCGAAACTGCCGGCCAGATAACTGCGCACTTCATTGGCCCGGACATCGAGCAGCGAGACCGAAATTGGCCAGGCGCCGTCGAAATGCCGTTGCAGACGCTGCCGCAACGCCCGGATACGCGTCTTCAGGCGTATCTCCCAGTCCATCGCCGAGTGCTCGCAGCCCAGAGCGGCTGCCGTCACCGATAACGTCCGCCGATACCGATAGATATCGTCGAGCATGACCAGGCGGCCCAGCTGCGAGAGCAACGGGGCGATCCGGGCATGACGAAACGACGAGGCCACGATCACATCGGGATCGAGCAGAGCCACGTCCTCAAGACTCGGCTGTGTTTCCAGCCCGAGCAGCGTCACCCCGGCCAGCGCCTGTCGGAGATAGGGATAGATCGGCTTGTCCTGCCAGGATTCGACCACGCCCACGGGCGTGATCCCCAGCGCGACGACGGTATCCGTCGCCCCCTGGAACAACGTGACCACGCGTACGGATCGTCGCGCCGCGACGCCCGGCAACGAAATCAACGCCGCCCCCAGCGCCACGAGGCCGAGCGTGCGACGCCGCCCCGCCCTGAAGGCGCCGATATGGCCCGAGTCTGCGCGGTTACGCGCGGCCACGACGGGCAATAAAACACGCCCGCACGCGGTGTTCGCGTTGTCTTTGGTCCAACTCACCCAGCACACAACCAAAAATTGAAATGCGAATTATTATTACTTAGATTCCGACGCGCAAGCCGGCTGCGATCGGTGTGTCAGAGATCAGAAAGGGGAATTCGTTGAAGCATTCACACATCAGCGGCCGTCGTTTTCGCGGCCTGACTTTCGTCTTCATACCGGGCCTTGTGTCGGTTTTCACGGCGAGCGTCGCAGCTGAACCCGTACCCGCCACGAACGAGGAGAAACTGGAACCGGTCACAGTCACCGCGACACGAAACCGCTCGAAAGCGGATGAATCGCCGCGACGTGTGACGGTCATCAGCCGCGAGCAGATCGCACAACAGCAGGCGATCACGAACGATCCGGGCCAGGTTCTGGCCAATCTGATCCCTTCCTATTCGCCGAGCCGCCAGAAACTCTCCAACGCCGGCGAGACGCTGCGCGGGCGTGACCCACAGTTCCTGATCGACGGCGTCCCGCAGTCCAACCCGCTGCGCGACAGTTCACGCGACAGCTACACGATCGATCTGAGCATGGTCGAGCGCATCGAGGTGATCTACGGCGCCAGCGCGGAACACGGCCTGGGCGCGACCGGCGGCATCATCAATTTCGTCACCCGGCGCGCTGAAAGCGGCACCGTCAATCAGCACATCGGGCTGAGTGTCACGACCGACGACGGCGACCATACCGATGGCCAGGGCTACAAGGCGGACTATCGAATCAGCGGCGCCGAGGGCAAGTGGGACTATCTGGTTTCCGGCAGCTGGCAGGAACGCGGGCTGTTCTACGACGGCAATGACCAGCCCGTGGGCGTCGCCTATCCGGGGGAGCTGCAGAACTCCCGCAACTACGACCTGCAGGGCAAGCTCGGCTACTGGATCGACGACAACCAGAACATCGAGCTTTCGGTCAATCATTTCGATCTTGAAGGCAAGAACGATTATGTCCCGGTGATCGGCGACCGTGCCGCCGGGCGGGCGACGAGCGCACGCAAGGGCGATCCGATCGGCGATCCGGGCTATAACGAGGTCACGACCGCACGGCTGTCGTACAACCACGCCAACTGGTATGGCAACGCGATCGACGCCAATATCTACGGGCAGCGCTTCCGGGCCCAGTTCGCCACCACCCCGTTCTTTCCGTACACGGTCGGTGGCGACACACGCTACGACCAGACACGTAACGAGTCCGACAAGATCGGCGGTCAGTTCACGATCAACCGACGCCGAATGTTCGATGGCTGGCTGGATGTCGCTGCCGGGGTCGACCTGTTGCAGGACGAGACCAAACAGGTGCTCGCACACACCGGACGTGATTACGTACCCAAGACGCGTTTCCAGAACTACGCCGGTTTTCTACAGCTCGACGTGCATCCGACCGACGACCTGACGCTCACCGGTGGCCTGCGCCGCGAGCATGCCCGGCTCAAGGTCGGGCGTTATGCCACGATCGATCGGAGCAACGTCACGCAGGACAACGTCACCGTCGACGGCGGCGACCCCTCGTTTTCCGAAGTGCTCTACAACGGCGGGCTGACCTATCAGCTGACCGACTGGGCCCAGGTCTACGGCAGTTATTCGCAAGGCTTCGGCATGCCGGATGTCGGTCGCGTGCTACGTGGTATCGCCACCCCCGGCGAAAGCGTGGACAGTCTGATCGACCTCAAGCCGATCGTCACGGACACTCAGGAGATCGGCGCCCGCTTCGACTGGGCACGCTACGGTCTGGAGATCAGTTACTACGAATCGGACTCCGATCTCGGACAGCGCCTGACCGAGCGCAACGGCCAATGGGTGGGCAGCCGGGAAAAGACCGAGATCCACGGTCTGGAAGTCACCTCACACGCGCGCGTCGGCGACCGTCATCGCTTTGATCTGTCCTATACCCACGCCAACGGCCGTTCGGACACCGACGGCGACGGATCCGTCGATACCCGCCTGACCGGCATCAACATCGCCCCCGATACGCTACGCGGGAGCTGGCACGCCACCTGGACCGATCGCGTCTCCACCTTCGTACAGGCCGTCCACTACTTCGACCGCGATATCGACAATCCCGAACTCGATTTCAACGGCTACACACTGGTCGATGCCTCGGTCAGCTACGCGTTGTCGCTGGGACGCATCCAGCTCGGCGTCGAGAATCTGCTCGACAAGGACTACTTCACCTATTACTCACAGGCCGCGCGGGTCAGCGACGAATACTATTTCAAGGGTCGCGGCCGGACGTTGACGCTCGGCTATCAGGTCGACTTCTAAGGAACCTCTGATCTATTCATCCACGGTCGCGTTTGAGTCCCCAAAGGCCACGATACAAGGCGCATGGCGCCGCGTCATAGCCACTCCATGATCCAGCCATGCAACGCCGTAGCGCGGCCTTTTGGGCCAAACCGCTTAGCGGCCGGGCTTTTGCGCGCGCCTGAGCGGCGTTGCCGCTCGCTCATTTGCATTCAGCAAACGGCGCTCGCGGCGTCTTGTCAGACGCGCGCAAAAGACACCGGCGCGACCGTGGATGAATAGATCAGAGGTTCCCTAAAAATCCGGCATGGTTCGCGTCGGGCCGACGACGGCCCGGCGCGCGATGATCCAGCCGCTATGAAACGGCGACGCTACGTGTTCTCGACCTTGATATTGGGGAACTTGCTGGCGTAATCCTTTTTCTGGCGCGCCAGCCGGGCCGTCGTGTGGCGCCCGATATCGAAATAGGACGAGGCGATGGCCGAATCCGGCGCGGCCACGACCGTCGGCCGGCCGGAATCGGCATATTCCCGAATCGAAATATCCAGCGGTAACGAACCCAGCAGGTCGACTTCGTATTCATCGGCCAGGCTCTGTCCGCCGTGCTCGCCGAAGATATGTTCCTCGTGGCCGCACTGCGAACAGATATGCGTGCTCATGTTCTCGACGATGCCGAGTACCGGCACGTTGACCTTGTTGAACATCTCAACGCCCTTGCGAGCATCGATGAGCGACAGATCCTGCGGTGTGGTGACCACCACTGCCCCGGAGACCGGAATCTTCTGGCTCAATGTGAGCTGAATATCGCCGGTGCCCGGCGGCAGATCGATGATCAGATAATCCAGCTCGCCCCAGGCACTCTGGAACAGCATCTGCTGCAGCGCCGAGGTGACCATCGGACCGCGCAGGATCGCCGGGCTGTCCTTGTCGATCAGATAACCGATCGACATCGTCTTCAGGCCGTGCGCATCAACCGGCTGGATGACATTCTCGCCGGCGGCCTTGGCGCGCGTGTCGATGCCCATCAGGCGCGGCTGGCTGGGGCCGTAGATATCGGCGTCGAGCAGGCCGACGTTGGCGCCGTCGGCGGCCAGGGCCAACGCCAGATTGGCCGCGACCGTGGACTTGCCGACCCCACCCTTGGCCGAGGCCACGGCGATGATGTTGGCCACCCCGTCGATGCGCTTGAGCTGGGACTGAACCGAGCGCGGCGCCACGGTGAAACCGACCGTCACATCCGCCTGATCGACGCCCTCCAGCGCTTCCAGTGTCTGGCGCAGACGCTCGGCGAGCTGCTGACCGTAGGCCCCGCAGGGAAAGCCGAGATCGAGTTCGAGCGTGACCCGCCCGCCCTGCACATCCAGCGTGCGCACCGCGCGTGCCGTCATCAGGTCGGTATCGAGATAAGGCTCGTGGTAGCGGCCCAGTTCGGCCTCTACGGCCTCGCGAATCGCATCGCTCATGGTTGCACCGCGTCGTTGTCCGGTGGATGGCAGCGGCCCATGATAGCAACTCGATGCCGGGAAACGGGCCGGCGCCTATGGCATACTGGCCGGCTTCGATTGAGCATGTCCGAACGAGCCATGGCGCGCGATATTCTGGTGACCTCCGCCCTGCCCTATGCCAACGGCGCGACGCATCTGGGGCACATGCTGGAACATATCCAGACCGATATCTGGGTCCGCTTCCAGAAACAGCGGGGACACAACTGCATTGCGGTCTGCGGCGATGACGCCCACGGCACGCCGATCATGCTCAAGGCCCGCGATCAGGGTATCACCCCGGAAGAACTGATCGCCGGCGTCTCGGCCGAGCGCCAGCGCGACTTCGCGGATTTCCATGTCGTCTACGACAACTACCACTCGACCCATTCGGCCGAGAACCGCGAGCTGTCGGGGGCGATCTACGAAAAACTGGCCGCCGAGGGCCATATTGCGCGGCGCACGATCTCCCAGGCCTACGATCCCGAAACCGAGATGTTCCTCCCGGATCGTTTCATCCGCGGCGAGTGCCCGAACTGTGGCGCAGCCGATCAGTACGGCGATGCCTGTGAGGTCTGCGGGGCGACCTATCAGCCGACCGAGCTGGGCAACCCGGTCTCGGTGCTCTCCGGGGCCACGCCGATCGAGCGGGATTCCGAGCATTATTTCTTCAAACTCGCCGATTTCGAGGCTTTCCTGCGCGACTGGATGCGCGGCGACCGGCTGCAGGCGGCCATGACCCGCAAGCTGGACGAGTGGTTTGCCACCGGCCTGCGCGACTGGGATATCTCCCGCGATGCGCCCTATTTCGGCTTCCAGATCCCGGGTACGGAAGACAAGTATTTCTATGTCTGGCTGGACGCGCCGATCGGCTACATGGCGGCCTTCCAGAATCTCATCGACCAGCGCGGCGATCCCGAGCTGACCTTCGATCGTTTCTGGGGCCGGGATTCGGACGCCGAGCTGTATCACTTCATCGGCAAGGACATCGTCTATTTCCATGCGCTGTTCTGGCCGGCGATGCTGGAAGGCGCGGGCTACCGGACACCGAGCGCGATCCATGCGCACGGCTTCGTCACGGTCAACGGCGAGAAGATGTCCAAGTCACGCGGGACCTTCATCAAGGCCCGGACCTGGCTGGACCATGTCGATGCCGAGTTCCTGCGTTACTACTTCGCGGCCAAGCTCACCCATCGGGTCGAGGATCTGGACCTCAACTTCGACGACTTCATGGCCCGGATCAATGCCGATCTGGTCGGCAAGTACGTGAATATCGCCTCGCGTTCGGCCAATTTCATCACCAAACGCTTCGACGGCCGCCTGGCCGCCGAGTTGGACCGGCCGGAACTGGCCCAGCACTTCGCCGCGCAGAGCGAGACGATCGCCGACCATTTCGAGTCGCGTCGTTACGCGCAGGCCATCCGCGCGATCATGGGCCTCGCCGACGAGGCCAATGCCTATGTTGCCGAGCGCGCGCCCTGGCAGCTCGCCAAGGAAGACGGTCGCGAGGCCGAACTGCAGGCCATCTGCACGACCGCGCTCGAGCTTTTTCGCCAGCTGACGATCTATCTCAAGCCTGTGTTGCCGGCGACCGCCGAACGCGCCGAGGCCTTTCTGCAGATCGCCCCGCTGACCTGGGCCGATCTGGCGCACCCGCTGCTCGACCACGACATCGCCAGGTTCAAGCCGTTGCTACGCCGCGTCGAACAGCCGGCGATCGACAAGATGATCGAGGCCAGCAAGGAAGATCTCGAAGCCGCAGCCGCACCGGCCCAGACCGGCGCGGAACAGACAGCGTCGAATAACGACGACAGCACGCCGGCCAAGCCACAATCCGAGTCGAAAGACACCGACGATGGCGTGATCGATATCGACGATTTCACGAAGATCGATCTCCGAGTCGCGCGGGTCGAATCGGCCGATCACGTCAAAGGGGCCGACAAGCTGCTCTGCCTGCAGCTCGATGTCGGCGATCTCGGCAGGCGCCAGGTCTTCGCCGGTATCAAGTCGGCCTACGATCCGGCTACCCTGGAAGGCCGTCTGGTTGCGCTCGTCGCCAACCTGGCACCGCGCAAAATGCGTTTCGGCGTCTCCGAGGGCATGGTGCTGGCTGCCGGCGATTCCCCGCATGTGCTCTCGCCGGACGACGGCGCCAAGCCGGGCGATCGAATCAAGTAACGCGGCTTCGGTGTTCATTGCCGACCCGTGCGATGGTGCCAATGCACGCAGATCGGTACGCGGCGCGTCTCGATTGGCGTGCTCAACCGACGCGTGCGATTTGACACCGCCCGAGGCGGCAATGGAATGTCGAGGCGATCCGACTTTCGACCGGCGCATATCGGCGTCGATCGGCGGATGCCTGCCCGTCCGGTTCGTATATTTGAGTCACCCAATCGCGCCATGACCGACGCTTTTGTCGACGCCATCGATGCCCTGCTGCCGCAGACCCAGTGTCGGCGCTGTGGCTATGACGGCTGCCGGCCGTATGCCGAAGCGATCGCGGCTGGCGAAACCGACATCAATCGTTGCCCGCCGGGGGGCACAGCCACGATCGACAATCTCGCGGCACTGACAGGTGTCGGAGCCAAGCCTCTGGACCCGGCCTGTGGCGATGCGAGCGTGGCCAGAGTCGCTTTCATTCGCGAGGCCGAGTGCATCGGCTGTACGCGCTGTATCCAGGCCTGCCCCACCGATGCGATCGTCGGTGCCGCCAAGCAGATGCATACCGTGATCGCGGCGGACTGCACGGGCTGCGAATTATGCGTGCCGGCCTGCCCGGTCGATTGCATCGACATGCCGGCGTCCACGCCCGAGACCGGGCAGCCGCTATGGCCGCCCGAGCGCCCGATCGATGCCGAGCGGGCCGGCCGCGCCCGGGCACTGTTCGAGGCCCGCCAGCAACGCCTGAACCGCCGAACCACCCGCCGGCGCCGCGCGAATCGACACGAGGACACCCACGATGCGCACGAGGATGCGGCGGCCACATCCGGCGCGAAGAAATCGACCATCGCCGATGCGATCGCCCGAGCCAGGGCCAAGCGCGAAAAGCGCGAGGAATGAGCGAATACGCGCCTTTTTAAGAGCCTTCCCGTCGCAGGCCGACACCGATTCCCGATTCATGCCGATGGCCGCCGGAGACGACAACGGCATGCGGATGACGCCGCCATGCCGCACATTTGCTATTGGGCCGCAGCGACATTAAAACCTCTGCGTCCTGATGTCCCGAACAGGCGCGGTCCCGTGCCGATCCGCCAACGGAAACACAGCGCCGCCGACGCCGAGTCAAGCCCGATGAACAAAGCAAAACGCACCGAGATCTTCGAACGGCTCAAGGCCGCCAATCCGGCACCGAAAACAGAGCTGGAATACAGCTCGACGTTCGAGCTGCTCATCTCGGTGATCCTGTCCGCCCAGGCCACCGACGTCGGCGTGAACAAGGCCACGCGACGGCTGTATCCGGTCGCCAATACGCCGCAGGCGATTCTTGCCCTCGGCGAAGGCGGGTTGAAGCAGTACATCAACACCATCGGCCTCTATAACAGCAAGGCCACGAACGTCATCAAGACCTGTGCCGCCCTGATCGACAGACACGACGGCGAAGTGCCGGCCACGCGTGCCGAGCTTGTCGCCCTGCCGGGCGTCGGCCGCAAGACGGCCAACGTGGTGCTCAACACCGCATTCGGCCAGCCGGCCATGGCGGTGGATACCCATATCTTTCGCGTGGCCAATCGCACCGGCATCGCCCCCGGTGAAACGGTGCGCGCCGTGGAGGATCGACTATTGCGCCTGGTGCCGCGACCGTATCTGCAGGACGCCCATCACTGGCTTATTCTCCACGGGCGCTATGTCTGCAAGGCCCGCAAGCCGGACTGCCCGGACTGCCCGATTCTCGATCTGTGCGAATACAAAGCCAAAGCGCTTCAGGAGCCGACATCCCCATGAGCCCTCAACAAGCCACTGCCTTTTCGCATCGCGCGACGCCGCGCCTGTTCTGCATCGGCCGCAATTACGCCAAGCACATCGAAGAGCTCAACAGTTCGCTGCCCGGCGCCGAATGCGTGATCTTCATGAAACCGGCCTCGGCGCTGGTCGCCCCCGACGAGGTCATCACGCTGGCGCCCGATGTCGGTGAAATCCATCACGAGGCCGAACTGGTTGTCGAAATCGGGACCGGCGGGCGCCATATCGCCCCGGAAGTCGCCCGATCGCATATCGCGGCCGTCGGGCTGGGGATCGATCTGACCGCCCGCACGGTCCAGACCGAACTCAAATCCTCCGGCGAACCCTGGGAACGCGCCAAGGCCTTCGACCACAGCGCCCCGCTGGCCCCGCTCGTATCGCTGACCGACGATCTCGATCTGACCGATCTGCATTTCGAGCTCTCGGTGGATGGCGAGACGCGGCAGGTCGGTCACACCGCGCACATGCTGGTCGGCGTCGCCGATCTGGTGGCCGTTGTCAGCCGCACCTGGGCCCTGCAACCGGGCGATCTGATCTTCACCGGCACGCCGGAAGGCGTGGGGCCGGTCCGGCCCGGACAGACGATCGGCCTTGCCGGCGCGGGGCTCACCGGCGCGACCTGGACCACTGCCTGAGACACGCGGACCGCGCCGTCTAACCGGCGGATGCAAACGTGAACGGGCAGCCGGCCCAACCGAAAAGACGTCTTGTCATTTCGCGACTTCTGGGACAGGATCGAGCAAACGTGACGCTGCAGAGGAGCGCGTCGCATGCACTACAAGAAGATCCTGGCGCTCGCGACGGTACTGGTTGTGATCATCGCCGGCATCGGCGTGGCCTTGAGTTATCGTGCGGCCCATCGCAGCCCCCGGGATGGGGCCGCGGCGCTTGTCATCGCCAAGAAGCATCAGCTGGCCGCACTCGATTCGCTCGATAACGACCTGGCTGCGCCCGACGAGTCGCAGTGGAATCCGCTGGAGCGCGACCGCACACTACGCGACTCGGGCCGTCAGGGCGTCGGGCTGTTCATCCGGCATGCCTTTTTCCGCGTGGCTGGCGACATCGGCTTCAAGGTCGACACGCTCTCGGCGCTGCTGGTCCCGCGTGATGCCGGGGCCCCGGTGATTCTCGACGACCCCTCGTCGTTCATCTTCAAGCCGCTACACGGCGATGTGGTCATGCCCGCCCGCGCGCTGGGCGCGCTGTTCAATCAATACCTGACCGACTACGACAGCACGCAGCTGCGCCATCTTCACGTTTCCACCAACGCCGACGGGACGCTCGATGTCGTCGGCCAGACTCAGAAAGTGCCCGGGGTCTGGCTCCCGTTCGAGATGCACGGGCCGGTCCGATTGATGGACGGCCATCTGTTCGTCTACACGCCGGACAAGATCAAGATCGCCAAGATTCCGGCCAAGGGGCTTTTGAAACTGATCCGGCTGCAGATGTCGCAGCTCGTCCAGATCGATACCCAGGGCGCCGAGCTCTCCGGCGATTCGATCGTGCTCGATCTGAACCACGCCCTGCCGCCGCCAGAACAGGATGTCCATGTCTCGGCGATGCGTATCGACAGCGACGGGGTCCATCTGTCGTTTCGCAGCCCCTTCGATCCCGAATGGCCTCAGCCGATCGTGGAAACCGACAGTTACATCCTGCTCAACGGCGGTGACGTGAAGACCTTCCGCTCGATGTTGACGCATGTGCGCATGCAACTGGTCGCCGCCGACGGCGGCGCACTGGACACCTCGCTCTACAACTATCGCCAGCAGATCGTCGGCGGCCACTTCGATATCACGCCGGCCGGCGAACTCGTGGCCCATCTGGCCACGCTCGAAACCGCCGACTACGTGCCCGATGCGGCCGTCGGCCGCCAGGACAGAGACCATGAACATGACTCGTCCTCCTGAACATCGCATGCGTCATACGATGATTGCCGGGCTGCTGGCGCTGGGCGTTGTCGGTGCGGCCTTCGGCGCCGACTCGGCCGCCCATACGGCCACGCCGAACACGCTCGACCCGCAGGACCGAATGACCACGCCGGGGTTGGTGACATCCCAGCAGGCCGAATATCGTCGCCAGCGTGCCCGCTGGCAGGCTGATCAGGTGCCCAAGGGATTGCCCAAAGCCCGGGAACCGGCACAGGCACGCGACTCGCATGCGCCTGAAGTCGGTATCGAGGTCCGCGACGTGGATTACGAGATCGCCGACGGCATCGGTTTTCATGTCAGCTCGTTGCGCGGCGCTCTGGTGCCGGAGCATACCGGCGACCCGGTCGATTTCGACAACCCCGACAGTTATCACATCCATATCTACACCGGGCGGGTCACGCTCAGCCCGGCCCAGCTCGATGCGTTGTTCAACCGTTACGTGCTGACCTATGCACCGCGGGCGCTGTCCTCGGTCTCCAACGACACATCAAACGATACGCTGACCGTACATGTCGGCGCGCGCCTGTTCGCATTCCTGCCACCGGTGGGTGGTCTGCCCACCACACTTGCCGGCCCGGTGCGGGTGACCGACGACAATCGACTGGCCTACACCCCGTCCCGGGTCGAGAATTTCGGCATTCCCATCGGCGGCCTGCTCTCGCGCGTCGGACTGTCGCTGGCCACGTTGACGCCGCTCGACCGGCCGGGCGTGACGCTCAAGAACAACACGCTGTTCATGGATCCGGAAACGCTGTTTCCGGCCCCGCGTCTCGTCATCGACCGGATCGATGACGTCGCCCTGTCCCGCGACGGCCTGACGCTGACCTTCTCCAGCCCGGCAGGCCAGCCGGATTTCGAGGCGCCACCGGTCGATACCGAGAGCTATATCTGGCTGCAGTCCGGCGACGCACGTTTCTTCAACACGGTGCTCGTCAACGCGCGCCTGCTGTTGATGAACGAGGACAGCAAACGACTGCATTTTCATCTCTATCACTATCGCGCCCAGACCGCTGCCGGTCGGATCAACGGCCTGGCTGATGGCACGCTCGTCGCGCGGGTGCCCAATACATTCGATACGCACGACGACGCACCGAAACGTACGGATAACGCGGCGCCGAAACACTGACTGAACGGCTCGTTTTGCGCTGAAAAGACCTGTTTCCCAATCTCTGTGTCTTGTTGTGTTTCGCGGCCGCACGCCGCCGGAAGCCAGTGAATGACGCTGCGTTTCGAACGCCAGGAAACACTCGAATCGGTCGATATCGCATTTCGACACAATCTCGATTGTCAGGGGCTGTTCACACGTCCCGCGCGCGCCGCGCCGGCGCTCATTTTTTTGCAAGACAAGGCATCGGGCGCGTACGGCCGTCATTCTGGCGTCGCGAACGATAACGCCGGATTACGCAAAAAATGACCACCGTCCCGCCGGGTTGCGCCCAGAAACCGGCCATGCGCGAAGTGTTATTGACGCGGCATAAAAATAGATGATTCTTCGGGTTGATAACGCGCGTGTGCGACAGCACGCGCGCTACGGCCAACGGCCGTGAAGCCATTGAAAATAAAAAGACGGACAAGGGCCGGCGTTTCTTTCGATGGCGTTGAAGACAGCTGACGTCGTCAGCTGTTCTGGTGCCGGATTCATAACAGGCCCTGTCCTGTATGCCACGCGACTGACCGCGCGGATGAAAACCCACGACACGCGCTGCGTTTTGCTCAATACCGGCTGAACAGGCGGGCCGTATGGCAACGGCACACGCATATCGCCGGCGTTGACCCGGGCTCTGCTGCGGGCGGCCATTGCTGGCACGCTCGACGAGATCCCTGCCGAACCGATCCGGTGTTTGGACTCGCGGTCCCCGCACACTGCCCCGGCGTGCCGGACGACATCCTGGACCCGCCCCGGACCTGGGCGGACAAGACTGCCTACGATGCCCAGGCGCATCGACTGCGCGATCTGTTCCGTAACAATTTAAACGCCCACGACGACGCGGCGATGGGCATCAAGGCCGTGATGTAGCCGTGCCTCGCCCGACATGGCGATAACGCAAGCGCGCGAGGTCTCCGTACACGAATCAGGGCTCCCGTCTGCACATCGACATCAGGCCGGCGCGAGGCCTGTTGCAGACAAAAGAGCCGCCGGTGATCGCCACCGGCGGCTCTTCGTATCACGCCTGGCCTGCGATGGCCGACGTGTCGAGCGTTACTGTCCGCTCTGGCCGGCGTCGCTCGAGCTGTCGCTGCCCGAGTCGTCGCTGCCGGTGCCCTTGTTCTTGTCGACGCTGATCAGCTTGACGTCGAAGATCAAGGTTTCATTGGGGCCGATCTTGGAACCGGCACCGCGCTCACCGTAGGCGAGATCCGGCGGGATGAACAGCTTGTATTCACCACCGGCGTGCATGAGCTGCAGCGCCTCGGTCCAGCCCGGAATGACGGCGTTGACCGGGAAGGTCACCGGCTTGCCGCGTTTTTCGGAGCTGTCGAAGACCGTGCCGTCGATCAGCGTGCCGGTGTAATTGACGGTCACGCTGTCGTTGGCATCCGGCGACGGCCCGTCGCCCTTGTTGACGACCTTGTATTGCAGGCCGTCATCGAGCGTCTTCACGCCGTCCTTCTTCTTGTTCTCGGCCAGGAACTTGGCCCCCTTCTGCAGATTCGCCTTGGACTCCTGATCCTGCTGCTTCTGCTGCGCGGCCTGCATGTCCGAGACCACGCCCTGCATCACCTGCTGCAGCTGCTTCTGCGAGAGCTTGGTGTCCTTGCCTCCGACCACGTCCCGCACGCCTTGCGTGAGCTGATCGAGGTCGATATCCATCGGCAGATCCTTGAGGGAATTGCCGATATCCATACCCAGCGCATAGCTGCGTTTGGCATTGTCATTCGCAAACTGGCCCGAATCGCCGGTGCTCTGGCTGGGGGCGCTCGATGCGTTGTTCGACTGGGTATCGCCGCTGTTCGAGTCGGACTGGTTGCCGCATCCCGTCAGGGCGAGCGCCAGCGCACACGCAGACAGTGCAATCGTTCGTTTCATGGCCTCTTTCCTATCCATTTGAGCCTCCAGAGCGTACGTGAAACCCTGCGCGGGCAAAAGAACGCTTTGAGAATCGATGTGACTCGGCGATCAGCCCTGACGATGCCCGAGCCGCAGACGCAGTGCGTTGAGCCGGATGAAGCCGGCCGCATCGGCCTGATCGTAGGCCCCGCGGTCGTCTTCGAATGTCGCGATCGCGGCATCGAACAGGCTGTCCTGGTCCGAGGACCGGCCGACCACACTGACCGAGCCCTTGTAGAGCTTGACGCGGACCGTGCCGTTGACGTGGCCCTGCGATTCATCGATCGCCGCCTGCATCATGCGTCGTTCCGGCGAGAACCAGTAACCGTTGTAGATGAGCTTGGCGTAACGCGGCATCAGCTCGTCCTTGAGATGCGCGGCCTCACGGTCGAGCGTGATGGATTCGATGGCACGATGCGCACGCAGCATGATTGTGCCGCCCGGCGTCTCGTAGCAACCGCGCGACTTCATGCCGACATAACGGTTCTCGACGATGTCGATACGCCCGATGCCGTGGGCACCGCCCAGCGTATTGAGCCGGGCCAGCACTTCATACGGCGTCATGCGCTGACCGTCCACGGCCACGATATCGCCCTGCTCGAAAGTCAGATCGACCTCCTGCGGCGTATCGGGCGCCGCTTCGGGCGCCACGCTCCATTCCCACATGACATCCTCGGCCGGCGTCCAGGGATCCTCGAGCACGCCCCCTTCGTAGGAGATATGCAGGGCGTTGGCGTCGGTGGAGTAAGGCGACCCGCCGTCGGCCTTCTTGCGGATGTCGATGCCGTTTTCCTCGGCGTAGGCCAACAGGCGCTCGCGCGAGTTCAGATCCCATTCGCGCCAGGGGGCGATGACCTTGATATCCGGGGCCAGCGCGTAGGCCGACAGCTCGAAGCGGACCTGGTCGTTGCCCTTGCCGGTCGCCCCGTGGGCGATGGCATCGGCGCCGGTCTCGCGCGCGATTTCCACCAGACGCTTGGAAATCAGCGGGCGGGCGATCGATGTGCCGAGCAGGTATTCGCCTTCGTAGATGGCGTTGGCCCGGAACATCGGATAGACGAAATCACGCACGAATTCCTCGCGCAGATCGTCTATGAAGACTTCCTTGACGCCCAGCTGCTCGGCCTTCGGGCGTACTTCGGACAGTTCCTCGCCCTGGCCGATATCGGCCGTGAAGGTCACCACTTCGCAATCATAGGTGTCCTGCAGCCACTTCAGGATCACCGAGGTATCGAGCCCGCCCGAATAGGCCAGGACCACTTTGGAAACGTCGCCGCTCATGCTGCGCTCCGCCGAAAAATGTCTGGGGCCGGTCGATGCTGTGACAACCGGCGGTCTAAGCTGGCCACGAGTATACAAAAGCGCGACCGCGGACGCGCCCGGATTCGTTCACTCGGTGCTACCATCGGCACATGAGCGATATTGAATCCGATGGTCCCGCGACTCCGCGGATGGCCACCCGCTTTCGCGGCTTTCTCCCGGTAGTCGTCGATGTCGAAACCGGCGGCTTCAACGCCGCGACGGACGCGTTGCTCGAGATTGCGGCGGTCACGGTGGGTTTCGATGACGACGGCCAACTGGGTCTGCGGGAGTCGACCTCCTATCACGTGGCGCCGTTCGAGGGCGCCAACATCGAACCGGCCTCGCTGGAGGTCAACGGGATCGATCCGCACCACCCGCTGCGCCCGGCAATCCCGGAACGCGATGCGCTGGGCCGTATCTTTCGCGTGGTCCGGGAGGCGATGAAGGCCGCCGAGTGCAAGCGCGCCGTGCTGGTCGGTCACAACGCGCACTTCGATCTCGGCTTTCTCAATGCCGCGATCGCGCGCACCGGCATCAAGCGCAGCCCGTTTCATCCGTTTTCCTGCTTCGACACGGCCACGCTGGCCGGCGTGGCCTATGGCCAGACCGTGCTGCGCCGCGCCGCCGCGGCCGCCGGCATGCCCTGGGACAATGCAGCCGCGCATTCGGCCCGCTACGATACGGAACAGACCGCGCGTCTGTTCTGTGACATCGTCAACCGTTTCCAGCCGATCTACGACGCGGTGCCGCCCGCACCGCAGACCTAGCGCCCGGCAAAGACGCATACACGTCGCCTCGTCTCACGCCCCGTTCGCCAAGTCCTCGTTTCATCGCTATGTCAGCAACGACTCCCTCGTTTTCGACCGACCGACCGCTTCTGGGCCGTTTTCGTCTCACGATCAAGGCCGTGCATTTTGCGAGCGTCCTGTTGTTGGGCACGATCCTGCTACCGACGGTGCCGCTGCTCGGCCGCTACAGCAAATACCTGATCAACTGGTGGCTCGGCCGCATGCTGGCCGCGCTCGGCGTGACCGTTGAACTGGACGGCGAAGCGCCGGCCGGGCCGATGCTGGTCGTGGCCAATCATTGTTCCTGGCTGGATATCCTGGTGCTCGGTCGAGCCTTCAACACGGCCTTCGTATCCAAGGCCGAAGTGGGCAAGTGGCCACTGGTCGGCTCGTTCGCCCGCGCCGGCGGCACGTTGTTCCTGTCGCGCGGGGCCGGCAAGACCGGCGAGACGAGTGCTGCGATCCGCGAAGTGCTCGATCATGATCGCTCGGTGCTGTTCTTTCCCGAGGGCACGACCACCTACGACCCGACGCCACATCGCTTCCACGCACGTCTGTTCGCGGCGGCGATCGACGGCGGCTACCCGGTGCTGCCCGTGGGCCTGCGCTATGCCGACGACACCACGCCGCCCGGCATGCATCATGCACTGGCCCCCTGGGTGAACGAGGCGCCGCTGGGGCCGCATTTCCGGGATCTGTTCAAGCTGCACGGCATTACCGCTCAACTGCGGGTCTGCGCGCCGATCAACCCGCGCGGCTACGATCGTCGCAGTCTGGCCGAGGCCGCCCGTACCGCCGTGGCCCATCGTCAGGCGATGGCCGCCGCACGCAACGCCCGCCGTACCGCATCGGCGCATACGGCCGACGACGCCTGAGCCGGCATCCGTCGCCTGCGGCGACGTCGCACGCATTGTCATGACGATCCGCCGCCCGCCGCACCAGCTGGCATGCGAAAACGCGTGGGCTGCGCGACGATGGCGGGTGCCCGACTCAGGGCTCGGGCGCTTCCGGCCACGCCAATGGCGCGTCGCCATCGCCGGGCGCCGGGGGAACGAGTTGCCCGTCGCGGGGCAACCCGCGAGCCAGATGGTAATCGGCGTTGTCGGTGCCGTCGTAGCGACGCTCGTTGATGAAACGCAGGATCACGGCCGCGCTTTCATTGGCACGCAGCAACAAGAACAGGTGCCCGCCGCCACGCACCACGTGCAGATGCGACTTGGGAATCAGCCAGTAGAGAAACCGGCTGTTGACCAGTGGCGAAATCGGGTCGTCGTCACCGCCCATGATCAGCGTTGGACAGCCGAGATTGTGCAGCCGGTGGACGCTGGTCCAGGCCGCCCCGGCCAGGGCCTGATGAAGATAGCCACGCGTACTGGGCCCGCTGGCGTGCTCGCCGCGCGGCCGTAGCAATTCCGGGCGTTGCCGGATCAGTCCGCCATACAGTCCGGCAAGGCCGGGACTGGGTGCTTCGGCTTTCCGATATCGTCGAACCGCCTGCAGCCGACGCCAGCCGTTGGTACCGAACGTGCGCCCCAGCACGCCCACGGAACTGGAAGCCAGCACGATACGGTTGGTGCGCGCCGGATAGGCCAGCGCAAAGGTCTGGACCAGCGCGCCGCCCCAGGCCAGACCGACGAAATTGAGCGGGCCGTCGTAACCGAGCCGATCCAGCAATGTGGCCAGGAGTCGCGCGTGCCAGCCCATCGTCCGGGGCAGCCTCAGGCTCGGCGTCTGCCCGGCGCCCGGCAGTTCCGGCACGATCAGTTCGCTGTCATCCAGCGCGTTGACCAGCGGCAGCATCATGTCGAGATTGGCGCCCAGCGTGTTGAGCAACACGATCGGCCGGCCCCGCCCGCGCCGGATGCCGCAGCGCAGCTGCACGCCGTCGATGTCCAGCCACTCGATCTGCATGCGCGTACGCCGCCGCAACACACTCAACTCCGGCGGCAGTTTTCGTCGCGGAGGCGTCGTTTCACTCATCGTCGTGTTCTCGCATCATCGCCGGCCAGAAACGCCTCGATTCGGCGTATCGCCTCGAACTGGCGTTCGATCAGGAGCCAGTGGCCGGCCGCGCACAGCACCGACAGCTCGGCATGGGGAATCAACATCTGCAGCACGCGCGCGTTGGCCAGCGGCATCAGCCGGTCGTCGTCGCCGGCCAGGATCAACGTGGGCGCGCTGATCCGGTGTGCCCAGGTCAGGCTCGAGAATCCGGCGAGCGCGTAGACCTGTGCGGCGACTGCCGACAGGGCCGGCGCACGGGCCCGGTGCAAGGCACCAGCCACGGCGCGGCACTCGGTGTCGCGCCGGCCGCCGAACAGCGCCCGCGCCGCCGAGCCATCGCGGGCGATATCCCGAAGGCCAGACGTGCGAGCGAGTCGACGCAGATTCGCCAGCCGACCGGGCAGCATGATGGCGCCGGTCGAGGTCGCCACCAGCACGAGCCGCCCCAGGCGGTGTGCGTGATCGCGCGCGAACTGCTGGGCGAGCAGCCCGCCCCAGCCCATGCCGAGCACATCGACTGCCGCCACGCCCAGCGCATCGAGCAGCCCGACGAGCAGCGCTGCCAGGGCCGGCATCCGCTGAAAACGCGACACCCCCGGAGCACCGACACCGGGCCAGTCGAACACGATCGTGGGGCGCGACATCGCCGCGCAGAAATCATCCAGCACCTCGATATTCACGGCAAAATCGCTGCAGATCAGCACCGGCCGTCCGGTGCCGGGCCGATGCCGGGCACGCAGGATCTGGCCGCCGACACGACACGAGACGATTTCCGGTATGTCAGCGCTGGCGCACATAGCGTCCCGGCGCCGCTTCGATCGGTTCGTGGGCATCGTTGCCGTATCGCATCGAGGCCGCGACCGTCGGCCCGCCACGTGCCCGACACCAGTCGAACCATTCCGGCCACCAGGAGCCGTCCCGACGCGGTGCGCGTTCCTGCCAGTCCGCCGCCGCTTCATCCCGGGCACAGGTATCGCTCAGATACCCGCCGCCCGATCGGGGCGGCGACACCACGGTCTGCACATGGCCGGCGTCGGCAAGCACGAAACGCATGTTCGTATCCAGCAATCGTGTCGTGCGGAAACAGGCCGTCCAGGGCGTGATGTGGTCGCGCGCACCGGCCACGATGAAGACGTCCTGATCGATCTCGCTCAGATCGATGGCAGTCTCGTCGATATGCACGCCCCGGGGCGTCCGCAGCGAATCCGCCGTGTAGATCGACAGCAGATCGGCGTGCAGGCGCGCCGGCAGACGCGTGGTGTCGGCGTTCCAGAACAGGATATCGTGGGCCGGCGGGCGCTGGCCGAGCACGTAGTTGTTGGTGACGAACCGCCAGATCAGATCATCGGGTCGCAGCCAGGCAAAGGCACGCGCCAGGTCGGCGCCGTCCAGCACGCCGGTGCGCGATGAGTGCGCCAGTGCATGCCGGATCGCCCGGTTGCCGAACGTGCCGCGGCTGGACGCGCTGTCCGTCAGCTCGCCGAGCAGCGTGACGAACAAGGACAGACAGGCCACACGGGCGGCGCGCCCTCGCCGATGCGCCAGCGCCAGCGCGATGGCAGCGGTCAGCCCGCCGGCACAGGCACCGACCAGCTTGACCGGCTGCTCGCCGCCGATGCCCCAGACGATGTCCACGGCATCACCGACGGCGCCGACATAGGCATCGAGTCCCCAGTCGCGCTGGGCGGCGGTCGGATTGCGCCATGAGATCATGAAGACCTGCTGACCGGCCTCCAGCGCATGCCGCACGAGGCTGTTGTCCGGTGCCAGATCGAGCACGTAGTACTTGTTGATCTGCGGCGGCACGAACAGCAGCGGTCGCGCGTCGACTTCGGCCCGGCGCGGCGCGTACTGGATCAGCTCGAACAGATCATTGCGAAAGATCACCGCCCCCGGCGTGGCCGCGAGATCGCGGCCGACCCGGAAGGCGGCAGGATCGACCTGGCGTGGCAGACCGTCATTGTGTCGCCAGTCGTCGACAAGCTGGCGCAGACCATTGAGCAGCGAACGCCCTCGGGTAGCCACCAGATTGTCGTAGAACCCGGGATGGGTCAGGCACAGGTTGCTCGGGGCGCCGGCCGCGACGACGTGCTCGACCACGAAGCGCAGACGTTCGCGCGTCTGGGCGTCGACACGCAGTGCCTCGATCAGTTCGCGTAACGAATGCGACCACGCCAGATAGCCCTGCAGCGCCCGCCGGAAGGGCGCGCGTCGCCGCCAGGCCGGATGCGCGAATCGTCGATCGGCGGTATCGACGCTCATCGGCGTCCGGCCGAGCGCGATCAGAGCCAGCCGCCCGGCCAGGGCCAGTTCGATCCGTGCGAGCACTGCCGGCTGGCGGGCGCAGGCCGACAGCAACTCGGCCGCGGAGCCGCCGAGCGACGGCGGCTGGGTGTCCTGACTCGGGTCCGCGACGTCGGGCTCGAACGAGCCGCGATCACGGCGCGCCGGCAGCGAATCGGTTCGGCGCTCTCCCATGGAGCCTCTCGGCGGTTGTCGCGAACGGCCATGCCGTTCAGGGCGGTTGTTTGATGGTTACAATGTCGGCTGACTATTTTCAAGTGGAACGTGCATGAGCGCGCTCGCCACAGCCCGGCAAACCTACGAACGCTGGATCTGGCCATCGAACTTCGAGGCACTGCCACGCCATCGCCGGGCCCCGATCCGGCTGGTGCGCATGCTGATGGCGCTGGTCGCGGAGTTCCGCGACGGCGAAATCACGCTGCGCGCGATGAGCCTCGTCTACACGACACTCGTCTCGCTCGTGCCGCTGCTGGCCCTGGCCTTCTCGCTGCTCAAGGCCTTCGGCGTCGACAACGCGCTGCGTCCGACGCTGGAACGCTTTCTCGCACCGCTGGGCTCGGGCAGCAGCGATATCGTCGACAAGATCGTGGGCTTCGTCTCCAACGTCCAGGTCGGCGTGCTTGGCGTGGTTGGCGTGGTGGCGCTGATCTACTCGGTGCTATCGCTGATCCAGAAGGTCGAGGCCGGCTGCAATTTCATCTGGCGTGTGCGGGCCCCGCGACCGCTGGCCCGCCGCGTGACCGATTACATCAGTGTGCTGGTAGCCGGCCCACTGGTGATCCTCGCCGCTGCCAGCATCACCGCCAGTCTGGGCCGCAACAGCAGCGTGGCCTATCTGTCGCAGCTCGAACCGTTCGGCATGCTGCTCTACGGCATCGGCCGCCTGTTGCCCTACGTGCTCTACAGCATCGGATTCACGCTGCTGTTCAAGTTCATTCCCAACACTCGCGTCCGGTTCCTGCCGGCGCTGGGCGGCGGCATCTTCTCCGGCGTGCTCTGGCAGACCGCCAGCGTCGGGTTCGCGCTGTTCGCCAAGAATGCCGGCAACGTCAACGCGATCTATTCCAGCTTCGCGATCCTGATCCTGCTGCTGATCTGGCTCTATGTCTCCTGGATGATTCTGCTCATGGGGTGTCGCGTGGCGTTCTGGCTGCAATACCCCGAACGCCTGGCGCGCGGCAGCTATCCCCCGCGTCTGGGAGCAGCCGAGGCCGAGCGTCTGGCGTTGCTCACGGCAGCGACCGTGGCCAGCCGCTATGCCCGTGGCGACGGGCCGACGGATGTGGCCTTGCTCGTCCATCTGCTGCGTGCCGCACCGGACCATATTCACAACGCCATCGCGCGGCTCGTCGCCGCCGGACTGCTCGTCGAGACGGCCGACGCCTCGGATACGAGCGTCGTGCCACGGGCCGATCTGTCGACGCTGCGTGTACGCGATGTG
The DNA here is from genome assembly GCF_003602005.1 of Salinisphaera sp. Q1T1-3. Lineage (GTDB taxonomy): Bacteria > Pseudomonadota > Gammaproteobacteria > Nevskiales > Salinisphaeraceae > Salinisphaera. The sequence goes on along the minus strand of NZ_QZWD01000003.1, from coordinate 180,106 downwards.
CTCGCCGTGGTCCGCAGCGGCGACCGGCAAGCACGTCTGGTGCCTCGTGCGGATGTTCCCGTGCAGGCTGTCGACAGCCTGCTGGCGCGCGCCGACACAGCACGCGATAACGCCATCGGCGAGACGACGCTACGCGACCTGGTCGAGGCGGTCCCGCGACACGACGGCTGACCAACGACCGGCGGTCCAGTGCCGCTGGTGTGACGCACGACCAGGGCATGTCGTCACGAGATAGGCAGCCGCATTGCCCCTGCCGGACGGCTTGAGCAAGGCACGGGCCGCCGCGCGTGGCCGAGCCATGCTCACGATGCCTTGTCTTGCCGCCGCTTGGCCGTGGGTGCGACGGCCTCTCTCGTGACGACGCGCCTTCGGGTCTGACTCGCCTAAAGGCGTAGATCAAGCGCCGGTCCAGCGCCCCGGACCGGGCTGATATACTCCACTCGACACGCCCTGGGCGACCTCGCGGTGCCCTGCGAGCAAAGGAGATTGCGTGGAAAAGTTCTGGCTCAAGCAGTATCCGGACGGCGTTCCCGCCGAGATCGCCGATGCCGAGAGCGGTACCCTCGTCGAACTGATCGAGGCCAGCTTTCGTGAATTCGGCGACCGGCCTGCGTTCGAGAACATGGGGGCGAGCCTGACGTACGCGGAGCTCGATGCGCGCTCGGCGCATTTCGCGGCCTACCTGCAGCACGAGCTCGGCTTCGCCAAGGGCGATCGCGTGGCGCTCATGATGCCCAACCTGCTGCAGTACCCGATCGCGCTGCTCGGCATCCTGCGCGCCGGCATGGTCGCGGTGAACGTCAATCCGCTGTATACCGCGCGCGAGCTGGAGCACCAGCTATCGGACGCCGGCGCCCGGGCGATCGTGATTGTCGAAAACTTCGCGGCCACGCTGGAGAAGGTGGTCGACAAGGTCGCACTCGAAGCCGTGATCACGACCCAGATCGGCGATGCGCTGGGCACCCCGAAGCGGCTGCTCACCAACTTCGTGGTCAAGCACGTCAAGCGCATGGTGCCATCGTTCCAGCTGCCCGGTGCCATCGGTTTCAATACCGTGCTGGCCGACGGCGCGAAGCAATCGATGAAGGCTGTCGACGTGGCCCCGGACGATATCGCGTTCCTGCAGTACACGGGCGGGACGACCGGGCTGGCCAAGGGCGCAATCCTGCGGCATCGCAACATGGTCGCCAACGTCGCCCAGGCCGAGGCCTGGCTGAATCCGTGGATTGACCAGGGCAACGAGGTCATCCTCACGCCGCTGCCGCTCTATCATGTGTTCGCGCTGATGGCGAACTGTCTGGTCTTCATGCGTCAGGGCGGGCGCAATGTCCTGATCACCAACCCGCGCGATATTCCAGCGCTGGTCAAGGAATTCGAGAAACAGCAGCCGACCGCATTCACCGGCGTCAACACCCTGTTCAACGCGCTCACCAACAACGACGCCTTCCGGAAGCTGGATTTCTCGCGCCTGAAATTCGCGCTTGGCGGCGGCGCGGCCGTGCAGCGCTCGGTGGCCGAGAAATGGCACAAAATCACCGGGCATCCCCTCATCGAGGCCTACGGTTTGACCGAGACCTCGCCGGCCGTGGCGATCAACCCGCTGAACCTGGAAAGCTATAGCGGCTCGATCGGCGTGCCCCTGCCCTCCACCGAGGTCGCAATCCGCGACGAGCAGGGCAACGATGTGCCGCTCGGCGAGCCGGGCGAACTCTGCGTGGCCGGCCCGCAGGTCATGGCCGGCTACTGGAACAAGCCGGAAGAAAACGACAAGACCTTCTTCCCCGATGGTTTCCTGCGCACCGGCGACGTCGCCCGCTTCGACGACGCCGGCTTTCTCTACATCGTCGATCGCAAGAAGGACATGATTCTCGTCTCCGGCTTCAACGTGTATCCGAACGAGATCGAGGACGTGATCGCCACGCATCCCAAGGTGCTGGAAGCCGCCTGTATCGGCATCGACGACGAACGCTCCGGCGAGGCGGTCAAGGTCTTCGTGGTCAAGGCCGACGACACGCTGGACGAGGACGAGCTCATCGCCTTCTGTCGCAAGGAGCTGACCGGCTACAAGGTACCCAAGCACGTCGTCTTCATCGACGAGCTGCCGAAATCGAACGTGGGCAAGATATTGCGCAAGGACCTGCGACAGGCCTGACGCTCGGCGGCGGCGGTTTTCTCGCTCAACCGCCGCCGTTCATCGGGGCCACGAAGACCAGACAGGCACCGAGCGTCACCACGGAACCGACCGTACTCCAAAGGATTACACGTGATGTGACGGTCAGGTCACGTCCGTAGAAATCCGCCAGCATGTAGGGGCCGGTGCCGGTCGGCAAGGCAGCCAGCAGCACAGCAGCCGTGCCCCAGAGCGGATCAAGCCCGAACACACCGAATGCCAGCAGTGCTGCGAGCGCCGGATGCACGATCAGTTTAAGCGCGATCAGCCCGCCCAGACCGCGGTCCGTGGCGCCACTGAGCGGCCGCGCCACGAATGCCCCGATCGACACGAGCGCGCAGGGCGTGGTGGCTGCCCCGAGCAACGAAACGAACTTGGCCAGCGGCGCGCCCAGCGGTATGCCGCCCGCGGCCCACAGCCCGCCGATGACCGGGGCGACGACGATCGGGTTGCGCATCAGCGCGCGCGCGACCATGCCGAGCGGGCGCCATACCCCACCATCCTCCTGTCTCAGGATCTCCACGGTCACGATGGCCAGCGCAAACAATACGCAGACCACGACCAGCGTGGCGATCAGCGCAGGCGCCAGGCCCGGATCACCCAACACCAGCACACATAGCGGGATGCCCACATAACCGACGTTGGCATAGGCCGCTGACAGGCCGTCGATCGTTGCATCGATCGGGTGTTGTCCGCTTTGCCAGCGCCACAGGATCGTCAGCCCGAAAACGGCTGCGGTGGACAAGACGTTGACGGCGATGAAGCCGGGCTGCCAGAGCGCGCTCCAGCTCGCGGTCGCCGTCGCCTGGAACAGAAGTGCCGGTAGACAGAACCAGACCACGAATCGATTGAGTTCCCCGGCCGCTGCCTCGCCCAGCACGCCGCTGCGCCGCCCGACATAACCGGCCAGAATGAGGCCGAAGATCGGCAGCAGAACATTGATGACCGACGTCATGGAGACTCCGGGGACGGCTCAAGAGTCGCAAAGCCTACGAACCGCGCTCGCTGGCGTCCAATCACACCTTTGCGTGTTGCCAACTTGCCGGATCGATGGCCATACCACCGCGGGACCAGCCGCCGAACGCAACCACGAGCGGCGCGTAATCAACGTCGTGAGGCGCCGATGCGCCGTCGAACCAGTCGATCGCGGTCAGGCGTTGTCCTCGATGATCATGTCCGCCGCTTTTTCGGCGATGGCCGTAGTCGGGGCATTGGTGTTGCCGCCGACGACTGTGGGCATGATCGAGGCGTCAACCACTCGCAGGCCCGCGATGCCGCGCACGCGCAGACGATCGTCGACCACGGCGTCTGGATCGTGGCCCATGCGACAAGTGCCCACCGGGTGATAGATGGTCTCGGCGCGGCGACGCACATAGTCGGCAATTGCCGCGTCGTCGGCCATGTCATCCTCGAGCGGCTCGAGCGGCCGTTCGAAATGCGCGGCCAGCGGCGGCGCGCGCATGATGCGGCGCGCGATCTTGACCGCGGACACCATCTGCTGCACGTCGCGCGGCTCGGCGAGATAGTTCGGATCGATGACCGGGTAATCGCGCGGATTGGCACTGGCGAGCGTGATCCGACCGCGCGAGGCCGGATGCAGATCACACACCCGCAGCGTATAGCCATGATGACGCATGGTGTTGATCAGATTGCCGTGGTCCTGCTCGATCGTCGCGATGAAATGGAACTGCAGATCGGACTGGCGCGGATCGTCGCTCGAACTGATGAAACCGCCCGATTCGGCGATGTTGCTCGTGAACTGACCACGCCCGTGTCGGAAATACCGATAGATTTCACGTGGCGCCTGCAGGAGCAGGAATCGAGCCGACAGACGCAGGCTCAGACGTGTCTTTTCGATATCGATGACGCTGATATCGAGATGATCCTGCAGATTGCGCCCGACCCCATTCAATTCCGACACCATATCGATGCCGTGCGGGGTAATCGCATCACGGGGCCCGATGCCGGAGAGCATGAGCAACTGCGGCGAATTGATGGCACCGCCGCAAAGCAGGATTTCCCGACGTGCACGAACGCGCCGTCGGCGGCGCAGCCAGCCCTGCCGAAAAACCACATCCGTGGCCCGGTCAGCATCGAAGACGATGCGCTCGGCCTGGCACCGGGTCAGCACGGTGAGATTCCGACGGTGCCGCACGGGATGCAGAAACGCATCGGCATTCGAACAGCGCCGGCCGTTGTTCTGGGCCACGTTGTAGAGCCCGAACCCCTGGTCGGTGGCGCCGCCGAAATCGTCATTGCGTGGGTAGCCGCAGTGCTCGGCAGCGGCCACGAATTTTTCGTTGAGCGGATTGACGTGGCGCAGCCGGCTGACGGTGTAGCTGCCCTCGGCGCCGTGGTAATCGTTGGCCCCGCCCTCGAAACGCTCGGAACGCTTGAAATACGCCAGCATCTCGGCGTAGCCCCAGCCTCGATTGCCGAGTGCTGCCCAGTGGTCGTAGTCGGCAGCCGCACCACGAGTGTAGCACTGGGCGTTGATGGCGGATGATCCGCCCAGCGTCTTGCCACGCGGCCAGTACAGCCGTCGTCCGTGCATGTGCTGTTGCGGTGCGGTCCAGTAATACCAGTTGGCCAGGCGCGACCACATCAGGCCGATGATGCCGCTGGGTATATGGATGAGCGGTGACCAGTCCGGTGGTCCGGCCTCGAGGAGTAGCACCGACACGTCGGCGTCTGCACTCAGTCGATTGGCCAGCACGCAGCCGGCCGAACCGCCGCCCACGATCACATAGTCGTAGGCCGACGCCTGCTTGTCGTCCATGGCACGCTCCTCCGCCTTTTACCAGGCGTTATATTCCGGCCAAATCCATGATTCGGCGCGGACGCGGCGGGGCCGGTGCCGTGAGCGCGTCCGTGACCTCGTCAACCATCGTCGACAGGGTCACGGACGACTCTAACAGAGGTCAGTGTCGAGATTCGGGCAGGGTGATATTCAGTTCGAGCACTTCGAGATCGCCCTCGCGCTCGATGTCCATCTGGACCGCGTCATCGCCAACCTCGATGTACTTGCGCAGCACCGCCAGCAGATCCTGCTGCAGCTGCGGGAAATAAGCCGGCTGATTGCCACCGCTACCGGATCGGCGATGTGCCACGACGACCTGGAGACGTTCCTTGGCCGTCTGAGCCGAGCCCTTCTTCTCGGACCGGAATACGTCGAGCCAACCCATCGTCTATCTCCCCATGAGGCGATCGAAAAAGCCTTTCTTGGCCTGGGTATAACGCATCGGCCGTTCTTCGCCCAGGAAACGAGACACCATATCCTTGTACGCACCGCCCGCATCGGCCTCGTTCTCGAGCACCACCGGCTGACCCGCGTTGGACGAGTTGAGCACAGTTTCGGACTCCGGCACCACACCGAGCAGCGGAATGGCCAGAATGTCGCTGATGTCATCCAGCGAGAGCATTTCACCCTTGCCCACGCGCGAGGCTGCATAGCGGGTGACGACCAGGTGCTCCTTGACCGGCTCGTCGCCTTCCTGCGCGCGCTTGGTCTTGGAGGACAGCATGCCGAGCACGCGGTCCGAGTCGCGCACCGACGAGACTTCCGGGTTGGTCACGATCAGCGCTTCATCGGCGAAATACATGGCCATGATCGCCCCGGTCTCGATACCGGCCGGCGAGTCGCAGATGATGTAATCGAAGTCCTCGGACAGCTTGTCCAGCGCACGGCCGACGCCTTCCTTGGTCAGCGCATCCTTGTCGCGCGTCTGCGAGGCGGCCAGGATGTACAGATTCTCGATGCGCTTGTCGCGGATCAACGCCTGCTTGAGATTGGCTTCACCGTTGATCACGTTGACGAAATCAAACACCACGCGGCGTTCGCACCCCATGATGAGATCCAGGTTGCGCAACCCGACGTCGAAATCGATCACTACGGTCTTGTGCCCCCGCAAGGCAAGCCCCGCGGCGAACGACGCCGAGGTGGTGGTCTTGCCGACCCCGCCCTTGCCAGACGTGACTACGATGATCTTGGCCACTGATTACTCCTGCAATTCGATCAGCAAATTGTCGTTTTCGAGCCGAACCGCCACCGGTTTCGACCGGATCCCCTCGTCGATGGCGTCGGCGACTTTATAACACCCGGCGATGGCCACCAGGTCAGGTTCGAAGCGCCGACAGAAGATTCTGGCCTGCGTGTCGCCTGATGCACCAGCCAACGCGCGGCCACGCAGGGCACCGTAGACATGAATATGGCCATCGGCCAGCACTTCGGCCCCTTCCGAGACCGAGGCCGCGATCACCAGGTCACCGCCACGGGCGTAGATCTGCTGCCCCGAGCGCACGGGCTTGGTGACCAGACGTGTCGGCGTCCGGGCCGGTGTCTCGGTCTCGCGCGGCGCCGGTTCCGAGGCGGGCTCGGCCGCCGCGGCCGCGGGCTCGGCCTTGCTCGGCGTCGGCGCTTCGGTGTTGCGCCCCGGTGAATGGAGCACGCCCAGCCCGGCGTGACGTGCGGCCTCGGCGGCGGCGTCATCCGGATCGAGCAGCCCGACGACGACCAGATCCGCGGCCTGCATGACCGCCACCAGGCGTGCCAGATCCGGCAGTTCGCCGCGCAGCGAGAGGAGCACGGGCATGCGCGCGAAGAACTCGGGCGCCTTGGCAAGCTGTTGCTCGACCTGGCCTGCGATGACGTCGCAATCGCTCTCGCCGATTTCGACGACGGTCAGCGTCATCATCCGGCCCTTGAAGACCACGCCGGCTGCGTTTGAAGACGTCGTTTGCGCCATGCCCCGAGTCGCTATTTGCAAAGCGCCGAGTCTATCACGCTGATCGCGGCTGCCCGAGCCTGCATTTCGTTCGCCGATCGCGTATAGATGACGGCCCGCGCGCAACCGGGCCGCGCAACGACAACCGCCCGTCATCAAGAGCCTGCCGATGATCGATACGCGCCCGCAATCGCTTGCCACGAACACGCAACGCGTGACGCTCGACACCCACGCAATCGCCTACCGTACGGCCGGTGCGGCCACCGGCGCGCCGGTGATCCTGTTACACGGGCTACTGGATACCTCGGCGACGTTCGCGAACCTGGTTTCAGCACTTGTCGCCCAGCGCGGTCCCGGCGATCGGTTCGTGGCCCCGGACTGGCGCGGCCACGGGGAAAGTGAATGGACGCCGGGGGATTATCACTTTCCCAATTATCTGGCCGATCTCGATGCCCTGCTCGATGCCCTGTGCCCCAACGAGACGGTCACGCTGATCGGCCACAGCATGGGCGGCCAGGTCGCCAGCCTCTACGCCGGTGCCCGCCCGTCACGCGTGGCGTGTCTGATCCTGCTCGACTCGATCAATGTCCCCGATGCCGACACCGCGCAGGCGCCCGACCGCTACGCGGAGTGGCTGGATACACGACGCGCGCCGCCCGCGCCGAAGACCTACGCGGATATCCCGGCCTTCACTGCCCGACTGGCCAGACGCTACCCGGAGCTCTCGGCCGAGCAGCAGGCGCACCTGGCACGGCTCTGGTCGACGCCGACCGATGACGGACGCATTCGCCTGCGTGCCGACCCGGCCCATATGAAAAAGAACGCACAGGGGTTCCGGGCGGCCGAGGCCAAGGCGGTATGGCAGGCCGTCGTGGCGCCGACACTGCTCATCGACGGCGGCGCGTCGCCGGCGGGTGCGCTGGTCCAGCCTGCGGAAATGGCCGAACGACGCGCCTGCTTCACACACCGTCGACACGTGGTTCTGGACGGCCTGGGTCACATGATCCACTGGCAGGCACCGGAGGCCGTGGCCGAACACATCGCGGCCTTCATGACGGCCCTCGGCGACTCGCCTGGCGGCGTTTCAGAGGTTTGAATACACCGCCTCCACGCCCCTCGGCCCTTCGCTCGGACCCGGCTGGCCGGGCGCGCAATGGTCTATCGCGCGTCGTCGGCGACCGACGCGCGAGCCGCGCCTGATCCAGTTGCGGCGGCCATGCGCCGCCGCCTATGCTCGAAGCCAATCTTTTACCCACCGTTCGCCCCGCCGCGGCGATGGAGGACTGTCATGCTTGCACTTCTGTGGCTGGTGATCTTTATCGCCGCGTTCATCGCTCTCGCCTACGCGCGAGCGCGACTGCGCACCGCAACCGGCCTGATCGGCGTGCTGCTGGCCGTCTGCACGGTCACCAGCTGTGGTTGGCTCACGGCGCTGATTCTCTGGGTAGTGTTCGGGGCCATCGCCGTCACACTGCACGTCGGCCAGGTGCGCCGAACACTGATCACGGCCCCGGCCCTGAATCTGTTCCGGCGCGTTCTGCCAACCCTGTCGGCCACCGAGCGCACGGCACTCGATGCCGGGACCGTCTGGTGGGAAGGCGAGCTGTTCTCGGGCCGGCCCGACTGGCGGCGTCTCGAGAATCTCCCGGGCGCCGAGCTGACGGCCGAGGAGCAGGCTTTTCTCGACGGGCCGGTCCAGACCCTGCTGGACATGTGTGACGAATGGCAGATCACGCACGAAGATGCCGATCTGCCGGCCGAGGCCTGGCAGTACATCAAGGACAACCGATTCTGGGGCATGATCATCCCGCGCCAGTACGGCGGGCTGGCGTTCTCGGCCTATGCCCATTCCTGTGTCCTGGCCAAGATCGGCTCCGGCCCGGCCGGCGGCACGGTCGGCCCGATCGTGGCGGTACCGAACTCGCTCGGCCCGGCCGAGCTGCTCATGCACTACGGTACCGGTGCACAGAAGGACCATTACCTGCCGCGCCTGGCCCTCGGCGATGAGATCCCCTGCTTCGGTCTGACCAGTCCGCATGCCGGCTCGGACGCCGGGGCGATTCCGGATCGCGGCATCATCTGTCATGGCGAATGGCAGGGCGAGCAGGTTCTGGGCATGCGCCTGACCTGGGACAAGCGCTACATCACCCTGTGCCCGGTGGCGACCGTACTTGGCCTGGCGTTCAAGCTCTATGATCCCGACGGTCTTCTGGGCACCGAACGCGAGCTGGGCGTGACCTGTGCCCTGATCCCGACCGATACGCCCGGCTGTCACACCGGTCGCCGCCATTTCCCGGCAAGCGCCCCGTTCCAGAACGGCCCGACCTGGGGTGAGGACGTGTTCGTGCCACTGGACATGATCATCGGCGGCCAGCAGATGATTGGCCAGGGCTGGCGCATGCTCATGGAGTGTCTGTCCGTCGGCCGGGCGATCTCGCTACCCTCCGGCTCGACCGGCGATGCCATCTCCAACGCCCGCCATACCGGCGCCTATGCCGTGATCCGCCGTCAGTTCAATGTCTCGATTGGCGCGTTCGAAGGCGTGCAGGAGGCGCTGGCGCGTATCGGCGGCAAGACCTATGCCTGTGAATCGGTCCGACGTTTCACCGCCAATGCCGTGGATCTCGGCGAAAAGCCCTCGGTGTCCTCGGCGATCGCCAAGTTCCATGTCACGACAATGGCCCAGGACGTGGCCAAGGACGCGATGGATGTACATGCCGGCAAGGCCGTCATGCTGGGCCCGTCCAATCCCGTCGCCCGCAGCTTCCAGGCCGCCCCGGTCAACATCACTGTGGAAGGCGCGAACATCCTGACACGGTCGATGATGATCTTCGGCCAGGGCGCGATTCGTTGTCATCCGTTCGTACTGGCCGAAATCGAGGCCGCCAACAATCGCGATCAGGAAGCCGCACTCACGGACTTCGACGATCTGCTCTATGCCCACATCGGCCATGATCTGGGGGCGGCCGCCCGCTCTCTGGTGATGGGTTTCACCGGCGGGCTGGGCTCCGCCGTCGGCGAACACGGCGATCTCAAGCCTTTCTATCAGGCCATGAATCGCTATTCGGCCAACCTCGCCCTGCTGTCCGATATCGCGATGGCCACGCTGGGCGGCAGCCTCAAATTCCGCGAATCGCTGTCGGCACGCCTGGGCGATGTGCTCTCACAACTCTATATCGTCAGTGCCACGCTCAAGCGATTCGTCGAGGACGGTGCCCACGCCGAGGACCGGCCCTACGTGGCCTGGGTCTGCGAGCAGGCCTTCGCGGATATCGAGACCGCCCTGTCCGGCGTGTTGCGCCATCTGCCCAACCGCGTCGCCGCCGCGATCGCTCGGGTGCTGATCTTTCCGCTCGGCCGCACGGCACGGGTGCCGAGCGATCATCTCGGGCGCCGGGTGGCACGGCTCGTACAAACGCCCGGGGCGGCACGCGACCGGCTCACGCCGCGCTGTTATCTGTCGGCCACCAAGACCGACACGGGTCTGACCCTGTTCGAACGTGCGATGCAGGCCACGCTGGATACCGCCGAGCCGATGCGCGATGTGATCAAGGCCCGCAAGGCCGGCACGATCATCGCCGATCATCCGGCCGACCAGATCGACGAGGCCGAAACCGCCGGCGTGCTGTCCGCCGAGGATGCGGCTCGCCTGCGCGAGGCGCATGCCCTGCAGATGGCCGTGATCCGGGTCGACGATTTCGATCCGACCGATATGCGGGCCGGTCGTGCGAGTCCGGCCACCGACGGAGCCGAAAACGCCGCCTGAAACCCCGCCGGCCCGCCTCGACAGCGGGTCGGCACCGCCCGAGAAATCGGTTTTACCCTACGCTGTATCAAAACCCGAAAGGAACGCGTACGGGCAGACATCGACACATCCTGCTTGCCGATTGGCAGCGCCGTCAGATCACCGGCCGTGGCAGCACATCCTGCGCCGGTACCACGGATGCGGCTCACCGAAATCATAAATTTTCAGATAAGCGCGTTTTGCCGCCTCGAACGCGGTCGGCGGCCTCATTCCGACTAAGGTATAAGCCATCGTTTGCGGCCATCGCGCGCCTCCCGACAAGCGACGTCAGGTTGCCATATCGCTTGCAAACACGGGCTTTCGGCGTGCCCTGTCCGGCTGTATTCGGTCACGGTACGCCACCGACACGCGCTGGTTGGGCGCATGCGGCTACTGCGGCCTCGCGACATTCGCTACTCTCGATCGCGGTAGAACAAAAAAACGACGCTCTACCGGCTTCGATGCCGCAACAAGGGAGACACAAACGTGAATAGTCAGCGTTTCTGCAGGGGGCACGCGCGCACCGTTCCAGCGCCCGGCGCCGACCGCGCGAAATCCATCATCCGCCACGCCGGGCTGGCGCTCTGTCTGGCTGCTGCCAGCGGGTTCGCGCTCACGGGCTGCACCAGCGGCGACGGCGGCAGCAACGGTAACCCGGATTATGAGAGTTCGGTCGACAACGCGACCGGCCTGCTGTTCAGCTATCCGTACAACGGCCAGCAGAACGTGACCCTCACCTCCCAGATCGCTCTGCGAGCGGCTTCATCCTTCGACGGCCAGGCCGACGGCGCATTCCGGCTGCAGGCCGGCAGCGGCGACGAGGCCCGTAACACGGACATCACCGTCACCCAGGATGATGACCAGCCCGGCATCTATCGTATCGACACGTCCCAGCCGCTGCGCGGCAGCACGACCTACCGGATCGTGGCGGCGCGCAACCTGACCGCCGGCAATACGACGTTCGACAGCGGCGATGTGTTGTTCCAGTTCACGACCGCCCCCGCCCCGGGCCGCCCCGCGGCCGGCGCCTTCCGGGTGACCGAGGCCTCGCCGGGCGAGACCAATCCGGCGACCGGGCGTACCTCGGTCTTCGCCCAGTTCAACACCGTGCACGTCTCGCTGTCGGAAACGATCGACCCGACCAGCGTCGTGGACGGCGACTCGTTCCGTTTCACCAACAGCGACGGCGATGAAGTCCGCGGCGCGCTCACGGTGTCCGGACACGAGATCACCTTCGATCCGGCCGAGAATCTCGCGCCGGGCACATACACGCTGGCTCTGACCGACGATGTGAAATCGGCGTTCGGCAAGAGCCTTCGTGCCTTCAACGCGCAGCGCACCGTGCTGGATTCCGGCAAGATCGTGCAGCAGAACCTGCTTGTCGATAACGACGAGGGCTTCTCCGGCGATGCCGACGACAGCATCCTCGACGGCCAGATGGACAATCTCGTCACGCTGCGCAATCAGTTGATCGGCGTGAACCAGCAGCCGGCGCGCAATCAACCGGCGCGTCAGGGTGTGCTGTCGAATCTGGCCACGCCCGGCATGCCCGGATTCGGCGACGTCTTCCCCAACAGCATCCCCGCCGGCCAGGTGATCCAGCTCAAGCCGCTGTCCGTGCGCCTCAACGGGGATATCCAGACGCCGGTCAACAGCGGCCCCATCCAGGTTCAGTTCGGCACCGATGCCAACGTCTACCTGATGTCCAACGACTATCGCAGCATCACGACGCCGACCGCCGTACGTCTGCGTTTCGACCTGAACAACACCACGCTGATATCGGCCGCTCCCGGCACGCCGGAATACATCGTTCAGGCTCTGGCCAACGGCGTGTTCAACCAGTCCGCACTGAACATCCAGGCCTCGGGTCTGGCGATCCCGCAGGACAACGGCGACCTGGTGATCAGCACGGTCGGTACCTTCCCGCTCACGGTCAACCGGACCGATGATCTGACCATCGACTTCTCGCTGACGCTGCGCCTGCCGGAAAGCACGCAGACGCCGGTGCAGTCTGATGATGTCCCGCCCTTCATCACCGCACAGGTGCCCAGCGCCTGTCTGTATACCTTCGGCACCCCGGCCTATGACGCGCTCTATGCGCAGCGCGGCGTTGCGCCTACCGTACTCCCGGAACAGGCCTGCGTGAGCGTCCTCAACGCCGGTAGTGCCCTGAACACTACCTCCGGCATCAGCGACTTCCAGGTCGAGGGCAGCCCGGCGCTGGTGTTCAGCGAACCGATCGATCCGCTGTCGGTGAACTCGGACAGCATCCAGTTCAATGGCCCGAGCGGCACGGTCGATGTCAGCTATCAGATCGACGGCTCGTCGGTGGTGCTGCACCCGGCCGACCTGCTCGAACCGGATACCCAGTACACCATCACGCTCAACGGCGGCGATTCGCTGCGTGATCTGGGCGGCAATGACCTGGTGCCCAACCAGGGTGGCGGCCCCGGCCAGACCATCAGCTTCACGACAGAACCGCGGGTCGACAACAATCCGGCCCCGGCGCTGCTCGGTGAGCTCACGCCGGGCATTCCCTGCGCGCTTGACACGGATCGCGGCGATTTTCGTAACGGCGGCGACACGGCCGGCCAGTGCGCCGGCGATGCCGACAACGGCACGACCAACGATCTCGCTGTATTCAGCAGTCCACGCAACGTGCCGGTCAACGCCTCGTTCTCCAAGTTCGTGCGCCGTGATTCGGTCGTGCTCGCCGACGGCTGCCTGACCGGCGGCTCGGGCGACAGCAACAGCGTTGACGGCGCCACGGTCGCGCTCGAGCAGATCGACGGCTCCGGTCAGTGCACCGGCGTTCCCGAGGCCCGTCTGGCCTTTTTCAACACGCGTAGCGATCTGGTCCGCGGATTCTCGATTCGCCCGGTCGACGATCTCGAGGTCGGCAGCCGTTACTGGGTTGTCGTCTGCGGCGACCAGAACTCGGTCTGCAGCCGTACGATCGTCGATGCCGACGGTCTAGCGCTGAACACCGATCCGCTCAACGGCACCGGCTCGACCGTCGCCCCGGACGATGCAGCCGGCGGGCCGGATATCATCGTGCCGTTCGATGCCACCGCCTACTCGGCCGACTACTACGCCGATCAGTTCACGCTGCCGACGACCGATACCAACGGGAACGGTCAGTTCGATGATGCCGACGGCAACGGGGTCTACGACTCGGGCGATGAGCGCCCGCAGGCGTCCAATCGCAGCCTGGTGGCGCTGAGCCTGCTGGGTCAGCAGATCACCAACTCGGATCAGGTTGGCCAGCAGACCAACGGCGCGTATCCGTCGTATCTGTCGCTCACGCGTCCGGTGGCGATCCGCAAGACACAGACGAACTGCGGCGATCGGCTGTCCGGCGTCGTCACCGATGACGGCGACAGCGCGGTCGGCGAGACGCCGCAGGAATGCATTCAGGTATCGCTGTTGCCCGGCGGCATCAGCGCGCTGACCGGCATCGGTATCAGCCTCAACGAGGCGTTGCCGGGCCTGTCCGATCTCCTGGGAACACTGGCCGAAGTGCCGGATCAGACACCGATCGGCGACATCCCGGTTCTCGGGCCTTTGCTCAGCGGTACGCTCAATGGCGTCGCGTCGACGGTGGCCGAGCTTGAAAACGGGCTCAACCAGGCCATCGGCCAGGCACTGCAGGGCGGTGGCACCACCCTGGATCCGATCAACACCGGTCGCATTCTCCTGCGCTTCCCGGACCTGGCCTCCAACGGCGACGACGATGCCGGCACGCAGTCGGGCTACATCATTCCGAAGTGCGAAGGTACCCGGGCCGATGGATCGACCTATGACTACGAGCCGTGTTTTGCGACCTCGCTCAATCTGGTCGCCAATGCACCCGACGGTCAGGGCGTGACGCTCGATCAGCAGGACTTCACCATCAATCTGGTCGGCCCCGTCTCGTTCCAGCAGAACGGTCGTCTGGTGATCTCGTTGCGCAACGTCAATACGGTCAATCTGCAAGCCCAGGCGCTGGGCCTGCTGCCGGCCGCGGCGACCATCAACCCCGGCGCGCTGAACTTTCAGCTGACCGGCAACGAAGCCCACGGCGGACGCGCCTTCCCGTCCCGCTAGACGGCAGACGCTTCGCGAGTGCGCTCGCAGCCCCCGATCTCATCGGAGATCGGGGGCTTTTTTGTGGGCCGTCGTCGATCTGCCCCTCGGCGGATCACGCCCATCAGACCCAACGGGGCGACCATGCGCGCGGGCCCGCGCCATAGCGCCATCGATACGTCCAAGAGAACAGTCACGACCGGTACCTGGATCGCGGCCGAGGTCTTACGGCGATCATGCCGCGGAGCGAGCTCGCCCGGACGCCCAAACCCGTGCCTTCAAGACACACAGGCCTCATATGGGCTCGGGCGATGGTACCGACACGAGCGCGCCCCGATCGGCTCCGACCCCATGATCACCGTGCGCATCCCCTACGACACGCAAGCACTTTCCGGATCGGCTCGACGACCGTCAATCAACCTCGGCTTTCGAACCGAGCAAGGAATGGCACAGCGCCCGTCAGGCCTAACGCGGTACTGCCCGCATCAGGTCATCCCGGCGCTTCGATCCGCACCGGCATAGGGCATACGCCAGCGGCCTCGGCCGGCCGCTCGGGTCGATATCGGTTCGATTCAGCCCGCGCGCGAGAGGATCTGCATGCCCAGCTCGCGTACCGCCGACGACATCGCACGACCGACGGCTTCCGGGCGATGTGTGGCGCCGGCCGGCAACGGCTCGGTGATCAACGCGCTGTCACTGGCGACCACCCGCTGGTCGTCGGTCACACGCCACTGGGCATTGAGCACGACGTTTCCGGAGGGCTGTGGCTCGAACGTATCCACCGAGACATGCACCACATAATGCCGGTCGCGACCGGTAAGCAGTTTCTCGTTGATCGTCTGCTGCAGCAGATTCGTCATCGCGACAGGCAGGCGAACCGCCCATTTCGCGTCGGCCATTCGATCGATGACGTAGTCCTCGGTGCGCAGCTGGATGTCGTAATTGTCCAGATATTCCGGCACCAGGACCCGACGGACAGTCCATTCGCTCGGCTGCGCGCTGGCCCGGTCGGTCTGTGGCGGGTTCAGCGTCACGCGCTTGAGCGGCGGCGCGCTGGCGCAGCCAGCGAGTACGGCCGCCGTGCAGACAACGGCGAGAATTTGACGAAGCGTCGATCCGGCCATTAGCGGGAGCCTTTTCCGTAGAGCAGCGCATGCGGGTTGCGCTCGATGGTCTCAGAGAACTGGCGAAGCGATGCCGCCGTGGCCGACAGGTCGCGAATCGTGCTCTGTATATCCTGTCGCGTGCCGGAATCCGGCGCCGTGATGTTCTGCAACTGGCGCGACATCTGCGCAAGACTCGCGCTCGTCTGCTGGACGTTGGACAGAATCTTGGCGACCTGTTGATCGTGATTGTCGATCTGGTCGTTCGCGGTGTCGGTCAGACGCTGCACGCTGGCCAGCGTCTGCTTGAGCTGCTTGTCGTTGTCGCTGACCGCCTCGCGCACCGCGGCCAGCGTCTTCTGCGTCGACTCACCGGTCTGATTCAGCGTCGGTGTGAGCGTATTCACGGCCGAGTCCATGTCCTCGGCCAGCTTGACCATGGTCTTCATCGCGTGATCGACACGCTCCATGGTCTGCTTCCAGGGCAGATCGGCCACCGTATCCTTGAGCTGGTCGAGCTGCGAGGGCACGGCCGGTATCTCGGGGACATCGAGCGCGGATGGGTCAACCACGAAGTTCGGCTGACTGTCCGGGCGGAAATCGAGGTTCACAGCCAGCTGCGAGGTGACGTAACTATAGACCACCAGCTGCGCGCGCAGTCCGCGCTGGACCATTTCATCCACGGTCAGATCCTGCGACGTCGCCTGACCGTTGAGCATGGTCAGGTTGTCGCCGCTCATGTCGATGGTCACCGCGATCCGGGCCCCCTGCCCGCTGTCGGCCAGACGCAGCTGCACTTTCTTCACGGTCCCCACCTGCACGCCGCGAAACAGCACGCGCGAGCCGTTGGTCAGGCCCAGAACCGATTGATTGAAGAAGATGATGGCCTGGCGATCCTGGCGAAACAGCCCGGTGTTGCCGAAGGCCAGAACGCCGGCGGCCGCCAGGATGATCGCGCCCAGCAGAAACGCGCCGATGACGGTGTAGTTCCGATTGCTCGCCATGAATCGTGATTACCGTTTGCAAACCCGGACCGGGCGACGATGCTCATGCATCGGCATCTGCCTCGATCGGCTCGCGTTTGAGAAAAGCCTGGACGCGATCGGGGCCGTTGCGGACCAGCTCGTGCGGATCCCCGTGGGCGATCGCCGTCTTCGATTGATTATCCAGATAGATACTGTCGTCCGCGATCGAAAAGATGCTCGGCAACTCGTGGGTCACCGCGATCACGGATAGTTTGAGCGCATCCCGCAGCCGCAGAATCAGGGCATCCAGGCGCTGCGAGGTGATCGGATCCAGCCCGGCGCTCGGCTCATCGAGAAACAGATAGTCCGGGTCAAGCGCGATCGCCCGCGCCAGCCCGGCGCGTTTCTGCATGCCACCCGACAATTCGCTCGGCATGCGCTGCTCCTGTCCCGCGAGCCCGACCAACGACAGCTTGAAGGCCACCTGGTCGCGAATCTCGGCCGGTCGCATGGCGGTATGCAGCTGCAGTGGCAGTGCGACGTTCTCGCCCACGGTCATCGAGCTCCACAGGGCGGTCGACTGGAACAATACCCCGATCCGACGTTGCAGCGCCGCCCGCGCCCGCGGATCATCGCTGGTCAGTCGCTGGCCGTCGAACAGGATCTCGCCCTGATCGGCGCGGGCAAGATCGATCATGTGGCGCAGCAGCGTGCTCTTGCCGCAGCCCGACACGCCCATGATCACGAACACCGAAGCCGGGGCGACCGTGAAGTTCAGATCCTTCTGCACCACGGTATCGCCGAAGGCAAGCTGCAGATCGCGCACGACCACGCCCTGCTCCGGATTGTCGTTCGAGCTGAGTTTCGCCATCGCAGAAAACGGTTACGGCACGCGGACGCTCAGATACCCAGCGCATTCGTGCATAGAGCGGCCACGGCATCGATCGAGATGATACCGATGATACAGACAACCACCGTTCGTGTTGCCGCACGGCCGACTTCGGCCGCATTGCGCCCCGCGTTCAGGCCGATGTAGCAGCTCGTCAGCGCAATCAACACGCCAAACGCGATCGATTTGACGAACCCGATCACGAACTCGGTCAGGCCCATCGCATCCTGCAGGCGTTCGGCGAAGGCGGCCGGTGGCGTACCGAGCACGATATTGGCCACGACCATGCCACCGATGATCGCCAGCGTTGCGCCGTAGAGAAACAGCAGCGGCATCATCAGAGTGAGCGCGGCCAGACGCGGCAGCGCCAGGAATTCGAACGGCGAGACCCCGATCATGCGCAGGGCGTCGATCTCTTCGTTCGATTCCATCGTCGCCAGATGCGCCGCAAACGTGGCCCCGATCCGGCCGGCCATGATGAACGCGGTCATGATGGCCGCCATCTCGCGGGCCGAGGCAATGCCCACCAGATCCGCCAGATACATGCCGGCACCGAAGGTCTGGAGCTGAACGGCACCGATGAACCCGAGAACCGCGCCGATCAACAGATTGACCACGGTCACAACCGGCAGCGACGCCGCCCCGGTTTCGCGCACGAGCTCGATGAAATCGCGCCAGCGGGTCTGGGCCCGCCCGGAGACCAGGGCCGGCGTCGTGGCCAGCGCGTGGCCGACGAGATTGGCCGTGTCACGTGCGGTGACCAGACGCCGGTTCAGTCGCAACCCGAGCCGTGCCAGCAGTCCCGGCGGACGCGCTGGCGCGCCACGGGGCGGCGCCGCGCTGGACAGCGCCATCAGCGCCGCCACATCCGACGGCAGTGCGCGATGTTCAACCGCGCGGTCGGCATCGTCGAGGCGTAGTCCCAAGCCGTGAACGAAAGCTGCGACACGCGGATGGCCGGTCGATAGCCCCTGGCCGTCGATCACCACCGCACCGGTGTCGCCGAGCCGCGCCGCGACATCCCGCGAGGCAGGCGGTCGCGCCGCCTGCCCCCAGTCGCCCTGCAGACGCAGTATGGTCCGGCTCTCTTCGCGCGAGACCTCGTAGAGCGACCGGGATTCTGCCTGGCTCAAGCCGTGGGCTCCCGGCTACGGATCGTTGCCGGGCACGGGCAGATTGGCCGTCGCGGCGTGGGCGCCGTCCTTGGCGTCCGGCACCGGGTCGTAGTCATGCGCGACTTCTTCGAGCGCCGGATCCAGCGAATCGCTCTGCTGCGTCCAGCCGCCGCCGAGCGCCTTGTACAGGTCAGCGGTCGCGGTGAAGCGATCGGCAATGGCCTGGGCAAGATTCAGCTGGCTGGAAAACAGATTCCGCTGGGCATCGAGCACGTCGAAATAATCCGTCCGGCCGACCTGATAACGCAGATTGGCCAGTTGCAACGTATCGCGATAGGAAGCGACCTGTTCCTGGACCGCGACGAAGCGCTGTCGACTGTACTTGACCTCATCCAGGGCGTTGTGGACGTCCTGGAACGCCTGGCGCACGGTCTGACGATACTGGATCTCGGCCTGGGCCTTCTGTGCCTTGGCACTGCGATACTGCGAGTTGATACGACCGAAATCGAGAATCGGCGCCGTGATCGAACCGCCGACCTGTTCGATTTTCGAGTAAGGCTCGAACAGATCGTCGACCGAAAGGGCCTGTGTACCGATCATCGCCGACAGATTGAAGGTCGGGAAGAAACGGGCCTTGGCCACACCGACGTTGGCATTGGACGCGATCAGGCTCGCCTCGGCCGCTCGAACATCCGGGCGACGCTCGATGAGCTGCGAGGGCAGCACCTTCGGCAGATCCTGCGGCAACGTGATGTCGTCGAAATCACCGTCCGGAATATCGGTGGCGGTCATGATCTGACGCGGCGTCTTGCCGGTCAGCACGGCGAGTGCTGTCTGCAGCTGGCTGGCCTGTTGTTCCAGCGGCGGCAGCTGTGCCCGGGCCGAGTCGAGCAACGACTTGGTCTGGAGCAACGTCAACTTGTCGATCGCGCCGTACTGATAACGCTTCTGATCCAGGGCGTAGGCCTGCTCACGCGTACGGATCGTCTTCTTCGTGACGTCGATCTGACGCTGATAATTGCGCAACGACATGTAGTTCGTCACGACGTCGGAGACGACCATCAGCCGCACCGAGTCCTCGGTGTAGGCCGAGGACAACAACTGCGCACGCGCCTGCTCGTCGGACCGTCGCAGCGCGCCCCAGATATCCAGCTCGTAGTTGAGCGTGCCGGCCACGGAATAATAGTTATAGCGCTGGGCGCCAGCCGAGGCGCCAGCAGCGCTCGAACTCGAGCCGCCGCCCGCACCGGCACCGCCACCAGACGACGATCCACTCCCCGCGCTGGAGCCACCACTGGCACCACCGGTAGCCGAACTGGCACGCTCGCGAAGCCCCTGGGCCTGGCCCTGGATGGTGGGATAGAGCTGGGCATTCTGATAGCCCAGCTCCGCCCTTGCCTGACGAACGCGCTGGAACTGCAGCGCGATGTCGAGGTTGGAATCCAGTGCCTGGTCAATGAGCTTGTTGAGCGTCGGATCCTTATACCGGGTCCACCAGTAGGCCAGCTTCTGCTGTTGATCGGCGGACAGGAGCGTCGAATCCAGCTGCGACTGCGGCAGGTCCATGTCGGGACGCTCATAGTCCGGACCGACCGCACAGCCTGCCAACAACGCGGCCGCACAGAGAATCAGGGCACTACGCATTGTCGTCTTCCCTGTTCCGGGTCTGATCGTCGTCGTGCGACAGCTGGCGGGAATCATCGTCGAACTCATCGTTTTCATCTTCGTCCTGAGTCTTGCCACGCGCGCGGGCGAGTTTCTCCGATCCCTTCTCGATCAGATCGTAGAACATCGGCACGAACAGAATGGCGAAGAACGTGGCGAACAGCATACCGCCGATGACGGCCGTACCGATGGCGATACGGCTATTGGCGGCCGCCCCGCTGGCCACAGCCAGCGGCACGGAGGCCAGCACGAACGTCATCGACGTCATCACGATCGGTCGGAAACGCAGTTTGGCCGCCGAATAGGCCGCATCGGCGGGGGATTTGCCGGCTTGTCTCTCAAGAACAGCGAACTCCACGATGAGAATCGCGTTCTTCGCCGCCAGTCCGATCAGCACCAGCAGGCCCACCGTGAAGTAGATGTTGTTATCCACCCCGCGCAGCCAGACCGCCATGTACGCGCCAAGCGTGGCAAACGGCACCGCCGTCAACACCGCGATCGGCAGACTCCATTTCTCGTACTGGGCCGCGAGGATCAAAAACACCATGACCACGCCGAACACCAGCGCGATGATTGCAGCATCCCCGACGTGCTGGGCCTGATACGCCGTCCCGGTGAAGGCAAAGTCGTAATTCGAGCCCAGAACCTGAGAGGCGACCTGCTGAATGGCCGCATTGGCCTGACCGGAGCTATACCCCGGTGCCGCAGCCCCCTGAACCTGTGCCGCCGGGAAGACGTTGAAACGCTGCACCACGTCGGCCGAGGTCGTGCGCTTGGTACTGACCAGCGACGACACCGGGATCATCTCGTCTGTCTTGTTCGATTTGACGAACACCTGACGCAGATCATCCGGTTGCATGCGATACGCGGCATCGGACTGCAGATTGACCTGCCAGTTACGGCCCAGGAACGTGAACTGGTTCACGTACAGCTGACCGAACGTCGACTGCAGCGTCGAGAACAGGTCGCCGATCGGCACACCCAGTTCCTTGGCCTTTTCGCGGTCGACGGTGACCTTGTAACGCGGCACGTCGGTGTTGAGCGTTGTACGGACCCGCTGGAGCTCCGGTCGCTTGTTGGCGGCCGCGATCAGCTTCTGCGTCTGCTTGAACAACGCGTTGTAATCCGAGCCTTCCTTGCTCTGGACATAGCCTTCGAAACCGCCCGTCGTCGACAGGCCGATGATCGGCGGCGGGTTGAAGGCGATCACCTGTGCACCGGGCACCTGCGCGCCGAGTCCGAAGGCCTGATTGACCAGGTCGAACGACGACGAATCGCGTTTACCCCAGTCCTCCAGTGTCAGGAACATGACGCCGGCCCAGGTGCGCGGTGCGCTGGCCAGGAAGTCGTAACCCGGCACGCTGACCACGCCGGACAGCCCGTTCATGTTGGCTCGTGCCTTCTTGTAGAACTCTTGGCTGACCTTTTCCGTACGTTGCAGCGACGCGCCCGGCGGCAGCTGGTAGTAGGCAAAGATATAGCCCTGGTCCTCCTGCGGGATGAGACCGCTGGGCACCTGGGTCGAGAAGAACCAGGTCGCGCCGATCACACCGGCAAACAGCAGCAGGCCGAGAATCGCGCGCTTGAGCAGGAAGTTCACGCCCCAGAGATAGGCATCGGCGCACTTGTCGAAGCCCTGGTTGAACTTGCGGAAGAACCAGTTCTTCTTATCGCTACTCGGTTTTAGGAACAGGGCACACAGCGCGGGCGTGAGCGTGAGTGCGACAAAGCCGGAAATGAGCACCGAGACCGCGATGGTGATCGCGAACTGGCTGTACATCTGCCCGGACAGGCCGCCGAGAAAGCCCACGGGGACAAACACTGCGTTCAAGGCGAGCACGACAGCGATGACCGGGCCGGTCACCTCCTCCATAGCCTTGATCGCCGCCTGCCGCGGTGGCGCTTTCTCCTCGGTCATGATGCGTTCGATGTTCTCGATCACGATGATCGCGTCATCGACCACGAGACCGATCGCCAGAATCATGCCGAACAATGTCAGCAGGTTGATCGAGAAGCCGAGCATGTAGATGCCGGCGAATGTCCCGACCACCGCGACGGGCACCGCCAGCATCGGAATGATGGTCGCCCAGAAGTTCTGCAGGAACAGATAGATGACCAACAGCACGAGAATCAGCGAGATGAAGAAGGTGAAGATCACCTCTTCGATCGACGCGTGCACGAACTGGGTCGTGTTGTACGGGATCTTGTATTCCAGACCCTGGGGCAGATTCTTGCCCAGGTCCTCCATCAAGTGCCGTACACGCTCGGCCGTTGCGAGCGCGTTGGCCCCGGGTTGCAGATAGATGGCTGCGGGCACGGCCGGCTGGCCGTTGAAACTGTGCAGCGTCGCATACGACTGCGCCCCGAGCTCGACTCTTGCCACATCCTTGAGCCGCAATACCCGCCCGTTGTCGAGCGACTTCAGAATGATGTTTTCGAACTGTGACGGTTTGGAGAAACGCCCGGCCGTGCTGGCCGTGTAGGTGAAGGCGATATCCGCGCCACCGTAGGGCCGCTCACCGAATTTGCCGGCCGCGAACTGCGAGTTCTGCTCGCGAATCGCCGACTCGACGTCGCTGGCGGTGATATCGAAACGTGCCATCTTGGCCGGATCCAGCCAGATGCGCATCGAGTAGTCCTCGGTCGAGAACAGACGCGCGTCGCCGACCCCGTCGAGTCGTTTGATGGGATCGATGAGATACACCAGCATGTAGTTACTGATGTAGGTCGTATCGAACTTCTTGTTCGGCGAGTACAGCGTGACCACCTGCAGAATACTGGTGGACTGCTTGCGCACGGTCACGCCGGTCTGTTGCACGGTGTCCGGCAACTGCGACAGCGCCGATTGGACGCGGTTGTTGACGTCGATCGTCGCCTGCTCGGGCTCGGTGCCGATCTTGAACGTGACGTTGAGCTGCATCTGCCCCGAGTCCGAAGACGTCGAGGTCATGTAGATCATGTTCTGGACACCGTTGATCTCGGTCTCCAGGGGCGCGGCCACCGTCTTGGCAATATCCTCGGCACTGGCGCCGGGATAGTTGGCACGCACGACCACTTCGGGCGGCACGACGTCCGGATACTGCGAGATGGGCAGCGAACGCATCGCCAGCACACCCGACAGCGTGATGATGATAGCCAGGACGGTCGCAAAGACCGGCCTGTCGATGAAGAATTTAGACAGCACGCGTACGTCCTCGCTTAGCTGTTCTGCCCGGACTGGCCGCCGCTACCGCCGCCGGACGCATCGCCCGACGACTGGGCGCCACCATTCGAGGCCGGATCGCCGTTCTTATTGCCGGCGCCCTGCTGAATCTTGATCGGCGCGCCGGACTGCAGCGAACCGATGCCGCTGACAATGACCTTGTCACCCGGCTTCAGGCCGCTGGAAATGACACGCCCGTCGCTGGTGTTCGGGCCGAGCTTGACGGCCTGGGTCTGTGCCTTGCCATTGCGAGCAACGAACACCTGAACCTGCTGGCCGCTGTCCGAAATCGCGCTGTCCGGTACGGTCAACGCCTTGTCCAGCGTCTGAATACGCAGACGCGTCCGAACATAACGCCCCGGCATCAGTTCATTGTTCGGATTCTTGACCACGGCGCGCAGCTGCACGGTGCCGGTATCCGGATCGATCGTGCTCTGGGTGAAATCCACCTGCGCCTTGTACGGGAAAGGCTGGCCATTATTGAGCAGGATCGTGGCCTCGCGAGTCGAGGCATCGGACGATTCCTTGCCCATGTCGGACAGCGCCTTGCGTCGGGCGAAGGCATCGTCCTCGGGTAGCGCGAACAGGACATAGACCGGATCGAGCTGCGTGATCGTGGTCAGCTGGGTCTGGTTGGCCGTGACCAGCGAACCGAGATCGATGTCGCGCAGACTGGTCACGCCGGTGATCGGTGCTTCCACGTGCGTATAGCCGAGATCGATCTGAGCCGAGTCGAGATTCGCCTTGGCCTGCTGAACGCTGGCGCGATCCGAATCATAGTTCGACAGAGCCTGATCCCGTTCGGCCTGACTGACCGCGTTGGAATCGTAGAGTTTCTTCGTGCGATTCCAGATACGCCGCGAATTGGCCAGCGACGCCTGTGCACTGGACAGCTCGGCCTTGCGCTGATTGACCGTGGCCTGGTAGGGCTTCGGATCGATCGTGAACAGCCGATCGCCTTTGTGGACGATTGACCCCTCTCGATAATTCTTGTCCAGCAACACGCCGGTGACACGCCCGATGATGCGCGCGGTCTGCTTGCCCTCGACGCGTCCCGGATACTCGGCGTACACATCGACCTGATGCGGCTGGAGTGTCTTGACTTGAACCGGTGTGGGCGGCTGTTGCTGCCCTCCGCCGCCCTGCGCCTGTCCGCCGTCGCCCTGACCGCATGCGGCCAGAGCAAGCGACGCCATGACGACGAACAGCGCACGGTGTACTGGAAGGCGCCGAGCGACGCCGAAATGGTAATCACGCATACCGCGAATCCCTGAGGTGGACTTCCCTGACCGTTCGCATCATACATACATTCGCGTATGTATGTAAGATAGGCGTCACGGCGACGGAGACGCGGCGCGAACAGAGCGAGTTATGGCACGTAAAACGAAAAGCGAGTCCGAGCAGACCCGCGAACACATCCTTGATGCGGCCGAAGCCGAAATGCTGGATCGCGGCGTTGGCAAGGCTTCCCTGGAACGCATCGCACAGCGCGCCAATGTCACGCGCGGTGCGATCTACTGGCATTTCGAGGACAAGAGTGCGCTGCTGGCCGCCATGGTCGCCCGGACCAAGATGCCGATGCGCGATCTGCGTCAATGCCTGAGTGAACACATCCCGGGGGCCGCGCCGCTCGAGCTGCTCAAGGAGATGATGCTGCACGGCGTCAACCGCCTGGCCACCGACGATCAGCACCGGCGCGTCTGTCATATCGTGCTGCATCGCTGTGAGATCGACCAGAGCGAAGCCGCCAGCGCCCGCCTTCTGGCCGCCATGTTCGACGAGACCCGGGCCGCACTCGTGGCGATTTCCCACGAAGTCGCCGAGCAGCGCAGCCTGCCGGCGGGACTGACAGCCGAAGACATCGCCGACATGATCATGGCGTACATGGCCGGCCTGTATGAATGCAGCCTTCGTCATCCGGATACCTACCGCGTCGAACACGGCGCGGAAACCAAGATCGAGGCGCTTCTGAATGGCCTCTTTCCCCTGCCAAGCCCCGAGCAAACCGCGACGTCGTCCTGAGCGACAACGTCCCGCCAGCCGGCGGCAAGCGATCGACACGTCGGCGGCGAGTCCACCTGTCGCCGGCCGGGCTGACCCGCTGCGGCATCGTGTTCGACCTCGACACGGTCGGCATGCAGCACATCGCGCGACCGTCGCATGTCATTACGCTCGCTGCGCGTAATAGCCACTCATGTCGGGTGGCTGCAGATTGATCGGCCGCTTCGGCCCCAGAAACCGCGGCGCGGTATGAAAGACGAACAGGTCGAGTAACGCCTTGATCCGCGCGAAATACTCGCGGGCTTCAGTACGCAGCGGCTGGCGCCGATCCTCGTCCGGCCATGTATAGCCGATCGCGCTCAGCCCCGTATGACGGGCGATGAACAGGGCCCGGTATTCATGGTAGCGCTGCGAGACGATCACCACATGCGTGAGCGTGAACACCCGTCGGGCCCGCATGACCGAGTCCAGCGTGCGGAACCCGGCGAAATCCAGCGTCATCGCCTCGTCCGGCACGCCCCTGCGGCGCAGCGCCTGATACATCTTCTGTGGTTCGTTATACGCCTTGCTGGGGTTGGCGCCCGACAGCAGCAGATGACGAACCCGCCCCGTACGATAGAGCTGCGCAGCCGCCTTGATACGATTTTCGAACAGCAGGTTCGGATTCCCCGTATGGGTATACGGGCTGGTACCCAGCACGAGCGCGATATCGAAGACCGGCATGTGTACCGGCGTATCGTAGATCTGGCCCCGCGTCGACTCGATGACCCAGGCGTTCACGGCGATGGCGATCAGGGCCAGCGACCCCACCAGGCTCACGAGCGCGCAGAGCGCGGTGCGCACAGCGCTTGCGCGCCCTCGGACCAGCCGTGCGGCGGCGCGCATCATCGCCACGACATGGCGCTGGCCCATTCGAATCGTCCCTGCCGCACTACGGCGCTTGCCCATACGGCTCCGAGAATCGTCGCGCAGCCGCGGCTTGTCAACGCACCGCCTGAGCCGGGCTCGACAATTCGTTGATCGCCAAATCGAGTCCGGCCGGCGTCAGCGCGAACATACGGTCGCCCATCAGCTCCCGCGTCATGCCGATCGATGGCGTGGCCGCCCAGCGCGCGGCCGGCACGGGGTTGAGCCAGACGGTGCGCGGAAAAGCGGTCAGCAGATGCCGCAGCCAGCTCTCGCCTGATGCAGCATTGAAATGTTCGACGGAGCCGCCGGGATAGGCGATCTCGTAGGGACTCATGCTGGCATCGCCGACGATGATCACGCGGTAATCCGAGCCGAAGGTTCGGCACAGGGTCGATGTATCCCATTGCTCACTGTGGCGCCGGGCATTGTCCTGCCAGACGGATTCATAGATGAAATTGTGAAAATAGAAATAGGACAGATGGGCGAACTCGGAACGCGCGGCAGAAAACAGCTGTTCGCAGATCGAGACATGCGCGTCCATCGATCCGCCGACGTCGAAGAGCAATAACAGCTTCATGGCATTGCGCCGCTCCGGACGCATCACCAGATCGAGCTGGCCGCCCTGTCGGGCCGTGGCCCGGATTGTCGCCCCGAGATCGAGCTCATCGGCAGCGCCTTCCCGAGCAAACCGCCGCAGTCGTCGCAACGCGACCTGAAGGTTGCGCACGCCGAGCTGTCGATCGTCGGCCAGATCGGCGTATTCACGATTATCCCAAACCTTGACGGCACGCTGTTCCCGGCTGGTGTGCTGACCAATGCGCACCCCTTCGGGATTGTAGCCATAGGCACCGAACGGCGAACGACCGGCCGTGCCGATCCATTTATTGCCGCCTTGATGACGCTCGCCCTGCTCTGCCAGGCGCTCGCGCAGGGTCTGCATCAACGCTTCCCAGCCACCGAGCGCCTCGACGCGGCGTTTCTGTGCATCATCGAGCTCGAGCTCGGCCATTTTTTCCAGCCATGCGGCCGGTACCTCGCCTTCGGGCTCGGCGAGCGATTCGATACCCCGAAAATAATGGCCGAAGATCCGGTCGAACAGATCGAATCGAGTCTCGTCCTTGACCAGGGTCATGCGCGCCAGCGCATGGAAGGCCGTGACGCTCGTGCCGGCCAGATGCGCATCGAGTGCTTCGAGCAGGGTCAGAAACTCACCGACCGAAACCGCGAGCCCGCCGCGACGCAGTTCCTGGAAGAACGCGATGAGCACGGGTGAGCGCCGACTCAGCGTCGACCGCGACGCGCCATGAAGGCGAGACGTTCGAACAGATGCACGTCCTGCTCGTTCTTGAGCAGTGCCCCGTGCAACGGCGGCAAGGAATTCGCCGTGTCGGCAGCGTGCAGCGCCTCGGCCGGCATATCCTCGGCGACGAGCAGCTTGAGCCAGTCGATCAACTCCGAGGTCGAGGGCTTTTTCTTGATGCCCGGCACCTCGCGTACATCAAAGAACAGATCCAGCGCATCGGATAGCAGGCGCTGTTTCAGCCCCGGGAAATGCACATCGACGATGGCCTGCATCGTCTCGCGATCCGGAAACGCGATGTAATGAAAGAAACAACGGCGCAGAAACGCGTCCGGCAATTCCTTTTCATTGTTGGACGTAATGATGATGATCGGCCGATGCCGGGCCTCGATCGTCTGACGTGTCTCGTAGACATCGAAGGCCATACGATCTAGCTCGCGCAGCAGATCGTTCGGGAATTCGACATCGGCCTTATCGATCTCGTCGATCAACAACACCGGCTGTTCGTCACAGGTGAAACACGACCAGAGCGGCCCCGGCACGATGTAGTTGGCGATATCGTGGACCCGCGCCTCGCCCAGCTGCGAGTCGCGCAGCCGCGCGACCGCATCGTATTCGTAGAGCCCCTGAGCCGCCTTGGTCGTCGATTTGACGTGCCAGGCGAACAGAGGCTTGCCCAGCGCGGCGGCGACTTCCTCGGCGAGCATGGTCTTGCCGGTGCCCGGCTCGCCCTTGATCAGCAGCGGACGCGACAGCGTGGCAGCAGCGTTGACCGCCATCTTGAGCGCATCGGTAGCGACATAGCGCTCGGTGCCGACAAAATCCATGCTCATGCCCCCTCAGCCAGCGCGGTCGCGCAGCGCGGCAATCGCGGGTAGCGTCTTGCCCTCGAGAAACTCGAGGAAGGCACCGCCGCCGGTCGAGATATAGGAGACATCGTCGCCGACGTCGTATTTCTCGATCGCAGCGAGCGTGTCGCCGCCGCCGGCGATCGAGAACGCCGCGGATGCAGCGATCGCTTCGGACAAGGCCTTGGTGCCGCCGCCGAAGGCATCGATCTCGAACACGCCGACCGGGCCGTTCCAGACGATCGTGCCGGCCGACTTGAGCACGTCGGACACCACCGCACGCGCCTTCGGACCGACATCGAGGATCATCTCGTCGGAACCGACCGCGTCGATGGCACGCTCGGCTGCCTTGGCATGCTCCGACAGCTCGTTAGCCACGATCACGTCTTCCGGCAACGGAATATCGCCGCCGCGCGAGCGGATATCGGCCAGGATGGCCTTGGCCTCATCGACCAGATCGGCCTCGTAGAGTGATCCCCCGACGTCATGCCCGGCCGCGGCGAGGAAGGTATTGGCGATCCCACCGCCGACGATCAGCTGGTCGGCCAGCTTGGACAGGGACTTGAGCAGCGCCAGCTTGGACGAGACCTTGGAGCCGCCGACAACCACGACCAGCGGCCGCTTCGGATCATCCATCGCCGCCGTCAACGCCTCGACCTCGGCCATCAGCAACGGGCCGGCACAGGCCACCGGCGCAAAGCGGGCCACGCCTTCGGTCGAGGCCTGGGCACGATGCGCCGTGCCGAACGCGTCCATGACGAACACATCGCACAGCGCGCCCATCTTCCGGGCCAACGTTTCATCGTTGCCCTTCTCGCCCACGTTGAAGCGCACGTTCTCGCAGACCACGAGCTGCCCTTCGGCCACATCGACGCCGTCGAGCCAGTCACGGACCAGCGGCACCTCAAAGCCGAGTTCGGCCGACAGCCAGCGCGCCACCGGCGCCAGCGAATCGGCCTCCGAGGGCTCGCCTTCGGTTGGCCGGCCCAGATGAGCCGTGACCATCACGCGCGCGCCCGCCTCGATCGCTTTCTTCATCGTCGGCAGGGACGCCCGCAGGCGGGCGGCGGAGGCGACTTCGCCGTTCTTGATCGGGACGTTGAGATCCTCGCGGATCAGCACGCGCTTGCCAGCGAGTTCGACATCGTCCATCGAAAGCAGGGTCATGTCTTACACCATTCTTGAATTCGTGATCGGCCGCGTCGGCGCGGTGGCGCAGCGGCCGGCAAGGGGTATCAGAGGCCCACAAACGCAAAGACCGGACAGTGTCCGGCCTTTGCAGTCTGGGCGATGAACCGGTCGATCAGCCGGCCTTGGCCATGGCCAGTGCCGTGTCGAGCATGCGGTTGGAAAAGCCCCATTCGTTGTCGTACCAGGAGCAGACCTTGATCAGGCGACCGCCGGCCACCTTGGTCAGCTTGGAATCGACCGTCGAGGACACCGGATTGTGGTTGTAGTCCTGCGACACCAGCTCTTCGTCGGTGTAGGCCAGCACGCCCTTGAGTTCGCCGTTGGCAGCGTTTTTCAGGACTTCGTTGACCTGCTCGATCGTGACGTCCTGGCGAACCGTCGCCGACAGATCGACGAACGAGACGTTGATGGTCGGCACGCGCACGGCGAAGCCGTCGAGCTTGCCGTCGAGATCCGGCAACACCATGCCGACGGCGGCCGCCGCGCCGGTCTTGGTCGGGATCATGCTCTGAGTCGCGCTGCGCGCCCGACGGATGTCCTTGTGATAGACGTCCGATAGCACCTGGTCGTTCGTGTACGAGTGGATGGTGTTCATCAGCCCGTACTCGATACCGAAGGCCTCATGCAGCGGCTTGACCAGCGGTGCCAGGCAGTTCGTCGTGCAGGAGGCGTTGGAGACGATCTTGTCGTCGGCGGTCAGCGTTTCATGGTTCACGCCGTAGACGATCGTCTTCATGTCGCCGGCCGGCGCCGAGACCAGCACCTTCTTGGCGCCGCCCTTCAGATGCGCACTCGCTTTCTCTTCGCTGGCGAACAGGCCGGTGCACTCCAGCACCACCTCGACACCGAGATCGCCCCAGGGCAGATCCGCCGGATTGCGCTCGGACAGCACCTTGATCTTGTCGCCGTTGACGACGAGATCTTCGCCCTCAGCCTTGACTTCGCCCGGGAACTTGCCATGGGCGGTGTCGTACTGGGTCAGATGCGCATTCATGTTCGCATCGCCCAGATCGTTGATCGCGACGATTTCGAGCTCATTCGTGCGGCCGGCCTCATAGAGCGCCCGCAGCACGTTGCGCCCGATGCGGCCGTAGCCATTGATTCCGATCTTGACTGCCATGTGGATTAACTCCTCACGTTGATGACGTTTGAAAATCTGGCGCAGGTGGCGGGGTCGATCAACCCTTGACCTGACGACGCAGGGCGTCGGCCACGGCATCGACGGTCACACCGAGCGCATTGAAGACTTCGTCGCCCGGGCCGGACATGCCGAACTGGTTGACGCCGACCACTTCGCCGGTGGCACCGACATAGCGGAACCAGGAATCGCTGACCCCGGCCTCGACGGCCACGCGCGCGCTGATGTCGGCCGGCAGGACCGATTCGCGATAGGCCGTGTCCTGGTCGACGAACACATCCAGACACGGCATGGACACAACGCGCACGGCCACGCCTTCACCGGCGAGCCGGTCGGCTGCCTTGACCGCCAGCTCGAGCTCGGTGCCGGTCGCCATGACGATCGCATCGGGCTTGCCCTGGGTGTCCTTGATCACATAGCCGCCGCGCGCGATGTTGGCCACGGCCTCGGCATCGCGATCCTGATGATCGGTGTCCTGACGCGACAGCGCGAGCGCCACCGGACCGTCGGCGCGCTCGATGGCGGCACGCCAGGCCACGGCCACTTCCACATCGTCGCCCGGACGCCAGACGTGCAGCCCCGGAATCAGCCGCAACGAAGCCACATGCTCGATCGGCTGATGCGTGGGCCCGTCCTCGCCGACCCCGATCGAGTCGTGGGTATAGACGAACACGTTGCGCGCCTTCATGAGCGAAGCCATGCGTACCGCGTTGCGCGCATAGTCGGAAAAGGTCAGGAACGTGGCACCGAACGGAATCAGGCCACCGTGCAGCGACAGACCGTTGGTGATCGCCGACATGCCGAACTCGCGCACGCCGTAGCAGACATAGTTGCCGGTCTTGTCGGCAGCAGAGACCGGCTGGTAGCCGTCGAAATCCGTGCCGTTCGACCCGCTCAGATCCGCCGAGCCGCCGAACAGTTCCGGCAGGACCGTCGCATAGGCGCCGAGCGCAGCCTTGGAGGACTTGCGCGTTGCAGTGCGCTTGCCCTCGGCCTGCGTCTGCTCGATGAACTGCGTGGCGGTCTCGGCCCAGTTGTCCGGGAAGCGCTCGTTGGTGCGACGCACGAATTCGGCCGCAAGCTCGGGGGCGGCCCGGGAGAACGCCTCGTAACGCTGATTCCAGTCCGATTCGGCCTTCTGGCCGGCGTCGCGATGGTTCCAGGCCGCGTAGATATCGTCCGGGATCGCAAAACGGGTCTCGTCGGA
The DNA here is from genome assembly GCF_003602005.1 of Salinisphaera sp. Q1T1-3. Lineage (GTDB taxonomy): Bacteria > Pseudomonadota > Gammaproteobacteria > Nevskiales > Salinisphaeraceae > Salinisphaera. Next base: position 147,830 of record NZ_QZWD01000003.1, on the reverse strand, counting down.
CCAGCCCAGTTCCTTGCGGGCCGCGGCGATCTCGTCGTCGCCGAGCGCGGCGCCGTGAGCCTTGGCCGTACCGCCCAGGTTCGGCGCGCCGAAGCCGATCACGGTCTTGCAGCAAACCAGTGTCGGCTTCGACGATTCGTTCTTGGCCGCCTCGATGGCGGCATTGATGGCATCGGCGTCATGCCCGTCGACATCCCGCATCACCTGCCAGCCATAAGCCTCGAAGCGCTTGGCGGTGTCGTCGGTGAACCAGTTCTTCACTTCGCCGTCGATGGAGATGCCGTTGTCGTCATAGAAGACGATCAGCTTGCCGAGCCCCAGTGTGCCGGCCAGCGCACAGGCCTCGTGGGAGACCCCTTCCATCATGCAACCGTCGCCGGCGAAGCAATAAGTGTAATGATCGACGACTTCGTGGCCGTCCTTGTTGAAATGCGCCGCCAGGCTGGCTTCGGCCAGAGCCATGCCAACCGAGTTGCCAAGCCCCTGACCCAACGGGCCGGTGGTCGTCTCGACACCGGGCGTTTCAGTATTCTCGGGATGGCCCGGCGTACGCGAATGCAGCTGTCGCAGCTGCTTGAGATCGTCGATCGACAGATCGTAGCCGCTCAGATGAAGCGCGGCGTACTGCAGCATCGAGCCGTGACCGTTGGACAACACGAACCGGTCGCGATCGAACCAGTCGGGATTGGTCGGGTTGAACTTCAGGTGGTCATTGAACAGTACTTCAGCAATATCGGCCATGCCCATCGGCATGCCGGGATGACCCGAGCCGCACTGCTGGACAGCGTCCATCGAAAGAATACGGATCGCATTGGCGAGATCACGACGTTCTGGCATCTCCACTCCACGGCTAGTTTTTTTGAAGAGGGCCATTGTCAGGCAACGCGCCCACCCGAGCAACAAGCAGCCTGTCAACCGCCGTCACCGGGCCCGATGGAGGAAAAACCGGTACCAGAAGCACCTCCTGGCATTGCTTTTCGCAATCGAAAAACGAGCTGCGATAGCCGAATCAAAACGACCACCAACCGGCGGATACTCTCGGATCAACCAGTTAGCGCGACACCATTTAAACGGCAACTATTAGAATGTAATTAAAAATATTTTCCACGACCAATGATTGACTTTTAATATTTTTTATTGTGCTAGCGTCGATCCGACAGGCGATCTGGCGATCGCCCGTGACATCGACGCCGGCCAGGCGCGTCGACGTTATCCAAAGAACATACGAATAACCCGACTCGGGGGAGGATCAACACATGACGGACCCGGCACGCACGAACGACAGTCCGAAGATCATCGACAGTACGACCGGTGGCCCACTGAGCCGTAGTCGGCGCCGTTTTCTGGCCCACAGCGGCATGTATACCGCCGGCCTGGTCGGCAGCGCCCTGCTCGGCGCCTGTAGCGACAGCAACAGTGTCGCTGTGGCCCAGAACAACGACGACACACCGGATGACGGCCCGGGCGATGCAGCCGTTCTGCAGTTCGCACTCAACCTCGAATATCTGGAAGCCGAATACTATCTTCGCGCCGTCACCGGCATGGGCCTGCAGACAGACGACATCAACGGGTCCAGCCAATCGCCCGGCGATGTGGTCGGCGGACGACAGGTCGATTTCTCGAGCGAGCCCCTGATCGGCCGATACGCCGCCGAAATCGCAGGCGACGAGCTCGATCATGTGCAATTCCTTCGCTCCGGCCTCGGCGATGGCGTAATCGCCCGCCCGGCGATCAATTTCACCGACGCCTTCAACGCCGCGGCCCAGGCCGCCGGCCTGAGCAGTTTCGACCCGTTCGCCGGACCGATCAATTTCCTGATCGGGGCCTTCATCTTCGAGGATGTCGGCGTGACGGCCTACAAGGGCGGCGCGCGCTTCTTGCGCAACCGGGACCTGCTGACCGCCGCCGCCGGCATCCTGTCCGTCGAGGGCTACCACGCGGGCCTCGTGCGTACGGTGCTGACCTCGCGCATGGACCAGTCGCTCGGCGACACCGGCCTGTCCATCGGCCAGGCCATCAATGCCATTTCCGACGCCCGCGACAGCCTCGACGGCGACGACGATCTCGATCAGGGCATCGGCAACGCCGACACCATGGTCTCGATTTACGGGGCAAACTATCGTGCGACCAACATCGTACCGACCGACGACAACGGCATCACGTACAGCCGATCCCCGCAGCAGGTTCACAACATCGTCTATCTGACGCCGCAACAGAAACCGGGTGGCGGCGAGATGGGCAGCGGCGGCGGCTTCTTCCCGAACGGCACACGAGGCACGTTGACCGCCAGCGCCGATCAGAGCGGCGACGACAGCTGATCCCGCGCTGTGGCTTGAAGACGGCAGCGTCCGCGGATGCCGTCGTTGCCACAATACGACCCGGCCATTGCGACCGGGTCGTTTTTCGTCGCCAATCCGCTGCGGCCCCTTCAGGGATGGGCTATACTCGAAACCGTCTTCAGGGCGGGGCGCAATTCCCCACCGGTGGTATGGCTTTCGAGCCGAGCCCACGAGCGCTTTCGACGTATCGAAAGGTCAGCAGATCTGGTGAGAGGCCAGAGCCGACGGTCACAGTCCGGATGAAAGAAGACGCGGGATCGCGCATCGCGACGACGCTCGTCGCAGGGCGTGCTCGCATGCCCTGAAACGTTGACTCAAAACAGCGAGAACGTTTCATGTCCGATCATTCCTTTGCCGATTACCCGCGTATCGCCGCCGCGGTGGCGGCCTATCAGGCCGGTCTGCCGGTTCTGCTGCTCGACGACTCCGATCGCGAGAACGAAGCCGATATCGTGGCCGCGGCCGAGAACCTGCGTCTCGACACGATGGTCAAGATGATCCGCGATGGCTCCGGCATCGTCTGCCTGTGCTTTCTGCCCGACGATGTCGATGCGCTCGGCCTGGTGCCGATGGTGTCCAATAACCAGAGCAAGAATCACACTGGCTTCACCATCAGCATCGAAGCCGCTGACGGCGTAACCACTGGAGTCTCGGCCGCCGACCGGCTCGTGACCATCCAGGCCGCCCTGGGCGCGCTCGATGGCAGCGCTCGCATCGTGAGTCCGGGCCATATCTTCCCGCTTCGGGCCAGCGACGAAGGCGTGCTCGCCCGACGCGGTCATACCGAAGGTGCCGTGGATATCGCCCGGCTGGCCGGCATGCGCACGGCGGCCGTGCTCTGCGAACTGATGAATCCCGACGGCACCATGGCCGACAACGACGCGATCACCGCATATGCCGAACGTCACGATATGCCGGTGCTGACGATCGACGAACTCGCCCACTATCGACGGCAGGCCGACGAAGACCGTCTTCGCGCGTGACAGCGCACACCCCGCCGGGATGACGCACGTTATCCCGGCGGCTATCCTTGGGTGATGACCGAACCCTTCCCTGACATCGCCGGTCCCGACACGCTGGCCCGCCCGGAATTCTCGATCGACGAACTGGCCGCCAAGACCGGTTCGACCGTGCGCAACATCCGTGCCTACCAAGATCGCGGCCTGTTGCCCCCGCCGGAACGCCGGGGACGCAAGGGCATCTACAACGACGCGCATCTGTCGCGACTGCGCATCATCAACCGGCTTCTGGAGCGCGGCTACACGCTGTCGAACATCGGCGAACTGATCGAATCCTGGGAGCGTGGCAACGATATCGGCTCGCTGCTCGGACTCGAGACGGCGGTCGCCACGCCCTGGTCCGACGAACTGCCGGACTACATGACCATGCCGCAGTTGCTCCGGATGTTTCAGGGCAACTTTTCGCGCCGGGCGCTCAACAAGGCGATCGAGCTCGATGTCCTGCGTCCTGAAGGTATGCGATTCCGGGTGCCGAGCCCGCGCATGCTGCATGCCGGCGCCGAGCTGGTACGCGCCGGCATCCCGTTGGAAGACATGCTGGATGTGGTCGGCCATCTGCGCGCCAACGTCGAACAGGCCTCCGATGCCATGGTCAAGCTGGTGGCCCGACATGTCTTCGATCGTTACGGCGAAGGCCAGCTGCCCCCCAGCGAGGATCTGTCATCGCTGGCCGATCTGGTATGGCGGCTGCGCCCGCTCGTCGAGATGGCCGTATTGCCGGAAGTCGCGCGTGCCATGGCCAACTCGGCCGATCAGCATCTCGGCGACCGGCTCGCCATGATCATGGAACATCTCCACGACAAGGACGGTTCCGACAACACGACAGACTGATATCGACACGAGATGCGCGGCGCGGGGAATCGGGCATCGCATCCGGATGACGATATCCTGCCAATGTCGAGAGACCCGCGGGAACGCGAGCCGACGCCGTGTCTTGCCGCTCTGGACCCTCTGTGCCATTTTTCGATGTCAACATCGCATCGAGATTCGACATGCCCGATTCGGAACCCAACCGGATACGCACCGAACGCGAGCCCGATGCGCTGATCGATACCGGGCACGTCACGCTGGCCTGCTACACCGACGGTGACCCCGGCCATCCGAGGGTCGTCATGGTGCACGGTTATCCGGATACCGCCGGCGTCTGGGACCGGCTGACGCACGAACTCAGCGGCGACTACTACTGTATAAGATACGACGTGCGCGGCGCCGGGCGCTCGTCGCGACCGCGAGCCACCCGGGCCTATCGGCTATCCCATCTGCGAGACGATCTCGCGACCGTTCTGGACTGGGCCTGCCCGGACGGGCGCGCCGTGCATCTGATCGGCCACGACTGGGGCTCGATCGGCAGCTGGGAGGCCGTCACGGACACGGCCCTGAGCCGCCGGATTGCAAGCTATACCAGCCTTTCCGGGCCGTGTCTCGATCATGTCGGTCACGGTCTGCGGCGACGCTGGACCGATGAGCGTGCCAGGGTCATGCGTCAGCTGCGCCGATCCTGGTATATCGGCCTGTTCCAGGTACCGGGTCTCGGCGCCCTGGGATGGCGGCATTTCATCGCCCCGCGCTGGCCCGCCTTGCGGGCGAGTCGCTGCCGGTCGCCCCCACCTGGGTGTCGGACGGCGCCTACGGCATCAAGCTCTATCGCGCCAATGTACTGCCCCGACTCTGTCGCCCGCGGCACCGCCCGACACACTTGCCGGTGCAGCTGATCGTCGCCACGCGCGATCCATTCGTCGGCCGCGGCTTCGTGCGTGATGTCGCCCCCTGGGTCGAAAAGCTGCGCGTCGACGAGATCGAAGCCGGTCACTGGGCGGTGATGACTCATGCCCCCACGGTGGCGGCGCGCTGCCGGGAACACTTCAAGGCCAACGCCGGTTACGCGGCCTGATCGACGACCGGGTCGGCGCACAGCCGCGCTCGGATGAGTGCCGGCCGACTGGCTGACGGTAGCGGACCATGGCCGTCGCTCACCGGTCGGGCATGCGCTGGCGTGCGTCCCCCGCCCCGGACGCCCGCCTCACTCGCCGATATTGATCGAGTCGGCCAGCGCGCGATAGACCGCGAGCGCCGAATTGACCACATCGTCGTGTGATTCGCGATAACCGTTGAGGTTCCAGTACATCGCGATATGAATGGTTGAACCGACGAGCCCCATCGACAACAGGCGCGGCGTGGCGCCGTGATGTTGCAGGGCCTGCGGGTCGAATATCCGGGCCGTCAGTTCCTCGGTCAGGCGCGCGAAATTGAGCGTGACCGCGCGATAGGTCCGGTCGATCGTCGGGCTGATGCCGAAGATCTCGATCAGCACGATTCGCGCGATCAACGGATCGGCCATGTGCCGGAAATAGACATCCAAAGCCGCCCGAGACATGGCCTCGGCATCGTCGGGGGCCGCAGCCACGGCGGCGCGCATCGCGGTCTCCAGCGCCGCGATCAGGCGCTTGTAGACCGTGGCGAACAGGTCCTCGTTGTTGACGAACGACTCGTAGAAATATCGCTCGGTCAGACCCGCTTCGCGACAGATCGCTTTCACGGTCGCCGCCCGGAAGCCATCGCGGCCGAAGACCGTCACGCCGGCACCGATCAACGCATCACGTCGTGCAGCACGACGCTGGGCAAGCGACCTGCCAGCGTAGTCGCGACCGCCACGCGCCGGTTTGTCGGTTGTCGTATCGGTCATGACCTACACGGCATCGTTTGGACGACCGGCCGGCCGGACACGCGCAAGCCGTTTCGACTCGCGTGCGGCGACCATCGGGCCCGGCAGCCGGCGAACGGCGCCGACTGTCGAGCCTTGGCCGCAGTCAGGCCGCCTTCCATTTGATCGAGCACCCCTGGCTCGGCACCTGGGCCTCTTCGGGGATCAGATCCCCGTCCAGCACCGCGTCCAGCGAGGCCCGCAGATCGGCCCCCGTGACCGGTTCGCTGTTCTTCGGACGCGAGCCATCGAACTGGCCGCGATAGGCACAGCGCCCGTCGGCACCGAACAGGAAGAAATCAGGTGTACAGACAGCGTCGTAGGCCTTGGCCACGGCCTGACTCTCATCGTAGAGATAAGGAAAGATGAAATTGTTCTGTTCGGCGAATTCGGCCATCTGCTGCGGGCCGTCTTCCGGGCGCTCGTCGACGTCGTTGGAGGAGATCGCGACGAACCCGATGCCTTTCGGATCGTACTCGGCGGCCACGGCCGCCAGCTCGCGGGCGATATGAATCACGTAAGGACAGTGATTGCAGATGAACATCACGAGCGTGCCGTTCTCGCCGGCGACATCCGCGAAGCGCTTGGTCTTGCCGGACACGGCATCCGGCAACGAGAAATCCGGTGCCGGCGTGCCGATCGGCATCATCGTGGAATCGGTCAGGGCCATGATTTGTGCCTTTTCTGAACAGGATTGATGCCACAAGTCTACCGTTTCAGCCGGGCACGCTGTGACCTGATTGCCGGGTCGGTCATGGTTTGTCGCCGGCCCAGGAGCGGCTCGGGGCTGCGGGGAACGTACCGATGACCGACCTGTCACATACGGCAAGCCACGGCCGCTGCCGGCCACAACGCCCGGCTTGCCCGATGCCGCTCGAACGCGAGGCCGACCACACGGATGCGTCGTTGCTGTAGCAACACCCCGATAGATGCCGTATAGTCCATCCGGATATCCGGATGGAGAGATATAGACTATGAGTCGTACCCTGTTTACTTCCGAATCGGTGACCGGTGGCCATCCCGACAAGCTGTCGGACCAGGTCTCGGACGCGATTCTCGACGCCTATCTCGCGCAGGATCCGACGGCCAAGGTCGCCTGTGAAACCGCCACCAAGACCGGCATGGTCATGGTCTTTGGCGAGATCAAGACCGATCCGAACAAGAACGTGAACGTGCCGGTCGAGCACATCGTGCGCGATACCATCCGTCGGATCGGTTACACCGATTCCGCGATGGGCTTCGATGCCGACACCTGCGCCGTGATGAACGTCCTGGGCGAGCAGTCCAAGGACATCAACCAGGGCGTCGAACGCTCGGCTCCCGAAGAACAGGGTGCCGGTGACCAGGGCCTGATGTTCGGTTATGCCTGCAACGAGACCGATGTGCTCATGCCGGCACCCATCACCTATGCTCATCGACTGGTGCGCAAGCAGGCCGAACTGCTCGCATCGGGCGAGCTGTCCTGGCTGCGGCCGGACGCCAAGTCCCAGGTCACCTTCGAATACGAAAACGGCAAGCCGTCGGCCATCAATGCTGTCGTCCTGTCGACACAGCACGATCCCGACATCTCGCAGGCCGACCTGCGCGAAGCCGTGCATGAACAGATCATCAAGCCGGTGATCGGCGATCTGTTGACCGACGATCCGACCATCCACATCAATCCGACCGGCAAGTTCGTGACCGGTGGCCCGCTGGGCGACGCAGGTCTGACCGGTCGCAAGATCATCGTCGACACCTACGGCGGCATGGCACGCCATGGCGGCGGCGCCTTCTCCGGCAAGGACCCGTCCAAGGTCGACCGTTCGGCCGCCTATGCGGCGCGTTACGTGGCCAAGAACGTCGTCGCGGCCGGCCTCGCCGACAAGTGCGAAGTGCAGCTGTCCTATGCCATCGGCGTGGCCGAGCCGACGTCGATCTGGGTAGAGACCTTCGGCACCGGCAAGGTCGACGACGAGAAGATGACCCGCCTCATCCGTGAGCATTTCGACCTGCGTCCCTACGGCATCCTCGCGATGCTCGACCTGCAGCGCCCGATCTACGCGCCGACGGCCGCCTACGGCCACTTCGGTCGCGAAGACATCGACCTGCCATGGGAGCGCACCGACAAGGCCGATGCCCTGGCCAACGACGCCGGTATCCAGGCGGCCTGAGCCGGCTGCCCGCCCTCGATTCGGATCGGGCCGACGGCCCGGTCCGCCTTCCCTGATTTCAACGACAGGAAACAACGCATGAGTGCACCTGCCGAGAAGATGAACGAAGATTTCAAGATCGCCGATATCAGCCTGGCCCAGTGGGGCCGGCGCGAGATCGAGATCGCCGAGACGGAAATGCCCGGTCTTGTGGCGATCCGCGAGGAATACGGCGCACAGCAGCCGCTCAAGGGCGCGCGCATCGCCGGCTCGCTGCACATGACGATCCAGACGGCGGTTCTGATCGAAACCCTCGTCGCCCTCGGCGCCGAAGTGCGCTGGGCCTCCTGCAACGTGTTCTCCACGCAGGATCATGCCGCCGCCGCGATCGCCGAACAGGGGATCCCGGTGTTTGCCTACAAGGGCGAAACCGCTGAGGAATATTGGGAATACGCGCACGCCATCATGGACTGGCATGACGGCGGCCTGCCCAATCTGATCCTGGACGACGGCGGCGATGCCACGACGCTGGCCACCTTCGGCGTCAACGCCACCGACGATCCGTCGCTGCTCGACAACCCGGGCTCCGACGAAGAGCGGGCTCTGTTCAAGGTCATGAAGAAGCGTCTGGCCGAACAGCCGGATTTCTACAAGAAGCTCGGCGAATCGATCACCGGCGTTTCCGAGGAAACGACCACCGGCGTGCATCGGCTCTATCATCTGGCCAAGCAGGGTGGTCTGACTTTCCCGGCCATCAACGTCAACGATTCGGTCACCAAGTCCAAGTTCGACAACCTCTACGGTTGTCGCGAGTCGCTGGTCGACGGCATCAAGCGTGCCACCGACGTGATGGTCGCCGGCAAGGTCGCCATCGTCTGCGGCTACGGGGATGTCGGCAAGGGCAGCGTCCAGTCGCTGCGTGGCCTGGGCGCGACGGTCTGCGTGACCGAGATCGACCCGATCAACGCCCTGCAGGCAGCCATGGAAGGCCTGCGCGTGGTGGATCTGGAAGATCCGGGCGTGGTCGAGTCCGCCGATATCTTCGTGACCGCCACCGGTAACTATCATGTGATCAATCACGATCATCTGAAGCGCATGAAGAACGAGGCGATCGTCTGCAACATCGGTCACTTCGACAACGAGATCGATGTCGCCGCGCTGCGCCAGTACGACTGGGAAGAGATCAAGCCGCAGGTTGACCACATCACCTTCCCCGACGGCAAGAAGATCATCCTGCTGGCCGAGGGCCGTCTGGTGAACCTGGGTTGTGCCACGGGCCATCCGAGCTACGTGATGTCCAACTCCTTCACCAACCAGGTGCTGGCCCAGATCGAACTCTGGAACCATCGCGAGCGCTACGACAACGACGTCTATGTGCTGCCCAAGCATCTCGACGAGAAGGTCGCGGCACTGCACCTGGAGCGCGTCAACGCCAAGCTGACGAAGCTCACCCCCGACCAGGCCGAATACCTGGGCGTGCCGGTGGACGGCCCGTACAAGCCGAACCACTACCGCTACTAAGCGCCCCGGGGCTTAAAGCCCTGTCCGGCAAGCCCGGCCCGCGGCCCGCGTGGGCCGGGTTTTTTATGCGATTCGCAAACGATCTTTCGGAGATGCCATGAGTGAGGATGTCTCACACAACGATTTCTCCATCGAGCTCTTTCCGCCGAAGGGCCCCAAGGGGCGTGCACGGCTGGAGAGCGCGCTGGCCGAACTCGGCGGTCTGAACCCGGCGTTCTTCTCGGTGACCTTCGGTGCCGGCGGCACCACGCGCTCGGGCACGCTCGACACCGTCGAGTTGGCGATGGATATCACCGGCCGCCCGGCGGCGCCGCACCTGTCCTGCATCGAGGGCACGCGGGAATCCATCGAGGAGTTGCTCGACAATTACAAGGCCGCCGGCGTCTCGCGCATCGTCGCGTTGCGGGGCGACCTGCCCGAGGGCATGGAAAAACCGGGCGTGTTCAATCACGCCAACGAACTGGTGTCGTTCATCAAGGAACGCCACGGCGACGATTTCCATCTCGAAGTGGGCGCCTATCCGGAATTTCATCCGGCTGCCGCCTCACCCGAGACCGATATCGACAACTTCGTGCGCAAGGTCCGAGCCGGCGCCGACTCGGCGATCACGCAGTATTTCTACAACGCCGACGCGTACTTCAATTTCGTGGACGAGGTCGCCGCCCGCGGCATCGACGTACCGATCGTGCCCGGCATCATGCCAATCAATGACTTCGGCCAGATTTCGCGCTTCTCGGCCATGTGCGGGGCCGATATCCCGCGCTGGGTCCGTCAGAAGATGGAAGGCTACGGCGACGACACGGCTTCGGTCCGTGCCTTCGGCCGGGAACTCGTCTACAACCTGTGCGAACAGCTCCTGGCCGGTGGCGCCCCCGGCCTGCACTTCTACGCACTCAACAAGGCCGAGCCGACAGCCACGCTATGGCACGATCTCAAACTGCCAGGCACCGACAACAAGGCCGCCTGAAGGCGCCTCGGCAAGACAAGAAACGATGACAACCCGGCCATGCGCCGGGCTCTGTCCGCTCGGTGAATTGAAGCTGCTCGAGTCGGCCGACCTGCGCCATGGCAGCTGGCTGGCCACGCCACAGGAGCCACCGGTCTCGCGGATCGGGCGCGCGAACCGCGGCCATCCATTCACGCCTTGGTCGCGATAACAAGAGACGCCGGCAAGCGACCCGCTACCTCGCCACGCCGCCTGCCGCCCTCTTTCTCAACCCGATCGGATATCGCGGCGGCAGCAACGTGGCGTAATCACACGCTGGCGAACGCCAGACGCTGCCGGCCGCCCTCAATCTTCGTTGAGCATGTCTCGCAGCGCATCGTTATGACGCGCCATGAGACGGGCATAGACCCGTCGATCCTCGTCACTCCAGCTGGAGAAGGCCTGCTCGATCCGGTCCAGGCGGCGCTCGCGCACCTCGACGGCCGCATCCCGGCCGGCTTCGGTGATCGTGACGAAACCGCCCCGGCGATCATCCGGGTTGTCATGCTTGTCGACCAGCCCGGCACTTTTCATTGCCGCCACCTGGCGGGTGACGGTCGACGCATCGAGATTGACCTGCTCGGCGAGCGCGCCGACCGATTGCCGGTCGTTTCGCTCCAGCAGGATCAGCAACAGATAATGTGCCCGCTCCAGTCCGTAGTGGAAGCGACGGCGCGCTGCCTCGAGCCGACGCACGAGAAACGCGAGTTCATATTCAAGGGCTTCCACCGACGGGCAGGTGCTCGGCAGATGGTTGCCCAGGGACGGATCCTGTTGCTCACTACGACGTTGCATCGTCTGGCTGTTCCTGAAAAGTGGGATTCAGTCAAATTCAAGTGGACAAGATTCCAGCATACCGGAACTGAACCCGGCATTGCGGAACACATTGGTCGTACGGGGTACCATGGCCAACCGTTCAGCCGATTGGGACCTTTCACGTGATGCATGGCGTTTTTCTCGATGCCGGATCGACCGGCGATGCCCTGGACTGGTCCCGTCTCACCGCGGCGCTCGACAGCTGGACCTGGCACCACAATACGGCCCCGGCCGAATGCGATGCCCGCCTGATCGAAGCCGACGTCGTGGTGACCAACAAGGTCGTGCTGGATCGCGACACCATCCAGGCCGCCCCCGCGCTCAAGCTGATCTGCGTGGCGGCCACCGGGGTCAACAACGTGGACCTGGCAGCCGCCACCGAGCGCGGCATCCCGGTCATCAACGTGACCGGTTACGGTACACCGGCTGTCTCCCAGCATGTGCTGGCACTGATGCTGGCCTTCGCCACGCGCTGGTCCAGCTATGCGCGTGATGTCGCCGACGGTGCCTGGCAACGATCCGAGTTCTTCTGTCGGCTCGATCACCCGATCGAGGAACTGGCCGGCAAGACACTCGTCATTGTTGGCCACGGGGAACTCGGCGCGGCCGTGGGCCGGCTCGCCGAGGCATTCGACATGACCGTATGCGTTGCCGAGCGCCCGGATGCCCAGACGATCCGGTCCGGCCGACTCGCTTTCGATGACGCGATCGCCCGGGCCGATTATCTATCCCTGCACTGCCCGTTGACCGATGCGACTCGACACCTGATCAATGCGACGACGCTCGAACGCATGAAGCCAACCGCGTATCTGATCAACACCGCCCGTGGACCGGTCGTGGACAGCCATGCACTGATCGACGCACTGCGTGCCGGGACGATCGCCGGCGCCGCCGTCGACGTGCTGGATACCGAGCCGCCGCGAGACGGCCATCCCCTGCTCGATGCGGCACTGGACAATCTGATCGTCACGCCGCACGTCGCCTGGGCCTCGCGATCGGCACGACAACGCATGATCGACGGCGTCGCCGCGAACATCGAAGCCTTTCGCCGTGGCGACGACAGCGGCCGAGTGAATCGCGCGCCATGATGCAGCCACGGTACCGGCATCCTGCAAGGCGCCCGCGCCGATCGACACCTCGAAGACCGGGCCACACGTTCGGTCCATCGAGCCACGGCCGGCGAAGATGATGGCCGCGATCGAGATCCTGCACATCACCGATTGTCATCTGTTGCACACACCCGGTGCCCGGCTTGCCGGCCACGATGTGGCCGCGCGGTTCGACGCCGTGTGTCGCCAAGCCCTGGCCGACCACCCCGCCGCCGATGCCGTGGTGCTCGGCGGCGACCTCGTCGACGACGAAAGTGCTGCAGGTTATCGCTGGCTCGATGCCTACGTCGCGGCCTGGCATCGCCCGGTGCTGGCAGTGGCCGGCAACCACGATGCGCCGCAGACGATGGCGGACTGTCTGTCACATTGCGTTGTGCACGACACGCTCGCGCTGCCCGGCTGGCGGCTCATGGGCTTGAATAGCCATGTGCTCGGAGCCGCCCACGGTCGGCTCGGAACCGCCGCGCTCAGCGCGCTCGACGCCACGCTGGGCGCGGACGCGACACCGACGCTCGCGGTCGTCCATCACCCGCCGGTCGCGGTCGGCACGCCCTGGATCGATGCCATGGGTCTGACCGATGCCGCCGACCTGGCCGACGTGCTGGGCCGGCACGATCACGTGCGCGGCATTCTGGCCGGCCATGTCCATCAGGACAGCACGACGGCTCTTGGCGCCTGCCCGGTCTGGACCACGCCTTCGACGATGCGACAGTTCCGGCCCGGCAGTCCCGACTTTGCCGAAGACCCCAGCCGGAATCCGGGCTATCGTCATCTGCGACTCGGCCCGAACGGCGAGATCGAGACCCGTGTTCATCGACTCGACACGGCTCGCCTCGCCCCCTGATCAGGCGCGTCGAAATCTCTTGGGCCAAGCCCCCCGGATACGAGCACAGGAACCACCGGCCACGATGCCGCGACCGGTTTGAGGGCATCGGGCCGGCCGGCGCTTGACGCAATCATCGAACGGTCGTCCGATGACCCGCCGGATCAATCGTTTATCAATCGTTTAACAGACAGGACGATGAACTATCAGACTGTTTGCGGATCGACAATGGATTGACAATTAGTGCATATCGCCGGTCCGGATCGGTCGGCGCTGCCCGAATCTCGCTAAAATCCTGACGCCAAACGCGAAAGCGTCGTGATTCACAAACGCTGTGGATAACTCTGTGGAAACGCGCCGGTTGACAGGCAATCCTCCGCGCCAACTCAGGCATTTGCACAAAGCGGCGAATTTGTAACCAATACGACACAGGATTGGCGGATCAAGAGGTTGCGACAGTTTCGGTGGTCTCTGTCAATGGGCGCGAAAAAATTTAGACCGCCCGAAATTCAGCGCACCGGCTTTGTGCATAACCCAGGCCCTGGCACGAAGCCGTCACGGCCATGAATCAACACGTTAGAATCATCATATGTCGAGACCCAACGTTCTGGTCATCGCCGGGCACGACCCGAGCGGTGGCGCCGGTATCCAGGCGGACATCGAGGCCATCGGCGCCTGCGGTGCCCATCCCGCAACCGTGGTCACAGCCCTCACGTGTCAGGACACCGTCAACGTACATGCGGTCATGCCGACCGACGAGGCGTTCTTCGATGACTGCCTGACGCGCCTGCTCGACGACATGACCTTTGCCGCGATCAAGACCGGGGTACTGGCCGATGTCACCCAGGTCCGGCGGGTCGCGGCCGTGGCCGAAGCGCTGCCGGAGATCCCTCTCGTCGTCGACCCGGTGCTCGTGGCGGCTGGCGGCGGCCGTCTGGCCGCCGACAGCGTCGCTGCTGCGATGGTCGATGATCTGCTGCCCCGCGCGACGATCAGCACGCCCAATGTCCGCGAGGCGCAGACGCTGTGTGACGGCGAGACGGATATCGCTGCCTGCGGTGCCCGACTGACGCGCCATGGCGGTCATGTGCTGATCACCGGCGGCGACGAAACCGAAGACACGCATGTCCACAATCAGCTCTACGGTCGGAACGGCCGGCTCAGGGCCTACGACTGGCCTCGGCTGCCGGGCACGTTCCACGGCTCCGGCTGTACGCTCGCCGCCACGCTGGCGGGCCTGCTCGCCGGCGGCCGGTCACTCGAGGACGCCGTGATCGAAGCCCAGCATCGCACCTGGAACATGTTGTCCTCGGCCTTCGCCGCCGGACAGGGTCAGGCGATTCCGAGCCGGTACGCGCGATGAACACGCGCGGCGTGTATGCCATCTACGACCGGGCCAGCCTGCCCGACGATCGGCTGGACCACGTGAACGACATCCTGGCCGCCGGTGTGGTCTGGCTGCAGTATCGGGACAAGCGCGAACAGGCCCCCGATCGGGCTTTGATCGCCTCACTGCAGTCGCTCTGCCGGGCGCACGGCGCGCTTTTCATCGTCAACGACGACTGGCGTCTCGCCGCAGACATCGGCGCCGACGGCGTCCATCTCGGTCAGAGCGACGGCGACCCGACCGCGGCCCGACGGGCGCTGGGGCCGGATGCGCGTATCGGAGTGAGCTGTCAGGACCGGATCCCGCGTGCCGAAGCCGCCCTGGCGGCCGGCGCCGATCACGTCAGCTTCGGCCGTTTTTTCACCTCACAGACCAAACCGGACGCCCCGGGCGCCGACCCGGCGGTACTCGGCGCGGCCCGACGTCTCGGCGCCCCGGTCGTGGCGATCGGCGGCATCACCGCGGCCAATGCCGGTACCTTGATCGCCGCCGGCGCCGATCTGATCGCCGTTTCCGGCGCGCTGTTTCATGCCGAGGCCCCGGGCACGGCCGCGAGCGCGCTTGGTCGCCTGTTCCCCGCGGTCGAACCAGACACATGACCCGACTGGCGTCGCGCGGCCACGTCGTCTCGACCGGCCGCCCGGCAAACGGTAGATTCGGGCCGACCGGCACCCCGGGATGGCCGACGCCGAGACAGTGACGACAGACTCGTACGAAACACGAACAGGCTCCGGGGCCTGTTCGTGTTTCGTGCGAGTCCGCGCCAAGCGCGCTCTGAAATTGACGATGGGCGGCAAGACGAGGCGTAGCACGCATAGCGTGTCATTCTGCGCCAGCGTGCTAGAACGCTGTATTGCCGTCGTGTTTTTGATTTTGGGTCACTTGTCCTTTCGGGTTGGGCCGCCCATGAAAAATCGACGATGGGCGCCCTGCGGCGTTGCGAGCCTTGATCGTGGCACGCCACGATACGGCGACTCGCGCCTTGCCGGACACGATTTGTGGCGCCAACGCGGCGCTCGAACGAAACCTCAACACGCCCTAGAATGGCCGTGACACGTTTTTGAGGAGCTCTCGATGGCCGCATCGCACGCCCGCCCCGGCCCCCAGTCCCAGCAATGGTTCGAGCGCGCACAGCGTTTCACGCCGGGTGGCGTGAACTCGCCGGCCCGTGCCTTCAACGGTGTCGGCGGCGGCGCCCCGGTGTTCATCGATCACGCCAAGGGCGCCTGGATCACCGATGTCGATGGCAACCGCTATGTCGATTACGTCGGCTCGTTCGGCCCGATGATCCTCGGCCACGCCGATGCGCAGGTGGTCGAGGCGGTCCAGAACCAGGCCGCCAAGGGCCTGTCCTTCGGCGCCCCCACCGGCCTCGAGGTCCAGCTCGCCGAACTGATCACCGACATGGTCGACTCGATCGAGTCGGTGCGTATGGTCAATTCCGGCACCGAGGCCGCCATGACCGCCGTGCGGCTGGCCCGTGGGTACACGGGGCGCAAGAAGATCCTCAAGTTCGCCGGCAATTATCACGGCCATGTCGATGCCCTGCTCGTCAACGCCGGCTCCGGCGCGCTCACGCTCGGCATCCCGGGCTCGCCCGGCGTCCCGGAATCGGTGGTCGCCGACACGCTGGTCGCCACCTACAACGATCTGGCCTCGGTCGAGGAGGCTTTCGCCCAGCACGGGGACGATATCGCCTGCGTGATGGTCGAGCCGGTGGCGGGCAACATGAACTGCATCCCCCCGGTGCCCGGTTTTCTCGAGGGCCTGCGCGATCAGTGCACGAAACACGGGGCACTTCTGGTCTTCGACGAGGTGATGACCGGCTTCCGGGTTCACCCCGGCTGTGCCCAGGCGCACTTCGGCGTCACCCCGGACGTGACCGCGCTCGGCAAGATCGTGGGCGGCGGCATGCCGGTCGGCGCGGTCGGCGCCTCGAAAGCCGTGATGGAGACACTCGCCCCGACCGGTCCCGTGTATCAGGCCGGCACGCTCTCGGGGCACCCCCTGGGTATGGCAGCCGGCATCGCCACGCTGGAGCAGATCCGCGATGGCAGCGTGCACGAGCAGATCGCGCCCCGCGTCGAGACGCTGCGACGCGAACTCAAGGCCCGGGCGGACCATCACGGCGTGCCATTCATGACCCAGGCTGCCGGCGCGATGTTCGGCATGTTCTTCACCGAAAGCGAGGCCGTCACACGTTTCGACGAGGCCGCGGCCTGCGATCTCGATGCGTTCTCGCGTTTCTTCCACGGCATGCTCGACAACGGCGTGTATCTGGCCCCGGCGGCCTTCGAGGCGGCTTTCGTCTCTCGCGCCCACGACGACGAGGCGATCGAGGCCACGCTGGCGGCGGCCGACAAGGCATTCGCGGCCGCCGCCGCTGGCGACTGAGTCGACCGTCGCACATGCCGGACCGATCGCCTGCCTCCAATGACGCCAGTCATCGCTGACCTGTCGTGGCTCATGCCCTGATCGCCGATATCCTGGCCTGGGTCGGTGCCCATCCCGGCCCGGCGATCGCGGTGGTGTTCGCGATCGCGGTCGCCGAATCGATCTTTCTGTTCGGTCTTCTGATACCGGGGGCGATCTTCATGTTCGCCTTCGGGGCACTGGTCGGCACCGATGCCCTGTCGGGCACCGCTGTCTTCGCGGCCGCGATCCTGGGGACGTTGATCGGCGATTCGACCAGTTATGCCCTCGGCCGGCGTTACATGGGCCGGCTTTCGGAATTGCCGGGCCTGGCCCGGGTACCGGGCGGAGTGGCGCGCGGCGAGGCGTTTTTCGCCCGCCACGGCGGCAAGGGCATCGTGCTCGGCCGGCTGATCGGCGCCCTGCGACCGGTCATGCCGACCATCGCCGGAGCCGCCGGCCTCTCGATACCCCGTTTCGTGATCATGGACGTCATCGCGACCGCGGTCTGGGCACCGATCTATATCGGGCCCGGCGTGGTCTTCGGGGCCTCGCTCGATCTCGCCGCCCAGGTTGCCACGCGTCTGGCCATCCTGCTGATCGGGGCCGCTGCCGTGGTCTGGGTTCTCACCTCGCTGGCGCGCTTCGCCCTGGTGGCCGGGCGGTCGGCAGGACGGCGCTACGCCGATGCCCTGATGGCCTGGAGCGCGCGTCATCGACGGCTCGGGCTGCTCGGCCCGGGCCTGGCCGATCCGCGCCAGCCCGAGATTCCCGCGCTCGCCGTGGCCGCCACGCTGCTCATGCTGATCACCGGCGCGATCTATCTCGCCCTCTGGGGGCTGGGGCCGGCCCGGTATCCGACCACGTTCGATGCCGTGGTCTTCTACCTCGTCGGCGGACTGCACAATCAGCCGACCGATCAGATTGCCCGCGTCCTGGCCGAGCTGGGCTCGCCGATCGTGTATCTGCCCTTCGCGGCGATCATGGGCGGGCTGCTGGTCGGGCTCGGCAACTGGCGCGCAGCCACGCACTGGGCCGTCGCCCTGTTGTTCTCGGCCTCGGCCACGCTGCTGTTGCGCTGGCTGTTGGCGATCTCGCCGCCGGCGATCTTCTTTCATGGCATCGCCGCAGACCCGGTCTCGCTGGCCGGCGGTGGCCAGGATCTGATCCTGGCCGCCACCGTCTACGGTCTGACCGGCATGATTGCCGGTGCCGGGCAGCCGGAATATCGACGGCCGTATGTCTATTCCGGCACCGTGGCCGCGATCGTGATGATTGCCCTGGCCCGGCTGTATCTCGGTCTCGACTGGGCCAGTGACAGCCTGATCGGCCTCGGCGTGGCCTTCGTCTGGATCAACCTGCTGACACTCGGCTATCGCCGTCAGCACCCGAGAAAGGTTCGCAGCGGCCCGCTGGCCGGCATGGCCGGTGTGTTTTTCATCGCCGCCGCGATCATGGCGCTCTGGCCCGGCAGTGCCATGCGACGCGTGCCCGGGCTGGCGGCCCAGGCCGCCGACACGCGCCACATCGCCGACTGGCGGACCGACGGCTATCGCGATCTACCGGTCCGGATCCAGACCCTGCGCGGGCGCGACGGCGCGCCCATCAATATCCAGGCCGCCGGCGATCACGATGCACTGGTCGATGCGCTGACCGTCGCCGGCTGGCAGGAACCGCCCGGCCTGGGTTTCGCCCAGGCGCTGACGAGCCTGGCACCGGATACGCCGATCGACCGACTCGCAGTCTGGCCGCGTATCCACGACGGGCGTATGGCCGGTATCGTGCGCGTGCATGCCGTGGCCGGTACGGGGCGACGCTGGGTCGTGCGCCTGTGGCCGACCACCACGGTCACCGGGCCGCACGACAGCCCGGTCTGGATCGGGATCGTCGATGCCCAGCGCGTCGATCACGAGCTGCGTCTGGTCACCACCGCCCGCGATACCGCCGGCTACAGTCAGGCCGCGGACTATCTCGCGCGCAGCCTCGCCGGCCACGATATCGCCCATCTCTGGCCGGCCGGGCAAGGCCGGCCTCCGTTGCTGTTCTGGGCAGCGCCGCTTTCCAGCGATGCTAAAGTAGCGCCGCGCTGAGCACGGCGCGTCTCCATTTCCCGTCGTCTTCGATCGCCATGGCCAACCCAGAAAAACGCAAGACAACCAAACTCAAGCAGCCGGGCTTTCTCACCCGGATGCGGGCCAGCCTCAACAAGGGCGATTCCTGGCTGACCTATGACCTGCGCAACCTCTTGCCCGGCGAGACCGTCGACCAGGACGCGCTCGATGAGCTCGAGACGCGTCTGTTGCTGGCCGACGTCGGCGTCGATGCCACCAGTCAGGTGATGAACCGCCTGCAGACGCTGTTCGACGGCGGCCGGCTGCGCAGTTCCAAGGATCTGGGCAAGGCGCTGCGCGAACATCTGGGTAACGTGCTCGCCCCCTGCGAGCAGCCGCTGGAGATTCCCGACGACACCCGCCCATACGTGATTCTCATGGTCGGCGTGAACGGCGTCGGCAAGACCACGACGATCGGCAAGCTGGCCAAGAAGCTCCAGGACTCCAAGCTCTCCGTGATGCTTGCCGCGGGTGACACCTTCCGTGCCGCGGCGGTCGAACAGCTCATCGGCTGGGGCGATCGCAACGATGTACCGGTCGTCTCCCAGGGCAGCGGCGCGGATTCGGCATCGGTGGTCTATGATGCCTATTCGCGTGCCAAGGCCCGCGGCATCGATGTCCTGATCGCCGATACCGCCGGCCGACTGCATACGCAGGGGCATCTCATGGAGGAGCTGAAGAAGATCAAGCGCGTCATGGGCAAGCAGGACGAGACGGCCCCGCACGAAATCATGCTGGTCGTCGATGCCACCACCGGCGGCAACGCGCTGCAACAGGCCGTAGCCTTCAACGATGCGATCGGGTTGACCGGGATCACGGTGACCAAGCTCGACGGCAGCGCGTCCGGCGGCATCGTGTTCGCGATCTGTCAGAAGCTCGGACTGCCGCTACGCTTCATCGGCGTGGGCGAGACCGCCGATGATCTGGGCGTGTTCGAGGCCGACAATTTCATGGATGCCCTGTTCAACAAGAGCTGAGCCGCGCCGCGATCCCGGCCTTGCGCTCGCGCCCCGGCTCGCGGACGATTCGATGAAACCGCCCGTGCAGCGCCTTAAAGGTTTCCGATGACCGATATCGTGGCCTTCGACAACGTGGTCAAACGCTATCCCGGCGGCAAGCTCGCCCTCGACCGGGTCTCGCTGACGCTCGCGCGCGGTGAGATGGCGTTTCTGACCGGCCACTCCGGCGCCGGCAAATCGACGCTCATGAAGCTGATCGGCCTCATCGAACGCCCGACCCGCGGCCGGGTGGTGATCAACGGGATCGATCTGGCCCGGGTGCATCGTCGCCAGGTGCCGCGCTATCGACAGCGGGTCGGGTTGATCTTCCAGAATTACAATCTCTTGTTCGACCGCACGGTCTTCGACAACGTTGCCCTGCCGCTCGTGATACGCGGCCTGGCACATCGGGACATCACGCGGCGCGTGCGGGCCGCACTCGATACCGTGGGCCTGCTCGCCCACGAGAAGAAATTCCCGATCACACTTTCGGGCGGGGAACAGCAGCGCGTCGGCATCGCCCGGGCGGTGGTCAATCGCCCCTATCTATTGCTGGCGGACGAGCCGACCGGCAACCTGGATCCGGATCTGTCGGCCGACATCATGCGGCTGTTCACACGGCTCAACGAAACCGGCACGAGCGTGATGATCGCCACGCACGACATCGATCTCGTCCAGCAGATGGGCTATCGACGCATCATGCTCGACCACGGCCACCTGGAGACGCACTGACCGATGGCAGACGCTTCCCCCCGCCGGGCTTCATCGCCCAAGCAGGCCTCGCAGTCCTCGCTTTCCGAAGCCGCCAGCGGCTGGGCCGGCTCGCACGCCCGCTGTCTGCTGGAAAGCCTCGGCCGTCTGCATCGACGCTGGGTCGCCAGTCTGCTCACCGTGCTGGTCATCGGCATTGCGCTCGCGCTGCCCACCGGGCTGTATATTCTGGTCAAGAACATGGACCATCTGGCGACGAACTGGCACGAATCGGTACAGATCTCGGTCTATCTGAACACCGATCTGTCGGCCGACCAGGGCGCGTCGCTGGCCCAGCGGTTACGCGACGATGCCGATATCGACAATACGCACTTCATCTCCGCCGAACAGGGGCTGGCCGAGTTCAAGAAGGCGAGTGGCTTCGGCGATGCCCTCGATGCGCTCGGCCACAACCCGCTGCCGGGCGTGATCCAGGTCACACCGCGAGCCGCGATGCCGCCAGCCGCGGTGGGCGAGCTGGTCGACCGGCTCGCCGACACCGATCATGTGGCCAAGGCCCAGCTCGACCAGGCCTGGCTACGACGCTTGAGCGCGATCCTCGATCTGATCTCGCGGGCCAGCTGGGTCATCGGGCTGCTGCTGTCGGCTGCCGTGGTCTTCATCGTGGGCAACACGATTCGCCTGGACATCGAGAATCGACGCCAGGAAATCGAGGTGATGAAACTGCTCGGCGCCCCCGATGCCTTCATCCGTCGCCCGTTTCTCTATAGCGGGCTGTGGTACGGCCTGCTCGGCGCCGTGGTTGCCCTGGTCGTTCTCGGCGGCTGCTACATCGCCCTCGGCGGCCCGCTGGCCACGCTGGTCTCGTCGTATAACGGTGCGCTGGCACTGGAAGGACTCGGCCTGTCGGGCATCGGGCTCGTGGTGCTGATCGGGATCCTGCTCGGCTGGGTGGGCTGCGCGATCACGGTCAATCGACAGCTCGCCGCCATCGAACCAGGGTGAATGACACCGGGCCGTTCAGCCGGGCGCCAGTCGCACCGAGTTATCAATCGGGCAACGATTCTTTAAAGGCACGAGGGCAGTCGCGCTCGCGGGAACTTCGCGATCACGGGCGTTGTCTATCCCGCAGACCGTGCACACTGCCGTGACGGGCGTATTTTGCTAAAATGCGTTCATACGCCAGTGGCCCAATGGAGGCTAGCAAATGGCCAGTGAAGTGACTGTTCCGACCACGACGAACATGAACCTGCCGACCCTGTCGTCGGCCAGCATCGAATCCTATCTTCAGGCTGT
Organism: Salinisphaera sp. Q1T1-3; assembly: GCF_003602005.1. GTDB lineage: Bacteria > Pseudomonadota > Gammaproteobacteria > Nevskiales > Salinisphaeraceae > Salinisphaera. The sequence goes on along the minus strand of NZ_QZWD01000003.1, from coordinate 125,473 downwards.
TTCCAACATTCCTGTCTTGGAACAGGACGACGAACAGCAGCTGGCACGCCGGCTGCGCGACGAAGGCGATATCCAGGCTGCCCAGAAGCTCATTCTCTCGAACCTGCGCTTCGTCGTGCACGTAGCACGCGGCTACTCCGGCTACGGGCTGCCGCTGGCCGATCTCGTGCAGGAAGGCAACATCGGCCTCATGAAGGCCGTCAAACGGTTCGACCCGGACGTCGGCGTACGGCTGATCTCGTTCGCCGTGCACTGGATTCGTGCCGAGATTCATGAGTACATCCTGCGCAACTGGCGCATCGTCAAGGTGGCGACCACCAAGGCACAGCGCAAACTGTTCTTCAACCTGCGCAGCTCGAAGAAACGGCTCGGCTGGATGAACCATGCCGAAGTCGAGACGGTTGCCGGCGATCTCGGCGTCAAACCGGAGACGGTACTGCAGATGGAGCGTCGTCTTTCCGGCGGCGACCAATCGTTCAACGCACTGCCGACCTCGGACGAGGAAAGCGCCTACGCACCCGAGGACTATCTGTCCTCCGGCGAAGGCGACGATCCGGCCAACGATATCGAGAACGATAACTGGCAGAGTTATCAGCACGACAATCTGGGCCGTGCAATGACGTCACTCGACGATCGAAGCCGGGATATTCTGGAGTCCCGTTGGCTGCGAGAGGAAGGCAAGATTGGCCTGCAGGAGCTCGGGGACAAATATGGTGTGTCCGCCGAGCGCATCCGCCAGCTCGAGGTTGCTGCAATCAAGAAACTGCGCGGCGCCATGGCAGCCTGACCGCCCCGGCATCGCATTCCGATGATGCCGACCCGCCGGCGTCTACTCCTGTCCTGTGCGGCATGGGCGGGCGCCGGCTTTCTTTCGTCGCTGGTCGCCTCGCCCCGTGCCTTCGCCACCGACGCCGGCGCACCGTGGGCTGACGGCCAACCGTTCTCTTTCGAAGCGCTCGTTGCGCTCGCTCGCCGACAGGCTGCCCAACCCTACACAGCACCGCCGGCGCCCGACAGCAAACAGCTTGCCGCGCTGAACTACGACACATCGCGCCGCATCCGCACCACCGACGCCGGCCGACGTTGGCAGAACGCCGAATCGCCATTCACGCTCGAACTCTTGCCCGTGGACGCCGGCGCGGACACGCCGGTCGAAATCAATCTCGTCGAGGACGGCATCGTTCGCCGACTGCCCTATGATCCGGCCGCGTTCACGTTGCCGGACAGCGACGGTGGCACCGCGCTGCCAAATGATCTCGGCTACGCCGGTTTTCGGCTGCGCGACCGACGTACCGATGATCACGAATGGCTGGCCTTCAAGGGGGCAAGCTATTTCCGTAGCCCGGGATCACGCGATCAGTACGGTCTGTCGGCCCGTGGTCTGGCCGTGGACACCGGCCTGGCCGATCAGGAGTCCTTCCCCGCGTTCACCCGTTTCTGGATCGAAAAGCCGGCCCTTAACGACACACACATCACGATTCATGCCCTGCTCGACGGGCCGACCGTGACCGGCGCCTATCGCATGCGATGCACGCACCCTGGCGATGTGGTCATGGATATCGAGACCCGGCTTTTCCAGCGGGCCGACATCGCACGGCTGGGCATTGCCCCGCTGACCAGCATGTTCTGGTTTTCCGAAACGAACGGTCGTTTCGGCCAGGACTGGCGCCCGGAGGTCCATGACAGCGACGGTCTGGTCATCGAGACCCGCGACGGCGAGCGGCTGTGGCGTGCCTTGAACAACCCGCCCCGGCCCGATACCAGTCTTTTTCAGACGCCGAGCCCCCGCGGCTTCGGATTGCTGCAACGCGACCGACGCGCCGCGCATTATCTCGACCCGGCCGTGGCCTTCGAGCGCCGTCCCGACGCCTGGATCACCCCGCGCGGCGACTGGGGCGACGGCCAAATCGCCCTGTATGAATGGCCGACCAACGTTGAATACAGCGATAACGTCAACGCGTTCTGGATCCCGCAGGTAGCGGCCCGCGCCGGCCGTCACTGGGCTTTCGATTATCGCCTCACCTGGACGACATCGCCGACGTTCGCCCGGCATCTGGCCCGGGTGGTCGCCACGCGCACCGGCCGGATCGGCGTGCCCGGCAAGCCGGGTTACGTGCCGCAGAATCGGGAATTCGTGATCGACTTCACAGGCGGGCCGGTCAACGGCGACAAGCCCGACAAGCACGTCAGTCTGGAGATCGACGCCAGCACGGGACACATCAGCAACCCGTACATCAAGACCGTCGAGAATGACGGCCCGGTATGGCGCGTCTTCTTCGGCTGGCGCGGGCCGACGCCGGCAGCCGCTGATACGCCGGTCGTGCTGCGCTGTCGCATTCGGCGCGGCGATACGGCCCTGTCCGAGCGCTGGGTCTACAGCTATTATCCGCAGCCCCTGCCGGCGCCCGCACGCGCCGGCTGATCAATCAGCTCGACGGCAGGCCGGGCGGCGTATCGGGCTGCCCTCGAGCCTCGTCATCGTTGTCGTGCGCATCGCGATGTGAAAACACGCTGCCCACCGATTGATCCACAGAGCGCAGATGCAGATCGTGCTGCGGGTAGACGATCCGGATGCCGTTGGCCTTGAAAGCGCCATGGACACGACGATAGAGGGCGTGCTGTAGCGGCAGCAGGTTGTACAGATCGTGATAGAACACGCGGGCTTCGTAGATGATCGCGCTGTCGTCGTAGCCCACCATGAAAACCGAGGGGGCAGGCGTTTCCAGCGCGACCGGTTCGGCGTCGATCGCCTCGTTGATGAGCCGTTCGACGAGATCGCCGTCGGAATCCAGGGCCACGCAGAAACGCAGGATCAAACGCGTGATGTCGTCGGTCAGCGTCCAGTTGATCACGGTTTCGGTGATGAACGTCTGGTTCGGGATCACCACTTCCTTGTTGTCCCAGTCCGTGATCGTCGTCGCCCGGATCCGGATACGCGACACCGTGCCGGTCAGCGTACCCACCGTCACGGTATCGCCGACGCGCACCGGTCGCTCGAACAGAATCAGGATGCCGGAAATGAAATTGGCGAAGATCTGCTGGAGACCGAAACCCAGACCGACACCGATGGCCGCGACCAGCCACTGGATCGAGGACCATTTCAGCCCGATCAGATTGACCGCGACCAACAGCCCCAGAATGACGATGGCGTACTGGAACAGCGTGGCCATGGCATAGCGGCTGCCGGCGTCCATCGAAAAACGGCGCAACACCGTGATTTCGAGAAAGCCCGGCAGGTTGCGCCCCGCCAGGGCCGTGACAACACCCACGGCCACCGAAAGCAGCAATGCCCCGAGGGTGACGTTGGTCACCGTGGTCTGGCCGTCGACCCGACTGGTGTGCTGCCACAGGGTGATGTTATCCAGAAGCTGCAGCGCCGGCAGCGTGCCCGACCAAACGAACCAGAGCCCGGCACCGATCACCAGGGTGATCACCACCTTGATCAGTCCACGGGTCTGCTCGCTGATCTGCACGAGATCGATCTCGAGGGCTTCGAGATTTTCCGGCGCGCTGTCGCCGGAGACCGCCGCGGCCTCGCGCGAGGCCCGCGCTTCGCGTGCCTCCTCACGGCGCCGTAGCGCCCGCGCCAGCGCCAGCCGACGCTCGGCGACGGTCAGCCAGCGCACGATCAGACTGTAGAAGATGACCGCACCGCCCAGCAGTGCCGACGAATAGAAGAAGCGCGTCTGTAGCTGCAGCGCGGTGTAGTAATACCCCATCGCCGCCAGACCGGACAACGCCAACGGGACCGCCGTGGCTACCGGTAGCCAGAGATAGCCGAGACGCCAGTGACCGCCATCGTCTTCGGTCATGACATCGGCCAACGCCCCGGTTACCGGATGCAGAACGCGCCAGGCGAAGATGGCGATCGACACCTCGCCGAGCATGAAGGCCGCGCGGCCGAGCGTCTCGCGCTTCGCGTCGTCGTCGAAGACCTCGGTCATGGAGATGACCATGATCGGGATAATCAGCGCGAACAGCAGCCACCGCAGATTGCGATGCAGCCCCCGGCGCGCGCTGGCCGGCCAGCGGAAGTGCCGATCGGCCAACCCGTAGGGCCGACAGATCGTGGCGAATGGCTCGATGAACAGCCACAGCATGCCGAGCTGAAAGATGCCAGCCGCCACCGCGCGCGCGAAACGGGTCGCCCCCGGCGCATGCCCGGTCAGATAACCGATGATCAACGGCAGTACGATCGACGGCAGCGACAGCATCACCGTGATCACCGCCACCCGCAACGTCAACCAGATCGTATCCCGGCTGACGTTGCCGACCGGCTCGCCGAGCCGGCGCATCTGCCGGCGCATCGGGCGACGGAGTGCGATCAGTATGGTGATGAAGAACGCCGACAACCCGGCGATGAACGGCCGAGCCGTCACCCCGGAGACGAAGGCCATGAGTGCCGACCGCCAGGATCGCGGGTCGATCAGCCACGGCAGATCCGCCACCATCCGCATCGGCCAGTCAAGCCAGATACCCCGGAACGACGGCAGCCAGAACAGGCGCTCGTCCAACAGCCGGTTGAACGAAGTGAGGGTGTCATTGTACTGCTGCGACAGCGCTTTCAGCTCGCGCCCGATGTCGACGTAGCGGCCCTCGGCATCGATGAGCTGATCGACGATCGCGCGCCGTTGCTGCAATAGATTGACCAGGGACTCGCGCTGTCCGGCCGTGAGCGTGACACCGGCCTGATCGGCCATGCGATCGGCCAACCGATCAGGATTGTCGAGCTCCGTGCGATCCTGCTGCAACTGGAAACGATCGAGCTCGGCGCTCGAGACATCCGGCAGGCCGGACAGTGTATTGCTGGACAGAAACGACAGCGACGGACTGGCAAGCCGACGACGCTGGTTGCGAAGCACATCGCCCAGGGCTACCGAACCGCCGCCGATCTCGAGCTGACGCTGAACCAGATTGAGTCGACGCTCTAGATTGTCGACTTGGGCGCGCTGATCGGACTGGCGCTGCGAGAGCGCTTCCGTGTTCTGTGTGAACTCGGCGAGCTGGTGCGTCAGCTCGACGTTCTTCTGTGCCGCCTGGCTGATCGGAGCCAGGGCCGTGCGCAGCTCACTGAGCTTGTCTTCACTGGCGCTTTGAAGCGACTGTGCAGAGGCCGATTGCTCGCGCGAAAGCGCGGTCTGTGCCGTGGCCAGCGCTTCATTGAGCCGCGCGACCTGGGCCTCGGCCAGCGAGCGCTGGGCCTCGAGCAGACGTTCACGGGCGTCCAGACCGGAAAGCGCCTGCTGAAGCCGCTCGATTTCGGCGTTGAGTGCTTCGCGCCGGGCCGAGGCGAGCGCACTCTGCGCCTGACTGCGAATACTGTTGGTGTTACCGATGTCGCTGGCGTTGTCGTTGGCCAGAGACTGCAGCTTGCTGCGTGCCTCGGCCAGAGCCTGACGCAGCTGTTCCGGCTGCTGGGCGATCCGCGTGAGCTTGTCGCGCAGGTCCGACAGGCGGGCCTGGGCATCGGTCAACTGGCTGCGGATGTCATCAGCACGCTTGGACAGCCGCTCCAGCGGCATCGATGACAGGGCCTCCAGCGACGGCGGCTGGTCGAGATTGCGCAACTGGCCCTGCGTGGCATCGATCTCGCTCGGCGCGTTGTCGGCCGCCTTGCGCAACGCATCGGTCTGGCGCCGATCAGCCTGGGCGGCCTCCAACGCCGACAGCGTCTTCTGGTAGGTGTCGAGTGCGTGGGATTGGGTGGCCTCGTCCAGATCCTTGCGCGACTTGAGCGTCTCGATCTCGTTCTTGACGTGGTTGATCTGCGACGCGCTGTCCAGATTCGAGGACGCACTCGACGGCGCCGCCGTGGCAACCGCTGACGACAACATCGCCAGCAGACATGCCACAAGGACGAGCGCCGCCTGACAGCGCAGGGATCGACACGGAACAGACGGGGCCACCGGCGCCACTCTCATCGGCTGCAAAAGCCTAATTATGCAACGGCAAGCCGTACACGCCAGCTTACGAGAGATCGCCGATCACGAACGATCCCGCTCGGCGAGACGGCGCGCACGCGCATCGTCGATGATCTCGAACACATCGGTACCGAACGCGCCGAATTCACGGTTCACACCGCGCATGACGTCGTAGATGCTCGGCCCGGTCACGCGCTCACCCGTGCCCGATGACCGGTCGCGCAACGACGTGATGCGCCGCGCCTGGCGCGCGATATACCCACCCACCAGTCGATGGCTGTTCTCCAGATGTACCGTGGCCGAATCAACGGCGGCTTCGGTTGAATCCTTGATTGTTTCAAGCAGCCTGAGCATGGTGGCGCGCCGAACGCTGCAAAGAAATTCCTGTCTTGAGCTTAGGCTCTTTGGCGCAGCCCGGCAACGCCGGCACAACACCTGCCCGCGGCTTGCCACCCCGAGTCCGGGGCGCCCGGGTACACCGGCATGACGGACCTGTGCCGACGGCAAGCAGGAGCCGGCCCTGGATCGCCAACGCTGCCGTTCGTCATCGTCCGGCGAGAAAATATCGCCAAGGGCTTACAATGTCCCGCGGGTGGCCTCACCCGCCTCCGTTTCAACCGCAGCCGCTGATCGACCCAACATGCCCGGTGCCGCCTCAACGCCTCGTCGCCCGAGCCCCCGCCGCGGAGAAGCACGTGCAGCGCTCATGCAGGCTGCCCTGTCGCTGGTGGCCCGTGAAGCGAATTTCTCTGCGCTGTCGCTGCGCCAGGTCGCGCGTGAGGCCGGCGTGGTCCCCACCGCGTTCTATCGTCATTTCGCCGACATGGACGCGCTCGGGCTGACGCTCGTCGAGGATACATTCGCCGAGCTCCGCACCCTGCTCCGCGATGCCGACCTGCCCTCGCTGCCGCTCAAGGGCATGACACGTTACGCGGTATCTCTTTTTGCCTATCACGTGCGTGACCGACGGCTATTGTTCCAGTTCCTCGTCAAGGAGCGTTTCGCCGGGACCGTTCCCATCCGGCGCGCGATCGATGCCGAAATCGACAGCCTGGTCATCGAGCTCGCCCGCGACTTCGGCCATTTCGATACGTTCGGCAGCATCACCGACGAGGATCTGCAGATGATCGCCGGCCTGGTGGTCAACGCCATCATCGCCCTGTCGGAACGCATCCTGGACGTCGACCCCGACGCTGCCGAGAACGCAGCTCTCATGCTGCGCGCCGAAAAACAGCTGCGACTGATCTTTCTCGGCGTCGGCCGCTGGCAGAGCCAGCCGGACGACGATGCCGCCCCGGGCGACTGACCCCGGATTGATGCATCTTGGCATCCGACAAGACGCTGCGGTGCCGTCAGCACACAGGGCCTGTTAGGGCCTGTTATTAATCCGGCACCCAAACAGCTGACGACGTCAGCTGTTTTCAACGCCATCGAAAGAAACGCCGGCACTTGTCCGTCTTTTTATTTTCAATGGCTTCACGGCCGTTGGCCGTGGCGCGCGCGCTGTCGCACACGCGCGTCATCAACCCGAAAAATCATCTATTTTTATCCCGGGTCAATAACACGTCCCACGTGCGCCGCGCCGGCGCTCATTTTCTTGCAAGACAAGGCATCGGGCGCGTACGGCCGTCATTCCGGCGTCGCGAACGACAACGCCGGATTGCACAAAAAATGACCGTCGTCCCGTTGGGTGGCACCCCAAAAAACCGGCCATGCGGCGTTGCGAGTCTGGATCGTGGCACGCCGCGATCGGCGACTCGCGCCTTGCCGGACACACTGTGGTCTCTCGACGAAAAGGCGCTCGAACGAAACCTCAACACGCCCTAGAACGCAAACGACATCGTCGCTCGCGCCGCCGGTCGTGTTTCGGGCGTGTCGTCACGCCCAATGCGCGGAAATGAACCGCTTGCGGCCAGGTTGCGTGCCGAGATTCACCGCGCGGCGTGGCCCGTTGAGCGCTGGTCTCATCCGCTATCGCTCTCGCGCCTGGCCCTGGCCAGGCTTGGCGAATGTCTGCCCGCCATGTCGCGATGGGCGTTGATATTCAGTACGCCTCTTCGGGCTCGCGCTGCGGCATCGGCTCGCCGCGACGCTGCGCCCGCACGCGAGAGACGATCTCGGGCACCAGCGACAGCCCCCACTGCTGGCCGAGATCAAGCGATTCGGTCAACAGCTGCGGCGATATACGCACCAGTTTCTGCCCCAGCGGCGACTGATAGAAATTCACGAGCTGGTTGAGCTCGATCAGATTGAAGTGCTTTTCGTAGATCGGCGCGAGAACGGTGTACAGCGCATCGCCGTCGGCGATGCGCTCCGATACCACGGCCCGGGTCTGCTGCTGGATCGCTTGCAGCGTGGCCTCGTCGAGCGACCCGCCGAAAAGCGACATGGCACTCGTGACCCGATCGATGAACTGGTCGGTGAAGACATTCTGCAGCTGGGCGCGATCGGTCAGCCGCACCAAGGTATGCACCAGCGCGTCCTTGCTGGCCTGGACGTCGGCCGGCTGATCGCCGGCCTGCGGGCTCGTCGCTGCCGGCGACGACGGATCGCTGCCCTCGCCGGATGCCGCCGCCCATCCGGGGGCAACACTACACAGGATCGAAAGCGCGGTGGCTGCGATCAGCCGATCAAGCCGCTTCTGCCGGGCCGACGTCGTCATGAAAATCCCTGCCTTCGCGCGTTGCCGCGATGATACCCACACGGACCACGAAATCGCCGAAGTGCTCGTTGGGTTCCCGCTCGGCTGCCCAGCGTTCGATCATCGGAGCCAGTTCGGCCAGGATCTCGTCTTCGCCAATCGTCTCGCGATAAAGCTTATTCAGACGTGAACCGTCGAACGCCGCGCCGAGATACATGTTGTACTTGCCGGGCGCCTTGCCGACGAAGGCGATCTCGCCCAGAAACGGCCGCGCGCAACCGTTGGGGCAGCCCGTCATGCGGACCACGATACGTTCGTCACCGAGACCGGCCTCCTGCATCAGGGTTTCGATCTTGCCGACCAGGTCCGGCAGATAGCGCTCGGATTCGGCCATCGCCAGACCGCAGGTCGGAAAGGCCACGCAGGACATCGAGGCATGCCGCAGCGCGCTGTTGCGCTCGGTCGAGCCGTCGTCGATGCCGTAATGCGACACGATCTCGGCGATTGCATCGACATCGGCCGGCTCGATACCGGAGACCACGACATTGTGATTGCCGGTGAGCCGGATCGTGCCCTTGTGGATCTTGGCGATCTCGCGCAGACCAGTGCGCAGTTTGTAGTTGGCCGGCCCCATGTACTGGCCGTGATGCGCACGCCCGTTGTCATCGAAATCCGCGATGCGCCCGTTCTCGATGAACAACGTGACGTGATGCTTGCCGTCGTCGTCGACGAACCAGCCGATCGGGTCGCCGTTGCGTTCGAAGTGATAATCGCGCGCCGGGTCGAGATGCAGGTTCGCGCGTTCGGCCAGCTGTTCGTGGATGAAGCCGATGCCGTGATCGTCGATCGTGTACTTGAAGCGGGCATGCTTGCGGTTTTCGCGATCGCCGTAATCGCGCTGGATCGTGACCAGCGTCTCGACCGTTTCGAGCACCTTGTCCAGCGGCGCGAAGCCGATGACGCTGCCAAGCCGCGGATAGGTCGCCGGCTCCCCGTGAGTAGTGCCCATGCCGCCGCCGATCGCCACGTTGAAGCCGACCAGCTCGTCGTTGTCGACGATGCCGATCAGACCGATGTCGTTGGCGAACAGATCGACATCGTTTTCCGGCGGCACGGCGATCGCGATCTTGAACTTGCGTGGCAGGTAGGTCGTGCCGTAGATCGGCTCGTGATCCGCCTCCCCGGTGGCCTGCTGCTGGAGAAAGATCTCCTCATAGGCACGCGATTTCCAGGCCAGATGCTCGGAGAGCTTCGTCGACCAGTCGTGGAGTGCGGCATGCACCGCCGACTTTTCCGGAAACGCCGATGCCATGACGTTGCGATTGACGTCGCCACAGGCACCACGGGCATCGATACCGATGGCATAGGCGTCCTGCAACAGCGGACGCAGATGTTTCTTGGCCACGTGGTGATATTGAAAGGTCTGGCGCGTGGTCAGGCGCAGCGTACCGTTGGCGTATTCGTCGGCCAGACGGTCGATCTCTAGATACTGCTCGCCGGTCACCACCCCGGCCGGCAGCCGCAGGCGGAGCATGAACTGATAGTGCGGCTCCAGCTTCGAGGTCTTGCGCTCGGCACGCAGGTCGCGGTCGTCCTGCTGATAGAACCCGTAGAACTTGGTCAGCTGGGTATCGTCCTCGGCGATCGAGGCCGTCAACTCGTCGGCCAGCCCATCGGCGATCGTGCCGCGCAGATAGTTGCTGGCGATCTTGATGTGTTCGACCGGCGAAAGATTCTTGTCCGTGGTGCTCATGGGATCACCTGATGATGACGACCGGAGCGCGCGTGCGCCCCGTTTGCTTGCGAAAATCCGGCAACGACGCGTGTGGTGGCGTCGTGACCGATGGGCCCCGCCCGATGCTCGAGGCGATCATCACCTCGAGTGGGCGTGCAGCGTGTGGTGCAAAGCGTTGTTCTGCCTGCACCTGACTACGCACGTCGGCGCAGTCTGGACGCGCTCAGTAGACGTCGCGCTGGTAGCGTTTTTCCTTCTGCATGTTCTTCAGATAGGCCGCGGCATCCTCGGCGGCCAGCCCACCGTGCTCGCCGATGATCTCGAGCAGCGCATCATGGACATCGGCCGCCATGGCATTGGCATCGCCGCAGACATAGACCGTCGCGCCGTCCTCGAGCCACCGGTACAGCTCAGCCCCTGCCTCGCGGATCTTGTGCTGGACATAGATCTTGTCGGCCTGGTCACGTGAGAACGCCACGTCCATGCGCGTCAGCAGACCGTCTTCACGCCAGCGCAGCCAGTCGGTCTGATAATAGAAGTCGCTGCGGAAATGCTGGGCACCGAAGAACAACCAGTTCTTGCCGGTCGCATCGCGCTCCTCGCGCTCCTCGAGAAATGCGCGGAACGGCGCAATGCCCGTACCGGGACCGACCATGATGATCGGCGCGGCATCGTCGCTCGGCAGCTTGAAGTTCTTGTTGTGGTCGATGTAGATCGGCAGGTTGGCATCTTCACTGCGATCGGCCAGCTGGATCGAGGCCACCCCGTGGCGATCCCGGCCGTGCGTCTTGTAACGCACTGCGGCCACGGTCAGATGGATCTCGTCCGGGTTGGCGGCATGACTGGAGGCGATCGAATACAGACGCGGCGGCAGCTTGCGCAACAGGCGAACGAAATCGCCGCCGGTCATGCCGTCGATCGGATAATCCTCGACCAGGTCGATGATGAACCGGCCATCCATGTATTCGGCCAACTGCTCACGTGCATCGTCACCCAGCAGTGCGTTCAGGCCGTCATCGGCGGCGTGCTCGGCATATTTCTCGATGAAGGGACGCGTGAGCGTCGTGATCTCGTACTGGTGCGTCAGCGCGTGTTCGAGCGCGACCTCGCCATCGATGCCGGTGACCTGTTCATCGGCGGATACGCCGAGTGCGGCGATCAGCTCGGCGACCACACCGGGCTCATTGGCCGGAATGATGCCCAGGCTGTCGCCCGGCTCCCACTGCAGCCCCGAATCCTCGGTGTCGAGTTCGATGTGGTGGACTTCTTTGTCCGAGCCCCGGCCGTTGAGCACGACATTGGTCAGCACTTCGGCCGGGAACGGGTTCTTGCGGCTATAGGCGCTCGTGGTCGCCTCGGCCTCCGGCTGACCGGCCGTGCCGGGCATGGCCGTGACGTTGGTATGGGCCTGTCCGCCACCGGTCGCGTCCTGGAATTTGGTCACGACATCGTCGAGCCAGGCTTCGACATCATCGTCGAAGTCGACGTCCAGATCCTTGCGATCAACCAGGCGCGTCGCGCCGAGCTTTTCCAGCTGTGCGTCGAAGTCGCGGCCGGTCTGGCAGAAATGCTCGTAACTGGTGTCACCGAACGCGAGCACGGAGAAATTCACGCCTTCGAGCTTCGGTGCCTTCTTGCCGAAGACAAACTCGTGCAACTCCTCGGCGTTGTCCGGCGGATCACCCTCGCCGTGCGTCGAGACACAGATGACGATGTTCTTCTCTTTCTTGAGGTCGCGCGGCTTGTAGTCGAGCATGTCCACGGCCGTGGCCTGTAGACCGGCCGCGCTGGCACGCGCGACCAGCTGCTCGGCCACGTCCTCGGCGTTGCCGGTCTGCGAGCCGTAGAGAACCGTGATGGGCTCGGCGGTGCCGGCCTCGGCCGCCGGAGCGGCCGCGGCGGTCGGCTGGGCCACGGCCCCGGTCTGGGCCTGCGCATTCAGCCCCGCCAGGTAACCACTGACCCAGGTCGCCTGCATGGGCGACAGACTCTGAATGAGCGTCGACAGCTGGGCGGCCTGCTGGGCGTCCAGCGGGCTCGAATGTTCGTCGAGATAGACAGTACTCATGACAGAAGTCCGGGAAACAAGCCAGCGGGCCGACGCGCAACGGCCCGAGCGACGGGCAAGGCTAGCGTGCGCGCATATGAATTAAAACCGATATTTTTGTCTTTTTATATATCCAAAACGACTAGCCGAACGAGGCGACGCCGGTCGCGGGGCGCCGATTGTACCGCGTGAGCCGAGCGATGCACGGCGCCGTGACAGCGCAAGCCCTTCCGGCTCTGCTACGCTTCGCGCCATGCGCGCTATCCTGCTGATTCTGATCGTCGCCCCGATGCTGGCCGGGTGCATCACGGCACCGCCGAGCAATCCGTCCAATCTGTGCAGTATCTTCCGTGAGAAACACGGCTGGTACGACGCCGCCGAAGACGCCCAGAAACGCTGGGGCGCCCCGATTCCGGTCCAGATGTCGATCATCTATCAGGAGTCCCAGTTCCAGGCCGATGCCGCACCGCCGCGCAACCGGCTGTTCTGGATCATTCCCTGGACACGCATCAGCTCAGCCTACGGCTACACCCAGGCTTTGGATTCGACGTGGTCGCATTACAAGGATCAGGCCGGTCACCCGTTCGCGCGGCGCGACAGCTTCGACAGCGCGGTGGATTTCGTCGGCTGGTATGTCGATCAGAGTCACCGCATCCTGGGTATTTCGAAAGCCGATGCCTACAGCCAGTATCTGGCCTATTACCTGGGCCCGGGCGGGTATCGACAGGGCCTGTATCGTCAGAAATCCTGGCTGCGTCGCAGCGCGAGCCGGGTTGCCTCGCGCTCGAGTCGCTACGGCGCCCAATTATCCAGCTGTCGCGGCGAGCTCGAACGCCAGGGCCACTGGTGGTGGCCGTTCTGAGACTCGGCGCGGCTACTCCACGCTTTTCCGAACGCGCCGACTCCGGCAGGCTGCGCGCCTGATTCCGGTCCATCCTGTTGCCATGAACGACTCCGCCCCACTGCACCGTGCCGCCGATTGCGTACTCGCCGTCGAAACCGCCATGCGCGAGGCCGGCCTGTGGCATGACCACGTGCCCACGCCGGCCGCCATGGCCAGCCGGACCCCGTTCTGCGCCGACACGCTGGATTTTTCGCAATGGCTGCAGTTCGTCTTCATTCCCCGCATGCGCAGCCTCATCGAGGCCGGCGGCCCCCTGCCCGAAGCCAGCAGCATTGCCGTGATGGCCGAGGCCAGGTTGGACACCGCAAACGTTCACGCAGGCCGTGTCGTCACCGAACTGGCCGCGTTCGACCGGTTGATCAGCGAACGCGCCTGACCCCGCCGGCAAACGCCTGACAGCAGGCCGACAGCTCGGCCCGGCTGCGGGCCGCCGCGACGGCGATCAACTGCCCAGGCCGGCCTGGATCAGCGGTACGTAGTGATCGACGAGCAAGGCGGTGAACAGTGCCATCAGGTAGACGATGGAGTAGCCGAACGTCTTCATGCCCAGCCCGGGCTGCGGCCACCATTTCAGACGCACGGCATAGACCAGGAACCAGCCGGACAGCAGGATCGCCGAGACCAGATACAACGGCCCGGACAGCCCCGAGAAATACGGCGCCAGCGAGACCGCGAACATGATGACCGTATAGACCAGCACCTGGGTCCGCGTGTGTTCGATGCCGTGCGTGACCGGCAGCATCGGGATATCGACCTCGGCGTATTCCTTCGCACGATCGATGGCCAGTGCCCAGAAATGCGGCGGCGTCCAGATGAAGATGATCAGAAACAGGATGATCGAATCGAGCGAGACACTGTTGGTGACCGCGGCCCAGCCCAGGATCGGCGGCGCGGCACCGGCGGCCCCGCCGATGACGATGTTCTGCGGCGTCGCCCGCTTGAGATACATCGTGTAGATCCCGGCATAACCGACCAGAGCGAACAGCGTCAGCCAGGCGGTCAACGCATTCACGAAGATCAACAGGATCGCCATGCCCAGCACGCCGATCGCGAACGCGAAGATCGCCGACTGACGCGTATCCAGATGCCCGGTGACCAACGGCCGTTTGCGCGTGCGACGCATTCTTGAATCGGCCTGCACGTCGATCATCTGGTTGACGGCCGCCGCCGAGGCCGACATCAGGCCGATGCCCAGCGTGCCGAAGACCAGCGCGCCAATTGGCACCATCGTCGGCGTGGCCAGGAACATGCCGACCATGGCCGTGAACACGATGAGCAAGACCACCCGCGGCTTGCACAGCTCGTAATAATCGTTGAGGCGCTGCGACAGCGTGGTGCGCTCCGCGACCCCGGATGAGGAACTATCCATGGCGAGCGGCACTCCAGGCGGCGTGATTGATCGCGACCAAGGTTAACAGCAACAAGGCAGCGCCTCCGTTGTGGGCCACCGCAACCGGTAGCGGCAAATGGAACAGGACCGTAGATACACCGAGCGCGATCTGCAGCGCGACGGCGCCGATCAACGCACCGGCCAGCCCGGCCCAGCGACTGTCGAGACGCGCGGCGAGAAAAAGCCGTATCGCCAGGGCGATCATCGTCAGGGCCACGACACAGGCGCCAATCCGGTGCATCCAGTGGATCGTCTGGCGCGGCACGCTCGACAGGATGCCGTATTCGTAATTGATGCCCAGACCGTGCCACAGCGTGAAGGCCGTGGCGAAATCGGTCTGCGGCCACCAGTGGTTCTGGCATGTCGGGAAATCCGGACACGCCAGCGCGGCATAGTTGGTCGAGGTCCAGGCACCGAGAAATATCTGACAGACGAGCAGCACGAATGCTGCGCCGGCCAGCAGTCGCAGGCCGGCACGTCCGGCAACTGCCCAGCCACGAAAGAGCGCGCCCTGACGCAACAGACACCAGCCGAGCAACGCGAATATGGTCATGCCACCGAGCAGGTGCGCAGTCACCACGAGCGGCTTGAGCAGCAGCGTCACTGTCCACATACCGAGCAGCGCCTGGAATACGACCACGCCCAGTACCACCCACGGCAGCACGCGTTGCTGGCTGGGGTTGTCGGTGCGCCGGAACGTCAACAGCGCCAGCGCCAGAATCACGAGACCGAGCGTGCCGGCGAAGTAGCGATGGATCATCTCCTTCCATGCCTTCGCGGCCTCGACCGGCCGGCCGTAGTTGGCATCCGCGGCCGAGACATCCGCGGTCGAGGTCGGCACGTCGAGATGGCCGTAGCAGCCGGGCCAGTCCGGACAGCCCAGACCGGCATCGGACAGCCGCGTATAGGCCCCGAGCATGATGACGGCCAGCGTGAGCACGACAGCCAGCAGATTGAGCGCGAAACGGGTCGACATGGAACGTTGGCCTGTCAGGGGCGGCCGGCCTGAGCCAGCAGCCGATTGATATCGTGATGCAACGCATCGGCGTCGGCCGGCGGCGGATAGCTCGCCATCCAGCGCCCTGCCGGATCGATCAACAGGATCGTGCCGGGCGCATCGGCCGCGTGGGCCGCGAGCGTGGGTCGCCAGTCTACGACTTTCGTACGATAGATCGCGAGGTCCGGTTGCATCGCTGCCCGCGCGATCGGCGACGTATTATCGCCCAGAATCAGCATGCGCTGCACCCTCGCTGCATCCGTATGCAGCACTGCGCGGACCTGGCGACTCTGGCGCAGACTGGCCTGACAGGCGTCGCGGCACCCGTCGGGCGCGACCTGCAGCATCGTCCAATGCCGGCGCCAGAGCGCACCGACGTCTTGGTGCGTGGCGCCGTCGCGGCCCGTGACCGGCGTCTCCGGCAGGCGCACGGCCGGTATGACCAGTCGACCGGCCGCGGCCGTGCCATCGCCTCGCCAGCCCAGCCCGTGATACAGGCCCCAGGCCGCCACCACCGGGGCCGCGAATACCGCGACCAGCGCCGCGAGCGTCCAACGCGCCCGTCGATCGGTCACCGACGGACCCGGCGCAGGTTGGTCCAGACGAACAGGCCGATCGCCACCAGCGCCATCAGAAACCACTGTGAGGCATAGGCATAGTGCGCGAACGGGCTCAGACCGACGTTATCGACATCCCAGTCGCGTTTGAAACCGCCCGGTGCCTCGGGCGAGAGCAGCAACAGCCCGTCGGCGATCGGCGCGCCGTACTGACACCGCACGGTCGCCGTGCTCGGATAACTCAGGACACGGGGCCAGCCGCTCTTGTCACAGATGGCGTTGTTACCGAACCGTAACCCCGGCCGCGGGAAGGTTCGCCAGAAACCGTGGACGGTCTGCAGACCTTGCGGCGCGCCGGGATTCGGCGGCTCGGCTTTCGGATCCGGGGATTTGGCGATCCAGCCACGATCGACCATCACCCGCACGCCGGAATCGAGCACGAGCGGCGTCCATACCCGATATCCGTTGCGGGTGCCGTCCACCTGATCGGCCAAAAGAACCTGGTGGTGCGGATCGTAGCGACCGTGTGCAATGTAGCGGTACCCGTATTTGAGCGCCGGCGACTGACTGTCCCGGGCCGAAACACGGGTCAGGTCCATCGGCTGCGGGCCAGCCGCCCGCGCCCGGGACTGTGCCGCCTGCAGACGCTCCTTCTGATGGGCGCGATCAATCTGCCAGTTGCCCAGCAGACAGAGAATCACGACACCCAGGGCCGTGATGGCAATGCCCCACCACGGGGGCGAGAATCGATAGCGGCCCAGACGCATGGCGGTCCCCGATCAATCCGGCTTGGCGAGCTCGCGCGCATCCACGCGCGCGCCCTGGGTGAAACTTTCGTGCGGCCAGGGCGAGGCAAGCGTCCATTCAAGCCCGCGGGCCCCGTCCCATGGCCTGGCGAGCGCCGCGGGCCCGCGACGCGCCAGACAACGCCCCATGTTGTACACGAACAGGAACTGCCCGAGAAAGAACATCGCCGCGCCGAGCGAGATCACCTGATTAAAATCGGTGAACTGCGTGTTGTAGTCGGCGATCCGGCGAGGCATGCCCGCCAGCCCGACGAAGTGCATCGGAAAGAAGAGCACATTGATCCAGACGACCGACCACCAGAAATGCAGCCGGGCCAGTCCTTCCGAATACATCACGCCGGTCCACTTCGGCATCCAGTAATAAAGCGCTGCGGTCATCGCGAAGATCGACCCCGGCACCAGCACGTAATGGAAATGCGCGACCACGAAATAAGTGTCGTGATACTGGAAGTCCACCGGCGACAGCGATGACATCAGGCCCGAGAATCCGCCGACCATGAACATCACCACGAAGGCGGTGGAGAACAGCATCGGCGCCTCGAAGGTCATCGCCCCGCCCCACATGGTCGCCACCCAGTTGAAGACCTTCACCCCGGTCGGCACCGAGATGATCATCGTCGAGAACATGAAGAACAGCTCGGCGGGTAACGGCAGGCCGGTCGTGAACATATGGTGGGCCCACACCATGAAGCTCAAAAAACCGATCGAGACGGTGGCATAGACCATGGAGTTGTAGCCGAACAGGCGCTTGCGCGCGAAGCTCGGAATGATCGTCGAGACCAGACCGAAAGCCGGCAGGACCATGATGTAGACCTCGGGATGTCCGAAGGTCCAGAACAGATGCTGATACAGCAAGGCGCTGCCATCCGGGCCACCGAAGAAATCCGTGGCCAGATAACGATCGGCCCCCAGCATCAGCATCGTGGCCGCCAGCACCGGCATCACGGCCATGACCAGAAACGCGGTCACCAGCCAGGTCCAGCCGAAAAGCGGCATGCGCAGCAGCGCCATGCCGGGCGCCCGACGCCGGATCAGGGTCACGAACACATTGGCCGAGGAGATGAAACCGCTCAGTGCGGTCACACACACGGCCACGATGAACACCGGCAGCGACG
The DNA here is from genome assembly GCF_003602005.1 of Salinisphaera sp. Q1T1-3. GTDB lineage: Bacteria > Pseudomonadota > Gammaproteobacteria > Nevskiales > Salinisphaeraceae > Salinisphaera. The sequence continues at coordinate 107,360 of NZ_QZWD01000003.1, read as the reverse complement.
CACCGGTCTGCATGATCAACGGCGGATACATGGTCCAGCCGGTCTGCGGCGCGCCGCCGCCGATCCAGGGAGTGCTGAGCAACAACACGACGGCCAGCGGCAGCAACCAGAACACCGGGCCGCTCAGGCGAGCCCAGGCCATGCCCGGCGCCCCGATCATGGCCGGCAGCATCATCACGGCAAAACCGGTGAACGCCGGCATGATGCCGCCAAAGATCATGATCAGGCCGTGCAGCGTCACGACCTGGTTATAGACTGCCGGATCCACGAATTGGATCCCCGGGGCGAACAGTTCGCTGCGGATGACCAGCGATAGCCCGCTGCCGACCAGGAACATGATCGCGGCCAGCACGAGATAGGCGGCCCCGGCATCCTTGTGATTGGCCAGCCAGAACCAGCGCGCCAACCGCGACGGTGCCACGCCGTGCGGCCGCGATACGGGTCGATGGCCGGGTTGCGATATCTGGCTCATCTTCTGGCTCATCGGCGTGCACCGACCTCGTCCGGCGCGGCCATGTCGCCCACCGCGTTGCCAAGTGCATTGCGTTCATAGGTGACCACGGCTGCGATCTCGGCATCGCTGAGCTGGCCGCCGAAGGCCGGCATCGCCTTCTTGCCATGGATGACCTGATCGATGTGCCGGGCGATCGGCCCGGTGGCCACCGGACTGGCGGTCAACGCCGGATAGCCGGCGCCCGGCATGCCGGCCCCGCTGTTGCGATGACAGGCCGCGCATTCGGCCTGATAGACATGCCGGCCGAGCGTCATCGCCTGGCTCCGAGTCAGCCGCTCCTGTCGAGCGAGTGCGGCATAGTCCGGGCCGTCGGCCCGCGCATCGGGCAATGCACCGGCCGCCGGTGCCTGTCCGCCCCGGGCCTTGATCCAGGCGATGTAATCGGCTTTCGAGACCACCTTGACCACGATCGGCATGAAGGCATGCCCACGTCCGCAAAGCTCGGCACACTGTCCGCGGTACGTGCCGATCGCATCAGCGGTGAACCACTTGTGATTGGTGCGCCCCGGAATTGCGTCGGTCTTGCCGCCGAGGGCCGGCACCCACCAGGAATGGATGACGTCGCTCGAAGTGATGTTCAACACGACCTTGGCATTGACCGGCACCACCAACGGATGATCGACATCCCGCAGATAATGCGACACGTCAGCCGGTCGGGTGCCATCGACACCGAGCTCGGCGCGGCGGCTGTCGGCGGCCAGGCGACTGTAGAAATGCACGCCGGTGTTCGGATACCGATATTCCCAGAGCCACTGATGCCCGGTGACATCGATCGTGACATCGGCATCGGACGTATCGGCGAGTGCGACCAGCGTACTCGCGCCCGGGATGGCCAGCGCGGCGAGAATCGCGAACGGAATGATCGTCCAGGCGATCTCCAGACCGATGGACTCATCGAAGGTGGCTGGTGTGACGCCGCGCGCGCGTCGATGACGCCCGATCGAGATCGCCATCACCACGCACACCCCAAGGAAGATGAACACGCACACGGCAAGCATGACCATGTGTAGCGTCCAGAGCTGATGCGTCAGATCCGTCACGCCGCGGCCCAGATTCATCTGCCAGGCCGCGCGCGCCGGCCGGAATACGCCGAGCATCGCGATGACCGACGCGACCGCGCTCACAACGCGCCAATGCCGTGAAAGATGTGTCATGCGCTGTCGCCGATTGCGCGGGCAGCTGAAAGGAATCGCGCGTCATTGTGCCTGATGCCCACCATCCGCGGCGCCCTCGGGGCTCGATCCGCGCCGGGTAAATCGTTCGCGCCGCCAGCGGACAAGCTGCGCCGGCATGCCACACCGGCAGGGATAACCCACAGGGCTGGCAGCCAAGCGACCGCTTTCCGGCGCTATCACGCGTTCACACAGCGCATACCGCGCCGCCCTCGCAAGGCCTTGTCTTGTCGCCGCTTGGTCGCTGGTGCAACGGTCTATTTCGTGACGACGCGCCCTGGGGCCTGTTGAGGTTTCGTTCGAGCGCCTTTTCGTCGAGAGACCGCAGTGTGTCTGGCAAGGCGCGAGTTGCCGATCGTGGCGTGCCACGATCCAGGCTCGCAACGCCGCCGGGCGCCCATCGTCGATTTTTCATGGGTGGCCCAACCCTTCGGGACAAGCGCCCCAAAATCAAGAACACGACGGCAATACAGAGTTCAAGCACGCTGGCGCAGAATGACACGCTATGCGTGCTATGCGTCTTACCGCCCATCGTCAATTTCAGGGCGCACTTGGCGCGGACGCGCACGAAACATCAACAGGCCCTAGAACCAGCCGCGCGGGTCCAGGCGGAAATCGGCCGACGGATCGGCGTCGACCGTGGCCAGACGCGCGCTCGGCATACGCGCATCGAGCGTGGCGAGATTGTCGGCGAGCCGGGGCTGCGCCGGCGGCAGGCAATTGGCGACCCAGCCGATCAGGCGGGTATCGGCCTGTATCGCCCGCGCCGAGAGAAGGGCGTGATTCACACACCCCAGACGCATGCCCACGATCAACAGGCTGGGCCAGCGATGCGCGCTGACCCAGCCGGCAAAATCCAGCCCCTCGGCCAGCGGCACATGCCAGCCCCCGGCCCCCTCGACGATCACCCAATCCGCGCGCGCGGCCAGCCGCGTATGCCCGTCGTCGAGCCTCTCGCGCCGAATCGGCACGCCGGCCTCGGCAGCCGCGATATGCGGCGCGATGGCCGGCGCGAAGGTCAGCGGGTTGATCTCTTCGTAGGCAAAACCGGGCGTGCCCGCGGCCATCAGTGCCTCGGCATCGTCGTTGCGCAGGCCCGCAGGCGTTGTCGCCGCGCCACTGGCCACCGGCTTGTAACCCACCGCGCATTCGCCGGCTGCCACCAGACCGCGCAACAAGGCACAGGCGGTCCGGGTCTTGCCGATTTCCGTATCGGTCCCGGTAACGAACAGTGTTCGAGCCATCAATAACCTGTCTTGTCATCTGTGCCGCAGCCGCGGGGGCGTCTCACGAGGCGACTCGGGTATCGGCAATGCCGCACGCCTGCCAGGCCGCGCACAGCGCCTGGCATAACGCATCCACCTGATCCACCGTGTGCGCGGCGGTCAGCGTGATGCGCAGGCGCGATGTGCCCGGCGCGACCGTCGGCGGGCGGATCGCACCGACCAGGAAACCACGGTCGGCCAGCGCTTCGCTCAAGGCCAGTGCATCGTCCTCGGCACCGACGATCACCGGCTGGATCGGGCTGTCGGAAGCCGCGAGCGGCAGGTCGCCGGCCCGCAGATTGGCCCGGAATCGCGCGATCAGGGCATGCAGATGTCGACGACGTGTTTCATCCTGTCGGGCGATCGCCACGCCGGTTCGTGCCGCCGCAGCCACGGCCGGCGGCATGGCCGTCGAGAAGATCAGCGAACGCGTGCGCTGCAAGAGCAGCTCGATCACGTCGTGATCGCCGGCCACGAATGCTCCGGCCACACCAGCGGCCTTGCCCAGCGTCGCGGTCAGGATCGGTACGCGGTCGGCCCCGAGTCCGGCCTCGGCCACACGGCCGGCACCGCCCGGCCCGAACACACCCAGGCCGTGCGCGTCGTCGACCATCAGCCACCCATCGTGCGTGGCTGCGGCGCCCGCGAGCGCGGCCAGCGGCGCCGTGTCGCCGTCCATGGAGAAGATACTGTCGGTGACCAGCAGCCGATGACCGTCGACTGCCCCGGCCAGGCGCGCAGCGGCGGCTTCGGCATCGCCGTGTGCATAGATATGCTTGCTCGCCCCCGACAGACGGGCCCCGTCGATGAGCGAGGCATGATTGCGGGCATCGGCAATGACATGGTCGCCTCGACCGACCAGCGCCTCGATCGTGCCGAGATTCACCGCATAGCCGGTCGAGAAGACGAGCGCCCGCTCACGGCCGACCCAGGCAGCCAGCTCGGTTTCGAGCGCAGCGTGCTCGGCGTTGTGGCCGGTGACCATCTGCGAGGCCGCACTGCCGCTGCCCAGCCGTCGTGCGGCTTCGGCCAGGGCCTCGGCCACGTCGGCATGGGCGGCCAGCCCGAGATAGTCGTTGTTGCAGAAGTTGACCGCCGATACGCCGTCGACGGTCACGGCCACCCCATGCCCCGAGTCGATCACGCGACGACGCCGAATACGCCCCTGCCCGGCGATTTCGGCGAGCTGCGCTCGGGCGTGCCGGGCAAGCGATGCGCTCATGGTCCGCTCAGGCCCGCTCGGCCTGCGGGGCATGTTCGGGGTCGGGCGCGACGCCCGGCGCCAGATCGGTGTACTTCGGCGTGGATTCCGGGCGCATGCCGAGTCTTTCCAGCAGCGCCAGATCCGCCTTGTGGGCGGGATTCGACGTGGTCAGCAGTTCGTCGCCGTAGAAGATCGAGTTCACGCCGGCCAGGAAACACAGGGTCTGTGTGGCCTCGGACATCTCTTCGCGCCCGGCGGCCAGCCGGACGTAGGACGCCGGCATCATGATCTTGGCCACGGCGATGGTGCGTACGAAATCGATCTCGTCAATCGGATCGATCCCGGCCAGCGGCGTGCCCTCGACCTGGACCAGGTTGTTGATCGGCACGCTCTGCGGATGCTCGGGCAGATTGGCGAGCTGGCGCAGCATTTCCGCGCGATCGGTGGGCTGCTCGCCCATGCCGACGATGCCACCACAACAGACCTTCAAGCCGGCCTCGCGTACGTGGCCAAGCGTGTCCAGGCGATCCTGATAGGTCCGCGTGGAGATGATCTGCTCGTAGTACTCGGGCGAGGTATCGAGATTGTGGTTGTAGTAGTCCAGCCCCGCGTCGGCCAGCGCCTGGGCCTGGCGGGCCTTGAGCATGCCCAGCGTGACGCAGGTCTCCAGGCCCTCGGCCTTGACGGCCTCGACCATGTCGATGACCTGCGCCAGATCGCGATCCTTCGGACTGCGCCAGGCCGCGCCCATGCAGAATCGCGTGGCACCGGCCGCCTTTGCGCGCTTGGCGGCGTCGAGCACGTGCGACTTCGGCAGCAGCGTTTCCCGATCGAGCCCGGTCTCGAACCGCACGCTCTGGGGACAATAGGCACAGTCTTCCGGGCAGGCACCCGTCTTGATCGACAACAGCGTCGACAACTGCACGTCCCGCGCATCGAAATGCTCCCGGTGCGCACTCTGGGCGGTATGAATCAGGCTCGGCAGATCCAGGGCAAAGAGCGCATGGACTTCATCCAGGCGCCAGTCGTGGCGCAGCGCGCCGGGGCGGACATCGGTCATGGCAGCATGCAGTAGTCGACTCGGAACACCTCACTTTAACCACCCGTCCAGCGCCGTCAACCTTGCATGACGATTAAAATTGACGAATGGCTAAAATCTGCGCAAAACGCGCTGCTGCCGTCGGCATGCCTGCTCTGTCATGACCCGACGGTGCCGCCGGGACGCCTGTGTGCGCCCTGTCGCGCCGAATTGCCGTGGCTGGGCCGGGCTTGTCGACACTGTGCCCTGCCACTCGCGCCCGCAGCCGAAACCGAGACCTGCGCCGACTGTCGACGCGCGCCGCGCTTCGATGCAGCGGCGGCCGTCGGACACTACAGCGGCACGTTGCGCTGGCTGATCATCGGATTGAAGTTCCGTGCCCGCTTGAGCCATGCCGAGGCACTGGCCGAACTGCTGGCCGGCCGGCTTGCATCGCAAGGCCTCGCGACGCCCGATCTGCTCATCCCGGTCCCCCTGCACGTGACGAGCTTTCAGCGGCGCGGCTTCAATCAGGCCGAACGCATCGCCGCGCGCCTCGCATCGCGCCTCGGCACGACAGTCGAGCGCGACGCGGCATGGCGTACACGCGCGACGGCCCGCCAGAGCGAGCTCGACGCCAGCGCCCGCGCGGCCAATGTGCGCGATGCCTTCGCCTGCCGGATCGATCTGTCCGGGCGCCATGTGGCGATCGTCGACGACGTGCTCACGACCACGCGCACCGCCGCGGCGCTGGCACGCGCCCTGCGCGCGGCCGGCGCAACCCGCATTGACTGTTACAGCGTGGCCCGCGCATAGCCGAGCCACCGCGGCTTGCTTACCATCGAGCGACAATCGCCGCGCCATCGGAGTCGCGCATGCTCAGCTACATGTCTTCCCGTCGATCGAGACCCGGCGCGCCCCCGGGGGATCTGGTCGATCCCCCGCCACACCAGCGGATCGGCTCGCTCAGCGTCTATCGCATGGCGTTCGGCGGTAGCGGGGCGGCAGTCTCGCAAGCGGCCACGACGTTCGACGCGGCACTGACCGTCCCGGCCGACGACGATCATCCGCTCCTGTGGCTGCATTTCGAAGGCGATGTCTCGGCCGCCGAACTCGCCCGCCTGGGCGAGCGCTTCACCCTGCACCCGCTGGCCCTGGAGGACGTGCTCAACCACGGTCAGCGTCCCAAGCTCGATACCTACCGGCAAACGCTGTTCGCCACGCTCGCCCTGCCCCACATGGTCGACGACGAACTCGTCTTCCAGCAGGTCAGCCTGTTCATCGGCGAGGATTTCGTGCTGTCCTTTCATGCCGGGACACACGATGTATTCGGCGCCGTGCGCGAACGGATTCACGCCGCCCACGGGCGAATCGCCCACGCCGAGCCCGACTATCTCGGATACTGTCTCGCGGATGTGGTGGTCGATACCAGCTTCGAGGTACTGGCCGGCTACAACGATCATCTCGAGGTTCTGGAGGATGCCATCTTCGAGAATCGTCGCGACGATCTGGTCGGCCCGATCCACGAACTGCGGCGTCGCCTGATCGGCATGCGCAAGATCCTGCTCTCGCAGAATGAACTGTTCGTACGCTGGATCGGGCTCGAACACCCGCTGATCCATGCCGATAACCGCCCTTATTTCCGCGATGTTCAGGACCATGCCCGGCGCGTGGTCGATCTGGCCGACGGGTATTACGAAACCGCCGGCTCGTTGCTGGATACCCATCTGTCGCTGGCCTCGGCACGTCTCAACGATGTGATGCGTGTACTGACCCTGATCGCCACGATCTTCATGCCCCTGTCGTTTCTGGCCGGCATCTACGGCATGAACTTCGACACGCACTCGCCCTGGAACATGCCGGAGCTGTCGTATCGCTACGGCTACCCGCTGCTGCTTGGCGTCATGGGCGCGCTCGTCGTGGGCATGCTGGTGTATTTCCGGCGCAAGCAATGGATCTGAGCGTCGCTGGCATCGGCGACCGCCGGGGCCTGTCACCTCTACGCGCACGGCTCGTCCAGCCATCCGGTGTTGTCGCTCGCTTGTGTCGCACAGCGACACTGCGTCCCGCCGGATTGCACGGGCAGCCGCCGGCGCGACTCACACAGATCGGGTCAACGGGCCTTGGTCGGTGTCTTCGGTATTGTCGGCCGGACTGTCGGCGGCACTTTCGGCGACCTCGCTCTCCAGCACGATGAGACGATCATCCGGCCCGAACTCGCGCTCGGTGTCCCGATCGCGCGGGTTCAGTTCGATGCGCTGCGGGCCGTGGCGTCCGTGCAGGATACCCAGCAGCACCTCACCCTTGGCCGCGGCCCCTGCGGCAAGCGCGGCCACGCTTTCCCGATGATGGCGCTCGCCGGTGGGCACCGCGTTGCGCAGCGCGATCTCCGCGCCCCGCGCACCGAACAGATGCGCGACGACCCAGTGCAGCTCGCGTCGCAGGGCGATCTGGCTGAGCAGGTTCGACTGGATCACCGGCGAGACCAGACACTCGATGCCGGACTCGGCGAACAGCGACGCGTTCTCCTCGGCCATCGTCTCGACCACCAGACGCGGGTCGGCATCCGCGGCGGCCAGGGCACGTCTGAGCACGAGATGACACAGCAATAGCCGGGCATCCGCGGCCTCGGCCGAACCGAGCCAGTCACTGGCCACGAGCACGACCACATCGTAGTCGGTCAGATCCAGCCCGCTCAGCTGGGCATAGGCCGTGGTATCCATCTCGATCTGGCGCAGCGCCATGTGCGAGACCGAAATTCCCTGGCGCGCCAGCATGGCCTCGCGCTCGGCGATCGACAGCGCCGAGCAGATATCGATCCGGGCTTCCTCGTGATGATGGGCAGCGAACGCGGCAAGCATCGACGGCAACTTCTGATTCCAGCCGAGGATCAAGACCCGGCGAACCGGCCGCTCGCGCATGCGCCGCGGCACACGTGCCGCGCGCGGCGTCGATGCCGCGGCCCGGCCCTCGACCGGCAGGCAATCGTCGTAGCTCCGAGCGATGAAAGCCAGTCGATCGCCCGCGGCCACCCGTACATCGTCGTCGCCGTGCACCGGCAGAAACCCGCCGTCCCGCGCCAGCCCGATGAGCACCGCGTGCTCGTAATCATCGGCCAGCAGCGTGAGCCGCCGGCCGACCAGTTCGTCATCCACGATCCGGACGTAGAAACGATTGGCCTCGGGATCGTCATGGCCGGCCAGCAGCTCGTTGCAGATCCGGATCAGCCAGGGCGTTCGCACGGCGTTGACGAGCACGTGTGCGATGATTTCAGCCGTGCCGACGATTTCCGACGGCCCGGGATAGATGCTGCGGGCCGTGGCCAGCAGATCGGCGTCGTAGATCTCGGCGACCATCAACGGCAACGCCTCGGGATCGAGGCCCGCATGGGCTGTGGCTGCGCTCATCAAGGTCTTGATCGTTCGCTCGTCGGGCGTGCCGCTGGCCACGAATTCCGGCGCGGCCAGCACGATCGCGCCGGCGTGGGCGTAATCGACGCGCTTGAGATGATCGGCGCGCAGCGGGTTGCCCGACCGAAGAATGATCTGGCGTCGCTTGTAGCTGCGACCCAGCACATCACGCAGCTCGGCGGTCAGCGCCGGCGAGACCCGTTCGGCCAGCACCACGATCGCCAGGCGCTTGGCCCCGCGTGAGCGCAGAAAGCGCTTCACCCGGCCCTCGGCCGCCACGAGCTGATCGATGATTTCGGCCGTGCGGTTGTTCCAGCCGAGCACCAGAATATGGTCGTTCTTGGCGATCGGCGTGTAGCCGGCCTCCAGCGTTTCGATGGTGTCGTTGAGCCACTGTGTCATTGTCGCGATCAGCGCGCCGACGAACAGCACCACGCCGAGCACGGTCAGCGTGGTCGAAATCGCACGCAGCCAGATGCCCTGATCGTCGCCGAGATAGCCCGAATCCGTGAGCCGCAGAAAGGCCCACCAGATGGCCGCGCTGTGGTCGGCGTAATCGGCGCGGGGCAGCACCGAATAGGCCACCAGCCCGGCCGCGACGGCGATGATGATCATGGTCAACGCGATCACGATCAGGCGCGACAGCGTGCCGCGCACGATGAACTGCTCGAGCTGGAAGCGGACAAGCTGCAGCCCGCGTCGAATCAATGGCATGGCACACGCTCGGGTGACGACGGTTGATCCAGATTAGGCACAGTCACGGCCGCTGGCGAGACCGGCGGCATGGTGTCAGACCCGGGCGTAGTCATCGCCGGACGCGGTCCAGCGTGCGATCAGCGCTTCGGCTTCACGCGGATGGTAGGCCAGCACATCGTCGGCGACCGCGAGCGCAGCCTCGGCCAGATCCGCATCGCGCACCAGATCGGCGATACGAAAACTGGCCGCTCCGGTCTGGCGCGTACCCAGCACCTCGCCGGGCCCGCGCAGCTCCAGGTCGGCGCGGGCGATCTCGAACCCGTCGCTTGTGCCACGCAGCGCCGACAAGCGTGCCCGGGCGGTGTCCGACAGCGGGCCCTGATACAACAGTACACAATGACTGGCCACGGAACCCCGGCCGACACGGCCACGCAACTGATGCAGCTGGGCGAGCCCCAGACGTTCGGCGTTCTCGATGATCATGAGCGAGGCGTTGGGCACATCGACCCCGACCTCGATCACCGTGGTGGCCACGAGCACGTCGATCTCGCCGGCCTTGAAGGCATTCATCGCGCGCGCCTTGTCGGTTGCCTTCATGCGTCCGTGCACCAGCGAGACCCGCACATTGTCGAGACTGTCGGCCAATGCCTCGGCCGCTGCCTCGGCCGCCTGCGCTTCCAGCTTTTCCGAGGCTTCGATGAGCGTGCAGACCCAGTAGACCTGGCGCCCCTCGGCCACCGCCCGGCCGATGCGTGCCACGACCTCGTCACGTCGCGTATTGGGGATGGCCACGGTCTGAATCGGCGTACGCCCCGGCGGCAGTTCATCGATCACGGACGTATCGAGATCGGCATAGGCGCTCATCGCCAGCGTGCGCGGAATCGGCGTGGCCGTCATGATGAGCTGGTGCGCCGTCGTTGCCCGGCGCCCGCGACGGGCGGCCTTGTTGCGCAGCGCCAGACGCTGATCGACGCCGAATCGATGCTGTTCGTCGATGACGGCCAGGCCCAGCGCACCGAAGGCCAGTGACTCCTGGAACAGCGCATGCGTGCCCACGATCACACCCGGCCGACCGTCGGCGATCGCCGTCAGCGCCGCCGCCTCGCGCTTGCGCTTGCCGGTGACCAGCCACACCGCGATCCCGAGCGGCTCGAGCCAGCGCGACAGGGCGCCGTGGTGCTGCTCGGCCAACAGTTCCGTGGGCGCCATGAATGCCCCCTGCCAGCCGTTGTCCACGGCGGTCAGCAACGCCGCGGCCGCGACCACTGTCTTGCCGGAACCGACATCGCCCTGCACCAACCGCAGCATTGGCGATTCGGCGGCCATGTCGGCCAGGATTTCCCCGATCACGCGGCGCTGCGCCCCGGTCGGTGCGAAACCCAACCCTTCGAACAGCGGCCCCAGGCCGCGCCCGGCATCGCGCATCGCCGGGGCCCGATCGGAGCGGATCTGGCGACGACGCGATCGCAGTCCGAGCTGGTGCCCGAGCAGTTCCTCGAAGGCCAGCCGACGGTAGGCCGGATCCTCGCCGGCCATGAGTGCGGCCACATCCACATCGGGGGGCGGCTGATGTATTCGGGCGACGGCTTCGGCCGCGGTCATCGACAGCGCCGGACCGGTCAACGCCTCGGGCAGTATCTCGGGCCAGAAATCGGCGCGACCGATCAGCGCGAGCGTCTGTGTGACCATGTCGCGCAGGCGCGACTGCGATACGCCGGACACGGTCGGATAGACCGGCAGCAACGCCGGCGTGATCGCATACCCTTCGGCGGCATCGGCCACGACTTCGCACTCGGGGTGGACAATCTCCAGCTGATAGCCGGCCAGCCGCGGCTCGCCGAACACGCGCACCCACGTGCCCGGCGCCAGGCGAGCCTGCTGTTGCGAGCCGAAGTGGAAGAAACGCAGGGCCAGCCAATCGTCGCCGTCGCGCGCCGAGACCCGCAGGCTGCGTCGTTGGCCCATGCGGACCTCGGCATGCTCGATACGCACGACGGCCAGCGCCGCCTGCCCCGGCAGGAGCTCGGCGACCGGCGTGATGCGGCTGCGGTCCTCGTAGCGGATCGGCCGATGCAACAAGACATCACCGACCGACCGGATCCCCAGGCCTTCGAGTCGCTCGACCAGCTTCGGCCCGACGCCGCTCAGCCCGCGGACAGGCGCATCGGCCGTCAGTGACGCGGTCGGAGCACGGCTAGTCGATGACGAGGATGGCATCGGCCTCGACGGCGGCATTCTTGGGCAGAGCCGCGACACCGATCGCCGCTCGCGCGGGATACGGCGCATCGAAACGCGAGGCCATGACCTCGTTGACGATGCCGAACTGGCTCATATCGGTCAGATAGAGACCGACGCGCACGGCATGTGCCGGCGAGGCACCGGCGGCCGCGGCCACCGCGGCCAGATTGTCGAACACACGCTCGACCTGGGCCTTGAAGTCGCCGGCGATCAGCTCACCGGTGTCCGGGTCCAGCGGAATCTGGCCGGAGACATATACGGTATTGCCGATCTTGACCGCCTGTGAATACGGCCCGATGGCCGAGGGCGCGGCATCGCTGTGGATGATTTCGCGCTGATCCTGCGACATGAAAGACTCCGTTGGAAAGACGCTGTATTTTTACACAGCGTCCGTTCGAGGCCCAGCGCCGCGAGCCCGGGATCAGCTGCGCTCGATGCTCTCGACTTCGGGAATCCGCCGGATGCGACGGATAACGTGGGCCAGATGATGACGATCGCGCACGCTGATGAGAAAACGAATCGTCAGCAACGCCCCGCCCCGCTCGGGGAAATTCACGTTCTCGATACTCGCATCCGCATCGGCGAAACGCGCCGCCAGGCTGGCCAGCAGTCCACGCTGGTTGGCAGCGGTGATGCGCAGCTCGACTTCATATTCGCCCGAGACATTGTCGGCCCAGGTCAGCTCGACTCGATCATTGGAGGCCGAGCGTCGTGCCGAATAGGCACAGCCGGTGCGATGCACGACGATCCCGCGCCCCACGCTGGCCTGACCGTGAATGGCATCGCCCGGCACCGGATGACAGCACTTGGCGAATTCCACCACCAACCCTTCGGTGCCCTGCACCGCCAGCGGCTTGGCCTGGGTGCCCTCGGCCACCGGCGAATCGCCGGCCAGGAAATGTCGAGCCACGAGCGGCGCCAACCGACGACCGAGGCCGATGGCCGAATAGAGCGCCGGCAGACTGGCCTCGCCCATCTCGACCAGGCCGCGCTCGATTTCCGAGCGCGACAACCGCCGCAGTGACAGCCCGAGATCGGACAGCGATTTTTCGAGCAGCCGTTCGCCCAGCTCCCGGGCCTTGTCGTCACGCTGATGCTTGAGATAGTTGCGCACACCGGAACGGGCCTTGCCGGTGCGCAGGAAATGCAGCCAGGCCGCGTTGGGCCGCGCATGCTTGGCCGTGATGATCTCGATCGTCTGACCGGATTCGAGCTGGTTGTTCAACGGCGCCAGATGACCGTCGACCCGTGCCGCCACGCAGCGGTTGCCGAGCTCGGTATGCACGGCGTAGGCGAAATCCACGCAGGTCGAGCCCTTGGGCAGTCGCATGATCTTGCCTTTGGGCGTGAAGACATAGACCTCGTCGGGAAACAGATCCATGCGTAGATTGTCGACGAACTTGAGCGAGTCGCCCTCGTCTTCGTGCAGCTCGGCCAGATGACCGAGCCATTCCTCGGCATCGAGCGTACCGAGCTTGCCGACGGATTCCCCGAGCTTGTACTGCCAATGGGCCGCGATGCCGGATTCGGCGATCTGATCCATCTCGCGCGTGCGGACCTGAACCTCGAACTTGAGGCCGCCGCGCGCCATCACCGTGGTATGCAGCGACTGATAGCCGTTGAGCTTCGGGTTGGCGATGTAGTCGTTGAACTGGGCCGAGATCGGCCGATAGCAGTGATGCACGATGCCGAGTACGCGATAACACTCGTCGACCGAGTCGACGATGATCCGCACCCCGTACAGGTCAAAGACATCGAGAAAGCGGCGATGCTTTTCGCGCATCTTGCGATAGATGCTGTAGAGATTCTTGCGCCGCCCGCGTACTGCCGCGGACAACCCTTCGGCCGCGACCGCACGCGAAAGCGTTTCCTCGATCTCGCGCAACAGGCTGCGACGGTCCCCGGCGATCGATCGGCTAGCCTTGAGCAGCACCTCGTAGCGTCGCGGATAGAGATTGGCGAAGCCTTTCTCCTCCAGCTCGGTCCGGATGCTGTTGATCCCCAGACGACGGGCGATCGGCGCGTAGATCTCCAGCGTCTCGCGGGCGATCTGGGCACGCTTGCGCGTGCTCATGCCATCGAGCGTGCGCATGTTGTGCAACCGATCGGCAAGCTTGACCAGAATGACGCGGATATCGCGCGTCATCGCCAGCATCAGCTTGCGAAACGATTCTGCCGTGGCCTCCTGCCGGGAATGGAACTGGGCCTTGTCCAGCTTGGATACGCCCTCGACCAGATGTGCGACCTCGGTGCCGAACATCCGGGCGACTTCCTCGTAGGCCGAGTCGGTGTCCTCGATGACGTCATGCAGAATCGCGGCCATCAGCGTGGTCGCGTCCAGCCGCATGTCCGCCAGGATCCGCGCGACCGCCAGCGGATGATAGATATAGGGCTCGCCGGTCTTGCGGAACTGCCCGCGATGCTGTTTCTCGCCGTAGGCGTGCGCCGCGCGTACCTGCACGACCGCCTCGGGCGACATATAGGCCTCGAGATGTTCGGCCAGCGCATCGATGCCGTACTCGCGCGAAATGCGCGATGTCCGGATCTTGCTCTGCAGTCGTGTCAAGCCACCGATTTCCATACGCCCAGATTACTGCGAAATACGGCCGACGGCGAGCGCCCCGCCCATCCGATTCGCGATCGTTCGAGACCGCAACACCGTCAGCTGTCGCGCCCTGCGCCTGCAATACACGTCCACAATGGCCGCGGGCCGGGTACAACGAAAAAAGCCGCGGCTCTCGCCACGGCTTTTCGGTCGGCCTGCGCAGCCGATCGGTCTATTCGTCGCCGGCTGCTTTCTTGCGCGCGCCTTCGGCCTGGAAATCCTCTTCGCTCGGCTCGGCCGGACGCGGCGCTTCCATGCTGGCCGAAACCGGCGGCAGGTCCGGCTCATCCAGGATGTCCTTGGAAACCAAACCTTCGGCGATTTCGCGCAGCGCCATCACCGAGGGCTTGTCGTCCTCCCATTCGAGCTGGGACGGCGCACCACGCGCCAGTTGACGCGCTCGCTTCGAAGCGATCGTCGCCAATTCGAACTTGTTGGATACATGATCGAGACAATCTTCGACGGTCACGCGCGCCATGACACTTCACCTCATAAATCAGCGCAATCGCATAGTGTAACCGCTCGCACCGGCGACAGCCAGCCCGGCCGGCGCCTCAGGCGGTTTGTTGGAAGAGCGCCTCGAGCGCATCCAGAGCCCGGCCGAACTCGTCGTTGACGATCTGGTGGTCGTAGTCGTCGGCGCGCGCCAGCTCGTCGTCGGCCTCGGCCAGACGTCGCCGGATCGCGGCCTCGTCATCCGAGGCCCGAGAACGCAGTCGACGTTCGAGCTCGGCGCGCGACGGCGGCCGAATGAAGATCGTCACTGCCCCGGGCGCCCGTTCGCGGACCTGGGCCGCGCCCTGCCAGTCGATATCCAGAATGACGTCCTGGCCGGCGGCCAGGCATCGCTCGGTCTCGGCCGCCGAGGTGCCGTAGTAGCGATCGAACACGCGCGCATGTTCGAGAAACGCATCCTGCGCAATCATCCTCTCGAAATCGTCGAAGCCGACGAAGTGATAATCCACGCCGTCGACCTCCCCCTCACGCGCGGCGCGTGTCGTGTACGAGACCGAGAAACGCGCGATACGGTCCTGCTCGGCCAGACGCGCGATCAGAGCACGCGTCAAGCTGGTCTTGCCGCCGCCCGACGGCGCGGAGATGACATAAAGCCGGCCACGACGGCCGCTGGCTGAATCGGACACGGGCATCACTCGATGTTCTGGACCTGTTCGCGCATCTGTTCGATGAGCACTTTCATTTCGACGGCCGCCGCGCTGACCTGGCTGTCGGCCGATTTGGAACCGATGGTATTGGCTTCGCGATTGAACTCCTGCATCAGGAAATCCAGCCGCCGGCCGACCGGCTCCTCGCGGCCCAGCGCCTCGTCGAGTGCAGCGACATGGCTCTGGAGCCGATCGACCTCTTCGGCCACGTCCATGCGCTGGGCCGCGATGACCAGTTCCGATTCCAGCCGCGCGGGATCGGCCTCCAGATCGAGCTCGGCCAGCCGGGCCCGCCATTTCTCGGCGAGCTCGGCGCGTACTTCCGGAATACGATCGCCCACGAGGCGTGCATGCTCGGCGATGGCACTCGCCCGGTTCGACAGCATCTCGGCCAGACGCTGCCCCTCGGATGCGCGCATGTCGGCGAGCGCGTCGACCGCGCCGTCGAGGGCCGTCATGGCATCGGCCTGAAGCCTTTGCACGTCCGGCTCGACCTGCTGCTGTACGCCGGGGAAGTTCAGAAGCGCCAGCGCGTCCGGCGCGCGACAGTCGATGACCTGGCTGCGCACATGATCCAACGCTTCGGACAAGGCGCCGAGCCGCTCGCTGTCGACAGCGATGGCCTGATGCGATGTGGCCAGCGCCAGACGGGCCGATACCTCGACCTTGCCCCGAGCCACGCGCCGGGCGACGGCTTCGCGGATCTTCGGCTCGAGCGCGCGCAGACTCTCGGGCAGACGCGTGGCGACTTCCAGATAACGATGATTGACGCTTTTGATTTCCCAAGTGAGCGCGCCCCAGTCGGCACTGACCTCACGCCGGGCGAAACCGGTCATGCTGCGAATCATAGAAGATAGAGCCGTCGCATCGCGCGGCATGGTGCAATGGCCGGCGAAGTATCGCATACCGGTCCAGATGCCGTGCGTCGCACGGCATCGATGCCCCGGGCCATGTGTACGGCACTGGTACAATCGCAGATCATTTTCGTATCGACAGACCGTTCATGACCCAACGCCCCAGCGGCCGCGCCGCCGACCAGCTACGCGCCGTTTCTCTGGAACGCCATTTCACGCGACATGCCGCCGGTTCCGTCCTCGTGTCATTCGGCGATACCCGCGTGATCTGTACCGCGAGCGTGGAAGAGCGGGTGCCGCCGTGGCTGCGCGGTCGCGACTCGGGCTGGCTGACCGCGGAGTACGGCATGCTGCCGGGCGCGACCGGCACTCGCAGCGCCCGCGAAGCAGCGCGCGGCAAGCAGGGCGGGCGCACGGTCGAGATCCAGCGACTGATCGGACGCAGCCTGCGGGCGGTGATGGATCTGAAAGCGCTCGGTGCCCGTTCGGTGACCATCGACTGTGATGTCATCCAGGCCGATGGCGGGACGCGCACGGCGGCCATCACCGGCGGCTATGTCGCGCTCGTCGATGCCATGAACCGGCTCGTGGCCGACGGCAAACTCAAGAACAGCCCGGTCCACGGCCAGCTCGCCGCGGTCTCGGTCGGCATCTACGACGGCATGCCGGTACTCGACCTCGACTATGCCGAGGACAGCCAGGCCGAGACCGACATGAACGTGGTGATGAACGAAGCCGGCGGCTTCATCGAGATCCAGGGAACCGCCGAAGGCCATGCGTTTGCCCGCAGCGAACTCGATGCCCTGCTCGGCCATGCCGAGAAAGGCATCGGCGAGCTGATCGGCCTGCAACGCAGCGCACTTGCCGAGGACTAGGGCGTGTTGAGGTTTCGTTCGAGCGCCTTTTCGTCGAGAGACCGCAGTGTGTCCGGCAAGACGCGAGTCGCCGTATCGTGGTGTGCCACGATCAAGGCTCGCAACGCCGCCGGGCGCGATTTGCGGCCCAACCCAAAGGGACAAGCGCTGTTTTACGTCAATCCAGCGTTGTAGCCCGCTGGTGCAGAATGGCTGCAAGGCGCACACTACGCCTCGTCTTGTCGCAAAACAGCGCTTGGCGCGGACTCTCACGAAACCTCAACACGCCATAGCGCCATGCACGAAAAATGGGTCGTTGCCTCTTCCAATGCCGGCAAGATCGCCGAACTCGAAGCCCTGCTCGACGGGCTGGCGATCACCCCGGTCTCCCAGCGGGATTTCGACGTCGATGATGCGGTCGAGGACGGCATCGCCTTCCTCGACAACGCCCTCATCAAGGCCCGTCATGCCGCGTCGCAGACCGGCCTGCCGGCGATCGCGGACGACTCGGGCCTGGCGGTCGACTGGCTCGACGGAGCGCCCGGTATCTTTTCTGCCCGGTATGCCGGCACGCATGGCGATGACGAGGCCAACAACGCCAAACTCCTGACCGAACTCGACGGCGTGGCCGCGGCCGATCGCGGCGCCGCCTTTCATTGTTGTCTGGTCTCGGTCCGCTCGCCGGCCGACCCGGCGCCGATCGTCGCGCACGGGGTCTGGCGCGGCCGTATTCTCACCCGGGGGCGCGGCACCGGCGGATTCGGCTACGATCCGCTGTTCTGGGTGGATAGCGAACAGGCCTCGGCCGCCGAACTCGCCCCTGCCCGAAAGAACACGATCAGTCATCGTGGCCGGGCCATGAGCCGACTCGTCGAAGCGCTGCGTGAGCGACGCGACCGCTGATAGACAGCCGCGTGTCGCCCGCGCGGATCGTCAGGCCGCCGGGCTGGCGGTCTATGTCCATCTGCCCTGGTGCGTGGCCAAGTGTCCGTACTGCGATTTCAACTCGCACCGGGCACCGCGCGTTCTACCGGAGCGCGCATACGTCGACGCCTTGCTGGCCGACTGGCGATTCACGGCCACCGCCGAGGACCGCCCGATCACCAGCGTATTCATCGGCGGCGGGACACCGAGCCTGTTCTCGGCAGCGGCCATCGGCGAGATCCTGGCCGCGCTCGATGCCGGGCCCGGGCTGGCGGCCGATTGCGAGATCACGCTGGAGGCCAATCCGGGCACGACCGAATACGGTCGTTTCGTTGACCTGGCCGCGGTCGGCATCAACCGGGTCTCGCTCGGGATCCAGAGTTTCGATACGGCCTGCCTGAGCCGGCTGGGACGTATCCATGGCCGCGCCGAGGCCTTGACGGCGATCGATGCCGTGCGCAGCGCCGGCATCGATCAGCTCAACTGTGATCTGATGTTCGGCCTGCCGGGCCAGGATCTGGCCGGCGGGCTGGCCGATATCGACACGCTGCTGGCAATCGACCCTGGGCATATCTCCTACTACCAGCTCACGCTCGAACCGGGGACGCCCTTTGCCCGGCATCCGCCCGATCGTCCGGACGAGGACACCATAATCGACCTGTATGAGGCCGCCGCCGAGCGACTGGACGCGGCCGGCTATACCCAGTACGAAGTCTCGGCCTGGGGGCGGAATCATGTCTGTCGGCATAACCGGCACTATTGGCGGTTCGGGGATTATCTGGCGATCGGTGCCGGCGCCCACGCGAAATGCACGGGCCTCGACGGCCGTATCGCGCGCACGGCACGCCAGCGCTGGCCGGCCGGTTACATGCACAGTGCCGGCACACCGCAGGCCGTCGTCGAGACCCGGTTTCTATCGACGGATGATGCCCGCTTCGAGGCGCTGCTCAACGGCCTGCGGCTGCGTGAGGGCCTGAGCCGTACTGATTACGAATCGCGCACCGGTTTGCTTTGGGCCGATCTGCAGGCGCATCTGGCGCCGGCGATCGAAGACGGGCTCGTCGTCTGCGACGAGATCGGTGTGCGTGCCAGCCCGCGTGGCTGGTATCTTCTGGACTCGATTCTGTCGGATTTGGCCTGATGATCGACGAACCGAGCGTCGCCTGCCCCTACTGCGGCGAGACCATCACGATCGTCGTCGACACGACCGCCGGCCGGCAATCCTATGTCGAGGACTGTTTCGTGTGCTGTCAGCCGATCGTGCTCGATATCGACGTCGACCCCGACGGCGCGCTCGCTCACGTCGATGCACGGCCCGAAAATGGCTGAGATCGGCATCGGAAAAGACGTTTTTTGCGAGGCTGGCGACCACCGGAACGGCCGTCTATACTCGTCCGTCATTTATTTCGTCGCCGTCGATCCGTCACCACGGATGGACCGGCTGCAACGGCACGGATGCCATGGCCGAATATTCGCGTAGACAAGAAGCCCTGGACTATCACGAACGTCCGAAGCCGGGGAAACTCGGCATTTCCGTGACCAAACCGTTTTCGACCTACGGCGAGTTGTCGCTGGCCTACACGCCCGGTGTGGCCGAACCGGTCAAGGCCATTCGCGACAACCCGAGCGATGCCTATCGCTATACGTCGAAAGGCAATCTCGTGGCCGTCATCTCCAACGGCACAGCCGTGCTCGGCCTCGGCAATACCGGCGCACTGGCCAGCAAGCCGGTCATGGAAGGCAAGGCCGTTCTGTTCAAGAAATTCGCCGATATCGATGTCTTCGATATCGAAGTCGATGCCGATACCGTCGAGGCCATGATCGAGACGGTCACCCGGATCGCGCCGACCTTCGGCGGCATCAATCTCGAAGACATCGCCGCGCCGGCGTGCTTCGAGATCGAGAACGCGCTCGTCGAACGCCTGGATATTCCGGTCTTCCACGACGATCAGCACGGCACGGCCATCATCGTGGCGGCCGGCCTGATCAATGCCCTGGAGTTGCAGGACAAGCAGATCGCCGATGCCAAGATCGTGTGCATGGGTGCCGGCGCCGCGGCCATCGCCTCGATGGATCTGCTGATCGAGATGGGCGTTACCCGCGAGAACATCTACATGTGCGACAGCCGCGGCGTCATCCACGACGAGCGCGACGACCTGTCGAAATACAAGGCCAAGTTCGCCACGCGCACCGACAAACGCACCGTGGACGACGCCATGGCCGTGGCCGATGTGTTCGTCGGCCTGTCCGGACCCGATACCGTCTCCAAGGAACAGATCGCCTCGATGCCGGCCCGGCCGGTGGTCTTTGCCCTGTCCAATCCCAATCCGGAGATCACGCCCGAAGACGCCAAGCGCGTGCGCGATGACCTGATCATGGCCACGGGGCGCTCCGATTACCCGAACCAGATCAATAATGTGCTGGGCTTTCCCTATATCTTTCGCGGCGCGCTCGACGTGCGCGCGGCCCGCATCAACATGCCGATGTGCGTGGCCGCAGCGCGTGCGATGAGCGAACTGGCCCGTCGACCGGTGCCGCGCACGGTGCTCGAGGCCCATGACCGGGACGAGATGTCGTTCGGCCCGGACTACATCATCCCCAGCCCCTTTGATCCGCGCCTGATCGATTTCGTCCCGCCCGCGATTGCCGCGGCCGCGATCGAAACCGGTGTGGCGCGCACAGACTACCCTTCGCACTACCCGCAACCGGCGATCGATATCGACGATCAGTAACAGCCTTGCGGCGGCAACCTTCGGGAGAATGCACTATGGCCAAGACCTATCAAATCAGCGACGGCAACACGTCGAGCGAGCTCGATCTCGTGGAAGGCACGCTCGGCACGCCGGCGGTCGACGTTCGCGGATTGGCGGGCACGCAGGGTGTATTCACGTACGACCCGGCCTTCACCGCCACCTGCAGCTGTGATTCCGACATCACTTTCATCGACGGCGAAGCCGGCAAGCTGATGTACCGCGGCTATTCGGTCGAACAGCTGGCCGAGCAGTCGAGCTATCTTGAGGTCTGCTACCTGCTGCTCAACGGCGAGCTGCCGAACAAGACCGAGATGGACGAGTTCCGTGATGCGATCACGCATCACACGATGCTCAACGAATCGCTGGTCAAGTTCTACGACGGCTTCCATTACGACGCGCACCCGATGGCCGTGCTCACCGGCATCGTCGGATCGCTGTCGGCCTTCTATCACGACAAGACCGACGTGCGGGATCCCGAGCATCGCAAGATCTTTGCGCACCGCATGATCGCCAAGATGCCGACCATCGCCGCTGCCGCCTACAAGCACAGCGTCGGCCAGCCCAAGATCGGGCCGAAGAACCAGCTCGACTACACCTCGAACCTGCTGCGCATGATGTTCGCAGTCCCGGCCGAGGAATACGAGGTCGACCCGGTCGCTGCCAAGGCGCTCGACGTGCTGTTCATCCTGCATGCCGATCACGAACAGAACGCCTCGACCTCGACGGTGCGCATGGCCGGCTCGACGGGTGCCAACCCGTACGCCGCGATCTCGACCGGCATCGCTGCCCTCTGGGGCCCGGCCCACGGCGGCGCCAATGAGGCCGTGCTCAACATGCTGGCCGAAATCGGCGATGCCTCCCAGGTACCCAAGTACCTGGACAAGGCCAAGGACAAGAACGATCCGTTCAAGCTGATGGGCTTCGGTCACCGGGTCTACAAGAACTTCGACCCGCGGGCCAAGGTCATACGCGGCTACTGTCACCAGGTGCTCGAGCACTACAACATGCAGAACAACAAGTTGTTCGAGCTGGCCCTGGAACTCGAGCGCGTGGCGCTGGAAGACGAGTACTTCGTCGAGCGCAAGCTCTATCCGAACGTCGACTTCTATTCCGGCATCATCTACCAGGCCCTGGGCATCCCGGTGAATATGTTCACCCCGATGTTCGCGATCGCCCGCACGGTGGGCTGGGCCTCGCACTGGTGCGAGATGATGGGCGACCCGAAGATGCGCATCGCGCGGCCGCGCCAGGTTTATACCGGCTACGATCTGCGTGACTACGTCGATATCGACAAACGCTGATGCCGACCGAGACGACCGGCGGCAACGCCTGGTCGTCTGTCGGGAGTGCGACTGGGTGGTCGCACTCCCGCATCGTGCGCTCGGCCAGCGCGCCGAGTGCCCACGCTGTCATCATCATCTGACCGGTGCCGCACAGCGCGATACACAGCAGCCGCTGGCATGGGCGCTCGCGACCCTGATCGTCCTGGCGCTGGTCTTCGTCTTTCCCTTTCTCGGTTTCTCCACGCGTGGCGTCGGCCACGTGATGAGTTTCATCGATACGGTGCACGCGCTTTCGGCCGATGATTACGGACTGATCGCGGCCCTGCTCATGGCCACCACCGTGGTCTTTCCCGGCATCTATCTGGCCAGCCTGGCCTATATCGCCATCGCCGCGCAGTGGCGCCTTGCCCTGCCCAGGCGGATAGCACTGGCCCGTGTGATGCGGCCGATCGAACCGTGGATGATGTCCGACGTGTTCATCGTCGGCGTACTGGTCAGCCTGATCAAGATCATTTCTCTGGCCGATATCCACATGCACGGCGGCTTCGTGGCCTTCTGTCTCTACTCGGCCCTGCTGCTACGCACGACCACATTGATCGACTGGACCGCACTCTGGGATCGCCTGGTGCCACGGCCGGCGCTGCCGGCGCACATCCGGAGCGCGGCAACCGGGCGTAGTCAGGCACTCATTGCCTGTGGCGGCTGCGACACGCCCTATGTACGCGCCGAGCACGAACACTGCCCGCGCTGCGGCAAGAAGGCACGGGCGCCGCATATCGATCGCGTACAGATGACGGCAGCACTGTTGCTCACCGCGACGGTGCTTTACATACCGGCCAATCTATATCCGGTGCTGGTCACGGTGCAGCTTGGCACCGCCCAGCCGCAGACCATCGCAGCCGGCGTGCTGCATCTGGCCGCACACGGGGACTGGCCGATCGCACTCGTGATCTTCCTTGCCAGCATCGTCGTGCCGATCGCCAAGATTCTGGCACTCGCCTGGCTGTGTATCGCAACCCGACGGCCCCAGGCCGAAGCCAGCCTCGGCCGGACGCGGCTGTTCCGCATCACGGAGAAGATCGGTCGCTGGTCGATGATAGACGTATTCGTCGTGGCCGTGCTTGCCACGCTCGTCCAGGCCGGATCCCTGATGTCCATCCAGCCCGGGCTCGGCGTCGTCGCGTTCGCGGCGGTGGTGATATTGACCATGATTGCCGCCCATACCTTCGATACACGCCTCCTCTGGCCGACGCATTCGACGCATTCGACGCCCGAGCAGAACACATGTTGAGCGCGGACGACCGCGATGCCATCCGGGCCGGCATTCCGGACTGCCCGAGGCCGAACCGCAGCCACGGGGCGCCGCACGCCGCCATTGGCGACGATGATGCGGCATACAGGGCCACGCTACCCTAGACTGGCCGAACCGGCGTACCGCGCAGCCGCGCGCTGCACCCGATAGGCGCCGGATTTCGTACGATTGAACACCACGCGCCCGAGGTGCCGATGTCTGACAACGAATCCGCCGACACTGCCCGTCTCGCCCCGGCAAGACGCTGGCGCATCTCGCCGGTCTGGCTGGTCCCGCTATTCGCGGTGCTCGTCGGCGGCTGGCTGCTCTATGACAATCTGTCGTCGCGCGGACCCGTGATCACGCTGGACATCGACACGGCCGAGGGCATCGAAGCCGGCAGCACGAAACTCAAGGTTCGCAGCGTGGACGTCGGCCAGGTGAGTCAGATCGAACTGGCCGACGACTACAACGGCGCCGTCCTCACGGTGCAGATGAATCCGGACACGGCCAAGCTACTCGGGCCGGATACCAAGTTCTGGGTCGTCAAACCGCGCGTGGGCCCACAGGGCATCTCCGGTCTCAACACGATTCTGTCCGGGGCGTACCTGCAGCTGCGCCCGAGTCAGAAGCCCGGCGACAAGCGTCATTTCAAGGTCCGCGACAATCCGCCGCCTCTGTCGACCAACCAGCCGGGCGTGACGGTCAAGCTCGTCAACGACGGCGATAACACGCTGTCCGTGGGCGATCCGATCGTCTATCAGGGCCAGAACGTCGGTCAGATCGAGGCCAGCAACTTCTCAATCGAGAAACGCCAGACAATCTACACGGTGTTCATCCGCAAGCCTTTCTCGGAACTGATCACCGGCCCGACCCAGTTCTGGCTGCGCTCCGGCGTGGACCTGCATCTCGGCTCGGACGGTGTCGATGTGCAGCTCGGCTCTCTGCAGAGCGTGCTGGCCGGCGGCGTGACCTTCGGCCTGCCGGACGGCGTGGATGCCGGCAAATCGGTCGCCGATGGCGACCGCTTCAAGCTTTATCAGACACGCAATGCCGCCATCCAGGATCGTTTCGAGCGCAAGCTCAAGTATGTGGTGCTGCTCAACGACTCGATTCGCGGACTATCCGCCGGGGCGCCGGTTGAATATCGCGGCCTGCGCATCGGCACGGTCGAGGAAGTACCCTTCTACCCGAGCGACTACACGCTCTCCAGTTTCTCCGGTTTCCGGATTCCGGTCCTGATCGCGATCGAGCCGCAACGCCGAGGCCTGGCTTGGGCGAACTGGACCGACAAGGAATGGCGCGCCCATCAGATCCGCTTCTTCAAGAACGGCCTGCGCGCCACGATCAAATCATCGAACCTGCTCACCGGTTCGATGTTCATCGATCTCAGCTTCGACAAGCATGCCGATTCGTACCAGCAGCAGACGCTGGGCGGCTATACCATCTTCCCCAGCGAGCCCAGCCAGATCACGAGCATCCAGCAGCAGCTCTCCGACCTGATGGACAAACTCAACCAGATCGACGTCGGCCCGATCGTGCGTCAGCTCAAGCACAGCATTTCGCAAGCCAACGCCACCATTTCGGCGCTCCATCAGACCACGAACAAGGTCAACGGCCTGCTGGACGAGCCGGGCACACGTCAGCTTCCGGGCCAGATCAACGACACGCTCGACAAACTGCAGCAGACGCTGGACAACTTCCAGCAGGGCGCGCCGGCGTATCAGCAGCTCAACGAGACCCTGCAACGACTCAACCAGGTACTCGACGATGCCGCCCCGTTGACACGCACACTGCGTGATCATCCGAATTCACTGGTCTTCGGCCGCCCCGACGGCAAGGATCCCGTGCCCAGAGCCAAGCCATGACCCATCATGCCTCGCGTCCGATCGTCTTCGGCCTGCTGCTCGTCTGCCTCGCCCTGCTCGCCGGATGTGCCACATCCGGCGACAGCTCACCGTCATTGTTCGTACTCGACAGCGGCCCGACGCCGGCCGCCGGCGGCACTCGCCCCGGCTCGCCGTCGCTGATGGTCGCCCCCGTTGTCACCGCGTCCTATTTGAACCAGGGCGGCATCGTGTATCAGACCGCGCCGCATCGGGTCGTGGTTGCCAACAACAATCGCTGGGCCGCCCCCTTGGCCGGCCAGCTCACGGATACGCTCTACAACGTACTGAGCCGACGCCTGAACCGGATCAACGTCCGCCGGGCCACCAGTAATCAGCACGGCCTGTACCAGCTGCAGACACGTATCGATCGCTTTTACGGCAGCCAGGACGGCAATGCTCACATTGCGGGCCAGTGGCAGCTGACCGCCCCGGACGGCCAGCTCGTACGCCGTGACAATTTCGATCGCACCATCCCGTTGGCCAGCGACGGCTATCCGGCCCTGGTCTCGAGCCTGTCGCAGGGCTGGCAGGCAGTGGCCGCCGACATGGCCCCCCCGCTGTCGGCCTCGCTGCCTTCGGCAACGCGCAACTGAGCCAGCGCGGGAACCCTCCAGTCGCCCGGCGCTGCCCCGGGCGATACGAGTCGCGCTCCAGACCCCGCCCATCGTCACGCCTGCGGTACCATCGACCGTCAATATATTCGAGCATGATCGGTCGCTGGCACTGCGAGCCCGGCGACCGCGTGAATGGAGCGACCTGATGGCCTTGATCTCTCGTTACAACACCGGGCGCGCGCTGGGCGCCGCGGCCCTGCTCGTCGTCGGTTCGACATCGGCGATGGCGGCCTCCGATAACGGCGGCGCCGCCCCGACCAACAGCCAGGCGATGAGCACATCCGATACCAGCCCCCAACCAACCGAATCGACGACAGCGCCGACGCCGCGTGTTGCCGCGGCCGACCAGGCGATCAAACAGGACACCGTGCTGTTCAGTCAGCTGCAGATACCCGAGGCCGGCTGGGTTGTGCTGCATCCTGGCAATGGCCACGGCCAGATGGACCCGACCCGCACGATCGGCCAGAAACATCTCAGCTCGGGAATGCACGAGAACACGACCGTGCATCTGAATGCCCCCGTGGCTGTCGGCGATCGAATCTACGCAATGCTGCATCAGGATACGGGCCAGGCCGGCACGTACGAATATCACGACAGCCGCGGTGACGCCGATCAACCGTTGATGTACCAGGGCCATCACGTGATGACCAGTTTCAGGGTCGTCAAACCGGCCACGCACCAACCGAGTCACGTGCCGGCATCGACTGCCAAGCCAGGCGTGGCCGGTCCCTCGAACGGCGGCGAGCAGAGTTCGAACGACAATCAATCCGCCGGCGGCAGCGGCCAATCGGGCTAGGGCCTGTTGAGGTTTCGTGCGAGTCCGCGCCAAGTGCGCCCTGAAATTGACGATGGGCGGCAAGACGAGGCGTCGCACGCGCCGGGCAGTCATGCTGCGCCAGCGGGCTGGAGCGCTGGATTGCCGTCGTGTTTTTGATCTTGGGCACTTGTCCCTGTGGGTTGGGCCGCAAATCGCGCCCTGCGGCGTTGCACGGCTTGACCTTTGCATGACCAGGGCCGGCGCCATGCGTCTTGCCTGGCCGGTTTTTGGGCGGCAACGCGGTCACGTGCGAAGTGTTAACAGCCCCTAGAACGGGGGCGGCAGCAACGGCGCGGACCAGTGATGGCCGGCTGATACGCTGATAGCGCGCATAAAAAAGGGCCGCGATCGCGGCCCTTTTCTTGTCGCCGGTGCGCGACCGGCACGATCAGCGTTTCATCGACTCGAAGAACTCGGCGTTGGTCTTGGTCTGCTTCATCCGGTCGATGAGCAGTTCCATGGCTGCCAGGTCGTCCATGCCGTGCAGGAGCTTGCGCAGCACCCACATGCGCTGCAGTTCGTCCTGCGGCACCATTTTCTCTTCGCGACGGGTACCGGACCGGTTGACGTGAATCGCCGGGTAGACACGTTTCTCGGCGATGCGACGATCCAGGTGCACCTCCATGTTGCCGGTGCCCTTGAACTCTTCGTAGATGACCTCGTCCATCTTGGAACCGGTCTCGATGAGCGCGGTGGCCATGATCGTCAGGCTGCCGCCTTCCTCGACGTTGCGTGCGGCACCGAAGAACCGCTTGGGCTTCTGCAGCGCATTGGCATCCACACCACCGGTCAGGACCTTGCCCGAGGACGGCGCAACGGTGTTGTAGGCCCGCGCCAGACGGGTGATCGAATCGAGAAGAACGACCACATCCTTCTTGTGCTCGACCAGTCGCTTGGCTTTCTCGATGACCATGTCGGCGACCTGCACATGACGAGCCGCCGGCTCATCGAAGGTCGAGGAGACCACTTCGCCGCGCACGCTGCGCTCCATCTCGGTGACTTCCTCGGGCCGCTCGTCGATGAGCAGCACGATCAGATGACAGTCCGGATGGTTGTAGGCGATCGACTGCGCGATGTTCTGCATCATCATCGTCTTGCCGGCCTTGGGCGGCGAGACGATCAGCCCGCGCTGCCCCTTGCCGAACGGCGCGACCAGATCAATCGTGCGGGCCGTGATGTCCTCGGTCGAACCGTTGCCGATCTCCATCTGCAGCCGCTCCGTCGGGAACAGCGGCGTCAGGTTCTCGAACAGGACCTTGCCCTTGGACTTCTCGGGCGGATCCTCGTTGATATCGTCGACCTTGAGCAGCGCAAAGTACCGCTCGGATTCCTTCGGCGGCCGGATACGGCCCCGGATGTTGTCGCCCGTGCGCAGTGCAAAGCGACGGATCTGGCTCGGCGAGACGTAGATGTCGTCCGGGCCGGCCATGTAGGAGGATTCGTTCGAGCGCAGGAAACCGAATCCGTCGGACAGAATTTCCAGCACCCCGTCGCCATAGATGCGCTCGCCGGATTTGGCGTGCGCCTTGAGCATGGCGAAGATCAGGTCCTGCTTGCGCAGGCGGGAGATGTTTTCCATCTCCATGTCCTGCGCCATGTCCATGAGCTCGGCCGCGGTCTTACGCTTGAGCTCGGTCAGGTTCAGGATCGGGCCATCGCCGGCGACACCGGCATAGGCCTCGAATTCGGCCTCGTCGATGTCTTCGTTCGGCGGATTGTTCGGGCCCTTGTTGCCGCCGCGATTGCGGTTGCCGCCGTTGCCCTTCTTATTATTATTGTTGTTGTTATTGCCACCACTGTTGTTGTTCTTGCGACGGCGGCCGCGGCGGTTGTTGTTGGCACCGCCGTTGTTGTTGCCACCCCCGGCGCTATTGTTATTCGAATTGTTGTTATTCGAATCCTGCGACTGGCGATCTTCAACGGTTTCTTCGGACACGGCTATACACGCTTGATCGGGATACCGCCACCTACAGCGAGTCGCGGCGATAAGAAAGGAAGGGCAGACGGCACCGCCGCTATCAGCGGTGCCGCGAACGGACTAGATGTGTTGATCGATGAACTCGGTCAACTGTCCCTTGGACACCGCGCCGACCTTGGTGCCGGCGACTTCGCCGTTGTTGAACAGCATCAGGGTCGGAATCCCTCGAATGCCGTAACGCGGGGGTGTCTCCGGATTGTCGTCGACGTTGAGCTTGGCAATCGTCAGCTTGCCATCGTATTCATCGGCGATCTCGTCGAGCATCGGTGCGATCTGCTTGCACGGGCCGCACCATTCGGCCCAGTAGTCGACGAGTACGGGACCACTGGCCGACAGCACGTCGGCCTCGAAGCTGTCGTCAGAGACCTTGACGATATTTTCACTCATGTGAACGTCCTCAATTGGCGTATGGGACTGTATTGAAGATGCCTGGCGCCATTCGTGGCGAACCGGCCACCTGCCTAAGGGCGGTACCTGAGGGCATGGGAGTCATTTGCAAGCATGGCCACCGCCCGCATACGCGTCGGCGCGGCATCTAGCTGTTATAGTGCGGATTGCAGAAACGAGCGCCGGACGAAAGGCCCGAAAATGCGAAAAGACTGACCGCGCGTATCGCGCAAGTGGTCTTTCGCAACATTGGAGCCTATCTGAGGCGTTTTTTCAAGCCCTGATTTCGACGATCGGGCGATTTCATCGTCCGATCGTCTGCCAGGTGCACCGGAGACAGGCGAGCACGCCGTGACGACAAGCCCTGCCCGCCGGCCGATGCAGCTTGACGACCGAGACACACGGGCGGCTTGCAAGACCGCCGCGAGACCCTGCCCGGTTCATTGATCGATTCGAGGATGACAGACCATGACCGATGCGCACGCTGCAGATCCCAACGCCGTCGAGGTCACCGAGCCCGGCAACAATCTGCTCACCGAGGTACGCCTCGACGCGCTGGGGCTGCATGAATCGATTGCCGACGGGTTACGCGAGCGCGGTTTCTCGCACGCCACGCCGATCCAGGCCGACACATTGCCGCTTGCGCTCGCCGGTCGCGATATCGCCGGCCAGGCGAACACGGGCACGGGCAAGACCGCGGCCTTCCTGCTGGCCACGCTCGATCGGCTGCTGCGACAGTCCGCGGCGCCGAGCGAACGGGCGCCCTCCGGCGCCGCACAACCCCGGGCGCTCATTCTGGCCCCGACACGCGAACTCGCCGATCAGATCTATCAGGACGCTCTGCCCCTGGCTTCACGAACCGGCCTCAAGTGCGTGGTCTGTTACGGCGGGACCGGCTATGAATCGCAGCGCGAAGCGCTGGCTGCCGGTGTCGATGTGCTCATCGGCACGCCCGGCCGCCTGATCGACTACTACAAACAGAAGGTCTATACGCTCAAGGCGATCGAGGTGGCGGTACTCGACGAAGCCGACCGTATGTTCGACCTCGGCTTCATCGACGACGTGCGCTATCTGTTTCGCAAGATGCCGCCGGCCACGGCGCGCCAGAACCTGCTGTTCTCGGCAACGCTGTCGCATCGAGTGCTTGAACTGGCCTACGAACACATGAATGCGCCCGAGCTGGTACGCACCGATGTTGATACGGTCAATATCGAGGCCATCGCGCAGAAGCTCTATCACGTCTCCAAGGACGACAAGACCGGTCTTCTCATCGGCCTGCTGCGCGAGCTCGAGCAGGCCCGCACACTGGTCTTCATCAACACCAAACGCGTGGCCGAGCATCTCGAGGACACGCTCAATGCCAACGGTTTCTCCGCGGCTACGCTCTCGGGGGACGTCGCCCAGAACAAGCGGCTGCGTCTGCTCGCCGATTTCAAGAACGGCGCACTGCCGATCCTGGTCGCCACCGATGTCGCGGCACGCGGGCTGCACATTCCCGACGTCAGCCATGTGATCAATTACGATCTGCCACAGGATGCCCAGGATTACGTGCATCGCATCGGTCGGACCGCCCGGGCCGGCAACACGGGGCATGCGATTTCCTTCGCCTGCGAGGAATATGTCTACTCGCTGCCGGATATCGAAGCCTACATCGAGCACAAGATCGCCGCGGAGATGCCGCCCGACAATCTGCTCGTCGATGACTACGTCCGCGCCGCCCCGCGTCGACGCCGCGCTGGCGGCGGCCGAGGCCGCCCGCGCCGCGGCAACGGCAAGCCGCGCGGCTCTCGCTGAGACGCACAACGACAACGCTTGTTCGTGTCGACCACATCAGTATGATGCGGTCTTTTAGTGCAAGCCGCGTGGGTCTCATGGAAATCAGCCACGAATTGCTCGACACCGTCTGTCGCATCGCCATGGAAGCCGGGGCGCAGACGCTGCCGATCTATCACAGCGAATTCGATGTCGAAACCAAAAAGGACGACAGCCCGCTGACCCAGGCCGACCTGGCCGCTCACCGCGTCATCGCACAGCGCCTGGAAGCAGCCTTTCCGGACATGCCTCAGCTGTCCGAGGAAGGCGCGGCAATCGATTACGACACCCGCTCCGAGTGGCGCGAATACTGGCTGGTCGACCCACTCGACGGCACGCGCGAGTTCGTGAACAAGAACGATCAGTTCACGATCAACATCGCCCTCATCCGGGACGGACGTCCAGTGCTCGGCGTCGTCTATGCCCCGGCGCTCGATACCCTGTGGGCCGGGGGCAACGAACTCGGCGCGTTCAAGCAGATTGGCGACGGCGAGCGCACGCCGATTCAGGTCGGCGCCGCGCATCACGACAGACCACGCGTTCTGGTCTCACGCTCGCACCGGTCGGACAGCATCGATCAACTGCTCTCGCGCATGCCCGATTTCGAACCCGTTTCCATGGGCTCGTCGCTGAAGTTCTGCATCATCGCCGAGCACGGCGCCGATTTCTATCCGCGCCTCGGGCCAACGAGCGAATGGGACACGGCCGCCGGCCATGCCGTACTCAAGGCCGCAGGCGGCCAAGTCACCGATACGCGCGGCCGACCGTTGCGCTACAACGAGACCGACAGCCTGCTCAACGACTGGTTCATCGCCTACGGCGACGTCGAACACGACTGGCAGGGCTATCTGGCCAAATAGATCACGCCGGCTCGAGGCCGCTCAGGCCTCGGGCGGTTCGCTGCCCGGGTCCTGAGCGATCAGCAGGCTGCAATCCAATCGATCGAGCAACGACGCGCCGACCGATCCCTGCCACCAGCGTGACAGCACACCGCGCTTGGAATGGCCTACCACGACCAGATCGATCGCGTGCTCGGCCGCGAACTTTGCGATCTGATGAGCCGGTTCACCGACGCGGATCACGCCCTCGGCCGCAACGCCCTGGGCTTCCAGCATCGCCACACCCTCGGCCAGGATCCGCTCGACCCGCTCGCGCTCGGATTGATACATGCTTTCGGTATAGAACCCTTCAGCGGCTGCCACGGCGCCGGTCAAGGGCACGACCGCCAATAGATGGGTCGTTACCTCGCCGGCATGTAACAAGGGCAGACTGCGCCGAAGCGCCACCCGGCCTTCCTCGCTCCCGTCGTACGCCAGCAGGATCGTGTCGAAATTCTTCATTGGCGTGTCTCCGGCTCAAAGGTTCATGCCTGTCGGTGTATCACGATCGGCCCGAATGCGTCACGAGCCGCCACCGCGCGACTCGCCGGCCGGGCCGGCTCGGCCGCTCGTGTCTTGATCTATCAGCACAGCATCGGCTCCGTCACCGGCGTATGCCTGTCGTGGCAGCACGGCGCCGCTGGTGGGGCGATGCGCCTGCCTGTTTCCGGACGGCACGTCCTATAGATCGGCCAGTTTTCTCTCCAGCTCGGCATCGGTGACGAGCCGGGCGACGCGCTCGGCGTTGGCACGCGCCATCGGCGCCCCATCGACCAGGCTGCGCGGCGCTTCCCGGATCGCGTTTTCCGGAAACAGCGTGGCCTCGAAACGATGCGAGCCGGCCACGAACCGGAAAGCCGGATAGAAGCGGTACCCCTCGGCGAAGCGATAGCGTCGTTCCACGATCTCGAACGGGATGCCCTGACGGTCGAGAAACAGATCGAACGTCTCGGAATGCTCGGCGAAGACGTGCAGCTGGATATCGGAGTGGGCATTGGCCAGCCCCGACAGGACATCACCGACCAGGCGTGGGCGAAACGCGTCGAGTAGACGCATTGCCGACAATGCCTCGCGACGCATCGCCTCGAGTTCGGCCGGCTGTTCCTCGGCCGCGAACAGACGCTGATGCGCGGCCAGGGCCTGCTCGATCTCGCTGTTTTTGGGCAGAATCGAATGCCGGACGTCGATCCCCATCTGATGCGCGGCCTTGTGCTTGGCCACCCGAAAATCGCGTATGCCCTGCTCTGCCATGAGACGGGCCGCGATCTGAGCAAGCTGCTGGCGTTGTGCCGACTGCTTCCGTGCACTGGCCATATCGATGATTTCCCGGCGGATGGCACCAAAGCATGACAGCTGCCCGCGCTGTCTCACAACGCCGGTCGTCGCCGCACGCCCGGGGCACGATACGCGACGGATCAGAACAGTTGCTGCACTTCGTTGGCCGAGTCGTGCTTGCCGGACCGCTTGGCCTGCTCGACCGTGGGAATCTCATCGGGGCGGAAGATTTCCGGGATGCCGCCGCCGCCCAGCGAACGCTGCCCGCTGTCCGGATCGATCTGTACGGTCTGGATATCGTCGGGCTGCTTGGGCGTGGCATCCGGCATGCCGTCCAGCGCGATCCGCATGAAATCGACCCACATCGGCAAGGCGGCATGGGCGCCGGTCTCGGCGTGTCCCATCGGCGTGAGCTTGTCGAAACCGACCCAGCTGATCGCCACGAGATTCGAGTTGAATCCGACGAACCAGGCATCGATCTGGTCGTTCGTGGTCCCGGTCTTGCCCGACAGGTCGTTGCGCCCGAGTTTGAGCGCTCCGCGCCCGGTGCCGTGCTTGATCACGTCGCGCATCATGTCGCCGACGATGTAGGCATTGTCCGCCGGTATCGCACGCTCGGCGAGGCGTGAATCGTCCTGCGGACCGGCCGTATCGGCCAGCGCCGGACAATCGAATGTGTCGTCGCAGGCCACTTTCGGCTCGGCCTGGAAGGCCACATTGCCGCGTCCGTCCGTGATCTTCTGGATGTAATAGGGCTTGACCCGGAATCCTTCATTGGCGAAGACCGAGTAACCCTCGGCCATCTGCAACGGTGAGAACGAGGCACTGCCCAGCGCCAGAGACAGGTTATGCGGCATCTGATCGGCCGGCAGGCCGAAACGGCTGGCCCAATCGATCGCATTGCCCACCCCGATCCGACGCAGCACGCGAATCGAAACCAGGTTGCGCGAGTGGACGAGGCCTTCTCTCAGGCGGGTGGGCCCGAAGATCTTGCCGGAGTAGTTCTGCGGTCGCCACGAGTTGTCGAGGCCGGGTGTGTTGTAGACCACCGGCGCATCGTTGACCAGTGTCGCTGCAGAAAACCCGTGTGCCAGGGCGGCCGAGTACAGAAACGGCTTGAACGACGAGCCGGGCTGTCGTCGGGCCTGCACCGCCCGGTTGTACTTGGACAGACCGTAGTCGAAACCGCCGACCAGCGCCTCTATGCCGCCGGTATGCGGATTCATGGCCACCATCGCCCCCTGGACCTTCGGAATCTCGGCCAGCGTCCACGCCTTGCTCTGGTCCTTCGAACCGGTATAGGCCAGCCGGACGACATCCCCGCGCTTGGCGAGCTGACTGGCATTCTTGCCGGCCGAAAGCCAGGGCATCTGACTCGCGCCGATCGTGATGCGCCCGTATTGGGCGGTGACCAGTTGCATGTTCGAGCCGTCGGTTGCCGTGACCACCGCCGGCACCAGACCGCCGCGCTCGCTCATGTTGTCCAGCGCATCGTGCAGAGCCGAGTCATTGTCGAGCGTGGCAGCGTCGAGATGCTTTTCCGGACCGTGCCAGGCATGGCGCGCATCGTAGGCCAGCAGATCCTTGCGCAACGCGTTGTCCGCGGCTTCCTGTCGCTTGCTCGACAACGTGGTCGTGACACGGTAGCCGCCGGTGTAGGCCGAGTCGCCGTAGCGAGCGACCATGTCCTGGCGCACCATCTCTGCAACGTAGCGGGCGTCGTAGCGCACCGGATTGGTATCGCGTCTTTCCTCGTCCTCGCCGGCCGATACCGGTGTCTTCAACGCACTCTGATAGGCCGCGTCATCGATGAAGCCAAGCGCGTGCATCCGGTCAAGGACATAGTCGCGGCGCTGCTTGGCACGCTCGGGGTTGGCGATCGGATTGAACGCCGACGGGGCCTTGGGCAATCCGGCGATCATCGCCATCTGCGCGAGGCTGAGCCGGTCGATGGGCTTGTTGTAATAGACCTTGGCCGCGGCACCGACCCCATAGGCCCGTTCACCGAGATAGATCTTGTTGAGATACAGCTCCATGATCTGCTGTTTCGACAGCTTCGATTCGAGCCGCAGCGCCAGGATCATCTCCTTGATCTTGCGCGTGTAGGTCTTGTCGCGCGTCAGGTACAGGTTGCGCGCAAGCTGCATCGTGATGGTCGAGCCGCCCTGAGTCTTGCGCCCGGTGGTGATCAGATGCACGACGGCCCGTGCCAGGCCCTGATAATCGACGCCGGGGTGCTTGAAGAAGCGATCATCCTCGGCCGCCACGAACGCATAGACCTGCGCCCGCGGGATCTGATCGTAGGTCAGCGGAATACGCCGCTCGGTGCCGTATTCGCCGATGAGCTTGTGATCGGCGGTATAGATACGCAGCGGTTCGTTGAGCTGTGTCTGGCCGATATCACCGGCATCGGGCAGCTGCGGTCCGAAATACAGATACAGACCAGCGACGATGCAAACAGCCAGTGTCGCGGCCGAAAGCAGGCCAGCCGCCAGCATGACGAGCAACCGCACGCCGCGGGATCTTTTTGCCATCGAGTCACCTTGAGGCGTCGGATTAGCGGTCGGGACGGGCCGCATCATACCCCGACGATCGACCACCATGTATGCCTGCGACGTTCGACGGCCACGGCCGCACCGAACGACAAGAGCGGCCAATCGTATCGTGAATTGCCTGAATGGCGACCTCGGGTATAGTTTGGCCAAGGGGAAAATCAAATTGAAATCCACGCGGTTGCGCGGGTTTCGCCGGGTGATGGAATGGGGAGACTCACCGAATTGCTGCGCCGCCCGCCGCCTTCACTGGTCGGCGTGGATATCAGCGCGCGCCGCATCAGGCTGCTCGAATTCGAGCGCGCGGGCGCCGGACTGCGCGTGGCCGCCTATGCCAGCGCGGCCCTGGACAACGACGCAGCGCAGGATTTCAGCATCGACAGCGTGGAGCCGGTGGCACGCGGCATTCGCACCGCCCTCGAGCACAGCGGCACCCGCACGCGCCAGGCGGCCATCGCGGTCTCCGGCCCGGACGTGATCAGCAAGACGATCCTCATGCCGGCCGCGCTCGACGATATGGAGCTCGAACAACAGATCCATCTGGATATCGAACACTATGTGTCGCATCCGATCGCCGAGGTGCACGTCGACTTCCAGATCCTCGAACCCGACCCGAAGGATCCCGATTACAACCGCGTGCTGCTCGTCGCCTGCCGGCGCGAGACCGTGGAACTGCGCATGGCGGCCCTCGAGATGGCCGGCCTGAAGGTCCGGATCGTCGATGTCGAGGAATACGCGCTCCAGAACGCCTGCAGCCTGCTGGCCCCCGTGGCCGCCGATGACGGGGTCACCGACGGGGAGAGTGTGGCGGTCTTCGACGTCGGCGCCCTGGATACGCGCCTGACCGTCCAGCAGGGCCCGCGCAGTCGTTATGCACGCAACATCGCGTTCGGCGGGCTGCACGTGGCACGCGAACTCGTACGCCAGTATCGCCTGGACGATATCGACCAGCTGCACGCCAAGCTGCGCGTCGGCGAGCTGCGCGCCGAGGATATCGCTGCCGAGATCACCGGCTTCGCGCAGGAACTGGCTGCCCACATCGAGCGGGCTCTGGATTTCTATCTCTCGGCGTCCGCGGAGAGCCACGAACGCATCACCCGCGTCGTGGTCACCGGCGGCGTGGCACGTTATCCCGGACTGGAGGCCCTGCTGGCCGAACAGCTCGAGTGGTCGACCACGCTGGGCAACCCGCTGGCCGGCATGCCGGCGACCGCGCCGGCCTATCGTAACCACGTCGAGACCGAGGCACCGGCCCTGATGGTGGCTGCCGGTCTGGCCCTGCGCGGCGTCCATAGCGCATGAATCGCGCGATTCGTATCAATCTGCTGGACTGGCGTGCCGAGGCCCGCGAAGCCAAGCGGCGCCGTTTCATCGCCCTGCTCATCGGTGCCGCAGCCGCCACCACACTGATCGTCGGCGTGCTGCCGGTGGTCTATTACGGCCATCAGCTGGCATCGCAACAGAGCCGCAACGATTACCTGACGGCCCAGATCGATAGCGCCAATCGCAAACTGACCGAGATCAAGCAACTCAAGGCAACGCGCGAGGCGCTGGTCAACCGCATGCAGATCATCGGCGAGCTGCAGCAGTCCCGTTCATCGATCGTCCACTATTTCGATGCGCTGGCGGGCACCATGCCCGAAGGCGTGTACCTGACCGGGCTGACGCAGCAGGACAACACGACCACGCTCAACGGCATCGCCGAATCCAACGCGCGTGTGTCGCAGTACATGACCAATCTCGACGACTCGCCCTGGTTCGACAACCCGCGCCTGATCGTGATCACGCGGGACGACAGCACGGCCCAGCCACGGGCCGATTTCACGCTGCGGGTGGACAGTCGCAATCCGGCAGCCTCATCGGCCACCGATTCGGATGCCGTCACCGGAGACACGCCATGAGGCCATTGCGCGAGTACATCGATGAGCTGCGCAGCCTCGACCAGAACAACATCGGCAGCTGGCCGACCTGGGCCTACGGCTTGTCGATCGCGATCGTCTCGCTCGTGATCATGCTGATCGCCGGCTGGTATTTCGTCCTGCCCAAGCGCGACGAGCTGGAAAGCGCGGTGCAGAAGGAACAGACCCTGCGCGAACAGTTTCGCGCGCGCCAGGCCGAGGTCGCCAATCTCGAGGCCTATCGCGCCCAGCTTGCGCAAATGCAGGCGGCCTTCGGGAATCTGCTGGCCCAGTTGCCGAGCCAGACCGAAGTTCCCAGCCTCTTGCGCGACATCTCTCAGGCCCGCTCGGCCAACGGGCTCGACGAGCAACTATTCAAGCCGGAACCGGAAGTCAGCCGTGACTTCTACGCCGAGCTGCCCAACGACCTGGTCGTGACCGGCGATTTCCATCAGTTCGGGCGCTTCGTCTCCGACGTCGCGGCCCTGCCGCGGATCGTGACGATCGACGACGTCAAGATCGAACCGGTCGGCACCCGCCCGGGCAATACAACGCAGCCGGACAGCAATCCGTTGCGCATGAGCCTGACCGCAACGACCTATCGTTATCTGGACGGCCGGAGTCAGGCCAAGACGACGCGCGGGACCGCCAGCAAGACCCAAACCGGAACCCGACGATGAGCGCAGCCGCGCTGTCGCGTGCCTGTCTGATCGCCACTGTGATCGGTGCACTCGCCGGCTGCGGCGATAGCAATCACACCGATCTCGAAACATACGTCGCGCGTATCAAGGCCCGGAAATCGCCCCCGCTCGACCCGATGCCCGATATCGTCGAATACAAGCCCTATACCTACGTCCCGGCCGGGCGACGTTCACCGTTCGCCCCCCCCGAGCCCGTACGCCAGACCCGCAGCAGCCAGATCCATCCCGACCTGGACCGGCCGCTGGATCCGCTCGAGCAGTTCCCGCTCGATGCGCTGTCGCTGGTCGGCACGATCGCCGTCAACGGCACGACCTACGCGCTTATCCAGGCGCCGGACGGCGTCGTGCATCGGGTCGGGCCGGGCACCCACATCGGACGCAACTACGGCCAGATCAATCATATCGACCGGCGTGGCGTGGCGCTGACCGAAATCGTTGCCGACGGCAACGGCGGTTACATCAAGCGCCATGCCCAGCTGACGCCGCCCAACGACTCAACGCCATGAGAGCCCCCATGCTCCGCACTCACTGCCTGCTGTTCATCGCGCTGCTGTCGATCCTCGCCTGCGCAGCCGCCACCGCCGCCCCACGCCAGCTGACCGCGATCGAGCCACTCAGCGGCCCGGGCCAGCAGGTCGCCCTGCGTCTGACGCTCGACGGGCCGGCGCCCGATCCCCGGGTATTCACGATCGACGACCCGGCCCGCCTGTCGATCGATCTGCCCAACACCACGCTGGCGCTGTCCAAACGCTATCGCACGATCGCCCAGGGGCCGGTCCAGGCCGTCAACACGGCCTCGGCGGACGGCCGCACGCGCGTGGTGGTTCAGCTCACACGGCTGGTTGACTATCGGATCACCCGTGACGGCGACGCTCTGATCGTCAGCTTCGGCAGCGGCGACGAGACCACCCGCGATCGCACCACCACGCGCCCGGCCGCGAGTGCCGGCACGGCCACGGCCGGCGGCAACGCGACGGCGATCCAGAACATCGATTTCCGACGTGGTGATCAGGATGCCGGGCGAATCGAGATCACGCTCAACGGCGATCAGGCGCCGATCGATGTCGAACGCCAGGGCAACAAGGTCGTGGCCACCCTACCCGGCATCCAATTGCCGAACCGGCTCGCCCGGCGCCTGGACGTGACCGACTTCAAGACACCCGTCGAGACGATCGATGCCATGGCGCGCGGCGACGGCACGCGACTGGTGATCACCCCCGAGGCCGATGCGAATTTCCAGCGCCTGGCCTATCAGACCGGCAACCGGATGATCATCGAGCTGCAGCCGATCAGCGCGGCCGAGCAGCGACGTCAGGCCGCCGAGCACCCCGAATACAACGGCAAGAAGATCTCGCTGTCGTTCCAGAATGTCGATGTGCGCTCGGTGCTTCAGATCATCGCCGATGTGGCCAACGTGAACATGGTCGTCGCCGATAACGTCTCCGGCACGATCGCGCTTCAGCTCGACGATGTGCCCTGGGACCAGGCGCTGGACATCATCCTCGATGCCAGAGGCCTGGGCATGCAGCGCAACGACAACGTGATCACTGTTGCACCACTGGCCGATATCGCAGCGCGCGAGAAAGCCAAGGCCGAAGCCCGTCAGGCCACCAACCAGCTCGCCCCGCTGCAGTCCGAGATCATCCAGATCAACTATGCAGATGCAGCCGACATGGCCAACATCCTGCAGTCGAACTCGGTAACGACCAGTCGCAGCTTCACCGCCGCGCCCGCGAGCGGCAACACATCACCGGCCTATTCGGTCAGCGGCGATGCCCTGTCGCGCGCACTGGG
The DNA here is from genome assembly GCF_003602005.1 of Salinisphaera sp. Q1T1-3. Classification (GTDB taxonomy): domain Bacteria; phylum Pseudomonadota; class Gammaproteobacteria; order Nevskiales; family Salinisphaeraceae; genus Salinisphaera. The sequence continues at coordinate 67,521 of NZ_QZWD01000003.1, read as the reverse complement.
CAGCAATAACACCAGCACGCGTGCTCAGCGCACCAGTTCGGCGACCGTCAACAGCGACTTCGACGAGCACTCCCTGCTCTCGCCGCGCGGCCATGTCACTGTGGATTCGCGCACGAACAGCCTGCTGGTCACCGACACGGCCGAAAAGCTCGACCAGATCCGCTCGCTGATCGATCGGCTCGATGTGCCGGTACGTCAGGTGCTCATCGAGTCCCGCATCGTGATCGCCAACCGAGATTTCACCCGCAATCTCGGTGTCTCGCAGACCGGCGTGGACAGTTCGCGCTTGAACAATGCCCTCGCGGCACAGAACGGCGGCGACATCGGCAGCGCCTACGATGCGAACAACGGCGGCTATTCGGTCGCCCTGCCGGCAACCAACGCGACCAGCGTGCTGTCGAGTTCGATCATCACGGACACGTTCAGCCTCAATCTCGAACTCTCGGCAATGGAGTCGGAGAACAACGGCGAGATCATCTCTTCGCCGCGCGTGATCACCACCGACGGACGCGAGGCCAATATCGAGCAGGGCCGCGAGATCCCGTATCAGTCCGGCTCGTCGGGCAGCCTGTCGGGCACATCGGTCGAGTTCAAGAAAGCGGTGCTCGGGCTCAACGTGACCCCCAAGATAACGCCCGACAAGAAAGTGATCATGAATCTCAACGTCACCCAGGACTCGGTTGGCGAGTTCGTGCCGACATCCAACGGCGGCTCCGTCCCCTCGATCGACACGCGCAGCCTGAACACGCAGGTTCTGGTCAATAACGGCGATACCGTCGTACTGGGCGGCATCTACGAACAGAACAACACCAACCAGACCGGCGGCGTGCCGTTCTTGCGCAAGATTCCGTTGCTGGGCGCGCTGTTCCGCAGCCAGAGCCTCGAGCGACAGAAGCGCGAGCTGCTGATCTTCGTCACACCGCGCATTCTCGATACCAACTTCACGACCGGCGGACCATGATCGGACCGGCCGGATCAGGGGGCATGCGATCCGGCCGGGCATTCGACAACAGGGGGAACCATGACCAAACGACAATTCATGTGCGCGGCGTTGATGCTCGCTGTCGCCCTGGGCGGCTGCACGTCTGGCAATGACACGAGCGATGACGACAACGGCTCGAACGATAATGCCGGCAACAACAACGGCGGCGGCTCGGACAACAACGGGGGCGACGATACGCCGAGCACATCGAACCCGCAGCTTGGCAGTTTCGATGATCAGGGCCGCTTCACGGCGGGGCGCATCGTCACGAGCAACGAGACACCGCGTTCGAACCAGGCCACGACTCTGTCGCTACGCCTGGTCGATCGCGACGGCAACGTGCTCGATAACGACAGCGAGGTGTTTTTCACCTCCGCCTGTGCCCGGGACGGGCGCGCCAACATCGACCCGAGTGTGACCACGCCCGATGACGGCCAGATCACGACCACCTATACGCCGCTCGGCTGCGATACCAACGACACCGTCACTGCGCGTACGAGCATCAACGACCAGACGCTCACGGCCAATGTCACCCTGCGCCCGCAGGCCACAACAGCCGCCGCGCTGTCGTTCACTGCCACCTCGCAGGCCCAGATCGGCATCCAGGGCACCGGCGTTCTGCAACCGCAGTCGCAGGTGACATTCCGGCTCACCGACGCCGGCGGCGATCCGGTGCCCGGTCAGATGGTGACCTTCTCGCCGGACACCACCGTCGGCGGCCTGTCGATCGCGCCGGAGCGCATGCGTACCAACGCCGACGGCCTGGCTTCGACCACGGTCACGGCAGGCACTCAGGCTGCCTCGGTTCAGATCGGAGCGACCAGCACCGGCGCGGACGGCCGAACCCTTTCGGCGCAATCGCGCACTCTGGCGGTGACCACCGGCATCGCCGACCAGGACAGCTTCTCGATCAGCGCGGCCTCGACCAATATCGAAGGCTTCAATCGCGATGGCGTGACAACGGCCATCACCGTGCGCGCGGCCGACCGTTTCAATAATCCGGTGCCCGACGGCACGACGATCAACTTCACGACCGAAGGAGGCGCCATTCCAGGTAGTTGCCAGACCACGGACGGCGCCTGCAGTGTGGATTTCGTCAGCCAGAATCCGCGCCCGGGCAACGGCCGCGTGACCATCCTGGCCACCGCGATCGGTGAGGAGAGTTTCACCGACAGCGCCCCGTCGAACGGGCGTTTCGATGCCGGCGAGGCCTACGACGATCTGCCCGAGGCCTATCTGGACCGCAACGAAAACGGCCGCCGCGATGCCGACGAGCCCTACGCCGACTTCAACGACGACGGCAACTACAACGCGGCCTCGGACACCTTCAATGGCCTGCTCTGCGACGCCGGCAACCAATGCGGCGCCTCCGACACGATCAACGTGCGTGGCCAGGTCGTCGTTGTCTTGTCCGGCTCGAGTCTATCGATCGATCTGCCGGATACGATCAATCTCGGCAGCAGTGCGCGCACCATCACGGTGTCGGTGGCCGATGCCAATGGGCAGAAACCGCCGAGCGGTACAACGATCGCCGCCACGACATCGCAGGGGCGTATCGAAGGCCCGAGTTCTTACGCGGTACCGATCGACAATAGCGCCGGCCCATATGAGGCCGAGTTCCGGATCGAACCGGGCAGCGAAGCCGGCCGCGGCATCCTACGCGTGACCGTGACCACGCCGAACGACGTGATCTCGCGCGATACGGCCCGCGTCGTCCAAAGCCAGGACTAGCCACGGCAACCGTTAGGGCATGGCCGGCATCCGGGCAACCGGTCATGCCCGTATACCGGCCCATCGTCGTCACATCCAGGCGCATGGGCCGGTATGTGACGGCATATCCGCGCTGGCGCGCTCAAGGTCGAAACCGTGCCAGCCACACACGCCTTCATCGGACCCGATAAGTCTTGTCGGGCGGACTGCGTTACACTGCATGGGTTTGATCGCTGCTCGCCTCGTCGCGCGGCGATCGGTTCAATGTCTACCACTCGTTCCAATTACGTACATGGCATCTAACCCGAATATCTATCTGGTCGGCCCCATGGGCGCCGGCAAAACCACCGTGGGTCGGCGCATCGCCGAGCTCAAGGGTATGAATTTCGTCGACTCCGATCAGGAGGTCGAAAAGCGTACCGGCGTGGACATTTCCTTCATCTTCGACATGGAAGGCGAAGACGGTTTTCGCAAACGCGAACGCGAGATGATTGCCGAACTCTCGGAACTGCCCAACACGGTCATGGCGACCGGCGGGGGCGCGGTTCTGGAAGCCGGCACCCGGGATCTGCTCTCGGCGCGCGGCGTGGTCGTTTATCTGGAAACGACGCTCGAGCAGCAGCTGGCGCGAACCCGCAAGTCGACGGATCGGCCACTGCTGTCGGGCAGTGACGATCTCGAGACCACGCTGACCCAGCTCATGGAAGTGCGCGACCCGCTCTATCGATCGATCGCCGACGTCGTGGTCGCGACCGGCGATCAGCAGGCGCGCAAGCTCGCCCGCGAGATCGTCGAGCAGCTGGAGGCGATCGGCACGGCCTGATGGCCGAACGACACCCGCCGGCCCACACCACTCCCAAGGCGTCGGCCCATGCCGGATTACGGATCCGCGTGTGGGCCGCGCTCATCGATTCGGCGCTCTTCCTGATCGTCGTCTTTCCAATCCTCGGCTGGCTGTTGCCGACGGCCCGCGGGCCGTCGGTCCATCCCGGCGATCTGATCTCGCCCGACGGCCACATCAACCCGGATACGCCGAGCGCTCTCGGCCTGCTTTGGCCGACACCGCTGCATACCCTCGTGTACTGGATACTGCCGGCCATCGTGATCGTGCGGTTCTGGCGCACCCGCGACGGCACGCCAGGCAAGATGGCAATCCACGCTCGCATCGTCGACGCCCCGACCGGCGAGGCCCCGACCACGCGCCAGCTCATCTTGCGTTATATCGGCTACCATGCAGCGACCCTGCCCTTCGATCTCGGGCTGGCCTGGCTCGGCATCGATGGACGCAAACAGGGCTGGCACGACGAAATCGCCCGTACGGTGGTGATCCGAACGGCACACCGGCGCGCGGCAGCGACCAACACCACGACACACGCCGGGCATGAGCACAAGCACTGGAACGATGACCCCTGAACAGAACGCCACCCTCGAAGTCGCGCTCGACACACGTCGATACGCTATCCATATCGGCCCCGGCCTCAGCGGCGCTGCATCGGCCTATGCGGGGGCGATTCACGGGCGCCGCGTCCTGGTGGTCACCAACGAGACCATCGCTCCGCTGTTCCGGGCCAGGGTCGAGGCCGCCCTGTCGAGTGCCTACGAGGTCGATACGCTGATCCTGCCCGACGGCGAGGCCACCAAGACGCTGGCCACCCTGGATGTCATCTGCACTCGCCTGCTCGAAGGCGGGTACGGTCGCGATGCGTGCCTCGTCGCCCTGGGGGGCGGGGTGATCGGCGACCTGGTCGGCTTCGCCGCAGCCGTCTACCAGCGTGGCATTGATTTCATTCAGGTCCCGACCACCCTGCTCGCCCAGGTCGACTCCTCCGTCGGCGGCAAGACCGGCGTCAATCATCCACTCGGCAAGAACATGATCGGCGCCTTTCATCAGCCGCGCCGCGTGCTGGCCGATCTCGACACGCTGGACACCCTGCCGGCGCGCGAGTTCTCGGCCGGCATGGCCGAAGTCATCAAATACGGCCTGATCCGCGACGCCGCGTTCTTCGACTGGCTGGAAACCCACATGGACGCGATCATGGCGCGCGAAGCCGGCCCGCTGACCGAGCTCATCCGTCGGTCCTGTGCCAACAAGGCAGACGTCGTGGTCGCCGACGAACGCGAGGCCGGCGAGCGCGCGCTGCTCAATCTGGGGCACACCTTCGGCCACGCGCTCGAAGCCGAACTGGGCTACGGCGCCTGGCTGCACGGCGAAGCCGTGGCCGCCGGCATGTGCATGGCCGCAGACACTTCGGCGCGCCTCGGATGGCTATCGTCCGACCAGGTGGCACGAATCGAACGGCTTCTCGCCGCCGCCGGCCTGCCGATCGCGCCGCCGGACACGCTCTCCGGCACCCGCATCCTCGCGCTGATGCGACGCGACAAGAAAGTCAGCGCCGGGGCGCTGCGGCTCGTGCTGTTGTCCGATATCGGGCAGGCTGTACTGGAAAGCGACTGCGACGACGCGTTGCACGCCACGCTGCAACGCTATCTGGCCGATTGACCGCCCTTGCGACGCGACGGCCGGGCGCCCCGTCACGTCGTCAGATGCGGGTCGCCTGTGAGCGGCAGCGATTGATTGTCGATTGCCGGCCTTTTATATTGAAATGACGCGCGACAGCCGCGTGGGCGCGATCATGCGCCCGTGTCGTCGCCGAAACCGTGTGCCGCCCGGCATCGTATCGATGTATCGGGCCCGCGGCGCGCACTGCGACGGCCCCGCCCAGCCAGGGGACTAGATTTATGCATAAACTCGACGGCGGACTCTATTCACCGGAGTTCGAGAAGGACGCCTGCGGCTTCGGCCTGATCGCGAACATGGACGACGCGCCGAGCCATTGGCTCGTCGATACCGCGATCGGCGCGCTCGAACGCCTGACCCACCGTGGTGCAGTGGCCGCCGACGGCAAGACCGGCGACGGCTGCGGCATTCTGATGAAGAAACCGGATGCGTTCCTGCGCACGATCGCTGCGGAAGTGAACATCACGCTTGCCAGCCAGTACGCCAGCGGCATCGTGTTCCTGTCGCGCGAGCCCGAGGCCGCCGAGGCGGCCAAGCGCGAACTGGGCCAGGCGCTGGAAGCCGAAGGCCTGACCGTCGCCGGCTGGCGCGAGGTGCCGATCGACGCCGAATCGGCCTGCGGTGCCGAGGCCATGGAGACGCTGCCGCACTTCGAGCAGATCTTCGTCAACGCCGATGACGACATCGAATCGGCTCTGTTCGAGGCCAAGCTGGTCTTCGCCCGGCGTCGCGCCGAGAACGCGCTCGTCGATGACGCGGTCTTCTATGTGCCCTCCCTGTCGGCCAAGGTGCTGGCATTCAAGGGCATGGTGATGCCGAGCTATCTGCCGGTCTTCTACCGCGACCTGGCAGATGAGCGCCTGGAAACCGCACTGTGCGTCTTCCACCAGCGTTTCTCCACGAACACGTTGCCGCAGTGGCGTCTGGCGCAACCGTTTCGTTATCTTGCCCACAACGGCGAGATCAACACCATCACCGGCAACCGCAACTGGTCGACCGCACGCGCGACCAAGTTCGCCTCCGACAAACTGCCAGAGGACATGGCCTCGATCCTGCCGCTGGTCTCGCGCCAGGGCTCGGACTCCTGCAGCCTCGACAACATGCTCGAGATCCTGCTCGCCGGCGGACTGGACATCTTCTATGCCATGCGGCTGCTGATGCCGCCGGCCTGGCAGAACGTCGATTACATGTCGGCCGACATGCGGGCCTTCTACGAATACAACTCCATGCACATGGAACCGTGGGACGGCCCGGCCGGCATCGTGCTCACCGACGGGCGCTATGCTGCCTGCTGCATGGATCGCAACGGTCTGCGCCCGGCACGCTATGTGATCACCAAGGACCGGCACATCACCCTGGCCTCGGAAATCGGCGTCTGGGATTACGATCCGGCCGACGTGGTCGCCAAGGGACGCTTGAAGCCCGGCGACATGCTCGCCGTGGACACCGACAACGGCGAGCTGCTGCACCCGCGGGATATCGATGCCCGCCTGGCCAAGCGCAAGCCATACAAGCAGTGGCTCAAGAAGAACGCCCAATTCCTCGAATCCCGGCTGGCTGATACGCGCGATGAAGCGTGGATGGAGCGCAGCCGTCTGAAGTCACTGGAAAAACTCTTCCACGTGACGTTCGAGGAGCGCGATCAGGTCCTGCGGCCGCTGGCCGAGGCCGGCCAGGAGGCGACCGGCTCGATGGGCGACGACACGCCCTTCCCCGTGCTCTCGCGGGTCGACCGGGTCGTCTACGACTATTTCCGTCAGCAGTTCGCGCAGGTCACCAACCCGCCGATCGACAGCTTGCGCGAGCGCATCGTGATGAGCCTGGAGACCTGCTTCGGCCGCGAGTGCAACGTCTTTGACGAGACCGAGGCCCGCGCCAAGCGACTGGTCGTCGATTCACCGGTGCTGTCCACGGGCAAGTTCCGTCGGCTGCTGGCACTGGAAGACCCGGACTACCGCGATGTCGCCTTCGATCTGACCTATCCCGCCAACGGTGATCTGCGCGAGGCGATCGAGACGCTGTGCGACGACGTGGTCGCGGCCGTGCGTGACGGCAAGACCATCATCGTGCTCAGCGACCGTCACGTGGAGCGGGGTCAGCTGCCGATCCAGGCCCTGCTGGCCACCGGCGCGGTGCATCATCGGCTGACGCGGGAGAATCTGCGCTGTGACGCCAATCTGATCATCGATACGGCCAGCGTGCGCGACCCGCATCAGTTCGCCTGTCTGCTCGGTTACGGTGCCACGGCGATCCATCCGTATCTGGCCTATGAGTGTCTCAACGACCTGATCACGGTCGGCCAGATCAAGGAGAAAAGCGCCGACGAGCTGTGTGCGGCCTATCGCAAGGGCATCAACAAGGGCCTGTACAAGATCATGTCCAAGATGGGCATTTCGACAGTGGCCAGCTACCGCGGTGCCCAGCTGTTCGAGATTGTCGGTCTGGCCGACGATGTGGTCGATCTGTGCTTTACCGGCACGGTCTCGCGCATCGCCGGTGCCGGTTTCGCTCATCTGCAGGCCGATACGGCCAAGCTGGCCGATAACGCCTGGAACCAGCGCATTGCGATCGATCAGGGCGGTCTGCTCAAGTTCGTCTACGGGCAGGAGTATCACTGCTACAACCCGGACGTGATCGCCACACTTCACGACGCGGTCTCCTCGGGGGCGTACGCCAAGTACAAGGAGTACGCGGACATCGTTCAGGGCCGCCCGGTCGCGGTGCTGCGCGACCTGCTGGCGCTGCGCGACGATCTGACCGCTGTACCGGTCTCCGAAGTCGAATCGATCGAGGACATCACGCCCCGCTTCGACTCGGCCGGCATGAGTCTCGGCGCCCTGTCGCCCGAGGCCCACGAAGCCATGGCCCAGGGCATGAACCGCATGGGCGGACGTTCCAATTCCGGCGAAGGCGGCGAGGACCCCGAGCGCTTCGGCACCGACAAGATGTCGAAGATCAAGCAGGTCGCCTCCGGCCGATTCGGCGTCACACCGCATTATCTGGTCAACGCCGAGGTGTTGCAGATCAAGATCGCCCAGGGCGCCAAGCCCGGGGAAGGCGGTCAGTTGCCCGGGCACAAGGTCAACGAGATGATCGCCTATCTGCGCTGTGCCAAGCAGGGCGTCGCACTCATCTCGCCGCCGCCGCACCACGATATCTATTCGATCGAGGATCTGGCGCAGCTCATCTTCGATCTGAAACAGGTCAATCCCAAGGCGCTGGTCTCGGTCAAGCTCGTGGCCGGGCCCGGCGTGGGCACGATCGCGGCCGGCGTGGCCAAGGCCTATGCCGACCTGATCACCATCTCCGGCTACGACGGCGGCACCGGCGCCTCGCCGCTGACCTCGGTACGCCATGCCGGCACGCCCTGGGAGCTCGGCCTGTCCGAGACGCACCAGACACTGCGTGCCAACGATCTGCGCGAAAAAGTCCGTGTACAGACCGACGGCGGTCTGAAGACCGGTCTGGATGTGATCAAGGCCGCTATCCTCGGCGCGGAATCCTTCGGCTTCGGCACCGGCCCGATGGTCGCGCTCGGCTGCAAGTATCTGCGGGTCTGTCACCTGAACAACTGCGCGACGGGCGTGGCCACGCAGAACGAGATCCTGCGTGATCGCTACTTCATCGGGCTGCCCGAGATGGTGCAGAACTTCTTCAAGTTCATTGCCCAGGACACACGCGAGATCATGGCCTCGATCGGCATCAAGCGTCTCGAGGATCTGATCGGGCGGACCGATCTGCTGGAGATCCTGCCGGGCGATACGCCCAAGCAGCAGGGCCTCGATCTGAAACCGATCCTGTCCAAGGGCGGCCTGGCCGACGACAATCCGATGTTCTGTGTCTCGCCGCGCAACGAGCCGTTCGACAAGGGCGAGCTGGCCGAACGCATGGTCGAAGACGTACTGCCGGCGATCGAGAATCGCAGCGGCGGCACGTTCGAATACCGTGTCCACAACAGTGATCGTTCGATCGGTGCGCGTATTTCCGGCGAGATCGCGACCCGCCATGCCAACACCGGCATGGCCGATGCGCCGATCACGCTCAAGCTGACCGGCACGGCCGGCCAGAGCTTCGGCGTCTGGAACGCGGGCGGCCTGCATCTCGAGCTGGAAGGCGATGCCAACGACTACGTCGGCAAGGGCATGGCCGGCGGCCGTATCGTGATCCGGCCGCCCGAGACGTCGGGCTTCATCGCCCGCGAGGCCGCGATCATCGGCAATACCTGCCTGTACGGTGCGACCGGCGGCACGCTCTATGCCGCCGGTCAGGCCGGCGAACGCTTCGGCGTGCGCAACTCCGGGGCGACCGCCGTTGTCGAGGGCATCGGCGATCACGGCTGTGAATACATGACCGGCGGCTGCGTGGTCGTGCTCGGCGGCACCGGCATCAACTTCGGCGCCGGCATGACCGGCGGCGCGGCCTATGTGCTTGACGAGAAACGCGAATTCGTCGATCGCTACAACCACGAGTTGATCGATATCCATCGCGTCGTCTCCGAAACCATGGAAGCCCACCGCAACTATCTGCGCGAGCTGATCGAGGCTTACGTCGAGGCGACCGGCAGTGCCTGGGGTGCCGAGATACTGGACGACTTCCGCGGTTATGTCGGCCAGTTCTGGCTCGTCAAGCCCAAGGCGGAATCGGTGGAAACCGTGATCGATACGCTCACGCGCGCCGCCTGACGCCGGCGTCTGCCGCTATTCACGGGCCGCTCGACGGGAGTCGATCGGCCCGTCTCTCGCTTCGCGACAAGGTTTTTCGATGGCAAAGAACAATCTCCAGTTTCTCGACGTGCCACGCCAGGATCCGGCCAAGGTGGCCGTACCGGTGCGCATTCACGAGTTCGCCGAGATCTACGGTCAGTTCGACAAGGAGACCGCGGCGTCGCAGGCCGGGCGCTGCATCTCCTGCGGCAATCCGTACTGCGAATGGAAGTGCCCGGTACACAACTACATTCCGAACTGGCTGAAGATGGTCAACGAGGGCAATCTGTTCGAGGCAGCGGAACTGTCTCACCAGACCAACACCCTGCCCGAGATCTGTGGCCGTATCTGCCCGCAGGATCGTCTGTGCGAGGGCGCCTGCACGATGAACGACGGCCTTGGCGCGATCACGATCGGCTCGGTCGAGAAATACATCACCGACGAAGCCTTCAAGCAGGGCTGGCGCCCGGACGTCTCGGATGTCGTCTGGACCGACAGGAAGGTTGCCGTCATCGGCGCCGGACCGGCCGGGCTCGGCGCGGCCGATATCCTCGTGCGCGGCGGCGTGAAAGCGGTGGTCTACGACAAGTATCCGCGCATCGGCGGCCTGCTGACCTTCGGCATCCCACCGTTCAAGCTCGAAAAGGACGTGATCGAGACCCGTCGTCAGGTCATGGAAGGCATGGGTGTGGAATTCCGGCTCGGCTGCGAGATCGGTCGCGATGTCTCCATCGAGCAGCTCATGGAAGAATACGATGCCGTGTTCATGGGCATGGGCACCTACACCTACATGAAGGGCGGCTTCCCGGGCGAAGACCTCGAAGGCGTGCACGAAGCACTGCCGTTTCTCGTCGGCAACATCAATCGCGAGATCGGTGTCCGCGGCGAGCATCCCTTCCTGGACATGAAAGGACAGCGCGTCGTCGTGCTCGGCGGTGGCGACACCGCGATGGACTGCAATCGCACCTCGATCCGTCAGGGCGCCAAGGAAGTCATCTGTGCCTATCGGCGCGACGAAGACAACATGCCCGGGTCGACACGGGAGTTCGAGAACGCCAAGGAAGAAGGCGTGACTTTCCTGTTCAACCGTCAACCGGTCGAGATCGTCGGCGATACCAAGGTCGAGGGCATCAAGATGGTCACGACCAAGCTGGGCGAGCCGGACGAGCGCGGCCGACAGCGCCCCGAGCCGGTACCCGGCACCGAGGAGGTCATCCCGGCCGACCGCGTGATCATCGCCTTCGGGTTCCGTCCCAATCCACAGGACTGGTTCGAGACACACGATATCGACTGTGATGACGGCGGCCGCGTGGTCGCGCCCGAAAAGGGACGTTTCAAGCACCAGACCACCAACCCGAAGATCTTCGCCGGCGGCGATATGGTGCGTGGTTCGGACCTGGTGGTGACAGCCGTGTTCGAGGGCCGCGAGGCCGCCAAGGGTATCCTCGACTATCTGGAAGTGTGATCCGAGCGGGTCACCGGCACGTACGACAAAGGCTCGCTTGTGCGGGCCTTTTTCGTACCACGCCTGTCATGTCATCTGAATCGGCGTTATTCATGCATGGCGAACACATGGTATTCATGGCGTCGGCGGGTATGTCCTCCGAGCCGACACGTATGCGCGACGCACGAGGGTTGTCACACTGGACATCATGATCCGCCTCATTCCAGTTGACAACGCACTGCGTCGACATGCAGCACGACTGCGGCCACTCGGACTCGCCATCGCGATTCCGGCGCTACTGGCCGGCTGCGTGCTGCCGGCCAACGTGCCACCGCCCGATGCCGTGGCACCGGATCAGTATCGTGCCGGCGATGATCAACCCAGCGTGTGGCCCTCGGCCACATGGTGGCAGAACTTCGATTCGCCGGAGCTCGATCGGCTGATGGGACAGGCCAGACGCGCCAATTACGACATCGCGGCCGCCGCCGCCCGTGTGGCCCAGGCCGATGCCCAGATCCGGGTCTCCGGTGCCTCGCTGCTGCCGAGCCTCAACGCGCAGGGCACGGCATCCCGCAACTATCAGGCCGGTTCCGATCGATCGAACTCGATCTCCCTGCCCAACGGCAACGGCGGTACCACTACCACGACGCTCGGCTCCGGTGGTTCGACCGCCAGCAACAATTACCAGGCCACCCTGAGTGCCAGCTATGAGCTGGATTTCTGGGGCCAGAACCTGAGCAATCTGAAATCGGCGAAACAGGCAGCGCTGGCCAGCCGTTATGATGCCGCCACGGTCGCGTTGAGCACCGAGGCCAGCGTGGCCTCGACCTACTTCACGATCGTCGCCACGCAGGATCGTCTGAAGATCGCGCAGGACAATCTCGCCACCGCACGCGATCTGCTCAAGGCGCTGCAGGCCCAGCTGCAGGTCGGCATTGCCAATGCGCTGGACGTCGCGCAGCAGGAAACCCAGGTCGCCAACCAGCAGGCCGCGATTCCGCCGTTGCGCCAGCAGCTGCAGCAGAACATCAATGCCCTGGCGGTACTGCTCGGCCAGCCGCCGGCCGCGCTGAATATCCGGATCGCCGATCCGTCCGCGCTGACGGTCCCGACGATCGCGGCCGGATTGCCGGCCACACTGCTGACGCGTCGTCCGGACATCGCCCAGGCCCGCGCCCAGCTCGCCGGCGCCCGCTACGATGTCTCCTCGGCCAAGGCCGCCCTGTTTCCGAGCTTCGACCTGACCGCTCAGGGCGGCTGGCAGAATGCCCTGCTCGGCGGCTTGTTCGATCCGGTCAACGAATTCTATTCCCTGGCCGGCAACATCACGCAGCCCATTTTCCAGGGCGGCGCGCTGCGCGGGCAGCTGGCCGTCAGCCGGGCTCGCTATGCCGAACTGCTCGCCGACTACCAGAGCACGGTTATCAATGCCTTCGAGGACGTGGACAACGCGCTGACCGATGTCCGCCAGACGACGGAACAGGAAAAACGTCAGGCCCATGCGGTCGCGCTGGCCCAGCGTGCGCTTGATATCTCCCGCGCACGCCTGCGCGAGGGCATCACCGATGTCACGACCGTCCTGGACACCGAACAGACGCTGTTCTCCGCGCGCGATACACTGGCCCAGACCCGCCAGGCCCGTCTGAACGCAGCGGTCAGCCTGTACCAGGCGCTGGGCGGCGGCTGGGACGAGGACGATATCGACACCGCGCAGATGCCCGCGCTGTAACCCGTGACGATGTTTCGTGCCAGCCCCGGACAGGCGTTTTTCAATGCACACAGGAAGCATACCGCATGCCTCGTGCGCCGGGCGTGCAGACAAGCCACGCTCGACAAACACGACCCGGTGGCGGCCCGACCGCCCGTGCCGACGAATCGGGGGGCCACTGAAAACGACGGGCACATGACCGCACAACAATCTATTGCCACGGCGCCGCGGCGCCCCATCCCGCGCAGCGCGGCTTCGGCCCACGGCCGCCCACCCGATGCCCGGACCACACATCAACAGGCCCGAGGACCGTTGCCACGATGACCATCAAACGCCTGCTGATCGTGCTTGTCATGCTCGCCGTACTGGCCGGGCTGATCTGGTACGGTTTCTTCATGCAAGCCGGGGGCCCGCCCACCACACGCGGTGCCGGCGCCGCCGATCGCGGCGTGCCGATCCTGACCGCTCGAGCAACCACAAAGAATGTGCCGATCATCCTTAACGGTGTCGGTACCATCCAGGCTTTCCAGACCGTCACCGTCCAGCCGCAGGTGGGTGGCAAGCTGCTTTCCGTGAATTTCACCGAAGGGCAGCGCGTAGAAAAAGGCGACGTGCTCGCCAAGATCGACCCGGTGACCTACAAGGCCGATCTGGACGAGGCCAAGGCTCAGCTCGCACTGGACCAGTCCGCCCTGGCCAATGCCCGGCTGGATCTGAAACGCTATGCCAAGCTCGCCAAGACCAACTATGTTTCCCAGCAGCAGGCCGATCAGGCGCGCGCGACCGTGCGCCAGGACGAAGCCCAGGTCGCCTCCGACAAGGCCGCGATCGACAGTGCCCGCGCCACGCTCAGCTATACCTCGGTGAAAGCCCCGATCACCGGGCGTACCGGCCTGCGCCAGGTCGATGAAGGCAACATCGTCCAGGCTGATTCGACCGATCTCGTGGTCATCACCCAGGTCAAGCCGATCACAGCCGTGTTCACCCTGCCCTCCGACGATATCGGCGCCATCACGGCCGCCCGACGCGACGATGCCAAACTGACTGTCACTGTCACCGGCGCCCAATCGAATGACGTCCTCGATACGGGCGAACTGTCGGTGGTCAACAATCAGGTGGACACCGACACCGGCACGATCCGGCTCAAGGCCGTGTTTCCGAACGAGCAGGAACAGCTCTGGCCCGGCCAGTTCGTCAATGCGCACCTGCGGGTCGGCACCCGCACGGATGCCACCGTGGTGCCGATCGCCGCGGTACAGGAAGGCCCGAACGGCGCGTTTGTCTATACCATCGATGCCGACGACAAGGCCGCGATGCAATCGGTCGATGTGCTTCAGCAGAACGAGACCGAAGCCGTCATCGGGAGCGGTCTGGCGCCCGGCGATGAGGTGATCACGGCCGGCTTCGGCCAGCTGTCCGATGGCACCAAGATCAAGCGGCCGAAGACCGACGACGCCTCGGGATCTGGCACGGACACATCGCCCGGTATCGCCGGCGCCGCCGATGACGCGTCCAGCAGGAACCGGACATCGTCGCCCGCAACAGGACAAGACAAGGCCGGCGACCGCAACTGATGCGCGTCTCCGATCTGTTCATCCGACGCCCGATCGCGACCTCGCTTCTGGCGTTCGCGATCCTGCTCGGCGGCCTGCTGGGCTATCGCTTCCTGCCGATCTCCGCCTTGCCGCAGGTCGATTTCCCGACGATTCAGGTCACCACCCGTCTGCCCGGCGCCAGTGCCGATACGATCTCGCGATTGGTCACGGCCCCGCTGGAACACCAGCTCGGCGAGATTCAGGGCCTGGCCGACATGACCTCGACCAGTTCGGCCGGGCGCAGCCAGATCACGCTGCAGTTCGGCCTGAACCGCGACATCGATGCCGCCGCCCAGGACGTTCAGGACGCGATCAACGAAGCCCAGGGGGATCTACCGAACAATCTGCCGTATCCCCCCAGCTATTCAAAGGTCAATCCGGCCGACACGCCCATTCTGTCGCTGGCCCTGACATCGAAGACGCTCCCCATGTCGCGGCTTTCAGACATCGCCGACACGCTGCTGGCCCAGCGGCTGTCCGAGGTCGCCGGCGTCGGCCATGTCTCGGTCGAGGGCGGTGTCCGGCCAGCCGTGCGCATCCAGGCCAATGTGCCGCAACTGGCCTCGTACGGCCTCGGTCTGGAAAGTCTGCGCAGCGCCATCGCCGCGGCCAACGTCAATCAATCCAAGGGCTCGTTGTCCGGGGCGGTCAAGGCTTACACGATCGATGCCAACGACCAGCTGGCCAACGCCGCCGCCTATCGGGACCTGATCGTCGCCTACGAAAACGATGCCCCGGTACGGCTGTCGGACGTGGCCGACGTCGTCTCCGGCGTGGAGGACAACCAGGTCGCCGCCCACTTCAACGGCCAACCCGCGATCGTGCTCGACGTGCTGCGCCAGCCCGGCGCAAACATCGTCAACACGGTCGATGCCCTGAAGGCGAAACTGCCGGACCTGGAGAATGCCATGCCGGCCGGCGTCCACATGCAGGTCGTCTCCGACCGGACCGGCACCATTCGTGCCTCGGTCCACGACGTGCAGTTCACGCTGGTGCTGGCCGTGGCCCTGGTGGTGATGGTCGTCCTGCTGTTTCTACGCAGCCTCAGTGCCACGGTCATCGCCGGTGTCGCCCTGCCTTTGTCGCTGGTGGCGACATTCGGGGTGATGTGGTTCGCCGAATTCTCGCTCGACAACCTGTCGTTGATGGCGTTGACGATCGCCACGGGCTTCGTGGTCGATGACGCCATCGTGATGATCGAGAACATCGTCCGGCATCTCGAAAACGGCGAGTCGCCGATGACCGCGGCCTTCCGAGGGGCCGGCGAAATCGGTTTCACCATCGTGTCGCTGACGCTGTCGCTCGTGGCGGTCTTCATCCCGCTGCTGCTGATGCCGGGTATCGTGGGCCGGCTGTTCCATGAATTCGCGTTGACGCTGTCGGTCGCCGTGGTCGTTTCGGCCATCGTCTCGCTCACGCTCACCCCCATGATGTGTGCCCGCCTCCTGTCGGGCCGCCGGTCGCGCCGTCCGGGCCGGCTCGGCCGCGCCGCGACCCTTGCCGATCGCGGCGTGGCCCGGCTGACGGACGTCTACGCGCGATCCCTGGCCGTGGTGCTGTCATTCCGAGGCACCACGCTTTGGGCGACCGCGGCGACGCTGGTCGTCACGATCGCGCTTTATGTATTCATCCCGAAGGGCTTTCTGCCGCAGGAGGACACAGGCCTGCTGACCGCCCAGACCCGGGCGACGCAGTCGATCTCGTTCGCGGCGATGAAAAAGCTGCAGTCACGCGTCGATGCGGCCGTGCGCGCTGATCCGGATGTCCGGGGGGTGAGCTCCACGGTCGGCGTGAGCAGCAACAACACCACGCCGAACCAGGCCAGCATGTCCATCGTGCTCGCCCCACGTGCCGACCGCGATGACGATATCGATACCCTGATCGCCCGGCTGAACCGGCGTGTCGCCGATATTCCGGGCGCCGGCGTGGTGTTCAAGGCCGTGCAGAGCATCCAGATCGCCACCACGGGCGGGCCCACGCAGTATCAATACGTGCTCACCGACAGCGATCGGGCACGGCTCACGAAATGGTCCGACGCCTTGACGCATCGGCTCCAGGGCGCCGACGGTCTGCGCCACGTGTCCTCGGACATCACCAATCGCGGTCAGCGGGTTCAGGTCAACGTCGATCGCACCACGGCGGGCCGCCTGGACGTGAGCATGCAGGCCATCGACGACACGCTCTACGATGCCTTCGGCCAACGTCAGATCTCGACGATCTACGGGCAGGCCAACCAGTATCGGGTGATCCTCGAAGCCGCACCGCGCTTCCAGACCGATCCGTCGGTCATGGCCAATCTTTATGTCCCGACCGGCGACAACACCCAGATTCCGTTGCACAGCGTCGCCGATACGCATCTGGGCACCGCCCCGCTCGCGGTACAACGCCAGGAACAGTTCCCGGCCGCGACGCTGAATTTCGACCTCGCGCCCGGCGTCTCGCTCGGCCAGGCGGTACAGACCATCCAGCAGGCCGAACAGACGATCGGCATGCCGCCAGCGATCCAGGGTACGTTCGTGGGCAGTGCAGCGGAGTTCTCCAAGTCGCTGGCCGCCGAGCCCTGGCTGATTCTGGCGGCAGTGATCGTGATCTACATCGTGCTCGGCGTGCTCTACGAGAGCTTCATCCACCCGTTCACGATTCTCACCACCCTGCCATCAGCCGGCGTCGGTGCCCTGGCCGCACTCTGGTTGTTCGGTTTCGATCTGTCGATCGTGGCCCTGATCGGCATCATTCTGCTGATGGGTATCGTGAAGAAGAACGCGATCATGATGATCGACTTCGCCCTCGATGCCGAGCGCGGCCGCGGGGCCACTCCCGAAGCCGCCATCCGCGAGGCCGCGCTCAAGCGCTTCCGGCCGATCATGATGACCACGCTGGCCGCCCTGCTCGGCGCCCTGCCGCTGGCCCTGTCGGACGGCGTCGGTTCCGAACTGCGCGTGCCGCTCGGGGTGACGATCATCGGCGGGCTGCTCGTCAGCCAGCTGATGACGCTCTACACCACACCGGTGATCTATCTGGCGATGGACGGCGTGCGTGAGCGCATGGCGCGCAGCCGCCTCGGCCGGCGTCTTGGCGCCTCCGACCGCCAGGCGAGCCAGCGCGGTCTGGCGCCACCGGCGCGCTGATCGAGCGGCATGCATCTGTCGGCTCCGTTCATTCGCCGCCCGATCGCCACCGTACTGCTGGCGATCGGACTGATGCTGCTGGGCGCGGTCAGCTATATCTTCCTGCCCGTGGCCAACCTGCCGCAGGTGGATCTGCCGATCGTCACCGTTTCGGCAAGTCTGCCCGGTGCCAGCCCGGAAACCGTCGCCGCCACGGTGGCCGCGCCACTCGAACGACGTCTCGGCCAGATTCCGGGCGTGACCGGCATGACCTCGACCAGCACACTGGGCTCGACGCAGATCATGATCCAGTTCGCCCTGAACCGGGACATCGACGGGGCCGCCCAGGACGTGCAGTCGGCGATCAACGCCGCCCAGGCCGATCTGCCCGGTAATCTCCCCGAACAGCCGCATCTGCGCAAGATCAATCCCTCGGCATTCCCGATCCTGATCCTGGCGCTGACGTCCAAGACGCTGCCGACCAGCCAGGTCTACGACGTGGCCGATACGGTCATCGCCCAGCGCATCGCCCAGGTTCAGGGGGTATCGGATGTCAACGTCACCGGCGCAGAACAGCCGGCGATTCGTGTCGACATGCAGCCGCATCGTCTGGCCGACATGGGCGTGGGGCTCGAGGCGGTGCGCCAAGCGATCACGGGCGCCAACACGCTCGGACCGCTCGGCAGTTTCGGCGGCGCCGACCAACGGCATGACGTGGCCACGAACAGCGAACTGACCTCGCCGCAAGGCTACGCCGACATCCCGATCAAGCGGGCCGACGGCACGCTCGTGCCGCTTTCCGATGTCGCGCACGTCTATCGCGGCACGCGCGATCGTCTGCAGACCGGCGGCTACGACGGTCGTCCGGCGGTGCTGCTCATCGTGCACCAGTCTGCCGGTGCCAACGTCGTGGATACCGTCGCCCGCATCAAGGAGATGCTGCCCACGCTGGATCGCTGGACCCCGGCCGGCATCGATGTCTCGATCTTCTCGGACCGCACCACGACCATCCATGCCAGCGTCGACGATCTGCAGTTCACCCTGGCTGCCAGCATCGCGCTGGTGATGCTGGTGGTGCTGTTGTTCCTGCGTCGGGCGGTAGCCACCGTGGCGGCCGGCATCACGGTGCCGTTGTCACTGGCGGGCACGGCCATCCTGATGTGGCTGTGCGGTTTTTCGCTGGACAATCTGTCGTTGATGGCGCTGACCATTTCGGTCGGCTTCGTCGTCGACGATGCGATCGTCATGATCGAGAATGTCTACCGCAATCTCGAAGCCGGCATGCGGCCGTTGCGGGCGGCTTTCGCCGGGGCCAAGCAGATCGGCTTCACGGTGGTCTCGATCAGCATCTCGCTGATCGCCGCGTTCAGCCCACTCGTGCTCATGGGCGGCATCCCGGGGCGCATGCTGCGCGAGTTCTCGTTGACGCTGGTCTTTGCCATCGCGGTGTCGGCCGTCGTGTCGCTGACCGTCACACCGATGATCTGCAGCCGCTTCATCCAGCGCGGGATGAAGCCACGGGAAACCCGCCTGGACCGGCTCATGGAGCCGTTGCTCGAACGCCTGAACACACTTTATGCGGCCAGCCTGAAGCCGGTCATCGGCGCGCGCTGGCTGATGCTCGGCGTGACCTTCCTGTCGCTGGTGTGCATGGTCGCGTTGTTCATCCATCTGCCAAAAAGCTTTCTGCCCGAAGGCGATGCCGATCTGATCATCGGCTCAGTGCAGGGCGCGCCCGATGCGTCGTTCGAGCGCATGGTCGCGTTGCAATCGCGGATCGAGAAGATCGTGGCGGCCGACCCCGCCGTAGCACATGTCGGCGACTCGATCGGCTCCTCCGGCCGGGGCGGCTCGAATTCGGCACAGATGTTCGTGGCCCTGGTCCCGGCCAGCCAGCGAACGGCCACCGCACAACAGGTCATCGACCGGCTGCGGCCCAAGCTCGCACAGATCCGCGATGCCCGGACCTATCTGCATGCGATCCAGTCGTTGCCGACCGGCGTGCACGGCGGCGGACGCGGCAGTTATTCGTTCACCCTCTGGAGCCCGGACCTCGACCTGCTCGACGAATGGACGCCCCGCGTGCTCGCGCGTCTGAAGCAGATCGGCGCGCTCACCGATGTGTCGTCCGATCGCAACGATGGCGGACCGCAGGTCAATCTGGTCATCGATCGTGATGCCGCCGCGCGCCTGCATGTCTCGGTCAATGCGATCGATACCGCACTCAACAACGCCTTCTCGCAGCGCCAGGTCTCGACCATCTATACCGACAACAACCAGTACAAGGTCGTGCTCGGCGTCGGCCCGGCGCATCAGCGCCAGGTCGATGACGTGCGCGATATCTATGTCTCGGCCGACGACGGCACCCAGGTACCGCTATCCGCGGTCACCACGCAACAGATGGGCACCGCGCCGCTGTCGGTCAGCCACGACAACCAGTTTCCTTCGGTCAGCTTCAGCTACAACCTGGCCGCCGGCGCAACGACAGGGACTGCCCGTGCGGCGATCGCCGACGCCCTGGCCGAGCTGCATCCGCCGGCCGATCTGCACATCGACCAGGACAGCGATGCCAATCCGGCCAGTGCGGGCCACGAACTGTTGTTGATCGTCGCGGCTCTGGTCTCGGTGTATCTCGTTCTCGGCATTCTCTACGAGAGCCTGTTGCATCCGTTGACCATCATCTCGACCCTGCCCTCGGCCGGTTTCGGCGCGGTGCTGGCGCTGTATCTGACCAATACGGCGCTGTCGCTGATGCCGGTGATCGGCATCGTGCTACTGATCGGCATCGTGAAGAAGAACGGCATCATGCTCGTGGACTTCGCGCTGGAGGCCGAGCGGCGACGCGGACTGTCGGCCGAGGACGCGATCTTCGCCGCCGCGCGAGAGCGCTTCCGGCCGATCACCATGACCACGATGGCGGCCGTGTTCGGCGCCGTGCCACTGCTGCTGTTCACCGGGCCCGGCTCGGAGCTGCGCCAGCCGCTCGGCGTCACCATCATCGGCGGGCTGATCGTCTCTCAACTGCTCACGATCTACACCACGCCGGCGATCTATCTCGTGATGGATCGGATGCGGGCCCGGATGCGCGGGCTGCGGCAGCGTCTGTTCGGTGTTCGGAATCAATGATCGAGACGCTGTCTCGAACGCCACGCGTCGAGTCTCTACAATGCCGGCTCATCCGCCCCATCCGGACGCTGCCGTGCCCACCGCCCTGACCGATGACCGCGACCGCCTGATCTTCGCTCTCGACGTGCCCGACGCCGCGTCGGCGCGGGCACTCGTCGAGCGTCTGGCCGATCATGTGACCTTCTACAAGGTCGGCCTGGAGCTGGCGATGTCGCCCGGTTACTTCGAGCTCATCGACTGGCTCAAGGCCCGGGGCAAGAAAGTCTTCGTGGACGTCAAACTCTTCGATGTGCCGGCCACCGTGGCAGCCGCAGTGGCACGTCTGGATGCCCGTGCGGTGGATTTCATCACCATCCACGGCAACCAGTCGATCATGGAAGCCGCGGCCGCCGCGCGTCGGGGCGATACCCGCATTCTGGCGGTGACGGCCCTGACCAGCCTGGACCGCGGTGACATGACGGATCTCGGCTTCGACTGCGACATCGGCGATCTGGTGCTCTCCCGCGCCCGGCGGGCACTGACAGCCGGCTGCGACGGTGTGGTCTCCTCCGGTCTGGAACTCGAACGACTGCGGCGCGAGGCGCCCGACACCTTGGTGACAGTCACGCCCGGGATCCGCCCGGTCGACAACGATGCCCCGCCCGACGACCAGAAGCGCGTGATGACACCGACGATGGCGATCGCCGCCGGCGCCGATCACCTGGTGGTGGGCCGGCCGATTCGTGAGGCTGACGATCCGGCCGCGGCTGCCGCAGCGATCCAGCAGGAGATCGCCACCGCCGTGGCCACCCGCGGCACGGGTGTCGCGGGGCCCGGTTCCAGTCGGTAGAATCGCTGACAACATTCTTCGGGCTGCCACCGCCCATGTCGAACGATCGTTTTCTCCGCGCACTGGCGCATGAACCCGTGGATGCAACGCCGGTCTGGCTCATGCGTCAGGCCGGACGCTATCTGCCGGAATATCGCGCGCTACGGGAAAAAGCCGGCAGTTTCCTGAACCTGTGCCAGAACCCGGAACTGGCCTGCGAGGTCACGCTCCAGCCGCTGCGCCGATTCGATCTGGATGCCGCGATCCTGTTCTCGGACATCTTGACGATTCCCGAAGCCATGGGGCTTGGCCTGCATTTCGTGGCCGGCGAAGGCCCGAAATTCGAGCACCCCGTACGCACACCGGAAGCGATCGCCAAGCTGTCGGTACCGGACATGGAGGAAACGCTGGGTTATGTGCCGGCCGCGGTGCGCCTGATCCGGCGCGAGCTCGACGGCAAGACACCGCTGATCGGTTTCGCCGGCAGCCCGTGGACGCTGGCGACCTATGTCGTCGAAGGCGGGCCCTCGAAGAACTACGAGCATCTCAAGGCGCTGATGTTCAACGACCCGGCGGCACTGCACCAACTCCTCGATGTGCTGGCCCGTTCGGTAACGGCGTATCTCAACGCCCAGATCGCGGCCGGCGCCCAGGCGGTCCAGATCTTCGACACCTGGGGCGGTGTGCTGTCTCCGGCCAACTACCGGACGTTCTCGCTGGACTACATGCAGCGGATCATCGCAGGGCTCAAGCCCGGGCCGGACGGGCACGTGCCGACGATCGTGTTCACCAAGGGGGGTGGCCCGTGGCTGGAGCGTATCGCCGATGCCGGGCCATCGGCGATCGGGCTCGACTGGACGATCGACATCGACGATGCCGCCGCCCGCGTCGGTGATCGCGTTGCCCTGCAGGGCAACGCGGACCCGGCGATCCTGTTCGCCGAACCGTCGCGCATCCGCACCGAAGTCGCCGATATCCTGACGCGTTTCGGCGACCGCCCGGGGCATGTGTTCAATCTCGGCCACGGGGTGACGCCACAGGTCAACCCGGATCACGTGGCTGCCCTGGTCGACGCGGTTCACGAGTTCTCGGCGCGCTGATGCATCGGCTGGTCGGGTACCTGCGAGGCGCGCTCATCGTCTTTTCGGTGGTTGTGGCGACCCTCGTGGGCGCCGTCCCGCTGATCCCGGCCGCCGTGGCCAAGATCGCCCTGCCGCCCGGCCGGGCACGCCGTCTGGCCTCGCGCGTGGTCTATGCCGTGGCGACCTCCTGGGCCCGGACCGCGAATCGACTGATTCTGGGACTTTCCGGCACGCGCATCGATTATCACCAGGGTATGACCGACGACCCCGACGGGCGTTATGTGCTCATCTCCAATCACCAGAGCTGGGCCGACATCATGCTGTTGATCGCGGCCATCGATCCGCAGCTGCCGTTTCCGCGCTTCTTCATCAAGGAACAGCTGCGCTGGCTGCCGGTAATCGGCCTGGCCTGCTGGGCACTCGACTTCCCGTTCATGAAACGTCACAGCCGGGCGGCGATCCAGGCCGACCCGGCACGCCGTCACGAAGACATGCGGACCATCCAGCGGGCCTGTGCCGTGTTTCGCGATGTGCCGGTCTCACTGGTCAATTATGCCGAGGGCACGCGCTCGACGCCGGCCAAACGGGCCGCCGTCGACAGCCCCTATGCCACGATGCTGCCACCCAAGGCCGGTGGCACCGCCTTCGCCGTCAACGCCATGTCCGGCGTGCTCGACGGCATTCTCGACATGACGCTGGCCTATGTGGACACACCCGTGCCCTCGTTCTGGAATCTGTTGTGCGGCCGGATTCCGTCGATCGCCATCCGGGTGCGCTACCTGCCGTTGCCCGAGGCACTGGCCAACGGCGATTACGGCGCCGATGCCACGTATCGCGATCGTTTCAAGACGTGGCTGAACGAGCTCTGGGCGGCCAAGGACACAGCGGTCGCGCGCCTGCAGGACCCGAACGATCCTGCCCGACGTTTCGACGATCTGAGCGGGCCGACCACGGCGCGTGACTGAAGCGCCGCTCGCGCCGGCGGCGGCGTCCCCGGCCGATTTTCTCGACCCCGCGCATCGGCTGTGGTGGCTGCTCGCCCTCTACGGCTTCATCGCGCTGATCTATGCCCGCGGGCTCTGGCGTCGCCGCCGCACCGCCGATGTACTGCCGGCGCTGGCGTTCTTCGCCGGCCTGGCCGGCCTGTACCTGTTCACTCAGACCGGGCTGGATACGCTGGGTCGGCGCCTGTTCTATGTGCACCGCCTGCAGCATCTCGTGCTGCATCATCTGGCACCGTTTCTGATCGCCCTGGCCGCCCCATCGGCCGTTCTGGTCTCGGGCCTGCCCGCCGCCGCCCGCCTGGCGCGCCGGCTTCGCCGTCTGCCCCGACGGTGGGTAGCCCCGGTAATCGCCGGCTATCGCGCGATCCAGCAGCCGGTCCTCGGCGCGCTGCTGTTCGTGGGCCTGATCGCTCTCTGGCTGACTCCGGCCGTTCATCATCTGGCCATGGCCTCCGGTTTCGGATATTGGCTGATGAATCTGTCGATGGCGATCGAGGGACTGGCTTTCTGGTGGTTCATGCTCGATCGCCGCCTGCCCGGTTCACACCCGACCACGCACGGCATCGGCACGCGTATCGTCGTGCTATGGGCGGTGATGCCGCCGCAGATCGCCATCGGGGCGTTCATCACGCTGGCACCGGTCGGGCTCTATCCGGGTTACGGGCCCGCCGAACAGGCCTACGGGATCTCGCCCGGCGTCGATCAGCAGGTCGGCGGCCTGCTGACCTGGATTCCGCCGGCCATGATGAGCCTGGTCGGCACGCTCGTGCTCATGCGCTTCGGTTTTGTCCAGCATCGCGACCGATCTCGTCCTGGAGTTCGGCATGGCGATCCCGATCGAGCGGGAAATCCCACATCAGGCGAATGACGCCGAGCTTGATGATGACCGGCAGCAACCCGTACAGCGCGACCAGCGTCCAGCGGGCGGTGGCGTCGTTGTCCTGACCGGCGTCGAAGCCGGCCAGCCAGAGGACCGGATAGGCGATTCCCAGCGCCAGCGTGAAGGCCAGCTTGGTCGCCATGCCCCAGAGACCGAAATACAGGCCGGCCCGGCCGTCGCCGCCGGCCGCCGTGTCTTCATCGATCACATCGGCCTGAATCGAAGCGGCCGTGGCCTGATCCACCCCGAGACAGGAGCCGCCGAGGATACAGATCAGCGTATAGCCGATATAGCCGTAGGTGCTGTCGGACAGCGTGACGGTGAAGATGAACACCGCGGCCACGAAACCCATCGAGGCACACCACAGGCGATGCTTGGACCAGTGCTTGCCGATCCAGAACCAGACCGGCAGCCCGGCCACGCCGGACAGAAAATAGATGGCCAGGAACATCCCGGCCGTGGCATGACTGGCCCCGAGAATCGACTGTACGAAGAACAGGAACAACGCCGCCGGGAGACCATTTGCGGCCCCGTTGAGCAGATAGGCGATGAGCAGCCGCCGGAACGGCCGGTTGGATGTCAGCAGACGCACGCTTTCCGACCAGGGCACGCGCGAGGCTGTACCGCTCGGCTCGGGCACGCGCCAGATATAGAGCGCCACCGCGATCGGCAGGGCCACGATCAGGAATCCGGCGATGGCCATCAAGCCGGCGGCCTGTCCGCCTGCGATCTTCGCGACCCCGGCCGGCAGCATGATGGCGACCATCGTCCCGAGGACGAAAAAACCCTCGCGCCAAGCCGTGATACGCGTGCGTTCGTCGTAATCGGCCGACATCTCGGCGCCCATCGTCGTGTACGGCAGATAGATCAGCGTCCAGCCGAGATAGGCCACGATGCTCCAGATCAGCAGATAGGCCGCGCTGGCCTTCTCGCCCGGCACGAACAAAAACCAGGCCGCCAGCATGAGAATCGGCGTACCGGCCGCGATATAGGGTCGCCGGCGTCCGAGGCGCAATCGCGTGCGGTCCGAGGCGGTCCCGATGGCTGGGTCGGTCAGCACATCGAACAGTCGTGCGGCGAAGATCATCACGCCGACGATGCCGGTGTTCAGCCCCGGCATCTGCGAATAGAACGGCGGCAGGAACACGGTCAGCGGCAGGCCGAGGGCGGCCAGCGGCAGCCCCAGCAGGCCATAGGGCAGCAGCTGGCTGATCGGGTAACGCGATGTGCCGCGGCTCACTCGCCAGCTCCGGGCTGCTCGAAGACGATCTGCATGAGATCGATATGCCCGGACGAGAAACCGGCGGTGCAATAGGCCAGGTAGTAACGCCACATGCGATAGAACGTTTCGCCGCGCTCGGCCACGATGGCCTCGCGCTCGGCCGTCACACGGTGGTCCCAGCGTGCCAGCGTACGAGCGTAATCGCCGCCGAAGAACGCGCGTTCGCGCTCGTCAAGACCCGCGCGGGCTGCACAGGCACCGAACACCGACGGCGAGGCGAGCATGCCGCCGGGAAAGATATAGCGCTGGATGAAATCGGCGCGGCGCCGATAGAGCTCGAAGCCGGCTTCGTCGATGGTGATCGCCTGCAGGGCGGCCCGCCCGCCGGGTTTCAGGGCAGCCCGAATGGCGGCGAAGTAGTCCGGCCAGTAGGCCTCGCCGACAGCCTCGTACATCTCGATCGAGACGATGTGATCGAAGCGCTGCGTGACATCACGATAATCGCGCAACACGAACGCGATGCGATCGGACAGACCGGCGGCCTCGGCCTGCTTGCGGGCAAACGCCAGCTGTTCCTCGGACAGCGTCAGACCGGTGACACGCACATCGGCGTGGGCCGCGGCGTAGCAGGCGAAACCGCCCCAACCACAGCCGATCTCCAGAATGTGTTCGCCGGGACGAGGCGCGAGTCGGTCGAGCAGGCGTTGATACTTGGCCCGCTGGGCCTCGGCCAGCGGCTGTTCCGGATAGGCGAACAGCGCGGCCGAATAGGTCCAGGTCTCGTCGAGCCAGCGCGCATAGAAGCTGTTGCCGAGATCATAGTGATAGGCAATATTGCGTCGCGCCCCGCGACGGCTGTTGGCACGCAGCCGATGACGCAGCCGGCCAAGCATCTTGCCGGTCCAGGCGAGCGCCGGCACGGCCGGCCGCAACGATGCTTCGTTGCGATGCAGCAGTTCCAGCGCCACCGCCAGCTCGGGGCTGTCCCATTCGCCGGCCATGTAGCCCTCGGCCAGGCCCAGCGCGCCGCCGGTGACCAGCCGGCTCACCAGGCGCGACGAATGCAGCTTCACGCGGGCGCTCGGGCCATCCACGGCGCCCCGGAAACAGGCCCGGCCCCCGTCGGGCAGCAAGAGCTCGAGCGTGCCGCTCTGCAGACGCTCCAACCGCCGCAGCAGCAGTCGCGTGCGCCAGTCCTGACGCGTTGCGGCATCGATGGTCACGTCGGTCGGATTCAGTGCCTGCGCGCGTTGTGACTTGCTTGTGGTCAACAGGCGGCCCCCTCAGGATACTGGGCGTCGAGAATACTACGAGCGGTTCGGTCTTTCGGGTGCAGGCCGACGACGAAAACCGGCCCCGCGACACCACAGCTTGAGCGCCTGCCAGTGAATGGCCAGCGTCACTTTGGCACTCATCCAAGGCACCGCCACCGCGGCGATCAGGATCTCGCGGCTCGACAACACCCGACGATGCCCGGATACCGCGGTCGCGATCCGTAGCGCACCGGCCTCGTCGTAGAGCCGTATCCCCAGCCCCAGGCGCGCTTCCGGCGCCAGCAGATGAAATCGATATTCACCGCTGCGATCGAAGAACGGCGAGACATGAAACCGCTTGGTCTTGGTCCGAGTCTGCTGCCAGGCCATCGGTCGCCCCGCGTCATGCAGCACGTAGACATGGTGCTCGCCGAAGGTGTTGTGAACCTCGGCCAGCACCGCGCGCAGCGTCGTGTCCGCGTGATGACAGTAATAGAGACTGATCGGATTGAAGCCGTAGCCGAGCACGCGCGGCATGCACAACAGCCGGATCCGGCCGCCGGCCAGGTCGATGTCGTGCTCGGCCAGCACGGATTCCGCCCACGGCCGCAGCGGGCGACCGTCGTGCGGGCCATGGTCCCGGTCGTGGAAAGACAACAGGTTGAATCGATTGCGCGACAGAAACGCGGACGCTGCACAGGCAGCGTCGATCCCATCGAGATCGAGCAACAGGTGGTACGTCCGATACCGGAATCGATAACGCGGCGGGCCCGGACGACGATGGGTCACATCCGCCCGATAGAGACAGGCGTCTAGGCGGCCCACGGCGCGGTCACACCGAGCTTGGCCGCCACACGCGTCGCACTGACCAGCCCGTCTTCATGAAACCCGTAGCCGCTCCAGGCCCCGCAATACCAGATATTGCCCCGGCCCTGGATCTCGTCGAGCCGGCCCTGGGCCTCGACCGCCGCGCGATCGAAGATCGGATGATCGTATGCGACCTCGGCAATCACGCTCTCGGGGACCGGCTCGAACAACGGGTTGAGCGTGACGAAATACGAGCGCGCCTCCGGAATCGACTGCAGTCGGTTCATCCAGTAGGTCACCGCCACGCGTTGCCCGGAAACCTCCGCGCGATCGGCCAGATAGTTCCACGACGACCAGACCGCGCGCCGGCGTGGCATCAATCGTGGGTCGCTATGCAGGATCGCCCGGTTGGGCTGGAAGCGAAAAGCACCGAGTACGCCACTTTCGTCGTCGTCGGCGTCGATCAGCAGGCGATGTGCGGTATCGGCATGACAGGCAAAGATCACGTGATCGAATCGCTGGGTGATGCCACGCTCGGTGATCAGGGTGATGCCATCAGCCTCGCGACGTACGCGGGCGACCGGGTTGGCCACGCTCACCCGATCGCCGAGCATGGCCCAGGCGGCCTTGACGTAGGCATGGCTGCCGCCGACAACCGTGCGCCACTGGGGCCTGTCCTTGAGATCGAGCAGGCCGTGATTGTCGAAGAAACGCAGAAACGGCGCCAGCGGAAAGCCGAGCGTATCGGCCGTGGGCATCGACCAGATGGCCGCCGCCATCGGCAACAGATAACGCGCCCGAAACGCCTGGCCGTAGCCGTGCGCATCCAGAAAGCCACCGAGCGTGGCCTCGGGGAACCAGTTCTTTTCGAGAAAGCGTTTGGCCTGCTTGTTGAACCGCAGGATGTCGCGAATCATGCGCCAATGCGCCGGGTCGGCCGCCAGCCGGGGCTGGGCGAACAGCTTGCGCCAGGAATCCCCCGCCCACTCGATCGCAGCCTGGCCGATCGAGACACCGAAGGACATGTCGCTGGGCTGCGTGGCAATGCCCAGCTCATCCAGAAACGCCCGGAAATACGGGTAATTGCGGTCGTTGAGGACGATGAAACCGGTATCGACCGGCTGCGAACCGTCCACGATCGTGCGCACATGACCGCCGAGCGTCTCGTCCGCTTCGAACAGCGTCACATCGGCTGCATCCCGGAGCAGCCAGGCCGCGCCGATTCCCGCAATGCCGCCACCGACGACCGCAATCCGTGTCATTTACGAAATCCTTGCCTGCAATACGGCCATGTTGCCACGTGCCGGCCCTGTATGTGCGTCGACTTCGGCCGGATGAGACTTTGTGTCGATTTTGCTCTTTGGCTATGCTCGGCCTCGCCTTTTTGATCGCGCGACGGTTGGATGACCGTCGCGGGACGAATTCATACCGCCAGCCATCCATCAGGAGCCGCCATGAAAGATCCCGTACGCGTTGCCGTGACCGGGGGCGCCGGCCAAATCAGCTATTCGCTGATCTTCCGCATCGCCACCGGCGAGATGCTCGGCCACGACCAGCCGCTCATTCTTCAGCTGCTGGAAATCCCCCCGGCCATGGAGGCGCTCAAGGGCGTCATCATGGAGCTCAACGACTGTGCCTTCCCGCTGGTCACCGAGATTCATGGCACCGACCAGCCGGAAGAGGCCTTCAAGGACGTCGACTACGCGCTGCTGGTCGGCTCGCGCCCGCGCGGCAAGGGCATGGAGCGTTCCGACCTGCTCAAGGCCAACGGCGATATCTTTTCCGTTCAGGGCAAGGCCCTCAACGATCATGCCTCGCGCGACGTCAAGGTGCTGGTGGTCGGCAACCCGGCCAACACTAACGCTCTGATCGCGGCCAACAACGCCCCGGACCTGGACAACGGCCAGTTCACGGCGATGACGCGTCTGGACCACAACCGGGCACTGACCCAGCTGGCCCAGAAAACCGATACGCAGGTCACCGACATCGACGGTCTGATGATCTGGGGCAACCACAGTTCCACCCAGTTCCCCGATCTGTCGCATACCACCGTCAAGGGCAAGCCGGCGCTCGAACTGGTCGATCAGGACTGGTACGAGAACGACTTCATTCCCACGGTTCAGAAACGCGGCGCGGCGATCATCGATGCGCGCGGCGCCTCCTCGGCGGCCTCCGCGGCCTCGGCCGCACTGGACCACATGCGCAACTGGGTCGCCGGCTCCGACGGCCAGATCGTGTCGATGGCCATCCCCTCGGACGGCAACTACGGCATCGAGCCGGGCATCATGTATTCCTACCCTGTGGTCTGTGAAAACGGCGACTATCGAATCGTGACCGGTCTGTCGGTCAACGATTTCGCCCGCGCGCGCATGGACGCCACCGAAGCCGAGCTGCGCGAGGAACGCGAGGCCGTAGCACACCTGCTCTGATCGGCACACGCCGGCGCCTCGACTGGAAAAGCCGGCCGTCGTGCCGGCTTTTTCGTGGGTACTGGTGCCCGCCGGCCGGCTCGTCTTTTGTCCCGACGAGCGAGCCGCTATCGTCGAGGCCCGTCCTGTCGTTGCGGTTTTTCGTGCTCATGCGTCTTCGCTCGATTCTCATCGCCCTGGTCTGGCTCACCATGGTCACGAGCGCCTCGGCCGCGCCACACGCCACCCCATGGCCTCGTTGGCAGGCCCACGATGCGTCCTCGACGAAAACCATCGACAACACGGCTTACAACGCGTTTCTCGCCCGTTATGTGGTCGTCGACCACGACGGACCGAACGGCGTTCGCTACGGTGCCGTCACGGCCGCGGACATAGGCCGGCTCGGGGCCTATGTCGCGCATCTCGAATCACTGCCGATCGATGACTACAGCCGCAACGTGCAGCGCGCCTACTGGATCAATCTCTACAACGCCGAGACGCTCTATCTCGTCGCCGTGCACTGGCCGGTCGACTCGATTCACGATATCGACAGCGGGCTGTTCGATGCCGGTCCCTGGGACGAAAAACGACTGACCGTCGAGGGCGTGCGCTTGAGCCTGGACGATATCGAGCATCGGATCCTGCGGCCCATCTGGCCGGACGGCATGGTGCATTACGGCCTCAACTGTGCCGCGATGTCCTGTCCGTCACTGCGGGCACGTGCCTACACCGGGGCCGACGTCGATCAGGCACTGGCCGACAACGCACGAGCCTATATCAACAGCTCGCAGGGCGTGCATCTCGTACATCGACGTCTGATCGCCTCGCGCCTGTACCACTGGTACGCCGCCGATTTCGGCGGGCGCGCTGACGTACTCGCCCATCTGCGCCGCTTCGCTGGACCATCGCTCACAGCCCGGCTCACAGGGCGTGATCGTATCGACCGTTATACCTACGACTGGCGCGTGAACTCGGCCGCCAACGTCGCCGCAACCGCCGACACCCCTTAGCCGGGCGGCTCGTCCGGGCGTGTTCAGCCCGTCCGGCGGGCGATGGGCGAGACCCACATGATCGGTCCCTGCGGCTGGCTCTGGCGGGCATCGGCGTTTTCCATGGACACCACGAGCTTGCCGCCGTCGGACATCGCTCGCCGTGCATCGCTGGACAACGGCATCGCATAATCGCCGGCCGTGTGGGGCAGCGTGCCGACAAGCAGCGGCGCCGCGTCCCCGGACTTGACCCAGAGCTTGAGCGCCTTGCCATGCGGCACGCGATAGTCGCTCATGGCCTCGACCGACAGGGTCTTGCCATTGGGATCCGGCGTGGTCACGAGCCAGCTGGTGCCCGTGGGCTGATCGTAGATCACGCTGGCCATCGCCGGATTGCCCGACGTGTGCGTCTGCATCGGCTGAAACAGGCCCACCGCCAGTATCAATGCCAGTACCGCCGCGACCGCACTGGCGCCAAAGGCCACGCCGCGCCAGCGCCGCCGTGGTCTCGGCGCGCGGCGAGACGGCTCGCTGGGGCGCGCGTCTGCCTGCGCCGGCCGGGCCTCGATCCCCGTGCGACGCGCAACCCGATCCCAGACCGCGCCCGGCGGACGCACGGGCGCCAGGTCCTCGCCCAACCGAGCCAGACGCGCTTCCCAGGCCGACAGACAGGCACGTGCGCCGGCATCGTCGACCAGACGTTGCTGGAACGCACGCGCGGCTTCGGATTCGAGCGTGCCCAGCACGTACTCGGCCGCGGTGAGATTCAGCTCGTCGTCGCGCGGGGCGGTCATGACGTGGCCTCCTCGGACAAGCAGTCCCGCAGCCGCATCAGACCGCGCCGGATCCAGCTCTTGACCGTGCCCAGCGGGGCATCCATGCGTGTGGCGAGTTCCTGATGGGTCATGCCTTCGTAATAGGCCATCAGCACACACTCACGCTGCTCGTCGGACAATCTGCCCATGCAGGCGTTGATCGCAGCCAGCGATTGTTCGTTCTCGTTCTGCTCGAGCGGAGACAAGGCCTGTTCATCCTCCAGCAGCGTCGCCACCCGATCGGGTTCTTCCGGCATGGCAACCTCGGGCTGCTTTCGCCGCAACATGTCCAGCGCCCGATAGCGGGCGATGGACAATAGCCAGGTCAGCGGTGCGCCGCGTTCCGGTGAATAGGTGTCGGCTTTCTGCCAAATACGTACATAAGCGTCCTGGAGCGCATCCTGTGCGCGCTCCGGACGACGCAGAATACGCAGCAACAGCGCATACAGTTGCGAGGAAGTCGCGGCATAAAGCCGCTGAAACGCCTGTTCATCGCCGCCTGCGGTTGCAATCAGCAATGCCTCGAGCTGTTCACGCTCGGCCATGGCATCGCCCTCCGCGGACGCAGCGGGTCCAAACAACGCAAATCATCCGCGAGCCCGTCATCGATCGATCCGCATAGTTTGGCCTGTCATGGCCGCCGGCTCAATCGGCGAGCGTCTTTTGTCAACGCAGCGCGCCCCCGCAACTGCTGCCCTGGCCGGCCGTACAGCCATAACAATGATCGCCGACACCGATCGATCGGCCGGCCAGATCGGCATCGATCAGCGCGCCCAGCGTGATCGGTGCGCCACCGCCCAGCGGCAGCGCCAGCATCTGGTTGAAGTCGCAGTCGTGGACATGCCCCTGCCAGTCGACGCTGATCAGCCCGCGACACATCACCGAGGCCAGATTGTCCTGTCGATAGGCATCTTTGAGCAGCTGCATGTACGCGCCGTATTCACCGTCGCGCATCAGGGCCCGCGCGTAGCGCTGGATCGGCATGTTGGCAAGCGTGAACAGGTGATTGAAGACCAGACCGAAGCGCGCGCCGAGAAAACGCCGATAGTCTGCCTCCAGCACATTCTGATCCGGTGGCAGGACGGGCGCGACCGGGTTATAGACCAGATTCAGTGCCAGTCCGCTGTTCGCCTGCCCGTAGCCGCGCGTGTTGAGCTTCTCGAGCCCGGCGATGCTGGCCTCGAACACGCCCTTGCCGCGCTGGGCATCGACGTTGTCGGCCGAATAGCAGGGCAACGAGGCAATGACTTCCACGCCGTGCGCGGCCAGAAAATCGGCGCTCCATTCGTAACCGGGCTCGACCAGGATCGTCGGATTGCAACGATCGATGACGTGGACATCCCGCTCGCGCAGGCACTGCACGAAGTCCCGGAAATGCGGATTCATCTCCGGCGATCCGCCGGTCACGTCGACCGTCGTGATGTGCTGGGCATCGACGAATGCCAGCGCCGTGGCCATCGTCTGCCAGTCCATGAGCTCGGTGCGCTTCGGACCGGCCGCCACATGACAGTGCGTGCAGGCGATATTGCACAGATAGCCCAGATTCATCTGCAGCGTATGCAGCGGCCCCCGCCTGATCGCGGGAAAATCGGTCTGTCCGGCTTGCTGTTCAATCACATCAGCCATGCTACGACCTCCTCGAGACGGACACGCCAGTCTAGGGCGTGTTGAGGGTTCGTTCGAGCGCCGCGTTGGCGCCACAAATCGTGTCCGGCAAGGCGCAAGTCGCCGTATCGTGGCGTGCCACGATCAAGGCTCGCAACGCCACGCCTCACGTCATAGACCGGCCCGTCGCCGGGCCGTGACAATCCGTCGCGGCACGTTCGTGAATGGCACGCCCACCCTCGATACGCCCGCAGGCGCGTCGCGGTTTCAGGCCGTGTCTCGCGCACGGGCCGCGCGGCATGAGTTGAATCACGGGGCCACGGAACTCATTCTCTGGCACTGCCTGCATCCGACAACGGAATGACACCGTGCCCAACACCTTCCCCGGCCATTTCCCCGCCACACGTCTGCGTCGTGCACGCGCCCGCGATTTTTCGCGCCGTCTGTCGCGCGAACACCGTCTGTCGGTCGATGACCTGATCTACCCCGTATTCGTCACCGAAGGCGAATCGGTCGAGATCGCCTCGATGCCCGGCGTGCGCCGACATACGCTCGACGAGCTGATGGCCGAGATCGACGAGGTCGCCGCGCTCGGCATTCCGGCGGTGGTGCTGTTCCCGGTCATCGACGACGCCAAGAAGACGCCGGACGCCGCCGAGGCCGCCAACCCCGACGGACTCGTCCCGGAAACAATTCGCCGCATCAAGGCCGCGCATCCGACGCTCGGCGTGATCACCGACGTCGCACTCGACCCGTATACCAGCCACGGACAGGACGGTGTGATCGACGATTCGGGCTACGTGCTCAACGATCAGACGATCGATCTGCTCGTGGCCCAGACTCTGGCCCACGCCGATGCCGGAGCCGATATCGTCTCGCCCTCGGACATGATGGACGGGCGCATTGCGGCCATGCGAGCCGCGCTGGAAGACGCAGGCCACGTCAACACGATCATCATGTCGTACGCGGCCAAGTTCGCCTCCTGCTACTACGGCCCGTTCCGCGAGGCAGTCGGCTCCGCCGCCAATCTCGGCAAGGCCGACAAGCGTACCTATCAGGTCGATCCCGCCAATACCGACGAGGCCCTGCGCGAAGTCGCACTCGACCTCAAGGAAGGCGCCGACATGGTCATGGTCAAGCCCGGCATGCCCTATCTCGACATCATTCGGCGCGTGAAGGACGAATTCGGCGTGCCGACCTTCGCCTACCATGTCTCCGGCGAATACGCGATGCTCAAGGGCGCGATCGACAACGGCTGGCTCGATGAGCGCGCCGCGATCATGGAATGTCTGCTCGGCTTCAAGCGCGCTGGCTGTGACGGCATCCTGACGTATTTCGCCAAGGACGCGGCCCGCTGGCTGAACGAGTGAGCAACGCGCACCGTATCGTCGTCGTCGCGCCGTCATGGATCGGCGACATGGTCATGGCGCAGAGCCTGTTCATCGGTCTGCGCCAGCGCCTGCCATCGGCCGTCGTCGATGTCTACGCGCCGCCGGTCACGGCCCGGCTTGCCGCACGCATGCCCGAAATCGACGATGCCGTCGAAAGCGATCTCGGGCACGGCGAACTGGGCCTTGGCAAGCGTCGCCGGGAGGCCGCGACGCTGGCCGAGCGCGGCTACGAT
Source organism: Salinisphaera sp. Q1T1-3 (assembly GCF_003602005.1). Taxonomy (GTDB): domain Bacteria; phylum Pseudomonadota; class Gammaproteobacteria; order Nevskiales; family Salinisphaeraceae; genus Salinisphaera. The sequence continues at coordinate 32,131 of NZ_QZWD01000003.1, read as the reverse complement.
CAGGCGATCGTGCTCCAGCGCAGCGCCAAGGCCGCGCTCGTGCCCTGGCTGGCCGGCATCGATCAACGCACTGGCGTACGCGGTGAGCTGCGCTACGGCCTGATCAACGATGTCCGCACAATCGACACGAAGCGCTATCCGCTCAAGGTCGAACACTATGCGTTGCTCGGCCTGGCGCACGATGACGAACCGCTCGGCTCGATCGCCCGCCCCTGTCTGAGCGTTGATCACGCCAACCAGGCCGCGCTGCTGGCACGTCTCGGTCTGTCGAGCGAACGGCCGGCCGTGGGCTTTGCCCCCGGTGCCGCCTACGGCCCGGCCAAGGCATGGCCGACATCCCACTACACGCGACTGGCCGGCGAACTCGATGCCCGCGGCTGGGCCTGCTGGATCTTCGGCAGTGCGACCGATCGCCCCCTGGCCGAGGCCATGGCCTCAGCCGCACCGCGCCACGGTGTCAATCTGGTCGAGCGGACGTCGCTGGCCGATGTCATCGACCTGGCCGCAGCCACGACGCGCTTCATCGGCAACGACACCGGCATCATGCATCTGGCCAGCGCCAGCGCGCCCAGCGTGATCGGACTCTACGGCTCCACCGACCCCGACTATGCGCCACCGCTGGCGCGTGAATCCCAGCGTCTCTGGCGCGGCATGGACTGCTCGCCCTGTCGCGAGCGCGAGTGCCCGCTCAGCCATCACGCCTGCCTGGCCGATCTGTCCGTGGCGGACGTTTTGCATGCCTGTCTGACCCCCGGCGCCGCCCATATCTCCAGCTTGCATGCGTTCACCCACTACTAGGGCGTGTTGAGGCTTCGTGCGAGTCCCCGCCAAGCGCTGTTCTGCGGCAAGATGAGGCGTAGTGCGCGTCGTGCAGTCATTCTGCGCCAGCGGGCTAGAACGCTGGATTGCCGCAAAACAGCACTTGTCCCGAAGGGTTGGGCCACAAATCCCGCCCCGGCGACTCGCGCCTTGCCGGACACGATTTGTGGCGCCAACACGGCCCTCGTACGAAACATCAACACGCCCTATGGCCTGTTTACAGCGCTGAGCGGCGTTCGGCAATCTGACCACCGCACGACTGGTGCCCCCCGGCGGCAGTCCGGGCTCTGGCCGTGGCCGAGGTTTTCGAGATCCATGCGACCGCCCGATATCGTCGAAGAAACCAACCGAGCCGATCCGCGGCTGTCTCTGTGCCGTCTCGACCGAGGAACCCCGATGCAACGTCTGCTGTGCTGTCTTCTGGCTCTCGCCCTGGGCTCAAGCCTGACACTTCCGGCAATGGCCGATGCGGCCACGCTGATCGTGCACGTCACCGACGTGACACAGAGCCAGGGCATGGTGCGGGTCGCGGCCTGCGACCGTGATCATTTCACCGAAGCCTCCTGTGCCTACACCGGCTCTGCCAAGCCCGAAAACGGCGTGGCCACGGTTGTGCTACGGGACGTGCCGCCGGGCGTGTACGCCGTTCAGGCCTATGATGACGTCAACGGCAACGACAAGCTCGATACCAACTGGATCGGCTGGCCGAAGGAAGGCATGGGCTTTTCCAACGACGCGAAGATGCACCATGGCCCGCCGAGCTATGACGACGCCGCGATCCGGCTCAGCGAGCCCGGCGGCACGATCCGCTTCGGGATGCGTTACTTCTAGGGCCTGTTGATGTTTCGTTCGAGCGCCTTTTCGTCGAGAGACCGCAGTGTGTCCGGCAAGGCGCGAGTCGCCGGGCGCCCATCGTCGATTTTTCATGGGCGGCCCAACCCTTCGGGACAAGCGCCCCAAAATCAAAAACACGACGGCAATACAGCGTTCTAGCAGGCTGGCGCAGAATGACACGCTATGCCTGCGACGCCTCGTCTTGCCGCCCATTGTCAATTTCAGGGCGCGCTTGGCGCGGACTCGCACGAAACATCAACAGGCCCTAGGCCGCGCGGACGGCGGCCAGGAGTGCTTTCAACGCAGCCCAACGCCCTGCCAGGCGTCGACCGTGCGCGATGCCGAGATAGGCCTTGAACAAAGCCGCGTCGCGCGGTCGGGGCGGCGCCAGATGCGGCCGCGCCCGCGTGTGACGGCGCATGATGACGCGTGGCCGGGTCATCGCACGCAATCCTTCCAGGCCGCGCGTCGCGCCGTAACCGCTGCCGCGACCGCCGGCGAACGGCACCCGCGGATCCGCAGTCGGGACGACGAGATCATTGATGGTGATCATGCCGGCGTCGAGCCGGTCCGCCAGGGCATGGGCCGCCGCAGGTGCCCCGAACACCGCGGCGCCAAGGGCATACCGGCTGGACTGATCCCGGCGCAGCGCCTCGTCGATGTCGGCCACGGCGATCATAGAAGCCGCCGGCGCGAACAGATCGCCCGGCAGCGCCGGCCGGTCGGCCTCGGCATGCGCCAAGATACAGGGCGCCATGTGTGGCGTATCGCTGCCCGGTGCGCGCCCCAGCACATGCCAGCCGGCCGCAGCAGCGTCTGCGATCGCGCGATGTGCGATCGCAAAAGGCGCCTCGGCCACCGTACGCGCGGGCGCCTGGGCCAGCGCCTCGTTCAAGGCCGCGACCAGTGCCGGATAACGGCCCGCCGCCACGTAGATACGACGCGGCGCGATACAGGTGGCCCCACCGTTCAGGCCCATGCCCCAGACAATGCTTCGTGCCGTCATCTCGATATCAGCCGAATCGAGCACGAACACAGCGTCGTCACCCGACAACTCGAGCGCGGCCGGCACGGCACGCGCGGCCAGCTGCCTCGCCACGGCTTGTCCGGTGGCACGCGCGCCGGTGAGCACGAGCTTGTCGATACGCGCCCCGGCCAACGCCCGGCCCGTGGCGGTCTCGTCATCGAGCAGCTGAAACAGATCGGCCGGCAGGCCGGCCGCAATGAGCGCCGCACGTAACCAGACCAGCGGCGCCGCCGCGCCCGGCGCCGGCTTGACGACCACGGCGTTACCGGCGGCGAGCGCCTGCAGAATCTGCACTCCGGCCAGCAGCAGCCGGTAATTGCCCGGCGCGATGATCGCTACCACGCCGTGCGGAATACGCTCGATGCGGCCGCGCACGCCCCAAAGCCAGGCCGGCCGGCCGGCGCGTCCAACCCGGCGCGGGGCCAGCACGCGCGCCGCGGACCGCTGGATGAAGCGTGCGGCATCGGCCAACGGGATGATCTCGGCGGTCAGGGTTTCGGCCGGGCCCCGGTCGAAACGATCGCCGACCGCGGCCACCACCTCATCGGCCTGCTCGGCCAGCGTATGACGTATACGCCCGATCAGGCGCGCGCGCCGGCTCCGAGGCAGCGCCTGCCAGGCGCGCTGTGCGCCGCGCGCCGCCGCGATCCGCGCATCGATGTCGTCATTGCGCATGCCGTGTCTCGCCGGGGTGACCGGGAATCAGACCGTTGACCCGGTTTCGTCGGCCGGTCACTGACGAAAGCCGAGCCGAACCGCTGTGCGTGTGCATCGTAACCATCCATGCGAGCGTAGACGAAAGATGACACGCGGATGCTCCGGTCACGACAAGGCACAAGCATGATGCAAGAAACTCTCCGCGCCAGCGCTCGCCGGACGATCGCGCGGCTGCGCGCGACGGCCGGCCGTACAACGCCGCGACGTGCCGTGATCATCGGGGCCGGACCGGGCGGACTGGCCACGGCCATGCTGCTGGCCGCCCAGGGGGCCGAGGTGACGCTTCTGGAACGCGAGAACCGGGTCGGCGGGCGGACGTCTTCGCTGGTCATGGACGGCTTCACCTTCGATCTCGGCCCGACGTTCTTTCTCTACCCCGAGATCCTGTCCGAGATTTTCACCGCCTGTGGGCGACGTTTCGAGGACGAGGTCGCGCTGGTGCGGCTCGATCCCATGTATCGGCTGATCTTCGAGGCCGGCGGGTCGATCCTGGCCAGTCATGACGTGGCCAGACTCCAGGCCGAGGTGGCACGCTTCAGCGCACGCGATGCCGAACAGGTGCCCGCGTTTCTGGCGGCCAATCGCATCAAGTTCGATGCGTTTCGCCCACTGTTGCAACGCCCGTTCGCTTCCCTGCGGGATCTGAGCCATCCGGACGTCCTGAAGGCCCTGCCCCTGATGCGCCCGCTGTCCAGCGTGGATACCGATCTCAAACGCTGGTTCGAGCATCCACAGGTGCGCCTGGCGTTCTCGTTCCAGTCGAAATATCTGGGCATGTCGCCTTTCAAGTGCCCGAGCCTGTTCACGATCCTCTCCCATGTCGAGCACGGCTACGGCGTCTATCACCCGATCGGTGGCTGCGGGGCGATCTCCGAGGCGATGGCTCGAGTGGCCCGCGATATGGGCGTGGATATCCGGCTTTCCGAGCCGGTCCAGCGTATCGAATTCGAGGGCAGAAAAGCGGTGGGGGCGATCACCGGTCAGGGGTTCTATCCGGCCGATGCGATGGTGGTCAACGCCGACTTCGCCGGCGCCATGCACAAGATGGTGCCCGACCGGCTACGGCGTAAATGGACCGATGCACGCATCGAGAAGAAACAATACAGTTGCTCGACCTGCATGCTGTATCTCGGCATCGAAGGCGATTATCCCGAGCTGCATCATCATACGATCCATCTCTCGGCCGATTATCTGGATGATATCCGGGCCATCGAGGATCAACGCGCCCCGAAGGATCCGACGCTCTATATCCAGAACGCCAGCCAGACCGATCCCACACTCGCCCCGGCCGGGCACAGCACGATCTACATGCTGGCGCCGGTGGGTAATCTGGGGCCCGACGGCGGGCCTATGGACTGGACCGAGATGGGGCCGCGGTACCGTGATCTGATGCTCAATCGCCTGGCCCGTCTGCTGCACATCGATCGCGCCGTGCTGGATGCGCGCATCCAGACCGAGCACATGATCACCCCGGCCGACTGGGCCACGCGCTACGAGCTTTATCGCGGGGCGACATTCAATCTGGCCCACAATATCGGCCAGATGTTGCACTGGCGGCCCAACAATCGCTTCGAGGATCTGGATCGCGTGTATCTCACCGGCGGCGGCACCCATCCGGGCAGCGGCCTGCCGACCATCTTCGAGTCCGCGCGGATCGCTGCCCGTCTGATCGACGACGACCTGAAACTCTCGCGCAAAGGAGTGCTGTCATGACACGGCCTACCATCGGCATCATCGGCGCCGGCCTGGGCGGGCTGGCCGCGGCCGTGACCGCGGCTGCCCGCGGCCATGACGTCACCGTGTTCGAAAAGAACGCGTGGCTGGGCGGCAAGGCCGCGGTCTGGGAAGAAGACGGGTTTCGTTTCGACATGGGCCCGACGATCCTCACCGTACCCCGCGTGCTCGAGCGGATCTTCGGCGAGGCCGATCGGCCCATCGAGGCGATGCTCGATCTCGTGCGGCTGGATCCGCAGTGGCGCTGCTTTTTCGACGGCGGCGACGTGCTGGACCTGCACCAGGACATGGCCACCATGGACCGGGAGCTGAAAGCCTTTGCCCCGGGCAGCGAGCAAGGCTATCGCGATTTTCTCACGGTGGCCGAGAATCTCTCGCGTATCTCCGACAAGTTCTTCTTCTGGAAGGCGGTCCAGGACTTGAAGGACACTATCGACGTCGGCCAGAACATGTCCTGGAAGACCATGCGCGACGTGATGGCGCTGCGCATGCACCAGTCCATGGGCCAGCTGGTGCGCAAGCACGTCAAAGACGATCGCGTGGCCCAGATGCTCGATCACTTCATCCAGTACGTCGGCTCCTCGCCTTCGGCCTCGCCCGCGGTGTTGGCCGGGATCGCCCATATGCAGGTGGGCGAAGGGGTGTGGTACCCGATGGGCGGGACGCGGGCTGTGCCCGACGCCCTGGTCCGTCTGGCCGAGGCACTGGGCGTGACTTTTCATACCGGCGTCGATGTCACCGAAATCACCCTGGACGGGCGTCGGGCCACCGGGATCAAGACCGGTGACGGTCACAAACACGCCTTCGATCGCATCGTTTCCAACATGGATTCGGTGCGCACCTATCGCGAGCTGGTGGGCGGCGCACCGGGCAAGGCCTTTGCCAAGACCGGCGAGCGCGAGCCGGCCTGCTCGGGCGTCGTGCTCTATCTGGGCCTGGACCGGGCTTACGAGCACCTGGCCCATCACAACTTCGTCTTCTCCCGGAATCCGGAAGAAGAGTTTCATGCCATCTATCACCAGGGCGTGCCGGCGCCGGACCCCACCGCCTATATCGCGGCCCCGGCGCGGACGGAATCGGGCGTTGCCCCGGAGGGCGGCGAGGCGCTCTACATCCTGGTGCATACGCCCTATCTGCGCCCTGGCCAGGATTGGCAGGAGATGCTGCCCGGCTATCGCCAGGTGATCCTCGACAAGCTGGCCCGGGCCGCGGGCATGGACGATCTGAAAGAGCGCATCGTGGTCGAGCGGGCGCTCACGCCGCAGGATATCCACGAGCGTTATCGGGTACTGGACGGGGCGATCTATGGTCTGGCCAGCCACGGCAAGATGATGGGGGCCTTCAAGCCGGGTAATCGCAGCCGTTATGTCGAGGGCCTGTATCTGGCCGGCGGCTCGGCCCATCCCGGCCCCGGCATGCCCATGGCGCTGATGTCCGGCTGGATCGCGGCCGACGCACTGGATGGCGATTTCACAGCACGGCAAGGCGCGGCGTGAAGAAATCGGCACACGATGCCGAGGCCGTCATGGCCCAGCGTTCCCGGCTCGCGGTGACGTTTTTCACCTGGGTGATGCAGCGCCAGATCGCGCGCGAGTTTCATGCCCTGCGTCTGGCCGGCAATGGCCCGCCCGATCTGCCGACCGATCGCCCGGTCGTGGTCTACAGCAACCATCCCGCCTGGTGGGATCCGGCGTTGTTCATCGTGCTTGCGGGCCGCCTGTTCGCCGATCGCCAGAGTTTCGGCCCGATGGATTCGGCGGCCTTGTCGCAGTATCGCGTTCTCCGACGCGTCGGCATATTCGGCATCGAAACCGAGGGCTATCGCGGCGCCGCGCGCCTGCTGCGTATCGCGCGCGGCGTGCTCGCCGCGCCTTCGCGCATGCTCTGGGTCACCGCTCAGGGCGAATTCGTCGATCCGCGAATCCGCCCGGTACGTCTGCGTCCGGGGCTGGCCCGCGTGCTGGCGCGCGTTCCCCAGGCGATCGCGGTGCCCTTGGCGATCGAATACGTGTTCTGGCAAGAGAAACAGCCCGAGGCGCTGTGTCGTTTCGGCGCCCCGATCACCGGCAATGCCCGTACCACCGAACAGCTGGCCGCGGCATTGACCGAAACCATCGATTCGCTGGGCCAGGCGAGCATGACGCGCGACGCAAGCGGTTTCACGACGCTGGTCAGCGGGCGCGTCGGCGTGGGCGGCCTCTATGATCTGGGGCGCCGCCTGCAGGCGGCGGCGCGAGGCCGTGTCTTTGATGCCCGCCACGATCGACAGCCGCCACGATGACCACGCTGGCGCTGGTCGCCCTGGCCTTGGCCGGGCTGTATGCGTGTCTCACCGCCATCAACCTGACGCTGTTCCGCGTGCCGCGTCCCGAGCGACACGGCAACACGCTCGCCATATCGTTGCTCATTCCCGCGCGTGACGAGAGTCGGCGTATCGAAGCGACACTGCAGGCCGCCCTGGCCAGTCGCGATATCGCGTTGGAAATCATCGTGCTCGACGATGGCTCCAGCGACGATACCGCGGCACGCGTCGCCGCACTGGCAGAACACGATGCTCGTGTGCGTCTGATCGCGGGCCGCCCGCTGCCGACCGGTTACAACGGCAAGCAGTATGCCTGTGCCCAGCTCGCCGCCGCCGCCTGCCACGACACCCTGGTCTTCATCGACGCCGATGTGCATCTCGGCCCGGATGCACTGGCCCGTGCCGCCGGTTGGCTGCATCGCCGCCGACTCGGGCTGGCCAGCGGATTTCCCCGTCAAATCACCGGCTCGTGGGGCGAGATGTTGCTGGTCCCGATGATCCCCGTGCTGTTGCTCGGCTATCTGCCCATTCCCCTGGCCCGGCTGTTGCCCCGCGCGCCGAGTCTGGCCGCCGGCTGTGGCCAGTTCATGCTCGTGACCCGCACGGCCTATGAGGCCGCCGGCGGTCATGCGGCCTGTGTACAGCGCATGCACGACGGGCTGAATCTGCCGGCCAACGTTCGTCGTGCCGGCCATGCCAGCGATCTGTTCAACGCTGCCGGTCTGGCGTCATGTCGCATGTACGACGGTTTCACGGCGGCCTGGCACGGGTTTTCCAAGGACGCGACCGAAGGTATGGCCACGCCGCGGGGCCTGCCGATCTGGACCGTCCTGCTGATCGGCGGGCACTGGTTACCGTGCTTGGTGTTCATCGCTGCCATCGTCGGCGCCACGCCGGCGTCGCTGACGATGGCAGCGACGGCGCTCGGCCTGCTCATCGCGGCGCGGCTCGCCGTGGCTGTGGCAACCCACCAGTCCATGCGGGCCGTGCTGTGCCATCCTGCCGCGGTCGTCACAACCCTGGCGCTGCAGTGGCGGGCGCTGATCCTGGCTCGACTCGGACGCCCGCGCGCATGGCGTGGCCGGTTCTACGAGCCCTGAACGCCACGCGGCCGCAAGACGGGCACGCCACGCCATCGTCGCCGGCTTGTCGCCGGCGCCGGCCTCGCCCAGCATAACGGCTGGTTCTCCAAGCCCCCGCCTCATGTCGCGCATCGATCGCTACGCTGTCATCGGTCATCCCGTCGAGCACAGCCGCTCGCCGGATATCCATGCCCTGTTTGCCGAGCAGACCAACCAGGCGCTGGTCTATGACCGACTGCCGGCCCCGCGTGACGGCTTCGTCGATGTCGCGCGTTCGTTCTTTGCCGAGGGCGGTCGCGGCTTGAACGTCACGCTGCCCTTCAAGGAGCAAGCCGCGGCGCTGGCCGATCGCCTGACCGCACGGGCCGAACGCGCAGGCGCCGTCAATACGCTGATGAGCACTCCGGACGGCCTGGTCGGCGACAATACCGACGGCGCCGGCCTGATCGCGGATCTGACCGGGCGCCTGGGCATCGATCCGGTCGGCCTGCATGTTCTCATCCTCGGCGCCGGCGGCGCCGTGCGCGGTGTCGTGCCGAGCCTGATCGCGGCCGGCGTGGCCCACGTCACGATCGCCAATCGCACGCGCGACAAGGCCGAAGCCATCGCCGCGGCCTGCGACGAAGCCGGCACGGTCGCCGCAACCACGCTGGCCGCGGCACCGCACGATGCCGATCTCGTCATCAACGCCATTTCCGCCGGCCTCGCGGGCGAGATGCCGGCCCTCGATACCGATGTTCTGGCCCGTGCCCGCGGCGTCTACGACATGATCTACAGCGACACGGAGACGCCGTTTCTGCACTGGGCCCGCTTACACGGGCGCCCCGGCGTGAACGGCGTGGACGGCTTTGGCATGCTGGTCGAACAGGCGGCGGAATCGTTTCAGCTCTGGCGCGGCATCCGGCCGGACACCGCCACAGTCATCGCGCGTCTACGACAGCCACAGGACACGCTATAATAACGCCATGACTGCGCACATCGCCCGCAAACTCGATCATGTCCTGTCTGGCGACCGTTCCGGCGAACTCCTCGACCCGGAAACGCACGCTCGACAGTACAGCACCGTGCGCAAGGCACACGAAACCGAGCTGATCGAGGACTACGTCGAACTCATCGGCGACCTCATCGATGCCAAGGGCGAAGCCCGCGCCGTCGAGATCGCACAACGCATGGGCGTGACCCAGGCCACGGTCGGCAAGATGATCCGACGCATGACCGAATCGGGTCTGGTCACCAGCCAGCCTTATCGCTCGATCTTCCTCACCGAGGCCGGTCGTGAAATGGCTCGCGTGTCACGCGAACGGCATATCGTGGTCCTGCGTTTTTTGAGCGCCCTGGGCGTCAGTGACGACACCGCCCGACAGGATGCCGAGGGCATGGAACACCATGTCAGCGACGAAACCATCGAGATCATGCGGCGTTTTGCCGAAGACCACGCGCAATAGTACGCCCGCACTCGAGACCGGTTACGGCCCGCACGGTCTGATCCGTGTCCGACACGACTGGCCGAGTCATGCCGCCGACGGCCGCGCGCTGCAGGAACGGCTGCGCGAGTACATCGACGCAGGACCACTGGCGCATCCGATTCGACGGGTCGCCGGCGTGGATATCGGTTTCGAAGACCGGGGGGCGACCACACGCGCGGCGATCGTGGTGCTCGATGCCGAAACCGGCGCCGAATACGAACGCGCCCTGGTGCGCGAACCGACGCGCATGCCCTATATCCCCGGGTTATTGTCCTTCCGGGAAGTCCCGGCCGCGTTGACGGCCTTGGCCCGCCTCGAGATGACGCCCGATCTACTGATGGTCGACGGGCACGGCATCGCGCATCCACGACGATTGGGCGTGGCCACGCACCTGGGCCTGGCCAGCGGCCTGCCGGCCATCGGCATCGCCAAGAAAAGACTCGTGGGCACGCACGATACGGTTCCCGATACCCGTTTCGCGCAGGTGGCGGTGACGCACGCGCACGAGACGATCGGTGTGGTGCTGCGCTCGCGGGTGCGGGTCAAGCCGATCTATGTCTCGCGCGGCCACGGCTGCACGCTGGATGAGGCTGTGATGTGGTGCAAACGCATGCTCAGCCGTTATCGGCTGCCCGAGACCACGCGCGCCGCCGATCGTCTCGCCTCCAATCGATAGCCACGAGCCGGGGGCGGTGATCGCGACCAAGACCTTTTCAAAATTTTCTGGCGTCGTCATGCAACTGTTAAGCTTGCCTGTGGTCTCATTCGTTTCGCACATATCTGCACGACAGGTTTTCTATGATTAAACGTCTTTCCACCATCGGCCTGCTGGCGGCTGCCGCCGTCTCGTTTTCCGGCATGGCCGTGGCGGCCGACAGTGGCCAGTCGGGTGCCTCCGGTCAGTCGCAGCAGCTGATGCAGGGCTATCGTCAGGACGCCCAACAGCTCAAGCAGATCCACGACCAGACAATCAAGAACAACCCGCAGCTCGCCAAGCAGCAGAAGCAGTTCGAGTCGCAGGTCAAGGCCGCTGTGAAGAAACAGGGCTATGACGTCGACGCGGGCGAAAAGCGCATGGAGAAATACGCCAAGCAGCTGCAGAACAAGGATCTGTCGGACGACAAGCGCAAGGCCGTGATGCAGAAGTTCCAGAACGAGCGTCAGCAGATGGTCAAGGCCCGTAACGCCGCCATGCAGCAGGACGACATCCAGCAGGCCGGCAAGCAGCTCCAGAACAGCACCCTGCAGGCCATGAACAAGCAGAACGGCAAGACGGACGATCTGATCTCGGACATGAAGTCCAAGCGTTCGCAGCTGCAGCAGTCCATGGGCAGCGCCCAGGGCGGCAACAGCGGCAACTGATCGAAGACGCCGACGACTTCGGTCTCGGATCGATCAAGCCCGGCCTCGGCCGGGCTTTTTCATGTCGGTCGTATAAGCACGCGGCCCGTATCGCACGATACAGGCCGCTCGCCTCACGCGACGACGACGGGCCTCGAGGCGTCATGTCTTACGCGTAAGCGTATTCCCCGCCGCGTTCGAGGGCCCGTCGATAGGCCGGCCGGGACTGGATGCGCCGCACGAATTCGGTCAGCCGCGGATAATCCGGATCAAGCATGCCACGCGTGGCCGCCGCCTCGATCGGGAAGCTGAGCATCACATCCGCCGCCGAGAACTCGTCGCCGACGAACCAGTCGGCATCGGCGAGCTGATTTTCCAGATAATCGAAATGCAGCCGCTGTTGCGGCCGGATGAACTGCTTCTTGACCTGACCGGAGATCGCCCGGGCCACCGGCCGAGCCAGACGCGGCGCGCGCTGCTCGACGCCGTCGAAGACGATCTGGAGCAGCATGGGCGGCATGAGCGAACCTTCCGCATAGTGTAGCCAGTAGGCATAGCGCAGATGCGCTTCGCTGTCCGGCGGCGGGGCGAGCTGGCCCTGGCCGTGTTCACGTACGAGATAGTCGACGATCAGACCGGTCTCGGCGACCGTGCGAGCATCGTCGGTGATCACCGGCGACTTGCCCAACGGGTGCACTTTCTTGAGTGCCTCGGGGGCGAGATAGGTCTTCGGATCGCGCTCGTAGCGCTTGACGCCGTAGGGCAGCGCCAGTTCCTCGAGAAGCCACAACACGCGCTGCGAGCGCGAATCGGCCAGATGGTGCACCGTGATCATGATCGACACCGTGATGGGAGACAGAACGCCAGTCTAGGGCCTGTTGCGGTTCGGTACACGCACCACGTTGGCAAGCGCTTACCGGCCCGGCCAAGGGCACGCATCCGGATTGCGAGGTGACACGACCAGGCACCGCTCAAGACACCTCGTTTTGCCGGCAAACAGGCCCGGCGCGGACGCATACCAATCCGCAACACGCCCCAGGGCATATCGCGGTCGCATGCGCGCCCGGTTCGGCCCGGGCAGCCATGGTGATGCGATACGACCCGCGCCGAACCGGCCTCGTCGTCAGCCGGCGGCCCGTCGTCCGCCCGACGGGCCGGGCCCGGACGGCGGTTGCCACACGTTGCGCACGGCCTGTCGTCCCGTCCGCGGGAAATCGTTCGAGAAACGCAGCCGCGTCCGGGCCCCGGCGCCCTTGCATTCGATGCTGCCGCGGTCGATGCCGTGCAATCGCGTGATATCCACGACATCGTGCAGGAAACGCGGTGGCGCGCGGCCGACATCAACGCGGACCTGTCCGACGTCGTCGATCACGAGGCGATAATTCAGGCGGAAACGATCGAACACAGCGTTTTTGGCGCAGTCGGAGGACGATATGTCAAAGTCTCGTCATGAACGACACATCACGCAACAACCCTGACGCCGAGAGCGTGCGTCTCGACAAATGGCTCTGGGCGGCCCGTTTCTTCAAGACCCGCAGCCTGGCGACTACCGCGATCAAGGGCGGCCACGTCGAGCTCGACGGGCATCGCGCCAAGGCCAGCGTCACGATCCGGCCCGGCCAGCGTCTGCGGATCGTCAAGGCCGAACAGGTCTTCGAAATCGATGTGATCGATACCGCGTCCAAACGCGGCCCGGCCAGTCAGGCCCAGGCGCTGTATGTCGAAACGCCGGACAGCGTCACCCGTCGCGAGCAGGCCGCGGCCGAACGCCGCGCCGCCAATCTGGCCATGCCGCGCCCCACGGCCCGTCCGGATCGCAAATCGCGACGCCGTCTGCGCCGCTTCAAGCAGGGCGACGACGCCGGCTGACGGCATACCGCGCCCCTCGGCTCAAGGTTTGCAGCTGGCCGGCAGATAGCGCGGGTCGATGCCGTCGGATTCCGTTGGGCGACACCGCCAGACCAGACTATCGCCATCGAAATCGGCCATCAGTGCCAGCTTCTTTCCATCGATGGCGTCGTTGCCCTGATAACGGATATAGATCGCTGGGGCATCCGCGTCGTTGTGCCAATAAATACGGGTGACATAGCGGCCAGAGGCTGCCCCCTCATTGCCATGTGGCATACCCAAGGCTTCAAGAACCTTGTACCAATTGGATTCCGTGGGTAAATCGCCGTGGATGGCGTAATACTCGCCGACGGCGCTTTTGAGCGGGCCCACCAGCGCGAGTCCCTCGCTGATCTCGGCGCGCGTTGTGTAATCGCGATACAGCGGGATGGCCACTGCCGCCAGAATGCCGATGATCGCCACCGCGATCATCAATTCCATGAGTGTGTAACCGCGTTCGCCCGCGGCATCTCGCGCGTTCGCTGCCAAGCCGATTCCCCCTACCCGACCGATGCCGCTGTTTTGCCCGAAGCCGTCCCGCGCTGTCAAAACCCGGTCACGGCAGTCCGCGTGCCGAGACTGTCCGGTCGGCAACGCGGCAGGTTAGGATGATTCGCAGGCGGCCGACGCCGCAATCTATTGGCAACAGGAGGACTGATGTCCGAACACATCGAATTCAAGCGACCGGACGGCGCGATGGCGCCCGGCTTCTACGCCGAGCCCGCCGACAACCCCCAGGCGCCCGGCATCGTCGTGATTCAGGAATGGTGGGGGTTGAACGAGCAGATCAAGCGGGTCGGCAAACAATGGACCGACGCCGGCTATCGCGTCCTGATCCCGGACCTGTATCGCGGCGAGAAGGCCCTGGATACGGCCGAGGCCGAGCACAAGATGGACGAACTGGATTTCGGCGATGCCGCCACCCAGGATGTACGCGGCGCCGTGCAGTATCTCAAGGCCCGGACCGACCAGGTCGGCGTGATCGGATTCTGCATGGGCGGCGTGCTGGCCGTGCTGGCGGCGATGCACGCCCCGGAGACCGATGTGGCGGTTTCCTGGTACGGCGTTCCGCCGAATGAGGCGGGTGATCCGGCCGGCATCGATATTCCCGTCCAGCTGCATTTCGCCCGGCACGACAGCTTCTTTCCGATCGATACCGCCGATGCGTTCGAGGGCAAGCTCAAGGCTGCCGGCGTCGATTACGAAGCGTATCGTTACGATGCTCAGCATGCCTTTGGCAACGAGGACTGGGACAACTACGATCAGGCCGCGTCCCAACAGGCCTGGCAGCGCAGCATGGCGTTCTTCGCGCGTCACCTCAAAGGCTGATCCGGCGATCGCTGTTCATCCCGATCCGTGCCGCGGCCCGGCCTCGTCGGACCGTGGTATCGCCGGCCATTCCACGACTGTGAACCGGCACAACAAATCACGTCGGCGAACAGCCGGATCAACCGCCGCACCGGGCGGAGCGCCCTGCCCGGCGCCCCTGCGCCCGGGACACGGCGACGGAGATACATCCGACCTGTGGGCACCGCCACCCGCCAGCTGTGGCGTCGGTCCTTTCCGGTTCGGCCTCGAATCGGCCGACGCCGGCGCTGACCCACGTCGGGCACAGGGGCCGGCATGATACTGCCGACAGACCTGTCGCTGGGCACAAACCTGGCCCTGTTCGCGCTCATCGCGCTCGTGATCGCGGTCGTTGGCACGCGCCTGACCGCCATCGCCGACGATCTGGCTGATCGCACCGGCCTCGGCGAGGCCGTGATCGGCGCCGTGCTCTTGGGCGCGGCGACTTCGCTGCCCGGTATCGTCGTGTCCGTGACAGCGGGGTGGCACGGCGAAGCCGGCCTGGCCATGAGCAACGCGCTCGGCGGTATCGGCGTACAGACGTTGTTCCTGGCGGTCGCCGATACGGTCTATCGCCGGGCCAATCTCGAACATGCTGCAGCGTCCACGGCCAATCTGGCCCAGAGTGCACTGCTGATCTGCCTGCTCGCGGTGCTGCTGGTGGCGCCGCATTCCCCGGACTGGACGCTTTTCGGCATCCACCCGGCGACAATCATTCTGTTCGGCGGCTATATCTTCGGGCTGCGCGTGGTCAACGACGCCGAACGCATGCGCATGTGGACGCCGCGCCATACCGACGAAACCCGGGCCGATGAGCCCGATGCCGAGGCCAGTCAGCGCCCGCTCGGCACGCTCTGGGCCCGTTTCGTGCTTTATGCCGGTCTGCTCGGCGTCAGCGGTTTCACGCTAACTAACGTGGCAACGCGACTGGGCACGCAGACCGGGCTCGGCGAGACGGCCGTCGGTATCGTGCTGACATCCGTGGTCACCTCCCTGCCCGAGCTGGTCACGTCCATCGCGGCCGTGCGCCGCGGCGCGCTGCAGCTGGCGGTCGGCGGCATCATCGGCGGCAACGCCTTCGATTGTCTGTTCGCTGGCGCGGCCGACGTCAGCTACCGCCCGGGCTCCATCTATCACGCGGTCGGTAGCGACACGCTGCTCTGGGTTGCCCTGTCGGTATTGATGACCGGGGTGCTGCTGCTCGGACTCATCCGGCGTGAAAAATCGGGCGTCGGCAACATCGGTTTCGAGAGCGCGGCCATCGCCGCACTCTATGCACTCGGCGTGACCCTGTCGCTTTGGCATGTCTGACCGATACACCCCGGCGACGGCCCGCCCGCGCCTTCACTCCAGCGTCGACGGGGAGCCGTCGAAAACGGGCAGGTGGCCGAGGGCGATTACATCCGCCCAATCGGCGCGATCGCCTTCGGTGAAGATGGCGGCCTCGGCGGCGGTGATCGCCCCGGCCCGATCCACCAGATTGCGCATCGCCTTGAGCGTCGAACCGGAACTGATCACATCGTCGACGAGGACGATGCGACTGCCCTCGATCAGACGTCGATCCTTTTCATCGAGATACAGGGTCTGTTCCTCGCCGGTCGTGATCGAGCGCGTCGTCGCCGACAGGGCATCGCCCATATAAGGCTTGAATGACTTTCGCAGCACTACATAGGGCCGGGCCGTGGCCACCGACAGCGCATGCACCAGCGGAATCGACTTGGCCTCGGCGGTGACGAGCACGCTGTAGTCCAGCACACCGAGGCGGCTCGCCAATGCCGAAGCCGCAGCCTGTACCAGGGCCGTATCGCCAAGGATGTTGACGACGGCGATGCGGACACCACCGTCGACTTCGAACAGCGGCAGTTCGCGCTTGAGACCGGCGATATCGACGACGTGTGTCTGGCGGGTCGGTTGCATTGAAAAAGATCGGTACCGGAGAAATCGAGCCGCTATTGTGCATCAGCCGGCTGCCGCCGACAGCCATGATCCGATCCCGCGCTGGCTGTACGCGAATGCCGTCGTTTTCGCAGAATACTCCCCTGCCCGACGGCATCAGTGACATACCGCGCCACGCGAGATGCACCGACAGACACGCGTCGGTCGCGTCCCGTTAAGCGCCGCGCTACATTGGGCACCGAGATTTCTCGACGTTCCATGCCATGCAGACTCGTGCCGCCGTACTCCGAACCATGGACTGCGATCGTCCCTACGACCGCTCAAATCCGTTGTCGATCGAGACGCTCGAACTCGGGGCACCGCAGCGCGGCGAAGTGCTGGTCCGTGTCCGTGCCGCCGGCCTGTGTCATTCGGATCTGTCCAGCATCGACGGCAACCGCGCGCGGCCGACGCCGATGGTGCTCGGGCACGAGGCCGCCGGTGAAATCGTCGCAGTCGGCGAAGGTGTGCATGATTTCTCGGTTGGCGACCACGTCGTCTGCTCGTTCGTGCCGAGCTGTGGCCACTGTCGTTACTGTGCCGACGGACGGGCCGCACTCTGCACGCCCGGGGCCGAGGCCAACAACGCTGGCACGATGCTCTCCGGCGGCTTTCGTCTACGCGATGGGAACGAGACGATTCATCATCATCTCGGTGTTTCCGGATTCGCCGAGCATGCCGTGATCGCCACGGAATCGCTGGTCCGGATCGATCCCGCGCTGCCTTGGGACATCGCGGCGGTGTTCGGCTGTGCCGTACTGACCGGCGTAGGCGCCGTGCTCAAGACGGCCGATCTGCGGCTCGGCCAGACCGTGCTGGTGGTGGGCCTCGGCGGCGTCGGGCTGTCAGCCGTGCTCGGCGCGATTGCCGGCGGTGCGGCCCAGGTCATCGCTGCGGACATCGATGACGCCAAGCTCGCCGTCGCCCGCGATCTCGGCGCCACGGCCACCGTCAACACCCGCCACGACGATGCGCTCGAAACCATCCGTGCGCTGACCGACGGCGGCGTCGACGTGGCCGCGGAATTCGCCGGTGTCGGCGCCGCGCTCGAATTCGCATTCGAGGCCACCGGCAAGGGCGGCAAGACTGTCACCGCCGGCCTCCAGCATGCCGATGCCCGCATGGCCCTGCCCGCGCTCAAGCTCGTGGCCCAGGAACGCGCCCTGCTCGGCTCGTATCTGGGCGGCCATGTGCCGAAGCTCGATATTCCGGAATACATCGCGCTCTATCAGGCCGGGCGTTTGCCGGTCGACCGCCTGCTGACCCATCGACTGAAACTCGAAGAGATCAACACCGGCTTCGAGCGGCTGGCGGCGGGTGAGGCGATCCGGCAGGTCATTCTGTTCTGATCGATCGGAACGCACGGCGGCGTGACCGGTCCAACGCACCAATGTATGTACATCACACACGGATCATTCGATGCAATTTCGTCTGCGCCATTGTCTCGCCCTGACCACACTGGCCCTGGTGGCCGCCACAGCCCACGCCGAACAGCAGATCACACTCGTCGGCCAGAACGATCTCCGCTATTCCAAGTCGCAGCTGACCGCCGCACCGGGCGAACGCATCCGCATCAAGCTGATCAACAAGTCGCATCTGCCGGCCTCGGCGATGTCTCACAACTGGGTACTGCTCAAGCACGGCACCGATGCCGATGCCTTTGACCACGCCGCGCAGTCGGCTTCGGGCAACGGGTATTTCCCCAAGTCCCGGGCCGACCAGGCGATCGCCCATACCGATATGGTCGCCGGTGGCAAGCAGGACACGGTGACGTTCACGGCACCGAAAAAGCCCGGCGACTATGAATACATCTGCACGTTTCCGGGCCATTTCCGGGCCGGCATGAAGGGCACGCTGCACGTCCGCGCGAATCCGTGATCGCCCGGACTTGAGGCCGGCATCGAACGCGCCGACATTCAGGACAACACTCAGCAACGATCGACTTCATGAGCTACGACCGACTGCTTTCTCCAATCAAGTTCGGTGCCGTCGAACTGCCCAACCGGGTGGTCATGGCACCATTGACGCGCGCCCGCTGTCCGGACCAGATCCCCGGTGCGATGCAACAGACCTATTACGCCCAGCGCGCCGATGCCGGTCTGATCATCAGCGAAGCCACCAATATCTCCGAGTCGGCGCGGGGCTATGTCTACACGCCGGGTATCTTCACCGATGCCCAGGAGGCCGGCTGGAAACAGGTCGTGGACGCGGTACACGCCGCCGATGGCCGGATCTGCCTGCAGCTCTGGCACGTTGGCCGTATCGGCCACGAAATGGTGCATCCGGACGGCCGCAAGCCCGTGGCCCCATCCGCGCTCAAGGCCGAAGGCGCCCAGTCCTACGTCGAATTCGAGGACGGCAGCTCCGGTCTGCACGATACCGCCACACCGCGCGCCCTCGAGACGAAAGAGATTCCGGACGTCGTCGAGGAATACCGTCAGGCCGCCGTGCGCGCCAAGCGTGCCGGATTCGATCTGGTGGAAGTACACGCAGCCAACGCCTATCTGCTCCAGCAATTCATGGCCACCGGCTCGAACCAGCGAACCGACGCCTACGGCGGGTCGCTGGCGAACCGGGCGCGACTGCCACTGGAGGTCGTCGATGCCGTGATCGACGTGATGGGGGCCGATCGCGTCGGCATTCGCCTGTCGCCCTTCATCGAGATCTTCGGTCTCAGCGACGATGAGCCCAAGGCCATGGCGTTTCATATGGCCGAGGAACTCAACGCCCGCGGGCTGGCCTATCTGCACATCAACGAACCGGACTGGGCCGGCGACGACATTCAGCTGACCGATGACTTCCGACAGGCGATGCGCGATCGGTTTGCCGACGGCGCGCTCATCTTCTGCGGCCATTACACGGCCGAGCGCACGGAAAACCTCATCGCCGACGGGCTGGGCGACGGTGCGGCCTTCGGACGGCCCTATATCGCCAACCCGGATCTGGTCGAGCGCTTCCGGCGTAATGCCACGCTCAACGAACCGGATCCGTCGACCTTCTACGGCGGTGACGAGCACGGCTACACCGACTACCCGAGGCTCGACGACGCGTAACACGTGCCATCGGCACAGGCCTTGCGCCGCCACGGCGCCGTTGGCGGCGCGACTTGGACAACGCGGCCAGGGCCTGTCCACGCGATCCGCGTGAGTCGTGCCGGCGGCTCGTCGTGCCAGACAAGGCGCCGGGAACGCGCTGTCGCCATGCGACACAAGCGAGCGGTAACGCCGGATCGCGGGAAAGTAGCCCGGCCCTTCGAGTTGCGCTCAAAATGGCGCCCTGCGGCGTTGCGCAGCTTGGCCTTGGCATGACCACGGCAGGCGCTACGCGCCTCGCCGGATCGCGATTGCGGGTAACAACATGACCCGCGCGGATATCGTCAATAGCTCGTAGGGCGTGTTGAGGTTTCGTGCGAGTCCGCGCCAAGCGCGCCCTGAAATTGAAGATGGGCGGCAAGACGAGGCGCCGCACGCGCCGCGCAGTCCTCCTGCGCCGGCGTGCCAAGGCCTGTTGCGGTTTTATCCGGGCCGCCGGCGATCGGAATCGCGGCCGATCCACGCCTCGGGCCTCACTCAGGTGGCCGATTCCCGACGTCGACGGGCAGCGATTCCCCAGAACACGACGAACGCGACAAAGACCGCCAGACCCAGCCCGGCGCTCGGCAGGTTATCGATCACGGTTGCCACGGGCGACGACGCCGCGACATGATCGGCCACGAAACCGGTCCATTCGATCGCTGCCACGATGGCCGCCACCGCGATCGAAAGCCCTGTGATCGCCAGGTTGAACCCGAGACGTCGTCGATCTGCCCCGCCCCAGCGATAGGCGCGCTGCATGACCAGGCCGTTGAGGGAGTCGAGCGTCGTCATGCCGGCCGCGAACAACAACGGCAGCGCCATCACCACCCACGGCGACCAGCCGGCATGCTGGGCCGCCCCGGCCGACAGCCCCAGCAGGGCGACCTCGGTGGCGGTGTCGAATCCGAGACCGAAGACGAAACCAAGCGGATACATCTTCCAGCCGGTATCGATCCAGCCGGTACCGCGCGCAACAAGCCGGCCGAACGGGCCGTGCGAGGACAGCGGCGGTGTCTCCGCATCCGGCCGACGACCGGAGAATCGTTGCCAGATGCGCCACAGCAATCGTGTGTTGAGTGCGGCCATGATGCTCAGAAACGTTGCCGAGACGACCGTCCCGATCACGCCACCGAGTGCGGCCAGGCCGTCGAGACGGCCGGCCAGCGCGCCGGCCGAGGCCACCACGACGGCACAGAGGACGAACACCACGGTCGAGTGGCCGAGCGAGAATGCAAAACCGACGAAACTGGCCGATCGACCCTCACCCGTGAGTTTGCGCGTGACGTTGTCGATGGCGGCGATGTGGTCGATGTCGAATGCGTGTCGCATCCCGAGCAGATAGGCCAACCCGCCCAGGCCCAACAGCAGCGTGCCCTGGGCCATGCCGATCGCCAGCAGACACAACCCCAGTACATGAAGCCCGGCCACAGCGGCAATCAGCCGCCGCGGCGGGCGCGGCGTCATGCGTCGATCCTGTCTCATGACAGGCTCCGGCGGTCGCCGACGACTCGCATTCGGCCGGCCCGTCATTCGGCCCCCAGGGGTTCGGTGGCCCGACAGAGCGAGCAGACCACGCCGCCGCGTGTTGCGGAATACAGCACATCCGGGCGTTCGAATTCCGCCTCGCAGCTCTTGCATGCATAGACCACCGACGAGGGCGTGCCGTCCGGCGTGAACCGGGGCGCATCAATGCCGTCGTCGGTTTTTGCCAGATAGTAGCGCCCGCCCGTGACGGCCGCGAGTATCGGCGGCAACACGAGACCGACGACAACGGCCACGAGCGGCGAATACGAGGACAGGAACGAACCCAGAGCCCCGAAGTAGGCCGCGATCGCCAGGCCGGCGGCCGCGACGAAGGCGATGGTGCCGACCGGGTTGATCGGATAGAGCATCCCGCGACGGAATTCCGGCAACTTCGGTGACAGGCCGAGCAGATATTTGTTGACCACGATATCGGTGGCGACCACCACGACCCAGGCAATCGCACAGTTCGAGTAGAAGCCCAGAATGTTGTTGAGCACGGCGAACATGTCGGATTCCATCAACGCCAGCGCGATCGCCAGATTGACCACCACGAACACGATGCGCCCGGGATAATGGCGGGTAATGCGCGTGAATGCGTTGGTCCAGGCCAGCGAGCCCGAATAGGCGTTGGTGACGTTGATCTTGATCTGGCTGATCACCACCAGGATCACCGACAGCGCCAGTGCCGCCCAGACCGGCAGCATCTCGGAGAAGATCGCCATGAACTGGCGGACCGGCTCAGTGGCGGCCGAATCGGCGATCTTGGACAACAGATAGAACGCCAGCAGTGCGCCGATCATCTGCTTGATCGCGCCCAGAATCACCCAGCCGGGGCCGGCCGCGAGCACCGCGGCCCACCAGCGGCCACGGTTCTCGGCGGTCTTGGCCGGCATGAAGCGCAGATAGTCGATCTGTTCACCGATCTGGCCCATGAGCGCCAGACACACGCCGGCGCCGAGCATGACGGCTGCGAAACTCACACCACCGTAGTCGCCCGTTCCCGTATAGGCCAGCCAGTTCCCCACGACGTCGGGCTGTTCGGTCACCAGATAGAGTACCGGGGCGGCCATGAGCACGAGCCACAGCGGCGTCGTCCAGAGCTGCAGCTTCGATAGTGCCTTCATGCCGTAGATGACCAGCGGCAGGACGATCAGCGTTGAGGCGAGATAACCCAGCCAGAGTGGAATCCCGAGGCCGAGCAGCAGCCCCTGGGCCATGATCGAGCCTTCGAGCGCAAAGAAGATGAAGGTGAACGAGGCGAAGATGATGGCCGTGAGGATCGAACCGTAGTAACCGAAGCCGGCACCGCGCGTGATCAGGTCCAGATCGATGTTGTAACGCGCCGCGTAATAGGCCACCGGCAGCCCGGTGATGAAGATCACCGCGGCTGCGAACAGGATGGCGAAGATGGCGTTGAGTGTGCCGTAGCTGATCGCGATGCTCGCCCCGATCGAGAAATCGGCCAGATAGGCGATCCCGCCGAGCGCCGTGATCGCCACCGTGCCGGTGCCCCAGCGACGGAACGAATGCGGCGCGTAGCGCAGCGTGTAGTCCTCGAGCGTCTCGTTGGCTGCACTCTGGCCTGTCTCGTGCTCGATTGAGTCGCTGATCCGATCCGGTGTCGTGGCCACGTCGCTGTCCTGAGTCAAATGACGATGACAGCGCGTTGCAATCGATGTGCCAGCCCGACCACAGGCGATACCGGCGCATGCACAGCATCGGTGCGGCACCATCCGATACCGCGCTATGCCCTACTTTGGAGCAAACGCCCTGTTTTAGGGCTTATTAACACTTCGCGCGTGCGCCGCGTTGGAAACTGCCAATCGTGTCCGGCAAGGCGCGAGTCGCCGATCGTGGCGTGCCACGATCCAGACTGGCAACACCGCAAAGCGCGATTTGCGGCCCAACCCTTCGGGACAAGTGCCCCGAAATCAAAACACGACGGCAATACAGCGTTCCAGCACCCTGGCGCAGAACGACTGCGCGGCGCCTGCTACGCCTCGTCTTGCCGCAAAACAGCGCTTGGCGCGGATTCGAACCAAACCTCAACACGCCCTAGATCAGCCCAGCAGGCCTTCGCGCACCACGAAATCCGCGATTTCGGTCACACCATCGCCGCCGCGCAGATTGGTGAACAGCGTCGGGCGCGTGCCGCGCATCCTGCGGGCGTCGCGATCCATCACATCGAGCGATGCGCCGACCATGGGCGCCAGATCAATCTTGTTGATGACCAAGAGATCCGAGCGGGTGATACCCGGCCCGCCCTTGCGCGGGATCTTGTCGCCGGCCGAGACGTCGATGACGTACAACGTCAGATCGGAAAGCTCCGGCGAGAACGTGGCGGCCAGGTTATCCCCGCCACTCTCGATGAAGATCACATCCAGATCGTCGAATTCCGCGGTCAGTTGATCCACGGCGGCCAGATTCACCGAGGCATCCTCGCGGATGGCGGTGTGCGGGCAGCCACCGGTCTCCACGCCACGAATCCGTGTCTCCGGCAGCGCACCGCTGCGGATGAGGAAATCGGCATCTTCACGCGTATAGATGTCGTTGGTCACTACCGCGATGGAATAACGCTCGCGCATATGCTTGCACAGGGCATCGGTCAGAGCCGTCTTGCCCGAGCCCACGGGGCCGCCAATACCCACGCGCAGTGGGGTCTTGTCCTTGCTCATGTCATTGCTCCTCGATGAATCGTGACTGCCCCGCGGCGATGGCATCTGGCCGTGCTAGGGCCTGTTGATGTTTGGTTCGAGCGCCTTTTCGTCGAGAGGCCGCAGCGTGTCCGGCAAGGCGCGAGGTGCCGATCGTGGCGTGCCACGATCAAGGCTGGCAACGCCGCCGGGCAGGATTTGTGGCCCAACCCAAAGGGACAAGCGCTCCAAAATCAAAAACACGACGGCAATCCAGCGTTCTAGAAAGCTGGCGCAGAATGACACGCTATGCGTGCTACGGCTCGTCTTGCCGCCCATCGTCAATTTCAGGGCGCACTTGGCGCGGACTCGCACGACACATCAACAAGCTCTAGGACCGATACAGCCGTGAATACAGAATCTCGTGGTCACAGCAGGCCATGGTCACACCGGGCAACGAACCACCCAGCGCATCATCCGTCAGTTCGGCCGCCCGGGCAGCCCCGGCCGGCACATCGCCGGCCAGTTCGAACAACAGACGCTGACCGGCAGTCTGGCCCAGCGGAATCAGCTTGACCGCCGCCAGAACCTGATTCTCCAGCCAGGCCCAGGCCATGGCTTCAACGGCCGGGGCGGCCGGCACGTTCCAGCGCACTGCCGCCAGCATCCAGAGCGCAGGGAAACTGACGTCGGCGGCATGCCCGCCGCCAAGCCGCCACGGTGCGGCCTCGGGCAGCGACATGCCGTCCAGCAGACTGGCCAGCGCATGGCCGAGATGGCGCTCCTGAGCCCGTCGCTCGGCGGTTTCGCGACTGGCCAGGACGAAGCGACTCCAGCGGCAGACGCCGTCCAGATCATGGGATTGCCATTTCTCGTGCAAACGCAGCGCGACCGCCAGATCGAGCGGCACGACACAGTGTTCGAAGGCAGCCGAGAGCCAGTCGGACAACGTTTCGGCATCGGTGACCGTGGATGTGGCCACCGCCGCTTCCAGCCCTTCGCTGTAGGCAAAGGCACCGACCGGTAGCGACGGACTGGCCAGCTGCAGCAGCCGCTGCAACCCGCGATCCATCATCAGCCGTGCGCCGCCCGGCGTACCGGCAGGTCGTCCGTCGAAGCCGCGTCGGCCGCATGATCGGCGACATCGGCCGTCCCGTCGGCATGGCCGCGAGACGACGTGCCGTGCTCGTGGCCGTGCTCGTGGCCGTGGCCGTGGCCGTGGCCGTGGCCGTCATAGGCTCCCGGCTCTGGATGAAAGGCACAACAACACTGTTTCGGCACCACACCGAGACCGGCGACCATCGCATCGAGCACGTGATCGTGGCGATAGGCCACGGCCTCGCAGGTGACCTGCAGCGGCACGTGTCGATTGCCGAGGTGATAGCAGATGCGATTCAGCAGCAGGCGATCGTGGCAATGCACGTAGGACAGCGCTTCGGGCGCAGCGACCACGCGAACGAAGAACGTGCCCTCGGCATCGCGCAACACGTCGCCGTCGGCCAGTATCGTCCCGCGTGCCAGCATGACGCCGGCATCGCTGCCATCGTCGAGCTGCACGCGCTGTCGCGACTTCTGACGGGCGTCAAAATCGAGTGTCAGCGTGGTATCGACGCCATCGATTTGCATGGCAGAAATTTTGTCTTCGAGTCTGATCATGAGCTCGTTATCTTGTACATTCCGCCGCTGCGCATCGCCGGGCCAGCGTCGTCCGTTGCACCGGGGCGCGTCGCACGTCGCGCACCGGATCACGGGCTAGAAGAGACTGTAGCGCTGTGCGAGCGGCAATTCCGCAGCGGGCTCACAGGTTAACAGTTCCCCGTCAGCACGCACCTCGTAGGTTTGCGGATCGACTTCCAGATGCGGGCAATAGGCATTGTTCTTCATGTCTGCCTTGGAAAGCGAGCGCGTGCCACCAACGGCAACCAGCGGCTTGGCCAGGCCCAGGCGGGCGGCAAGCCCCGCATCGACCGCGGCCTGGGAGGTGAACGTCAGCGACGTTTCGGCCACGGCACCGCCGTAAGCACCGAACATCGGCCGGAAATGCACCGGCTGCGGCGTCGGGATAGAGGCGTTGGGGTCGCCCATCGGGGCCATCGCGATCGCCCCGCCCTTGATTACCAGGGCTGGCTTCGCGCCGAAGAAGGCCGGCTTCCACAACACGAGATCGGCGAGCTTGCCGACCTCGACCGAGCCCACATCGTGGGCAATGCCATGCGTGATCGCCGGGTTGATCGTGTATTTGGCGATGTAACGCTTGATCCGCGTATTGTCGGCATTGTCGTCATCGCCGGGTAGCGGACCGCGCTGAACACGCATCTTGTGCGCGGTCTGCCAGGTGCGCGTGATGACTTCGCCGACGCGTCCCATGGCCTGGGAATCCGATGCGATCATCGAAAAGGCTCCCAAGTCGTGCAGGATATCCTCGGCGGCGATCGTTTCACGCCGGATACGCGAATCGGCGAAGGCCACATCCTCGGCGATCGCCGGCGAGAGGTGGTGACAGACCATGAGCATGTCGAGATGCTCGTCGATCGTGTTGACCGTGTACGGCCGCGTCGGGTTCGTTGAAGACGGCAGCACGTTGGGCTTGCCCGCGGCCACGATGATGTCCGGGGCATGGCCGCCGCCGGCGCCTTCGGTGTGATAGGTATGGATCACCCGATCCTTGAAGGCCGCGAAGGTGTCTTCGACAAAGCCGGATTCGTTGAGCGTATCGGTATGAATCGCCACCTGGACATCGGTGGCATCGGCCACACGAAGACAGTTGTCGATGGCCGCCGGCGTCGTGCCCCAGTCCTCGTGCAGCTTCAGCCCGGCCGCCCCGGCCGCGATCTGCTCGTGCAGCGCCTCGGGCCGGCTGGCGTTGCCCTTGCCGAGAAACGCCAGATTCATCGGAAAGGCATCCGCGGCCTGAAGCATGCGGTGCATGTGCCAGGGGCCGGGCGTGGCCGTGGTTGCCTTCGTCCCGGTGGCCGGCCCGGTGCCGCCGCCGATCATGGTCGTGATACCCGAGGCCAGCGCTTCCTCGATCTGCTGTGGACAGACGAAATGAATATGCGAATCGATGCCGCCGGCCGTCAGGATCTGGCCTTCGCCGGCGATGATCTCGGTGCCCGGGCCGATGACGATATCCACGCCGTCCATGATGTCCGGGTTACCGGCCTTGCCGATACCGCTGATGCGCCCGCCCGAAATGGCGACGTCAGCCTTGACGATCCCCCACCAGTCCACAATCACCGCATTGGTGATGACGGTGTCCGCGGCCGTGTCATTGGTGGCCTGGCTCTGGCCCATGCCATCCCGCACGACCTTGCCGCCGCCGAACTTGACCTCGTCGCCGTAGTGGCCGGTATCACGCTCGATCTCGATGGTCAGAGCGGTATCGCCCAGTCTCAGACGATCCCCGGCCGCCGGACCGAACATCTCGGCATAGGCTCTGCGATCCATTTCGGTCATGCCGAGGCCTCGTCGAGCGAGCCCATGACCTCGCCGTGAAAACCGTAGACGGCACGCGCGCCGACATAGGGCACCAGTGTGACGCGACGCGTATCGCCCGGCTCGAAGCGTACGGCCGTGCCCGCCGGCACATCCAGCCGATAGCCCCGTGCGGCCGGTCGATCGAAGACGAGCGCAGGGTTGGTTTCGGCGAAATGATAATGCGAGCCGACCTGGATCGGTCGATCGCCGGTGTTGGCGACATCGATCTCGCGCCGCTCGCGGCCGGCGTTGATGGCGATCTCGCCTTCGGCAGGCAACAGTTCTCCGGGAATCATGAACACCTCAGACGATCGGGTCGTGAACGGTGACGAGCTTGGTGCCGTCGACGAACGTGGCCTCGACCTGCACTTCCGTGAGCATTTCCGGCACGCCGTCCATCACATCATCGCGCGCGAGCAGCGTGCGCCCGTAGTCCATCAGATCGGCCACACTGCGCCCCTCGCGCGCGCCCTCCATCAGGGCCGCGGCGATATAGGCCATGGATTCCGGATAGTTGAGCTTCAGCCCGCGTTCACGTCGCCGCTCGGCCAACAGACCGGCGGAGAAAATCAGCAGTTTGTCTTTTTCTCGTGGATTGAGATCCATGACGCTCCATCGATGACATCGGCAGCGAAAGCCGGATGGTCGACATTATGTCGACCAGATACGCGGCGCAACGACCGGCTTTCCCGCCACGCGCGGCCGCAGCACCGCCCAGACGGCCGACAACGCCTCGCGCACCGCGGTCGGGGCCGCGCCCAGGGCACGCACCAGCAGCAGGCCGTCGACACGGGTGATGCCGATACGCACATCGACCACCGCAGCAGCGGCCTCGCGAACGGCCGTGCTGTCTTTCTCGTCGAACCCTTCAGGGCGATAAGCAACGAGCGTGCCCATCACGCGGGCACCATCGAGACCCCAGACCGCATCCTGCAGATCGGACTTGGCCAGACCGGGCACGTGGGTGCGCTCGTCCAGCACCGGCTGCGCATCGATGCTTACACGTAGCCGCGTGTCGAGCGCCCCGTGGGTCAGACGCTCGCCGATGGCCGGACGTCCGAAGGTCACGATGTCCCAGGCGATGGCCCGCGCCCGGCTGTCCAGTTGCAGCGACAGCGTGTTCCGAACCCGGGCACCGTCGAACAGGATCGCCTCGAGCGGCAGCCATTCGAGCATCGCATCGGCACCGACCACGAGCCACACGGTCTGCGTGGTATCGGTGGCCGGCATGCGATAGAAACGGCTGGCCGAGGGCGTGGTGATCAACGCCTGTGCCGCAGCCGCTACATGTGCCTCGATTTCGATGCGATCGCCCTGCACCATGCCGCCCGGCGGGTGTAGCAGCATCAGGTGCGGTGTACCGTCGGCCTCCGGATACAGGGCGCGCTGGACATAGAGCGGCCCGTCGTGCCGACGTCGTACCAGCACCGATCGCGGGCCGCGTCGGGCAAAGGCCAGAGCCAGACGCGCCAGCCAGTGCGGCACGGGCCGGTCGTCGTCGGTTCGAGATTCGCCGGAAATGATCGCGCGCCTGGCAGGGGTTCAGCCGGCGGTTTTACACAAAATCAGCCCGGACGACCAGACGTCGGCCACACGATTGCGCGGCACGGAGGCGAAAAAAGACCCTGTCGTCATCGACGACAGAGCCCGGTGACCGTCGGTTCGTGGCAACGCGCGCCACGAGTCAGCCACAGCGATCAGTTATCGAGATCGTCGCTCATGTCGTTCGCATCGACATCGCTGTTGTTATCCATGGTCGCCGCATCGTCCCTCGTGGAAGATTCGGCGCGCGTGCTCGAACTGTTGTTCATCTGCATGCGGTTTTCCATGTCGGACACCCCACTCTGGGCATTGTCCGAAGCGCCCTGGACGCCGGCGGCTGCATCGTTGGCATCGGACTGCATGCGCTGGCCGGCAGCCTGGGCGTCGTTCTGCGCACCGGACATGGCATTGTCGGTCTGGTCACGCAGCTGCTGGCTGCTGCGTGCGGCGGCACCGGCGGCGTTATCCACGCCCTGACGCGCCTCCTGCATGCCATTGCTGACCGCGCCCTTCGTGCCATCCTTCATGACCGTGTAGGACTCGCCACCGGAGACTGCCGGCCCCGCCGTGCCACCGGTCGCTGCCTGCATGCCGGCCTCGAACTGATCGAGGGTGATGCCATTGGCAGCCGCCTCGCCTTTCTTCTTGGTTTCCGGGTCGGTCGCGATCGACGCGCCGTTATTCATGGAATCGTACAGCTTGGCCACGGCCGGGTCGGCCTTTGCCTCGCTCGCGCTGAGCACGCCATCGCCGTTGGCATCGAGCTGATGGAACTTGGCAGCCATGGCGCTCTGGCCCGCGCTGGCATTATCGCTCGACGCCTGGGCGGTCATGCCGGCTTCCGTGGACTCGTTGGTCGTCGTCCCGGCAGCAAAGGCCGAACTGGTGGCCATGGCCAGACCCAAAACAATCGCGGTTTGCTTGAACATCGTGATGTCCTTTGTTTTGTATAACATCTCGACGCTACGCCGGAGCCATGAATTCGGCCTGAATTATGACAACGCCGCCATCCGTGCGGCGTGTCTGATCAAGCGTCGCCTTCGCTTTCTTCCGATGGCCGGCGGCCGTTGGGTGCGAACAGGCGCGCCGTGATGATGCCAAGTTCGTAGAGCAGATAGACCGGCACGGCGAGCAGTGTCTGCGATATCACATCGGGCGGCGTCAGCAGCATGCCCACGGCAAAGGCCGCCACCATGACATAGGCCCGATAGCTGCCCAGCTTCTGCGGCGTGCTGAAACCCGCCCAGACGATGAGGAAGATCGCAACCGGCATCTCGAAGGCCATGCCGAAGGCCATGAACATCTTGAGCACGAAATCGAGATAGCTCGAGATATCCGTCATCACGGACACGCCCGTCGGCGCGACCGATATGAAGAACCCGAAGACGATCGGGAAGATGACGAAATAGGCGAACGCCATGCCGAGATAGAACAACAGCGTCGAGGAGACCAGCAACGGCGTGACCAATCGTCGCTCGTTGAGATACAGACCGGGCGCGATGAACATCCAGACCTGGTAGAGCGTCCACGGCAGCGATATGGCGAACGCCACCATGATGGACAGCTTCATCGGCACCAGGAACGGCGCAGTCACGCCGGTGGCGATCAGGCTGTTGGTGCCCGGCATGTGCACCAGCAATGGCCCGGACAGGAACGTGAACAGGGGCCGCGAGAAATAGAAACACGGCACGAACACGAGCCCGATGCCGATCACGATGCGTATGACCCGCGTGCGCAGCTCCAACAGATGCGCCATCAACGGCTGTTCGTCGTGGTCCGGTTCGGTTTCGCTCACGCGTCGCCACTTTGCTTGTGATTGTCGACATCGCCGCCGTGGCCCGGATCGGCCGGCCGCTCGGCCTCGGTATCGGTGGTTTTCGCGGACGACTCCTCTGGCGCCGCTGCGGCATCACGCGACAGATCCTCGGCCAGCGGCCGCATGGCCGAGTCGACGGCCGCCTGCGATTCATCCCGGCTGGCGCGCGTCTCGGCCTCGATCTGCTCGCGCGCATTACGCACTTCGCGTCGAATATCGTCGGCGGCGACTTCTTTCTCGAGTTCGCTGGTCAACGCGCTCATGTAATGACGGGCCTGGCCCATCCATCGCCCAAGCGTACGGGCAACGACCGGCAGACGCTCCGGGCCGAGCACGATCAGCCCGATGACGGCCAGTACGGCCAGCTCCCAGAAGCCGATATCGAACATGATGCGATCCGAAGGCGTCTAGTCGCGCGGCGTGCTCGAGCGGTTCCGGTCTTCACCGGCCCCGTGGGCATCGCGACGGTTCGACTCGTCCCGATCGACCTGCTCGACGACCGAGGATTCCTGGGTCTGTTCGTCTTCCTTCTTTTCGTCGTCGTCCTTCATGGCGCTACGAAAGCCCTTGAGGGCCGAGCCGAGATCGGGCCCGAGGTTGCGAAGACGCTTCGAGCCGAAGACGAGCAGGACGATGGCAAGCAGAATGAGCAGCTGCCAGATACTGATACCACTGAGCATGTTTTCCTCCGGGCTAGTCGGATGACGCGCTGTTCGCCTCGGTGCGGGACGCCTTCTCGGCGTGGCCCGACACACCGAAACGGCGCGCAAGTTCGGTCTGTACAGCCTGCGCGTCGAGCCCACGCGACTGTAACAGCACCATACAGTGAAACCACAGGTCGGCGACCTCGTGGACCAGGTGCGCCGTATCCGCATCGTCGGCCGCTTCGACCACCTCGGCGGCCTCCTCGGTGATCTTGTCGGTGATCACCGGCGTGCCGCCGGCATAGAGCGCGGCGGTATAGCTCTTGTCGGGGTCGGCGGTGCGACGCTTGGCCAGGGCGGCATCCAGCGTGGCCAGGACGTCGATTCGTGAAGTATCGGTCATTCGTGCAAGCCGTACATCTGGCGCGGATCCTTGAGTATCGGATCAGCGGTGGCCCAGTGGCCATCGGTCAGTACCTGGAAGAAACAGGACTCCCGGCCGGTGTGGCATGCCGCCCCGCCAATCTGTTCGACACGCAGCAGAACCGCGTCGTTGTCGCAGTCCAGCGCGATCTGGACGATGCGTTGTAGATTGCCCGAGGTTTCGCCCTTGCGCCACAGCTGGGCGCGCGAACGCGACCAGTAGGTCGCATAGCCCGACGTCACCGTGGCGGCCAGCGATTCCCGGTTCATCCAGGCCAGCGTGAGCACGCGATCGGTCTCCGCGCTCTGCGTGATTGCGGGAACAAGCCCCTGATCGTCCCAAGCGATGCGATCGAGCCAGTCCGGGTTGTCTACGTCGGCCATGAAACAGTCTGGGTTGGCAGTTGCCCTCATCGTACGCCGGAATGGCCCCGCCGCGCAGTCACTCGCCCTCGATCGATGCCCCACGGTGCGCCCCCTGTCCCTTATACACATCTCCGACCCCAC
>NZ_QZWD01000039.1 GCF_003602005.1 Salinisphaera sp. Q1T1-3 | reverse complement strand
AACAACCTCGGCAAGCGCTATCCGGGCGCGGACTCGCTGGCGGTGACCGATTTCAATCTGACCACCGAGGACGGCGAATTCATCGTACTGGTGGGCCCGTCGGGCTGTGGCAAGACCACGACCATGCGCATGATCGCCGGGCTCGAGGAACACACCGAAGGCACCATCGAGATCGGCGGTCGCGACGTCACGGGCGTGGCCCCGAAGGATCGCGACATCGCCATGGTCTTCCAGAGCTATGCGCTGTATCCGCACATGAGCGTGCGGGACAACATGGCCTTCTCGCTCAAGCTCAAGAAATACGACAAGGCCGACATCAGAAAACGGGTCGAGGATGCGGCCGATGTGCTCGGCATCACCGACCTGCTGGATCGCAAGCCGCGGGCCCTGTCCGGCGGGCAGCGCCAGCGCGTGGCCCTGGGCCGGGCCATCGTGCGTCAGCCCCAGGTCTTTCTCATGGACGAACCGCTGTCCAACCTGGACGCCAAGCTGCGCGTGGACATGCGGGCCGAAATCATCAAACTGCACCGCAAGCTGGGCGTGACCACGTTCTACGTCACCCACGACCAGACCGAAGCCATGACCATGGGCCAGCGGATCGCCGTGATGAAGGACGGCATCGTCCAGCAGATCGACACACCCAACAACCTCTACCAGCAGCCGGCCAACGTCTTCGTCGGCGGCTTCATCGGGACGCCGTCGATGAACGTTCTGGCGGCCGAGCGTCGCGACGACCGGGCCAGCGGCCCGGGTTTCACCCTGGGCCTGGATGCCACGCGCCGAGCCGCGGCGGGCGATCGCGAGCGGCTGACGATCGGTATCCGGCCGGAACATCTGCATCTCGCCGGGGCCGACGATGCCGTCCAGCAGCTGTCCGGGGAAGTGGAAGTCGTCGAGCCGCTCGGGGCACTGACGCTGATCCAGGTCCGGGTAGGCCAGACGCGGGTCACGGCCCAGATCGAGCCGCACCAGTCGGTGGCGATGGGTGAGAGCGTCACGCTGGGCTGCGCGGCCGACAAGCTCTATCTGTTCGATACGAACGACGAGAAGGCGCTGGTCGGCATCGATATCGCGGCTG
>NZ_QZWD01000038.1 GCF_003602005.1 Salinisphaera sp. Q1T1-3 | reverse complement strand
CCCTTCGTATCGACCAAAATGCGAAGGCCGTCATGCACGCGAGTGCAGTATTGCAGACGTGGCTCGGGTCTGTCTTTTCCGAGATCGATCAACGTAACGCCCACACCACATCGCAGGCCGTGTGTGCCTGCCTGATCGGACAACGCCTGACGCTCATGGCGCTTGCACGCCATTGGCCGGCGTCTCGTCAGATCGCAGCGCCTCTCAAGCGGCTGGATCGATGGCTGAGCAATCGCTCGATGCAAGCGCATCGCCAAGCGTTCTATCGCGCCAGTGCACAGTGTCTGGTGACGCAGGATCGCCCCGTCATTATTGTCGATTGGAGCGAACTGCCGCGGGATGGCCGATGGCAGCTTTTGCGGGCGTCCATTCCCCGACGAGGTCGGGCCTTGACGCTGTATGAGGAAGTACATCCGCAGCGAGATCTGAATAGCCGGGTTGTACACGATCGATTTCTCGCGCGCTTGCAATCCGTGTTGCCGGCCACCTGTCGTCCGATTGTGCTGACGGACGCCGGGTTTCACACGCCGTGGTTTCAATCGGTCGAGGCCTTGGGTTGGGACTGGATCGGACGTTTGCGAGGGCGTGTGATGATTCGTGAAGGTCGTCGACATGCCCCGTGGCAGCCGGTATCGGCATATTACGACGAGGCACCTATCAAACCGCAATCGCTGGGTCTGTGCGATATCACGAGAAGCCGGCCGACGTCGTGTCATCTGGTGCGTACACGTCGGCGGCCCAAGGGGCGCCATCAAACGCGACGGGATCAAAAGCGTGCCGGGGGCGGTAAAGCCGAGAAGATGGCACGACGGTATCGTGAGCCCTGGGTGCTGGCTGCCTCTTGTGGCCTGGCCCGAGAGAGCGCGAACGAAATCGCAAGGCTCTACGGCGTACGCATGCAGATCGAGACGGCGTTTCGGGATCTCAAATCGCATCAGTATGGCTGTGCGTTCGAGGATACTCAGACGCGTGTGGGCGCCCGACTCGAGATGTTATTGCTGATTCATATGCTGGCAACACTCGTGGCCTGGCTGGCGGCTCTGGCCACACGATCAGAGCACGAGACACGATTCCGGATCGCGTTGCTGAGTCGGGGATGGGCGCTGTTACGACAAACCATGCAGCGCATACCCAACGTCAAAAAACCGCCCTGGCAAGC
>NZ_QZWD01000037.1 GCF_003602005.1 Salinisphaera sp. Q1T1-3 | reverse complement strand
AACGGCTTTGATAGCCGGAACTGTTATCGGCCTTTCTCGACGCGGGTCCGACCTCGTCTGCCATAACTGCTGTCGTCTCTACGCAACCGGGGGAGGGAACTAATCGTTCAAAGTTATGCGGCCATGGCGATGGCGTGATTGCCATCGAAGTCGCGGTCATGGGCCCAGACCGCCCAGGCGATGCGGGCCAGCTTGTTCGCCAGGGCGCACGTCGCCTTGTTGTGGTTCGATCGCTGTTTCAGATCCATGGCCCATTGCTGTAATCGATTGAGGGATTGGCCCGTCTTCGCATTCATCTGGGCTCTGATCAAGACAGAGCGTGCGCCATGGATCAGCAGCATCCGGAGATAGCGATCGCCCCGTTTGGATATGCCGCCCATGTGCAGGCGATGCCCACTGCCGGTATGGCGAGGCGTCAGCCCCATCCAGGCGGCCATATGACGCCCGTCGCGGAAGTGCTTGGGCGAACCGACAGCGGCCACCAACGCCGTGGCCGTCAACAAGCCGATACCGGGCACCTGCTGAATCGCCTGCACATCGGCCGAAGCAGCCGCATAACGCTTGAGCTCGGCTTCGATCGTCTTCATTCGCGCTTCGAGTGCCCGGATCTCCGAAACGATTTCCAACAAAGCCGCGCGCAGGACCTCGGGCACGTTTTCGTCGTCGATCAAGGCCGGAGCCGCCGATACCGCCGTGGCGGCCCCCACCGGGATATTGATGCCCTGTTCGCGCAACAAGCCACGGAGATTATTGATCCGTGCCGTGCGAGTCGCCATCCACTGAGAGCGGACACGATGCAAACCCTGGATCGCCTGCTGTTCGGACGACTTCACAGGCACATCGATGATCTCGGCGTTACGAGCAGCTTCAATCAAAGCCGAGGCATCGGCGGCATCGTTCTTATTGCGGCGGCGGTAAGGGCGTGCCGCCTGTGCCGGAATCAATCGGACGGTAAAACCCAGACCCGTGAGCCATCGGCCCCAGAAGTGGGCTGTGCCACACGCCTCCATCACGACCGTGGCCGGCTCGCGATTGAAAAAGAACGCCTGAAACGGCGATCGGCTCAATCGATGGCGCTCGACAATCCGCCATTCGGAATCAGCAATAGCGATCTCGAACACGGTCTTGGCCAAATCGACGGCAATCGTCATACTCGAAGTCATGGACGTCTCC
>NZ_QZWD01000036.1 GCF_003602005.1 Salinisphaera sp. Q1T1-3 | reverse complement strand
TGGTCGGTGACCGAGAAGGTGGCAATGGTCGAACAGACCTACGAGCCCGGTATGACCGTATCGCTGGTCGCGCGCCGTAACGGCGTGGCCGCCAATCAGCTGTTCCGCTGGCGCAAGCTCTATCGAGAAGGCGCCCTGACGTCAGTCGGGTCTGGCGATGCCGTGGTGCCAGCCAGCGAGTTCTCGGCACTCGAGAAGCAGGTTCGAGAATTACAGCGCCTGCTGGGCAAGAAGACGCTGGAGAACGAGATCCTGAAAGAGGCCGTGGAGGTGGGCCGACGAAAAAAGTACATCTCGCATGCGCCCTTGCCCGGCGACGACGATACGCGGTGAGCGTGGTCTGCCAGACACTGCAGGTGGCTCGCTCGAACGTGGTCGCGCAGCTGGGCCGTTCTCGGACCTGGGTCGACGGCCGACGTCGACGCGCGCCGGACGACACAGTGCTGTTGACCGATCTGCATGCCGTCATCGCCGATCGGCCCACCAATGGCTACCGGCGGGTGGCTGCGCGGCTCAATCGCCAGCGGCGTCAGGCCGGCCGAGCGCCAGCCAATCACAAGGCGGTCTATCGCGTGATGCGTGATCACCAGCTGCTGTTGGCCCGTCACACGGCCAAGCGGCCCGATCGCGCGCACGACGGCCGCGTTGCCGTCGAAGCCAGCAACCGTCGCTGGTGCTCGGATGGCTTCGAGATCGCCTGCGACAACGGCCAGCGGGTACGAGTCGCCTTCGCCCAGGACTGCTGCGATCGGGAAGCCATGAGTTGGGTGGCCACGACCCGCGGCATCGATGCGGCCATGGTGCAGGATTTGATGCTGCAGGCGGTGGAATCACGCTTCGGCAACGCCGAACGCGTGCCTGAACCGATTGAGTGGCTGACCGACAACGGCAGCTGCTATACAGCGGATGCGACTCGAAGCTTCGGTCGGACGCTTGGACTCGAGGTGCGACGTACCCCGATCGCCAGTCCGCAGAGCAATGGCATGGCCGAGGCGTTCGTGAAGACGTTCAAGCGCGACTACGTCGCGATCAACCCGCGGCCGGATGCGGAAGCCGTGATGCGTCAGTTGCCGGCCTGGTTCGACGACTACAACAACACGCACCCGCACAAGGCGCTGAACATGCGCTCACCGCGGGAATTCAGACAGGCTCAGGCAAGTAAGAATGCGTGTCCGGTTTTATAGGGGCAACTCCA
>NZ_QZWD01000035.1 GCF_003602005.1 Salinisphaera sp. Q1T1-3 | reverse complement strand
CAATGCCGTTCACTTTACGATTCGCACGGAATAATCCGGCCTTCGATTGAGCGGTTCATCGCCTTTTCGCGACAAATAGTCTTTCGTACGCCGCTTGATTCGCCTTGGATTGGTTCGGCCTCTGGGGCTCGTGAGTGGCGAGGCGACCAGCTCCGAGATCAGTTCTTGCCACCACGCTTCAAACCGCTGAGGGGGGAACGGCGCCGCTGGCAGGAAGCTTTCGGCGCACGATGGAGACGGTGTGTTGGAAACTCTGTCGATCCGGCGGCACGTCGCGCGCCAACGCGGCTTCGAGCATGAGGCGTCGAATGGCGTGATGGGCCAACAGCAGTCCCCAGAACTCTTGGCGAACCAGTTCTGGCGTGAGACTCCGCAAGACCACATCAGCCCCCTTGAGGGTCGTCTTGATTTCGGCAAAGGCTGTTTCAATACGCCACCGCGTCTGATACAAGACGGCGAGTTCTTCGGCTGATGCGGCGTCCGGGTCGAGGATGGTCGTGATGAGCCGATAGATGGGTTCCGCGTCTTTTGCCTCGGGTAGCCGATAATCGATCACACGCACCGTGAGTGCTTCGATCGATGCGTCGCCCATTTTTGCTTTCGTTGCAGGCGCGGGCTTCATCTGGGACAGATACGAGCCGTCGGCCAGTTTTTCGATGACCGGCAACTTGCGGTTGTGTGGAATGCGCCAGAGCAGATCCGCGCCCGTTTCACAGGCGGCTTGCCACATCGGAAAGCCTGAAAAACCGCGATCTGCCACACACAACATTCCCGGCCTCAGCGCCGATAAGCTCTGGCGCGCCAAGCTATGTTCGGAGTCGGCATAACCACCCAACGTGACGCCGAATAGGCACTGCGTGCCGAACTCCAGCAAGGCGGTAAAACGCAACTGTGGATAGCCGGTTCGCCCTTGCTGCGTACCCGGCGCACCAAAAGCCTGGCGGTTCGCCGGCTGATCCGCGACTTCCATAGTCGAACCATCCAGGCTGACCAGGCGCCAGTTCCGAAAAAAAGCATGGGTTTGGGTGGGCTGTGCCTGCGGTTGTAAGCACTGCGCGGCCAGTGTGGCCATGACGTCGCTACCCAGGCGGGTTCGCGCGGCACTGATGCCGGACTTGCCGACGTTGCGGCGAATCGCCTGGTCACCGAGAAAGTCCATGCCCTCGGTGACAATCCGCAAGACTTCCTGCATGTTCACGTGGCGGTAAAGCGACATCGCCATGACGTAGTAGGCCACCGCATGGGCTGGCAGATCACGGCGGCGTTGGCTCTGACGCCCATGAAGACGAAGCGCTTCATCGACAAGCGCTGGCGAGACCAGGCGTGACAGCAATCCAATGCTGAGATAGTCCGCCATGCGGATGGGACCACCCAACGTCGACGCCTTGCCTGCCATGCCGATTAC
>NZ_QZWD01000034.1 GCF_003602005.1 Salinisphaera sp. Q1T1-3 | reverse complement strand
GCACACACGGCCTGCGATGTGGTGTGGGCGTTACGTTGATCGATCTCGGAAAAGACAGACCCGAGCCACGTCTGCAATACTGCACTCGCGTGCATGACGGCCTTCGCATTTTGGTCGATACGAAGGGTACTATCCGTCATGCACGCCCTTCTGACCACCCCTCGAATAACGCTAAGTATCTGTTAAATAATAAATACTTGTGGGGAACCCTCAGGGTCTGTCCCCTATTATTCGTCCCCTATTATTCGCGGTTGAATCCGCCACGGGTCGAGACCGTGGGAGCCAGCGCATGACCCTCAATCCCCCCTGTTTGCGCTCGCCATCGGTGCCTTCGGTATCGGCATCAGCGAATTTTCACCCATGGGCCTGCTGCCGCTGATCGCCGACGATCTCGACGTCTCGATTCCGATCGCCGGGCTATTGATCAGTGCCTATGCGATCGGCGTGATGGTCGGCGCACCGCTCATGACGCTAACCAGTGGGCGAATGAAGCGGCGCACCCTGCTGATCGGTCTGGCCGCTATTTTCACGCTCGGCAACCTGCTGGCAGCCCTCTCGCAGAGCTACGCCATGCTGATGCTGGCGAGAATCATTACTTCGCTCAATCACGGCGCGTTTTTCGGGGTCGGTGCGGTCGTGGCCGCCAGTCTGGTGGCGCCAGGGCGTAGTGCGAGCGCGGTCGCGGCGATGTTCACGGGTCTGACTCTGGCGACCGTCGTGGGTGTGCCGCTGTCGACCTGGCTGGGCGAACAGTTCGGCTGGCGGCTGCCTTTCTGGGGTTTCACCGCGCTGGGTTTGATCACCATGTTGGCGTTGCGTCTGACCCTGCCCGACCGACCGGCGCCCCGCGGCGGTGGCGCACTGGCAGAACTCAAGGTGCTGGGACGCGCTTCGGTGATCGTGGCGTTGACGCTCACCGTGTTGGGCGCGAGCGCGATGTTCACGGTCTACACCTATATCGTGCCGCTGTTACAACACGAAACAGAAGCATCCGTGGCTTTTGTGACCACGACGCTGGCGATCTACGGGCTGGGCCTGATGATGGGTAATGCGCTGGGCGGACACTATGCCGACCGCTCGGTCGACCACACCCTCCTCGTGACGCTTGAAAGCCTGACGGTGGTGTTGATCGCTCTTGCGCTGCTAGTGCCGTTTCCAACACCGACAGTCCTGCTGATCTTTCTATGGGGCGTCACCAGTTTCGCCATCGTGCCGCCCCTGCAGATGCGCGTTATCGGCGCAGCGGGCGATGCCCCCAACCTGGCCTCGGCGGTCAATATCGGCGCGTTCAACCTGGGCAATGCCGTAGGTGCGGCACTGGGCGGTGCGGTGATTGGAGTTGCCCCTATAAAACCGGACACGCATTCTTACTTGCCTGAGCCTGTCTGAATTCCCGCGGTGAGCGCATGTTCAGCGCCTTGTGCGGGTGCGTGTTGTTGTAGTCGTCGAACCAGGCCGGCA
>NZ_QZWD01000033.1 GCF_003602005.1 Salinisphaera sp. Q1T1-3 | reverse complement strand
CATGAAGACGAAGCGCTTCATCGACAAGCGCTGGCGAGACCAGGCGTGACAGCAATCCAATGCTGAGATAGTCCGCCATGCGGATGGGACCACCCAACGTCGACGCCTTGCCTGCCATGCCGATTACCGGAAGCGATCAATATTCAATAGTATATCGCTAAGTGAACGGCATTGGGTCTGTCCCCTATTGTCTCGAGTAAAACAAGCGTACATCGGCTACGACATGTTTTTCGGGGAGTAATGATGCAAATGGGAAGGATTTTGTGGTGCTTGATCGCCACGGCCATGAGTTGCGCGTTAACGGTGCCAGATGCAGGTGCGACCAATGCGTTACAAATGCCGGCTGATAACTCAATGGTATCGGCCCGTGTGTCGATCACGCAACGAATACGCATAGCCAGCGACATTCGTGCAGCCGTAGGCCGTTATTTCGCCCATTGGCAGGGTATGCCGGCCAATGATAATTTCGCCGCCGACTTCGAGGACTACACGAGAACGATCGCTGCAACCGATAGCCGTCGGGATTTCGATCTGGCGACGCTTATGCTGTTCGCTCACCTGCACAATGGCCACACCGGATTTCACGACCATTGGCTGGTTGCTCACAGTGGCGGCCCGGTTGGTATAGCAGTAGAGCGGCATCATGGTCGCTGGCTCATCGTGTCGTCGCACCGTGTGGGTTTATCGCCTGGCGACGTGATCATCGGCGTCAATGGCACTTCGATGGACGAATTCTACGCCGATAAGAAACGCTATATTGCGGCTTCCAGCGCGCGCGCGCGGGCGGACAAGCTTTTTATCCGTCCATTCCTATTTCCCGAACACTTCGTACTGACGCTCGCCGATGGCAGCAAGGCGACCATCGACCGTAGCGTTGCGTTGT
Source organism: Salinisphaera sp. Q1T1-3 (assembly GCF_003602005.1). Lineage (GTDB taxonomy): Bacteria > Pseudomonadota > Gammaproteobacteria > Nevskiales > Salinisphaeraceae > Salinisphaera. The sequence goes on along the minus strand of NZ_QZWD01000033.1, from coordinate 1,244 downwards.
TGCCACACCGGCATTCAGCCGATGAGAAACCGCGAGCCGAAGGCGGCTGGCCTTCCGGCACCTATTATCACGCCATCCCCTCGTTCGACGCGCCGAAATACGAAAAAGCCGCGGTCGCTTTCGTTAAGGAACATCGCGATGCGAAGACCCTTGTACTCGACCTGCGTGGCAATGGCGGCGGCAATACACCAGAGGATCTGATTCACGCCTTGATTGTGTCGCCCTATCGCTCTATGGCCGAGGCCTCGGCGATGTCGGTCGGGTTGCTAGCGGCGTATGGCAGTTTTGCCGATGCTTCGGAGGCTCCGAATGCGCCGCGCTTTCGGGCCATCGCATCTGCTATGCACAACTATTTCGAGCGCCCGATGATGTACTGGCCTGGAAGGATCATCGCACCTGATCAACCAATTTATTACGGGAGACTTATCGTGCTGATCGATCGGCATTGTGCATCCGCTTGCGAAGACTTACTTATGCCGCTCAAGACCAGCGATCGCGCTACGCTGATTGGCGAAACTTCGTACGGTTCGACCGGCCAACCTTATATAAAGGACTACAACAACGGCATGGGATTTCGCGTAGGCGCCAAGCGTGAGTTCTTCGGCAATGGGCAACCGTTTGAAGGGGTCGGTATCCAGCCGGATATAGCGGTCGATATTACGGCGCCTGATCTCAAGCAAGGCCGCGATCCAATTCTGGACGCAGCGCATGTACTGGCCGCGCGAGGCACAAACTCGACGGCGGACGATAACACACTGTCAGACCATCAATAATTGATTAATTTCGTCATTGAACGATAGGGCTGTTTCGCGTTTCTGCATTAAGAAGCGGCCTGCTAGTCGCTACTGAATGACCGTCTCCCCAATAACCGAGCATTCAGACTTGGAAAAATCAGGCCTGTGCGTGATTCAGATAGTACTCGCGGGGCGTCACATTGCCGAGCGAGCTGTGGGTGCGATCTTCATTGTATTCGACACGCCAGGTCTCGATCTTCTCCTGCGCGTCGGCCAGACTCAGGAACCAGTGCACGTTCAGGCACTCGTCCCGAAAGCTGCCGTTGAATGACTCGATAAACGGATTATCCGTCGGTTTTCCGAGGGACATTAAGGGACAGACCCAATGCCGTTCACTTTACGATTCGCACGGAATAATCCGGCCTTCGATTGAGCGGTTCATCGCCTTTTCGCGACAAATAGTCTTTCGTACGCCGCTTGATTCGCCTTGGATTGGTTCGGCCTCTGGGG
>NZ_QZWD01000032.1 GCF_003602005.1 Salinisphaera sp. Q1T1-3 | reverse complement strand
ATGACGGATCGAATCGACAAGGCCGGGCTGGCGATCGGCCGGCCGCTTTACGAGCTGATGGAGACAGCGCTGTCGGGCACCGGGGTGAGCTCGGAAGTGTTCTGGGCGGAGCTGGCCGAACTGGTCGCCAGCTTTGCCGACAAGAACGCGGCACTGCTCAAGCACCGCGAGGCCATCCAGGAGACGCTGGACAAATGGCATCGCGAGCATCGCGGGGACGCCTTCGACTTCGTGGCCTACAAACAGCTGCTCGAAGAACTCGAATACATCGTGCCGGCCGGCGACGACTTCTGCGTATCGACCGATCACGTCGACCCCGAGATTGCCACCGTGCCGGGCCCGCAGCTGGTTGTGCCCATCACCAACGCCCGCTTCTCGCTCAACGCCGCCAACGCCCGCTGGGGCAGTCTCTACGACGCACTCTACGGGGCCGACATCATCCCCGAGAGCGACGGTGCCGAGAAGGGCACGCGCTACAACCCCAGGCGCGGAGCCCGGGTCGTGGCCTGGGCCGCCGACTTCCTCGATGCCCACTTCCCGCTGGAATCGGGTCGCCACGCCGATGCCACGGCCTACAAGGTCGACAACGGCCAACTGGCCGTCGACGTGGGCGGTGCCCACACCGGTCTGGCCGATGCCGGCCAGTTTGCCGGCTACCAGGGCCAGGCCAGCGCGCCGAAGGCGATCCTGCTGGTACACAACGGCCTTCACGCCGAGATCCAGATCGATGCCGAACATCCGATCGGCCAGGATCACGCGGCCGGCGTCAAGGACGTGCTCATGGAAGCCGCCGTGACCACCATTCAGGACTGCGAGGACTCGGTGGCCGCGGTCGATGCCGAAGACAAGGCACTCGTCTACGGCAACTGGCTCGGCCTGATGAAGGGCGATCTCGAAGAAAGGATGGACAAAGGCGGCCAGACGATCACCCGCCGTCTGGCCGATGATCGCCAATACACCGCCGCCGACGGCTCGCCGCTGCGCCTGCCGGGTCGCAGCCTCATGCTGATTCGCAACGTCGGCCATCTGATGACCACGCCAGCCGTGCTGGATGGCCAGGGCAACGAAATCCCCGAAGGCATCCTCGATGCCCTGTGCACCGCCACCATCGCCCTGCACGACCTGCAGGGCAACGGCCCCCACAGCAACAGCCGGGCCGGCTCGGTCTACATCGTCAAGCCCAAGATGCATGGCCCGGCCGAAGTCAACTTCACCGTCGCCCTGTTCGAACACATCGAAAAAGCGCTGGGCATGACGCCCAACACGCTCAAGATCGGCATCATGGACGAAGAGCGGCGCACCTCCATCAACCTCAAGGCGTGCATCCGCGAGGCCCGCGAGCGCACCATCTTCATCAACACCGGCTTTCTGGATCGCACCGGCGACGAAATGCACACCAGCATGGAAGCCGGCCCGATGTTGCCCAAGGGCGAGATGAAATCGCAGCCCTGGCTGTCGGCCTACGAAGACAACAACGTCGACACCGGGCTGGCCGTGGGCCTGCGCGGCAAGGCCCAGATCGGCAAGGGCATGTGGCCGGCGCCGGACAACATGGCCGACATGATGGCTGCCAAGATCGGCCATCCGCAGGCCGGGGCCAACTGTGCCTGGGTGCCGTCACCGACCGCGGCCACGCTGCACGCCATCCACTACCATCGCTGTGACGTGCTCGACCGCCAGGCCGAACTGGAATCGCGTCACGCGGATTATCTCGACGACCTGCTGACCCTCCCGTTGCTGGATCGCGAACTGAGCGCCGACGAGATCCAGAAAGAGCTGGACAACAACTGCCAGGGCATTCTGGGCTACGTCGTGCGCTGGGTGGATCAGGGTGTGGGCTGCTCCAAGGTGCCGGACATCACCGACACCCCGCTCATGGAAGACCGGGCGACCTGCCGGATCAGCTCGCAGCACGTGGCGAACTGGCTACACCACGGCATCACCGACGAGCACACCGTACGCGAGACGCTCAAGCGCATGGCCAAAGTGGTGGATCGTCAGAACGCGGGCGATGCCAGCTATCAGGCCATGTCCGCGGACTTCGACGGATCGATCGCCTTCCAGGCGGCCTCGGACCTGATCTTCAAGGGGCGCGAACAGCCGTCGGGCTACACCGAGCCGGTGCTGCATGCCCGTCGGCGCGAGCACAAGGCCCAGCGCGCGGGCGGCTGATCGCGCAGCGCGAACCCGATATGACAAAGCCCGGCTTCGGCCGGGCTT
>NZ_QZWD01000031.1 GCF_003602005.1 Salinisphaera sp. Q1T1-3 | reverse complement strand
CCATGGCCGCATAACTTTGAACGATTAGTTCCCTCCCCCGGTTGCGTAGAGACGACAGCAGTTATGGCAGACGAGGTCGGACCCGCGTCGAGAAAGGCCGATAACAGTTCCGGCTATCAAAGCCGTTGCAGCGATAGGCCCTCGGCGTGCGGATTCCATAAAGGCTCGGGCAGATGCCCATCAGAAGCCGGATATACGACCGCAACCGTTCTTCGGGCTGCTATCAGAAAAGACTGTCGGATCTACCCCTTGCGGGAGGCGTCCATATACGCACTGTTATACATCTGTGTCAGGCTTTTCGGTATCGATAGCGGTAATATTCCTTGCCGATCCCAGTATTTTTCGAAGATCCTCGACGCTGTAACCACGCGCATGAACCACCGTGTTAGTACCTTGGGTGATTATTATTTCGCGACTTTTCCGAGCTTCTAGCCATGCGACAATGACTCTCGATAGAGCATTCCAAGGTAGCGCTTCGGAGACGGCGTAGATCATATCCACGAACCCGGCAGCTTGCGGACGTTCCGAAAATAGCTTTACTTCCCCGGTGTCGATACCGGCGTCTGCTAACGCACTTAAAAACGAAGCTCGGCTATCTTTGAATGTTGCCAGCCGGATTGCTTGTACTGATTCGCTCATTCGTTCGCTCGCGCGGTATAACGCCGAAGCTCAGTTGCCGCCGGAGCAGCCGCAGGCTGCGGAGGGAACCCGAAGCGCGACAGCGCTTTGGGCGGTCAACTGCAGCGTATTGTTATGCCTACGTCGGGGATATGGTGGCTGGCCCAGTCCAGCAAAACGCGCTGAGTGCATCATTAACGGATTTGACTATGACTTCTAGCGTTTCTACGCCAATCAAAATCTTTTGATATGAACCGTCATCTATAGTGTATCCGAGTTCATTTCCATGAAGGTTGCTGAGCCCTAGAAACCCTTCTATCGTCATCCGCTTGCCTCGCTTCTTATCGGCAAGCGACGCATATCGCCGTTGACGATCTTCCGAATGCAGGGCTGAGTTTCGTATTTTTCTAAGCATCGGCAAATGCGTGTCAAGCTCTTCCGCAATCGTTCGGATATCGCTGGGAGCAACTTCGTATTCCTTCAACTCATCTAGAAACTTCGCAAATGAGTCGACCGCGTATACAAAAGTATGAGCATGGATAAACGGAATCTTATGTAGATAAGAGCGCGGCGCAAGTCCAAGCTCCGCACGTCGCCTCAGAATTCGGCGATCTCGTTCAACCTGAGTTTGATCATAGTTTAGATAATAAGCCTCGCCAAGTTCTGAACGAAGATTTTCGTCAACCTCTGACCGAATTCCGGCGTCCCGCTCCCATTCTTCACGAGGATTGCGGTTTTCGTTCTTAGAAGATTCAAACATCGTCAAAGCAATTGCGGCTTCAGCTACTTTGTCTTCCAAGCTACGGAGCATCCCCTCGATTTCAAAGGCTAAATCACGGTCGCCGAGCTCTAGCCAAGTTCCAGGTCGATTTATTTCAGCTACGTACATGATTTATCGGGCATAACGCCTAAGCTCAGTTGCCGCCGGAGCGGCCGAAGGCTGCGGAGGGAACCCGAAGCGCGGCAGCGCTTTGGGCGATCAACTGCAGTGATGGAATGGACGCCTCCCGCTCTTTTATTCGGCATCAACGTGCCATGCTGAAGTTGTCGAAAAACAGCAGAAGCACAGGAGACGTCCATGACTTCGAGTATGACCATTGCCGTCGATTTGGCCAAGACCGTGTTCGAGATCGCTGTTGCTGATTCCGAATGGCGGATTGTCGAACGCCATCGGTTGAGCCGATCGCAGTTTCAGGCGTTCTTCTTCAATCGCGAGCCGGCGACGGTCGTGATGGAGGCCTGTGGCACGGCGCACTTTTGGGGCCGCTGGCTCACGGGTCTGGGGTTTTCCGTTCGCTTGATTCCGGCACAGGCGGCACGCCCTTACCGGCGACGCAATAAGAACGATGCGGCCGATGCTGCAGCATTGATCGAAGCGGCGCGTAACACCGAGATCATCGATGTGCCCGTGAAGTCGTCCGAACAGCAGGCGATTCAGGGATTACACCGGATTCGATCCCAGTGGATGGCGACTCGCACGGCACGGATCAATAATCTCCGTGGCTTGTTACGGGAACAGGGCATCAACATCCCGGTGGGTGGAGTAGCCCCGTAGAACGCCGGACACAGATCAGTGCTTAAATACGAGGTAGGCATATGACTGTGGATAGGACTAGTGCGATGGGTGGTGGGAGCGAGCTGTTGGGGCCGGAGCGCCGGCGTCGC
>NZ_QZWD01000030.1 GCF_003602005.1 Salinisphaera sp. Q1T1-3 | reverse complement strand
TGCGAACTATCTGCCGTACTGGCTGCATGACTACAACTGGCACCGGCCGCATGCCAGCCTGAACCATCAACCGCCGATCAGCCGGCTGGGCTTATCCGTGAACAATGTGGTGGGTTTACACACCTAGAGCATGCCGACGTGCAGCTTGGCGGCATCGCTCATCATTTCCATGGTCCACGGTGGATCGAAGACGAGCTCGACGTTCACTTGGGCGACCGTGGGCACCATCTGCACCTTGGACCGGACGTCGTCGACCAGGATATCGCCCATGCCACAACCGGGGGCGGTAAGCGTCATGTCGATGTCGACGATACGACGGTCCGGATCCGTGTGATCGAATTCGCAGCGATAGACCAGTCCGAGATCGACCAGATTGATCGGGATCTCCGGATCGAACACGGTCTTCATCTGTTCCCAGGCCAGGTTCTCGACGTCCTCGGCCGTGGCGTTGTCGGGCAGCGCCAGCGGCTCGGGCGGTTCCTGGCCGATCGCATCCGCATTCTCGCCGGCGACCCGGATGAGATTACCGGCAATATAGACCGTGAACGAGCCACCGAGCGCCTGGGTGATGTTGCCGTGCGTGCCGACCGGAATCTCGACCGTATCGCCGGCGGGGATCAACACCGCCTCGCAGTCGCGAGTGAAGGTGACCGGTTCGTTTTGGGGCATCTGCATGATCGCACCTCGCGCGTTCGGTGCTCGTTTCATGGGGGCATCTAGTCTACAGACAAGACGGTCGCGTTGCGTCTGCTAGCATTCGACTGTCGTATTCGTTATCGGACACCGCCGGCCGCCGGCGCCCTGTCCGCCGTCGAGACCGGTATCGATCCGCCATGAAGAAATCCCTGCTGCTAGTCGCCCACGGCAGTCGCCGCGCGGCATCCAACGATGAAGTCCGCACACTGACCGATCGGCTGCGCGCCGACGCCGCGTCGGATTTCGCCGATATTGCCTGTGCCTTTCTCGAACTGGCCGACCCCAGCATTCCGGACGGTCTGGCCGAACTGGCCGAGCGCGGCGCCGAACACATCACCGTGCTGCCTTATTTCCTGGCCGCCGGGCGCCACGTGGCCGAGGATATTCCCGCCGAGGTCGAGACTGCGCGTGCGGCCCATCCCGAGGTCGCGATCGAGATCGCGCCGTATCTGGGCACCTCCGATGCGCTGCCGCGCCTGTTGCTGGAAATGCTCGGTGACAGCGCGGTCGCCGCGGGCTAACCGCGCTCATGGACAGGAGACGCCGATGACCACCGCCGCCCCGGTTTCAACCACGCCCGAATTCCGGCCCGTACCGGCCGCCCTGCTCTGTGCCGCGCTCGTGATGCTGGCCGCCTCGACCGGCGTGTTCGCCGAGCCCGGCGCATGGTATGCCTCGATCAATCACCCGGTCGGCACGCCGCCGAACTTTCTGTTTCCCATCGGCTGGAGCGTGTTCTACACGCTCATGGCCGTGGCGGCCTGGCGCATTCTCAAGGTCGCAGGGTTCGGCAAGGCATTCGTATTCTTCGTGGTCCAGCTGGCACTCAACGCGCTCTGGACTCCCATGGCTTTCGGTGTGAAATCACTGACCGGTGCGCTGGTTGTGGTCATCGCGCTCTGGCTGGCCGTGGCAGCCACGGCGGTCGTCTTCCGGCGCACCGATCGCCTCGCGGGCGCCCTGTTTCTGCCTTATCTGGGCTGGGTCAGTTTTGCGCTGTATCTGAACATCGGGCTCGTGATACTCAACTGATCGCTGTATTCCAAGGACGCCGAGATCATGAAATTCGCTGAGAAATACGGGCCCTGGGCGCTGGTCACCGGTGCCTCGTCGGGTATCGGCGAGGCCTTTGCCCGGGGCATCGCCGCCCGCGGGGTCAATGTCGTGCTCGTCGCCCGACGTGCCGATCGACTCACGCAACTGGCCGCCGAGATCGAAGCCGACAGCGGCGTACGCACCCATGCCATCACCGCGGATCTGACTGGCGATGACGCGTTGCAGACAATCTGCGACGAACTCGGGACACGCCGGATCGGGCTGCTCGTCAACAACGCCGGCGCCGGACAGACCGGTGCTTTTCTCGATCATGACCTGGATACGGAACTGGCCGCGATCGACCTGAACTGTCGCGCGCCACTCATGCTCGCCCATCACTTCGGGCGCATCATGCGCGCCGAGGGGCGAGGCGGCATCGTGATGCTCGCCTCGATCGCCGGCATCCTGCCGGCTCCGATGTTTGCCAATTACAGCGCGACCAAGGCCTGGAACCGCTTCTTCGGCGAGGCATTGCACGCCGAGCTGACCCACGACGGCATCGATGTCGTCTCGCTGTGCCCCGGCCTGACCCAGAGCGAATTCTTCGACAAGGTGGATTTCAATCCGTCGCAATGGCCGGCGCCGCTCAAGGCCACCACAATCATGTCCGCAGAAGAGGTCGCGGCCGCCGGCCTGCGCGGGCTGGGCCATTCGTCGCAGGTCGTGCCCGGTCTGTCCTATCGCTGGCTGATGCGCGCTGCCCGCATGGCCCCGAGCGGGCTGCCGCCTTGGCTGACCGATCGGGTCATGCGTCTGGCGCTCCCCTCCCGCTGACGCCTGCACGGGTTTATGCTGCGCGGTCGTTTCACATTCCGGGAGTGCCGTGGCCCAACGTGACTACATCACCCGTGCGGGGTGGCAGGCCCTGGCCGACGAACTCGACTATCTCTGGCGCGAGAAACGTCCGCATGTGGTGCGGGCCCTGGCCGATGCCGCCGCCGAGGGCGATCGCTCGGAAAACGCCGAATACATCTATCGCAAGAAGGAACTGCGCGAGATCGACCGGCGCGTGCGCTACCTCGGTCGCCGTGTCGATGAGCTGACCGCAGTCGACCCGAGACCGGACAATCCGGACAAGGTCTTCTTCGGCGCCTGGGTCGATGTCGTGGACGAAGACGATGCGACCCATCGTTATCGCATCGTCGGTGCCGACGAGACCGATGCCGCCAGCGGCGCGATCAGCATGCATTCGCCGGTCGCCCGGGCCCTGCTCGGGTGCACGATCGGCGATGCAGTGATGGTCGCCCTGCCCGACGGGCGTCGCGAACTGGAGATCGAGGCGATCCACTACCAGCCGCCGGCCTGATTGTCGTGTAGACTCGCGCGGCTTATGAGCCCTGCGCATGCCGCTGTCGAAACCGAATCCGTACTCAAGGACACGGATTTCCGCAAGCTGCTGGCCAGTCGCCTGTTTGCGGCAACGGCTATCCAGATCCAGTCGGTCGTCGTCGGCTGGCAGCTCTACGACATGACGCACAGCGCCCTCACGCTGGGCTGGGTCGGGCTGGCACAGTTCCTGCCGATGGCAGCGCTGGTACTGCCGGCCGGCGACGCCGCGGACCGATTGCCGCGCCGGCATCTGCTCATCACCAGCTCGACCGCGATGATGATCGCTGCCCTGCTGTTTCTCGGGCTCACGCTCTCGGGAACCGAATCACCGGTAGGCTTCTATGGCGTGCTCGTTCTGTTCGGCATCGCCCGGACCTTCTCGGGCCCGAGTCTGACGGCATTGCTGCCGCAGATCGTAGGCGAACGCCGTCTGCCGAAGGCGATCGCACTCAACTCATCGGTGTTCCAGATCGCGATCATCGGTGGCCCGGCGCTCGGTGGTGCGGTCTATCTGGCCGGCCCGGCCGCTGCCTATCTACTCAGCGCGGTGCTGTTCGGCCTCGCCGCCACAGCCATTCTGGCGATCCGCAAGGTATTGCCACCGCGTGCCGATACCACGCGTCTGCCGGCACTCGAACGCTTTGCGGCCGGCATCCGCTACGTGCGCACGCGCCCGATCATCCTCGGGGCGATCTCGATGGACCTGTTCGCGGTCCTGCTCGGCGGCGCCACCGCGCTGCTACCGGTCTATGCCCATTCGATCCTGCATGTCGGCCCGCTCGGGCTCGGCGCATTGCGCAGTGCCGTGGCCGTCGGGGCATTCGCAATGGGGCTCTATCTGGCGCGCGTATCGCTCAACCGACGGGCCGGACCGACCATGTTCGTGGCGGTGGCCATCTTCGGCCTGGGCACGATCGTCTTCGGACTGTCGACGAATTTCGTGCTGTCCTTCGCCGCGCTGGCGATCATGGGCGCAGCCGACATGATCAGCATGTATGTGCGCTCCTCTCTCATCCAGCTGGCCACGCCGGATGCCATGCGCGGACGAGTCAATGCCGTGAACATGCTGTTCGTCGGCGCTTCGAACGAGCTCGGCGAGTTCGAATCCGGCGTGACAGCCGCACTGCTGGGCACGGTCCCCGCCGTCATCGTGGGCGGTCTCGGCACACTTGCGGTGGTCGGGCTCTGGGCGGCGATGTTCCCGGCGCTGCGGCGCATCGATCGGCTCGACGACGTCGCCCGCCAGCATCGTGAGGCCGATCAGGCTGCCTGACGATCCGACCCCCGCGGCGGCCGGATAACACGACTGCACGCCGCCGATACGGGCCCGCGGCCCGCTTCCGGATCAGTTGTCATCCGCTGACGAGGTATCGTCGTTCGTGCTCGGGGCAGCGCGATCGCCCGAGGCATCGAAGCGCGCGGGCTGCATGTCGTCCCATTCCAGCCGGGCCGGTGCGGCCGGAGCACGCGTGTGTTTTTTCCCGTCCGGCGGATGGACATGAACGGTGGCGGTGAGGCCCACGGACAACGGCAGAGTTTCCGGCCGCTTGTCGAAAGTGATCGTCACCGGCACACGCTGGGCCAGACGGACCCACTGGAAGGTCGGGTTGACCTGCGGCAGGTTGCGCTCACCCGGCGTGTAGTTGTCGATCGCGATACCCCGCCCGATGCTCGCGACATGTCCGTGCAGGTGGGTATCCCCGGCCATCAGCACGATATCGGCCGGATCGCCGACCTTCACGCTATCGAGTTTGGTCTCCTCGAAGTACGCGATCACCCGGAAGGTTTCGGCATCGACCAGCGTCAACGCGGACTGGCCCTGGGAGGCATAGTCACCTTCGTCGAGGCGTAGATGCGTGACGTAGCCGTTGACAGGCGAGCGCACGGTCGCCCATTCGAGGTTCTGACGGGCCTGGGCCAGCTGGGCCTCGTACTGGCTGACCGAGGCCTCGGCCTCGCGCGCACTGGACTGGGCCTGCTGGAGATTCTGCGTGGACACGCCGCCCGGCGGCAACCGTTCGAGACGTTGTGCATTGGCCCGGGTGTAGGCGCGACGGGCCCGCGCGGAGGCCAGGTTGGCCTTGGCCTCGGCGATGGCATGCTTGAAGCGGATCGGTTGGATCTGGAACAGCAGTTCCCCGACATGGACATAGCTGTCGTCGCGGATCGCGACCTTCGTGACCGTGCCCGAGACTTCCGGCGCGATGTTCACGACATTGGCCTGAACCCGAGCATCGCGCGTCCAGGGCGCATATACATAGTGTTGCCAGGCGAACCACCCCAACACCGCGGCGATCGACACGATCACCAGTGTGGCGATGACACGGAGCGTCGTCTTCAGAATCCGGTTGGTGTCGGCCATCGAATTGTCTTTCCTTGAACTTGGGGTCGGGACGTCGCCCTAGGGCCTGTTGATGTTTCGTTCGAGCGCCGCGTTGGCGCCACAAATCGTGTCCGGCAAGGCGCGAGTCGCCAATCGTGACGAGCCACGATTCAGGCTCGCAACACCGCAGGGCGGGATTTGTGGCCCAACCCTTCGGGACAAGCGCTGTTTTGCGGCAAGACGAGGCGTAGTGCGCGCCGTGCCGTTATTCTGCACCAGCGGGCTACAACGCTGTATTGCCGCAAAACAGCGCTTGGCGCGGACTCGCACGAAACCTCAACAGGCCCTAAGTGTGTAAACCCACCACATTGTTCACGGATAAGCCCAGCCGGCTGATCGGCGGTTGATGGTTCAGGCTGGCATGCGGCCGGTGCCAGTTGTAGTCATGCAGCCAGTAAGGCAGATAGTTCGCACGCT
>NZ_QZWD01000002.1 GCF_003602005.1 Salinisphaera sp. Q1T1-3 | reverse complement strand
CATGAAGACGAAGCGCTTCATCGACAAGCGCTGGCGAGACCAGGCGTGACAGCAATCCAATGCTGAGATAGTCCGCCATGCGGATGGGACCACCCAACGTCGACGCCTTGCCTGCCATGCCGATTACCGGAAGCGATCAATATTCAATAGTATATCGCTAAGTGAACGGCATTGGGGACAGACCACGGTTTCTGAGATTTCCCAAACACTCAGCTGTCCTCTTTCCGCGGCCGCCCCGGCCGACCACGCGTCACCCGTCGCTTCAAGGCGCGTTCCACCTGCGCTTCGAAACGCTCGGTGCCGAGAACATAGTTTCCATTCGTCGCCTGGCGAATTTCATCAACCAGGCCGGGATCCAGCTGATATCGGAAGAGCTCACGATAGGCCGCCTGCCGTTCCTCGGCGCTCGATCCCAGTCGCTTGTATAGCTTGTGCGGTTTGATGAGCGTGCTGAGCTCGCCCTGCCCGTTCACCCGATAGCTGGACCAACGATATTCTGCCGGATGCGCGACCATTTCGGCACGAACCGGATTGAGTTCGATGTAGCGATAGCAGCCCATGACGTAGTGTTCTTCCTGCGTCAGACAAGAGCGAAAGCGCCCCTCCCAGAGTGTGCCGCTTCGTCTATAGGTCCGGTTGATGTATTGGACGTAGCGTTGGCCGAGTCGTTTCATCAGATTGCCGACGCTCGCTGTTTCGCGGCCCGTCACCAGTAGATGAACGTGGTTGCTCATCAAGACATAGGCATGAACACGGCACGCTTCGCTGCGCGCGTACTCCTGAAGCCATTCCAGATAAAAGCGATAGTCATCGTCGGCGAAGAAACAGACCTCACGGTTGTTGCCTCGCTGGATGAGATGGACCGGCACGTTCGGCAGCATGACGCGCGGGCGACGAGGCATGGGCAGGCTCTTTGAAAAGTGTTCTGCGAAAAGGTGGATTCAGGTTCCAATCGCAACACGACCGTTTTGCGTGAGGACTTCGTGAGGCGTTCGGTAGCCGAGGCGTTTCCTCGGTCTATGATTGAGCAAGTCAACGACGGTCTCAAGCTTGGCTTTTGAAATACCGTCCAGTGAGCGGCGTTTCGGAAAGAACTGCCCCAAAAGACCATTGGCATTCTCGTTACAGCCGCGTTGCCACGGTGAGTGGGGGCGTGCGAAGTACACTTGGAAGCCGCTTTTCTGTTCGATGCGCTCGAACGCGCTGAACTCGGTGCCATTGTCGTAGGTCATCGTTCGGCGAAACCGCGCTGGAAAGGGTCTCAACGCGGCAACAGTCGCTTTGGCCAGCGGCATCGATGCCCGATGCGGCTGCTTGAACGCCACGATATAACCGCTGCGACGCTCGACATGGGTGACGATGACAGCACGCCCGGACCCCATCACCGTGTCGCCCTCCCAGTCGCCGAAGCGACCCCGCCGGTCGACAACGTCGGGCCGTTGATGGATATCAAGCCGCGTATCACGTCGGGCGCGATGGCCGGCTCGTGGTGTACGACGCCCGCGTCTTTTATGCCGGCGTCTGAGGCGCTGATACAGCAGCCGCCGGTCACGGCATCCGCCGCGATCCAGGCATAGATCTGCTGGGCACTGATGCGCATCGCCGGGGTGTTCGGAAAACGCGCGATCAAGCGGCCGGCAATCGCTTCAGGCGGCCAGAACAAGGCGAGCTTGGCCATTACAAAATCAACCAGCGGCGGATGATCCCATCGTCGTCGGTGCCGAGCGGCACGCCGCCGTCTCTCGGCGGCATGCTGCGCGTAAAAATCGTGATAGTGCCTGTTGTAAGGCGATTGATTTCGCTTGAGCTCTCGACTGATGGTGCTCCGATGACGCCCGAGATGCCGGGCAACTTCGGCTTGGTTCAAGCCGAATTGAGACATCAGGAGAATATTGCATCGCTCACGCGCGCTAAGATGCGTATGGGACATCGCGGGGCCTGTTTTGTTGATGGTCTCGACAACCTCAACTTAACCCAATGCCTCGTGATGTCTCACCTTCGGCCGCCTGTTGCGATTGGAACCTGAATCCACCGTTCGCTGAGGGTTCGCAGGCCAGGCTCCCATCCCGGCCACTGCGCGGAGTTCACCCCCGTACGCCCGCGGTGTCGGGCCGCTACCGGCCCATAATGCATCGCGGCGAGCGTGAGAATCGCAGGATTGGCCATGGCACTATCCGGAGCCGCTACAACCCTGGCCAGGCGGATAACCCGCCCAGCGCGACAGCGTGCGCGCGATCAACGGCCCGGTGAGCATCAGAAACCAGGCCCGCGCGACCTGCATCGCCATGACATAGGCCACGTTCAGATGACTGGCGCTGGCGATGATCGCCACGGTGCTCGCCCCACCCGGGCTGGTCGCCAGATAGGCGGTCAGCGGATCCATGCCGGTCAGCTCGACCAGCACCACCGCGAGCCCGCCACAAGCCAGCAGCAACAACAACGTGGACAACAGAATCGACGGCAGCGCGTGCATGGCCTGGCGCAGCGTTTCGCGCCGGAAGCGCATGCCGATGCCCCAGCCGAGCACGCAATAGCCCGGTATCAGCAGTATCTGCGGCAGGGCGATGCGCAGCACGTGCAGATTCTGCAGCAGTGCGCCGATCACCATCACGAACATGAGCGGGCCGGCCGGAATGCGCAGTCGCACGGCCAGAAAGCTGGCGACCACGATAAAGCCCACGGTCTCGCCGAAACCGAGCCAGTCGCTCGGCAGGAAGGCGATGTGCGCCGAAAGCCCGCCGGCCGGGGCGGCCGGTACGAAAACGGCGGCGACGACTGCCGAAAGCACCGACACGATGATCACTCGAACGTACTGGACGAACGCCACCAGGCCGACATCGCAGCCGAAGTCGCCGGCCATGATCACCATCGCAGCCGCGGCCCCTGGCAGCGTACCCCAGATTGCGGTCGGACCCGGCAGCACCTGCCAGCGGGTCAGCAGCCAGCCGATCACCATGCTGAGCAGCACCACGGCCAGCACGCCGCTGGCGAAGATCGGCCAGTCCCGCCCGATCTCGGCCAGCAGTGACGGCGTTATCGCCCGCGCGATCAGGCAGCCAACCACGCCCTGCGCCCAGTTGAACGCCAGCCCCGGCAGATGCACCGGTCCGAAGCTGACCGCGACCATGATCGCCGCGATCATCGGCCCGAGCAGAAAAGCAGCCGGCAGATGCAGCCAATCCAGCCCGACGGCCAGCACTGCCGACAGAATCACCAGCAACGTCCACCGGAACAGGCTCTGTGGCATTGCTATGGCCTTGTGGGCGGCGCGCGTCTCAGGCTACCAGTTCGAGAGCGTCGGCGTTCGTCACCCGGGCGAGCCGCGGAAAGATGCTCTCGATCGCCATATCGTGCAGTGGTTTCGACATCGTTGCGCACAGATCCTCTGGCACCACCACGTCATAACCGTACTCCCAGGCATCGCGAACCGTCGATTCCACCCCGAAATTGGTGGCGATGCCGCCGATCACGAGTGTGGAGATGCCGCGGCGGCGCAGCTGCAGATCGAGCTCGGTGCCGTGGAATGCGCCCCATTGACGTTTGACGATCTCCAGATCGCCCGGCAGCATCACGCCATCGACGAACCGCATGGCGTCTGCCGGCATTCCGCCCTCGGGCCGTTGCGGCGGTTCGTCCACATTGGCTGGCGGCGTATCGCCGAGATCGTCGTGCCAGAGCACGCGCACGTTGACGACCAGCGCCCCGGCCCGGCGGAAGCGCTCGGCCAGCGCCCGGGTGCCGGCGACGATTTGTTCGCCGCTGCGCGGCGCCAACTCACGGCCAACGATGCCTTGTTGTAGATCGATCGAAATGAGTGCCGTACGTGCAGGATCCAGTTGCATGACAAAACCTCGAAAAGATGGAAAGACGCCAATCTAGAGATATGATAGGAGCGATTCGCAAAACCATTATTTGAGGATGTCCTCGCAAAAGTCAATGGACGCACAACGTGAACCCGTTCGGCCGCAGCGCAGACGCGGGCGCGAGCGCGTGGCCGCGATCGTGGCCGCCGCCGTGGAACTGTTCGCCGAGCGCGAATACAGCGCCGTGACCATGACCGAGATCGCGGACCGATCGGGCACCGCGATCGGCTCGCTGTACCGGTTCTTCCCCACCAAGGAACATGTGGCCGATACCATCCTCGAGCGCTTCGGCGATGCCATCGACGAGGCCTTCGATATCTGCGCGGCCAATGCCCCTACGCAGCCGGTCGAGCAGACCGCGAGCGAACTCGTGGCCCGGATCGCCGCCCTCGGCCCCTACCGGACCGCCGGCTCGGCGCTGGCCGATGCGCTCGACCGGGCCGGCCAACCGGCAACGAAAGCGATCGAGCGGATTCGGGCGAGCATGCGCGGCGGCATTCGACGCGTGCTGCACGCCATCGCCCCCGATCTGCCGACAGACATGGTGGAAACCCGGACGCTGGCCGTGCTGGTCGTTCTCAAGGCGACCGGCGTGCATATGCAACGTTACCCCGACGAACGCGACCGGCTCGAGGCCGAGCTGGGCCGGATGCTCTCGCTGTATCTGGCCCAGCCGGCCACGCTGACCCGCCCGCTGTCGCCTGAAGCATAAGGAACGTCTCGATACGCACATCGCGCCCGCTTCGCCGGGCGCATATTTTCGGCAGTCTTCGAACGGCGAGCTGCCATGAACACGAACGTCATCCTCACCTGCGCCGTCACCGGCGAAAGCGATACCTCGGCCAGGAACCCCAACCTTCGGTCACGCCCACGACATGGAAGACCTCCGCGAGATCGGGGATCGCGCGCGCGATTCGGGTACCGAAGTGGTGATCAACTTCAGCGGCGGCGATCTGTTTCAGGAACTCGTCGGCGCCTACGGCGAGGATCGCCAGATTCGCGCCGTCGCCGGCTCGAATCTACAGAGTCCATCCGAGCGACATGCACCGATCGGCGAGCTGCTGCCCGAGATCTGCACGCTGGCCGGCAGTCTCAACTTCGGCGACATGGTCTATATGAACTCCGCCGACGGTGCCTATCAAACCGACACGCACCGCCAGAGCCGGCCCGCCGAGTCCCCACCGGATGCAAGGTCTGATGTTAAACTTGACAGATTATCTTCATAGGTTGCTAATGATGTCATGAACGACAACGCACTTTCCGCGGCATCGCTGGCGCAAGAGATGCGCGGAGTCGTCGGCAAACTGAAGCGCCGTTTGCGGGCACAAGCCAGCGCCGGCGACCTCACGCCATCGCAGTCCAGCGTGCTGCTGCGCCTCGAACGCGACGGGCCCCAGACCACCTCCGGCCTCGCTCGGGCAGAAGCAATGCGATCGCAGTCGATGCGCACGATTGTCGCCGCCTTGCAGGCCGCGGACCTGGTAACCGGCGTCCCCGATCCCACCGATGGTCGGCAGACCATCCTGACGTTGTCCGATACCTTTCGCGAGCGACTGAAAACCGGTCGCGCAGCGCGCCAGGACTGGCTGACGTCCACCATCCAGACGCGCCTGACCCGCGACGAACAACGGCAACTCGAAGAAGTGCTGCCGCTGCTTCGGCGCCTCGCCGACGATTGACCAGAACGAGCGCCTCTGACGCCCGACACTTTACCGGAGTAACACCATGCCGCTGACCACGCTCGATCCGAACGCCGAGCTCGTCGTCGTCGATCTTCAAAAAGGGCTTGCCGCCCTGCCCTTCGTCCATCCGATCGAGGACGTGGTGGCCCGCAACCGGGGCTGCTCGACGCCTTCCGCGCCCTCGGTCTTCCAGTCGTACTGGTCAACGTCGTCGGCAGCGCCCCCGGCCGAACCGAGCAACCGCCTTGAGCGGCGCAAGAACGGCCGGCCGACTTTGCGGCGCTTCTGCCCGCGCTTGGACAGCAAGAGGACGATATCGCAGTGACCAAACGCACCTGGGGCGCGTTCGCCGGCACCGATCTGACGGAACGGCTGCGCGCTCTCGGCGTCACACAAGTCATCGTCACCGGCGTCGCGACCGGCACCGGCGTAGAGGCAACCGCCCGCCAAGCCTATGAAGCGGGCTTCAACGTCACGCTGCCCATCGACGCGATGACCGATCTGCGTGCGCAGGCGCACGATTACAGTGTCGCCCATGTGTTTCCTCGCCTGGGGGAAACCGGCTCGACGGACGATGTGCTGGCCCTGCTACCCGACCGGCCGTGACCGTCCTTTCCGGGTGGCGCATATTCCGCTCGCTGCACGGCTTCAACTATCGTGTCTGGGTCGCGGGGGCTTTCTTCTCCAACGTCGGGACATGGGTACAGCGAACCGCGCAGACCTGGCTCGTCCTGACGATCCTCACCCGCCATAGCGCGTCAGCGGTTGGGCTGGTCATGGCGCTGCAGTTCGGGCCGCAGTTCCTGCTGTTGCCCTGGACCGGTCTCGCCGCCGACCGGCTCAACCAGCGCAAGTTGCTGCTCGTGACGCAGGGCGCAATGGGTGTGCTTGCACTCGGCCTGGGCCTGCTGACGGTGGCCGGCGCGGTGCGGCTCTGGCACGTCTATGTCTTCGCCTTGCTGTTCGGCAGCGTCGCGGCGTTCGACGCGCCGGTGCGCCAGACCTTCGTCGCCCAACTCGTCGGCGACGAGGATCTGTCCAATGCTGTCGCCCTCAATTCCACCTCGTTCAACGCCGCCCGGATGATCGGCCCTGCCGTCTCAGGCGTCGTCATTGCCGGTGTCGGAACCGGCTGGGCGTTTCTCATCAATGGCGTGTCATTCCTGACCGTGCTCATCGCGCTCGCCCTGCTGCGCGTTGCCGATCTGCACGCGATCCCCCGGGCTGCGCGGACACGAGGCGGCTTCGTCGAGGGGTTTCGCTACGTGCGGTCGCGGCCGGACCTGCGCGTCATCCTCGTCATGTTGTTCCTTATGGGCACTTTCGGTCTCAACTTCCCGATCTTCGTCTCGACGATGGCCGTGGGGGTATTCCATGCAGGTGCGGCCGAATACGGCTTGCTGTCGTCCATCATGGCAATCGGGACGATAGCCGGCGCGCTGTTCAACGCCAGCCTCGACAGGCCGGCGTTCCGATCGCTGCTCGTCGGCGCTGCCCTGTTCGGCATCGGTTGTACTCTGGCGGCCATTGCGCCGAGCTACGGGCTGTTCGCGCTCGTGCTGGTCCCGATCGGCGGCGCAGCGCTTATCTTCACCAACACGACCAACAGCCTGATACAGCTTTCGACCGAACCCACAATGCGCGGCCGCGTCATGGCCTTGCGAGTAAGCGTCGCAATGGGCGGCACACCCATCGGCGCGCCCATCGTCGGCTGGGTCGCGGATCACTGCGGCCCGCGATGGGCGCTGGGCATCGGCGCCGCCGCGGGATTGGGCGCGGCACTCGTCGCCCTCCGGTATCAATGCCGTGACGCCACGGCGACTTGATTCAGGCTTAAAACGTGGTCGATCCCTGAGGGTTCCCCACACAAATCAGGTCGATATTGGATAGCAGTACAAATAGACTCGAAAAGCGTTCCATCTATAGGGGACAGACCCTGAGGTTTCCCCACAATTATTCATCCTTTAACAGATATTTAGCGTTATTCGAGGGGTGGTCAGAAGGGCGTGCATGACGGATAGTACCCTTCGTATCGACCAAAATGCGAAGGCCGTCATGCACGCGAGTGCAGTATTGCAGACGTGGCTCGGGTCTGTCTTTTCCGAGATCGATCAACGTAACGCCCACACCACATCGCAGGCCGTGTGTGCCTGCCTGATCGGACAACGCCTGACGCTCATGGCGCTTGCACGCCATTGGCCGGCGTCTCGTCAGATCGCAGCGCCTCTCAAGCGGCTGGATCGATGGCTGAGCAATCGCTCGATGCAAGCGCATCGCCAAGCGTTCTATCGCGCCAGTGCACAGTGTCTGGTGACGCAGGATCGCCCCGTCATTATTGTCGATTGGAGCGAACTGCCGCGGGATGGCCGATGGCAGCTTTTGCGGGCGTCCATTCCGCGGCGAGGTCGGGCATTAACGTTGTATGAGGAAGTACATCCGCAGCGAGATCTGAATAGCCGGGCTGTACACGATCGATTTCTCGCGCGCTTGCAATCCGTGTTGCCGGCCACCTGTCGTCCGATTGTCCTTACGGTCGCCGGGTTTCACACGCCGTGGTTTCAATCGGTCGACGCCTTGGTTGGGACGGGATCGGACGTTTGCGAGGGCGCGTGATGATTCGTGAAGGTCATCGGCATGCCCCGTGGCAGCCGGTATCGGCGTATTACGACGAGGCCCCCATCAAACCGCAATCGCTGGGTCTGTGCGATATCACGCGTAGCCGGCCGACATCGTGTCATCTGGTGCGTACACGCCGGCGGCCCAGGGGGCACCATCAAACGCGACGAGATCAAAAGCGTGCCGGGGGCGGTAAAGCCGAGAAGATGGCACGACGGTATCGTGAGCCTTGGGTGCTTGGCTGCCTCTTGTGGCCTGGCCCGAGAGAGCGCGAACGAAATCGCAAGGCTCTACGGCGTACGCATGCAGATCGAGACAGCGTTTCGGGATCTCAAATCGCATCAGTATGGCTGTGCGTTCGAGGACACTCAGACGCGTGTGGGCGCCCGACTCGAGATGTTATTGCTGATTCATATGCTGGCAACACTCGTGGCCTGGCTGGCGGCTCTGGCCACACGATCAGAGCACGAGACACGATTCCGGATCGCGTTGCTGAGTCGGGGATGGGCGCTGTTACGACAAACCATGCAGCGCATACCCAACGTCAAAAAACCGCCCTGGCAAGCGCTAAAAGCCGATCTGTATTGCTATCTCATAGCAACCTGATTTGTGGGGAACCCTCAGGTGCTAATGCCCTCGCCGCGCCAAAGCAAGTTCGACCTGCGCTTCGAAACGCTCGGTGCCGAAAACATAGGTGCCGTATCGGGCCCGACGAATGACATCCATCAGGCCCGGATCCAGCTATTCTCGGGGTAGCTTTCGATGCGCGGCCTGGAATCCAGGAACGGTATGGGTCATTCCCCCTCGACTCCTGGGAGCAGGGCTTCCAAGCGATATGGGTAATCGAATAAACCATCCCCGAATCTGGCCTTCGGATGTCGGATTCACCACGTTCTAAAGGCGCTGCAAGAAATCATCCAGCCGTGATCGCACGCGTGATGGCCGGCAAGCGGAGAATCAGGATTGCCGAGCGGTTGGCCATGCGTTCAGTGCCGTATCGACGATGTCGGAAAGAGACGCCCGCGAGGCACCGTCGCGGGCCAGAACGGACAGCCCCTGCAGCACCGCCATGACCATACCGGCGAGCGCAGCCGCATCCGTCTCGGTTGGCAGTATTTTGTCCGCGATATCCCGTTCTATGCGCGCCCTGACGCGCTCACGCAGATGCTGCCGGTATCCGGCTACGACGTCTTGAACATCTGCAGCACTGGATGATCCGCTGGCGGTGGCACTGGCCAGCAGGCAGCCCCGGGGCGTGGTTTCACCGGTGAACGTGACCACGGCACTCTGCAAGATCGAACGGGCCGCCTCGCAAGCGGTCGGCGCATTGTCGATCGCCGCAGCGCTCGCTTCAGGATCGCCGGCATAGCGTTGTGCCGCTTCGAGAAACAATCGCCGTTTGTCGCCAAAGGCCGTGTAGAGGCTGGGCGCCGTGATCCTCATCGCGCGGGTCAGATCGTTGATCGATGTGGTTTCGTAGCCATGCCGCCAAAACAGCAGCATCGCCTGTTCGAGCGCTTCGTCGCGATCAAAAGATAGCGGCCTGCCGGCCCGGCGTCGCACGCTTTTACCACCATCGTCCGGTTTATTCATAGCGATCGTTACGAAACTAGTTGACTTGACTGCTGCTTTCCTAACATGATTTTCATATCGAACGCTACGAAACAGATGACATGAACCTCACAGATTTCCGCACGCTCGGCCGCTCCGGCCTGGTCGTCAGCCCACTGGCACTCGGCACGATGACCTTCGGCCCCGGCGAATGGGGCGCCGACGAGAATACCTCGCGCGCAATCTTTGACGCCTATCGCGATGCGGGTGGCAATTTCATCGACACGGCGGACATCTATTCCGGTGGCGAAAGCGAGCGTCTGGTCGGCAGGTTCATTGCGGACGCGGGTGTACGCGACGAGATCGTGCTGGCGACGAAGTTCGGCTTCAACGCATCCGCCAGTCCGCTCACCGCCAGCCAGGGCGGCGGCGGCAATCCGCATGCCGGCGGGGCCGGCGCGAAGAACATTCACCGCGCGCTTGATGCGTCGCTGAAGCGGCTCGGCACGGACTATATCGATCTCTACTGGATGCATATCTGGGACGGGGTGACACCGGTCGAGGAAATTCTGCAAACGCTGGGCGATCTTGTGCGGGCCGGAAAGATCCGCTATTTCGGCTTTTCCGACATGCCTGCCTGGGTCGGCTGCAAGGCCGCAACAATTGCAACCGAGCGCCGCGTGCCCGGCCCGATCGCGATGCAGCTCGAATATTCGCTGGTCGCGCGTGATGTCGAGGCCGAACATTTCCCGGTGGCACGCGAGGGCGGGATGGGCATCATGCCGTGGAGCCCACTGGCCGGCGGCTTCCTGTCCGGCAAGTACCGGCGCGAGGATACCTCGGGCACCGGGCGCCTCAGCGGTGCCAATCCGTTCGGCGACAGCAAGTTCACCGACCGCAACTGGGACATTCTGGAAGCAGCCCAGACGGTCGCGGCCGAAGTCGAACGGCCGGTCGCCCAGGTCGCACTGGCCTGGACCCTGGCGCGTCCGGGGGTGGCTTCTACCCTGATCGGCGCAAGTAAAGTCTCGCAAATCGAGAGCAACGTTGCCGCTACCGGCCTTCGCCTGAGCGACGAGCAGCTTGCGCGCCTCGATGAAGCGAGCGCGCCCGCGCCGACCTTCAGTACGGTACTGACTTCTCCGGACATCCGGCGAATGGTATTCGGTGGCCGTGCGGTAACCGGATGGGGCGAGTAGCGCGCGACCGACGCAACGTTCCCAGCCAGCAGGAATCCAATATCCGCACGCTATTCTGCACAAAACGTCGCCGTGTGCGCCTCTCGTGATATGGCCCGACGCCCGCCGAAATACCCTATAGAGACCACCGTCATGACCGATGCCATCACTCCGTTCCCGATTCATATCGGTGAGGCCGAGCTTGCCGACCTCGCCGATCGGCTTGTCCGCACCCGCTGGCCTGATGCCGGCACCGTCACTGATGGAAGCCAGGGGCCGAGCCTGCCGGCCATCCGCCATCTGGTCGATCGATGGCGTGACGGGTACGACTGGCGAAATGCGGAAAGCCTTATCAACCAATGGGGTAGCAGCCGTGCCGTCATCGATCGACTGGGCATCCACTTCCTCCATATTCGTTCCCCGGAACCCGACGCGGTGCCGCTCTTGCTCGCGCATGGCTGGCCAGGGTCGATTCTGGAGTTCCGTGATGTCATCGGCCCGCTGACCGATCCGGCCGCGCATGGCGGTGATCCGCGGCAGGCCTTTCATCTGGTGATCCCGTCGATGCCGGGGTTTGGCTTTTCCGACAAGCCGACGGAGACGGGTTGGAACGCGGCCCGTGTGGCCGATGCCTATATCGTGCTGATGCAACGACTGGGCTATGGCGAGCGCTGGTTCGCACAGGGCGGCGATTGGGGCGCGGCCGTGGTGACGGTGTTGGCGCATATGCGCGCGCCCGGCCTTGCCGGCATCCATCTCAACATGGTCATGTTCCAACCATGGGAAGACGAGATCGCGGACGCGACAGGCGAGGAGCAAGCGATGCTCGCCGACATGAAGCGATACGACGCCGAGCTGTCGGGTTACATGAAGCTCCAGAACACCCGGCCACAATCGGTCGGGTTCGCCTTGGCGGACTCGCCGGCAGGGCTGGCGGCATGGATCTATGCCCTATTCCAGGACGTGACCGACAGCGGCGGCGAACCGGAGCGGACGATCGCACTCGACCACATCCTCGATGACATCATGCTCTACTGGCTCCCCAACACCGGCGCCAGTTCGGCGCGCTTTTACTGGGAAAACGCACGAGGACAGGGTGATATGCCCGGCGACCCTGTCCCGCTGCCGGCCGGCGTCAGCATGTTCCCCGGCGAGGCCATGCGGCTGTCGCGGCGCTGGGCGGAAAAGCGGTTCGCGGACCTGCGATATTACAACCAACCCGCCCAAGGCGGCCATTTCGCGGCTCTCGAGAACCCCACCGCTTTCGTGGCCGATGTGCGCGCGACGTTCGCGACCCTGGAATAGCGTCGTTCGGGGCAAGCCCGGCACTATTCGGTGCGACCGCCTACGACGTTCGTCATGGGTTGGTGGATACAGGTTCCAATCGCAACACGAATATTTTGCGTGAGGACTTCGTAAGACGTTCGATAGCCGAGGCGTTTTCTCGGTCGACGGTTCAGCAAATCGATCGCATTGTCGAGTTCGGTTTGAGAAATAGACTCGAATGAGCTTCGCTTGGGAAAGAATTGCCGTAGAAGTCCATTCGCGTTTTCATTACAGCCTCTCCGCTAGGGCGTGTTGAGGTTTCGTTCGAGCGCCTTTTCGTCGAGAGACCGCCGTGTGTCCGGCAAGGCGCGAGTCGCCGATCGTGGCGTGCCACGATCCAGACTCGCAACGCCGCCGGGCGCCCATCGTCGATTTTTCATGGGCGGCCCAACCCGAAGGGGCAAGCGCTGTTTTGCGGCAATCCAGCGTTGTAGCCCGCTGGTGCAGAATGACTGCACGGCGCGCACTACGCCTCGTCTTGCCGCAAAACAGCGCTTGGCGCGGACTCGCACGAAACCTCAACACGCCCCAGGGCGAATGCGGCCGTGCAAAGAAGATCCGGAAGCCGCTGCCTTGTTATATACGATCATCGGCACTGAATTCGGTTCCGTCGTCGTAAGTCATCGTTCGTCGCCAGCGTCTCGGGAAGCTCTCGAATGCTTTGACGGTGGCTTTTGCCAAGGGGCAGCGAGTCGATTCGGCTGCTTGAACGCCACTAGATAGCCGCTGCGACGTTCGACGTGGGTGACCATGCCGCCTTGCCTGACCCGAGCATCGTATCCCTTTCCCAGTCGCCGAAGCGCGCCCGTCGATCAACGATTTGAGGACGTTGTTCGATATCCAATCGGCTTTCACGTCGAGCGCGACATCTCAGCCTCGGCTTTCGTCGATGGCGTCTTTTATGGCGCTGTCGCAACGGGCGATAAAGCGTGCCGCACGCGATCGAATCCGCCTCGATCCAGGCATAGATCTGCTTGGCACTGATCCGCATCGCCGGTGTATTGGGAAACACGTGATCAATCGGCCGGCAATCGCTTCCGGCGACCAGACGACATGAAGCTTCTCAATCACGAAATCGACCAATGGACGATGATCGAGCCGTCGTCGATGGCGGACTACCCATCGTCGCTGCTCGGCGGCCCGCTGCGCATGAACATCGTGATACGACGGGTTGTGCGGCGACTGGTTTCGCTTGAACTCTCGACTGATGGTGCTTCGATGCGACCCAGGCGTCGTGCGATTTCGGCCTGGTTAAAGCCGAATTGAGACATCAGAAGAATATTGCATCGCTCGCGTGCGCTAAGATGCGTTTGGGACATCGCAGAGCCTGTTTCGTTGATGGTCTCGACAACCTCAACTTAACTAAAAGCCTTGCGGTGTCCCACCTTTCCTGGCGTGTTGCGTTTGCGATCTGAATCCACCCCTCTTTTACGTGTTGGCTCTTGGCAGGCGTGCCGCGATTGATGCCCCACTGCAGGCCAGCAGGAAGGTGAATCCGAAGCAGAGCGCGTAGATCGTGGGATCGCCGTCGGGCAACCAGGTGATGGCGGTGCCGCCCACACTCAACGCCAGCGCGATCGATAGCGCATCGGCTTGTTTGAGCGTGGCACCCGTCGACCCCTGAGCCTCGGCGGGCGTCAAGGCCAAGGTGAGCACCGACAGGCTCGCATACCCGAGCCCCATCCCCAATCCGACGAGCGCCCAGCCGATCAGGATCGGCGGGATGGATGCCCAGGCCATTTGCGAACCACAGATCACCGCCAGGCCAGCGCCCATCGCGGTCAGGCCCATCACGGGCAATCGAAAACCGGCCAGACGCGGACGGCCCTGAAGCCAGGCGCCAACAAACCAGCCGCCCGCACCCAGGCTGAGTGCGATACCGGTCAGCGCGGGTGGCAAGCCATGCTCGTTTTCGAGCAACAATGGAATGAAGGCTTCACTGGCGAAGAATGCCGCACCGATGATCATCCGAACCGCGATGACCCTTGGCAGCCCTTGGTGCAAGGTCAACGTGCCCCGAGGCAATAGGCGCGGCGCAATCAGAATCAGGCCGGCCAGACCAACGATCAATCCAAGCCAGTGGGCCGTGCGATGCGAATGCGCGGCGGCATGTACCAGCCCCACGGCGAGTGCCGCGACCAGTGCCCAGCCGAGCTGCCGCGGCCGGGCGAAGGGTTGCCGATCGTGGGCCACGTGCCGCAACGCCCCATTGATGACCCACGCGACGGGCACGACGAGCGCCGGGATCAGCAGAAACAGCCAGCGCCAACCGAGTGTCGAGACGATCAACCCACTGGCCGCTGGCCCAAGCAGCGATGGCACGACCCAGCCGGCCGAAAACAGCGCGAAAACGCCCGGTCGCAGTGTTTCCGGATAGGCCCGGGCCACGATGACGTAGACAACCACGGATATCGCGCCCCCGCCAATGCCCTGGACGACACGGCCCGCCACCAGCACGGACATGGTGGGTGCCATGCCGGCGATGAGCAGGCCCGCGGCAAAGCCGATCGTCCCGATCAGAAAGACCGGGCGCGGGCCCCGCGCATCGCTCAACCAGCCGGCGGCCGCCATGCCGACGACGCTGGCCGCCATCGGCCCGGCATACGCCAGTGCATAGAGGCCTAACCCCGACAGGCGGTCTGCGATAACGGGCATCGCGGTGGCCACGGCCAGGGCCTCGAAAGCCACGAGTGCGGTCATCGCGACCAGGCTGCAACTCAGCAGGCGATATTCTTTCGAGAACAGACCTTCGTTGCGGCTCGCCGATGACGACGCGCCGTTCGAATCACTCATGGAGACATTCCAGACCGACGTTGTCGGCATTGATCATTGCGTGGATTCGTCAGGCCAACGGCCCGAGTTGGACGCTAGGGCGTGTTAAGGTTTCGTTCGAGCGCCTTTTCGTCGAGAGACCGCAGTGTGTCCGGCAAGGCGCGAGTTGCCGATCGTGGCGTGCGACGATCGAGGCTCGCAACGCCGCCGGGCGCCCATCGTCGATTTTTCATGGGCGGCCCAACCCGAAGGGACAAGCGCCCCAAAATCAAAAACACGACGGCGATACAGCGTTGTAGCCCGCTGGCGCAGAGTCACTGCGCGGCGCGTGCTAAGCCTCGTCTTGCCGCCCATCGTCAATTTCAGGGCGCGCTTGGCGCGGACTCGCAAGAAACCTCGACAGGCCCTATGGATTGGCCGCCTACGCCCTATTGAACGAGCGCCCCGTCAACCGGCAAGCACTTTGTGCATTGCCGTCTTATAGCGACGCGGCAGCAAGGCGGCATGCCTGGTAACGAACGACACGCCCGATCCGACGCGATTCTCGAGCACGCCATGACGGCTGGCAGGCGGCGCGATAGGCTGCATGCGCACGGCCCATGCGGACGGCGTTGGCCATGCCGACGGGCCTTGCAGGGCACGTCGCCGTTCGCGGCGGCCCCGCGATGGATCAGCTCTTGTCTTCGATGATCTCGATCTGTTCGCCGACCAGAATCAGAGTGTTGTCGTGATCCAGGAATGTCTTTTCGTCCGGAAACACGGTGTTCCGGTAGGTTTCGGAATGCAGGACCGCCTGCATGCCTTCGGGGCTATCGAACCAGAGTTCCGCGGTGCCGTCGTAGTCGGCCTGAGGCACCGTATCGGCCGGCGGCGCGGTCGGATGCGTCTGGATATAACGCAGCACGTGCGCCTCGGCTTCCGGGATCGAGCGAAAGAGCGGGCCGTGGGTATCGATGTGATGGCGCACGAAGGCTTCGTGGGTGAGATCGGGGTGGCGTTTGAGAAACATGGTCATCTTGATCATGCAAAACTCCAGACAATGAAGTCGATTGGGTGATGCGGTGTGGCTGGCTCAGTCACCTTCTGGGGTGGGCGTCCAACGCGTGATCACTTGATTTTCGGCGTATTCGATGCCGTCCGGATAGGTGATGAATTCAACGAGCATGCCCCAGGGCGTCCGACCGTAGACGCCGGCATTACGCTCGCCGTCCTCGACGCCGGCCAACGGGTGTGTCGCCGAAAGCAACGTACCGCCGGCCTGCTCAAAACGCGACGCGGCGGCTTCGATGTCGTCCACATAGAGCCCGAAGTGCGTCAGGCCAAAGTCTTCCAGACGCGGCGCTTGCCGGCTTTCGGCGTCGGCCATCTGGAACATTTCCACACACGGCCCGTTGCCGATGCGCATCAGGCGCATATGCACGATCTGCGTCCCGGACGTCAGGCCGAGCTCGTGCTCGGGCCCCTCGCCGGCCATGGGTTCGCCGTCCTTGGGCAGAACGTCGTACACCGTGACCGCGCCGAACGCCGATTCGAAGAATGCCGTCGCCTCGTCCACGTTCGGCACCGTGACGCCGACGTGATCGATGGCCCGAATCCCGGGCGCGGCACTGGGTCGCGCGACGATCGCCTGCAGTTCGGTGACCGTCGAGGCGCCGCCTTCGACGATGTCGGTCAACGCCTCGTTGAAACGCTGGGTGTGCGCGCTTTTCGCATGGGCGTCGAATGCGGCGTCGTCGCGATAGCTTTCCAGTATTTGCAGGGTCTGGCCATCGGCTTCGGTATACACTTCGAAACGGATATTGCCCGGCTCGGCCCGCACGGCGTGCGCCAGGGTTTCGATCTGGCGTCGGAGTGCATCGGCCTGGCCGGCCAGCGGTGTGGCACGAGCGATCACAGTACGAGTCATACGGAATCTCCGGGACAACGGGTCACGCGATGCGGTTGCCCGCATCGCCTATATGGTTGACTATCCCCGGTAGCCGCGATTACGACAAGAATCCGCACGAATTGCCTGATATATTCAACGATGTTGAATATCCGCGACGGGCCCAACGCCCGCACAACCCGATCGCCATGATCCAGTCCGTCGAACGCGCGCTTGCCATACTCGAGCACCTGGCCCACGCCGGTGGCGCCTCGTCTCTGCAACACATCGCCTCTGATATCGGCACCCGGTCGACGACCGCCCACAATCTGTTACAGACGCTGGTTGCCCTCGGCTATGTTCGGCGTCGGGCCAACGATACGCGCTATCACCTCGGCGAGCGGATTCTGAACCTGTCGCGAGTGGTCGGCGATGATCGCGGGTTGTGTCGCCAGCTGCGTCCGACACTGGAGGCCATCGCCCGCGAAACCGGCGAAACCGTGTTTGTTGCCGTGCCTTCGGGCGACGAGGTGTACTTTCTGGATGCCATCGAAAGCCAGAAACCGCTCCGCGCGAGCAGTCAGGCCGGCGAGCGCCAGCCAATGGCCGGCTCGGCGATCGGGCTGTTGTTTCTCGCGCTCGATCCGGGCCTGCGACGTCATGGCATGGACGTCCACGCCGATCGGCTCGGCCCGTCGCTCGACAGGACACTGGAGACCATCGCAGCACGCGGCTATGCGCTGGATCAGAACAATTATCAGGCCGGTTTGAGCTGCATTGCGGTGCCCTGGGTATCCAACGGCTCACTCAGAGCCGGCTTTGGCCTAAGCGGTCCGTCGGCACGTTTGACATCGAAGCGCCTCAAGGAGGCGGCGGCCATCATGCAGCGCCTCGCAGCTCGGGCATGAGTGCAGCGACGCACGAGCCCCGGACAGGCCGGAATCGGGGCACGTATCGCAACCGGCGCGCGGCGGTACGAAAGTCTTTCCTCGCCGACCGTTGCGCCAACGCGGCTTGTTCAGTCAGCTGTCGCCTGACCCGCGCACCATGTTTGGCGATCCGGATGTCTTCGACGCCGGATGAGCCGCGCAAGGGATATTTCAAGTCCGCATCGGCGGTTCGGCCTGGCGGGCCCGGTCGCCCGGGAATCACACGACGTTATCGGGGGTGAATACGACATGGAGTGCTTTTATCATGAGTCGACGCCTGCCGTGGGCGCTTGTCGCAGCTGCGGCCGGGGCGTCTGTCGGGAATGCGTGCAGCAAAGCCCGGGCGGCATCGCCTGTTCGGCGGACTGTCGCGCACGCATCGACAACATGGCAGCGCTTGTCGCGTCGGCCACTGCCGAACAGAAACCGCCAGCGCGTGCCGATTATCGCCCTGTTCTGCTGATGCTTCTTCTGGGTGTCACGTTTGTCGGTCTGCTCACCCGGCCCTACGCTCTCGGGCTGTTCTGTCTCGTATTCGGCCTTTTAAGCCTGATCTATCGTCTGATCCAGAACTGGCGGGCCAAAAAACAACATACCGCGTAGCGTTTATTCGATGGCGTCTGCCCATCTCGAATAAAACGGTCTCGACGACGCCTGCACACACGGTCTTAAATAAAAGCCGCGTCTCGCGAATCACAACACGACACGATGATGCGGATTTCCGT
This sequence comes from Salinisphaera sp. Q1T1-3, assembly GCF_003602005.1. Lineage (GTDB taxonomy): Bacteria > Pseudomonadota > Gammaproteobacteria > Nevskiales > Salinisphaeraceae > Salinisphaera. The sequence goes on along the minus strand of NZ_QZWD01000002.1, from coordinate 350,159 downwards.
CGTATCCTGGGGTCGATACCAACCTACGAGGTTTTAACGCGCGTCGCTCAAGCGATCGACGACATGCTCTGCGTGGCCCTAACCCGCCGCCCCATGCTCCAATTCGAGCACTTTGCCGATTGACCAGACACAGCGACCGGCTGCCTTCGGCAGGCTGGATTTATATTGAAACCGGCATCGATACGGAGTCGATCGAGGGTTTGAAACGAACCCAGTACTATCTCGCCGAGAACGAATCCGAGGAAATGGCTTTCGACGAACACATGATTACGTTCGTCGAAGTACTTACGTTAGTCGATATTACCGAGAACGTGAAAAGCAGGCTCGCCCGCCCCAAAGAAGACGATATTCTAAAAGCTGTTTATTACTTTTTGGGAAACAACGACTTCATGTACTGAGGGTGGAGCACGGCGAATTCCGGACTGCCCCGAACGGTGGGCCACTGCACTCGGCCAAACGCCGAACCGCTCATCGAAGCCGGCCTGTTGTGGATACGATAACGTCTGGCAAACGCTTGCAGAACCCGGTCGCTGCAATGGACAGCGCCCGACAGCATCGTGCGTACCCCACGCGTTTCCCATAACGGGCAACGAAAAACGCCCGGCGAACCGGGCGTTGCACGACTAACGCATGCCGCTTTCCGAATCAGCCGCCGAATTTCTCGTTCTCGCCGATATCCGGCGTTTCGTTGCTCTTGATATTGGCCTTGGCGAATTCGTAGAGCTGGAATACCTTGCTTTCGGTAGCCGCCCAGTGCTCGCCCATCTCGATATCGATTTCCAGCATGACCACGTCCGGGTCATCCTTGCCTTCGGGCAGCCAGGCCGCAATTCCCGAGTTCCAGTAGCGGTCGATCACGTCCTGGTCGTCGGTGATACGCACCTTGCCCGACATGGAGACATAAACGCCTTCATCCTGGTCGGAGAACGTGAGACAGACTTCGCTGTCGCCCTGCTGTGCTTCAAGTACTTTTTCGGCGCTACGACGGGTGTAGAACCAGATCGTGCCGTCGTATTCGTCCTGAACCAGGTGCATCGGGCGAGCACGCGGCACGTTGCCGTCCTGCGTGACGAGCATGCCGACCTTGATGTCCTTGATCAGATTCCAGATTTTCTGCTTGTGTTCCGGGCTGGACATAGTCTTGCCATCCTTTTTGTACGGTTGCAATGCGGCTGATCCCGGGCCGGGATCAACCGATCAATTCGCCGTGTCGTTTCAATGAGAGACCCGCCGACAATAAACCGAAATTTGCTGACAGGCGATGAACAAGACGTCTCCGATCGACCCCGCGTCGCCGCTACCGGCCACTGGCGTCTCGTCTTGGAGCCACGGCAAGGGCATTCCGCGGGTCTCTTGGCGACACGTTCGACGCTACGGCTCAGGCCGTAGCGTGCGTTTCACACGCTGGGCGAAGATGGCTCAAAGCGCGGCGCGCGCTACGCTTCGGGTTGGTGTGCCTCGGGAGTGCGGCGTCGGGATTCCCGGGGTGAAAAGCCGGCGCCTTGGGCGATAGCAGAGAGCACCGGATGATTTCGGTATCGCCGGCCAAACGATCGTCGCGATTGTCTTGTCGCAAAGTGGCCGGGCGCGATTTGCGGCCTGGCGTCACACTGAAATCATCGAGGTCGCCGCCAGATGATTGCGCGCCCGTCGATGTACGCTCTCCCGCCGATCGCCGCCCTCACCGACGCGTGGTGCCAAGGCCTGGCGAGGCATTCGGGCGCGGCCGGCCTGGCCCATTTCCTGGCCAACCTCACCCGGGGCGTGGATCTACCGGCAATCCGGCCTGCCCCGATCGGCTGCCTGGCCCTATCCGTTGACGCATGCGCGCGCTTCCGAGGCGCCCGAATTGGTCCCGCCCCCGCGTGACGTCGCCCCCGGCTACAACGGAACACATGACGCCAGCGCGGTGATGGTGGCCGCCGATAACCCGGCCACACATCAGGCCGACCTGGCCGACGGGCTCACGGTGATCCATGACCGGATTCACACTCGGGCAGCCACGTCTTGCGGTACATGACCGCCATGGCGGCCATCTCCCGCCCACTGTTTCGTACCGTGGCAGTCAACGGCGTGCATAGGGCAATATCGAAGCCATCGCCAAAGGGCGGGTGGACGTGAATACGGCCCACACGCGCCTGGCTTTCGCCGGCACGCGGATGTCGATATTCTCGCCGACGCACCGGCTCTGACCGACGTCACGCGCGGCGATATCGCTGAGGCAGAACGGGCACGTCGGCGGGCTGACCTGCGGGCGGCCATCGATGATCCCACCCTTGCCTCGATCCGGCGGAGGCTCGTCATCGACGATTTCGAATGTCTACCGTTGACGGCGTATCAACCGATTCCGGCAATCGAGCAGGCGGACGACCGCGCCGGGGTGGCGCGTTGGCCGTAGAACCCAGTCGATGTTTCGTGCGCGTGCCACCGTGGCGGCGCCCCTCATGTCCTGCAAGGCACACGTCGCCCATTGTGGTCCGTCACACCCCAACTCGTGAGACCCCAGAGCGCCCGTCGCCAATTGTTTATGGATGGACCCATCGGGACGCTGTCACCGCTCGACGGGATGACGAGCGATGGCCAGACGATCTGCCCTCGCTTCCGGCTGTTGGACCCGCCGACGCGTCTGAACCGTTGGTTCATGGCCAGCGCCGACCGGGTCGGCGTCTTCCGATCCAGCCATTTCGGGCCGAGCATTCAGGAATCCAGCGGCCAGGACAACATGAGCGGCGAACGTTTCGTATCCCAACGCGGATCGGCGTCCGGCCCGGGCTTGAGCGTACCTGACCCGACGACCCAGACCCGGCCGTTGCCGATCGCGAGACCGTTGAGTTTGACACCGCCGGTGTCTTCGCGACCGGGGCGTGTCAGATCCAGCCACAGGTTCCAGCTCTTGCCGCCGTCCTCACTGTGATAGACCAGCCCATCCAACGTGATCAGCCAGCCCTGATGGGCGTCGGCAAACCGCATGCGAAACACGCCTACCTCCGGCTCCCACATGGTGGGCCGCGGCTGGGCAAGCTCTGTGCGCTGCCAGGTGTCACCGCCATCGCGCGTACACCACACGCTCAGACCGCCGCCGATGCAGCCATGCGTATCATCGACAAACGTCACGGTCGTCAAAAACGTATCCTCGGCGCCGATATCGACGGCCTGCCAGTGGGCGCCCGCGTCGTCGGTGCGCAATACGGTGCCGCCGCTACCCACGGTCCAGCCTCGCCGTGGTCCGGGAAAAGTGACTTCCTGTAGATTGACGTCGTCCATCGGCCCCGGCAACGCGACACGATGCCAGTTCTGGCCGTCGTCCGTGGTGCGCAGCATGCTTTCGTAACCGACCGCGACCACCGTATCGTCATCGGCAAAAGCGACATCCATCAGCCCCATCGACACGTTCAGCTCTTTCAGCGCCGCAAAGTCGTGCGTGTCGGTTATGACGCGGTTGAACGGCTCCCAGTCACGGCCGGCGTTGCGTGTCTCGAAAATGATGCCGCCCCTCTGGCCTACGGCATAGCCATGTCCGTCGGGACGCATCGCCAGTCCGAGCACACCATCGGCAAAACCAGAATACGAATCCAGTGTCCAGTGACGTGCCGCGGCATCGCTGCGGGCCAGCTTCAGCCCACGACCGCCGACGACCACCAGATTTCCGTCCGGTTGTACTGCGATATCACGGAAAAAGCCCGTCGTATTGGAAAATCCGGAGGCCGTGACGTCGTGCTTGCTGTCACCAAGCTGCATATCCAGCCGTTCGATCTGTCGACGATCGGGCGATTGCGGCGGCACATCCTGCAGATTTCGACAAAAACCGCCGCGCTTTTCCTGTTCCCGCGGCGGCAGGCACCGCGGGTGGCGCTTGCCTTCAGGCACTTCCGACAGAGACTCGATGTCGGGCTCGGCGGCGAACGCGCTCAACACCATGGGTGCAGCCGATATCGTCAGCTTCGCGATGATCGCCAGCCCGAGAGCCAGCAGACAGAACCGTAAAACAGACAAGACGTGCGCTCCGTGGTGTATTTTTTACGATGCGGAGCTTACGCAAGGCAAACTGAATTAGGCCGACATCCGATTTTGACCAATCAGTCGAATACACAATGAATGCGGCCGTCGATGAGATACCACGGGCGCCGACCCGTGCCGCCCCACAACACGACATGTCGGGCAGCCGGCCGACATGGGCTGCGAATCATCGCTGACGCCCTGCCCGATTGACGTCGCAGCTGCCGATCAGGGCCTGTCAACACTTCGTACGTGACCGCGTAGCCGCCCCAAAACCGGCCGCGCGGCGCACGCGGCACGTGCTAGTAGGCTGAAGTCCGGGTCGGCGTTGTATCGGCCATGCGAGCGCTCAGCAGACTGACGCCGACGTAACCGATCGCGGATGCGAGACAGCCGTAGAGCGGGCCCTGCACCCACCCCAGATCAGTACCGAGCAGCAGATAAGCGCTGACGCCGAACCCGGCTGCAATGGAGGCGAACGCGCCGGCACTGTTGCCTTGCCAGAATGTGGCACACAGGGTGACACCGAACAACGCGGCCATGAGCGTGCCGTTACCGAGCACCCCCAGCCAGAGCACCATGACCGGCGGCATGTAAGCCATGCCGATGAAAGCCGCCATGCCGACGGCAAGCACCATCATGCGGTTGAACGTCATCGTGGTCGTGAAACCGGACCGCCGGCCCAGCGCCGCACGCAGATCGTAGGACAACGCGGTCGAGACCGTGTGCATGAGCGAGTTGGCCGTCGACTTCATCGCGAACAGAATGAACAGCGTGATCACGCTCGACATCAGCGGGCCAACGGCGTGTTCGAGAAACGTCGGCATCGCCAGGTCGGGGTCACCGAGGCTCGGATAGAAGGCACGGGCATACAGGCCGGCCAGTGGCGTGAAGTTGAGCAGCACACCGAGCACTGCGACCCAGATCCCGACATGCGCCATGCGCACGTCGCGACGAATCGCCAGGAATCGTACTGACATGAACGGGAGTGCCGTCGCCCAGAGAAACGCATAGGGCAACAACAGAAACGCGGACGCTGGGCTCTGACCGTACGGTGCCCCGGTCGTCGGGTTGGCGAGTTTCGGGTCGATCGTATTCAGCCGTGCGATGAGATCCGTGGCGCCGATCTGCACGAACACGACATAGCCGATCACGCAGGACCCGAACACCATGCCGATCACCATCGCCGCATCCGTCCAGGCGACGGCCCGCAGGCCGCCGAACATGGTGTAGGCAATGACCAGCAGCGTGATGACGAACGCCCCCGTGGTCGGCGTGACGTTGAGCCAGCCGGAAACCAGCAGGCCGATCGCCTTGATCTGCGAGACGAGAAACACACCGAGCAACAGCAGGATGATCAGCGCCACGATGCCCTGAAGCCAACGCCCGGCAACCCCACCGGCATGCGACTGGGCGATATATTCCGGCACTGTCCGACTGCCCAACGTGGCCGCCTTGCGTCGCAGATAGTTTGCGAAAAACAGGGTCGCGACCAGAAACGCCGGCGTATAGAACGAATTGGAAAACAATTCGAGGGACCCGTATTCATAGGCCACGCCGGGCGAGCCGATGAAGACGAAGCCGCTATAGCCGGTCGCGATCAGCGTGCCGGCAGCCACGAACGGGCCGAGCGCGTTGTTCGCGACCAGAAACCCGGCTTCATCCTTATCGCCGGCCGCCCGCATCGAGTACAGCGATAATCCGATCAGCACCGTCGCCGACAGGCCGAGTAGTATCCAGTTCAGCATGATTGCCCTCCTTTGCGTTGGCGTGTTGGCGGTCGTGTTCAGCGACGCGGCGAGAACACGAGCGCCAGCACGGCCAGCGCGAGCGTAGTGGCCGAGCTGATACCGAATGCGATGAAAGTCCAGGATTCCATGAGATGCCCCCTGTCTGTTGCCTCGGCTCGCCACGTCCGGCAGATCGCGGGAACCGTGCGTCTCGTCGAAATCCACGCGTCGGCGATCCAGAGATCGCCGCGTCGGGCTGAAACGGCCGCCGCCATCCGAGCGGATCGAATCGGCGGCCGGGCGCCGCGCGTGGTGCCCACGTCTGTCGACCGGCATCGCATTGCAGAAATCGATGCCGATCACGACGTTGAATTCACAGTAGCGCGCGGCCTGAGGGGCCTAAAATATAATAATGCGAAGCCTTTCCTCAGGTTTTCTTATGCACTGGGACAAAGCCCAGATATCGGGCGCCGAATCTCAAGGAGACAGATTGTCGGTAGCCTGCCCGAGCGAACCGCATCCACTGGCCATCCATTGGCCGGCGGCGGTTCAGACGTCGATACGTTCATTCATCGCCTGCTCGGCGAGGCCCTGCATGGCTTCGGCCGCCGGGGCCAGCCGAACCCCGCGCGGCCGGGCGATGCCCATTGATAGTGCAGCGGCATCTTCTTCGATTCGGAGTGCGTTGAGCCCGGTCGTGGCCCCGAATGCCGCCAGCGGCGTATTGAACAGCGAGAAGCCGAGACCGCTGGCCACCAGGCCGCGTAGCATGTCCATCGACTTGACGCGGTGGGCCACACGCGGCGACCAGCCGTGGCGGGCGAAGATCGACAGGAAATATTCGCGGCTCAGGGACCAGTCGAGCAGCACCATGGGCAGGTCGGCCAGCTCGGCCAGCGAGACGCTCTCCCGACCGGCCAACGGATGATCGGCGGCAACCACCGCATACGGCGGAAACACCCGCAGCGGCGTGAAATCGACCGTCTCCGGAATACTGAGATCATAGGTGAAGGCCAGTTCATAATCGCCGGCGTCCAACCCGGTAAATATGTCGCCCTGGATCATCTCGTCGCAATACAGGCTCACCGCCGGATGCCGGGCCGCGAACCGCCGCATGAGGTCCGGCAGGAGGACCGGCGCGAATGTGGGCAGCGCGACCAGTCGCAGCTCGCCACCGATCTCGTCGCCGAGCGAGGCCGCGAATTTCTCGAGCCCCTCGGCATCACGCAGCAACTCGCGTGCGCGGGTCATCAACTGTTTGCCGGCCGGCGTAAGCGTGAGGCCCTGGGCGTGATGACGCACGAACAGCTGCAGATGTGTCATCTCCTCCAATTGCTGGATCGCCGCCGAGATCGACGGCTGCGAGACGTGCAGCTTGCGTGCGGCCTGGGTAACGCTGGACAACTGTCCGGCGAGCACGAAATAACGCAGTTGCTTGAGCGTGAATTGACGCATGATTCGCCTGCCCTGGGGTGGCCGGCCCGCATACCGTCGTGGCCGGTCGTCAGTCGCGATTCTCGCCCAGGCGTTCGCGGACTGCCATGCCCGATGTTTCGCGATCCGCCGACAGGGTCTCGATCAGCCGGTCGAGAAAACGACTGCACCGCATGAGCTGCGCGTGGGTCGTGAATTCATCCGGCTGGTGGCCCTGGGCCATGTGGCCGGGCCCGCAGACCAGACTCGGCAGATCGAGATCGCGCTGGAACAAACCGGCTTCGGTGCCGTAATCGATGCGCGTGATCGTGGCCGCCTCCAGCAGGGCTGTGATGCAGCGTACCAGCGCATCGTCGTCGGCGATCGAAAGCCCCGGATAAGCGCCCAGCGGCTCGATACGGATCCCGGCCTGTGGGTCGCTCGCCTGCATCGTCTGCGTCAGTGCCGCCGCCTGTGTTTCGAAGGCGGCCACGAGTGTATCGATATCGTCGGCCGGGACATGACGGATCTCGACATCGAAAGTGCAGTGCTCGGGGACGATGTTCAATGCAGCACCGCCCCGGATGCAGCCGGCCTGCAGCGTGGTGTGGGCGATACCGAAGCGGGCATCGAACGGGCCGTGTGCGGCCCGTTCGGCAGCGGTGTCGGCAACCCAGCCGATCAGCCGGGCCGCGGCATGGATCGCGTTGACGCCCCTGGGCGCCATGCCCGAATGACAGGCCCGCCCCTGCACGTGGACCCGCATGGCCTGCTTGCCCTTGTGGGCCGTGGCCACCTGCATGCCGCTCGGCTCGCCGACGATGCAGGCCGTGGGCCGATGCGCCTGCGCGGCCATCATGTCGATCAGGCGACGTACGCCCAGACAGCCGACCTCTTCATCGTAGGAAAACGCCAGATGAATCGGCACCCGCAGATCCGCGGCGACCATCTCCGGCACCGCGGCCAGCACGGCGGCGAGGAAACCCTTCATGTCGGCGGTGCCACGGCCGTAAAGTCGCTCGCCGTCATCGTGCAGTGCGAACGGCGCGAATCGCCAGTCCTGGCCGTCGATCGAGACCACATCGGTGTGCCCCGACAGCATGACGCCGCCGTCGACTGACGGGCCGATCACGGCATACAGATTGGTTTTCGTGCCGTCGTCGCTGGCCACGCGCCGGCTCGTCACGCCCTGCTCGGCCAGATAGGCCTCGATGAAGACGATCAACGCAAGATTGGACCGCGCGCTCGTCGTGTCGAATGCGACGAGCCGATCCAGCAGTTTCACGACCTCGCGATGACGCCGCCTGCCTGCATCGTCCGAGGCAGCGGCCCCCTGGCCGGGCACCGACATCAGCGTGTGTCGCCCGGCACGCCGTAACCGGGGGCCACATCCGGGCGACTCGCACGGCCGACGTAATCGTCGCGCTGTGGTCGATAGCGCTCCCATAGATCGTGAAGCGCGACAATCGGCTCGTCGTGCCAGTCCACGCGCAAATCGACGACCGGCCAGCTCACCTGCGCCGTCGTCACCTGCAGGCCGGCCGAATGCACCGGGCCCATCTCGCCGCCGGCCGCCAGCCCGGCAGCCATCGCCGCGAGCAGGCGCTCGGCGAGTTCGCCGCGCGCGGCGGCAAAGGCATCGACCATGGCCTGCGGAACCTGATCTTCGGCCAGCATGTTGCCGGCCGCGACCACATCCGTGCCCTGAGCGCCTGCGTGTATGCCGAGCGTCTCGCTGCCGCTGTGAACGGCGCTGGCCCCGCGGCCATCAAGTACGACGAGCTGTCGCCATTCCGGATAGGATTCGCGGCGTACCATCTCGGCAAGCACGGCGTCGGCACGCGCGCCGGCGCGCAGCTGCGCGAGCCCGATCTGGCCAAGCACGGGATTGGTGACGTTCTGAGTCAAAACCGCGCCGTGGTCGGGCGCGACAAACGCACACCGACTGGCGACACAGATACTCGACGAGCTGATGGCCGTGCCGATCTGGCCGGTTTGCGGGCAGCGGGCAGCGATGGAAAAAGTCATTGGGCGTCGTCCTCCGTGTCGGGAATGACCGCGATCACGTCGATCTCCATGAGCCATTCCGGCTGGGCGAGCCCGGCAACCACCAGTCCAGTGGAAATCGGGTAGACGCCCTGCAGCCAGCGGCCGACTTCACGATAGACCGGCTCGCGATAGCGCGGATCGGTGATGTAAGTCGTGGTCTTGACGATATGCGATAGCGCCGAGCCGGCCTCGTCGAGCAGCTGGGCCACGTTTTTCATCGCCTGCTCCGCCTGGGCCTGCGGATCCCCGAGGCCCACCAGATGACCTTCGAAGTCGGTACCGACCTGGCCCCGCACGTAGACCGTATTGCCGGCTCGCACGGCCTGGCAGAGATCGTTGTCCAGCGTCTGGTTCGGATAAGTCTCGCGCGTATTGAACATGCGGATACGGGTATGCGTCGGCATGGTCGGCTCCGTTATCGACTGGCGGTGGCGTGGGCGGGTGTCTCGGCAGTCGCCGGGTCGGCGGCAGCCTCGACGTCGTCGCCCTGCCCGAAATAGGCGCGCCGGGTGACAATGTGGTCGGCAATGCGACGCGCGTCGTGCCACACGCCCCAGATGAAGCTGGAGCCTCGATGCGACAGCCACGGCAGGCCCAGAAAATAGACGCCGGGCTCGGTGCCGACACCGCGGTGATGCCGTGGCTGGCCCGCGGCATCCACCGCGTCGACGGCCAGCCAGCGATAGTCGCTGGCGAAACCGGTCGCCCAGATGACGGTTCGTACGTCGGCCTTTTCGAGATCGAGCCTCCGTCGGGGCTGGCTGACGCACTGGGGCTGCGCGGCCATCCGCCGCGCCTCGGGTTCGGGCGGCAGATCGAGACCGTAACGTGCGACGTAGGCATCCGCGGCGTCGAGCAGCGCCCGATAATTCTCGTCGCCGCGCGCCAGGTTGGCGGCCAGATCGTCGTCGAACGCGACCTGCCCGTCATCGAAGGCCCGTGTCCGGCCGACCAGCGTCATGCCGCGATGGGCGAGTTCCCGAAAGTCGACGGTATGGCCGCCGTGTGCCCCGCTCACCGCGATCGTGACATGGGCCTCCTCGGCGCCGGCGGTCTCGGCGTCCCAGAGGCCCAATACACCCAGCCACCAGCAGAAATCGCGCCCGCGATAAGACCGCGGTGGCCGGTCGTGCGGGCCGACCGACAGATAGACATCTCGTCCGGCGCGCAGCAGTTCGTCGGCGATCTGTGTCCCGGACGATCCGGACCCGACGACCAGCACGCCGCCGGCCGGCAGCTGTTCCGGATTCCGATAGGCCGAGGAATGCAATTGATGAAGCGTTGGCGTGTCCGGCGCGATCTCGGGAATGACCGGCTTCTGGAAGGCACCGGTGGCCGCCACCACGCGCTGAGCGATCAGCGTGCCCTGCGACGTTTCGACGACGAACCCCGACTCACCGGGCCGACGACGTACGGATTCGACCGCGATCCCCGTACGGATCGGCGCCGAAAACCGCGCCGCGTAGTCCTCGAAATACGCGGCGATACGATTCTTGTCGGCGAACTCGCCGGGGGCCAGATCCGTGAAAGTCAGCCCGGGGAAACGATCGTGCCAGGCCGGGCCGTTGGCGACCAGCGAGTCCCAGCGCCCGGTTCGCCAGCGCTCGGCGATGCGATCCCGTTCGAGCACGAGATGCGGCACGCCGGCCGCACTCAGATGCTCGCTCATCGCCACGCCGGCCTGGCCGGCGCCGACCACGAGTGTGTCGATATCCGCGGGTAATGCTGTCATCTTCGTCCTCCGGGCAGCGTGGCGTATCAATCGTCATCGCTTGCCGAAGGACCGGGTCCGAGGCGCGACGCGATTCGCAATCGAGCCTAGGCGGGATCGAAGATCAGTTAAAATATAGTTATCTGCTCTTTTGAATCAATTTTTCAAATGCGACGCAGACTAGACCGCTTGCATGAATTGACTCCCAAGGCCGCGCCGGCCGGTCCATGACAAAGCCAGCCTGCCCTCGTCCGCCGACCAGATCGCGTCCGACTTGATTTGCGCTGGATCAACCCAGGCGCCCGCCGAGGCGATAGGATGGATCCGTTCGCGCGGACGTCGATTCTGACCGCAGCGAACGTGGGCTCGTTGATGAGGAGGAATACAGATGTACAAGACGATTCTGGTGCCGTTCGATGGCTCGCAGGCCGCCCTTGCAGCGCTCGAGCTGGCCTGTCGGCTCGCCGAACCGGATGCCACGCTGGTCCTGCTCGGTGTGCCTGAGGCCATGCCCGCCAGCGACGTGCTGGGCCGCGGCACCGGCGCCTCGCCGGCGGACGTCGACCGTGAACGCCTGGGCGAAGAGGCACGCGCCGGGCTGGAAGCGGCATGGGCGACGCTCGACGAACCCCGCGGGACGCCCGAATTTCTGGTGCGCTGGGGCCGCCCGGCCCAGACGATCGTCGGCGAAGCGACGAAACGCGACGTCGACACGATCGTGATGGGCAATCGCGGCCTGAGCAACATTCAATCCATGGCCATGGGCAGCGTGTCGCACAAGGTGCTGCATACCGCGCCCTGCCGTGTGATTACCGTGCATTGATCTCACATCACCGGAACCGCGATCGGCTGCCGGGTTTCGGACCGATCGCGGTTTCGGCGTGTCGGTGTAACAGCCGTGGCGAACGGCGCTTGCGGCCGGCGGCGCAAAGATCGCCGCCGGTGCCGGCGGTCAGCGCGTCAGCGGGCGTTCCCCATGTTCCAGCATGGCAGGAATGACGAGGTCTTCCTCGTCGATGAGATGTCGATCGAGGACGTGCAGCAGCCGCTCGGCATCGTCGGCATAACGATCGGCTGCACGCTGGCCGGCATCCGCGCCGCGCGCGAGCTCCTGCATCAGCGCCCGACCACTGGCCGCCACACGCCGCAGGTCGTCGTGGATGACGTCGTGATCATTTTCGAGCAGATCGAATCCGCGCTCGAATCGGCGGTCCAACCGACGGAAAAGAGGAAAGTAATGGTCATCCTCGATGCGGTGATGGCCATCGAGATGCTGGAGATGATGGGCGAGCTGGGGCATGAAACGTTGCTGGAATTCGGCGGCGCGCAGGTGACCGGCCCGAAAATCGGCGGTCATCGCTGCCAGGACTTCACCCTCGCGGCGCAGGCTGTCGTGCACGCGACGCCAGAACGCGGCAAGTTCGCCGTAATTGGGGTGCCTCGGCCAATCCGTCCGTGGGTATCGGGCGCGCAGGACCGCAATCTCATCCGGCAGGCCGGGTCGGCTGTCGAGGTGCAGCATCGGTTCGGCATCAGTCATCGCGAACTCCGGCGGATACCGGCCGGCCGTTTCGCAAGCGGGCATCCGGCACGGCGGTTGATTGGCAAAAACGCTGGGCGGACACGATACACGTCTGGCACGTTGCCCTCGTCATCCGGCGCGCTCGAGAACGGCCGCCTGTGACAACCCGCGTTCAGGCGTGCCTGTCGCAGACGGTCGCATCGAACCGCCCGAATCGGCCGTCGCCAACGCCGCGTCTGATCGTCGGCCGATACCTTCGGGGCGTCGGCCCGGTGTGCATCTGACCCGGCACCGAAGACAAACCCAGGCACGGGCCCGCGCCGTTCGGCGGTCTCGGGCCGAATCTCCGTGCGGCGGTCCATTGGCATGGATGTTTGCTCGCTGCGGCACCGACACGGCATGTTGGTGATCGACCGTTCATGGACGACCCGGACGATGGAACCACGATGAGTCGTTTGTTCGCACTGTGCCGACGGCTGGCCGAGGCCGGCTCATGACGACCCGGCTTTATCGCCTGCTGCAGTTGGAGCCCGGAGAACTGGGCCCGGTCGCCGGATCGTTCGCTTATTTCTTCTGCCTGCTGGCCGGCTATTTCGTACTGCGCCCGGTCCGCGACGAGATGGGCATCCAGGGCGGTGTCGGCGATCTTGCCTGGGTATTCACGGCCACTTTTCTGGTCATGCTGGCCATCGTGCCTGTCTTCGGCTGGGCCGTGGCACGCTTCGCACGGCGCCGGCTGGTGGCGGTCAGTTACGGCGTATCCATTGGCGTGATCATTCTGTTCTTCGGGCTGATGCGTGCCGACATCGCCCCTGCCTGGGTCGCACGTGCCTTCTTCGTCTGGGTGTCGGTGTTCAATCTGTTCGTCGTGTCGCTCTTCTGGAGCGTGATGAACGATGTGTTCGATCGGTTCCAGTCGCTGCGGCTGTTCGGCGTGATCTCGGCCGGCGGCAGCCTCGGGGCGATCGTCGGGCCGGCCATCACGGCCGGGCTGGCCGATACACTCGGCCCGGTCAATCTGTTGCCGATCTCGGTGATTCTGCTGGTCGCGGCCACGGCGTTCGCCCTGGCCGTGATGTCGTCGGCCACCGCCACAGGCCGTGACATGCCCGGAAACGGCACATCGCAGGGCAACGTCTGGGCCGGCGCGATGCACGTCTTTCGCTCCCCCTACCTGCTGGCAATCTGTGTGTTCATCGTGATGTATGCCTCGCTCTCGACGTTTCTGTATTTCGAGCAGGCACATATCGTCAAGAACGCCTTCGCGTCGTCGGCGCAGCGCACGCAGGTCTTCGCCGGCATGGATCTGGCCACGAATACGCTCACGCTCCTGCTGCAGTTCTTCGCCACGGCACGACTGGTCCTGTGGCTGGGTCTACCCGTGGCACTGGCGCTCATTCCGCTGGCCGTGGCCGCCGGGTTCGGGCTGCTCGGGCTTGCCCCCACGCTCGTCGTTCTCGTGGTCTTCCAGGTCGTGCGTCGGGCAGGCAATTACGCCTTGACCAAGCCATCGCGCGAAATGCTGTTCGGCGTGGTCAGCCGCGAGGACAAGTACAAGGCAAAGAATTTCATCGATACGGTGGTCTATCGCTTTGGCGATGCCGCCAGCGGCTGGCTTTATACCGGCCTCGGCGCGATCGGGCTGGGCCTGGCCGGTCTGGCCTTCGCGGCCATACCGCTCGCCCTGATCTGGGCTGTCTTCGGTATCTGGCTGGGCCGTACGCGACAGCGACGCGCGGCCGACACGACTTTCGACGACTCGGCTGAACAACAGGGGGCAGACACATGAACGATCACGACGAATACGGGGCCTGTCACGGCCCCTCAACAACGCGCCGGCGACTGCTGGCGGCTGCGGCGGCCACCGGCCTGCTGAGCGCGGTGCCGGGGCTGTCGGCCCTGGCCGCCGACGATCGGAGCATGCGAACACGGGCGATTCCGTCGACCGGCGAGCCGCTTCCCGTCATGGGGCTCGGCTCGTCGGGCACGTTCGCCTACCCGGACAACGCCGCGCGAGCCGCATTGCTCACCGTGCTGAAGAAATTCGTTGCCATGGGCGGCGCCATGGTCGATACCTCGCCCACCTATGGCAGCGCCGAAACGGTCATCGGCGAACTGGCCCGCCGTGCCGATGTCCGCAACGACATTTTCATGGCGACCAAGGTGCATATCCGCGGTCGCCAGGCCGGCCTGGACCAGATGGCACAGTCGGCGGCGCGGCTCGGCAAGCCCATCGATCTGATGCAGATCCACAACTTCGTGGATCTCGAAACCCAATGGCAGACCCTCGAACGGCTCAAGGGCGAGGGCCGCTTCCGCTATATCGGAATCACGCATTATCTGACGCGGGCTTTCGAAGAGCTCGAACACCAGATGCGCACCAAGGACATGGACTTCGTCCAGTTCAACTACTCGATCCTCACGCCCGAGGCCGAAAAAAGGCTGTTGCCGCTGGCCCGCGATCGGGGCATCGCGGTCATCGTCAATCGCGCGTTCAATGACGGCGCGATCTTCGGGCGCACCAAAGGCCACGCGCTGCCGTCGTACGCATCCGAGTTGGGCATCGACAGCTGGGCCCAGTTCGCACTCAAGTACGTACTGGCCAATCCCGCCGTCAACGTCGTCATTCCCGCCACGAGCGACCCGGGCCATCTCGTGGACAACATGCAGGCCGGTTACGGCCCGCTGCCGGATGACAAGATGCAGGCTCGAATGCGCGCAACGATGGCCGAGCTCAGCTGAGCGACCATCACACCGCCGGCAACGCCCTGTTCGCCGGCCGGCTCGCGTCGATGAAGCTGGCACGCATCGGGTGACCAGTCGATCCGGACCGTCACCGGGCATGCCAACGCCGACACCAGCGGGATCAGCGTTGTCGATGCGCTATTCTGACGCCAGCGCATCGACACCCACCATGCCAAGGAGTCAGCCGGATAATGGAGCGCATTCGCGATCAGCAACAGCACGGCGTCATGGCCACCCTTCTGTATTTCGTCCTGGCGGTGCCCGCGGCCGGCACCCCGGCCATGCTGTATGGCGTCCTCCGATCCGCGGGATCGCGATCGGACGCGGGATTCGAGGGCACCGATGGCATGGCCGTGTTTCAGGCCATGGTGTTCGCGTACGCGATCGGCCTGATCGTCATCCTCGGTGGCTATGCCTTCCTTCATCGACGACGCGTGGCGCTCTACATCGGCAATGCCGTACTGGGGCTGATGACGTTCGTGCTGTGGTTCGAACTCGCACGACACCATGTGATCTGACCTTCACTCGCAGGCGTCGATGCAGGACGACCGGTTCATCCAACAGGCGGTGCTACTCATCGACGCGCGTCAGGCCGCGCGCTGTGTTCGGCGATGGCCCGAAGCGGTTCGAGCCGGGCGCGCCGGCCCGCACTAGTTCGACGACCAACCAGAGCCCCAGGCCCAGGCTCGACAAAAGACACAGACAAATCAGGACCGAGCCCACTGGGCCGAGGACCTGATGCGTCGTTTCGCCAACGCCGGTATGACGTCTCATGGCAAGCCAGACGATGATCACCAACGCGGCGCTGTACACGGCCGGCCCGGCGAGAACACCGAGGATCCAGAACCCGCGCCGCCCGCGGTCGTGAAGGCGACGCACCACGACCGCGGGCAACAGGTATGCCCCTGCCAGAACGGCGACGACGGTGAACGGATAACCTGTTCCAATCGTCACCAGGCGATCGAGAACCAGCCCGGAGCCGAGCGCGACGACGACAGCGGCGACCACGCCAGCGAGCTCTCGTCGCCCGGCGCGACCGCGGAATCGCAACACGGCCCCGGGCCCCGGAACAAACCCCTTGGTCGTCATGAATGCCTACACCGTCCTTGTTCGCCCGGGGCCGATGATAGCGCGGCGTACGCCGATCCGTGGTCGTTGGGGCGTGTCGTCAAGGCGATGGGCAGCCGCCTCGCCCGCCGACGGCGCCATGCGCCTTGCCTGGCCGTTTTTGGGCGGCAACGGGGTCACGTGCGAAGTGTTATTAATCCGGCACCAAAACAGCTGACGACGTCAGCTGTTTTCAACGCCATCGAAAAATAAAAGCCGGCACTTGTCCGTCTTTTTATTTTCAATGGCTTCACGGCCGTTGGCCGTGGCGCGCGTGCTTTCGCACACGCGCGTTATCAACCCGAAAAATCATCTGTTTTTATGCCGGGTTAATAACAGGCCCTAATCGTCTGAATAGCAGAGTGCGTTCGGCGCGATGTCGAGATCGCTTTCCGACAGCGCCTTGGCGATCGTGCGATCACGAATCCCGGTCCGGGCCCGCACGCCGGCGCCCTCGTCCACCGGTAAGGCGTTCACGCTGTCGGTGTCCAGGAACAGCAGCCAGACCCAGCCGTAGTAGACCGTGACACGTGATTTGAATCGATAAGTGTGTTGCAACACGCCGTCCCGATACAGACGTGCTCGCGAATCAATCACCTCGCTCTGGAACGTCGGGATCAGGCCCAGGGAGAGATCCGTCAACCAGGATACCGGGCCCGACGCATAGGCATCTTCGGCATTGCTCTCGACGTCGATACGATACGGCGTTGCGGCCCGCACACACGGTTGATATCGCGCATGTGCGATATCTTCCAGGTCACCACTCACCATCGGCACACAGCCACTGAGTGATAACAGACAACCGATAATGGCCGTGACCGCGATACGCCGCTTGTCTATATCCATGCCTCTGTGCTTCCTGCGTCGCGATCGCCGTCGTGCCCGCTCACCCACCACAAGACGTCCGGTTATATCCGGACGGACCATACCCGCTGTTAACGGGCCATGACCACGCGTGTTCGTGAATTCCGCTATCGTCCATTCGCCACAAGGCGACAAGGTGCCAAGACATGACACTGATCCGCGAGATCGAACACGGCGAGGACGGGCTCGAGGGCATTGTTCGTTTTAGCCTGTTCAACACTGATATCCCGGCCCTCCTCGAGAACGAGGACATGGTCCATGCCGAGCGTTGCGCGGCGCATCTCAACGAGATGAGCACGGATATCGTAGCCGAGCTCTGTCGTGCCTCGATCCGTTACTGCAACGCATTCCAGGACGCGACGGGCACACCGATGCAATCGTTCACCCCCGCGCCGGCGGTACTCGAATGCATCCAGCCAACACTGCTCATCATTCCGGCGCCGGCGCACGATGTGCCCATCGTACATCTCGAACTCGAATGCGACTGGGAAGCCGAGCACGGCATGGCGTGGGTCATCCGCGGTGATCATGTCGTCTACGTCGGCCCCTTCAACGGTGAAGACCCGTGGACGACAGGCGATGATCACGATGCCTGGAACTTTGCACGGGGCCAAAGCGGGCCCGTGTAATCGGTCGGCCCCGGTCGAGCGCGAGTCGGTAGCCACCGGCCGCGGATTGCCTCGGTGACGGCGTATCGATACACCGCCACCGAGACGTCGGCCCGACTACACCGGGCCGAATCGGCGATGACGGTATCAGCCGCCGATCGCCTGCTTCGCGGCAGCCAGCGCCGGCCCGCTGCCGTCGGCCGTGGTCACGCCGTCCAGCCAGTGGCCGACCGTGTCCCAGTGGTTCTTGATCCAGGTTGTCGCCACGGTATCTGCCGACTGTTTCTTGTAGCCGTAGGCATAGATCCACTGGCTCTGGATCTTCGACGGCACGACCATCTGCTTGAGAAAGCGCGTCGCATTCGGGTTGGCCTTGGCATAGGCCGGGTTGATCGCGGTCCAGACCGACGAGCCGCCGCCCCAGATCTGTTTCGGATCCTCGAGATATTTCAGATCGTAGCGGATATTCATCCAGTGCGGTTTCCAGCCGAGAAAGACGATCCACTGCTTCTTGTCGATCGCCCGACCGGCTTCAGCGAGCATGGCCGCGGTACTGGAGGCCCGCAGACGCCAGTCACTGAGACCATAGGTGTTGGCGTCGATCGCTTTCTGGACGATTTCGTTGCCGTCGTTACCCGCTTCAATACCGTAGATGCGGTGATCGAACTTGTCTGCATGCGCCTGCAGATCCGCGATGCTGTGCACGCCGGCATTCCAGACATAGGCCGGCACGACGAGATCGTACCGGGCGTCCGGGACGTTCTTGACCAGCAGGTCGATCCTGCCCGATTGCACCAGCGGCTCGACGGTGGATTTCTGGGTTGGCATCCAGATGCCCAGATCGGCATCGATATTACCGCGCGCCACGCCCTGCAGGGCGATCGTCCAGCTCGCATTCATCAGGTTCGTGTCGTAGCCGATGGCCTCGAGAATCGTCTGGGCGACCGTGGTCTTGACCGTCACGCCGGGCCACGGCGCCGATGCAAATTTCACACGCTGACTGGCATCCGCCGCCATGGCCGAGGCGCTGGCGCTCACCAGCACGGCCGTCGCCACGAGCGACAGCAGATAATGCTTGATCACACGAATCATGTTCCCCCTTCTCCCGTTTGAAGACGGCCCGGTATTCGGGCCGGACCGACCTATCATAGCGTGCCCGATCGGCCGCCCCGGTGGGCAGCCCCACGCCACGACACCGGGCCCGGCCAAACGCTGCCCCGAAAGATTGGCCCTGCGGCGTCGTCAGCGGCGATCGTGGCACGACAAGCTGGCGCGATAAGCTATCACGACAGTCCCGGGGCTGAACGCCTAGCCGATCTGCAACGAGGCCTGCGGATACCGAATGGCCGGCGAGCTTTCCCGAGCCATGAAATAACCCAGCGATAACGGCCCGACCCGCCCCACGATCATGGTGACGATGATCAGCAGCCGGCCGGGTGTGGACAGGTCCCCGGTCAGTCCACGGGACAGCCCCACGGTGCCGAGCGCAGAGACCGTCTCGAACAGGATGTCCTCGAGACTGGCACCCGGCTCGGTGATACTGAGTCCGAGCACGACGATGAAAACCATCGACCCCGTCGCCAGGGCGACCGCAATGGCCTTGTTGACGGTGGCCACGCTCATGCGCCGATGCATGACGGCCGGCTCGTCGCGTTGCTGCAGGAACGCCCGCGCGGCCAGGATCAGAACGACGAAGGTGGTGATCTTGATGCCGCTGGCCGTTGAACTGGGCCCGGCCCCGATGAACATCAACGCCATCGTGATCAACGTCGAGGGCTGTGTCATCGCCGACGTGTCGATGGTATTGAAGCCTGCGGTGCGCGGCGTGACCGCCTGGAACCAACCGGCCAGCAGTCGCTCGCCCGTGCTCTGCAGACCGCCGAGCGTACCGGGGTTATGCCATTCGAGCGCGGTGATCGCAGCAAAGGCGATGAGGTTGAGAAACAGCGTGGTCAGCAGAATCAGCCGCGTCTGGAGCGTGAACTGCGAAAAACGACGCGTGCGACGCAGATCGCCCAGCACGGCGAACCCGATCCCACCGATGATGAACAGTGCCGAGATGGTGAGATTGACCAGCGGGCTGCCGACATCGTCCATCAGGCTGTTGCTGTGCGTGGAGAATCCGGCATTGTTGAACGCCGAAATCGTGTGAAACACGCTCTCCCAGAGCCCGGTACGCCAGCCGTGCTCGGGAATCCAGTGCAGGCCAAGCAACACGGTGCCGATCGACTCGGCGATCAGCGCATACGTGACCACGGTGCCGACCAGCCCGCGAATCGCGTTCAGCGACGGCTGATTGAGCGATTCCCGCACGACGCTGTTGTGTGTCATCGGCAGGCGCCCGCCGAGCATCATCACGGTCAGGGCCGCGAACGTCATGAAACCGAGGCCGCCGATCTGGATCCAGGTAGCCACGACGGCCTGGCCGAACAACGTCAGATCACTGCCGGTATCGACGACGGCCAGGCCGGTGACGGTGACGGCCGACGTCGACGTGAACAGCGCATCGAGCCAGCTGATCGGGCCGGTGGTCGCGATCGGCAGCTTGAGCAGTAGTGTCCCGGCCAGGCTGAACAGGATGAAGCCGAGCAACAGGATTTCGGGCGGCTGCAACCGAAAGACGATACCGCGATGGGTGCGCTTGAACGGACGGCGCCAGGAGCGCTTTCCGGCATCGCCGGCCGCCTGTCGACGACGCTCGATCATTTACCGGACCGGCGGCTGCCGAAACGGCTCAATGCATCCAGATGACCGATGAGAATGACGTGATCGCCAGCGGCCATACGGGTATCGCCGTCGGGGTGATAATCGAGCTTCTCGCCCCGCTTGATCGCCACCAGACGCGCTGACTCGTCATCATCGAGCCGGATGGTGCCGTCGGACTCGCCGTTCCGGTCCAGCAGAGCATCGGTGATCTCGATTTCAACGACATACTGCCCGTCGCCCAGCGGAATCATGTCGACGACATTGCGATAGTTCAGGCTCTGGGCCACGTGCATACCGTGATCCCGCTCCGGATAGATGATCCGATCGACGGCCAGCCGTTCCAGCAGCTTGTAGTGGTTGTCCGACAGGGCCCGCACCCAGAGCTCGCGAACGTCCAGATCGCGCAGGTGCATCGCGCAGAGCACGCTGGCCTCGATCGTATCGAGATCCACCAGCACCGCATCGAAGCGGCTCAGATCCAGTTCGGCCAGGGCTCGCTCGTCGCGCGGATCGGCGATCACGGTATCGGTCAATCGATTGGCCACCGCGTTGACGCGGGTCTCATCGCTGTCGATGCCCATGACCTGATTCTTCTGCTGGAGAAGATCCAGCGCCACAGTCTTGCCGAAGTAATCAAGACCGATCACGGCGAATTGACGACTCATTCAAATCCTCGATCTTGCGACATGTGCGTGCCAGTCGCTTGCACGGACCCAGCCGCAGAGTGTGCCCAAAGCGCGATCGGCTTTGAACCGGCTTCGCCCGGGACAACGCCCTGACGTACCCCGCGGATGCCCCGCGCGAGGTGTACCCGGCCCGATCGTGGGCCCCATCCGCGGCACCGGCGAACCGATCGCGACCGGCCCGACCCGCACCCGACACGCCCAATTCGTGCGCGCGACTGTCAAGACGGACAGGTTCGCTATATGCTTTGACACATACCGACGTTTTCCTTTCCCGACGCACACTTGTGCGTATTCCCCGGCTTTGATCATGACCTGTTGCAACGCCCGCCTTCGCCCGGCTCTGAGCGAACCCCTGTTCTGTTTCTTTGTTGCCGCGCTACCGTGCGCGGCCCATGGCGCGATCCCGGCGCGCCAGAGCGACAACGCGCCGGTCGCGGCCGCAGCACCGGCCGCGCCGGCGACAACGACGCTGTCCGACGTCACGGTCTCGGCCGATGACCAGGCCGAAACCGAGGCAACCAATCGGCGAGTCGCCCTGGGGCCGCTCGGCCAGCAACGCGTGCTGGATACCCCGTTCACGGTCCACAGGGTTGCGCATGCCGTCGTGGATGACCAACAGACGCGCGACGTGGCCGATGCCCTGTCGTTCCTGCCCAGCGTACAGGCTGGCAGCGTCCGCCCGCAGAGCCGCGGCATGCAGGGTTCCGTGGCCCAGAACAGCCGTCTGGACGGCTTGAATATCGTCTCCACGACCAACTATCCCGCGCAGCAGTTCGCCGGTATCCAGGTCCTGGAAGGACTGGCCGGCGCGCTTTACGGCCCCGCGAGCCCGGCCGGCACGTTCAATTACCTGAGCAAACGGCCGACCGACCAGCCCATGACCCGTGTCACGATCGGCTATCGCAGCGGACCGGCGTTTCGCGAAGCATTGGATACCAGCGGCGCGGCCGATGACGACGGACGCATCCGATATCGCCTGAACATACTCAACGAGAACGGCTCGTTGCCGAGCGCCGGGCCCACGAGTCTCAAGCGTCGTCTGATCAGTCTGGCTACCGACTTTCACCTGGGCAGCGCCACGACATTCGAGACGACGCTCTCGCACTACCATTACGAGGCCCAGGGTAGCGCAGGACGTTTCGCAGTCGCCCAGGGCGTGGATTTCCCCTCGGCAGTCGATCCGGCAAGGCGTGATTACGGGGCAGGCTATGCCGGTCATACCGACGATACCGAGACCGCCGAATTCCGTCTCAAGCACGCGTTTTCCGACGACTGGCATCTCGATGTCGGTTTCCTGCGCCAGATCGCCGATCGTCGCTCAACCGCGTTCACGCACACGATCACCGACACCGCCGGCGACTATACATCCACGATCTCGACAGGCCACGCCAGCCGTTTCCGTATCGAGAGCTATCTGGTCCATCTCAACGGCGTGGTGCACACCGCCGATATCGTCCATCATCTGACGCTCGGCGCCAGCGGATTCACTCTCAACAACTTCAATCCGCGCGATGGCGGGGTCCGGACCGTCAACAGTGCCCGGATTTCCAGCCCGTCAGCGCCGGACCAGCCTCCGGCCTACCCGATTTTCACCGATCGCTATCATGTCGCCGAATCCCGCGAGGACTCGATCATCGCCGGTGACCGGATGGATCTGACATCGCACTGGCATGTGCAACTGGTGGCCAGCGAGAGCGCGTTGAAGTCGCGCAACTACGACCGGGCCGAGCAGCTGACCGGCCAGGCGCATCAGGACGGCCTGTCCACGGCCGAAAGCCTGCGTTACACACCGACCGCGCACAGCGCCCTTTACGTCACCCATGCAGACTCCCTGCAACAGGGGGATACCGCTCCCGCGGGCGCACGCAACGCGGGTCGCGTGCTGCCACCGGCGCGCAGCCGCGAATGGGAGATCGGCGCCAAGGCGGCCTGGAGCGGCGTCAATTACACCCTGGATGCCTATCAGATCCGGCGCCCGTACGCGCTCTACGAAGACCGGTCGTACCGACAGGACGGCAAACAACGCAATCGCGGTATCGACTTCTTTGCCGACGGCGCGCTGACCTCGCGACTGCACGTGCTGGGCGGCCTGAGTTTTCTCGATGCCCGCCTGACCGAGGCTGGCGACCCGGCCGCGATCAACGAACAGATCGTCGGCCTGCCGAAGCTGACGGCAACCGTGCTGTTGCGTTACGACGTGCCGCACGTGCCGGGCCTGGAAATCAGCGCGCATCCGCGGTATTTCACACGTCGTCATACCACGAACGACGGCAGCGACTCGTTGCCGGGTCGTGGCCGGCTCGATCTGGGCGCCCGCTACGACACCCGTATCGCCCGCCACGATGCCACCCTGCGCCTCAACGTGGACAACGTCACCGACGCGCATTACTGGACCACCATCCGTCCGGGCGGCCTGAATGGCTATACCGGTAACGGCTCGGCGAGTGCCGCGCTGGCCGCACCCCGTACCGTAGCGTTATCGATGACGCTCAAGCTTTAGGAACCTCTGATCTATTCATCCACGGTCGCGTTTGAGTCCCAAAAGGCCACGATACAAGGCGCATGGCGCCGCGTCATAGCCACTCTATGATCCAGCCATGCAACGCCGTAGCGCGGCCTTTTGGGCCAAACCGCTTGGCGGCCGGGCTTTTGCGCGCGCCTGAGCGGCGTTGCCGCTCGCTCATTTGCATTCAGCAAACGGCGCTCGCGGCGTCTTGTCAGACGCGCGCAAAAGACACCGGCGCGACCGTGGATGAATAGATCAGAGGTTCCTTTAGTGACACAGGCCGGCAGGCGCCTCTTTCACGTCATCCGGCGCTCGGGCAGTCTGACGTCATGAACGATGCCGATGTCTTGCGTGAACAACTGATCGTGCGTCTCGACGAGATCGAGACCGAAGCCCGTGATTATCTTCAGGACAGCGACGATGCCGCCGGTGCGGTGGAGCTGGACCAGACACGCCAGGGCCGCCTGTCACGCATGGACGCGATGCAGGCTCAGGCGATGAGCCAGGCAGCCCGCAACCGGGCACGGCAGACGCTTCAGCGCGTGGCCGCGGCGCGCAAGCGACTCGACAGCCCGGACTACGGCTCTTGTCTTGATTGCGAGGAGCCGATCGCCGCGGCCCGGCTCCTGTACGATCCGACCACGCTGCGTTGTCTGGATTGCGCATCGGCACGCGAATAGCCGCGCGTCTCGACGTTGTGAATCCGCGGGCGTGATGGCCGCCGGCATCGTCCGATCAAGCCCGGCCGACTGCCCCCCATCGTCTGCGGCGCGAACAGGCCATCGACGCGTAGCGCGCATCCCGTATCTGCCCGCGCTTCAGACGCGTCGTCGCCGGCATCGACCTGTCTGTGACATGGGCGCTCGGCCGAGGGGCGTTCCCGGCCCGATACCGCAACCGCGCCAGACCCCATCGGCGGTCGGCTCTGCCGACTTGGCCGACTTGGCGGACCGTTCAGAAAACTGCATTGCGCATGCACATAAAAACCCATCGGTGCCTCTTTTTCAATAAAGCGCGATTAACGGCACGATCAGTGCTTGTCCAATGACCTGCCTGATAGCTGTCAGCATGCGATTTGCACGTATCGATACAGCAGTTTCCGATCCGCTTGCCTGATCGGTCGGATTGTTGGATTGTTGCATGACAAGAGCACTCGAACGGGGACTGGGATGGAACAACTGGCGCGTAGACTCGGGCTGCGGACCGATCCGACGATCTTTTTCATTTCCGCGGCAATCATGGTGGTGTTTCTCATCGCCCTGTTGATCGCGCCCGGGCCGATCGGCGATGCCTTCGGCGCGGGGCGGACCTGGATCGTGACCAATCTGGGCTGGTTCTTCATCCTCGGCGTGACGAGCTGGGTCGCCTTTCTCTTGTGGGTCGCCCTCAGCCGTTTCGGTTCGATCCGACTCGGCGGCAATGACGCGAAACCGGATTTCGGCAACATTTCCTGGTTCACGATGCTCTTTGCCGGCGGCATCGGGACCGTGCTGATGTTCTGGGGTGTCGCCGAACCGATCTCCCATTTCGCGGAACCGCCACGGCCGGACGTCGAGCCCTTCTCGGTCGCGGCTGCCGACGATGCGATGGGATTCGCCATCTATCATCTGGGTCTGCACACCTGGGCGATCTTCACCCTGCCCGGTCTGGCGTTTGCCTATTTCATCTATCGCTATAACCTGCCGATGCGTTTCAGCTCGGTCTTCTACTCGCTCATCGGCGATCGCATCTACGGGCCCGTCGGCAAGGCCCTGGATATCTTCGCCATCCTCGGCACCCTGTTCGGCGTGGCGGTCTCGATCGGCCTCGGCACACAGCAGATCAACGCCGGGCTGACGGAGTTGATGGGCGTACCCAACGATGTGACCACCAAGGTCATCATCATCGCGGTACTGACGAGCGTCGCGGTCGGCTCCATCGTCGCCGGGCTGGATTCCGGCGTGAAGCTGCTGTCCAACATCAATATCGGCATGGCGGTCGGGCTGATGTTCTTCGTGTTGTTCACGGGCGCGACCGTCTTCCTCTTGCGCGCGATCGTGGAGACCTTCGGCATCTACATCACCAACCTGCTGCCAATGGCGTTCTGGAACGACACACTGGCCCAATACACGCATGAAGACGGCGGCTGGGGCTGGCAGGGCAACTGGACGGTCTTCTATTGGGCCTGGACCGTGACCTGGTCGCCGTTCATCGGCATCTTCGTGGCACGTATCTCGCGCGGCCGCACGATTCGCGAGTTCGTACTCGGCGTTCTGTTCGCCCCGTCCATCTTCACGCTCGTCTGGTTCGCGATCTTCGGCTGGTCGGCGATGGAGATCGACGGCATCGGCGACCAGGCGCGCGCCGCGCTCGGGGATCAGGCGGGCTCACTTTCGCAGGCCGTCCAGGACAGTATCCCGCTCGCGATGTTTGCCTTCTTCGATCACTTCCCGTTCTCGACCCTGATTCAGGGACTGGCCGTGGTGATCGTGGCGATCTTCTTCGCCACCTCGTCGGATTCGGCATCCCTGGTGGTGGACATGCTCTGCACCGGATCGGCTGATCCGGGCCCGGTCCATCAGCGCATGTTCTGGGGCATTTCCGAAGGCGTGCTGGCGGCCATGCTCATCGTCCTGGCCGGAGAAGCCGGTCTGACCGCGCTTCAGCAGGTCATCACCGTGGTCGGCCTACCGATGTTCATCCTGGTCTTCGGCATGGTCTTCGCCCTGATGCGTGCGCTATTCCAGGAAAATCTCGAAGACCTGAAGATCGGCAAGCCGCCACAGGCCGAGGACCTCAAGACCTCGGATTGAACCGACGGCATGACGGCTGCTCCGGTGTCCGGGCAGCCGTCATCTTGTCCACGCCCCCTGAGCGCGACCGCGCTCGGCGACGACACGCCGCTCCTGCCGATGCCTGTGGCTGCCCAACGCGAGCCGCACACAGCCTGTATACAGGACAGGCTCGAGACACCACGGCCGAATGAGGGCTTCGTTCGATCAAAGACGACCACCCGGCGCGCCGACTCGGCGACATACCTGGCCATAAGAATATCGTTATCGCACTGATATTGAAGAATAAAGCGCGCGTGTCTCGCCGTTGACGGCGTCCCCATCGGCGGACATCCGCCCGCCATGCCTCCAGCCATATCCCCCGCGCTCCGCCGATTTGCCCGACTCGCCCGAAGCGCAGTACACCCTAAGACTTTCGCCTATACGACAAAAGACGTAACCGAATATAAAAGCAAGTCATTGAATTTATTTCATTATTATCAATTTCGATTTTTTGATTCACAGCACGCGATGACAGACACTCTGTATACAACTTGAATACCGGCCTGCAAGAAGCCGAATCCGGAGGAGAAGTCATGAGTGAACGCAGTTATCCCCGCAATGCGTGGTATGCCGCCGCCTGGAGCCACGAGATCGAACATGAACTGACAGCACGGCGCGTCTGCGATACCGATCTCGTGCTGTATCGCAAGACCGATGGCGACGTGACCGCGTTGGAAGACGCCTGCTGGCATCGACTGCTGCCGCTTTCCATGGGCAAGCTCGACGGGGACCGAGTGATGTGCGGGTACCACGGCCTGAAGTTCGACAGCGACGGCCGCTGTGTCTACATGCCCTCCCAGGAGACAGTGAATCCCTCGGCCTGCGTCCGGCATTTCCCGATCGTCGAACGGCATTCACTGATCTGGGTCTGGACCGGCAATCCAGCCCTCGCCGATCCCGATGCCGTGCCGGATTTCCACTGGAACGACGATCCGGCGCTCGCCGGCCGCGGCGGCACGTTCTACAGCCTGGGCTGCAATTACCGGCTGCTGGTCGATAATCTCATGGATCTGACGCACGAGACCTTCGTGCATGCCGGCAGTATCGGACACGATGCCATCACGCGGACGCCGTTTGCGATCGATCACGACGATCGCTTCGTGACCATGACCCGCTGGATGCTTAACAACGACGCCCCACCGTTCTGGGCCTGGCAGTTGGGCCGCGATGTCCCGGTCGATCGCTGGCACAAGATTCGGTTTGAAGCGCCTTCGACCGTGGTTGGCGATGTAGGCGTGGCCGAAGCGGGCACGGGCGCCGTCGACGGCGATCGTACTCAGGGCGTGACCGGCTATTTCCTGGCCGCCATCACGCCGGAGACGGAAACGACCTGCCACTATTTCTGGAACTTCGTGCGTGACCACCACATCGACGATCCCGAATGGACGGATGCCCTGCACACCGCCCACGTCAACGGGGAATCGGGCGTCTACGAGCAGGATGTCGAAGTGCTCGAGGCGCAGCAGGCGGCGATCGATCGGCACAGCCGCATGCCCTTCTATCATCTGAACATCGATGCCGGCGCGCTGTGGGCCCGCCGCCTGATCGAGCAGCGCCTGGCCGCGGAGCCGGATGCACCGATCCGGCGCGTCGCCGCCGCCGGCTGAGCGCGGCCGGTCATGCAACAGAGCACCAAGGCATTGCTGCGTCTGCGCGAGATGATTCTCAGCGGCGAGCTGGGCATCGACGAGCGCCTGTCCGAGCCGCGACTGGTCGAGCGTATCGCGGTCTCGCGAACGCCCATTCGCGTGGCACTGGTCCGGCTGGAACACGAAGGGTTGCTCGAGGCGTTACCGTCCGGGGGCTACAAGATCCGGATGTTCGACAAACAGGATATCTTCGATGCGATCGAGCTTCGCGGCACTCTGGAAGGCCTCGTCGCCAGGCGCGCTGCGGAGAATCGGCCGACGCGGGCCGCCCTGGCCGATCTGGCCCGACCGCTCGCCACACTGGACCGCATCCTGGCACGCGAGAGGCTCAGCGAGGACGATTTCTCGCACTACATGAGCGCCAACGCCACCTTTCACGACGCCCTGCTCGCCCTGGCGGCCAGCCCGGTGCTGCAGGAATCGCTCACGCGCAGCACCGCCATGCCCTTCGCCTCGCCGAGCGCATTCGTGATGGCACAGGCGGGCCTGCCCGAATCACGACAGATTCTGAACATCGCCCAGTACCAGCACCACCGTCTTTTCGAGGCCATCGAGGCCGGCGAATCCAGCCGGGCCGAGGATCTGGCCCGCGAACACGCACGCCTGGCCAAGCGCAACCTCGAAGTCGTGCTCGAACACGAGTCGGCCGCATCGCAACTGCCGGGCCTACAGCTGATCAAGGGCGCGACGGCCGGCTGATGCCGACTGTCGAAGGAGAAACAACCCCATGACCTCTCATTTCAACGACGCCCGGATCGCGAAGACACACGACGTTGCCCGCGGCATCCGACTCTTCGACATCGCCCCCGCCGACGGCGTCCGAGCGCACGCGCCCGGCAGCCATATCGATGTCGAAGTCATGGTGGACGGGCGCCCGCAGCATCGGTCGTTCTCACTTGTCGGCGATGCCGCGGAAAGCGGCGTCTATCGCGTCGCGGTAAAGGACCGGCCCGGCGGACACGGCGGATCCCGTTATCTGTGGTCCCTGGCCGCCGACGACCGGCTACGTGTTTCTGATCCCAAGGATCGGTTCTCGTTGTCCTATCGTGCCCCCGAAGTGGCCATGGTGGCCGGCGGCATCGGCATCACCCCGCTGTACGGCATGGTCATGGCGCTGGCCCGCGCCGGGCAGCGTGTCCACCTGTTCTATACCGCCCGTACGCGCGATGAAATGGCGTTCGTCGACGATCTGTCGGCCGCGCTCGGCGATCGACTCCATCTGATCGCCACCAGCGCGGGCCAGCGTCTGGCCCCGGCCGCCGTCATCGACACGCTCGACCCCGAGGCCGAACTCTATATCTGCGGCCCCCAGTCGCTTCGCGAAGCGTTTCTGACCCACTGGCTCGGCGCCAATCGGCCGGTCGAGCGGTTCCGGTTCGAGACTTTTGCCAGCAGCGGCCGCTTGCCCGCCACCGCATTCGATGTTCGGGTGGCTAACCGCGATCTCGATTTCACCGTGGGCCGCGACGAGTCACTGCTCGAGGCCCTGCGCTCACACGGTGTCCACGACGTGCTGTACGACTGTGAACACGGCGAATGCGGGCTGTGCACGATCGATGTGGTCGAGCACAGCGGCGAGCTCGACCATCGCGACGTCTTCTATAGCCCACGCCAACAAGCCGCCGGCAACCGGATATGTGCCTGTGTCTCCCGTGTGCACGAGGGTCATCTGGTCATCGATACGTCCCGTCATGCCGTAGACACCGGCCATGCCGACTGACCGGCAGGCGTGTCCAATCGAGTTGCCCGGCCGCGATCAGGTGTCTTTCGGGTCACGACCCGCATATGACAGGCGCGTGCTGTGTGATCGGCGGCTACGGCATCATTCGATGAGCCAGACCGGACATGGATATTGGCGCCGGTTTTTCAAATGATGCCGGGACACGGCTGGCGATGTGGGCTGGTTTGATGCCAGCTCGCTAAACCTCTTCATCGGCGTGGCATATCGAGGCCGCACCAGGCGCCCTGTCGCGACGACGATCCAACAGAAAAGGCCGGCATCGCGCCGGCCTTCTTTGATCATTGACGCGATTTTGTCGGCGCCTTGCCAATCAGCTGCTAGAAACGCACGTACAATCCGGCAAATACGTTGATGGGATTGGCATACTTGCGTCGCGGATCGTCCGGGCTCTCACCCGCATCGACCGTGTACTGATCGTTCAGCCAATTGGTGAGGTTCACGGAGAATGACATCTTCTTGACGCCCATATCCCGGGCGAGCGCGTCGGGCACGTCGTACTTGGCATAAGCGCTGGTCGAGACATGATCGTCGATCTTGTAGAACGCATCATCGTAAAGACCCACGTAATACGCCGAGGTGTAGCTCCCTGAAATACCACCGGACCAGCCGTGATATTTCACGCGCAGCCCGAGCGAATCGGTATTGCGCGGCGACTGCTCCGGCGGCTGGGCGTTATCACTGTAGTAGGCGTTCAGATATCCGACGTTGGCGAAACCGGACAACCAACCGGTGAATGCATAGCTGTTTTCCAGTTCCACGCCCTGATTGACACGGCCGCCCGAGTTGACCAGCTGACTGAACGACGCTGATCCGCGCCGGAACGACTGGGAGCGGATATAGCTCAGATAATGGGTTTCAAACAGCGTCAGCCGCCCGCTCCACGGCCCCTTGTCCCAGATCGTGCCGACCTCGTAGCTATCAGCTTCTTCCGGCGCCAGATCGGTATTGAATCGGCCGGAATAGAACTGGTTGTACCCCGGCGGCTTGAACGAGCGCGTGTAGTTGCCGTAGACGTTCCAGCCCTGGATCAACTCGTAGTTCAGACCGAGCGACGGCAGGAGCCGGTTGTAAGACACCGCGCTGTGCTCGTCATAAAGGTTGTTATAGAAATCGCGATCAATCCAGGCATATTTCAGGCCGGGCGTGATCGTCAGTTTGTCAAAAGGCCGGATTTCGACTTCGACGTAAGGCTGTGCCGTGCTGTTCTTGACGGTTTCGCTGTAGCGTGGCCCGAGCGGCGCCCCCTTCCCGTTTTTCGTCCTGACGGCATAACGGTCGCTCAAGTGCAGCGTATCCTGATAACTCCAGTAGACGCCGGTCTTGAACGTCGCATATTTCGTATCGTAAGCGAACTTGAAGATATTGCCGATCCGGTGCTCGTTGTGTCGGCTCTTGACCTGGTAGATGTTGTTGTCGTCGTCCGACGACGCCGAGCCACCGTAGCCATTGGCATGGTAGTAATAAACCTGGTTCGAGGCGTGAATATTGCCTTGATTTATCTCGTATTTGGCGTACGTCCGGTTATTATAGAATTTATTGTAGTTGTAGCCAAAGTAGTAGATTGACTCCGGTTTTTCGTTATACCCGTTGTAGCGTTTGCCGAATTTCCTCTCTTCCGTACCGGTGATGCCGCGATAGTAGTTGTAACTCTGATCGGTGCTGTGGAAATAGAGCGTGAGCTTGCCAAGAGGCAGCTTGCTCATTGTCTTGAGCGTGACGTCGTTGCGGAATTTGGTATTGGTGTGGTCGTAATAACCATCCCCATCACGCGCCGACAGGCTCAGGATCGCCGAGGTGGAGTCGTGTAGAAACCAGCCGGTATTGACCTGGGCCCCGTATTGCTTGGCATGGAATGAACCCGCCCCGACATAGGGCTGGACGTAGAAGTCGGGCTGTGGATCCTTGGTATGGATGGCGATCGTGCCGCCAAAGTTACTCAGGCCGGGCGTCGATGCCGCGCCCGCACCCGGGATCACATCGATACTGCTGATCGCGTAATTGTTCGTGATGTCATTCGTGTAGACCGAGCCGTCGTCCGACGAATTGACCGGAATCCCATCGATCAGTAATCCGAGATGGCTCTGGTCGAAACCACGCAAGCGGTAAGTGCTGCCGCTGTCGTTGGACCCGGAATGCGAACGATAGAAATTCGGCTGATTCGTCAGCGCGGCCGCGAAATCCTCGGTTGGCGAGGTCGCATCCTGGATCTCGGCCTGTGTGACCGTCGTGATCGTCTTTGTTGACTCGGGCACCTGCGCCTGTCCGGTCAACAGTTTCATCAACTGTGATTGGCCGGTCACGTCGACCGTATCCAAAGTCGTCGTACTCATCGTGGTCGCCGCGGCCGCGGGTGCCGCGGCGGCCGGCGCCACCTCGGTGCCACCCTGGTCGGACGCGGCCGCCACGGGCGCCGCTGTCGCAGCCGCGCCGTTATCGTCGTTCGGCGCGGCGATTGCCGGCAGGGATAAAGCCGTTCCTACCCCCCACACCGCAAGCGCCAGCATCGCCGGCTTGCGTTCAAAATCAGTCATCTTTTCCCCCTAGAAGCTACCCCGCGGTGCGTTGCAGCCGTTCAACAGACAAACCGCACGACCGACGCATTCGGCCGCGGCGTCTGCAAAAGTAGCTGCAATTTGTGAACCATTTATTGCGATATCGCGGGCTTCCGCCGGCGCGCTCAACGCCACTTTCGGGCGTTATCCCGATATCTCGCGACAGGTGCCTAGCGCCTGTTAACACGTCCCGCGTGCGCCGCGCCGGCGCTCATTTTTTTGCAAGAGCAAGGCATCGGGCGCGTACGGCCCTCATTCTGGCGTCGCAAACGACAACGCCGGATTGCGCAAAAAATGACCGCCGTCCCGTCGGGTTGTGCCCAAAAACCCGCCATGCGGCCACGTGCGACGTGTTATGAATCCGGCACCAAAACAGCTGGCGACGTCAGCTGTTTTCAACGCCATCGAAAGAAACGCCGGGACTTGTCCGTCTTTTTATTTGCAATGGCTTCACGGCCGTTGGCCGTGGCGCGCGTGTTTTCGCACACGCGCGTTATCAACCCGAGAAATCGTCTATTTTTATGCCGGGTTCATAACAGGCCCTAGATGGCATGTATCTGGCCTAACGGAATAAAACAACGCAACGGGTTGCATGACACATGCACGTCACAATCGCTTGGTCAACTGACCGGCGCTCGACCGCCGGGTCGAGATCGCCTTGGGGACTAAAGGAGAAGGCATGCACGGAATGATCGAGCGACGCCTCGGATGCACCTTTTTGATGCTCGGCATCCTGCTGGCTCCGAGCGGCGGTGCGCTGGCGGCGACCGCACCTTCGGCCGTTCACGGTCAGGATCCGCATCTGATGGGCGATCGCTATCAGCAGGCCAGCGCCGAGGCCATGGCGCTGCAGATCCAGGCCTACAACTTCGCGACCCGGCAGCTCGATACGCTCCTGGCGACCCATCACGGACCGCGCCCACCGGCCGTGGTGCTCGATCTCGACGAGACCGTGCTGGACAATTCGGCTTATCAGGCCGCGGCGGTTCGCGATGGTTTTTCCTTCCCGACACATTGGGATGACTGGGTACGAGCGGCCCGCGCACCGCTGATACCCGGCGCGCGGGCTTTTCTCGAACATGCCGACGCCCGGGGGGTGGCGATCTACTATGTCTCGAATCGCAAGCAGGCCAATCAAACGGCAACGATCGCCAATCTGGCACGTTGGCACCTGCCCCAGGCGACGGCGGCCCATGTCCGGCTCAAAGGGCCACCGAAGGCCCAGCGACGTAGTGCCATCGCGCAGGACCACGACATCCTGTTGCTCATCGGCGATACGTTGCATGACTTCGATGCCGAGTTTGCCGGCACCTCGCTCGCGGCACAGCGTCAGGCCGTGACGCGCCTGCGCGGTGCCTTCGGCACCCGTTTCATTGTCATGCCAAACGCCATGTACGGCAGCTGGAGCGAGGCCCAGCTGCAGGCTTGGCGGCCGCCGACCGACGAGCCCGCCCACGCCGGCGGCACAGCCGAGAACAAGCTGGAAGAAACGATCCATCGACACGCCGAGGATGCGTATGCCGACTGAGCTGCTCGTTCGGTGGCCCCGACGTCGACGTGTCGCCGGATTTCTCTTGTGTGTCGCTGCACAGGTCGGCGTCGTCCACGCCGATACACCGGCGCCAGCGGTACAGCCGGCCGATCAGCTCCAGATCGTCGAGAGCGTGCCGACCGGGACCGACTACGGCGCCGCGGGCGTGGCCCGCACGCCCGCGGTCTGGCAGGCGATGATCGCCGGCGCGAAACAACGTATCGATATTGCGGCGTTCTATGTCGCCGACAAGAACGGCGAAGCACTGAAACCAATCATGCACGCGCTGGCCGAACGCGCCCGCGCCGGTGTCCGGATTCGTATCCTGACCGGGCCTACGTTCGGCAAGGAGACCGCGGCAAGCCTGGCACCACTGGCCCGACTGGATCACGTGACCGTGCGTACGCTACCGGTCGATGCATTGACCGGCGGCGTTCTGCACGCGAAGTATTTCGTGGTCGACGGACGTGAGACATTCATCGGCAGCGCGAACTGGGACTGGCGCGCCATGGACCAGATTCACGAGATCGGTACGCGAATCCGTAGCCCACGACTGGCCCGCACGGTGGCGCGTGTCTTCGACTTCGACTGGCGTCTGGCCGCCGACGGCGATCTGCCGGCCGCCCGCAAGCGCGCCGCAACGCCGCCGGATTTCACGCCGGTGACGATGGCCGCGCCGATCCGGCTAAACGATGGCGGCACCGCGTTCGTTGCCTTCTCCCCGCCGGCACTGGTGCCCGACTGGGCGACACCGGAAACCGATGCCCTCACCCACCTGATCGGATCGGCCCGACACGATCTGCGCATACAGGTGATGACTTTTTCCGCGATCAACGAGTACACGCCCGCCGGATACTGGTCTTCACTGGACAGCGCGATCCGGAACGCGGCGGCACGTGGTGTAAACGTGCACATCATCGTCGCCGACTGGGCGTTGCGCGAGCCGATGCAGGCCTATCTGAAAAGCCTGACCGTGCTCCCGAACATGACCGTGAAATACAGCCATGTCCCCGAGGCGGCACGCGGGTTCATCCCCTATGCACGCGTCGAGCATGCCAAGTATGCCGTGGCCGATGACGACACTGTCTATGTCGGCACCGGCAACTGGACGAAGAGCTACTTCACCGCGAGTCTGGATGTCGGCGTCTTCGCGCACGATCATAGCGCCGCGCGGACGTTGGCTGCCATCTTCACGCACGACTGGCACAGCAAATACGTCACCACGCTCCAACCCGGCCAGCACTACGACCCGCCGCGTACCCACTGAGTCGTAGGCAGACATGGGCGCCGCCGCGACGTGTCGGCCGATGTCGCGCCCGGGTGTGTGCCCGCCGATTGCCGACAATCGGGCGATGCACGGCACGCCACCCGTGCGATCCGGACGGCGCGCCTGACCGTGCGTCGTAGCGCATTAGAAATCGTAGCGCAGACGGACCCAGTTCTCGTCCGGCAGATCGTCGCTTGTCTGGGTGAAAGTCCGTTCGATATCGATGCGCCAACCTGCCGCGAGCATCAGGCTGGTCCCGATGTATTCGTGCGTGCTCTGGTAGCGATTGCCGCTGGTGCGTTGCAGGCGATCGGCGGCGATATAGGGCTTGGTCGACTTCAGGATGCCAAGGGGCGTGGCGAACTCGCGAGACAGATACGCCTCGATGCCGTAGGCATCCCGCGCGAGATAGTCCGAAAGGGCCGGACGGCCGGCAGGAACGAAGTTACGGTAATACCCGCCGCCGATCGCCCCGTACCACCGGCCCGGTGTCCAGAGCAGCCCGAGACCGGCGAGCTGCTGGCCTTTCTCGACCCGCTCGTCCCGCCCGGCCCGTGGTTGCTTCAGATTCGCTCGGGTATATGTGTAGGCCGCGGAGAGTTCGAGCGCGTCGTTGATGTGATAGTTGAGCGCAATGGCGCCGCCGAAATCGCGACTGTATTCCGGTCCACCACCCGGTACGTCCAGCGTATCGGATGGCAGGATCGCACTCAGATAGAAATCGAGATTGCCGAGACGATTGAAATAATTGACCAGACGGCGACCGCGATAGGAGCCATCGTAATCGGCATTGACGCCGTTGGACGGCCCCTGGGCTTGCATGTCGTCGTCCCAGACGTCGGTCTTGACCCCCACCGTGTCGTAATAAATGCTGTTCTGCTTGCCGATCGACAACTCGCCCCACTTGTCGCTGTGTAGTGCGATGTAGCGCTGGCGCGTGGTCAGTCGGCGGTCACTGCCATCGTAGTGGTTCGCAGCACCGAGCAGATGAAATGTATCCACGCCCGGCTCGTAATACGCCTTGAAATACGTGTTCGGGTCGATCCGGTACGTGCCGGTGAAACGAAAGCGCGTCCCGCCGTCGTAGATCTTGTGTCGATAGCTGCCGTCGTCGATCGCCCCCATGCGATTGACGTACTGCCAGCGAATGCTGCCGCCCACCTGAATATCGATCCGGTTCAGCCAGTCGCCGACGGCGTCTCCTTTCTTGACCGTGATTTCGGCCAGCGCGGATGCCGGCACGCCCAGCCCTCCCAAGGCGAGCGCGGCGTATAGCGCCGCGCAAGATAAACGAGTCGGTGTCATCTTCGGTTTCGTATTCTTGGTTCTTCATTGAGCGTCGTGCAGCCGCGCATCGATATGACGCGCGGCCGTTTTCCACGTCTGCGACGTGCCGCGAGAATGCGATCTCAAGGGGCCAGCGGATACGCCGCCGGGGGCTGTCGGTCCTCGAGTACGGCTTCGAGGTTGGATACAGCCAATTCGGCCATCGCCGCTCGGGTTTCGTGCGTGGCCGAGCCGATATGGGGCAGCACCACCACATTATCGAGGGCCAGCAGTGGCGACTCCGCCGGCAGGGGTTCGGTCTCGAACACATCAAGCCCCGCGGCCTTGATCGTATTCGTGCGCAGTGCGTCGACGAGCGCGGCTTCGTCGACCACCCCGCCACGACCGATATTGACGAAAAAGCTCTCCGCGCCCATGCGCTCGAAGGCCTGTCGCCCGAACATGCCAGCGGTGCGATCGCTCAAGGGCAGCGTCGAACACACGATGTCGGATTCGCTCAGCAGCGTGTCCAGCGGCTGCCACTCGGCGCCGAGCTCCGCATCGATATCCGAATGGCCGGAGCGATTGTGATATCGCACCGTCATCCCGAAGCCGGCCGCGCCGCGTCGCGCAATCGCCTGACCGATGCGCCCCATCCCCACGATCCCGAGCCGCTTGTGATGAACATCGCTGCCGTAATGCGCCGGCCCGATACCGCCCGTCCATTCGCCGCGCCGCACGAGATTGGACAGCTCCACGCCGCGACGCGCCGTGGCCAGGATCAACAGCAGGGCAGTGTCGGCGACCGTCTCGGTCAACACATCGGGGGTATGGCACAGCACGATACCCCGCTCGGCCGTGCTGGCAAGGTCATAATTGTCGACGCCGACGGACACGCTCGAGACCACTTCGAGATTGCTCGCGCGACGAAGCAGATCACCGCCGAGCGGTACGCTCGCTCCGATCAGCCCGTGTGCGTCCGGCAACGCGGCGAGGAAATCCGGATCCTGCGTGATGTCGGCACGGTCGGAGAAATCCCGAACCTCGTAGCGGGCACGCAGTCGTTCGAGTAGTGCGTCGTCCAGTGACTTGTAGACGAGAACAGTCTTAGAGGGCATGACGAAAGCCTTGATTGGGTGAATAGCGATCGGAGTCCGTTACGGATGGCGGCTGGCGGCCGGACGTGTTCGGCGTGGCATCAGCTTCGGTTGCCGGACGGACCAGCAGGCTCAACACGGCGGCAGCGATCATGGCCAGACCCATGGTCAGATAGCCCGGTGCGGAGCTGCCGGCGATGCCGTTGACCACGCCCACGCCGTAGCTGCCAGCGAACCCGCCGAGTGCGCCGATGGAATTGACCAGTGCGATCGCCCCGCCTGCGACGTTGCGCGGCAACAGTTCGGGGATGATCGCGAAGAAGGGACCATAGGGCGCGTACAGACCGAAACCGGCGACGATCAACAGCGTGTAGGACCAGGCGAAATGAGCCGGCCCCAGGGCATACGAGCCGATGAACGCCGCGCCCGCGATGGCCAACGGCGGCCAGACGAAATGACGCCGGTTCAGCACGCGGTCCGACCCCCAGGAAATGACGAGCATGCCGACGACCGCTGCCACATACGGGCCGGCCGACAGCCATCCCGTATGCACCATATCCACGTGCTGGGCATTCCGGATGATCGAGGGCAGCCACAGCACGAACCCGTAGATACCGATGCTCCAGCAGAAATACTGGACACACAGCAGCCATACACGGCGGTCCCGAAAGGCTTCTGCATAATTCTTCACCTCTTTGAGATCACCCTGTTCGGCGCGTAGCCGCTCTTCGATCGCCTCGGTCTCGGCGTCCGAGAGCCAGCCGGCATCACGCGGCCGATCGGAGACCGTGAACCACCAGACCACGGCCCACGCGAGCCCGGGCAGACCTTCGATGATGAACATCAAGCGCCAGTCGCCGTGGCCGACCAGATAACCCGACAACACCGACATCCAGAGAATAGTCGCCGGGTTCCCGAGGATGAGAAACGTATTGGCGCGCGAGCGTTCGGCGCGTGTGAACCAGTGGCTGAGATAGACCAGCATGGCGGGCATGACCGCGGCTTCCGTCACCCCGAGAAGGAAACGGATCGCGGCCAGCAGACCGAT
This sequence comes from Salinisphaera sp. Q1T1-3, assembly GCF_003602005.1. GTDB lineage: Bacteria > Pseudomonadota > Gammaproteobacteria > Nevskiales > Salinisphaeraceae > Salinisphaera. Next base: position 311,552 of record NZ_QZWD01000002.1, on the reverse strand, counting down.
ATTGGAAACCAGCCCCGTGGCCGTCGCGAGCGCGCTCCAGGCCACCAGACAGGCAAAGATCAACCGGCGCGCACTGCGACGCTCCGCGTAGATCGTCCCCGGAATCTGGAAAAAGAAATATCCGAGGAAGAACAGCGAGCCAAGCAATGCCGAAATCCCGGGCGTGATTCCCAAATCTTCGGCCATGCCACCCGCTGCGGCGAAACCGTAATTGGCCCGGTCGACATACGCAAGGCTATAGGTGATGAAAACGGTGGGCATGAGAACCCACCAGCGCTTGGGCGATAATGTAGTGGACACGATCTCCTCCGTCCTTTCGTCAATACCTGTACACGGCAATTCTTGAATTCAGCGCGCGATCTCGACGCGCCTCGGCAGACCATCGAAATCACCGGGGCGCGTGACCACGCGGGCACCGAACTCAGCGCCACGCGCCGCGGCCTCGTCTGGCGTGAGCCCGTCGAGACGCGCGCTGATGTAGCCGACCGCAAAACCATCCCCGGCCCCGACGGTGTCCACCACGCGCGACACGGCCCTCGGGCGGACCGAGCCGGAAGCCGTCGCGGTCTGCCAGAACGCCCCCTGCGCACCGTGCTTGATGACGACCTCCGACACACCGGCCGACAGATAGAAGCGCGCGATGTCCTCGGCATTCCGGCTGCCGACCAGCACCTTGGCCTCGTCGAGCCCGGGCAATACCCAGTCCGCTGCCCGGGCCAGCGCATTGACGCGGGCACGCATTTGCGCGGTACTCGCCCACAGACTCGGGCGCAGGTTGGGGTCGAACGAGACCGTCCCGCCGCTCGCACGCATCGCGCGAACCGCTTCATGACAGGCCTGGTAAGCGGACTCGCTGATCGCGGCCGTAATCCCCGTCAGATGCAGATGATCGATCCCGCCAAAGGCGATATCCGCCAGATCGGCCGGGCAGAGCGTGGTCGCAGCCGAGTCACGACGGAAGTATTCGACGGTCGGATCCTGGCCGTCGTCGCAGCGCGACTTGAGCTGGAATCCGGTCGGCCGGTCGTCGACGACGCGGACATTGCCGCAATCGATGCCTTCCTGCTCGAGTGCGCTGACGATGAATCGGCCGAGCGCATCGTCACCGACGCGACTGGTCCAGACGACGTCGAAATCCAGCCGCGCCAGGCCGATCGCCACGTTCGAGTCCGCGCCGGCCAGCCGCCGTGTGAAGTGCGCGACCTCGTCCAGCGGGCCGGCTGCATCGGCGGCGAACATCACCATGCTCTCGCCCATGCAGGCGATCCGGCGCGACCGCGGATCAAACACGCCCCGGATACCGCTCGAACCCGAAATATCGCGCAATCGAGACTTGCGATCGAGGTCTGTATTTTTTCGGGCATCCACCGTAAACTACACCTGAATGGGACCGGTTCCATAGGTTCAAACTACGCGCTGAACCGAGCACTCGATATTCGACGATCGATGTATTCCGACAATCATCCATCGACCGACCCGCTGTGCCACGCGTGATCGCCTACCCGGGTCCGTGCCCCGTATCAGACCCATCCACCGTGTCGCGGTGAGGCTTTTCCCAACGGGTGACAACGCATGTCGTTTCCGATCAAACCGGACCCCGGGCGACGACGCTTCGTCGGCCATTCCCTGCTCGCACTGACCGCCGTCGGCCTCGGTTCGACGGGCGCGCTGGCCGCACGTCTGGATACGCGCCCACCGGCCCTGGATCGCTATCAGCCGGTCTTCTTCAAAGCCGATGAATGGCGTTTCATCAAGGCCGCCGTGGATCGACTGATTCCCGCCGACGACACCGGTCCGGGCGCACTCGAGGCGAATGTGCCGGTCTTTCTGGATCTGCAGCTGGCCAGCGATTACGGCGAAGCGGCCAGCTGGTACATGCAGGGTCCGTTCGTGCCGGACGCCCCGTCGGTCTTCGGCTATCAGTTGCCCTATACCCCGGCCGAACTCTATCGCGCGGCCATCGCAGCCATCGACGCCCACTGCCGCAAGGCCCATGGCGATGCCTTCGCGGCGCTGACGACCGCCGATCAGGAACACGTGCTCTCGTCGCTGGAAAACGGCGACATCCAGCTGCCCGACACCGATCGCGGACCGTTGCCGGCGCGCTCGTTCTTCGGTTTTCTGCTGAAGAACACCAAGGAAGGTTTTCTGGCCGATCCCATCTACGGCGGTAACAAGCACATGGTCGGCTGGAAGATGCTCGGCTTTACCGGTGCCCGGGCGAGCTTCCGCGAGTGGGTCGATCAGTATGACCGGCCGTATCCACTCGGCCCCGTCAGCCTGTCCGGCGAGATCAGCCGATGAGCGCCCGCAGTCGAACTGCCGACGATCCGAGTGCCGTCGCGACTCGTCGCCCGGCGCGGCGCCGGTCGATCGCCGTCGTGGCCACGGCGATACCGCTCGCCATGGTCATCAGCGTGCTGGCATTCGCCAACCCGGCGGGCCCCGGCGATCCGGCCTCCCGAAGCCCCGCGGCAAAACCGGACAAGGCACTCGTCGCCCAGGGCGCCTATCTGGCCCGCATGGGCGATTGCACGGCCTGCCACACCGCGCCGGGCGGCAAGCCGTTTGCCGGCGGACTGGCCATCGAAAGCCCGTTCGGCGCGATCTACTCGACCAACATCACGCCCGACAAGGCAACAGGCATCGGCAACTACACCCGGGATGAGTTCGCTGCCGCGTTGCGCAAGGGCATTCGAGCCGACGGCAAACGCCTGTATCCGGCCATGCCGTACCCGGCCTATGCCTCGATCAGCGACCACGACATCGATGCGCTCTATGCCTACTTCATGCACGGCGTCGCGCCCGTGCATCATCAGCCGCAGCAGACCGACCTCGGGTTCCCCTTCAACCAGCGCTGGACCCTGATGTTCTGGGACTGGATGTTCGCCGGCACGCCGAGAAGCGCGCCGGCACCGGACGGCCATGATGCGGTCGCACGCGGCCGGTATCTCGTGCAGGGGCTCGGTCATTGTGGCAGTTGCCATACGCCGCGCGGTCTGGCTTTCCAGTCCAAGGCACTCGACGATGGCGACCCGGCGTTTCTGAGCGGCGCGGAACTCAACGGCTGGCTCGCCCCGTCGCTGCGCGGCAAGCGCACGAGTAGCGAAGCCACTGCTGGCGACGGGCTGGGCGGCTGGAGCCACGAAGACATCGTGAATTATCTCGCCACCGGCCGGAACGCGCATGCCGCCGTGGCCGGCGAGATGAAAAGCGTGGTAGAGCACAGCACCTCGCACCTGAACGATGCCGATCTCAACGCGATCGCGGCCTATCTGAAGACGCTGCCCAGCCATCGGGCCAAGCCGGACCAGGTCGGCTCGAACAGCAGCGACGCCCGGGACACGACGCAGCGCCTGACCAAGGCCACCGATCTTTCCCACGGCGGCCGGCTGTATCTGGACAACTGTGGGGCCTGTCATTTTGCCGACGGACGCGGTGCCAAGACCGTGTTTCCGGTGCTCGACGGCAACTCGCTGATCAACGCCGACAACCCGACCGGGCTGATTCACGTCATTCTGGCCGGCGCCCAGCTGCCGTCGACGCCCGGCGCGCCGGAAAGCCTGATGATGCCCGGTTTTGCCTGGCGTCTGAACGACCAGGATGTCGCGACACTGGCCACCTTCCTGCGTCAGGCCTGGGGCAACAAGGCCTCGAAGGTCACGGCCCGACAGGTGGCTGACGTCCGCAAGAAGCTTGGCCCCGACGATATGCATGGCAACGGACCGGACGATCCGTATCCCGGCCTGCAGATGCACGCTGATGCAGAGGACGATTAACGTGGTGATGAAAAAGAAACCCGTCGATGTGGTCATCATCGGCCTTGGCTGGTCCGGCTCTCTCATGGGCATGGAAATGACCGATGCCGGACTCGACGTGCTCGCGCTGGAGCGCGGCAATGATCGAACCAAGAAGGATTTTCTCTATCCGAAACCGGCCGATGAGCTGAAGTACGGCGTACGGCTGTCGCTCATGCAGGAGCCGCGCACCGACGGCGTGACGATGCGCCGTAACACGCAAGAGAATGCCCTGCCCCAGCGCCACTGGACCACCTTTCATCCGGGCACGGGCGTGGGCGGCTGTGGCGCGCACTGGACCGGCGTGCTCTATCGCGCGACACCGACCGAACTGACGATGAAGTCGTTCGCCGAGAAGACGTTTCCGCAAGGCTTTCTGCCCGAGGACATGCAACTGCAGGATCACGGTGTCACCTACGAGGAACTGGAACCGCATTACGACTTCTTCGAGAAGATCGCCGGGCTCTCCGGGCAGGCCGGCAACCTCAAGGGCGAGAAGATCAAGGGCGGCAATCCGTTCGAGGGGCCGCGGCAGAATCCGTTTCCGCTGCCGCCGCTGCCCCGCACCCTCACCGATACGCTGTTCACCGAAGCGACCGAGTCGCTGGGCTATCACCCGTACCCGTATCCGTCGGCCAACGCCTCGCAGTCGTGGACCAATCCGTACGGAATGCAACTCGGGCCGTGCAATTTCTGTGGTTTCTGCAGCAATTACGGCTGCCTGAACTATTCCAAGGCCTCGCCGCAGACCTGCGTGCTCGATGCCCTCAAGCAACGCCAGAATTTCAGCTATCGCACGAACAGCGATGTGCGTCGTATCAACAAGAGTGCCGATGGCAAGACCGTCACCGGTGTGACCTACATCGACGGCGACGGCAACGAGGTCTTCCAGCCCGCCAAGATGGTCTTTCTGTGCTCGTTCACCCTGTCCAACGTGCGCCTGCTGCTGCTGTCCGATATCGGCAAGCCGTACGACCCGGCAACGGGCACCGGCGTCGTCGGTCGCAACTTCACTTATCAGATCACCGGCTCGGCGGATCTGTACTTCAAGCATCACCAGTTCAATCCGTTCATCAACGCCGGCGGCAGTGGGCAGGTCATCGACGATTTCGCCCCGGATGCCTTCGACACCCAGAAACACGGCTTCATCGGCGGCTCGTACATCTACACGACCCAAGGCCCGGGCGGCGCCATCAACGGCATACGCGTCTCACCGGACACCCCGGCCTGGGGCAGCGCGTGGAAACGCCAGGCCGCTGCGGAATACGGACATCACATGATGATCGGCACCACCGGGTCGAACATGGCCTACCGTGACTGCTATCTGGATCTCGATCCGACCTATCGCGATCCCCACGGCGATCCCCTGCTTCGCATGACCTATGACTGGCATGACAATGACATGCGCATGACCGAGTTCATGGGCGATCGGATCCGCGATATCGTCAAGAAGCTCGGCCCGGATTACCACACCACCAGTTTCCATCAGGTCGGTGACCACTTCGATCCATCGAAATATCAGTCGACACATCTGACCGGCGGTGCCGTCATGGGCACCGATCCCAACACCTCCGTGGTCAATCGCTATCTGCAGCACTGGGATGCCCATAATCTGTTCGTGATCGGGGCGACCAACTTCCCGCAGAACATGATGCACAACCCGACCGGCACGGTCGGCGCGCTGACGTTCTGGGCCGCCAAGAAGATTCGAAGCGACTATCTCGACAATCCCGGCCCGCTGATGTGACCGCGCGACCCGTCGGCGCACCGTGCCCGGCGGGCTGATGATCGACAGAGAGGCCGTCGGCAGCACCTGCCGTATTGCGCAGACGCGACGGTGTACCGCACGCGGCATCGATACCCGATGCCGCGCTTTACCCGCAGTTTCTAATAAGGCTTATTAGCCGCAGGCTCTACCCGTGACAGGCCACCGATGCGTACGCTGGAAGGCCTGATCACGACGGTCGGCGACGCGCGATCGACATGGCCGCCGGATACCGGCGATGCGCTCGAGAGCGATCGGCATGCCGGCACCGCGTCTGGATATCCGATGATCCACTCCATCGCGTCACGCCGAGCCGTCATTCAAGAGGAGTCTGCTGGACATGAACCCGACCTACGATTTTTCCGGCCGTACCGCATTCGTCACCGGCGCAGCCCGAGGCATGGGGCTGGCCGCTGCCACGGGCTTTGCCGAAGCCGGCGCCAACGTCGCCCTCGTCGACCGTGATCCGGATGAGCTGGAAACCGTTGTCGCCCGATTCACCGAGGCCGGCCACAAAGCGATCGGCATCACCTGCGACGTGACCGAGGAAAGTCAGGTCAAGCAGGCGGTCGAGCGCGCCGTGGCCGAATTCGGCAGCCTCGACATGGCCTTCAACAATGCCGGCATCCAGGCCGATGCGACCGAGCTCGCCGATATCTCGCTGGACGATTTCGACCATATGCAGTCGATCAACCTGCGCGGCATCTTCGCCTGCATGAAGTACGAACTCATCCAGATGCGCGAGCAGGAGTCCGGCGCCATCGTCAACAACAGTTCGCTCGGCGGTTTCGTGGGCGTGCCGGGGCGTGCGACCTATCATGCCGCCAAGCACGGCGTGCACGGCCTGACCAAGACCGCCGGTCTCGATTACGCGGCCCGCGGCATCCGCGTGAACGCCGTCGCCCCCGGCATCATCGACACGCCGATGGTCGCCGACATGAAGAACGCCGAAGAAGGCGTCATCGAGGACATGATGCGCGACGTGCCGATCAAGCGACTCGGCCGGGCCGAGGAAGTCGCCGCCGCCGTGCTCTGGCTGTGCAGTGATGCGTCCAGCTTCGTGGTCGGCCATGTGATCGCCGTGGACGGCGGCTATGTCGCACGCTGATCGCATGGCGACGCTCGAAGCCGCCGATACGGCCATCGTCTTCGCTGATCTGCAGCCCGCGCTGGTGCACAAGAGCCGCACCCACTCGGGCGAGGCGATCGCGGCAGGCGCCGAAGCGCTGGCCCGGGCTGCGGATGTGTTGGCGTGCCCGATGCTCTTCAGCCTGGTGGGCGTCGACGGCAAGCCGGCGCAGCACTTGCCCGAGCTGGCCGCCCACGCACGCCAGGCGAACAGCTTCACGCGGACGGTGGCGCGGCCGTTCGACGATGCCGACTTCGCCACGGCATTGACGGCCACCGGCCGCGGGACCCTCGTCATCGCCGGTTATTCGAGCGAGGCCGTGCTCCAGTATCTGGCCCTCGACGGCATCGCCCGCGGCTATCGCATCGTGGTCGCGATCGAGGCCTGCGGCGGGCGCTCGGCACGGGCCGAAGCGGCCGCGCTACGCCGTATCGAGCGCGCCGGTGCGATCGTCACCTCAGTCGCCGACATCCTGCAATCGGCCGAGCCGGATATGGCCAGCCCCCGCGGCCAGAGCATATTCGGCATCGTGCACGATTTCATGGGCAAGGACGTCTGAACCGACGGTCGCTGCGAGTGATGATCGTCATTTTCTTCCACGCCTAAGGACCATCCGCATGCAATACAGAAACCTGGGCCGGACCGGACTGAAGGTCAGCCCGCTCACGCTCGGCACCATGAACTTCGGTGAGCTGACCGACGCGAAGGAATCGTTTCGCATCATGGATGCCGCCCTCGATGGCGGCATCAACCACTTCGATACAGCCGATGTCTATGGCGGCCCGCAGAGCCCGGACATGGACAAGGGCTACGGTATTTCCGAAGAGATCATCGGCCAATGGCTGGCCCAGACCGGCAAGCGCGACCGGATCGTGCTGGCCACGAAGGTCTATCAGCCGATGGAGACCGGCCCCAATGATCGCGGCCTGTCGGCCTTCCATATCCGCCGCGCCTGCGAAGCCAGCCTGAAACGGCTCGGCACCGACCATATCGATCTGTACCAGATGCACCACGTCGATCGGAATACGCCGTGGGAGGAGATCTGGCAGGCCATGGAACAGCTCGTCCGCGAAGGCAAGATCAGCTACGTCGGCAGCAGCAACTTCGCGGCCTGGAACGTGGTCAGCGCCCAGTGTGCCGCCCAGGCACGGCATTTTCTCGGGCTGGTATCCGAACAGAGCCTGTACAACCTCACCCAGCGCACGATCGAGCTGGAAATGATCCCGGCGCTGCGTGCCTACGGGATCGGCCTCATTCCGTGGAGTCCGATCGGCCAGGGCCTGCTGGCCGGTGCGCTCGGCAAGTACAAGGAAGGCCGGCGCAGCGGTGACCGCATGGACGAAAAGCTCGAACAACTGCGTCCGCAGGTCGAGGCCTATGAGACGCTCTGCGACGAAATCGGCGCCGCGCCGGCCCAGGTCGCGCTCGCCTGGCTGCTGCACAATCCGGTCGTCACCGCGGCCATCGTCGGCCCGCGCAAGATCGAGCATCTGCAACAGAACCTTGAGGCGATCGATCTGGAACTCTCGGCCGACACGCTCGCCCGACTCGATGAGATCTGGCCCGGTCCCGGCGGCGAAGCGCCAATGGCCTATGCCTGGTAGGCCACAGGCGTGACGACGCGCCGGCCCCCGGATCGCCGTGCATCGATAACGCATGGCAAGTCCGCGTCGGCGCGTTGATCCGGTCTCCGACGCGGTGGGTACTGTATGCCGCCGCATCGGCCTCGCTACCCGCCGCGGGGACCGCCTCTATCCCCGTCGCCGTGCCAGTCGCCGGTCATCGACATCAAAAGAGCTTGCGTCGGTGTGACTCGGGCGTGTCCTTGCCGGGCCCACCCGAAGCCTTGGCGATAGCGTTGCCGGCCGCGCGTTTTCCAGCGTGACGACGACAGGACCCTTCTGAATCACCTGCTTTTCAAAGACGCCGCGACAAGGTGCGAGCGTCGCCCCGCCTGGCCGGCAGCCCACGCGCGACCGTGCAAATCGCACGCCACACACGTCTGCCCTGGCCGGCCGCATCCAGGCCGGCGGCGCGACGCTCTATCTCGTGACGACGCATCCGAGGGTCTGTTGATGTGTCGTGCGAGTCCGCGTCAAGTGCGCCCTGAAATGGAAGATGGGCCGCGACTCGCGCCTTGCAGGACTCCATTTGTGGCACCAACACGGCGCTCCAACGAGACATCAACACGCCCTAGTGACGCGCGCCGATATCGCGCGGACGATGTCCGAACATCTGGCGGAATGCGGTCGCGAAATTCGCCGCCTCGCCGTAACCGGCGACCCCGGCAGCCGTACTCACGCTGGCCCCGTCGCGGGCGAGTGCCTGGAACGCCGCGTACAGGCGCCGCCGTCGCATGAAACGCTGCGGACTCATGCCGTATAACGCCCGAAAATGTCGCTGCAGACTGGCACGGCTCATGCCGATCCGGCGGGCCAGCCTCTCCAAGCAGATCGGCTGATGTGCGTTGTCGCGAACGAGGGCATCGAGGCGCGTCGCGCGCTTGAGTGCCGTGTCCGCCACATCACGTCGCGCCGCCTGCTCGAGCAATACCGGCCACGCTTCGGCGATCAGACTCCAGGCCAGGTTCTCGCGATAGACCGTGGACACCGGCGTATCGCGCGTGACGGGTCCGAACACGCCTGCCGCCTCGGCGCATAACGCCGCCGAGGGTTGCCAGCCGCGAATCTCGAGACCGCCATCGCACAGGCCGTCGGTCGGCTGCGAGTGACGTCGATCGGCCAGCAGCGCCAATCGTCTTTCCAGCCAGTCGCCCGGCAGCGTGAGTGTGAGGCTGCATTCGGTCGTATCGGCACGCGCCCGACGATCGAAACGCACTGGTTCTCGCACGTCCACGCAATAGCCGCGTCGATCACCGGGCATGGCCGGGAGCGCCCGACCGTCGAAACACACATCGATCGGCCCGCCCAGCAGCAGAATCAGTTTGATCCCCGGCGCCACCTCGGCGCTGCAGCGCATGTCGCAGCGATTGGTGACACGCGCATGTCGCAACAGGATGCCGCCCGGCAGCGTCGCGACATCGAAATGCCCCGACAACGGCGGCTGGCCGGCAGACCCGTGCAACGCATAGTGGCGGCCGAGCGTTGCCGCGTGCCGGGCCAGCTCGGCGGTGTCGATGAGCCGATCCGTACCGGGGGAACGCGGAAGTATCGACATGTTGAGCTTTTTCCAAAGGTCAGAGGCACCACAGGTCTGAAATAATGCGTGGCGCTAGATGCGAATGCAAAACAATCTCATTCATGCCGGTCGGCGTCAGGCCACCGCGCGCGACAGTTCAGGGAACGGGGGACGATATGCGACGAGATGGAGCCAGCGGCGTAATGCTCGGTGGACTGATGATCGGCCTGAGCTGGCCGGCGCTCGTAGCGGCCCAGGCCGTCGACACGCGTGTTCCATCGCGTGACGACGAACGCGCCGCTCAGCCGCCCGCATCGGCCGCCGCCGCATCAGAAAATGCCCAACGCACCGTCGACCTGGTCCCGATCACGGTCGAGGGCAATCGCCTCTACAACATGCCGCCCTCGGAACAGACCGGGGGCTATACCGTCGACGCGGCCACCGTCGGTACCAAGACACCGGCCGCCCTGCGCGACATCCCGCAATCGATCAGCGTCGTGCCCCGTGAACTGATCGCCGATCGCAATTTCGACACACTCGACGAGATGGCCGAGAAGACACCGGGCCTGCGCATTCTGACCAACGATGCCGGGCGTTCCTCGGTGTATTCGCGCGGCTACGAGTACGACGAGTACAACATCGACGGACTACCGGCGCCGATGGCCAGCATCAACGGCACGCTGCCGGACCTGGCGGCCTTCGATCGCGTCGAGGTCATGCGCGGACCGTCCGGCCTGTTCAACAGTACGAGCGAAATGGGCGGCATCATCAATCTGGTGCGCAAGCGGCCCACCGACGAGTTGCAAGGGCATCTGATCGGCCGCTACGGCAGCTGGAACCAGCATTATGAAGAAGGCGATATCTCCGGCCCGCTGACGGCGGACGGCCGGCTGCGCGGTCGGCTGGTCGCCGCGGATCGCGGGACCGACGGCTTCGTGGATCACAACGACAGCGACAGCCAGACGTTCTACGGCACACTCGACTACGCGATCGGGGCCGACACCCAGGTCTCGCTCGCCTTCCTGCACCAGCAGCGGGATATTTCCGTCAACAACGGGCTGGCTACCGACACCGACGGCAACCTGCTGGACGTCAAACGCGATACCTATTTCGGCGCGCGCTGGAATGATTTCGACTCGCGCAGCGACGACGCCGTCTTCGAACTGACCCATCGATTCGAAAGCGGCGGTTATGGACGTCTCGGCGTGCGTTATTCCGATCGCCACGCCGATTACAACTATGCCTTCGGCGGCAGCGGCGTGGCCGACGACAACACACTGGACGTAGCCGCAACCGGCGGCGATATCGATCAGACCGCACTTTCGGCCGATGCCAGTTACAGCCAGCCCTTCTCGACGTTCGGCAACGTCAGCGAGGCCGTGGCCGGCGTCGATTACAAGCACTACGATACCGACACCCGGCGCGGCCGGGCCCGGCTGGGCACAATCGACGCCGACCGATTCGACGATCTCGCCTACGTCGACGTACTGGACAGCGGCCGCGTCAGCGACAACTCGACCGAACTCGACGAAATCGGTCTGTATTCCAAGCTCACGCTACGCCCCTTCGCCCGTCTTGCACTCATCGGCGGCGCCCGCGTGTCGCGTTACAAGCTGACCTATAAAGACAACCGATCCGGCGCGACCGGCCGGCGTGACGACAACGGCAAATTCACACCCTATGGCGGTTTGGTCTTCGACCTCGATGCCCATCATTCGCTCTACGGCAGCATCTCTGAGGTGTTTAATCCGCAGACCGATTACAACCGGGACGGCGAACTGATCAAACCGCGCGAGGGCACCCAGTACGAGGCCGGCATCAAGGGCAGCTATTTCAACGCTGAACTCAATGCGCGGCTCAGTGCCTTCAAGATGATCGACCGCAACTTCGCCGCCGGTGTCGTGGGCGAGTCCTATTCGGCGGCCATCGGCAAGCGGGAAGTGCGCGGTATCGAAGCAGAGATCAGCGGCCAGCCGATTCGTGCCGTCGAGCTATCGGCCGGTTACACCTATCTGCACACCGACGTCGAACGCGGCGATGCGGCCACGACGTTCCTGTTGATGCCCAGCCACAGTTTCGAATTCTGGGGCAAGTACACGTTCGACAATGGCCCGCTGCGCGGCCTGGAAACCGGCGTGGGCGTGACCGCGGTCAGCGATTTCTCCTCGCTGCAGGGGGTCGAGGCACCGGGATATGCCACGGTCGATGCCCTTGTGGGCTATCAATTCACGTCACATCTGTCCGGTCAGGTCAACGTGAACAATATTCTCGACAAGTCGTACTACAACCGCGTGGGCAGTCAGGGCACCTTCAATTTCTATGGCGCACCGCGCAACGCCGTTGCCTCACTGCGCTATGACTTCTAGGGCCTGTTGATGTGTCGTGCGAGTCCGCGCCAAGTGCTGTTTTGCGGCAAGACGAGGCATAGCACGCATAGCGTGTCATTCTGCGCCAGCGTGCTAGAACGCTGGATTGCCGTCGTGTTTTTGATTTTGGGGGCACTTGTCCCGAAGGGTTGGGCCACAAATCCCGCCCGGCGGCGTTGCGAGTCTGGATCGTGGCACGCCACGATCGGCAACTCGCGCCTTGCCGGACATGATTTGTGGTGCCAACGCGGCGCTCGCACGACACATCAACAGGCCCTAGAGCGTGTGACACACGAAGCCCAATCGCGACCCTGGCGTCCGAGAATTTCCCGTGCAAGACGCGAGCAAAGATCAAGTGATGAGCCCAATGGAAAGGAAAACGCGCCCAACCGCACGGCGGATTTCTCGATGATAGCCGTCGAACAGCGGGCCATGATCCCGTCATGCGGTGTTGCCGTTCTCGCATGTCGCACCGCCACACCGAGCCCGGCGCGTCTCTTCTCACACGAAATGGCCCGCCGCACGGCGGTTCGGTTCGTGTTGACAGCCCGTGGTGCCAGCTGTGGCAGGCATACGGCGCCCCTTCGAGGACGGCGCTCGAACGACACATCAACAGGCCCGGGCACGACCCGCGCGCCGTCCGGGACGCACGGGGCGCCGTACCCGAGGATCGTATCGTGTCTTCTGTGATTCATCCGGCCGCCACGGCCGCAGCCGACGATGCCTTCGAAACCACCTATCGCATCGATACCGCGACCGGGCAGTGTTATGAGATCGCCGTACATCGGCCGCGCGGACCGGCACCCGCCGGCGGTTTTCCTGCGCTGGTCGTCTTCGATGGCAATCACACGGCCTCACTCGCGCGGGAGTGGCTTGCCACGCGCGGACTGTCCGAACAGGTGGTCTTGGTCGGTATCGGCTATCCGAACACCCGTGATTTCAATATCGTGCGGCGCTATCACGATTTCACGCCAATAGCCGACCCAGCTTATCCCGGTAGCGGCGGGGCCTCGCGTTTCGCCGATTTCGTGATCGACGACGTGCTCGAGCATGTGGCCGGCCGGATCGCGATCGACGCCTCCCGTCTGGCGGTCTTCGGGCATTCGCTCGGCGCCCTCGCCGTCTTGACGCTGCTCATGGACAAACCCGCCGTGTTCACCGATTACTGGATCGCCTCACCGGCACTGTGGTGGGCCGACGACAGCTACAAGCCCTATATCGCGACCTATGCTCGCGCGAAGACCGAACGCAGGCGTCGCGCCCATGTGCTGGTAACCGTGGGTGCCGCCGAACAACCTGTCGGGCCGCTGGGCGCGGATGCTCCGGCCCGTGCCCTGCGCCAACGACAGCGGCGCATGGTCGATAACGCCCGCTGGCTTGGTGCGCGCCTGGCATCGCGGGCCGATCTGACAGTGATTCCGCAACTCATACCCGGTGCCGATCACGGCCAAGCGCTCCGGCGCGGGCTGTGCTTCGGCCTCGGCCAGTGGACTGCCAACCGGCGACGGGCCGAGCTCGCGACCGGGACAGCCCCCCGATGAGCGTCGCCCGTCGTCCACCGGCCCTGTTGCAGGTCGCCGACAATCAGGCCGTGTCGGCCCATCGCCGGCGAATCGTGCTGGCCGGCGCATCACTCGCCGATTTCCCGCTCGACCGCCCCGGGGCCCACATCAAGCTGTTCTTCGCTCCCGCCGGAGAGACGCAACCGGCGCTGCCGATCGTCACCGCGGACGGTCCTGTCTGGCCCACGGATCGGCCGCGCCCGATCGTGCGCACCTATTCGGTCCGTCACGTCGACCCGGCACGTTGCCGCCTGAGCGTGGATTTTGTGATGCACGCCGACGACGGCCCGGCTGCCGCTTGGGCGGCGACCGCCACGAGCGGTGCGACCGTGGGACTGGCCGGCCCGGGCGGGCCGATGCCCATGCTGGCAGCGGCGCCGTATTATCTGTTGGTCGGGGATCTCTCGGCGCTGCCGGCGATCGAAGCCCTGCTTGCCGGCCTGCCCGATACAGCCCGGGGCGATGTCTTCATCCATGTGCCGGACGAAGACGACGCGGCTCGACTGCCGCACGTAGCGCCGGGTATTAGCCTGCACTGGCGTTATGGGCCGGCCGACGGCCGGGTCGATCACGCCTGGTGCGCGCAGATCATCGCGCAGGCGCCGGCCCCCGAACACGGCTTTGCCTGGGTGGCCGGGGAAAACGCGACCGTCATCGCATTGCGCCGGATGCTGCGGGATCGCGGCTGGCCGCGCGAGGCCATGTATGCGGTACCGTACTGGAAATCGCAACTCACCGAGGAGCGCTATCATGCCGAGCGTCATCAGGTGATGGATGCCTTCGATGTGGATTGATCGCTGGGCGCCGCATGCGCCGACGCTTGTCTTCGGCCTCTTGCTCCTGTGCCTGGCCGGCCCGGCCACCGCACGCGAGATCGTCGATGCCACGGGGACACAGGTCGACGTGCCCGAGCAGCCGCAACGCGTGCTCGCGCTCGGCGAACGCGATCTCGGGGCCGCACTCGCGCTTGAGGTCACCCCCGTCGGTCGGCTCGACGGACGGGGCATGTCCGGGGCCCCACGCTATCTCGGCCCGGCCGCCGAACAGATCCCGAGTCTCGGGCAGTTCCTGCAACCTGCGATGGGCCGGGTCATCGAAGCCGGGCCGGACCTTATCCTGGCCGGCGGCTTCACCGATGCACGACTCATCGCCCAACTGCGGCGCATCGCTCCTACGGTCGTCACCTCGACCCATGACGACGACTGGAAACAGAGCCTGGAACGGGTGGCTGCGGCACTGGGTCGGCCCGACCGACTGCATCGTTTCATGCAGCGCTACCAAGACCGGGTAGCCGCGCTGCGTGCGGAGCTCGGCGATCGCGCGGGCGAGACAGTCAGCATCGTTCGCTGGAATCCGCGCGGCCCCATGACCATGCAGCGCGATGCCTTCGCCAGCCAGGTGCTCGCCGATGTCGGGCTGTCGCGCCCGCCCAGCCAGCAACAGCCCGGCAGCGCCCACACGCGCCCGCTCAGCCTCGAGGCCATGCGCCGGCTGAACGCCGACTGGCTTTATGTCGGTCTGCTCGATGCAGCCCCCGAGGCCGCCCTGGCCGAGGCCCGACGCTCGGCGGCTTTCCGGACCCTGCCAGTGGTCGAGAACGGTCACGCCTTCGGCGTCGACGGCGCGCTCTGGACCAGCCGCGGCGGTCCGCTGGCCGCGCTGGCAATTCTGGATACCCTGCAACGCACGATCCTCGGATCGTGAGGCACCGGCCCCGAGCAGACACATCGATCCCCGGCGCGCTGGTCCTGTTGGCGGCGTTTGTCGGCCTGGTCTTCATGGTTTCACTGACAGTCGGCGGCGGCGACTACGGCCTGCGCGCGAGCCTGGCCTACCTGACCGGCCGGGCGCCGCCCGACACTGCGGCGGATATCGCGCGCATCGTGACCACACTGCGTCTGCCCCGGGCAACAGCCGGCCTGCTGGTCGGCGGGGCTCTGGGCCTGGCCGGATGGTTGCTGCAGACCGCGACGCGCAATCCGCTCGCCGAGCCGGGGATTCTCGGCATCAACGCCGGTGCGGCCACGGCAGTCGTCCTCGGAATCAGTCTGTTCGGGCTGAACAGCGGCGCCGGCTATCTGAGCGCGGCCTTTCTTGGCGCGGCGAGCGCGTGTGCGCTGGTGCTGCTGCTGGCCCATCTGGGCGGCACGGTCACCCCGCTGCGCCTGATTCTGGCGGGGGCCGCGATCGGGGCGAGCCTGTACGGAGTGACGGCCGTCATGTTGACCACGCACCAGCTCGCCTTCGATGAGTATCGCTTCTGGATTCAGGGGGCGCTGGTCGGTGCCAGCCCGTCGATGATGGCCAGCGTGCTCCCGGGCCTGATCGGGGCTCTCGCGGGCGGTGTGATGCTGGCGCGGCCGCTCTCGGCGTTGACGCTGGGCGATCGCGCAGCCCGCGCGTTGGGCCATCGCCCAGCGTGGATTCGTCTTGCCGTGGTCGGCGTCGTGGCGCTGGCCAGCGCCTCGGCCGTGGCCCTGGCCGGCCCGATCGCGTTCATCGGTCTGCTGGCGCCGCACGTCGCCCGGTGGCTGATCGGCCGGCGCCCGATCGCGGAAGTCAGCGCCTCGATTCTGGCCGGCGCCGGGCTCGTGCTGCTCGCCGATATCATCGCCCGCCGCATCCTGGCGCCCTACGAGGCGCCGGTGAGTGCGGTCGTCGCCCTGCTCGGCGCGCCCGCGATGATCGCCATCGTACGCGGTCGTCGATCCCGGCCGTGTTCGACCACTGGGAGCGGGTTTTGACGAGGCAGCCGATACGTCGCGCGGCACACGTTCGCGAGGCCGGCCAGGTGCGCGCCCGCCTGACTGGCCTGGCGCTCGTCGTCACGATCATCGCCGCGATCCCGTTGTGTCTGGCCACCGGGCCGGGCGGTCTGTCGCCTCGCACGGCGCTGGCCGCTCTGTTCGGTTCCGGCGACGGTGGCCGCGTGTTTCTCGTACGTGGGCTGCGCCTGCCACGTGTCTGCGATGCGCTCGTCATCGGCGCCGCGCTCGGGGCAGCCGGTTGTCTGATCCAGACCGTCGCCCGCAACCGGCTGGCCACGCCGGCCATTCTCGGCATCAACGAAGGGGCGACGCTGGCGGTCATGGTCTGGGTTTTCTGCGTGCCCGGCAGCGGGCTCGGTCCATGGTGGATCGCGCCGATCGGTGCCCTCGCGGCTGCGATTGTGCTCGTGGGCCTGTCCGGCGGGATCGGAATGCGCGGTTTCCGGGTGCTGATGATCGGGATCGCGTTGTCGATTCTGCTGCGCTCGATCGTCGACATGGGCATGTCCGTGCTGGCCGTCAATCACGCGACGGCCGTCTACAACTGGAGTCTGGGGAGTCTGCTGGGCGCTGATTTCTCACGCCTGCGGATCGCCGTCATCCCGGTCACGCTGGCGCTTGCGGTCGCGGTTGCACTCGGCAGGCGACTGGTTCTTCTCGGCTTCGACCTGACGACAGCCCGCGCGCTCGGCGCGGACGTGCAACGCGATCAATGGCTGGCGCTGACGGTGGCCGCATTGCTGTCGGGCCTGGCTGTCGGCATCGCCGGCCCGGTCGGCGGTCCGGTTGGCTTTGTCGCTCTGGCCTCGCCGGTGGCGGCCTCGCATCTGGTCGGGCCCGGTCGCGTGCCGGTGCTCGTGGCCGCACTCATCGGCGCATTGATCGTGCTCGTGGCCGACACGCTGGCCCGCGTGATTGCCGCGCCCAATGAAATCGCGGCCGGCGCGCTGACAAGCGTGTTCGGCGGGCTATTCGTGTTGTGGTTGTTGTATCGAAGAACGGGCGAGATCGGCTGATGACGTTGCAAGTCGAGAATCTGACGGTCGAATACGGCGCGCACACGGCCGTGGATAACGTCGAGTTGCAGGTGGCGGCCGGCGAGATCGTCGCCCTGGTCGGACCGAACGGCTGCGGCAAGTCGACGTTGCTGCATGCGATCGCCCGGTTACATCGCCCGACGGCCGGTCGCGTGCTGCTTGACGATGTCGATGTATGGACACGTCGCCCGCGCGATGTCGCGCGCCGCATCGCACTGATGGCGCAGGCCCCTGAAGCCCCGGACGACCTCAGCGTCGCCGGTTTGGTGCGTTTCGGGCGGCACCCGCATCAGGGGTTGTTTCATCAATGGTCGACAGCGGACGAACAAGCCGTGCAGCAAGCCTTGGCAGAGACCGGCATGACCGCACTGGCGGCGCGCCGTCTCGCCGAGCTGTCCGGCGGCCAGCGACAACGGGCCTGGCTTGCCACCGCGCTGGCCCAAAACACATCCGTCCTGTTGCTGGACGAGCCCACCAGCATGCTCGACCCGGGGCACGCGATGGACGTCTTGGGCTGCATACGCGACAGTGCCGCCGCCGGCCGCACGGTGATCATGGTGATGCACGATCTGAACCTTGCAGTGCGCTATGCGCATCGGCTGGTGGCGATGCGCCGTGGCCGCATTCATGCCAGCGGCAAGCCGGGCGCGGTGGTCACACCGGCGTTGGCGCAGGCGCTCTACGGGATCGAAGCGGATGTGATAAACGCGCCCCGCGACGGCGCGCCGATCGTTGTACCCGCCGTCAAACCACGGGCGCCGGACGCTTTTTCCTAGGGTCTGTTGATGTTTCGCGCGAGTCCGCGCCAAGCGCTGTTCTGCGGCAAGACGAGGCGTAGCTCATTCTGCGCCAGCCTGCTGGAACGCTGTATCGCCGCACAACAGCGCTTGTCCCTTCGGGTTGCCCCGCTGGCGATCTATCACGTCACGATACGCCCTGACGCGGGTTCTTGACACGGTCGCGGGGTCACGACATGACCGGCGCACCGATCGGCGAGACATGCCAGGCCCCGTGGCTGAATTCGACCCGGTAATGCCCCGTGCCGCCGCCGAGATTGCCTTCGTAATAGCCGGCACGATACTCGTAGGCATTGCCACCGGACTGCGAGACCGGATCGACATGAAAGATCATCGCCGGCTGGCCGGCCGCGTCCGTGGCCTGCGTTCCGGCCTGACACTGTGACGCCGGCACCACGGTTGTCCGCGCTTCGCTGGCAAGCGCGTTGACCAGGGCCGGCGACGGATCAGCCAGATCCGGCCGCGTCCCGAGCCCCACACAGTACGTCGCTTTCGTCGCCACCGAATCCGACGATGCGCTGTTCGCGAACAGATAATCAAACATCGCCTGGGTGGCATCGTCCGGTGCCCCGGCATGCGACGAGTCTGCCGACCGACTGGTCGCACAACCCGCCGCGAGACAACCCGCGGCGGCAATCGATAAAACGCTGACAAAACGCGGATACGACATGATCTTTCCGAAGAGCATCAACATGTTTTCGTTGACTATAGACACGCGCGAATGAATGCGGCACGAACGAAGACGCTGGCCGGCGCCGCGTTGCCGATCGTAAGCGACGGGCATCGCGGCCAGGTATCTTCGAGTCCCCGTGTCTTGTGCTTCGATGGGCATCGCCCCCGAATCGACAATCGGCATCTTCCGCCCCGGAAACGAGGCCCGGGTCGCCGACATCGATCAGGCCCGTGGCGCATCGTCAGTGCTTCACGGTGGCCGGCCGCCGCGGTCGGAACCGCTACCGGCGACGAGTCGACTTCAGGCCGTCGGCGGCGGCGCGACATAGCGGGCGACCGCGACGGTCACCATGGCGGCGAACAATGAGGCCGGCCACAGGCTAGCCAGGCCCAGATGCAGATACAGGATACTGCCGAGCACGGTGCCGAACAGCAGCGCGCACCACAGCAGGAAATACCAGAACCAGCCCCACCGATCCTCGCCCAGCACCAGCGCCGTCAGCCGCTGGCCGAGTTTGACCAGAGTACCGGTCATGTAGGTCACGCCCAGACTGACCTCACCGTTACGCTCGAACACGGTGTTCTCGAGCCCCATGGCCACGGCCATGCAGATGACGGCCGGGATATGATGATCCAGGCTCTGGCAACATGCGGCCAGCAGCAGCAGGCCTGTCACGCCGCCCATGATGACGACGCGTCGGTGGCGCCCGACCCGACGGTTGATGAGTGAGCCACACATGACACCCAGGACGAACAGCAGAATCAGGGCCAGCGGAATGCCGGCATCCGAGGCCGGGCTCACCGTGCCAACACCCAATCGCGTCGTGTTGCCGCTCATGAACGCGATGAAGTATCCGCCCAGCCATATGAAACCAAGCGCATCCACATAGCCGGCCAGTGCAGTCAAGGAAATCGCGACACAACGTTCGCGTTTGCGATGAGAAAGCATGTCAGGCCCCCCGGCCATCCCGCCGCGTCGGCGAGCGAATCCGTGAATCGATGACGACGCGCCTCGGCCCCGTCGCGTCGCGCGTGATGAAACGACACGACGGCACGGCTTGGCAAGTCAGGTCTGACGGCGCGGCCGGTATTCGCCCCGCCGGGCGAACCACGATCTTGGCGTCTCGCCCGGGCGTGTCGTCATGATGCCGTCGCGTGCCGACAATCGTGCGCGTTGCAGGCCTACGATCACTGCCCCGTTTTGCGCCCGCCGATTTAATCCACGGTCAGGCATTCCGAGACACCGCGCGTCTGGCTCACGGCCGGGCTCGGGCGGCGACTCGCGCCTCGGCGGGCGCCGCCGACCGCCGGCAACGGAGCGCTCCAACCAAGCCACGAGATACCTTCGGGCCGGCCGTGGCTTGTCTTCAACAATCGCGATGGCGCTCGAACAGTGTTTCGATATCGCAGTCGAAGAGTTCGCGAATTCGGTGCTTGGCTTCGCTGGTCGAGACACGATCGAAATCGACGAATACCGCACGTCGACCGAGCCATCCGAACAGGCCCGGCTTGAGCACGGCTTCGAAATGCAGCCAGCCCAGGCCACGCTCGAACGGCACGAACTGGTAGCTGGCGCGACGCTTGCTGTTACCCGCCTGAAAGAACAGGCCGCCGCCGGCCTCATCCCGTTCGAGCGGCAAGTACTCGTTCTGCCAGGGATAACGCGCGAACAATGCCTGCAGGTCGCGCGGACTGGCCAATTCCTCGCGGTGTTCGACGAGTCCGCCCTGGGCATCTCGACAGGAATAGACGGCGGTCACCATAAGCATTTCTCCCAAAGCGGGCCCGTCCAGCGCCAACGACGCCCTGAAACCCGCGATCTCGTTTTGGCGCCCGTGCCCCGTCAGGCGGCCGGTCGGCGCTCGTCCGCCAATCAGCCGGCACGGCGTGCGGTGTCGTTGCCTCTTGGCGGCGGGACAGCTCAGACACGTCACCAGTCCGCGTGTGACCGGCCCATCCAGCCACGCCGGCGCTACGGAGGTACAAATCATTCGGCAACGACTCGAAATCATGACCGACACGTCGACCACGGCCCCGCGTCATCATTATCCGTGCGTCGCGTCGTCGGCGAAACGGGCTGGGTATCGCGCGCTCAATACGGGGCGCGACGACGCACCAGCGCGCCCAGCCCGACG
Organism: Salinisphaera sp. Q1T1-3; assembly: GCF_003602005.1. Classification (GTDB taxonomy): domain Bacteria; phylum Pseudomonadota; class Gammaproteobacteria; order Nevskiales; family Salinisphaeraceae; genus Salinisphaera. Next base: position 290,386 of record NZ_QZWD01000002.1, on the reverse strand, counting down.
AGCGCGAACGCAAACAGACCCAGGGCGCCAGGTTCGGGCACGTCGCTTGCCGTATTCACCGTGCCGTAGGCGTGATTGTCCGTCTCGAAAGCCGTCTCCGGACTGGTCAACCGGATGCTGTCGTACGCCGGCAGATCGAAAAAGTTGACATAGGCGCTGTCGCCGATCGCCAGTGGATGGTCGCTCGACCGGGACGACTCGGTGAGCGAGCCGCCGGTATAGCGGGCGACGATCCGGCCGTTGTCGAGAAAGCTGATGACGTTGAAGGGATCAATCGATCCCCAGAGCAGCCCGAAATAGTTTGCGGTCTGGCCGAGTGTGTAGGTTGAAGCTGTCGAATCGGCAAAGATAGTGGCCGGGGCGCTCAGAAACGGGGTTTCGTTCGGGCCGGCATCGTCGAGGCGCGGGGCACTGTAAGCATTAGCGACACGGCCGGTACGGATCGCGTAATTGCCGGTACAGCGCGCATAACCACAACCGTGGTTGAAATCCACGGTCGTCACCCCGGTCACGGCCGATTTCGCCACGCCGTTGGCGTCCATCGCGTTGTCGTAGCCGATGGTCGTGGCACCGGCACTCACGCTGAGACACAGCGCCATGGCCGCCCAGAACGTCCTCTTGATCGATCCCTGCAACATCCGCTGTACTTCCGGAAGGTTCGTTGAAACACGGAAACATACGGTCGCAAATAACGGGCCATTAGTTTTCTAATTCAAAATCATAAAGTTATAAAACCATCTCTCCGCCGATGTAAAAAAAACCGACGCATCGATATCAGACACATCGTTCCTGTCCGGCAGATCGGCGATGGCCGCCACGCCGGTCGCCATCGGATGCCATGGCACGCTGAGCGGCGTATATCGGTCGGTCATCGACCGTGACAGACCCGCCCGCGCAACGGGCATCTTTCCTCGACAACCGAATCGGTGTTGTCAGTTCAAGACACGCGCAGCCCTGGATGCCGCGCGGGGACTGTCTGGGCGCAATGCCATACCTGAATGCACGCCCGGCCCGGTGGTCACGGACCGGATCATCCGCTCGGATGCCTCACCGGACGTGTGATGGATCACGCACAAGGGAACCGGTCTCTTGCGATTGCACGAGTCATGGCGCGCTCATGTTGTCCGACGCACTCGACCATCAAGGCACCACGCCGGTCCAGGCCGACGGCCTGTCGCGGTCCCTCGCCGCGCCGGTCTGTCTGCCTGCGTGGCCCCGGCGGCCGCGACACGATCGTTTCAACCCCGTCTCGATCGGCCCAAAACGTTGATGGGGCAAGCGATTCGAGCGGGCTGTCGTTAGCCAAAGGGATGACTGATCGAACGGATTACAACCGGTAGTTTTAAACGCAGGTCCCCAAAAGAAACGAGAGCCTGACATGTCCTCTCCCTCCAATCGCGGTGTCGTGTTTCGCGGCAAGGGCGAAGTTGCGGTCGAATCGATCGACTTCCCCCAGCTGGCCCTCGGCCGGCGCACCTGTGAACACGGCGTCATTCTCAAGGTCGTCACGACCAATATCTGCGGCAGCGACCAGCACATGGTTCGCGGTCGGACCACGGCCCCGACCGGTATGGTGCTGGGTCACGAGATTACTGGTGAAGTGATCGAGTGCGGACGCGACGTCGAATTCATCAACGTCGGGGACATCGTGTCCGTCCCATTCAACGTCGCCTGTGGCCGGTGTCGTAACTGCAAGCGTGGCGATACGCACATCTGTCTGAACGTCAACGATGATCGCCCGGGCGGCGCCTACGGCTACGTCGACATGGGTGGCTGGGTCGGTGGCCAGGCAGAATACGTCATGGTCCCCTACGCGGACTTCCAGCTTCTGGTCTTCCCGGACAAGGAACAGGCCATGGAGAAGATCCTCGATCTGACCATGCTCTCCGATATCTTCCCGACCGGTTTCCACGGCTGCGTGACCGCCGGCGTCGGGCCCGGTTCGACCGTCTATATCGCCGGCGCCGGCCCGGTCGGCCTGGCCGCGGCCTGTTCGGCCCAACTGCTGGGGGCAGCCTGCGTGATCGTCGGCGACATGAATCCGCAGCGTCTGGATCAGGCCAGGAGCTTCGGCTGCGAGACGATCGATCTGCGCCAGGATGCCAGCATGTCGGAGCTGATCGAATCCGTGCTGGGCGTGCCGGAAGTCGACTGTGCGGTCGATGCGGTCGGTTTCGAGGCCAACTGCCACGGCCATAATCACAGCCACGAAGCACCGGCCACCGTGCTCAACGCGACCATGGAAATCGTCCAGGCCGGTGGCCGCGTCGGTATTCCGGGTCTTTACGTCACGGAGGATCCAGGGGCGACATCGGATGATGCCAAGCACGGCAACCTGTCGATGAAGTTCGGGCTCGGCTGGGCGAAGGCGATGTCGTTCCACACCGGGCAGACGCCGGCCATGCGCTATCACCGCCAGCTCATGCAGGCGATTCTTCACGACAAGGCCGCGATCGGCAAGGCAGTCAACGTGCAAACGATCAGCCTCGATGAGGCGCCGCAGGGCTATGCCGCGTTCGACGACGGCGCAGCCAAGAAATTCGTGATCGACCCGCACTCACAGATCGCGGCCTGACCGCCAAGCCTCGCCGGGTCGGCAAGCCGCAAGGCGTTGCTCACCCGGCGCGACTGCCGCCACATCGGTGGCGCCAATACGCTGTTGATGCCACGGGCCGCGGGACGACGACGTCTCGTGGCCCGTTGTCATTCACGACCGATCCGGCCCGTTACATCGCCGTTTCGAACAGATCTGCCCTTGCACATCGCACCGGTCGGGATCGCTCAGCCATCGTCAAAAGACGAGGCCGACCGCGACGTCCCTGCTCGGCACGGCCATGGCCCGGGATCGAACACGGGCGCTTACGGGAAATAATTGATGTGCACGATCCCTTTTCTGATGCCGTCGGCCAAGGGCGCGACGAGGATATCGCCCTCGTTTTCATCGCCGATGATGCCGTAACCGCCCTTGCCGTAGTCATCGAACGGCTTGATCTGTGCCACCTCGGCATGTGTCGGCGCCGCCAGCGACTGCGCGATCTGCTGGCTGGTCCCCATCGGGTCCGCGACGTCTTGCAGGATGATGGTGCAATGATCGTCGATGGTCGCAAACCCGATCTTCACGGACGCATTGATATGACTGGGCCCGGTGAAACTGGCATAGCGCATCGTGTCGCCGTCGTGACCGCTGCGATGCCCGAACGTCTTGGAGGAATCCAGTGCCTTGATCGCGGCATCCAGATCGCCATCGGTGCCCATGCAGTACTGCTTGAACAGCGAGACCGCCTGATCGGTCGGCGCGGCAAAAACCGGCGCCGCCAGCATGCCGCCCAGCAACAGGCCTGTCGCCCATCGAAAACCACCATTTCTTGTCATCATTCATCCTCGGGTAGCTCGTTCACCGAGCGGTTTCTCGATCAAGCTGATTGTCCATGTCCGGCGCCGATACGACGCCGAATCCGCATCGAGATTCCGAAAACCGTGACGTGGGCTCCCTCAATACGTCGCCATAGCCCGGCCCGCGCCAGAGGCTGGTGATCTCGACCGCTCGCCTCGTCACGTCGCCATCCGTGTCGTTTTTGGTCGCGCTCAACCGTTGAAAGTCGTCGCCTCTGCGTCGTCGTGGCAACGCTGCCGCGCACGGGTCAGTGCAAAGGTGCGTGCTTATTGTCGCGGAGAGTTTTTTGCATGCCGCCTGAACGCGATACAAACGGCTGCCTCGACAGGCCGACAGACCGGCTTGTACCCCGGCGTTGCCGATATCAGCGGCGCAAGCAGCCGTCGTTATCCTCACCGCGCGACGATCCGCGGGCACGCGCTGGCCTGCCGCGAGCCGATCAGACACCGCCGGCTACGGTCGCCGCCTGTGAGCGGAGGTTCGTGATATCGCGTTTGGGCGGTGCGCCGAACAGGCGGCTGTACTCACGGCTGAACTGGGACGGGCTTTCATAGCCCACGCGATACGCCGCACTGGCTGCGTCCAGCCGTTCACTGAGCATCAGCCGTCGGGCCTCGTCGAGCCGAAGCTGTTTCTGGTATTGCAGCGGGCTCATGGTGGTGAGCTGACGGAAATGATGATGAAAGGTGGGCGCGCTCATGCGCGCCCTCCCGGCCAGGTCCTCGACCCGTACCGATTCGGCATAGTGCGCCTTGAGCCAGTCGATCGCACGGGCTACACGAAAACCGTGGCCGTCGACCGAAGCGATCTGGCGCAGGCGCGCCGCCTGGTCACTCTGCAACAGCCGGAAGTGGATCTCGCGCTTGATCAACGGGGCCAACACGCCAATCGCCTCCGGCTCATCGAGCAATGCCACCAATCGCGCAAGCGGCGCGAGAATATCCGGTGTGGCCGTGCCGAGTCCGACGCTGGCCACCGGGCTGCGTTCGCGCGGCGGCAACGCCGCATCACCCTGAGCGATGAGTTCGGCCAGCACAAACGAATCCAGCGCCAGCGCGAGGCCCAGGCAGGGCACCTCGGGACTGGCCTCGATGACTTCCGAACGCCCCGGTAGATCCAGCGAGGTGATCAGGAACTGGGATACGTCGTAGCGATAGGCGCGGTCGGCGATCCACATCCGTTTGGCGCCCTGCACCACGACCACGATGCTCGGGGCGATCATGCAATGCGCGGGCGGCATCGGTGCCTCGCGTCGAAACAGTCCGAGGCCTGGAACAGCGGTCGTACAGTCGAATTCGCCGCGTGACCAGCGATCGATGCCGTCCACCATCCCGATGGCCGCATGTTGTCCCGGCTCGAATTCACGCTCGGCTGGCATCCGGATTCTCGACGATTTGCATGGCCCGATGCAGCCAGTGTAGCGCCGATTGACCCGATTCGATGGCACCTCATCGGATCAGGCAAGAATATCAGGGGAATGCGCTACCGATACCCGGCCGCGACGACCAGAATATACGGCAACCGATCCTGCCATCACGCAACGGAGCACATCATGCCCAGCGATGCCGACAATTTCTATCAGAGCGCGCACGTCAGCCGACAGGCCGTCGATTTCCAGAACGTATTCAAGATGACGGTCGCAGGCAATCTGTTCGTCCCGAACGATCTCGATCGCAGCAGACAGCATCCGGCCCTGGTGGTCGGTCATCCCATGGGCGCGGTCAAGGAACAGAGCGCGAACCTGTATGCCCAGAAGATGGCCGAACGCGGGTTCGTGACGCTGGCCATCGACCTGCCCTGCTGGGGCGACAGCGAAGGCGCCCGCAATCGTGTTTCGCCGGATCTGTACGCCGAGGGCTTTTCCGCCGGCGTGGATTTTCTCGCCAACCAGACATTCGTCGACGGCGCGCGCATTGGCGGGATCGGCGTCTGCGGCAGCGGCGGCTTTCTCATCAGTGCCGCCAAGATCGATGCCCGTTTGAAGGCGGTGGCCACGGTCAGCATGTACGACATGGGTCAGGCCACCCGAAACGGCATCGGCAACAGTCTGTCCCTGGCTGACCGTCAGGCCATGATCGAAGCCGCCGGCACCCAGCGCAACGCCGAATTCGGCGGCGCCGAAACCGCGCTGACCGGCGGCTGCCCGCATGAGATCGATGCCGATTCGCATCCGATCGCCAAGGAATTCTACGATTTCTACCGGACGCCACGCGGCGAATTCACGCCGGCCGGCCAGTCGCCGGCCACCACCACGCATCCGACGCTGACCAGCAACGTCAATTTCCTGAACTTCTATCCGTTCAATGATATCGAGACGATTGCGCCGCGGCCGATGTTGTTCATCGCCGGCGATCAGGCGCATTCGCACGAGTTCAGCGACGATGCCTATGCCCGCGCCGCCGAGCCGAAAACGCTGCACTGGGTCGAAGGCGCCGGCCATGTCGATCTCTACGATCGTGTGAACGTGATTCCCTTCGACAAGCTCGACACGTTCTTCGGCGACGCCCTGGCCTGAACCGCCGAACACGCGACACGCCAATCGCGACTCGTTGCCCGAGGCGTCTGTGAGCCTGTTACGGAACCTCTGATCTATTCATCCACGGTCGCGTTTGAGTCCCAAAAGGCCACGATACAAGGGGCATGGCGCCGCGTCATAGCCACTCTATGATCCAGCCATGCAACGCCGTAGCGCGGCCTTTTGGGCCAAACCGCTTGGCGGCCGGGCTTTTGCGCGCGCCTGAGCGGCGTTGCCGCTCGCTCATTTGCATTCAGCAAACGGCGCTCGCGGCGTCTTGTCAGACGCGCGCAAAAGACACCGGCGCGACCGTAGATGAATAGATCAGAGGTTCCCTAGCGGACCGCGTTGCCGCCCAAGAACCGGCCGGGCAAGGCGCATGGCGCCGGCCTTGGTCATACCAAGGTCAAGCCGTGCCACACCGCGTGGCCGTTTTTTGGGCGCAACCCGACGGGACGGTGCACGCGGGACGTGTTAACAGGCCCGTGGACGTCTCGGGCTTCTGTGTTGATGCATTGATAAATACAAGAGCGAGCGCCGAACCATGACCACGGATTCTCCAGCACTGCCGGCCACCCATGTCCTCTGGGCATTGATCAGTCTGGCATTCGGCAGTTTCGTCATCTCGACATCCGAATTCGCCAGCATGGGTCTGTTGCCGCTGTTCGCGAACGGGCTCGACCTGGGCGTCCCGCTGGCCACCAACGCGATCACCGCCTATGCCATCGGCGTGATGGCGGGCGCGCCGACCATCACGGTTGCGGCGGCCCGACTGAACAAGCGCGGGCTGCTGATTGCCCTGCTCGTGCTCGCCGTGATCGCCAACCTGCTGACCGCCGCGGCAAACGGGCTCGGGCTGCTGCTCGTGGCGCGTTTCCTGAGCGGCCTGCCCCAGGGCGCCTACTTCGGTGCGGCATCCGTGGTCGCGACCACGCTCGTCGGACCGGATCGCAGCGGCAAGGCCGTGGCCTGGGTCATGGGCGGCATCACGGTGGCGACCATCATCGGCGCTCCGGTCGGCACCTGGCTCGGCCAGATCCTCGGCTGGCGTGCGGCCTACACGCTTATGGCCATTCTCGGGGTGACCTCGATCGCGGCCCTGCTGTATTGCCTGCCGCGCAGTCGGGCCTTCGCCGGCGGTACGGTGCTTGGCGAACTTTCGGCCCTGAAACGCGGCCCGGTCTGGGGCCTGCTCATCTTCGTGTGCCTGGTGGTAGCCAGCCTGTTCGCGGTCTATACCTTCGTCGGTCCACTGGTCACCGAAACCGCAGGCATGGCCCCCGTCATGACGCCGGTCGCGCTCGCCCTCATCGGGATCGGCATGGCACTCGGCAATATCGTCGGCGGACATCTGGCAGATCGGTTTCGTTTCAGCGCCATGCTCGTCGGCTTCGTGGGCACCCTTGTCGTATTGGCGGTCATGGCGTTGACCGCCGCCCAGCCGATTGCCCTGCTATGTCTGTTCGCAGCCATGGGGTTCATACAGATGACGGCGGTACCGACAATTCCCGTGCAATTGATGAAAATGGCCCCGGAAGCGCCGACGCTGACGGGCGCGATGAACATGGCCGCCTTCAACATCGCCAATGCCATCGGCGCAGCGGCGGCCGGTCTGGCCGTGCATGCCGGTTACGACTTTCCAGCGGCCATCTGGGCCGGGTTCGCGGTGACGCTGATCGGGGTGCTCTTCTTCCTGGCGCTTCTGCCCTGGCTGAACCGATCCGGGGCCTAAGGTCTGTTGAAGTTTCGTGCGAGCGCCTTTTCGTCGAGAGGCCGCCGTGTGTCCGGCAAGGCGCGAGTTGCCGATCGTGGCGTGCCACCATCCAGACTCGTAACGCCGCCGGGCGCCCATCGTCGATTTTTCATGGGCGGCCCAACCCGAAGGGACAAGCGCTGTTTGCGGCAAGACGAGGCGTAGCAGGCGCCGCGCAGTCATTCTGCGCCAGCCTGCTAGAACGCTGTATTGCCGCAAAACAGCGCTTGGCGCGGACTCGCACGAAACATCAACAGGCTCCAAGACGCCGTCAGAACCTGACTCCGACTTTCCAGCCCACCGGGCGGCCTTTGCCAGCGCGAGCCAGCGGGATGCCGTTCGCTGTCGCGATTCGTGTCTTGCAACGCGTAGGCGTCCGGCCACCGCCATGCCCTTGGACAGTGTCGTGACGCATGAGCGCCAGCCGGGTTCGACCGATCGGTCGGACGATCGTTGATCGCGGGCCAGACAATGGCGCACGAGTCGCGGCTGCGGTTATTCGAAGCGGCTGCTAAGTTGCGCGCGATTCGCGATATATCTGTTCCATGCGTCGGTGGCGCCGACGCATGGCGATTTACGGCCGCTCGGTCTCACAAGAAGATGCCCGCTCGTGAAACGTATTCTCATCACTTCCGGCGCCCTCGCCGTCGTGCTCGCGGCCGCAGCGGCTGGTTTCAAGGTCTGGAACCGGCCGGCCAGTGAGGTCCGGTTCAATCCGCAGGTCGGCGACAGTCATCAATACCGTATCGGCATGCGCTCCAGTCTCGCCTCGGGCAAGAGCGTGTTCGATCAATCGGTCACATTGCAGAGTGTGCTCCGTTATCGCGTGACTGATCGCGACGGCGATCGCATCACGTTGCATCTGACACCACAGTACATGGCCGGACGTATCGGGCATCGCACACTGTTCGACAGCACCGATATCGGCGACGATCGAACGGATCCGACGCTCGGCATCGTACGCGACGGATTCTCGCTGACGATGGACGACGATGGCCATATCGAGATCAGCCAACCGAACAACGCGGATCAGGCCGAGCTGCTCAAAGGCCGCCTCGGCCGACAGCTGGACCAGTGGCAGCAGCAATTCAATGCCCCGGGGATCCTCACATCACTGCCCGCCGAGATCGGGGCAAGTCGTACTGCCGGGGGCTTCCAGACGCTGCCGAAAGTGAAGCTGACGGTCACCGACGTCGATCGCGACAGCATCGTCGTGGACATCGCACGCGCCGAGGGTGCCGAATCGGTCTCCATGGACAGCGGGTCCGGCATCGGAAAGATCACGATGACCATCGACCATCTCACCGGTCGCATGCGCGTGGACCGCAATACGGGCTGGCTCGAATCGCTGGCCATAATCCTCGACCAGACCGGCGAAAACCGCGGCCGGACCGTTCCTATACATACGATCCTGTCGATGCAGGCGCTGGACACCCCGGCTGCCGGTTCACAGCGGCATAGTTTCGGCGGCTTCAAATCGGTCGTGGATCTCGCCGACGATGAGGAGGACGATCCCGGCTATCCGCTTAGCCTGCCCGAAAGCGACGAAGACACCACCGCGATACCGAGCAATTCCACGTCGGACGGTTCGAAGCCGGCCCTGTCATCCAAGAACGCTATGTTCAAGGTCGATCCGGACGATCAAGAGCTCACGCTGGAGGTGCCCTACGACATCAAACCCCATCAGGCGACCGGCGAGCTGGCTATCACCGATCTGGCGCTGGCTGACGAAAACGGCAAGACGCTCGAACTGCCGATGACGCTCGATGACATGATGCCAGCGATGGTCGACGACCGACTGGGCAAGCGGCTCACGTTTCGACCGCTCGGCTGGGGCCAGGCCGATCTGTCCCGTATTCATCAGGTCAAAGCAACGTTCACGCGTCGGGGCATGGGCGATCGCGAGAGTACGGGTATCGAGCTGACCGATCATCCGACCGAACTGCGCCGCGGCGATGCCCGCGTACGCGCGATTCCGCGAGACGACAAGGCCAACCAGTGGTACATCGAGATCGAAAACGGGACCGCAGGTTTCTATCTCGACGTCTCACAATCCTATGCCGGCCTGGAGGTTCGCCATACCAATCATCGCAACGGCGCCCCGATCTCGCCGGTCGAAGACGGCCTGCTCGCGCGCGTTGACAACGAACTTGCCGATCATCTCCAGTACACGGTCAAGGGCAAGGCCGGACGCCTGCCTCTGGCCTACTGGCGCTTCAAAAAGGATGTTGATACCCAGCAGATCACGTTCGAGGACCAGGCCAAGCGTTATCGCGATCGCAATGCACCGCCGCCGGACACTCGTCACATCTACGGCATGGGCGACACCCCGGACGAGGCACTGACGCTGACCGATGTCAGCACCCGTGATGCCGAGCGCAACCGTCTGCGCCTGCGGCTGCCGATCGGTGTGGGTCAGGCCTGCCGGATCGAATCCAAGGCGCCGCCACAGAACGATCATGCCCTGATCTGGCAACCCCGGGAGCCGGAACGATATCGGTCCTCACGCGCCGACGGTGAAGCGGCGGATGCGCAGACTCAGGACTGGGAATTGGTCACCGATGACGGGTTCCGACGGTATTTTTACAACATCCAGGTCGCGACCACCCTGCGCTGTCCGGGTACGCCGCAATGGCAAGAGACCGAAACCGCCGATACGAACAAGCCCTGGCTGGTCAATATCGCCGATGTCGTCGGCCACCCGGTCGACCCGACCACGGCCAGTGCGACGTTCTTCAAACGCGTCCGGTTTCTCGACGACAAGGGCAAAGCGTTGCGCCCGATGCCTGTCGATGCGCGACCGAACGATCGCCTGCAGACGTGGCGAACGGAATCCGAACAGACCACGCTGGCCGATTACCTGGCGGCCGACGGTACGATTCGCTTCTGGGGTCGGGTGGCCGCGGTGAAGCGGCTCGCCTTCGCCGGCGAGCCGCTCGAACGCCACTGGCAGGACGAACTCGGGGGTTATGAATGATGAGGCATGCCATGACACGCCAGCTGCACCGACTCGCCACCCTCGCTCTGCTGCTGATGGCCGGCGCTGCCTGTGCCGACGAGGCCGTCGGCACTTACTGGCTGGACTTGGACGACGAACTCACGAGCCGCGACAAGGCGGCCTACAAGGTCACCGTCGGTCCGAAGCAAGACGACGGGCTCTGGCCCTTGGCGATCGATACGATCGAAGACGGTGGCAAGGTCCTCCGGACTTTCATCAACGACCCCGATTACACCGATGACGAGACCGATCTGGTCGGCGAGTTCACAGCCTATCGGTTCGATGATCATACGAAGGAACAACACGGACATCGCGATGCGAACGGTGCGCTGGACGGGGTGATCACGGATTACCGGCGCGACCAGTCGATCAAGTCGACGATCGAGTACAAGCACGGCAAACGCGATGGCACCATGCGTTGTTTCGATGAACACGAAAACATCAGATGCCTGACCGAATACGTCGACGACAAGCGTCACGGCGTGTTCAAGCACTTCATCAAGGGCAAGTTGTTCTATATCGCGCATTACCGGAACGACAAACGCGAAGGTGTCGCCGAAAAATATGCCAGCCCCGGCGACACGCGCGTGGTCCGTGAGCGTGCGCACTACCACAACGACGTACCACACGGCTGGTTTCGTTATTTCAATGGCGGCGAGCTCAAGCACGAGGTCCATTACGCCCATGCGAAGAAGGACGGGCCGGAACGTCGTTTCGCCACCAACCCGCATCGGCCGCTCAGTGAACATCACTATGCCCAGGGCAAACCGGTCGGCAGCTGGAAGGAGTACAGCGGCAACGGCAAGCTGTATCGGGAAATCGTCTACGCCGACGACGGCAGCCAGGACGTGATTGCGCGCAAGCGATTCAACCTCAAGTCCGGCCGGCTCATGCAACATGAGTACGTCACCGGCGAAGACGACGAGCGCCGTCGAGTCGAGGAGAGCTTCACCCGTGAAGGCTACATTCACACGCGCCAGATCCGGTATCTCGACATCGATCGACGCAGCGAGACCGAATACGCCCCGGACGGCCGTGTCATTCAGCATCAGGTCCGGCAGGACAACCAGCCGACCGGGTCATACATTGTCTTCGCACGCGGCGAGGAAGGCTCCGAACAGGGCCATTACAACGATCAGGGCAAGCCGCAGGGTAAAGCCGAACGCGTGGATAGCGACGGGAATCTGGCCGCGACGTTCCACTACGACAACGGCAAACGCGACGGCCAATACATAAGCTACGACAGGCAAGGCCGTGTCATCGAACGCGGCACCTACCGCCAGGGCCAACGGGTCGGCACCTGGCGGATCAGCGAGAAGAATTCGGACCTGATCTGGCGCGGCACCTACGACGACGACCAGCGTACCGGCCACTGGGAAGTCGTCACGCCCGACGACGAACTCCGGGCTGCCGGCGACTATGACGACGACGGCGAGGAACACGGCGTCTGGGTCATCTACGACGACGACGGTCAGATCAGGAATTGCCCTCGGTACGACCACGGCAAGCGCCAGGACACGCCCGATTTCGACGCCCCGGATACACCGAGCGCGGCCGCTTATTGTCGTGATCGACTGCCGGACTGGGCCCGCCCCTCGCCCACCTAGGGCCTGTTAACACTTCGCACGTGACCGCGTTGCCGCCCCAAAACCGGCCAGGCAAGGCGCATGGCGCCGATCTTGGTCATTCCAGGGTCAAGCCGTGCAACGCCGCATGGCCGGTTTTGGGGCGCAACCCGACGGGACGGCGGCTCTTTGTGCAAGACAAGGCGGCGGGAGCGCGGTGTCGCTATGCCCCACAAGCAAGCGGCAACGCCCAATTGCGGGAAAACAGTCCGGCTCTTCGGGTAGCGCCCCGGGGCCGAAACCGGTTTCGCGCCGGGGCGCCTTGCCTGCCGTGGTTTGTGCCAACCGGCGCCGGGATGCCCCTGGCGATCAGCGGCCCGCCCGATCGGACGAGACGAGCGCGGCAATCGTTCGATCGAGCGATGCCAGAACCACCGCCGGCTCGGTGAAGACTGCCCAGGCGATGGCGCCGTCAACAGCCATCGCAAGCTGTTCGGCAAGCGCATCATCCCTCGGTGTCGACGGCAGCAGGGAATCGATGAGGCGTGTCATGGCCTGCTTGTGCACGCGCGCACGTACATGCGTGTCGGGTAGCACGGTGCCCTGCTCGGCCACGGTATTGAGAAAGGCACATCCGCGATAATCGGCGCGGGCAAACCACTCGCCGAGCGCCCCGACGATCGCCTGCGGCTGCCGCCCGTGACGTGTGAGCGCGTCATCGAACCAGGCCAGCCAGCGCTCGTGTCGGTCGTCGAGAAACGCCACGACCAGAGCATCCTTGCTCGGGAAATGCCGATAGAAGGTGACTTTCGTCACCCCCGCGGTCTCGATCAGGCGATTGGTGCCGGTCGCGCGGATCCCGTGCTCGTAGAACAGGGCCCGAGCCGCTGTGAGGATACGCTCACGAGCGCCGGGCCGTTCTGGCGTGGTGTCTCTTGCTTGCATTGGCGCATTGTAGACAAGTCGGTCTACTCATTCTATGCTCTGCCACGTAGACAGATTGGTCTACATGACATAGGAGGCTACACATGTCGCTCGCCCCACCTTTCGACGAGGCTGGCGCCCTCGGCAAGGTTCGCAACGCCGAGGATGCCTGGAACACGCGTGATCCGGACCGTGTGGCGCGGGTCTATACTACGGACACACGCTGGCGCAACCGCGCCACGTTCCTATCCGGCCGCGACGAGGTTCGCGCATTTCTGGCCGAGAAATGGCGTCGCGAGCTCGACTATCGCCTGATCAAGGAACTCTGGGCCCACGGGAGTGACCGCCTCGCCGTTCGCTTTGCCTACGAGTGGCACAACGAAGCCGGCCAATGGTTTCGGTCATACGGCAACGAGAACTGGCACTTCGCAGCTGACGGTCTCATGCAAACACGTTTGGCCAGCATCAACGATTTGCCGATTGCCGAAGCCGACCGGCTGTTCCACTGGCCACTGGGCCGGCGGCCCGACGATCATCCCGGTCTGAGTGCACTCGGCCTCTGAGGCCAATGGCCGAATGGCGCCGCGACGATCGGCCTCGTCGCAGCGCCGTCCTTGACCCATGTTCCGATGGTGTGCCCCAGCCCGTCGCGCCATCGATCAACTGTCGATGATCACGGCCAAGCGTTGTGTGTCCGCGCTCCGATCGCGTTCGATTCCACTCGATCGCCTGTCGAAAAAAATGACAGTCACATTACAACCGATATCGAAGACCTCGATAAACGATTGAAATCGCGCGAATTCTCCCACTGGTCCTCGATTTGCTGCGTCCACGGCCATCGACCGGGCAGAAGAACCAATCATGGGGCGCAAGGACACACAGGACATCGCCGGCGACGCGGCCGACACGACACGATCGGGATCGGCCAATACGCTGAACCGGGTTGGCTCAACACCCGCCACGGCGACCAATACCGCCTGTGCCGGACGAGACCATCGCGTCGACAGTCTGCGTGGGCTGATGCTGGCGACCATGATGATCGATCATCTCGGCGGCCCGCTCGAGCATCTGACCTTCGAACCGTTCGGGTATGCCTCGGCCGCGGAAGGATTCGTCTTTCTGTCGGGCTATATGTACGCCCTGGTGTACGTCCGCCGCGCGTCTTCGTCGATGATGCTCGTACGACAGTCACTGCGCCGCGCCGGTTTGATCTACCGGCATCACGCGCTGGCCTTGTCTCTGCTCGTCGGCCTGGCCTGTTTTTCGCCCGCGCTGATCCATTACTGGAGCTTCGAGGCGCTGATCGTTCACCCGCTCAGCTGGTCGACGGCGTCGATGCTACTGGTCAATACGCCGACGTTTTTCGACATATTGCCGATGTATGTCGTCTTCGTCGCCCTGACGCCGGCGCTGATTCCCTGGCTTCGGTACCGCGCGGGGCCCGCCCTCGTTCTCGGCGGCAGTCTTGCGCTCTGGGGTCTCGGGCGAACCAGTGATCCGGTCGGTGCGCTCGATTCCTTTTTCATCGCCGAGCTTCGCACGCCGTTCTTCAATCTGCTTTCCTGGCAACTCGTGTGGGTTCTCGGCTTGCTGCTCGGCATCTATCGCGACGCTATCCAGCAACGCGTGCACCGGACGCCGACCTGGCTGTTCGTCGGCCCTGCCCTGTTCATCGCAGTGCTTTGCCTGACCCGGCATGAGGTCCTTGGCCTGTCGCTCTCACCGGCGGCGGTGACGAGAGACGACCTGGGCTGGCTCCGCATACTCGACTTTGCCGGCGTACTCGTCATCGCGGCCTGGCTCATGACCCGGGTGCCGGTCAGCGCCCGCCTGCCCTGGTTCGCCAGTCTCGGCCAGGCATCGATCCAGGTGTTCACCTTCCACCTGTTCATCGTCTATTTCACGCTTCTCGTCGGATGGCATATCCGTGCGTTCGGGCCGGTGATCTACGGCGCCTATACGCTGGTTTGTCTCGGCTCGCTGACTATTCCGGCCTACCTGTGGAGATGGCAGCGCCAACGCAGACGCACGCGCCGATCATCCCCTGCCTGATCACACCGCGCGCAAACAGTCAGCTCCCGGCCCTATGCAGGTACTAGGGCGTGTTAATACTTCCCGCGTGCGCCCAGAAACCGGCCACGCGGTCACGTGCGAACTGTTATTAACCCGGCATAAAAATAGATGATTTTTCGGGTTGATAATGCGCGTGTGCGACAGCAGGCGCGCCACGGCCAACGGCCGTGAAGCCATTGAAAATAAAAAGACGGACAAGGGCCGGCGTTTCTTTCGATGGCGTTGAAAACAGCTGACATCGTCAGCTGTTTTGGTGCCGGATTAATAACAGGCCCTGATTGATCGATGACGCCGCCAGTCATCGATCACTCGCATTTTTCATCAAGCTGTTTCGGCCAGATCCGCTGTCCGTCGCCGTTCTTGACGATCTCGACGCCGCAGTCGAGCTCGGTCACGCGCGCGATCGTCTGGCCACGATTGTCCAGCCAGACATGATCTCCCGGCGCATCGATCGGCACGGCTTCCCAGACATCACCGGTCCGGCGAGTCTGCGGAGCACTCTGCCAGGCGGGCTCGATCTGTCTGAACACCGCGTCGGTCAATTTCTCGCCGTCGATCGTGACCAACTGCCACTCATAGCGTTTCGCACTGACCGGGCCCACGCCCTCGTAGAACGGACCGATGCCGTTGTATTGCCCCGGCTCGATCAGGACATTGCCCTGCGTGTCGATCAGCATCGCATTCAGCCGTCCGTGGTCGCCCGCCGAACGGGCCGTTGCCGTACCGTGTTCGAACACCGGCCAGCTCGCATATCCGTTTTCCGGTGCCACGACGACATCGGTGGTCGCCTTGTTTCGCAGACCGTAGTGCTGACCCGGCAGCTTACGGTAGGTCATCAGTGTCGGCGAAGCGTCGCGCAGCACCCCGTCGTGGGAGACACGGAACAGTGTCTTGTCGTTGAAATCGATCAGCGCGTAGCGCTCTGGCGTGGCTTCGATGATCCGATCCGGCCCGACCACGCTCAAGGCGTTGCGCGCCGCATAGTCGATGCGCATATGCCCCTCGGTGTCGATGACCCCGATCCGTCGTCCGTCCAGGCTGATCGTGTTGGAGCCGATCGGCTGGACGACGGCCACGCCGTGCTCGAACGGCTCGGCGTCGGCGAAATCGCCGTCAAAGGCACGCTTGCCGTCACGATCGATATAATGACAACGCAGGCCGCTGTCGCCGTCTTCGCGACCGGACTTGCAGACCGGCGCCAGACCGTCATGCATGCTCTTGGCGATCAGATACGTTGGCTCGACAATCCACTGCCCCTGCCGGTCGATATAGCCGTAATTGCCGGTCGAACTCGACGCCTTCGCGCGCTCGTCATGGAAGGCGCCGATGAACTTGTATCGGGCGTCCAGCCACGGCTTGCCGTCGGGATCAAGCAGGCCGCTGCGCCCGTCCTGCATGAAACGCCACCCATCATCGCGGGCGTACAACGCGCCATAACGGGGTGTGACGGCCCATGTACCGTCGCGTCTGAGCAGGCCGCAAGCCGAATCGTAGCTCTTGCCCGCGCAGATCGGCAGTAGGCGCGGTGCCTTGGCCGACTCGCCCGCCGGCGTTTCGGCCCTTGCCATGCCAGTCACGGCGCCCGCGGCGACAAGAAGCGCCAGTCCCAGCCCATACGATCGCCTGCGTCGCGGCGGCGTTTGATGCATCGTCGTCTCCCGGACAATCGTCATGACCGGGCGTCGATCGATGCCGCGGCGGCGTCAAGCATAACCAAGTAACCGAAGCGCTGCCGATGAACATGGCGCCGGCCGCTGTCTTGAAACGACGAGGCCATCGACGGCTTGTATTGACTCGGCATGCAACCGAGGGGCTCACACATCAAATGCCCGGAAGGCGATTTTCTTCGGCCGGCACCAAGCCGGCCGTGCGCCCGACCACGCGATTGCGTCCGCCGCGCTTGGCCCGATACAGGGCCTGATCCGCCTCCTCGATGGCGGCTTCAGGGTCGGCCTGTTCAATCGGATCGAACAGGCTGTAGCCGACACTCAAGGTCACGGCGCTCGTCGTCATGGTGCGCGGCCGGTCGGCGAGCGGCATCGTCTCTACGGCCACTCGCAGCCGCTCGGCCGCGTCCAGCGTCGAGCCGAGCGTGGCACGCGGCATCAGGATGATGAATTCCTCGCCGCCGTAGCGCGCCACGAGATCGACGCCCTGTCGCATGGTCCGGGTCAGGATGCCGCTGATGGCCTGCAGAACCAGATCGCCACGGGCATGACCGTAGTAGTCGTTGTAGGACTTGAAGTGATCGATGTCACAGAGAATGATGCCCACACACGAGTGCTCGTCACGCCAGTGATCGAGAAACGCCTCCATGGCCCTGCGGTTCGGCAGTTCCGTCAGTGCATCGGTTTCGCTGAGACGGGCCAGCTTGCGGTTCGAATCGGTCAACCGTGCCTCGACGGCATCGATCTCCATGCGAAACAAGAGCACAAACGCACAGGTCAGCGCGATGGCACCGACCAGACTCAGAACAAACAATCCGGTGGTGACCGGTGCGGGCAGGCCGAGCATCGGGGCGGCCCGCATGAAATCGCGATCACAGAGCCAGAACAGACCAATGTTAGCCGAAGCGAACAGTGTGATCGTCGAGGCACACGCTCTTTCGAATAGCAGCGGCAGGATCGCACCAATGGTGAAATAGAACAGATGCACGCCGATGCCGGGGCCGACATACCAGGTCACGGCCAACAGCTGCAACATCACCAGGCTGACCGCAAAGTTGCGGGCTGAGGCATAGCGGCCGTGATGATTGGCCCACAGTATCCAGGCATAACCGCCCATGACGGCCAGATTGCTCTCGAAAAGCGGGCCATACGTCGACAGCGAGAGAAACGCATAGAGAATCTGATACGGGATCGTCGTGACGATGCCGAACAGGCCGAGCTGGTTCGACAGCATGATGCGTCGCCTCAGTCCGGCATCCGTACCCTCGGTGCCTACGCGCCATATCTTGGATATCGTCGACAACGGCGCAGTCAGTCACGAAAAAACTGGCGCGCAGTCTGACACATGCCCGCACGAGAAACAGATTCCCAGCGTCGGTCACGACCTGAGAAGCCAGCCGTGCCGCAGCGCGCCGGGCAGCATACGCCGATTGCCGGGCAAAGGCGCTGCGCGCTATTTGCGCTTAGTCGGTTGCAAACAACCGGTCCGGCTCTGAAAACAGCGCCAACAAAAGACCCGACCGTTCACCACCGCTCGGTGGGCATACACCATCTTGCCGCAGAACGAAGCCTGAGCCGCGCCCGCCAATCCGCGCAGACCTCGGCGACAGCATTCGGGCCTGGCCGGCCAGGCGAAGCGGCTGCTACCGGCCATTGCTCGCAGCACGCATCGATCCAGAGCAAGGGGCACGCAAGCACAATATCTGCATCGCGCGGGTCAAGGCCTGTTATTAACCCAGCATAAAAATAGATGATTTTTCGGGTTGATAACGCGCGTGTGCGAAAGCACGCGCACCACGGCCAAAGGCCGTGAAGCCATTGAAAATAAAAAGACGGACAAGGGCCGGCGTTTCTTTCGATGGCGTTGAAAACAGCTGACGTCGTCAGCTGTTCGGGTGCCGGATTCATAACACGTCGCCGTGACCGCGTTGCAGCCCACAACGGATGGCCGGGCGCATCGCAGCCGCGGCCTCGGTGATCGACATCACGGCGCACGGAGCGGGCGCGCCACCATGGCGGCGCGCCCGGTTCAACTACTGCGCGATCATCAACGATTTGCTGTTGATGAACTCCCGCATGCCGAAGCCGCCGTGTTCACGACCGTAGCCACTATCCTTGACGCCACCGAACGGTAGATTCGGCTGCGCGATGTAGTAGCCGTTGATGCTGACCATCCCGGTATCGAAATGGTCCCGCGCGATCTGCACGGCGCGCGCCTCGTCTTCGGAGAAAATGCCGCCACCCAGGCCGTAGACCGAATCGTTGGCGATCCGGATCGCGTCCGCTTCGTCCTTGGCACGAATGAGCGAGGCGACCGGGCCGAACAACTCGCCGTCGTAGGCCGGCATGCCCGGCTCGACATTTTCCAGGATCGTGACCGGATAGAACCAGCCGGCCACATCCGGCACTTCACCACCAATGAGGCAGCTCGCCCCCTTGGCCACCGATTCCTTGACCTGGGCGTGGAGCTCGTCTCGCAGATCCTCGCGCGCCACGGGGCCAAGCTGTGTGTTCTCGTCGCGCGGATCGCCGAACTCGATCTGTTTCATCTTCTCGAGATAGGCATTGCGGAACTTGTCGTAGACCGCGTCGACGACGACGAACCGCTTGGCTGCCACGCAGGTCTGGCCGTTGTTGTTGATACGGCCGGTCACACAGGCATCGACCGCCTTGTCGATATCGGCATCCTCGAGCACGAGGAAAGCATCGTTACTGCCGAGCTCAAGCACCGTCTTCTTCAAGTGCTGGCCTGCATCGGCGGCGATCTTGCGGCCGGTCGCCGCACTGCCGGTGAACGTCACACCACGCACGAGACGATGTTCGGTCACCTGACTGGCCTGATCGTCGCGGATATACAGCACGTTGAACACGTTCTTCGGCAGCCCGGCCTCACGCATGATCGCTTCCAGCGCCTCGGCGCAGCCCCAGACATTCGGTGCATGCTTGAGCAGGACCGTGTTGCCGGCCATGAGGTTGGCGATCGTGTAGCGGACCACCTGATAGAAGGGGAAATTCCACGGCTGGATACCGAAGATCACCCCGACAGGCTGATGCGTGACCAGCGCCCGACCGCCCGGTAGATCACGTGCCTCATCGGCCAGCACCTCGGCCGCGTGGTCGGCGCTGTATTCACAGATGCCCTGACAGAGCTCCAGCTCCCCGGGCGCCTGCGCGATCGGCTTGCCCATTTCCTCGGTTATCAGACGCGACAACCGATCCTTGTTCGCCATCAGCAGTTCGCCGACCTTGCGAATCGGCACCGCACGCGCTTCGAAGGACCAGTGCTTCCAGTCCTCGAACGCGGCGTGGGTCTGTTCGATCTTGTGCTGCAGATCGGCATCGGAAATCGTGTCGAACCGACGAATTTCCTGGCCGGTGGCCGGGTTGATGGTGGTGACCGTTTGAGACATAAGACACTCCAGGTTCTGCCATGGGTCGTTGAGGCGCGTGACAGCGGTTCGTGTGCCACAACGACAGATGGGAAGGTGATGGCGCTGAACACGGCACCTTTCAAGGCACGGGCTTTCCCGTAAGGTGGCGCGGCCCGTCGTGCTGGCTCCGGTCCCTGGTATGACGCCCCGCCTCCCACCTTGGCCGATCGACTCAGCGGCAAGCCGACCGTCAGGGCGCGATAACCGTTAAGATGTCGCTTTCCGCGCCGGTTTCGTGCGCGATGTTTTCCGGCGCAACGCGCGTCCGAGCCTGCAGGCCTTGCATGTCTTCCCCGAATTCCCCTGAAACCGATCCCGTGCCGTTTTCGGCGATGGGGTTGTCCGATGCCGTATTGAAAGCGTTATCCGACGTCGGCTATGAGACCCCCTCACCCATTCAGGCCGCGACCATCGCGCCGCTGCTGTCCGGGCGCGACGTGCTGGGCCAGGCGCAGACCGGCACCGGCAAGACCGCGGCGTTTGCCCTGCCGATTCTCTCCAGTCTTCCGGCCGACCGGCGCGTGACGGCCCAGGCACCGCGCGCGCTGGTGCTGACACCGACACGGGAACTGGCCATTCAGGTCGCCGAGGCATTCCAGCGGTATGCCGCGCACATGCCCGATTTCCACGTGCTGCCGATCTACGGCGGCCAGGGCTACGGCCCACAGCTCACCGCTCTGAAGCGCGGCGTCGATGTCGTGGTCGGCACGCCCGGCCGAGTCATCGACCATCTCAAGCGCGGCACCTTGCGCCTGGACCATCTCGACTGGCTGGTCCTCGACGAAGCCGACGAGATGCTGCGCATGGGCTTCATCGATGACGTCGAATGGGTATTCGAGAACACGCCGCCGGAACGTCAGGTCGCGTTGTTCTCCGCGACCATGCCGGCCGCGGTGCGCCGTATCGCCAAGACCCATCTGCGCGAGCCGGCGGAAGTCACCATCAAGACCCGCACCACGACCGCGGCCAACATCCGCCAGCGGTACTGGATCGTCGGCGGCGGCATCAGCAAGCTCGAGGCGCTGACCCGTCTGCTGGAGGCCGAACCGTTCGATGCGATGATCGTGTTCGCCCGCACCAAGAAGGCGACCGACGAACTGGCCGAGAAGATCGCCGCTCGGGGTTATGCCTGTGCCGCGCTCAACGGCGATATCGTCCAGGCCCAGCGCGAACGCACGATCGCACAGCTCAAGAACAAGCAGCTGGACATCATCGTCGCGACCGATGTTGCCGCCCGCGGCCTCGACGTGGAACGCATCAGCCACGTCATCAACTTCGATATTCCGCACGACACGGAATCCTACGTGCACCGTATCGGCCGGACCGGACGCGCCGGCCGCACCGGCGATGCGATCCTGTTCGTGACCATGCGCGAAAAGCGTCTGTTCAAGAACATCGAACGGGCCACCGGCCAGGCCATCGAACCGATGGACGTGCCAAGCATGGCCGAAGTCAACGCCCAGCGCATCGAACGCTTCAAGCAACGGATCAGCGATACACTCGCCACCGGCGGCCTGTCGGATTTCGCCGATCTCGTCGACGACTATCGCCAGGCGCACAACGTCGAACCGCGCGATCTCGCTGCTGCCCTGGCCTATATGGCCCAGGGCGGCGAGCCGCTGGCCTTCGGCACGACGCCGGTGGACAAGTCGAGCGGCCATGCCTTCCACGACGACAACGATGGCAAGAAATCAGGCGGCAAGAAGAAGGCCGCTGGCGGCATGGGCCTCGAGACCTTCCGGCTCGAGGTCGGACGTGCCCACGGGGTGGCGCCGCGCAATATCGTCGGCGCCATCGCCAACGAGGCCGGAGTCGACAGCAAGGAGATCGGGCGGATCGCGATTCACGACGATTTCAGCCTGGTCGACCTGCCGCGCGGCATGCCCGACGAGGTATTCGCCCATCTGAAGACAGTCTGGGTGGCCAATCGCCAGCTCGCGATCACCCGGGTGAAGAACAGCTTCGGCGAAAGCGCGCCCGGCTCGCGCGGCAAGCCGTCCAAGGACAAGCCGCGCCACAAGAAATCGGCGAAAAAAGGCGACAAAGCCAAGACCGGGGCGAAAGCCAAGAAGCGGCACAAGCCGCGACGCCAGTCGGACTCGCGCTAGGGCGTGCGCCGCGCTGGCGTCGGTGCCCCCGCCACCGGCCAGTCGGCCGGTGGCGGCATCATCGACGCTGCTTGTACTTCCGATACGCCGATCGCGCGGCCCGTTTCACTTTCTGCTGGTTGCGTGGCTTGCTCAGCCAACGCTTGGCCTTCGCCAGAAATCGATTCGCCATGACTTGACGCCTTGCGGATGTGTGATGCCTCGACTCTAACAGGCACCGCCATGTACAGCGCATTCCGACGCTGCAACAGGTCACACGCAGCCCCGGCGCTACGGCCGGCGTTCATCGGCCGACGATGTGCGTGTCCCGGTCTCGACCTCGGCGGGGTCGATCGCCGCGGCATCGCCGCGATCGAGATCCTGGATGGCACGCTCGCCGCGGCTGGCCATCTCCGACAACCGGCTGATCTGTTCGTCGAGCCGCGGTAATGCCTCGCGTCGGTAGCGCGAGATATCGTCGATCGCGCCGAGCACATCGGCAAAGGCAGATTCGAGTTGTTCCATGTCCAGCATGGCCGACGCCCCGCGGTTCTGGATATCCACGCCCTGCGCCCGCAGCTGGCTTGCCGTGCCGGCAATCATGTCCGATGTGGTGCGATTCAGCGCCTCGACACGATCGAGCACGAGTTTCTGATTGGCCAGTGCCAGTGCCGTGGTCACGGCCACGTTGAGCGCCGAGACCGTCACATTGCGCGCCCGATCGACACCCCGCATGAGTTCGCGGTTGTTGCGGATCACGACCTCGAGCGCCAACACGCCCTGCTGGCTCACGGCGAGCTGCTGCTGCAGATCGACGATGCGTTGCCGCAGCGGGAACAACAGCTCTTCTTCGATGAACCGGCGCTGCGGGCTGTCGCCGGGCTCTCGTTCGGCCGCCGCGGTCAGACGCCGATCGATGAGCTGGCCGAGCTCGATCTGGCGCTTGAGCTGGCCGAGCGTCTCACGGAGCGCCGTCTGATCGTCGGCGAGCGTGAGGTTGTCTCGATGCAGCATGTCCTTGCCGGACTCGAGGTCATCGATGATCGCATCGATCGCCTCCTGCGCTGTCTCGAACTTCTGGAAATAACGGTTCAGTCGGCCGCCGACACCCGGAATGAAGGACATCGCTCGCCCGAAGCGCCCTTCGGAGAGCTTGTGCCGATTGGGGTCGAGCGCCTGCATCCGACCGCGCAGATCCGTGAGTGCCTTGGCGACCGGCCCGCCGTCCTCGCCGTGCCGGGCGAGCTGGCGAATCGGCGTTTCGAGCATGCGGCTGCGATGGGCTGCCCGACGCTGGACTTCCACGCCCATGCCGTCGACCGCCTCGCGCTTGGCCTGCGCGGCTGCAGCTTCGGCATCGTTCATCGCCAGCACATCGGCGACGAACGCATCGGCCGTGGCCGCGAGTTCATCGTCCTCGGCCGCGGACTCCGGCGCCGGCGTACTCTGCGCGGCGATCTCCTGTTCGATCTCGTCGATCGGCAGCGATAACGGCGACGACCCGGTGCTTTCGGCGCTGGGCCGGCCGACCGGTTCCTGTTCAGTGCGTGTGTCCATAGCGCTCCGCCTTGTCCATGAAGCGTTTCAGATCGGCCAGGGCCTCATCGGTCGCGACATCCGCCTGCGGCCGTCCGGTGTCGACGCGCGACATCACCACGACCGCATTGTCCAGCGTCGTCATCGCGGTTTCGTTGTGTGCAGACAGCTCGGCCAGTCGTCGTTCGGTATCGGCCACCAGATCAAGACGCTGTTGGAGTGCGTCCCGCTCGTTGGCCACCTGTCGGCTCGATCGCTCGGCGAGCCGCCGACGCACATACGCGGTATCGATCCCCACAACGCCAGCGGCCAATGCCCCCATCGCGCTCAGGTTATCGGCAGCGGACAGCCCGACCTGGCCGACCATCGCACGCGAGCGCTCGAAGGTGATTTCACGGGCGTCGAACTTGTCCGCCAGCACATCGAGCACGCGGCGATAACGGGTATAGAGCCGATCGGCCTGAGCCGCGAGATCGGTACGCTCGCTGTCCAGCAGCATCTGTTTGGCGCGGCACAAGGCGTGCACGACCGGATCTGCATCGGCCGGCGGCCGGCTCGGATCGAGTTCGGCAAGCCCGGCCTCGCGCGCATCCCGTTCGGCTTCGGCCCGTGCGCGCCGGTTTTCTGCCTCGGTAATCGCCCGCCGCCGCCGATGCGCTCGGCGACGCGTCAGGCGATGCCACCAGCGCTCGGCCGGCACCGCCACGGCCAGCGCTCCGAGCCCCGTCAGCCAACCGAGAAAACTCGGAGAGAAACCGCCCCAGAGCGATGTCAGCCACAGCACGAAAGCCACGAACGGCACACCAAACCAGTAACGCAGGATCGCGCGCCAGCGCGTCGGCGGCTCTGTCGGCACCGCCAGCCGTGGGTCCAGCATGCCGATAAGAAACCACGGCAGACATGACAGGAACAGCCCGTAAGCGAAACCCTGAAGAAATCCGAACATGACTGAACCCGGTAAGCCCTCTCGTACCTTCGCCTGATCTTCCCTGTTCATGGGGGTCACGGCGACAAACATCAAACCCATGGCACGCCAGGCGCGCCGTACATGACGACCGACCGTCGACGGCCCGACCGGCGCCGGAATATGTTCCAATCGATCCGATGGACTCCGGATCGAATCGCGCACCGACCGTCTCACACCCGCGTGGTCGGCGATTTCACTGCCGCGCCAGCCTCGTCAGGGCCGGCTTGGCCATGGGCATGGCGGCTCTGGTACTGGCCGGCTGTGCACGCTGGCACCCACCGAGCGAGCCCGGGCG
This sequence comes from Salinisphaera sp. Q1T1-3, assembly GCF_003602005.1. Classification (GTDB taxonomy): domain Bacteria; phylum Pseudomonadota; class Gammaproteobacteria; order Nevskiales; family Salinisphaeraceae; genus Salinisphaera. Next base: position 265,181 of record NZ_QZWD01000002.1, on the reverse strand, counting down.
ATCGCCGGCGCGTATCCAGCAGGATATCGCCGAGCGTCTGCCAAGCGATGTGCACGACCGAAGCGGCTGGTCGCAGGCGATCTATGTCGCGCTCTCCACCCAGAATATCGCCACGACGCCGACCCACGTCTGTGCCACCATCGCCGTGATCGGTCAGGAATCCGGCTTCGAAGCCGACCCGCAGGTCAGCGGCCTCGGGCGCATTGCGCATGATGAATTGGCACGGCGGGCGCGCGCGGCCCACGTTCCGCAGGCCCTGCTCGATGCCGCCCTGCGCCTGAAATCCAGCAACGGTCGCACCTACGATCAACGTCTGTCCGACGTGAAGACCGAAGGCCAGCTCAGTGACCTGTTCGAGGACTTCGTCGGCCGTGTGCCGCTCGGCCACACACTGCTGGGCTCGTTCAACCCGGTGCACACCGGTGGCCCCATGCAGGTCGACGTGGATTTCGCCAAGGCCCACGCCGACGATTACCCCTACGACATCGACGGCTCGATTCGCCATGAAGTGTTCTCTCGACGCGGCGGCGTATATTTCGGTGTTCGCCACCTGCTCGGCTATCCGGCCGATTACGACAGGCCGCTCTATCGTTTCGCCGATTACAACGCCGGCTGGTATGCCAGTCGCAACGCGGCCTTCCAGCGCGCGGTCAGCCGACTGACCGGTATCTCACTGGCGCTCGACGGTGATCTCGTCATCCCGGGCCGGCGCCGCACGAGCCAGACCGAGCGCGCCACGCGCACGCTGTCGTCATCTCTGGACCTGGACGAGCGGGCCATTCACGAGGCCCTGGCGCAGGAAAACACAGCCGATTTCAGCCAGACCCATCTGTACACGCGGGTCATGGCACTGGCCGACCAGCAGGCCGGTAAACCGGTCGCGCGCGCCATCCTGCCGGGTATCACGCTCGACAGCCCGAAGATCACGCGACACCTGACCACCGCCTGGTTCGCCAAGCGGGTGGCATCACGCTGGCACGACTGCATGGCACGCGACAGGACATAGTGTACCTCAGCCCGGCCAATGCCATGCCCGGTGGCCGATATTTGCTGCAACGCCACGCGCGCCCGATAATTAGTGCCATGCAATCTGCGCAGTTCAAAAATCAGTTCCTCCTCGCGATGCCCGGCCAGGTCGAGGGTGATTTCTCGTCCAGCGTCACGCTGCTGGCCGAGCACAACGACGACGGCGCCATGGGGCTCGTGATCAACAAGCCGAGCGATCTGGCCTTCGCCGACATGCTCTCGCAGCTGGATATCGAGGCCCACGTCGATCGAGACATGCCGGTCTACTGGGGCGGCCCGGTCCAGACCGAGCGCGGCTTCGTGCTGCATGTCGACGAAGGCGACTGGGAATCCAGCCTTCATATCGACGGCGGTCTGGCGATCACGACCTCCCGCGACATCCTCGAGGCGATCGGCAACGGATTCGGCCCGAGCGCTTATCTCATCACGCTCGGCTATGCCGGCTGGGGCGCCGGCCAGCTCGAATCCGAGATGCTGGCCAACAGCTGGCTGACCACGCCGGCCGAGTCACGCATCATCTTCTCCTCACCGGCCGAGCGGCGCTGGGCCGATGCTGCCGGCCTGCTCGGCCTGGAGGCACACCAGCTGTCCGGGCGGGCCGGACATGCCTGAGGCCGAGCTCGCGCTCGGCTTCGACTATGGCAAACGCCGGGTCGGCATCGCTATCGGCAACGCGATCGCCGGCACCGCCAAACCGCTGGTGACCCACGCCCATATCGATGGCCAACCGGACTGGCCCCGGCTGGACACGCTGGTCGCCGAATGGCGGCCCGACATCTTCGTCGTCGGTCTGCCGTTGAATGTCGACGGGGCGACCCAGAAGATGACCAACAGGGCCAGGAATTTCGCCGACGAACTCTGGGGCCGGTATCGCAAACGGGCCCATCTCGTTGACGAACGATATTCAACGATCGAAGCACGGGAACGGCTGGCCGCCGCACGGGCCTCGGGCAGCCGGGGCAAGCGCCTGGCCAAGGGTGATTCGGACGCCATGGCCGCACAGGTCATACTCGAAAGCTGGTTACAGGGAACGATCCATGACTGATACCCCGACTCGAACCTACGATGTGGACGCGGCCCTGGCCCGACTCACCGAACAACTCACCCCGGTGGTGGCCGAACAGCCGGACGTGGTGATTGTCGGCGTGGAGACCGGCGGCGCCTGGATCGCCGAGCGCCTGCACGCCCACTTCGGCCTGAGCGCGCCGCTGTGCACGATCAACATCAGTTTCTATCGCGATGATTTCTCGACCGTCGGACTGCACCCGAGTGTCGGCCCGTCGCATATCCCGGCGGATATCGACGATGCGACCGTCATCCTCGTCGACGACGTGCTCTACACGGGGCGCACGGTGCGCGCCGCGCTCAACGAACTGTTCGACTACGGCCGCCCGGCTGCCGTGCGGCTGGCGGTACTGGTTGATCGCGGCACGCGCGAGCTGCCCTTCGCACCCGACGCCGTCGGTCTGACGCTGGATCTGCCGGCCGAGCAGCGCATCAAACTGACCGGGCCCGAGCCGCTGCAGCTCGAACAGCGCTGACAAGACGGCCGCGATCCGACGTCTTCGCGGCCTTTCCTTCCGCCACCACGCCAGACTTGCATGAACAACGATATCCAGCTCGATGCCGACGGGCGCCTGCGCCATCTCATCACCACGGAAGGTCTGCCCCGTCCGCTGATCGAGCAGATTCTGGATACGGCCGAATCGTTCGTGCCCGAAATGGGCGCCCCGCCGAAGAAAGTCCCGCTGCTGCGTGGCAAAACCGTGTTCAACCTGTTCTTCGAGAACTCCACACGGACCCGCACGACGTTCGAACTCGCCGCCAAGCGGCTCTCGGCCGACGTGATCAACATGGATGTGGGGACCTCGTCGCGCACCAAGGGCGAGGATGACCTGGACACCCTGTTCACGCTCCAGGCCATGGGCGCGGATATCTTCGCGATCCGGCACCCGGACAACGGCGCGGCCGCCCGTTTCGCCGCACACGCGGCCCCCGGCGTAGCGATCGTCAATGCCGGCGACGGCAGCCACGCGCATCCCACGCAGGCGCTGCTCGATGTATTCACGATCCGCCGTCATCGACCGGACTTCAGCAATCTACGTGTGGCGATCGTGGGCGATATCGTGCACTCGCGCGTCGCGCATTCGACCATCCACGCACTGCGCACGCTCGGCACGCGCGATATCCGCCTCGTCGGTCCGGCCGAATTCCTGCCCGCCGATCCGGCCGCCCTGGGGGTAAGCGCGACCGAGAATATCGCAGCCGGCCTGCGTGATGCCGATGTGGTCATGGGGCTGCGTATCCAGCGCGAGCGCATCGCCGACGAAACGCTGGCCGGCGTCGACGATTATCACCGCCGCTTCGGCCTGAATCCGACCAACCTGGCCCACGCCCGGCCCGATGCCCTGATCATGCACCCGGGGCCGATCAACCGCGACGTGGAGATCACCGCCGACGTGGCCTACTCCGGTCAGTCCGTGATTCTCGAACAGGTACGCAACGGCATCGGCATCCGCATGGCCGTCATGGCGCTGATCGCGGGCAACTCGGCCGCGCCGCCGTCGGCCCGGCCGGTGCACGGCCTCGTCTGAGCCCGCGCACACGGCCGGCGCGCGGTATCACACCAACGGCGGCTCGCCGGACAGACCGCGATCGGTCGCGTCATCCGGCTCATGGGCCTCCTGGAATTGTTCCACACGCGCGGCAAGCGCCTCGGCGCCCTTCACGCGGGCGACGTGATAGATCGCATCGCCGGCATGCGCCAGCGGCAGATAGGTCCGACCGATGACGATGCCGGCATGCTCGGCCTGGATAGCGACTTCCGTTTCGCCGAACGGGTCTGCGACATAGCCGAGCACCTGGCCGGCCTCCACATGCTGCCCCAGATCGACCAGCATCCGCAGAATGCCGGACTCAGGCGCCCGCTCCCACGAGGAATCCGTGGCCACGACGGGGGCAGCCGGCGTGCTGGCCTGTCGACGCGCCGGCAGCATACCCAGATGCCGCATCACTCCAACCACGCCGCGCACGCCTGCCCGGATCGAGAATTCATCGAAGCGCAGGGCCTCGCCGGCTTCGTAAAGCAGCAGCGGCACGCCCTTGCGATCCGCGTATTCCCGGAGCGAACCCTCTCGCAGCGGCGCATCGATCAACAACGGGCAGCCGAACGCATCGGCCATGTCCCGCACGGTCGCCTGTGACAGATCGGCCCGGATCTGGGGCAGATTCGCGCGGTGCACGGCCCCGGTATGCAGATCGATCCCGTAATCGGCGTTGAGCACGATTTCGTCGATGAAGACCTTGGCCAGCCGGCCGGCCACCGAACCGTTGCTGCTGCCGGGAAAAGAGCGGTTCAGATCACGCCGATCCGGCAGGTAGCGCGAATTGCGCAGAAACCCATGAACGTTGACGATCGGCACCGCGATGATGGTGCCGCGCAGACGCCGCAGCTGGCGCAGACGCAAAAGCCGCCGGATGATCTCCACGCCGTTGAGCTCGTCGCCGTGCACCGCCGCCGAAATGAACATCACCGGCCCGGGCGCTTCGCTGCGGATCACGTTGACCGGCATGGTCAGCTTCGTGTGCGTGTACAGATCGGCGACCGGAATCTCCAGGCTCGCGCGCTCACCGCGAGCAATCCGTCGGCCGGCGATTTCCAGAATCTCCGGGCCCTGTGACCTGTTGTCTCGACTGTCGTCCATGCGCTGCCTGCTCGCCTCATGAAAAAAGGCAGCGCCGCCCGGCACTGCCTGATCCACAATATAATCGCGCCTGGCTGAACGCCGGGCGATGCGTCATCCCGCGCCGCGGGTACGCGTCTTGCCGCGCTTGGAGTTGTTCTCGATGAAGCCGATGATCTGACCGGCGATATCCTTGCTCGTCGCGCGTTCGATGCCTTCCAGGCCCGGCGAGGAATTGACCTCCATGACCACCGGGCCGTGGTTGGAGCGCAGCAGGTCCACACCGGCCACGTTCAACCCCATGATCTTGGCGGCACGGACCGCGGTCGAGCGCTCCTCAGGCGTGATCTTGACCACGCTGGCCGTGCCACCGCGATGCAGGTTGGAGCGGAAATCGCCGTCCTTGCCCTGACGTTTCATCGAGGCGACGACCTTCTCGCCGATCACGAAACAGCGGATGTCCGCGCCGCGGGCTTCCTTGACGTATTCCTGGACCAGAAAGTGGGCATCCAGGCCGCGAAAGGCGTCGATCACCGACTCGGCGGCTCCGCGGGTCTCGGTCAGCACCACGCCCTTGCCCTGCGTGCCTTCGGTCAGCTTGATCACGTACTGGTTGCCGCCCACCAGTTCGAGCAGATCGTCGGTGTCGTCCGGGCTGTGGGCGAAACCGGTCACCGGCAGGCCGATGCCCTTGCGCGACAGCAGCTGCATCGAACGCAGCTTGTCGCGGGATCGGGAGATGGCAACCGACTCGTTGAGCGGATAGACACCGATCATCTCGAACTGGCGCAGCACGGCCGTGGCATAGAAGGTGATCGAGGCGCCGATACGCGGAATCACCGCGTCGATGCCTTCGAGCTTGCGGCCCTTGTAATGAATCTCCGGCGCGTGCGGCACGATGTTCATGTAGCAGCGCAACGGGTCCACGATCGAAACGTCGTGACCGCGCTCCTTGCCCGCCTCGATGAGACGACGCGTCGAATAGAGCTGCCGATTCCGAGACATGATGGCGATATGCATGGCGAGACCCCGTGCCAGATGGCGACGCCCGACGGCGTCAAGATGAATTCGAACCGCCGGCGTCGTGGCGCCGGCGGCATTTATTGGGAACCGGAACGCCCGGTCAGAAAGGAAGCACTCGGATCAACACACAGATCGCGCATGGCCGTGCGGCCGACGAGCATCCGAAACAGCATTGTATCGCGCGCAGTCAGCGTAATCTCGACCGTCCATCGGCGATCGCCCATCGCCAGCGGTGTGGCGATCACGTAGCGCCACTCGCGGTGGCCCCCGGAGTCGCGCACGTTGCGTTCGTCGACGATCGGCGCGGTGCACCACACAATCGTCTCCGCATCCCCCTGCATCGGGTGCACCCCGAAACGCGCGACCCGAGCCCCGTGTTCGCGCCCGGTCTCCAGGGAAAAGGTATGCAACGCCGAGGTCCGGGCGCCGGTATCGATCTTGGCCTTGATGGCATCGATGCCCAGCTCAGGCAGGCTGACCCACTCGCGCCAGCCGATGGTGATCTGTTTTTTGGTCATGCGTTGTCGGGACGACGCCGTGCCGACCTCCTCATCGTTGATCGAACATCATGCGGCTGTGCAGGTTGTCCGGCGAGTCGGCATGGGCCTGGGCCTCTTCCGCCGAAATGCGCCCGGCCTGCACGAGACCGATCAGGGCATTGTCGAAGCTGATCGCCCCGTCCGCGCCGTCGGCCACCGACAGGGCCTCGGCAACCGCGTCGAGCCGCCCATTCAGGATCAGATCCGCGATATGCGGGGTGTTCAGCAGGATCTCGTAGGCCGCAGTGCGTTTGCCGTCGGGCGTGGCCACGAGCCGCTGACAGACGATCGCCCGCAGGTTCAGCGACAGATCCATGTACATCGCGGTCCGCGCACTCTCGGGAAACAGCGAGGTCAGTCGCTGGAGACACTGATAGGTGTTGGAGGCGTGCATCGTGGCCATCGCCAGATGACCGGTATTGGCCAGCTGCAGACAGGCATCGGCGGTTTCGTGATCACGCACCTCGCCGATCTGCACGACGTCCGGGGCTTCGCGGATCGCCGAACGCAGGGCCCGGGCAAAGCTGTTGGTGTCGGTGCCGATCTCGCGCTGGTTCACGATCGAGCGCTTGTGCCGGAACATGAACTCGACCGGATCCTCGATCGTCAGGATATGGTTCGAGCTGCTCTCGTTGCGATGATTCAGCATGGCCGCCAGCGTCGTCGACTTGCCGGCACCGGTCGCACCGACAACCAGCACGAGGCCACGCTTTTGCATCGCCAGGCGCGCGAGCACATCGGGCATCTCGAATTCGGCCAGCGTCGGCACATGGCCGATGTTGCGCAGCACCATGGCGGCCGAGCCGCGCTGGCGGAACACGTTGGCACGAAAACGCCCGCGCATGCCGTAGCGAAACGCGAAGTCGAGCTCGCGCTCGGCGGCGAAGACCTCACGCTGTTCCTCGGTGAGCGTGTCGTGGACGAGTTGCTCGAGCACGGTCGGCGTCAATGTGGCCGCCTCGGCAGCACGCAGCGGGTGGAGCTGGCCCTCGACCCGCATCATCACCGGCGCATGCGTAGTGAAATACAGATCGGAAGCGCCCTTGTCCATGGCCAGTTCGAGATAGGGCTCGAGTCGCAGTCGATCGTTCATGAGCGACGATCTCTCCGGTGTTCGCTGGATTCATCGTCGACGCTCAAGGCGTCGATATCCTCGTCTTCGAGCAGATTGGTCACATCGCGCGTGCCGTGCAGCTTGATCGACAACCGCAGCTCGTTCTGCGAATCGGCATGCCGCAGTGCCTCGGTCAGGTCGATCACGCCGGCCTCGTAAAGATCGAACAGATGCTGGTCGAAGGTCTGCATGCCCTGCTCTCTGCCGCGTGCCATCACCTCGCGCAGCTCGCCGATGCGGCCCTTGAAGATCATGTCGGAGACCAGCGGCGTGTCGCGCAGGATCTCGACCGCGGCGGCCCGACCGCCGCCCTCGCGACGCACGAGACGCTGGGAGACGATGGCCCGCAGGTTCAGCGACAGATCCATGAGCAATTGATCGCGCTTGCCCTCGTCGAAGAAATTGAGCACTCGCTCCAGCGCCTGGTTGGCATTGTTCGCATGCAGCGTGGCCAGAACCAGATGCCCCGTCTCGGCGAAGTTGAGCGCGTATTCCATCGTCTCGCGCGAGCGCACTTCGCCGATGAGGATGACATTCGGGGCCTGGCGCAACGTGTTCTTCAGCGCGTTCTCCCAGGACTGCGTATCCACGCCGACTTCGCGCTGGGTGACGATCGAGCGGCCGTGCGGATGGACGAACTCGACCGGGTCCTCGATCGTGATGATATGGCCGGCCGACTCGGCATTGCGATAGCCGATCATGGCCGCGAGCGAGGTCGACTTGCCCGAGCCGGTCGCACCGACGAACAGGATCAGCCCGCGCTCGCCCATCACCAGCGTCTTGAGCGCAGGCGGCAGACCGAGCGATTCGAACGCCGGGATCTCGGTATTGATGACACGGATCACGGCCCCGACGCGGCCCTGCTGGACAAAGGCCGAGACACGGAAACGCCCGATCGCCGGCGAAATCGCGAACTGTGCCTCGCGGAATTCGTCGAATTCGCGGGTCTGTCGATCGTTCATGATGGTCCGGACCATCAACGCCGATTGTTCCTCGGTGAGAGGGCGCTCCATCAACGGCGTGAGCTGCCCGTCCTTCTTGATCGCCGGCGGAAACCCGGCGGTGATGAACAGATCCGACCCGCCCTCGTTGACCAGCCGCTCGAGCAGCACCGTCACCAGTTTGGTGGCCTGACTACGATCCATGGAACAGCCTCCGCTCAGACCGCGTCGCGATTGGCGGCGCGACGACGGGCCTCCTCGCGCTCGACCTCACCGCGTCGCACCAGCTCCGCCAGACACTGGTCGAGCGTCTGCATGCCGGCGGTCTGACCGGTCTGGATCGCCGAATACATCTGCGCGATCTTGCCTTCGCGAATCAGGTTACGAATCGCCGGCGTGCCGCGCATGATCTCGTGCGCGGCCACCCGCCCGCCGCTGTCGCGACGCTTGAGCAGGGTCTGCGAAATCACCGCGACCAGCGATTCGGACAGCATGGCCCGCACCATATCCTTCTCGCTGCCGGGAAACACGTCGATCACACGGTCGATCGTCTTGGCCGCGGACGAGGTATGCAACGTGCCGAAGACCAGATGCCCCGTCTCGGCCGCGGTCAGCGCCAGCCGGATGGTTTCCAGATCGCGCAGTTCGCCGACGAGGATGGTATCCGGATCCTCGCGCAGCGCGCTGCGCAGCGCGACCGAAAACGAATGGGTGTCGCGGGCGATCTCGCGCTGGTTGATCAGGCATTTCTGCGAGGCGTGCACGAACTCGATCGGGTCCTCGATGGTCAGGATATGCCCGAGTTCGTTCTGGTTCTTGTGGTTGATCATCGCCGCCAGCGTGGTCGATTTGCCCGACCCCGTCGGCCCGGTGACCAGCACCAGACCGCGTGGCAGCGATGCGATTTCGGCGAAACTGGCCGGCGCGCCCAGATCGGCCAGCGATAGCACTTCGGAAGGAATCGTGCGAAAGACTGCCCCGGTGCCCCGGTTCTGATGGAACGCGTTGACGCGAAAGCGCGCCAAGCCATCGATCTCGAAGGAGAAGTCGGTTTCCAGATGCTCGTCGTAATCACGGCGCTGCCGATCGTTCATGATGTCCTGAACGAGCCCGAAGACCTCCTTGTCCTCCATCGCGGGCAGATTGATCCGGCGGATGTCGCCATCGACACGAATCATCGGCGGCAGGCCGGCCGACAGGTGCAGATCCGATGCGCCCTGCTTGACCGAGAATGCCAGCAGTTGCGAGATGTCCATCCCTTTCCCCCAGTCGATCGGTGCGTGGTGGTCGCGACGGCCACAATGCAACGCATGCTTTTCGTTATCCTACCGGCAAGTCAATCGCGATGCCCGCTGCCATGAGCCAAGCCGAAACCGATGTCGATGTCGTCGCCCGTCTGACGGCCGTGCACGAGCGCATTGCCGCGGCCGCGGCAAAGCATGACCGCGATCCTGCCACGATCCATCTCGTGGCGATCAGCAAGACCAAACCGGCCGCCATGGTCGAGCGCGCTCTGGGCACGGGGCAGCGCGACTTCGGCGAGAACTATCTGCAGGATGCGCTGGCCAAGATCGAGGCGCTGGCCAAGGCCGAGCCGGCGCCGCGCTGGCATTTCGTCGGCGACATCCAGTCGAACAAGACCCGCGACATCGCCGCGCATTTCGACTGGACCCATGCGATCGACCGCTTCAAGATCGCCCGACGCCTGTCCGAGCAACGCCCGGCCGCACTTGCCCCGATCAATGCCTGTATCCAGGTCAATATCGACGACGAGACGAGCAAGTCCGGCGTGGCACCCGACGCCGTCGAAGCACTCGCCGACCGGATCGCCGAGCTCGATAATGTGCGGCTTCGCGGGCTGATGACGATTCCGGCCCACACCGAGGATTTCGCCGCCCAGCGCCGGCCCTTCGCTGCCCTGCGCGAGATACGCGAGCGACTGAATGCGGCCGGCCACGCGCTCGATACGCTGTCGATGGGCATGAGTGCGGATCTCGAGGCCGCGATTGCCGAGGGCGCGACCCATATCCGTATCGGCACCGCGATCTTCGGCGCCCGAGGCCAGTGAACCGACCCGAGTTTTCCGGCATTGCCCGATGCCGCTACACTGCCGCGCACGCGGCCGTTGCCACGCATGCGGCCGCCGGGCGAACAGCACCAGCCGGGGAGCGACATGTCGAAACAGGATCAATACAAACGGGCCGCAGCGGAAGCCGCCTTCGAATACGTGGTCGAGGACGAGTATCTCGGCGTCGGCACCGGCTCGACGGTCAATCATTTCATCGATGTGCTCGCCGAGAAACGGCCGCGCCTGAAGGGCTGCGTGTCCAGCTCGGAAGCGACCACGGCACAGCTCAAGAAAGCGGGCTTCCAGGTCGAAACACTCAACTTCGCCGGCGACCTGCCCGTCTATGTCGATGGCGCGGACGAGGTCAATCCGCGGCTTGAGCTCATCAAGGGCGGCGGTGGCGCCATGACGCGGGAGAAGATCATCGCCAGCGTGTCCGAGCGCTTCATCTGCATGGTTGATCCCAGCAAGCAGGTGGACGTGCTCGGCGCGTTCCCGCTGCCGGTCGAGGTCATCGAGATGGGCCGCAGCGCCGTGGCGCGGGCGATGGTCCGTCTCGGCGGCAGCCCCGAGCTGCGCCAGGGCTTTTCGAGCGATAACGACAATCCCGTGCTCGACGTCTACGGCCTGGATCTGACCGATCCGAAAGCCATGGAAACCCGGATCAACGCGATTCCCGGCGTGGTCACCGTGGGCCTGTTCGCGGCTCGGCCGGCCGATGTGCTCGTCCTCGCCGACAACAGCGGCGCGCGGACCATCACGCGCTGACACCGGGCCGGCTTCGGGTCGGCCGTCTTGTCGCGATCGCCCTTCGAACCGCTACACTGGCCAACCCAGTCGCTTTGCGCCCGTCACGCCCCTCATGGCCGAAACCGTTCACATCACGCTCGACTGCCACGGCGCGCTTGTCGACCAACTGGGCGGCGAGCAGGTCGGGTTCGACCTGTCGCCCCCGCAGACGCCCGCGGGGCTGCTTGCCGCCGCCGCATCGCACTGGCCGGCGGCCGCGGGCCTGCTGGCGCGTACTGCCTGTGCCCGTGGCGATACCCTGCTCGCCGCCGACACCGAGCTGGCCGACGGCGACGAAATCGCGCTCATTCCGCCGGTCTCGGGTGGCCAGGACACGACGGCCCATCTGACCGAGGCACCGCTGGATCTCGACGCGCTGATGGCCGAAACCGCCGATATCACCGCCGGCGCGATGGTCGTGTTCGGTGGCACCGTGCGTCTGTCCAACGCCGGGCGCGAAGTCACGGCCATGGATTATTCGGCCTATGGCCCGCTCGCCGCTCGCACCATGGCCGAGATCGAGGGCGAAACACTGGACGCCTTCGATATCACCGCGTGTCGCATGCAGCATCGCACCGGCCGTCTCGGCCTGGGCGAGATGAGCGTCTATATCGTGGTACGCGCCGTGCATCGGGCCCCGGCCTTCGCCGCCGCCGAACACGCGCTCGAGGAACTCAAGGCACGCGTGGCGGTTTGGAAGAACGAATACTATGTCGACGGCACGCAGGCCTGGCTCGACGGCACCGCCGTACCGCAGCCCGAGCGCCCGCGCTCCTCCTGATCCCATACTGATACCCGCTCGCCATGAAAAACGTCGGCATGAAACCGGACACGCTGCGCTCGGCCACCGCAGCGGCACGCTTCTATGCGCCCGCCCACTGTCTGGCGCGTATCGCCGAGCGCGATACGGAAAAGGGCGATCCGCAGGCCAGCGCCCGCATCGCCGGTATTCTGGCGGCCAAGCGCACCGACGAACTGCTGCCGCTGTGCCATCCGCTGCCGATCCACGCGGCCGAGGTGCATTTCGAGATCGCCGATGACCATGTCGCGATTCGGGCCGAGGTCCACACCATCGGACCGACCGGCGTGGAAATGGAAGCACTGACCGCAGCCAGCATGGCCGCCCTGACGCTCTACGACATGCTCAAGCCCTACGCCGAGCCCGACGAACTGGCGATCGGCGATACACAGCTGCTCGACAAGACCGGTGGCAAGAGCGATCACAGCCGCCGACTGGCCGAGCCGCTGGGTGCTGCGGTGTACATGGTCTCCAACCCCGCCGCCGACGGCGCCAAGAGCGATGCCGCCGGGCGCAATACGGCCGATGCCCTGGTCTCGGCCGGCTTTGCGCCATTGGATTATCAGGTGCTGCGCGAAGAACCCGAGGCGCTGGCACAAACGCTGGACGATGCCGTGGCCGCCCACACACCGCTGGTGATCACCGTGGGCGGGACCGGCATCGGCCCGCGTGATCAGGTGGTCGAGACCATCGAGCCGCGGCTGACCACGCCAATGCCGGGGCTCATGGAGACCGCGCGTGCCTTCGGCCAGAAGCGCTCCCCCTATGCCGTGATGTCGCGCGGCGTGGCCGGGTTCATCGGGCACACGCTGGTCGTGACGTTTCCCGGCAGCCGGCGCGGCGCAGACGAAACCATGGCTGCACTGCTGCCGAGCCTGATCCATATCCTGGAAATCCACGCGCGCTTCACGGCCGACAAGCCCGCCTGAGCGGCCCGCGCGGCGTCCGGCCGGCGGCCGTGTCATCGACTGCCGGACAGCTGCGATGGCGCACAATCGCCGTTTTCGGGTGTTGGCTTTCATTGGTCTCAGACGACGGCAACGCGGTCACGGGCGACGTGTTATTAATCCGGCACCAAAACAGCTGACGACGTCAGCTGTCTTCAACGCCATCGAAAGAAACGCCGGCCCTTGTCCGTCTTTTTATTTTCAATGGCTTCACGGCCGTTGACCGTGGCGCGCGTGTTTTCGCACACGCGCGTTATCAACCCGAAAAACCATCTATTTTTATGCCGGCTTAATAACAGGCCCTGGCCGAGCGCCATGTCGGCATTGCAATCCGCTGCATCATGTCGATAATCGTCGACATATGGACAAGAACAACGCCATCGATTGTTTCGCCGCACTCGCCCAGCAGACCCGGCTGGAGACGGTGCGCCTGCTGATCGCCCACGAGCCGAACGGTCTGCCCGCCGGCGAGATCGCGCGACAGCTGGACGTGCCACACAACACGCTGTCGACGCACCTGCGCACGCTCACACGGGCCGGTCTGGCGGTCGCACATCGCGAGAGCCGCTCGATCATCTATCGGGCGAATCTCGCGACCGTCGACTCGATCCTGGGTTTTCTATTGCACGACTGCTGCGGCAATCGCCCATCGCTGTGCTGGCCGGCCGCCCCCACCGACGCGCCGGATTGACCCGCCGCTGCCGTCCACGCGCCGCGTCCACGGCCGTGGCGAGCGACGCCCTGCGACACGCTATCCCCCTGTCGATACCCCTGCCGGGAAACCGACCATGACGACCCGATTCCACGATACGCCCCAGATTTGGCCGAACGCGGCCGAGCCGATCGACACCGCGGCCCTCGCCGGCCCGGCGGCAGCGTCGCATGCGCCGCGCATTCTGGTGTTGCACGGCTCGCTCCGGGCACGTTCCTACTCGCGTTTTCTCGCCGACGAGGCCGAACGTCTTCTGACCGGCTACGGCGCCGAGGTCCGGCGATTCGACCCGAGTGGCCTGCCGCTGCCCGACGATGTCGATGCCGACCATCCCCGTGTGCGCGTCCTGCGCGACGCCGCGTCCTGGTCGGAAGGCATGGTCTGGGTCAGCCCCGAACGTCACGGGGCGATGACCGCAGTCATGAAGGCACAGATCGACTGGATCCCGCTGGCACTCGGCGGCATACGTCCCACGCAGGGCAAGACGCTGGCCGTGATGCAGGTTTCCGGCGGCAGCCAGAGTTTCAATGCCGTGAACCAGATGCGCCTGTTGGGCCGCTGGATGCGCATGGTCACCATCCCGAATCAGTCCTCGGTGCCCAAGGCCTTCGGGGAGTTCGACGAGGCCGGCCGGATGCGCGAATCGGCCCTGTACCGACGCGTGGTCGATGTGTGCGAGGAACTCGTCAAGTTCACGTGGCTCGTGCGCGATCGGCGTGAATATCTGACCGATCGTTACTCGGAACGCCTTGAGTCGGCCGCCGAGACCTCGGCCCGCGTCAATCAGCCGGCCTCGCGCTGACGTGCTGGCCTTCGCCATTTTCGTCGCCACGCTGGTGCTGGTGATCTGGCAACCACGGGGGCTCGGCATCGGCTGGAGCGCGCTCGGCGGGGCGGCGCTGGCGCTGGCCACCGGGGTCGTGCAGATCGACGACATCGCCACGGTCTGGCATATCGTATGGGACGCCACGTTCACGTTCGTCGCCCTGATCATCATCTCGCTCATTCTCGACGACGCCGGCTGTTTCGAATGGGCGGCACGTCACATCGCCCGCTGGGGCGGTGGACGCGGACATCGCCTGTTTCCACTGATCGTTTTGCTCGGCGCGGCCATCGCCGCGGTGTTCGCCAACGACGGCGCCGCCCTGCTGCTCACCCCGATCGTCATTGCCATCCTGCTGCGGCTGGATTTCCGGCCGGACGCCGCCCTGGCCTTCATCATCGCCACCGGTTTCATCGCCGATACCGCGAGCCTGCCGCTGGTGATCTCCAATCTCGTGAATATCGTCAGCGCCAACTATTTCTCGCTGACCTTCACCGATTACGCGCAGGTCATGGGCCCGGTGAATCTGGTTTCCATCGCCAGCACACTGGCCGTGCTCTGGCTCGCCTTCGGCCGTCGCCTCCCAACGCGCTATCCGCTGGAACAACTGTCCGCCCCGGCGGCGGCGATTCGCGATCGGCTGGTCTTCGTGAGCGCCCTGCCGCTACTGGTGCTCTTGCTGATCGCCTACGTCGCCCTGGCGGCACGCGGCGTGCCGTTCGCGTTCGTGACGGGCCTCGTCGCGGCCCTGCTGCTGGCCCTGGCCTCGCGCTTCTGGCGCCGGGGCCGCGGGGCACACATCGCGCTGAAACCGATCCTGGCCGGTGCCCCCTGGCAGATCGTGCTGTTCTCGGTCGGCATGTATATCGTGGTCTACGGCCTCGGTCGGGCCGGCCTGACCGACTACGGCGTACAGGCGCTGGAATGGCTGGCCGACCGGGGCACGATCCTGGCGACCGTGGGCAGCGGGCTGCTGGCCGCCGGGCTGGCCTCGGTGATGAACAATCTGCCGGCCACGCTCCTCGGGGCGCTGGCCATCGATCATGCCGAGCTTTCGCACCAGACCGCGCAGCTGATGATCTACGCCAACGTCATCGGCAACGACCTGGGGCCGAAATTCACGCCGATCGGCAGCCTCGCCACGCTCTTGTGGCTGCACGTGCTGGCCAGGAAGGGATATCGCATCGGCTGGGGGCAGTACATGAAGATCGGCCTGCTGCTCACGCCGCCGGTCTTGATCGCCACCCTGTTGATGCTTGCCCTGTGGCTGCCGCTGGTGAGCCCGGCACCAAGCGGCTGACCCCGCCGCGGGACCCGACAACCACGGGCCCCGCGACACCCGTCCGGCTCAGGAAGCGCCGTCGTCCGATTGCGCGTGAATCGTCTTCATGCGCTGCTGGAACCGTTTCTGGATGGCCACGATACGCGGCATCATCGCCTGGACTTTCTGCTGCATGATCTCGGTCGTCTGGTGCATGACGTTGGGCATCTTCTTGACGACCGATTGCCCGACGTCGGAACTGTAGAACTTCGTCATGCCGTCGACCTCGTGCTGATCGAACGACTGCTGGTATATCTTGACGAACATCGGCCGCATGTCGGACCACTTCGTGCTGTCCTGGATCACGGCCATCATTTGATCCTGCATGTCGTCGATGGCCTTCTGCTCGGCCGCGCTGGGTTTTTCTCCCTTCAATGCCGCCTGCATCGCCTGACGACTCGACTGTTCGATCTGAGACTGCATGCTCTCGACGAGCTGCTGGCTGTGCATCACCTTCAGCAGCTTGTCGATCGACGCCTTCGACGGCGCTTCGGCCATGGCCGCCGGTGCGATGCACAGACATGCCAACCCGATGATCAATCCTTTCTTCATGTTGCCCCCTGGTTTGAATAAAAAGACCGGCGCGAGTCGTCTGGCACTTCCCCACCCAACGGGACCAGGCCAAACGCGACGCGGCGCGATGCAGGTTAAAACTACAACGCCTGCCCCGCGGCGTCACGTGGCATGACCGGCGCCTTCGACCAAGTTGACACAGGTCGTCAGAGACCGCCGAGCCGCTGCCAGGCCTGCTCGGCGAGTGCCAGCGATTTGATGATCGCGTGTACCCCGTCGCCCGGCCGGAGCGCCAGCGCGGCCGCCGACTTGCGCGTGATCCGGGCATCGAGCCGCTGGCCGTCGATATCCAGAATCACATCAACCGCATGCGCCGGTGCATCCTCGGCGATGTGCACCACGATACCGCGCAGATCGTTGAGCGCGCTGGTCACGCCGGGTTCGGCCCGCGCCAGAATCACGTCGCGGGCGCGCACGTGCACCGTCACTTCGGCGCCCGGCGCATAACCGGGCAGATGCGGCACGTACAGACGCTGCTGTGGGCAGGCCAGAACGCTCAATCCATCGTCCACATCGTGGGCGTGCACATGGGCCTTGAGCAGCACGCCGGTGTCCTTATGCCCCTCGGCTCCGAGCAGTGACGGCCGCGAGAGAAAATCGGCGGTCGCCCCGGAAAAGACCACGCGCCCGCCCTGGACGACCGCAACGTGTCGATTGGCCAGGCGCAACAGCTCATCCAGCTGATGACTGACAAAGACGATGGGCAGCTCGCTTTCGGCGCTCAGACGCGCGATGTAAGGCAATACCTCTTGCTTGCGCGAGGCATCGAGCGAGGCCAGCGGCTCGTCGAGCAGCAGCATCGCAGGATCGGACAACAGCGCCCGGCCGATCGCCACCCGCTGGGCCTCACCGCCGGACAGGGCCGCCACGCGCCGGCCCAGCAGCGGGCCGATATCCAGCATCTCGACCACCTGGTCGAAACGGCGCGCATCCGGCCGATGACGGGCGAACCAGCCGCCATAGGCCAGGTTATGTCGTACGTTGAAATGCGGAAACAGCCGGGCCTGCTGGAAGACGAACCCGATACGACGCTTGTGCGCGGGCACGTTGATGCCGCGCTCGGCATCGAAGACCACGCGATCGCCGATGACCACGCGCCCGGTTTCCGGTCGGGCGAGCCCGGCCAGCACCCGCAGGATCGAACTCTTGCCCGCCCCGGACGGGCCGAACAGCCCAACCACGCGTTCTGCGCTGGCAAGCGAGCAGTCCAGCGTGAAGCGGCCCTGCGTGAGACGGAAATCGAGCGCGATACTCATGCCTGCAGCCGTTTGATCCGTCGGGCGACCAGCTCGGAGACCATCAAGGCACCGAGCGAGACGACCACCGAGATCACGATCAGGCGGGCGGCCTGACCTTCCCCGCCCGGGATCTGGATATAGCTGTAGATGGCCAGCGGCAGCGTCCGGGTTTCACCGGGAATATTGGAGGCAAACGTGATCGTGGCCCCGAACTCGCCGAGCGCGCGCGCGAAGGCCAGTACCAGCCCGGCGAGCACGCCCGGCAGGGCCAGCGGCACGGTCACGCTCAGCCAGACCATCACCGACGAGGCGCCGAGCGTGGATGCAGCCGATTCCACGCGACGATCGATGGCCTCCAGCGACAGACGGATCGGCCGGACCATCAAAGGGAAACCCATGATGGCCCCGGCCAGCGCGGCGCCGGTCCAGTGAAACGCGAACACAATGCCCAGATGGGTATCCAGCCAGCCGCCGATCAGGCCACGCCGCCCGAGGACCACGAGCAACAGATAGCCCGTGACCACCGGCGGCAGCACCAGCGGCAGATGAACGAGCGCATCGACCACCATGCGCCACCGCGAGCGCGAGCGCGCCAGGAACCAGGCCACCAGCAGCGCCAGCGGCAGACTGAAGGCCACGGCCGTGGCCGCCACTCTCAGACTGAGGGCGACAACCGTCCACTGCTCGGCATCGAGCACGTCGAGCGCCGACAACGCCGGGCAGTCCTACTGGCCGCCGCTCTGCGAGACGAGACGAAATCCCCAGCGCTTGAAGATGGGCGCCGCCGTATCGGACTTGAGAAAGCCCAGAAACTCGGCATCGGCGGGGTTATCGCTGTCGGCCGTGGCCGCCGCCGGATACACGATCGGCTTGTGACTGTCCTCGGGGAAGGTGTCGACCACCCGCACACCCTTGTCGGCGACGGCATCGGAGGAATAGACCACACCGAACGGCGACTCGCCACGCGAGACCAGCGCCAGCGCGGCGCGAACGTCGTCCGCCTGGGCAATACGGCCGGACAGACTCTTCCACACGCCAAGATGCTGCAACGCGTGCTTGCCGTAGATGCCGGCCGGGACGGCGTCGGTATTGGCCATCGCCAGATAACCGCCCTGGCCGAGCTTGCTGGCCAGATCGACGTTCTTGACGAGCTTGACCTGGGCCTTGCTGTCCTTCGGCGCAACCAGCACCAGCGAATTGCCGAGCAGGTTGTAGCGGCTCTGCTTGTCGATGAGCCCGTCGTCGCCGAGCTTGTCCATCCATTGCTGATTGGCCGAGACATAGACATCGGCCGGTGCCCCGGCCTCGATCTGTCGCGCCAGCGTGGAGCTGCCGGCATAACTGACTTTCACATCGGTGTCGGGATGCTGCTTCTCGTAGGCCGAGACCACCCCGTCCATCGCATTCTTCAGACTGGCGGCGGCAAACACCACCAGCGGTTTACTCTGATCCGGCGTATCGCTGGCGGCCTGGACGGGCGCGCTCACAGCCGCGGCCAGGAAACATACGACCGCAGCCGTTGTCACAGACAGACGCTTCATTGGAAAACTCCCTCGAGTACGGGCCGGCCGGACCGGCCGGCGCGCAATTTATACGGCTACATATCGAAACACAGGATCGCGCCGAGCGCACGTATTCAAACCGGTGCACGTTGCCGGTCCTGCAATGTCATCCCACGGAGACAGGCTTCATGAAGATCGACTGGCGCCAGACTGGCGCGCTCGCACTCGCACTCGTGCTTGGCACGCTGGCCGGTGGTACCGCCGCGGCCGCCGACAACCAGACCGTCGATGCATCCGATGTCGGCGCCCCGGCGGCATCCGGCGACGATCCCTCGTCGGACGGCCCGTTACCGCAACCCAGCAGCACCGATTACGGCGCCGACAATTTCCACGCACCGGACGACGCCCAGCTCAAGCAGTATGAACAGGCCCACCAGGCCGAACAGCACGGTGATCAGCGCCCGGATACGGCCCGCTCCGACAACGACACGGCGCCGACGGCAGGCACATCCGACGCCCCCATGCCGGACGATGACCTGTCGGAAACCTCGGCCGAGGACGCGACACCGCCGACCGCCGGCTGAGCCCCACTGCAACGGCACCGCCCGGGCATGCGTAGTAGATAGGAGACACAACACCGGCCGGCTGCGCGGATTTCCATAGCTCGCAATTCGGTCGCGTACAATTCGAATATCATCCCGCTGCCCTGGTCCTGCCATGTCCGAGCCCGGCGCCGACACTCGATCGGAAACGATGCGCATCAAGCGTCATGGCATCACGACCCGCCTGTGGCACTGGGTCAATGCACTCTGCCTGCTTGTTCTATTGATGAGCGGGCTGCAGATTTTTAACGCCCATCCAGCGCTTTACTGGGGCCACGGGTCCAGCTTCGACGACCCCGTCCTTTCGATCGGCGCCCGCCGGGGGCCGGATGGCAATCCCCAGGGCTATCTGGCGATCGACGGCTGGCATATTCCGACCACCGGCGTGCTCGGCTGGTCACGGGCCGACGGCCAGGGCCAGGTCCGGGCGTTCCCGGCCTGGGCCACCCTGCCCGACAGCCAGTGGCTGGCGCTTGGCCGGCAATGGCATTTCGCTGCGGCCTGGGTATTCGGCGTGCTGTTGGCGGGCTATCTCGTCTATTCAATCGCAAGCCGTCGACGCCGGCGCCTGATCGGTGTACATCGCGGCGAGATGCGGCATCTCGGCCGCGAAGTCGCAGCCCATGCGCGGTTCCGGTTCGTGCGCATGGCCGGTTACAACGTCATCCAGAAACTGACCTATCTGCTGGTCCTGTTCGTGCTCCTGCCCATGATGGTGCTGACCGGACTGACGATGTCGCCCTACATGGATGCCGCCTGGCCCTGGCTGACGTATCTGTTCGGCGGTCATCAGAGCGCACGGACACTGCATTTCATCTCGGCCTTCCTGCTCGTCGGTTTCTTTTTCGTGCACGTCCTGCTGGTCCTGGTTTCGGGCGTGTTCAACAACATGCGCGCGATGATCACCGGCGGGTATCGCATCGAGCGACGCGCCGACGAGGCCACGGCTGCCCCGGAGACCGATCGTGAGTGACGACAGAACTGTCCCGCGGCCCGGCGCCGTCAACCCGGCCCGCCGGCGCCTGCTACGCGGAATCGGCGCGCTCGGTGCTACCGGGTTGCTCGCCGGCTGCGACTGGACCCAGAGCCAACCCGTACAGGATGCGCTCTCGCGTACCCAGGATCTGACACAGGCCGCGATGCGTCTTGTCTCCTCGCGCGAGGCCCTGGCGCGCGAGTATCCGGCCCGGGACATTGCGCCGGAATTCCGCGCCAACGGCTCGATCCAGCCCCAGAGCGATGTCTATCGATCGCTGCTCGCCGACGGCTTTGCCGATTATCGGCTCGGCGTGCACGGGGCCGTGACGACACCGATGCAGTTCTCGCTGGCGGACCTGAAAGCCATGCCGTCACGCACGCAGATCACGCGACACGATTGTGTCGAGGGCTGGTCCTGTATCGGTCAGTGGACCGGCGTACCGCTGGCCCATGTGCTCGAGCGCGTCGGCCCGACCGATCGCGCGCGGTTCGTGGTCTTCCACTGCGCGGACCATCTCTACAACGCGCCGCAGCCCTATTACGAAAGCCTGGACATGATCGAGGCCCATCACCCACAGACGTTGCTGGCCTATGGCCTCAACGGGGCCGATCTCCCGGTCGCCAACGGTGCCCCGATCCGGCTGCGAGCCGAGCGCCAGCTCGGCTACAAGATGGCCAAATACGTCATGAATATCGAACTCGTCGAATCCTTCGATCATATCCAGGGCGGCAAGGGCGGCTACTGGGAGGATCGCGGCTACAACTGGTGGGCCGGCATATGACAGATCAGCGACATGACGATACGAATACCACGCGCCGCCGATTACTCGTCGGCACGCTGGCCGGGGCCGGCGTACTCGCCTTCGGCGGTCTGAGCGGCTGCGCCCGGGCCGAAGAAACGACGGGCCGGACGGCGGCCAATGCCAATACACCTGCCGATCAGGGCCCGGTGACCATTGCGGTCTACGACAGCGACGGTCGTCTCCAGGGTCTGCAACAGCGGCCTCGTGTCATCCACACACCGGCCGAATGGCGTGCGCAACTGTCCCGGGCGGTGTATCACATCACGCGCGAATCGGGCACGGAACGCGCGTTCACGGGGGCGTATTACAAACTGCCGTCACAGCACGGGCTCTATCGGTGTGTCTGCTGCGATACCGCGCTCTACGACAGCGCCACGCAGTTTCATTCCGGCACCGGCTGGCCGAGCTTCTACCAGCCGATCAACGCACATAACGTGGTCGAGCATCGCGACAGCAGCTTCGGCGTCACCCGAACCGAGATCGCCTGCACACGCTGCGCGGCCCATCTTGGCCACGTCTTCCACGACGGGCCGCAACCCACCGGGCTGCGCTACTGCATGAACTCGGCCGCACTCACGTTTCACCCGCTGCGCTGAACGCGCCACCGTCGCCGGCGCTATATTGCCGCGCCGGCATTGCAAGCCGGGACAGGCCGGCCGAAAATCGCGCACCGACGATCGCCCTGACGGCCTGGCCTTTTGATGTGTCGGACTGCCAACCGGCGGCGTGAGTCGTCTCCCCGTGGCCGGCCGAATCGCACCGATAACGGCGCGATGCTTGCTTGTGTCGGCCCGATTATCGCTGCACGGAGCGCGCCTCGACCATGACCGACCACGAGTTCACCGCGGTGCCCGCCGACGCGCGGCGCGGATTCATCTCGATTCTCGCCGTCATGCTCGGCCTGACG
The DNA here is from genome assembly GCF_003602005.1 of Salinisphaera sp. Q1T1-3. Lineage (GTDB taxonomy): Bacteria > Pseudomonadota > Gammaproteobacteria > Nevskiales > Salinisphaeraceae > Salinisphaera. The sequence continues at coordinate 242,793 of NZ_QZWD01000002.1, read as the reverse complement.
TTCTTCTCGGCCAGCATGTGGGCCGGCGGCACGCTCGGCAACGGTGTGGCGCCCCCGACGTTCTTTGCGGTCGTGGCCGCGGGCAATCTCGTACTCGGCCTGTATGCGGCGGCCCTGGCCTGGTTCGCCGGGCGCACGGGCCTGTCGACACACCTGCTGGCCCGGCTGACGTTCGGCCGCCGTGGCTCGGCTCTGGCCTCGGCCGCGCTGGCCGGCACCCAGATCGGCTGGTTCGGTGTGGGCGTGGTGATGTTCGCCCTGCCGATCGCCGAGGTCAGCCCGGTCCCGATGCCGATACTCATCGCCGCCGGCGGTATTCTGATGACGGCCACGGCCTATCTCGGTTTCCGAGCGCTGACGGTCCTCAGCGTAATCGCCGTTCCTGCGATCGCCCTGCTCGGCACGTTCTCGGTAATCGAGGCAGTCTCGCAGGCGGGCGGCCCGGCAGCGATGATGACACTGCAGCCACAGCAGCCGATCACGCTCGCCGCGGCGCTCTCGACCTGCATCGGCTCGTTCATCAGCGCGGCGACGCTCACGCCGGACTTCGTGCGTTTCGCGCGGACGCCGGCCGCCGCCGTCACCGCGACTCTCATCGCCTTCGCGCTGGGCAATGCGCTGATGTTCGTCTTCGGCGCAGCCGGTGCGCTGGTCTACGGCGAGGCCGACATCTCGCGCGTGATGTTCGCGCAGGGCCTGATCCTGCCGGCGATTCTCGTGCTCGGGCTGAATATCTGGACCACCAACGACAACGCGCTTTATGCCTCGTCGCTGGGTCTGGCCAACATCACGGGCTGGCCCAAGCGCTGGCTCGTGCTGGCCGGCGGCGCGATCGGCACCGTGAGCGCACAGTGGCTGTATCAGGATTTCGTCGGCTGGCTGACGTTTCTGTCGAGCGCCCTGCCGCCGATCGGCGCGGTGTTGATCGTCGACCATGCGATGCGGACGAAACAGCGCGATCACCAGACAGCACTGGCCGAGGCGCCGGCCTGGCGCGCCGCGCCGCTGATCGCCTGGGCCGCCGGCATTCTCGGCGCGCATCTGTTGCCCGGCATTGCGCCGCTCAACGCGCTGCTCGTGGCCGGCGCGCTACAGACGGCGGCCGGTTGCCATGCCCGGCATCGGGCACAACATGCCAAGCCGGCCTGACGGTCTTTTCTCTGCGGGCATTCGCAAAGCGATAACCGATCGCGCGTCCGCGGTCAGCCCGGTGCCGCGATTGGTTTAGACTCGCCCCCAAATTCCTCGATGGCGGCCTCCAACGACGCTGCCAGTGGCCGTGTTCCGTCTGTTTGAACGCCTGGTCGATCCGTTCCCTGCCGACGACCGGACGCCCCCCGATACCAGCATTCCGCGCTTCGTGGCGTTCTATGCCCGGCCGGTCTGGAAACTGTTGATCGCGACCGCCGTGCTGACGGCCGCGGCCTCGATCATCGAGGTTTCGCTCTACGGCTTTCTCGGGCACATCGTGGACTGGTTCGCCACCGCCGACCGTGCGCATTTTCTGGCGAACAACGCCTGGCAACTGCTGGGCATGGCGCTGGTGGTCCTGGCCCTGCTGCCGGCTCTGGTGTTCGGCCAGGGGCTCACCACGTTCCAGGCCATGGCGCCGAACGTCCCCATGCGCTTTCGCTGGCAGGTCCACCGCTGGCTGCTCGCCCAGTCGCTGGATTATTTCCAGGACGACTTCGCCGGGCGCATCGCCTCCAAGATGATGCAGTCGGCTCTGGCCATCCGCGAAGTGATGATGAAATTCGTGGACGTGCTGCTCTACGTCGCCGTGTATTTCGGCGGCGTGGTGGTCATGGTCGCCGGTGCGGACTGGCGGCTGGCACTGCCCTTTCTCGGCTGGCTGATCGGCTACATCGCGCTGCTGCGCTATTTCCTGCCGCGGCTACAGGCCATCGCCCAGGCCCAGGCCAACGAGCGCGCCGAGATGACCGGCCGCGTGGTGGATGCCTACACCAACATTGCCACCGTCAAACTGTTCGCCCACACCGAGCGCGAATCCGACTACGCCCGCGATGCGATGCAGGCGTTCCTGTCGACCGTCTATACCCAGATGCGGCGCATCAACGGCTTCTACGCCAGCCTGTATCTGCTGAACGCCTGTCTGCTGTTTTCCGTCACTGGCCTGGGCATCGCGTTCTGGAGCGAACGGGCCATCACCGCCGGTGCCGTGGCCACTGCCGTCGGCCTCGTGCTCCAGCTCAACGGCATGAGCCAGTGGATCATGTGGGAAGTCTCGAACCTGTTCGAGCATATTGGCACCATTCGCGACGGCATGGGCAGCTTCACGGCCAATCGCGCCATCGTGGATACGCCGGGCGCCGCGCCGCTGGCCGTCACCGCCGGTGCCATCGACTTCGACAACATCGCCTTCCACTATGGCCGCGACGATGCCGGCGTGATCGCGGATTTCTCGTTGCACATCGCCCCCGGCGAAAAGATCGGCCTCGTCGGCCGGTCGGGCGCCGGCAAATCCACGCTGCTGTCGCTGCTGCTGCGCTTTCACGAACTCGAAAACGGCCGGATCACCATCGACGGCCAGGACATCACCACCGTCACCCAGGCATCGCTACGCGAGGCCATCGGCATGGTCACGCAGGACACCGCCCTGCTGCATCGCTCGATCGCCGACAACATCCGCTACGGCCGCCCGGCAGCCACCGACGCCGAACTCTGGGCGGCAATCGAGGCCGCCCATGCCGGCTTCATCCGTGATCTGGTCGACAACAAGGGCCGGCGTGGCCTGGATGCCCACGTCGGCGAGCGCGGCGTGAAACTCTCCGGCGGCCAGCGCCAACGTGTCGCGCTCGCGCGTGTCATGCTCAAGAACGCGCCGATCCTCCTGCTCGACGAGGCCACGGCCGCGCTGGACTCGGAAATCGAAGCCGCGATCACCGACAACCTGCATGCCGTGATGGCCGACAAGACAGTCATCGCCGTGGCCCATCGTCTGTCCACCATCGCCGCGCTCGACCGGCTGGTCGTCATCGACGAGGGCGCCATCGTCGAAACCGGTACCCACGACGCATTGATCGCCGCCGACGGGCTCTACGCCCGGCTATGGCACATGCAGTCCGGCGGTTTTCTCGCCGAGGATATCGACACCCCAACCGACACGACACGCCGCTGACATCAACCGGCCCGCGGGCGGCCTTGTACGATCGCCCGCCGCACCGTCTCGGCAGCCGTCGTCATCGCGACAGACAATCAGAGAGAGCCCCGCATGCGCCTGGAACGGATCATGCCCATCGCCTTCGTCGGTATCTGGTCGACCGGCTTCATCGTCGCGCGGCTGGTCGCGCCCTATACCGATCCTCTCACCTTTCTGAGCTATCGCTATCTGCTCAGCGCTGCCGCCTTCATCGCCCTGGCACTGGCCGTCGGCGCCCGCTGGCCCGACACGCCCGCGGCCTGGGCCCGCACGCTGCTGACCGGCATCCTCCTGCAGGGCATCTACCTCGGCGGCGTCTTCTGGGCCGTCCGGCACGGCTTTCCCACAGCCATCGCCTCGCTCATCGTCGGCCTGCAGCCGCTGCTCACCGCCCTGCTGGCCTTCCCGTTGCTGGGCGAACGGGTCGGGCCGCGCAAATGGCTCGGCATCGGGCTGGGCTTTGGCGGCGCGATGCTCGTCCTGGCCCCCGGCCTGGCGGCCGGTCTGCACGGCCTCGACATCGCGCCATTGCTGGCGGTCATCGCCGCCATGTTCGGCATCACGCTCGGCACGATCTGGCAGAAACACACCAGCGCCGCGGCCGATCTACGCACCAACGCCGCCGTCCAATTCATCGGCGCCGCCATCGTCACCATCCCCGCCGCCCTGGCGACCGAGGCCGGACGCTTCGAAGCCACATGGCAGGCCTGGCTCGGCCTGACCTGGTCCGTGCTCGGCCTGTCCGTCGGCGCCATCTCCCTGCTGCTCGTCATGATTCGACGCGGCTCCGTGGCCAGCGTCGCCGCCCTGTTCTATCTCGTCCCGCCCGTCGTCGCGGTACTGGCCTGGCTGCTCTTCGACGAAAACCTCCAGCCCATTCAAATCGGCGGCATGCTGATCGCCGTGGCCGGCGTCGCCCTCGCCGGGCGGCAGAGAGGCGGCTAAACATGCAAATGTACCGGCAACGCGACGCGTCCGGGATGACCCTTTTTTGCCCCCCGTATAATCAGCACAAGAAATCAATCACTTACAGAAGCGCTGTCAAAAAGGGGTGATTCGGACAAAATAGGCCTCGGCTCTTTAACAACAAAGCGCTACAGTGATTTCGCTCTAGTTCGCTGCCGCGTAGGCAGCTCAGAAATCGACCATGACGGCCGGGCCGCCGGCCAGTCGGTTCGCTGCCGCGTAGGCAGCTCAGAAAAGGCCTTTGTAATCGGTTTGCAGGTCGCTGCGGTTCGCTGCCGCGTAGGCAGCTCAGAAAAATTCAACCGAGCGCTATCCGAAACCCGGATGGTTCGCTGCCGCGTAGGCAGCTCAGAAAAGATTCGCCAGACCGACGGGTTGACCGGCAGCGTTCGCTGCCGCGTAGGCAGCTCAGAAACCGACGCGGCCAATCGCTGCATTGCTGTCGCCGTTCGCTGCCGCGTAGGCAGCTCAGAAAGGTTTCGCTCGGATTCAGGTCAATCGCAAGGCGTTCGCTGCCGCGTAGGCAGCTCAGAAAATCGGGGCCTTTTATGACATAGCGGTTATTGGGTTCGCTGCCGCGTAGGCAGCTCAGAAATTCGCCCCGCTGTAGACCATGCCGTCCTTGCCGTTCGCTGCCGCGTAGGCAGCTCAGAAACGGAAAATCTCGGCGCTCACGACAGCGCCACGGTTCGCTGCCGCGTAGGCAGCTCAGAAAGAGGCGTCGACGCACAACGAATCCGATACGTTGTTCGCTGCCGCGTAGGCAGCTCAGAAAAGAATCCGTTGTATACGGCTGGCGCGCTGGCGGTTCGCTGCCGCGTAGGCAGCTCAGAAAATTACGGACGAGGGCGGGATGAATCGACGCAAGTTCGCTGCCGCGTAGGCAGCTCAGAAAAGATGGCCTATCGACCGATCATGCCGAGGACGGTTCGCTGCCGCGTAGGCAGCTCAGAAAAATCGTTGAGACCTGCGATCGTTGCATACGCAGTTCGCTGCCGCGTAGGCAGCTCAGAAACCGAACGTGTTACCCGTCGACCACGAATATACGTTCGCTGCCGCGTAGGCAGCTCAGAAAAGATCGCCCAGACCGGCGCGCACCTGCTCGGCGTTCGCTGCCGCGTAGGCAGCTCAGAAAATTGGCACGGAGACGATTTCTTCATCGAAGACGTTCGCTGCCGCGTAGGCAGCTCAGAAAGCCCGACTCGCGAAGATCCGACATGATCGGGCGTTCGCTGCCGCGTAGGCAGCTCAGAAAAGCATCTACGATGGCGATACGTTCCGTGTCGATGTTCGCTGCCGCGTAGGCAGCTCAGAAATGATTGGTCGATCCAGTGTTCGACGCGCTTCAAGTTCGCTGCCGCGTAGGCAGCTCAGAAAAGGACAGCGAACACAACACGCGACCAAGTAACGTTCGCTGCCGCGTAGGCAGCTCAGAAAGTATTTAACCGCGCCATTCTGATTTCAGGCGTGTTCGCTGCCGCGTAGGCAGCTCAGAAAAAACGATCCGCAAGCGCTGCGAGAGCGTCGTCGTTCGCTGCCGCGTAGGCAGCTCAGAAAGCTGCGAACACGACGCAGGGGCATGGGTAATGGTTCGCTGCCGCGTAGGCAGCTCAGAAAGGCAGAGACGCGCGAGTACGCAGACAGCATCAGTTCGCTGCCGCGTAGGCAGCTCAGAAACCGTACATCGACAGCGGCAATGCGGCGTTGGATGTTCGCTGCCGCGTAGGCAGCTCAGAAACACGGCGCGACCCCGTTTCGGCTCAACCTGCACGTTCGCTGCCGCGTAGGCAGCTCAGAAAATGATGCGATTCGACCAAGCCGTTTCGTCCTGGTTCGCTGCCGCGTAGGCAGCTCAGAAAGGAAAAGCGCATTCAATTCGTAGGGGCATAACGTTCGCTGCCGCGTAGGCAGCTCAGAAACCTTGCTTCCTTTGAGGACTTAGGGGGTACTACGTTCGCTGCCGCGTAGGCAGCTCAGAAAGGACAAACTCACGTCAGCGCCGAGCGCATGCTGTTCGCTGCCGCGTAGGCAGCTCAGAAAATCTGTTCAAATACATAAGCGGCCATTGTTCGGTTCGCTGCCGCGTAGGCAGCTCAGAAATGGTCAAATGCTTTCCCGGCTGTCGAGACGACGTTCGCTGCCGCGTAGGCAGCTCAGAAATCCTCGACAGTCATTTCGCCCTCCTTCTGAAAGTTCGCTTCCGCGCAGGCAGCTCAGAAATCCTGGGCATTTCGCACCATACTGGTATTAATGTTCGCTGCCGCGTAGGCAGCCGAAAAATGTTTCGAGATCGCTCCACTGGGACATTGCATGATTTGCTGCCATGTCAATCGCGCCCGCAGCAGATGAACGTCGTCAAGCGCAAGCCGGCGAGCCATCCGTGGACGTGGCATCGCAAGCAAGCCCCGGGCACTGACTTCTGGCGCTGAGCCTTGATGGTGTCGTGGTCTTGCGCGGCGACGCCCCGCGCAGCTGACGTTTTGATTGGATTTAGAACCATCTCTTGCGACGAAAATCCCCGCTCCGTTAATTTCATGACGGAGGGGGAAAGACATGGAAGATCTCGCGCCGAGCGATCTGAAGACGATCCTGCATTCCAAGCGGGCGAATCTTTATTACCTGCAGCATTGTCGTGTGCTGGTCAAAGGCGGGCGTGTGTCGTACGTGACCGACGAGGGGCGGGAATCCAAGTACTGGAATATCCCGATCGCCAATACGACCTCGATGCTGCTCGGCACCGGCACGTCCATCACGCAGGCCGCGGTACGCGAGCTGGCCAAGGCCGGTGTCCTGGTCGGCTTCTGCGGTGGCGGCGGCACGCCGCTGTTTTCGGCCAACGAGGTCGATACCGACCTCGCCTGGTTTTCGCCGCAGAGCGAATACCGGCCCACGGAATATCTACAGCAGTGGGTGGCCTTCTGGTTCGATGACGCCCTGCGGCTCGACGCCGCCCGCGCATTCCAGCATTCGCGTCTGGCAACCATTCGATCGCTCTGGACCTCGGACCGCGCCTTGCAGGATGCCGGCTTCCGAATCAACGACAAACGCCTGACCGAGGCACTCGATGCGCAATTCCAGGCCATCGACACCGCCCATGACACGACCGAACTGCTCACGCTCGAAGCCCGTCTGACGCGCCTGCTTTTCAAGCTGGCGGCTCGCAGCGTCGACTACGGCGAGTTCACGCGCGCCAAGCGCGGCGGCGGGACCGATCCCGCCAACCGGTTTCTCGATCACGGCAATTATCTGGCCTACGGATTGGCCGCTACGGCCTGTTGGGTGCTGGGTTTGCCGCACGGGCTGGCCGTACTCCACGGCAAGACACGCCGAGGCGGTCTGGTTTTCGATGTCGCCGATCTGGTGAAGGACGCGGTGATTCTCCCGCAAGCGTTCATTTCGGCCGTGCGCGGCGACGAGGAACAGGAATTTCGTCAGGCCTGTATCGAGCGCCTGACGCAAGTCGAAGCTCTCGACGGCATGATCGATACCATCAAACGCGTGGCCGACGACACGGCCCGCAAGGCAGCGTCGACGTGAATATCCTGCTCGTCTCGCAGTGCAACAAGAATGCACTCAAGGAGACGCGCCGGATTCTGGACCAGTTCGCCGAACGCCGCGGCGATCGAACCTGGCAGACGCCGATCACGAAAGCCGGGCTCGATACCCTTCGCAAGATGCTGCGCAAGACAGCGCGCAAGAACACGGCGGTCGCCTGTCACTGGATACGGGGCCGTGACCACAGCGAACTCATGTGGGTGGTCGGCGATGCATCGCGTTTCAATATGCGCGGTGCGACACCGACACACACCACGCGCAGCGACGTGTTAAGAAAAGCCGATGAGAACGACTGGCATACACTGGCCGATATCCATCTGGTCGCCAGCCTCGCCGCGCTGTTTCACGATTTCGGCAAGGCATGCCTCGCTTTTCAGAACAAGCTGCGCGGGCGGAATACCGAGCGCAATCGTTATCGGCACGAGTGGATCTCGCTGCGGTTGTTTCAGGCGTTTGTCGGCGATGCCGCCTACGACGCCGACTGGCTGAACCGGCTATATGAGGCCGACGCTATCGACGAGACGGCATGGCTCGATGCCACGAGGCGTGACGGCCTGGACGAGGCGACGTCGTTGCCGTTGGTGGGCCTGCCGCCGCTGGCCCGCAGCATTGCCTGGCTGATCCTGTCGCATCATCGTTTGCCGGTCCATCCGAGTTACGGCGACGACGGCAAACAACAACCCATCGGCCGCGCGGCGACCGGCGTCAATGCATCCTCACTGCCCGCGTTACCCGACGGCATCGAAGCCGCCTGGAACGAGATCGATGCCCCGCCCGATAAGACAGTGATCGCGCCGTATTGGCAGTTCGCCGAAGGCTTGCCCCTGCGAAGCGAGGCCTGGCGTAAACGGGCGAGTCGGCTGGCACGACAAGCGCTGTCGCGCGCGCCAGAGGCCAACGGACTCGCGCTCGACAACATCTACGCGATTCATGTCGCCCGGCTAAGCCTGATGCTCGCCGATCATCACTACTCGAGCCAAAGCGACCAGGCGAATAGCAAGAACACGCTGGGCGACGCCGGATACCCACTGTTTGCCAACACGGACAAGAGCGGCGCCCTCGCGCAGCGGCTGGACGATCACCTGCTCGGCGTCACGCAGGAAGTCGGCGAGATTACGCACCGCCTGCCCGATATGGTCGCCGCCCTACCGCGTATTGCCCGCCACAAGGGATTTCGCAAACGCACCCAAAATTCGCGTTTCCGTTGGCAGGATCGGGCGTTCGATCTGGCCGGCTCGATACGAGAGCGGAGCGCGAACCAGGGTTTTTTCGGCGTGAATATGGCCTCGACCGGCCGTGGCAAGACTCTGGCCAACGGCCGGATCTGTTATGCGCTGGCCGACCCAGATCGCGGCACGCGCTTCACGATCGCACTCGGTCTACGCACATTGACGCTACAGACGGGCGAGGCCTATCGACACGATCTCAACCTGTCGAGCGATCATCTGGCGGTACGCGTGGGCGGTCAGGCCACGCGTGCCCTGTTCGAGCAGCACCAGGCCGAACTCGACGCCCGCGGCGCGGGTTCCGCCGAACCGCTGCTCGATACCGACAGTTACGTCCACTACGAGGGCCAGATCGATCGGCACCCGCTCTTGTCCAAGGTCGTGGAATCGCCGCATGCGCGCTCGCTCATTAGCGCGCCGATTCTCGTCTGCACGATTGACCATCTCATGCCGGCGACCGAAAGCCTGCGCGGCGGCCAACAGATCGCACCGATGCTCCGTCTGATGGGCTCGGACTTGATCCTGGACGAGCCGGACGATTTCGGGATGGACGACATGCCCGCGCTGACGCGGCTGGTCTACTGTGCCGGTTTGCTCGGCTCGCGCGTTGTACTGTCCTCGGCCACACTGCCGCCGGCCATGGTCGAAGGCCTGTTTCGGGCGTATCGCTCGGGGCGCGTCGAGTTCCAGAAGAATCGCGGCGAACCCGGCCAGCCGGTCGATATCTGTTGTGCCTGGTTCGACGAGCACGACCAACGGCACCACGACTGCGCCGATAGCCCGGCCTTCCGAACCGCACACAACGCGTTCGCCGAGAAACGTGCCGGAAATCTTGCAACGGCCGAGACTCGCCAGCGCGGTGCAATCGCACCGATCGGCTTCACACCGCGTAAACGCGACAAACTGCCTCGGCAGTTCGCCGACCAGTTACTCGAACAAGCCCATACGCTGCATGCCCGGCATCACCAAATCGACCCCGTGACCGGCCATCGTGTCAGCTTCGGGCTCATCCGCATGGCCAATATCGGGCCGCTATTCGAGGTGGCCCGGGCGCTTTATGCCCGAGATGCGCCTGCGGATTGCCGGGTTCATCTTTGTGTCTACCACTCACAGTTCCCGTTGCTTGCCCGTTCGGCCATCGAACGCACGCTGGATGAAACGCTCGACCGACGCGAGCCGGATGCCGCGTATCGCCTGCCCGACATCCGGCAACGCCTGGATAACGCCAGCGAACCGGACCAACTATTCATCGTGCTCGGTTCACCGGTAACCGAAGTCGGTCGTGATCATGATTACGACTGGGCGGTGGTCGAGCCGTCATCCATGCGTTCGATTATCCAGCTGGCCGGCCGCATACGACGGCACCGCACGGCGCCGGTCGACAAACCCAACATTGCCCTGCTCGATCGGAATTGGCGATCCATCGCCGGTGCACAGGACGGGCGCGCCTTCATCCGGCCGGGTTTCGAGGACGGTGATTTCCAGCTCACCGCCCATGCACTGAGCGATGTACTGGCCCCGAATGAATACGAGATCATCGATTCGCGGCCTCGCCTGACGGCGCGCGAACCACTCGCCCCGGCCCAACGCCTGGCCGACCTCGAACACGCCCGAATGGCGGACGCAATGCTTGCCCCCGATCACGCGGGCCATAACGAAGCGGACTCAGGGAAGCGGTCCCGAGGCCGCCGCGCCGCCTTGAAGCCGGAGCCGCCCAGGCTGGCTGCCCATAGCGCCTACAGCCGTTCCGATCTTTGGTTAACCGGGCTCCTGCCGCAGCAGCAACGCTTTCGTAAGCAGCACGGCCAATCCATCGATCTCGTGCTACTGCCCACCGAAGACGAAACCGACTACCGGCTGGTGCGCAGCGAATCACAGAAGAAAGGCCCACCGATCGAGAGAGAGGTTGAACAGCGGCTCAACCAGCGCGTGCCGGACGACGAACTACAAGCCGAGCGCATCACCCCCTGGGCCAACGTCGATTACATGACCGAGCTGTACAGGCTGGCAGACGACCGCGATATGGGACTGGCGCACTGCGCGCGGACGTTCGGCACCTTGCAGTTGAACGGCGATGACGAGACGAGCCAGGGGTGGCTCACGCATCCCTGGCTCGGGTTTAAACGCCGCTGAAAACTGCCTATGCGGCAGCGAACTTTGTAAGCTGAAGCAATGAAAAGCTTTGCTGAGCAACCTATCCGGCTGCCGCTCGAAATCGTATACTCAACCACCGGACTGGAGAAAAGATAAGTTGAAGAAAAGATAAGCTGGTTGACGTTTGAGCCAGCGAGTGGTTGAATAAATACAGGCGGTGGTTCCAGCACCGCCTGTAAAGAGCTAGCGAATCGAGACGATCGCAACCGAATCCACCGGTTCAATGTGGATAAGGAGGAGCGCGTCATGTCTTGCAAACATGCCGTTGAGATATAAGTAACGGCGAGTCAAAACTATGAGGCACAGGGCTCGCAGCTCTGTGCCTCATTTTGCCAGATAAGGAGCAAATGAGGAATCCAAGCGATGTCCGAAACGCAAGCGAAAGCGCTCCGATCGACGATCGAACGCTTCCTGGGTGAGCGGTTTGCGGCTAAAACCGAAAAGCTGTCGACCGACGAACCGCAGTACCAAAAACTCACCGATCAGTTTCACTACGAGACCTGGCTGACGGACGCGGCCCGCCGCGTCGCCCAACTTCAGGTCGTTACCCACTCACTCAAACCGGTCCATCCCGACGCCAAGGGCTCCAGCCTTTATGCCCCGCCCCGGGACGACACCGTATCGCACACCATCGGTACGCATACGCTTGACGATGATTTCACGGTGGACGTGGTCGGCAACGCGGCGGCACTGGACGTTTTCAAACTCCTCAAGCTGGAGCACGATGGCCGAACGCTGCTGGAGCGCGTCGAACAAGGGGACGAGCAGTTAGCCGCGGCCTTGAGCGACGACCCGGCAGTCGCACAGCAGTTGATGCGCGATTTCGCGACGATCACCGAGCCGTCCGGGCAACTGTCGTCGCACAAGCGTGGCAAGCAGCTTTACTGGTTGGTCGGTGACGATCCCTCGCTCAACGACGATTTTCATCTCGTATCGCCGCTCTACGCCACATCGCTGGCGCATCGGGTATTCCGCACCATCAACGATGACCGGTTCTCTGATACGGCCAAGGCCGCTCGTGAGGCGCGTAAAAAAGGCGAACCCGCCGACCATGGCTACGTGGATTATCCCGGTCTGGCCGTTCAACGCTTTGGCGGCAGCAAGCCACAGAACATCTCGCAGCTGAACAGCGAACGCGGCGGCAACAACTATCTGTTGAGTTGCGCCCCGCCGACTTGGCGCTCGCGCCATGTCTCGCCCATCCACGGCTCATCGGCGTTCACGGCCTTTGGCCGGCGCCCGGATGTCCGCCGCAATCTGCGAGCGCTGGGCCATATGCTCGCCGGCGATCCCGAGCCCAATATGGATACACGCGATCGGCGTGACGAGCTCACGCGTGCGTTGGTCGATGAACTCATCGTCTTTACTTCTGAGATGCATCAGCTCGAACCCGGTTGGACCGATCACTGGCACTGCCGGCTTGCCTTCGCGCATCAATGCTGGCTCGACCCGTTTCGAGCGGCCGAAGACAACGAGTTTCGCGCCGAGATGGCAGACACCGACTGGCTGACGACCATCTGCGCGGATTTCAGCCGCTGGCTGAACGGACGGCTCGAGTACTTCTGGAAACTGGCCATGGGCGATCCCGAACATCGGCATTTCGCTCAATCGGCAGCCAAGGACCAGAACGTGGCCACCCTGGCCGAGACCTACCGGGAATGGCAGGCCGATCTGCAGGCCGAAATGGCCGGCTTCGCGGAGGTGATCGACGATGACCGATAAACCACGCCATCTGCTCACCCTGCCCCACCTGAAGGTACAGAACGCCAACGCGATTTCCAGCCCGATGACCTGGGGCTTCCCCGCAATGAGCGCTTTTGTCGGCTTCATGCATGCGCTGGACCGACGCCTGCCGGACGACGACTGGCTGGCCTTCAAGGGCGTCGGCGTGGTCTGTCACTCGCACGAAATTCAGTCATCGCCTGCCGGCTACAACCTGCAACAATTCCATCTCACGCGTAATCCGGTCGGCAAGGATGGCACCACAGCCGCCATTGCCGAGGAAGGCCGGATGCATATGGATATCTCGCTGGTGTTTTCGGTCCGCGGCGATAACTGTATCGGGAGCAACGAGGCCCGGCAGCGCGTGGCCGACGCGATCTTCGAGCACGTTCACGGCATGCGACTCGCGGGCGGCAGCATTCTGGGCGACAGCCATGGCAAGCAGCCGCGGCCGAAGCTACATACCCTGTCCGACGACAGCACGGAATACGAACAACAATTCCGCCAGCTCAAACGGACGCTTCTGCCCGGCTTCACGCTCGTGCTCAACGAGCCGGTATTACAGGGTCGGCTCGAGGAACTGCAAGCAAACGATCCGAATGCAGGCCTACTCGATGCCTGGCTCGATTTCGCCCGCCTGCATCACGACTACCACACAGACGACAACGCTGATCATGGCCGCTGGGAAATTCGGAGCCGACCCGGCTGGCATGTACCCATTCCGGTGGGCTACGGCGCCCTGAGCCCGCGACATGATCCGGGTGAAGTCGCGAAAGCGCGCGATACGACAACGCCGTTTCGATTTGTCGAAAGCCTTTATTCCATCGGGCAATGGGTGAGCCCGCATCGGCTGAACCGACCGGAAGCCCTGCTCTGGTATGTCGACAACGACCTCGACCAGGGCATCTATCGACTGAACAACGACTACGCCACGCAGCACGCCAAAAACTGAGGGGAATCATCATGGCCAAGAAAGACGAACTCAAAGCATCCGTACTCGCCTTCGACCGTAAGCTCGACCCGTCCGACGCCCTATTCCAGGCCGGCGCCTGGGACGATCGCGACTCCCACGATCAATGGCCGGATATCGGCATCCGAGAGAAATCCGTCCGCGGCACAATTTCCAACCGATTGAAAGCCAAGGATCAGGATCCGGCCAAGCTCGACGCCGCGATCGAAAATCCCAACCTGCAGACCGTAGACGTCGCCACGCTGCCCCACGATGCCGACACCCTCAAAGCACATTTCACGCTGCGCGTGCTCGGCGGCGCCGGCAAACCCTCGGCCTGTAACAACGCCGACTACGAAGCCAAGCTCCTGTCTGCGGTCAACGGCTATGTCGACGAACAGGGTTTCGGCACGCTGGCCGCACGCTATGCCTACAACCTCGCCAACGGACGTTTTCTGTGGCGCAACCGACTCGTTGCCGAAGATATCGAAGTGCGTATTCGCCACGTGTCCAAGGGCGAAACGCAGACCGAGTGGGTCTTCGATGCACAGGAGCTTAGCCTTCGCGGCTTCGAGGCCAGTGGCGACGCGCAAAACCAACTCGATTCGCTGGCACGCGTGATCGCCGCCGGGCTCGCAGGCGAACATTACGTGCTGCTGGATATTGTCGCCTTTGCCCGCGTCGGCGCCGGTCAGGAAGTCTTCCCCTCTCAGGAACTGGTGCTCGACCGGAGCCGAGGCGACAAATCGAAGACCTTGTATAAGGTCGGCGACGTCGCGGCCATGCATTCCCAGAAAATCGGCAATGCGCTTCGCACGGTCGACACCTGGTACCCGGCAGCCGCCGAAAAAGACCTGGGCCCGATCGCGGTCGAACCCTACGGCTCGGTGACCACTCAAGGTACCGCCTATCGCCAGCCCAAGGCCAAGGTCGATTTCTACACGCTGCTCGATAACTGGATGATCAAGGACGACAAGCCGGCCGTCGAGCACCAGCACTTCGTCATGGCCACACTCATCCGGGGCGGCGTCTTCGGGGAGGCCGACTAGCGATGACGCATTATCTCGATATCGTCCTCCGCCCCGATCCCGAGTTTCCGGCGCCCATGCTGATGGGCGCCTTGTACAGCAAGCTGCACCGGGCGCTCGCGGCGCTCGAGGCCAACGACATCGGCATCAGCCTGCCGGACCACAAGACCGGCGTTCGCGCCCGTCATCCGGGCGACACGCTGCGCCTGCACGGCGGCTTGGACCGGCTCGGCCAACTCATGGCCACCGACTGGCTCAAGGGAATGCGCGATCACGTGGAAGTCGGTGATATGGCCTCGGTGCCGGCAGACGCCACCTATCGAACCGTGCGACGCCGCCAATTCAAGACCAACGCCGATCGCCTTCGCCGCCGTCGTATGCGACGCCACGGCGAATCCGAGGCCACAGCCGCCGAGCGTATTCCCGAAAGTGTCGAGCAACGCATTTCATTGCCCTTCGTGCAGGTCCGCAGCAGCAGCACCGGGCAACGCTTCAGCCTGTTCATCGAACACGGCCCGAAACAGTCGGCACCTCAGGATGGCGCTTTCAACCACTACGGGTTGAGCTCGGACGCGACTATCCCCTGGTTTTGACCCTTTTTGGCGACAAATCCAAGGCTATTTATAAATCAATCACTTACAGATCGCCTTATAAAAAGGGTTGTGAGGCACAACACAAACCCAGGTCTTTAAGAATCAGCTATATACGAGCTTTTAGCTCTAGTTCGCTGCCGCGTAGGCAGCTCAGAAACAGGGCAAGATGCCCGGGCCCGGCGGCATTTGGTTCGCTGCCGCGTAGGCAGCTCAGAAATCGACCATGACGGCCGGGCCGCCGGCCAGTCGGTTCGCTGCCGCGTAGGCAGCTCAGAAAGAGCGCGCCTGCGTTGATGCACTGCGTCACCCGTTCGCTGCCGCGTAGGCAGCTCAGAAAATTAGCACGACTACGCTGGTGTAGTACCCCGCGTTCGCTGCCGCGTAGGCAGCTCAGAAATCGTCGAACGGTGGGCATTTCATCTGACGAATGTTCGCTGCCGCGTAGGCAGCTCAGAAATCGAATACGGGCCATCAGCTCCGATCGCCGGGGTTCGCTGCCGCGTAGGCAGCTCAGAAATGCCAACGCCTCCGGCTGAAGGTCGCCATACAGTTCGCTGCCGCGTAGGCAGCTCAGAAATCTCTGGCCGACCTAGCCCAGATGGACGTCACGTTCGCTGCCGCGTAGGCAGCTCAGAAAGGCAATCAGGTTTGGCACGACGGCAACACAGGGTTCGCTGCCGCGTAGGCAGCTCAGAAAGAGATATTCACGCGTGGCCGGCATCGTGTCACGTTCGCTGCCGCGTAGGCAGCTCAGAAATGAAAGCGCTCCGCGAAATCGTCACGAGCGACGTTCGCTGCCGCGTAGGCAGCTCAGAAAGTTATCATCAGTCGTGGCGCCGCCGCCCGACCGTTCGCTGCCGCGTAGGCAGCTCAGAAAAGACCCGGCCCAGCCGAGAGCTGTTCAACAAGGTTCGCTGCCGCGTAGGCAGCTCAGAAACGACCCATTCGGACGTGCTGCGGTATTACGCCGTTCGCTGCCGCGTAGGCAGCTCAGAAATGCGTGTTGCCGAGCCGCATCACGACGCGACGGTTCGCTGCCGCGTAGGCAGCTCAGAAACGCGAGGCAGACGGCGGCCAGATCATGCTTGATGTTCGCTGCCGCGTAGGCAGCTCAGAAAACTCTTTTTTTGTTTGCATGTCCGTACCCCGTGTTCGCTGCCGCGTAGGCAGCTCAGAAACGATCGCGAATGCACCGCGTGATATTCCGGCGGTTCGCTGCCGCGTAGGCAGCTCAGAAATATTCGGGGGCGTTGGCGTATATCTCGCGAACGTTCGCTGCCGCGTAGGCAGCTCAGAAAAAGACTCTAGCCTTTCGTTACCTCTCCAATAGGTTCGCTGCCGCGTAGGCAGCTCAGAAATGAAGCCATTGAACGATCGTTATCCGATCATTGTTCGCTGCCGCGTAGGCAGCTCAGAAAACGTGTTCGCACTCCACATCAGCAAGCCATTGGTTCGCTGCCGCGTAGGCAGCTCAGAAACGCCGCGTCGAAACGTTAAATCGACGTTGGTCGTTCGCTGCCGCGTAGGCAGCTCAGAAAAAACGCGGTCAGGACATTGGCCGCTCTCTAGAGTTCGCTGCCGCGTAGGCAGCTCAGAAATGCACAACGAGCGCAGCCCTTTTTCGATACACGTTCGCTGCCGCGTAGGCAGCTCAGAAATGAACCGTGGCCGCATCCTCGGCGTTTTTCGCGTTCGCTGCCGCGTAGGCAGCTCAGAAATTGATACCCCACCAGCCCTTGGCCTGCAGCCGGTTCGCTGCCGCGTAGGCAGCTCAGAAAAATCCAACAAACCGCGCCGCTGCAACCGCGCAGTTCGCTGCCGCGTAGGCAGCTCAGAAAATCGGGATGCCATGCGCTGCCGCCCTGGGCCGGTTCGCTGCCGCGTAGGCAGCTCAGAAAACCGGCCGGATGCTTTGCGAGGCGTGCGGCGAGTTCGCTGCCGCGTAGGCAGCTCAGAAATCGATCCAGTCGGTGATGCTGCGCTGGGTTTTGTTCGCTGCCGCGTAGGCAGCTCAGAAAGCGACGATCAGAAGACACTGCGCAAAGCCTTGGTTCGCTGCCGCGTAGGCAGCTCAGAAAAGGTCGTCGTCGCTGCCGGCGGGCGGGGCGCCGTTCGCTGCCGCGTAGGCAGCTCAGAAAAACAATCGAGACAGCGCCATCAACGAGCCGTTGTTCGCTGCCGCGTAGGCAGCTCAGAAAGAAGCGCGGCTGACTCCAACAAATATCGGCGAGTTCGCTGCCGCGTAGGCAGCTCAGAAAAGTCGCTAACGGGCGGCTGGGCATCGCGCGTGGTTCGCTGCCGCGTAGGCAGCTCAGAAAATGCGGACCTCAACAACAGCAACCATTCGGATGTTCGCTGCCGCGTAGGCAGCTCAGAAATACATCACATTCGCCCCGCAGCAGCCGATGCCGTTCGCTGCCGCGTAGGCAGCTCAGAAAACAGCCTGGGCAAGATAAAAACCAGCGGCAGTGTTCGCTGCCGCGTAGGCAGCTCAGAAATACTCATTCGGTGGGCGGATGGGCGTTCGCTGCCGCGTAGGCAGCTCAGAAATTGATAATTGGATGATCGTTCAGGGGCCGGATGTTCGCTGCCGCGTAGGCAGCTCAGAAAGCGTCGGCCAGACGGCACGACAGCTCTCGCCCGTTCGCTGCCGCGTAGGCAGCTCAGAAAACCACTCCGTTATTGTCACGTCGTATCCACGCGTTCGCTGCCGCGTAGGCAGCTCAGAAATGATATCAGGCACGCCGAGCGCTCCCACGCGGGTTCGCTGCCGCGTAGGCAGCTCAGAAATTGCCCATCGCCGCCGACGTATCGCCGAGCGTGTTCGCTGCCGCGTAGGCAGCTCAGAAAATGGAACTGGCCTACCTGTGCCGCGCGCGCATGTTCGCTGCCGCGTAGGCAGCTCAGAAACTCGGAATTTGTCGACGAGAGGGCCGATGCCGGGTTCGCTGCCGCGTAGGCAGCTCAGAAAGTTGTCGTTAGCACTTATAAGAGTCACGTCGTGTTCGCTACCGCGTAGGCAGCTCAGAAATGACCTCGCGCAAACTCGGCGTGCAGACGCTCGTTCGCTGCCGCGTAGGCAGCTCAGAAAGAACTCGTCGACGCCCATGTGCTGGCGATAGAGTTCGCTGCCGCGTAGGCAGCTCAGAAACACCGCCGTCAGGAACACCACGCTGCTCGATGCCTGATTGCAATGCTTATTTCGACTCGTCGTTCAGACTGAGGCCAACCGCAACGGTCAACGCCTGGGCCAGGCACATGGAGGCCGTCAGTGACCGGAAATTGTGTAGCTCCGCGTCGTGGACTTCCAGGCAGACGGTGGCGTGGGCGGCGACCGGGCTCAGGGGGCTGTCGGTGAGGGCAATGATGGGGGCGCCGTTTTCGTGGGCGCGGCGGATGATGTCGGCGGTTTCTTCGGCATAGGGGTGGAACGACACGGCGAACAATACATCGTCGGCCGCGATACGCGCCGCCTGCTGTTCGAGCATGCCGCCCAGGCCGTCGAGCAGGGTGACGTCGGCATCGATCTGCCCGAGGGCATAGCCCATGTAGGCGACGACCGGGAACGAGCGGCGCTGGCCGCACAGGTGGATGCGCCGCGCGCCGGCCATGATGTCGGCGGCCTGTTCCAGCGCCTGGGCGTCGATGTCTTCGCCGAGATGTTCGAGCGACATGCGGTTGGCGTAGCAGAACTCCTGCAGGATGGCGCGAGCCGAGGTATCGCCGTCCCGGCTTTCCTCGTGACGCAGCCGCCGCAGTCGTTCGCTGTAGCTGGACGCGGTTTCAGCCAGACGGGTCTGGTAGATGCGCTGAAGCTCGGAGAAGCCGGAGAAACCGAAAGCCTTGGCGAACCGGATGATGGCCGACGGCTGTACCGCCGCCCGCTCGGCGATCACGGCCGTGGTTTCCAGTGCCATGTCGTTGGGATGGTCGACCGCGAACTGGGCGATCTGTTGCAGCCGTTTCGACAGGTTCGGGTACTGCGCGAGTATCCGTTGCTGTAGTTCGGCCGGCGTGTTGGGCCGGTTGATCTGGATGTCGCTCATCGCTCCCTGTGTGTTGCTGGTCGTGGACCATGGGCGGCCGCGCCCCGATGCCCCCGCACCGGGCGACGTGTCGACCCCGACGGCCGACACGTCGACACGCTGGGCTATCGTCCCATCTCGTGCTGCAGGGATTCGAGCTCTGCCCCGCCAGCCATGCGGTAGATCAGATCGTCGACGCTCAATTCCTCGCGCCGCGCCCGCAGATCGATTTCGCCCCGAGACAGGATCGCGAAGCTGTCGCCGACCATGTAGGCATGATGCGGGTTGTGTGTGATGAACACCACGCCCACACCGGATTCCTGTGCCGCCCTGGAAATATACTTGAGTACCACACCCGATTGTTTCACGCCAAGCGCGGCCGTCGGCTCGTCGAGAATCAGCACGCGCGCCCCGAAATGAATGGCGCGGGCGATGGCCACACATTGACGCTGGCCGCCGGACAGCGTGCCCACGGGCTGTTCGAGATCCTTGACCACGATGCCCATGTTCTGGAGCGCCTGGTCGGTGATCTCTTTCATTTGGGCCTTGTCGAGACGGGCGAATGGCCAGACACCGCGCGTGAGCTCGGAACCCAGGAAGAAATTGCGCCAGACCGGCAGCAGCGGTACCAGCGCCAGATGCTGGTATACCGCGGAGATTCCCAGATCCAGCGCTTCACGCGGCGACCCGAAACGCACATCGTGTCCGTCGACGGTATAACGGCCGCTGGTGTGTTGATGCAGACCGGCGATGATGTTGATCAGCGTGGATTTGCCGGCCCCGTTGTCGCCCAGCACACAGCAGACCTCGCCGGCGGCCACGTCGAGATTGATACCGCGCAGCACGTCGATCGGCCCAAAGGATTTGCTGACGTCGGTCAGCCGGATGAGCGGATGTCCTTTCTGTTGTGTCATGGCATTACCCTCGCGTGACCTGGCGACGGATCCAGGCGTTGAACACGGTGGCCAGCAACAGCATCACCCCGACGAAGAACATGAACCATTGCGGGTCCCAGCCGGCATAGATGATGCCCTGGGTGGTCATGCCGAAGATGAAACCGCCGATCGCCGCGCCGATGGCCGACCCGTAGCCGCCGGTCAGCAGACAACCGCCAACCACGGCCTGGGCGATGTAGAGCAGTTCGTTGCCGACGCCTTCGCCGGACTGGACCGTCACGTAGTCAAACAGCAGGTGCATGCCGACAAACCACGCGGCAAACCCCACGCCCATGAACAACCCGATCTTGACCTTGTTCAGCGGCACGCCGACCGCCCGGGCGCTGTCGCCCTGCCCGCCGACCGCGAAGATCCAGTTGCCCACACGGGTGCGCAACAGAATCCAGGTGGCCACGGCGACAAAGGCCAGCCAGTAGAACACCATGATGCTGATCGACATGCCGAAGATGTTGAAGTAGGAGGCGAAGACGCTCTGCGCCGAGTCGAAACCCGCCAGATCGGAGATATCACCGGTGGCCACGTTCCCGGTCACCAGCTTGGTGATCGCCAGGTTCAGGCCCTGCAGCATCAGAAATGTCGAGAGCGTGACGAGAAAACTGTGCAACCCGGTCTTTATGAGCAGGATGCCGTTGAGTGCGCCAATGGACAGGGACAGCACGAGCGCAAAGCCTACGCCGACCCACACATTGCCGGTGATCTGAGCCGCGAACATCGAGGCTGCCAGCGACGAGGCAGTGACGGCCACGCCGGCCGACAGATCAAATTCGCCGCCGATCATCAACAGTGCCACGGCCACGGCCGGAATACCGAGTGCGGCGCTCTGGTAGAGAACGGTCGAGAACGACGCCAGATTGCGAAACGGCTCGGCAAGCGCATAGAACAGCACGAACACCAGAATGGCGCCGCCGATCGAGCCGATCTCGGGGCGCTTGATCAGCCCGGCCAGACGCTGGCCCATGCTGCGATGCGGCTCGCGCGATGCCGGCTGCGGCTGTTGGGCCGTGTTGTCGGAAGCGGCCGCCGGCGACGATGTCGCCGCCGGGCCCGTGTTGGATACGGTTTCGGACATGAGGCCTCTCCTGCGCTCAGCGCGTGCCGCGCGCGGCGAATTCCGCGACCTGGGCCACGTTGTCCTTGGTGACGAACGCCGGGCCGGTCAGCACGGCCTGGCCGCCACCGATGACGTTGCCGTTCGTTGCCTTCAGCCAGAGCGACTGGATCGCCAGATAGCCCTGCAGATAGGGCTGCTGATCGACGGCCCAGCGAATCTTGCCGGACTGGATGGCCTTGACCACGCGCTCGTCCAGGTCGAACGTCGTGACTTCGACCTGCCGGCCGGACATGCGAACCGCCCGCAGTGATGTCATCGCGAACGGCGAACCGAGCGTGGCGATGTAATCGATCGACGGATCCTGCTGAAGCTTGGCCAGAATGCGCGAGCGCACGCTCGTCATGTCCTGGCCGTTGACGTAGAGGATCGTGGTCTTGCCCTCAAAGCCTTTCTCGATACCTTCACAGCGCCGGGCCAGCGAGACATTGCCCTGTTCGTGATTCACGCACAGCACGTGCTTGGCGCCAACGGTATTCAGACGCTCGCCGTAGGCCCGACCGGCCACGACCGGATCCTGACCGATATAAGCGAATACGCCGGTCTTCTTCCACTCGTTCAAACCGCTGTTCAGGCCGATGACGGGAATGCCGGCACGATTGGCCTTGGCCACCGCGCTCTTCATGGCATCGGGATGCGACAGCGTCAGCGCGATGCCGTCGACCTTCTGGTTGATGACGTTGTCGACCAGCGTGGCCTGCTGGCTGGCCGCCGGGTTGTGTGCATAGATCAGGCGCGCGCCGAGTTTGTCAGCTGCTGCCTCGGCGCCCTTGCGCTCGATGTCCCAGAACGTATCGCCCGGTGCGGCATGCGAAATCAGCGCGAAGACGGGCTGCTTGTCATTCGACTGAGCCAGCGCTGGCGCCGCAAACGACAGGACGCCGATCAGTGCCGTGGCGGTCGCTGTGGCCAGACCACGTCTCAGGTGACCGATATTCATGTTCCATTCTCCTCGAAAGACCTGTTTTTATTGAGCAGACCGGTTTGGCACCAGCATCCACCCTGAATATGACCTTACGATTCAATGGAAAAAATATTCCATTCGACGTTTGTATGAAAATTTATTGCCATTTAAATAGCTAAAACCGTTGCCCTTGATTTTGAAAGATATTTTCTCGACAGCGCGCTTTTCATCGACATGAAACAGCTGGCGGCAATCGCTATCGGGGCGCCGTCAGAACGCCCTGTGCATGCTCGCCCAGCGGATCAATGCGGCCTCGTCATGTCGAAAAAACTGTTTTCTACACACACTTTCGCGCATTGATTCGACTTGGCCCTGTTCCTGGCAATCTAGCGCCTCTCAACACTTCGCACGTGACCGCGTTGCCGCCCAGGAACCGGCCAAAAAACCGGCCAGGAACCGGCCAGGCAAGGCGCATGGCGGCGGCCTTGGTCATGCCAGGGTCAAGCCGTGAAACAGCGCTCGTCCCTTCGGGTTGGGCCGCCCATGAAAAATCGACGATGGGCGCCCGGCGGCGTTGCGAGCCTTGATCGTGGCACGCCACGATCGGCAACTCGCGCCTTGCCGGACACGCTGCGGTCTCTCGACGACAAGGCGCTCGAACGAAACCTCAACACGCCCTAGAAGCCTCGGAAACAGTCATCGCCGCTGCGACACCGCGGTACGGCCATCGCCGTCCGTGATATCCATCGAGCGGGCATGAAAAAGCCGGCGCGAAACGCCGGCTTCGAGAAGGCATCGGGCGTGCCGATGTGGCAACGCACGATGGCCGGAATGACGGCGCGAATCAGCCGTGCCGGGCGCGGAACTCCGACTCGAATTCCTCGAGCGACTTGCCGCGCGTCTCCGGAACCGCCGTGATCGTGAAGATCAGGCCCAGCACCGAGATGCCGGCGAAGATGAAGAACGCCGGGCCGATGCCCAGCGCCGCGACCACGGGCGGGAAGCCGAAGGCCACGATCGCATTCGCGATCCAGAGCACGAAGACACAGATGCCCATGGCGAAGCTGCGGATCTTGAGCGGAAAGATTTCGGAGAGCATGAGCCAGACCAGCGGCCCGAGCGTGCCCTGCATGGAAAAGACGAAGGCCACGACGAACACGAGCGTGACGTAGGGCTTGTAGGCGGTATCGGGCATGAAGGCGGCCGAAAGCCCGACCAGAACATGGAACAGTGCGATCAGTGCGAAACCGCCGATCAGCATCGTGCGCCGATCCAGCTTGTTGATCAGCAGGATGCCGACCGTGATACCGAGCACGCTGAACAGCCCGTTGAAGGTGTTGGCGATGACGGCGCCGTTGTTGGAAAAGCCGGAGCTTTCCAGCATGTGCGTGCCGTAATACATGATGGCGTTGATGCCGGTGAATTGCTGGAAGATGCCGAGCGTCGCCCCGATGACGATCAACCAGCGGATCCAGGGCTCGGACAGATCACGAATACCACCGGATTTGGAGTGCCGCTCCCGCTCGAGCAGCGCATTGACTTCGGCCATTTCTGCCTCGGCCCGACGCGGCGAACGAATCGTCTTGAGCACATCGAAGGCGGCCTGGCGCTGATTCTGGTCCGACAACCAGCGCGGGCTCTCCGGCACGCGCAGCATGCCGACCAGCAGCGCGAATGCCGGCAGAACGCCCACGACCAGCATATAGCGCCACACATCGGGGGACTGACCCCACAGATGCAGGATCACCGCATTGATGACGAACGCCGCGAACTGCCCGGACACGATCATGATCTCGTTACGTGTGACCAGACTGCCCCGCCGTTCCGTTGGCGCCACTTCGGCCAGATAGACCGGCACGGTGGTTGAAGCGCCGCCCACAGCCATACCGAGTATGAAACGGAACAGCGACAGGATCTGCCAGTTCGGCGACAGCGCCTGCCCGAAGGTGCCGACGATGAAGATCAGCGACAGCAGCAGAATCGTCTTCCGCCGGCCGTAGGCATCGGCCAGTCGCCCGATCACGGCAGCACCGATGGCGGCACCGAATACGAGAATACTGACTGCGAAACCCTGCGTCATCGGCGTCAGGCCGAGGTCTTGCGTCATCGGGTTCACGGCGCCGTTGATCACGCCGGTGTCGTAGCCGAACAACAGCCCGCCGAAGGTGGCGATGAAGGCGATCAGGCCGAGCTGGCGGGTATGCCGTCCCGGTTCGTCGGGCGGCAGCGCCATGCCAGGCGCGGTTTGACGGGAGCTCACGATAAATTCCTCCGAAAGAGTGATCCGCCGATGCGGCTCGTCATGTTGTTTTCATTACAGGACACCGCCGCGAACGCTGTGCCACGCCCGCACGACGAGAACCACGATATGCCGCCGACCGTGATGATGCCGACGGGTACCGCAAAGCACGCGCCGGACCGCCGCGATCGGCCGAATCCTTGATCCGAACAGTAAGATTCAGGCGCTGACCGGTCAAACTTTTCGTTTCATCATTTGGTATTATGGAATTTATTTTCCAATTCGTATTTCGCCGAAACATGCCGCCTCTCAGCCACGCATGAAGCACGGTCCATGAAACCGACCTGGCGAGCTACGTGATTGTTAACGCGCTGGATTGATGTCAGCGCTGCGTCGACACCGCGGACGCATATCGCCGGCATCGGGCCGGATACCGTGGCAGGGCCGTCGGTCTGAAACCGTGCAACACGATTTCTTTATGGAAAATATATTCCATGAAACCCACGAGCCTACGGCTTGCGTGATGCGCGTGGCGGTCAGCGATACCGCGGGCACGACCAACGGGCCATCGAAGCGGCCTTGAACAAGCGAGGACAACGAAGGCGCGCCAGCGACAGTGGCGACGTCATCGGGCTCGCCGGCAATGGCAGCGGATGCGCGTTCATGCCGGCCTGTCAGTGGCCATCGCGGCGCAAGACAGGCAAGACCGATGACATACATGTGCCCGCGATCGCCACGCGCCGGCTGGAACGCTTGGCGAATGAGCGCGCCTGGCGGGGTCGGCCCCAGGGCGTGTTGAGGTTTCGTTCGCGCGCCTTTTCGTCGAGAGACCGCCGTGTGTCCGGCAAGGCGCGAGTCGCCGTATCGTGGCGTGCCACGATCAAGGCTCGCAACGCCGCCGGGCGCCTATCGTCGATTTTTCATGGGCGGCCCGACCTGAAGGGACAAGCGCTGCGCATTGGCGACGCGGTGTGGGCGCTCGCATCGATCTGGCATGCCGGTGGCTGCGCCGGATCACACGAGGCCGGTCAGCCGGCCACCAAGGCCGGCATATCGACGACACGCCCGGTTAGGCGTGTCGTACCCGATTCAGACATTGACCCAGGCCTGATCGGCACAGGATCGATCGATGGCATCCAGAATCGCCTGATTGTGGGTGCCGAAGTCGAACCCGGGATAGCAGCCCGCTGGGCTGTCGATACCCTGGATGAGATCGTACACATCGATGACCTTGGCATCGTAGAACCCGAGGCCGCCGCCGCCGAAATCGTAGGGAAAGAAACCGGCGTACTGTGGCACCTGTGAACCGGCATACAGTGTCTTGAAGCCACGATCCCGCTTGTCGTCGGACATCTTGAACACCTGCAACTCGTTGAAGCGTTCGCCGTCCATGTAGATCGTGCCGTCCGTGCCCGAGACTTCCCAGTAGACGCCCATGATACGGCCGGCCGCGATGCGCGAGGATTCCACGACACCGGCTGCCCCGGAGGCGAATTGCACCAGGCATTGGGTCTGGTCGTCGTTCTCCACGGACCGCCGTTCGGCGTCCGCCCCGGCCCGGCTGCCATAGCCGGCGCCCGGCTCGGCCACCGGCCGCTCGGTGAAAACCGTCTGGGCCTGGCCACAGACGCGTTGGAAATCGCCCATCAGATACTGGGCGACACCGATCACGTGGGCCCCGAGATCGCCCAGCGAGCCGGTCCCAGCCGCTGCACGCGAACAGCGCCACGACCAAGGCAGCTCGGGATCGTTGAAAAATCCCTGATCGAAGGTGCCACGAAACCGGGTTGGCGTGCCGATCTCGCCGCGCTCGATGAGCTGGCGCGCAAGCATCGCGGCCGGTGTCTTGATGTTGTTGAACGAGATCATCGTCTTCACGCCGGCCGCTGCCGCCGCATCCCGCATCTCGCATGCTTCGGCAAGCGACATCGCCATAGGCTTTTCACAATACACATGCTTGCCGGCCGCGATCGCCGCCAGTGCCATTTCGTGATGAAACCGGTTCGGTGCGGTGATATCGACAACGTGCACATCCGGGTCGTCGATCAGCGCGCGCCAGTCGTCGTAGGCCTTGTCGAAGCCGAAACGCTGACGAGCGGCCTCGGCCAGAGTCTGCGATGTGTCGGCCACGGCATACAGCCGGGGTGTGCGCGCCAGATCGGTATATAGCACGCCACAGCGCCAGAAGGCTTCGGCGTGGGCCTGCCCCATGAAGCCGGTGCCGATGATGCCGATATTGAGTGTGTCCGACATGGGGGATTCTCCTCCGATTGAATTGCCCTGATGCATCGGCCGGGCCGCCTCCTCCGGGCATGACCGTGCCGGCTGCGCCGATGTTGGCGATTAGGGCGTCTGAGGCGACGTTCGAACGCGTCGCTTGCGATATGTCTTCGGGTACGGCCTCGTACGGCTGCGGCCGGCCTCGACAAGGCACGGCCACGGGGCCCGTGCCTTGTCGGCATGGGCAAGGCACGGCGACCACGGCCGCCGTGCAAGCCGGCCGATCAGTGTGTCGGCATCGTAAAGGCGTTGCCTTCGGAGACCGCGTCCTTCGGCCAGCGCGCCGTGATGGTCTTCAAGCGGGTATAGAACCGCACGCCATCGGCGCCGTGCACGTGCAGCGGGCCGAACAGGCTGCGCTTCCAGCCGCCAAAGGAATGGAAAGCCATCGGCACCGGAATCGGCACGTTCACACCGACCATGCCGACCTCGATACGCTCGGCGAACGCACGCCCGGCGTATCCGGATTCGGTGAAGATCGCGGTCCCGTTGGCGAACTGGTTGGCATTGATCAAATCGATCGCCTCGTCCAGCGACTCGGCGCGCGAGATGCACAGCACCGGGCCGAAGATCTCTTCGTCGTAGACCCGCATGCCGGGGCCGGTGTGGTCAATCAGCGAACCGCCGATGAAATAGCCGTCCGGATGCGTGGAGAAATCCGCGGCGCGGCCGTCGACCACCAGTTCGGCCTCGTCGGCGCCGATGCCGATGTACTCGGCGATCTTGTCGCGGTGCTCGGCGGAGACGATCGGGCCCATGTCGTTGTCGGCGCCGTCGACCAGCGACGGGCCGACCCGCAGCGCCTCCAGCCGCGCGACGATCGCCGCACGCAACTTTTCGGCCGTCTCTTCGCCAACCGGCACGGCCACCGAGATCGCCATGCAGCGCTCGCCGGCGCTGCCGTAGGCCGCGCCCATCAGCGCATCGGCCGCGCCGTCGATATCGGCATCGGGCATGACGACCATGTGGTTCTTGGCGCCGCCCAGTGCCTGGACCCGCTTCTCGGCCCTGGAAGCCGTTTCGTAGATGTGCTTGGCGATCGGCGTGGAGCCGACGAAACTCACCGCGGCCACATCGTTATGCGTGATCAGATGATTGACCGCATCGGCGCGACCGTGCACGACGTTGAACACGCCGTCCGGCAGGCCGGCTTCGGTAAGCAGTTCGGCCATGCGCACGGCCACGGACGGATCCTTGTCGGCCGGCTTGAGCACGAAGGTGTTGCCCGCGGCCAGGGCGATCGGGTACATCCACATCGGGACCATCGCCGGGAAGTTGAACGGCGTGATGCCGGCACACACGCCGACCGGCTGATACATGGAATAACTGTCCACGCCGGTGCCGACGTTCATCGAGTGCTCGCCCTTCTGCAGATGCGGCATGCCGCAGGCGAACTCAACGACCTCGATGCCGCGCGTGACCTCGCCCTGGGCATCGGAAAACACCTTGCCGTGCTCGGCGGCGATCATGCGCGCGAGCTCGTCACGGTGTTCGTCGAGCAGCGCCTTGTACTTGAACAGCACCCGCGCACGACGCAACGGCGTGGTCGCCGACCAGCCCGGCAGAGCCGCCTTGGCGGCCGCGACGGCGGCATTCACGTCGGCAGTGCTGCCGAGGACGACTTCGGCCTGCTGCTGGCCAGTGGTCGGGTTGAATACCGGCCCGCGATCGGCGTTGTCGCCGGCGGTCGCGGCGCCGTTGATGAAATGCAGTACTTCGCGCATGACTTCGATCCTTTGAACAATCGGTGTTGACGCAGGGCCAGCTTACGCGGCTTCGGCGAGCCGCAGGCCTGCGCTTCGGGCAGTGTCGTGCAGATAGCGATAGCTTCGCTGGGCTAGCGGCCACGACGGGGCGACCGTCTGGTCCTGCTCGGCTTCGGCGACCAGCCAGCCGTCGTAGCCCTGGGCCGCCAGCTGGCCGAGGATGGCCTCGAAATCCAGATCGCCGTCGCCGGGAATGGTGAACACACCGTCGACGACAGCATCCAGGAAACTGGCATTGCGGTTGCGCGAGCGCGCGATCACGGCTTCACGCACGTCCTTGCAGTGCACGTGGTTGATCCGGCGGCCCCATCGGGCGACCCAGTCGAGCGGGTCACCGCCGGCGAAACGGCAATGCCCCGTATCGAACAGCAGGCCCACATTGTCGCCGGTCTCGTTCATCAGCCGGGCGACATCGTCAGTGGACTGGATCGGCGTGCCCATGTGGTGATGATAGGCCAGCCGAATGCCTTGTTCGGCCAGATAATCGGCGACCCTGTTCAGCCGCGGCGCCAGCGTCTGCCAGTCGGCATCCGTGAGACGCGGGCGACGCGAGACCGCCAGATCGCGGTCGAGATGCACGCAACGCGCCGTCTCGCAGAAGACCATGTCGGACACACCGGCGGCTTTCATGAGCGCGAGATGGCCCTGTAACGCCTCGATCTCGACGTCGGCCTCGTGCTCGAGCAGATTCGAGGAATACCAGCCGGAAGCCAGGACCAGCGATTCGTCGGCGAGCAACGGCCCGAGCGCATCGAAGGTCGTCGGGAACTTGCGGCCCATTTCCACGCCCTGATAGCCGGCCCGTCGGGCCTCGGCCAGACACTGCGTCAGCGGGGTTTCGTCGCCGAGCAGCGGCAGGTCGTCGTTGGTCCACAGCAACGGGTTCACACCCAGTCGAACGGTCATGATTATTTCTCCTAGAGGGCGCCGCGTCGGGGCCACGAATCGTGTCCTGCAAGACGCAAGTCGCCGGTCGTGGCGTGCCACCATCCAGACTGGCAACGCCGCAGGGCAGGATTCGTAACCCAACCCGTCGGGACAAGCGGACTCGCACGAAACATCAACAGGCCCTTAGCGCTGGCGTTGCTTCTGATCGTCGTAGCCGGCACGCCGCTCGGCCACCGCATCCCGACTCGAAACTTCGGCGACAGGCACATCCCACCAGGTGCCGCCTTCGGCGGTGGCCTTGTCGGCATCCGTCTTGAGGGCGATGAGATAAGTCTTGTCGGCGGCCCGGGCTCGCTGGAGCGCGGCTTCCAGGCCGGCGATGCCGTCCACCCATTCGGCCTCGCAGCCCAGGGCTTTCGCATGGGCGGCGAAATCGATATCCGGGGCGCCGGCCGGCGCGGTGCGGCACCCGCTGAACAGATTGTTGAACTCCACGCCGACGGTGGCGTCCTGCAGGCGATGGATACAGCCGAAGCCGCGGTTGTCCAGCAACACCACGATCAGCTTGTGTCCCAGCATGACCGAGGTGGCCAGCTCGGAATTGAGCATCAGATAGCTGCCGTCACCGACGGTGACATAGACCTCGCGCTCGGGGGCGGCCATCTTCACGCCCAACCCACCGGCGATTTCATAGCCCATGCAGGAAAAGCCGTATTCGACGTGATAGCTGCCCGGCCCCGTGGCCTGGTACAGCTTGTGCAGTTCGCCGGGCAGGCCCCCGGCCGCGCACACCACGGTGCCGGTCTTCCCGGCCGCGCGGTTGACGGCGCCCAGCACCTGGCTGTCAGCCGGGCGTGCCGCGCCGTCGTCGGCGGTCACCAGCTCGACCACCGCGTGCCAGTCGCGGCGCAGGTCGGTCCGCTGTTGCTGCCAGGCATCCGCCGCGCGCCAGCCATCCAGCGCCTGGCTCAGGGCAGTCAGCGCGACCCCGGCATCGCCGACGAGCGATTGCGCGCCGTGCTTGGCGGCGTCGAAGCGCGCAACATTGATGCCCAGCAGGCGCGGCCCGTGTGCCATGTAGAGCGCACGCGAGCCGGTCGTGAAATCCTGCAGCCGCGTGCCCAGAGCGATGATCACGTCGGCCTGTTCGGCCAGAGTGTTCGCGGCCGTCGAACCGGTCACCCCGATCGCACCGACATTGGCCGGATGATCGGCACGCAGACTGCCCTTGCCCGCCTGGGTTTCGGCCACCGGGACGCCGTGTGCTTCGGCGAACGCTGCCAGACGCTCGCCGGCATTGTCGGAATACAGCACCCCGCCGCCGGCGATCAGCAGCGGCTGCCGGGCATCGCGCAACATCTCGACCGCCGCGGCGAGCTCGACTTCGTCGAGGCCCGGCCGGCGAATACGATGCACCCGCGGCTCGAAGAACGAGACAGGGAAATCGTAGGCTTCGGCCTGCACGTCCTGCGGCAGCGCGAGTGTCGCCGGCCCGCAATCGACCGGGTCCAGCAGGGTTGCAATCGCAGCCGGCAGACTGGTCACGAGTTGTTCCGGCCGGTTGATGCGATCGAAATAGCGCGAGACCGGCATGAAGGCGTCATTGACCGTCGTCGACGGCGCACCGTAGTGCTCGACCTGTTGCAGCACCGGATCCGGCTGACGCGTGGCGAACGTGTCGCCGGGCAACAGCAGTACCGGCAGACGATTGGCATGGGCCAGCCCGGCGGCGGTGACCATGTTGAGCGCGCCCGGCCCGATCGATGTCGTGCAGGCCATCATGCGCCGGCGCCGGTGCTGCTTGGCGAACGCGATGGCAGCATGCGTCATGCCCTGCTCGTTGTGCGCGCGATAGGTCGGAAACACGTCGCGCTGGTCGTACAGCGCCTCGCCCATGCCGGCCACGTTGCCGTGGCCGAAGATCGCAAAACAGCCCCCGAACAGGGACATGGGTTGCCCATCGATTTCGATGTACTGGGCCGCGAGGTGGCGCACCAGCGCCTGTGCCATCGTCAGGCGGACGGTCTCGACTTGTGGCGTGGCAGAACTCATGTCAATGCTCCGGCAAACGCGGCGTTGTCCGATTCACCCGCGGCCTGTCGCCAGGTGCGGATCAGTTCGGCGTAATTGTCCGATACCGTGGCCACGAAATCGGCGTCGACCAGCTCGCCGGCCAGCCAGCGCCGCGCGGGTTCGGCGAACAGGGTGCGCCCGATCGTGAAACCGCGACAGATATCCGATGCGCTGGCGTCACGAAAACCGGCCTTGACGTCTTCCATCGGCGCATCGAGGCCGAGCAGCACGACGCCGCGACAGTGCGCGTCGTAGCGCTCGATGACCTCGCGCACGGCTTGCCAGGCTGCGGTTCCCATGGGGGGCAGCTTCCACCAGTCCGGACGCAGGCCGAGGTGGTACATGCGCTGCAGACTGCGCGCGACGGTGTGATCGTCGACGGTCATGTCTTTCGGCGGAATCACTTCGATCAGCAGTTCGTGGCCGGTGACGCGGCGCGCTTCATCGAGTTGCCGGAGCCTGTCTTCCTGATCCAGACGCAGGTTGATCTCGTCGTCCGGATGATAGAACACCAGACACTTGATGATGTGTTCCGCCGGCCAGGTCATCAGCTGGCTGCCGATATCGTCACCGTGCTGAAAACGTAGCGGGCGCGAACCCGGCTGTTCGACCGGCCGCCCGATCCACCAGCGGCGGCCGGTCATCGCATTGAGCGCATCCTGACCGATCACATCGTCACACAGCACCGCCGGCGTGCCGGCGACGCCGGCTTTGTCCAACCCCTGCTCGGCCGCACGGACCAAAAGCTCCTTCAACGGCGACAGCCGATCGGCCGATACGCCGAGTTCGCCGACCATGTCGAAAAGCTGGACCCGATGATCGAAGGCCAGGCCATAGATCGGCCCCCAGGCGGCCGGGTGGCGCGTCGTCTTGGCATGCAGATCGTTGAGGCGGGCATCGCGATCCGGGCGGGCCACGTCGTCGCGGCGCGCCAGATAATCGAACAGCTCGGTCTCGGTCGGCATGGCCGGCGCGCAGCCGTGCCGGGAAACGACCAGCGCACCGCAGGCGTTGGCATACGTCGCGCAGGTCTCCCAGGACTCGCCGCGCAGATAGCCGCGCAGAAAACCGGAGATGAAGGCATCGCCGGCGCCCAGCACATTGAGCACGTCGACCTGGACTCCCTCGACGAGTACGCCGTCATGGACGCTGTTGCCCACCGGCCCATCGAAGATGGTGCAGCCCAATGCACCGAGCTTGCAGACCAGCACGGCATCGGAAAGCTCGCGCACCTTCTTGAGCGCAGCGACGGTGTCCGTCGTGCCGCCGGCGATATGGAATTCCTCCTCGGTGCCGACAATCAGATCGAACTCGCCGATCCAGCGCTGCAGATGTGCCGTGGTCTCGGCGTCGTCGACATACCGTGTCTCACCGTCGCCGAGTTCGGCCAGGCCCCACAGCACCGGGCGATAATCGATATCCAGAATCCGCTTGGCACCGCTGTCGCGGGCGGCGTTCAGCGCGACACGGCAGGCCCCCTGCGTGGTCTCGGTCGACAGATGCGTGCCCGTGATCGCCAGCGCCTTTGCGCTCGCAATCCAGTCGGCGTCGATGTCCTCGGCCGAGATCGCCATATCCGCGCAGTCCTTGCGATAGAACAGCAACGGAAACGTATCGCGATCCTTGATCGCCAGAATGGCCAGTGCGGTAAAGCGCGTCTCGTCGACCGGCATGTGCGAGGTGTCTACCCCGGCGCGCTGGAATTCCTCGATCACGAACCGCCCGAACTGCTCATTGCCGACCCGTGTGAGCATCGCCGAGGCCAGGCCGAGGCGCGCGCTGCCATAGGCGCAATTGCCCGAGCTGCCGCCGAGATACTTGGCGAAACTGGAGACATCCTCCAGACGGGCCCCGATCTGCTGGGAATACAGATCGACCGCGGCCCGCCCGAGGCAGATCAGATCGAGTGACTTGTGACGCATCGGCGACTCCCGAACACGGGAACGCGCACTTCAGCGCATTCCCTTTTAGATTATTTATTCCAAATTTTGCCGTCTTGAAAAATTCTTTTCAATCAGAATCCGACTAAAGTCGGCGCTGCCTGCCCCGATCGCATCGGCGCCGACGGCGCGCGATAACGACACGGTCCGCGCAGATCAGGCATGACAGCGTGTCGGCCGACCGCGGCGATGGCCGACACGCATGGCGTATCCGGCCAGCGATTGCGTATGTCGGCCGCTCTCGGCATTCAACCGATCTCACTCAGCGCGACCGTGCGGTTCTCGGCCAGTGAGCGCGCC
The DNA here is from genome assembly GCF_003602005.1 of Salinisphaera sp. Q1T1-3. Taxonomy (GTDB): domain Bacteria; phylum Pseudomonadota; class Gammaproteobacteria; order Nevskiales; family Salinisphaeraceae; genus Salinisphaera. Next base: position 208,961 of record NZ_QZWD01000002.1, on the reverse strand, counting down.
GCGGCCGCCGCCAGTCGCAACGCCTCGTAGCCGTCCGCATGCGTCGCCGTTGGCGGCGCGCCACCCGACCACGCGTCGTACAGATCGCTCAGTTCCCGCGCATAGGCGGCCCCGTAACGTTCCAGGAAGAAATGCTTCGGGGTCTCTTCCGTCTGCCCGGCTTCGGTCGTCGTTCGAAGACGGGTTTCGGTCTCGTTGACGGCCTGCAACATGCCGCCGCTACCGAACGCCTCGATGCGCTGGTCGTAGCCATAGACCGCGCGCCGCGAATTCTGGATATGACACAGGCGCTGCGATTCGGTAACGAGCGTGACCATCGCGGTATCGACGTCACCGGCCTCGCCGATCGCCGGGTCGATGAGTACCGAACCGGCGGCCGTGACGCTCGCGATCGGCTCATCGAACAACCAGCGCGCCATGTCCAGATCGTGAATCATCATGTCGAAGAACAGGCCGCCCGATGTGCCGACGTATTCGGCCGGCGGCGGTGCCGGGTCCCGGCTGATGATGGTCAGAGTTTCCAGGCGACCGATTCGCCCGGCATCGAGCTGCGACTTGAGTGCGCGGAACTGTGCATCGTGGCGACGGTTGAAACCGAGCGCACAGGCCACCGGGTTCGCGTTGACGACATCCACCGCGGCCCGCGTGCGCTCGATATCCAGGGCGATCGGTTTTTCACACAGCACTGCCTTGCCGGCCCGCGCCGCCCGCTCGAGGAAATCGGCATGCGTGGCAGTGGACGAGGCGATCAGCACGGCGTCGATCGCCGGGTCGTCGAAGACCGCATCAACCTCACCGCGGACCGCGCCGTACTCGGCGGCAAGCTGATCGGCGGCGTCTGCGGCGATATCCGCGACGCAACGCAGGTGAATACGCGGATCCGCGTGGGCTGCCGCGGCATGGACCCGGGCGATACGCCCCGCCCCGATGATGGCGAGATTCATGGTGCGATCGCTCATTGCTTGATCTCCTGAAGACATCCTGTCGGCCGATACCCGGGGTATCCGGGCACCGGCGACGTCAATATCGATTGTCTGATTCGTTGGCATCACCGGGCCCGGAGTCCGGCGACCTAAAACGGGTCTGTCGTGTAGAAAAGACTACCGATTGGCAGCACGCGGCATCATTCGATATGCCACCTGTCCCTTCGAACATCGGCGGTGCGGACGATTTCGATCAGCTCGCATGCCACACCAACCTCTCGGCTCGTCACTATCACGACGTTCTGCTTTTAGAATTTATTTTCCGTTTTAATTTTTTACAAATATTTTATTTCATACTTTAGTCGAGCGTCCTCACAGCCGCTTGTCGCGCGTGTGACCAGAGCGAATGAGAAACCCGGTCGTCCCGGTATTGCCGAAGGAATTCGCCGCTCAGCCGGCGCGCAGCGCGCCCGAGGACCGGGGCGATACACACACCCATGGCGTGAGGTCGCTCATCGGCCGCGCTGGCCGCGATAGCGGCTGCGTTCTCGGGACGACGTCGATTCGGTATCAGAGCCGGGCTGGGCTGGGCTGGGCTGGGCTCAAACAGCGTCCGCCCCAAGGGCCTGTTGAGGTTTCGTTCGAGCGCCTTTTCGTCGAGAGACCGTAGTGTGCCCTGCAAGGCGCGAGTCGCCGGTCGTGGCGTGCCACGATCAAGGCTCGCAACGCCGCCGGACGCCAATCGTCGCTTTTTTATGGGCGGCCCAACCCTCCGGGACAAGCGCCCCGAAATCAAGAACACGACGGCAATCCAGCGTTGTAGCCCGCGGGTGCAGCATGGCGGCACGGCGCGCACGACGCCTCGTCTTGCCGCCCATCGTCAATTTCAGGGCGCCCTTGGCGCGGACTCCCTCGAAACCTCGACACGCCCTGGGGCGTTCGACGCGCCGGACTCGGGCGACTTCGTGACGTCAATCAATGAAGAAAGCGTGAGCTAGTGGGCGGCGTGCAGTTTGCCGCCAAACGTGCCGGACGGCGCCGTGGCGGCTGACGATATCGGCAGGTTGTTTCAATCGGTACGCGCCGACGACGTCACCGCGGCCGCGTGATGCTCGAATCGAACGATTAACGGCCATGTGTCGGAAGCAGCCGCGCAAACGGCCGGTCCTGATGCGTCGGGCTCAGGCCCGACGGGGTCGACGACCCGGGCCGATCAGGCATCGGAATGCCTGATCGGCCCCGTCGCGATCCAGAGCGGTCTTACGCTTGGTTGATGCGGACCGGCGCCACATAACCCGTGCCATGGGTACCACAGAATACGGCGGCACGGTCCAGCAGCGCACCGATACGCGACCACACGGGGTGGGCCAGCGCCCAGCTCGCGCGCTCGCTGGCTTCGGATCGTGTATCGAAAGCGGTTTCCACAGTCATATCACGCATCGCCGTTCTCCTTGCCGAACGCTTGCGCCGTCATGGCGCCTCTACTGCTATTTCACGAGCCACGCGAAATCGGGATCGGTCGTGAACTTCCATTCACGCTTGGGCCCGGCCATGACATTCAGGTAGTAGAGATCATGGCCGTAAGGCGCACCGACCGGGTGATATCCACGCGGCACCAGTACACAACTACCGTCGCCGAAGGCCATCGACTCGTCTATTGAACGATCGTCGGTATAGATGCGCTGGAAACCGAACCCGGTCGCCGGATCGAGTCGGTGGTAATAGCTTTCCTCCAGGAATGACTCGGTCGGCAGGTTGTCTTCATCGTGCTTGTGGGGCGGGTAACTCGACCAGTTCCCGGCCGGCGTATAGACCTCGACGACGAGCAGGCTGTCGGCCGGCTCCGTCTCGGGCAGGATGTCGTGCACGTGGCGTACGTTGGCCCCCTCGCCTCGCGTCGATTGCTTGATCGCATCCGGCTTGATCAGACGAACCTGGTGGCCGCCGTGCCCCGGCGCACCGCAGATCCCGATCTCGACAGCGGTGAGCGCTTCGATCGTGAATGCCGTGTCGTTCGGCATATAGACCGCGTAAGGCGGTATCTGCTCGAAGACGCTCATCCGTTCGCCGATGTTTTCGAAATGCTGGTCACCGGCCGTGATGTTGGCCCGGCCGGACAGGATCACGATGCACAGCTCCTGATCACCGCTGTCATCGGCATACCGCGCCCCTTCGGCCAGCTGGCGATGCCGGAATCGCACATAGTCGAGCGGCTTGTCGGCACTGGCCGTATCCAGCGTCTGTTCGGCGTCGCGCACGGGGTTGAGCAGTAACTGCATGGGGCTCTCTCATGGGTTCATGAACGATGATCAAAATAGAACATATTTTCTATTATTTTCTATTTCAATTTATTCGATTCATACTTTAGTCGGCATCCGTCATCAGACGGTTGCGAGCGCCCCTCAGCTCGGGCGTTTCCCTCGCACCCGCAACGCACCGGCACCGATAGCCGCCATCAGCAGCATCGTGCCCACGAGCAGCCACAACGTGCGGTCCAGAGTGAAGGCGTGTGTCATGCCGCCGATAAGTACCGGCCCGATCAACAGCCCCGTATAGCCCGTCGTCGCGGCCATCGCGATGCCTGCCGGCCGCGCATGCGCCGTCGCACCGGCGACACTGAACGTGATCGGCACGATATTGGCGAGCCCCAGTCCCACGACCACGAAACCGATGCCGGCGCTGATCAAGGACGGCTCTGCCAGCACCACGGCCAGCGCCGCCGCGGCGCCGCTGGCCCCGGCCATGGCAACGCGCCGCCTGCCCAGCCATGAGATAACGCGATCACCCGCCAGACGGCCAACGAACATGCCGACCGAGAACGCAACGAAACCAATCGAGAACGCGCCGGCGTCCCGGCCCAGCGCGTCCTTGAGATAGATACTCATCCAATCGGTCAGCGCGCCTTCGGTCAGAAGCGCACAGAATGCGATGACACACAGCGCCAGCAGACGGGGCGGCCACCGTCGTCCTTCGCAAGAGGCAACGCGGCGCACGCTTTGCGGATCCGTCTCATCGGATGCATCACCGGCCCCCATGGCCCCGCCGCGGGCCGCGAAACACATGGGCACCAGCATCAACGCCGCTACCAGCCCCAGCACATGCGCCGGTGGCCAACCGTATCCGACCAGCCCGCCGGCCAGTGCGGCACCGATGCCGCCGCCCAGGCTCCAGGCCGCATGAAACGACGACATGATCGGGGTGTCATAAGTGCTCTCGATCAGGCTGGCGCGCGAATTCATCGTCACATCGAGCGCGCCGTTGCTGGCCCCGAAAAGGACCAGCCACATCGCCAGACCGCCTATACCGGTGGCCAACCCCGGCAAAGCCACGCTGATCACAAACGCCAATGCCGCGAGCAGACACAACCGATGCACCGGGTAGCGTTGTGCCAACCGGCCCGTGATTCCCATGCCGGTTAACGCTGCGACAGCCAGCGCGAACAGCGCCCCGCCCATCTCGAAGCCCGTGGCCCCGAGCCGGGCCTTGAGTTCGGCGATCTCGATCGACCAGGCACCGATGCCCAGCCCGTTGCCAAGAAATACCAGTGTGGTGCCGAGTCGTGCCCGGCGTATGGTTGTCCAAGAGGCAGGGTACGACATCAACAATTCGATCCGTCGGTCGACGATGGGGAAATCAGGCCATCCGAGACGGCCCGACATCCGACATCATGGACAAGCTAAAACGGCTATCCGTGAATAATGTGGTGGATTTACCCACCTAGTTCTTCAGACGATAGCCGGTCCGAAAGATCCAGGCCACGACACCGATGCACACGGCCAGGAACACACCGATCATCGCCAGACTCACGCCGACGCTCACATCGGCGGTATCGTAGAAGCTCCAGCGGAAACCGGAGACCAGATAGACCACGGGGTTGGCCAGCGTGACCTTCTGCCAGAACGGGGGCAGCATATCCAGCGAGTAGAACGTGCCGCCGAGAAAGGTCAACGGCGTGACGATCAACAACGGAATGATGGTGAGCTTTTCGAAGTTGTCTGCCCAGATGCCGATGATGAAACCGAACAGGCTGAACGTGATGGTGGTCAGCGCCAGAAACGTGATCATCCAGAACGGATGCGCGATCCGCACGTCCACGAACAGTTCCGCGGTCGCCAGAATGATCAGCCCGAGCGCGGCCGACTTGGTCGCGGCGGCGCCGACGTAGCTGGTAACGACTTCGACGAAAGAGATGGGCGCGGACAGCAGCTCGTAGATCGTGCCGATGAATTTCGGGAAATAGATCGCAAACGAAGCATTGGAGATGCCCTGGGTCATCAGCGAGAGCATGATCAGGCCCGGCACGATGAACGCGCCGTAGGACACCCCCTGCACTTCGGTGATCCGTGAGCCGATGGCCGATCCGAACACGACGAAATACAGCGACGTGGAAATGATCGGGCTGACCACGCTCTGGAACAGGGTGCGCGACGTTCGCGCCATTTCCGCGGCGTAGATGGTGGCGATGGCACGCCAGTTCATGGGCTTGACTCCGTATCGTCCGTCCGGCCGATCAGATCGACGAAGATCTCCTCGAGCGAACTCTGGTCGGTATCGACATCGCTCCAGGCGACCCCGGCCCGGGACAGATCGTCGAACAGCGCGCGCACTGGCGCATCGCCGTCGCGTCCGTAGGTGTAGACCAGCGCATGGCCGTCTCCGGCGAGCGCGAGATCGTAATCGGCAAGCCGATCGGGCACCCGGTCGAGTGGCGTGGACAGCCGTACGGTCAGGCGTTTCTGGCCGAGCTTGTCCATGAGCGCGGTCTTGTCGTCGACCAGCGCGATGTGCCCGTCACGGATGACGCCGATCCGGTCGGCCATCAATTCCGCCTCTTCGAGATAATGCGTCGTGAGCACGATCGTCACGCCGCGATCGCGCAGGCCTCGCACCACGTTCCACATGCTGCGACGCAGCTCGACGTCCACGCCGGCGGTCGGCTCGTCCAGAAACAGCACATCGGGCTGATGCGACAGCGCCTTGGCGATCATCACACGGCGCTTCATGCCACCGGAAAGCTCCCGGTTGCTGTTGTCACGTTTGTCCCAGAGCGACAGATCGCGCAACACGCGTTCGATGTGGGCATCGTCGCGAGGCTTGCCAAAGAGTCCCCGGGAGAATTTCGTCGTCGCCGCCACCTTCGCGAACGGCTCGACCGTGAGCTCCTGGGGCACGAGCCCGATGCAGGCCCGGGCGGCGCGGAAATCGCGCAGCGCATCGTGCCCGTTCACGTGAATCGTCCCCGCCGTGGGCGTGACGATGCCGCAGACGGTGTTGATGAGCGTGGTCTTGCCGGCGCCGTTCGGCCCGAGCAGAGCGAAGATCTCGCCACGATCGATCGCCAGATTCACATCGGCGAGTGCGGAAAAACCGTTGTCATAAGTCTTGTAAAGACCTGCAATATCTATCACGGACGCCGTCAATGCGCCTTCCCGGAGTGCGCCAGCCAACGCCGGCCAGTATGTCAGATCGGCCAGCCGCCGGTGCGCCCCGCCGGAGGCACGCCGGCGGCCTCTTTCGAGACCGGATCGACGAGCTCTCCCGGCGATGAGCCACGTGTATCAGGCCGGGGCCGGCCGGTGGCGCCACAAATCGTGGGTATAGATGGCCAGGCCGATCCAGATCAGGACAAAGGTGATGAACTGCGCCGAATCCAACGGCTCGCCCAGAATCAATATGCCGGTCAGGAAATGCAGCGTCGGCGTGATGTATTGCAGGAGCCCGACGCTGGCCAGTCGCAGACGCTGGGCGGCGACGGCAAAGGCCGTGAACGGGACGACGGTGAAGATCGCGGCCCCGAACAACAACATGTCGGTGCGCGGCGCATCCAGACCGAACGACAGGGCACCGTGGGCGCTCAGCCAGACGAGTGCGGCGATGGCCAGCGGCGAGAGCAGCAGTGTCTCGGTGAGCAGCCCGGTCAGGGCATCGACATCCAGCTGTTTTCGCACGAGGCCGTACGTGCCGAACGAGCCGGCAACCAGGAGTGCGGTCCACGGTAGCCGTCCGTGCATGACGAGCACGAATGCGACACCGGCCACGGCAAGGGCAACAGCAAGCCACTGGGGCCGGCGCAGACGCTCGCCAAGAAACACGAAACCGAGCGCGACGTTGAGCAACGGATTGATGAAATAGCCCAGGCTCGTCTCGATGACCCGATGATGCGCCACGGCCCAGATGAAGGTGCCCCAGTTGGTCCCGACGAGCAGAGCGCTAAGCGCGAGCGTGGCCAGACGGCGCGGGCTGGCCCAGGCACGGCGTAGCCACGGGGTCCGGCCGAGCGCGATCGCGGCAGCGCCCAGCATCACCGCCGTCCAGAGAATACGGTGCGCGAGAATCTCAAGCGGCGAGACCGACGCATCGATCCAGCTCAGATAGAGCGGAAAGAACCCCCATGTGATGAAGGCCGCGAGCCCGGCCAACAAGCCGACACGCACTTGCCCCAAGGGCATTGATCGAGACGAGACGGCATCGGACGACCGGGACATGCATAATCCTTGGCAGACGACCGCATCACACCGGCGCCGCACACATCGAGCAGTTATCCTGCCCGACGCGCCGGCCCCGGTCGAGGATCGCGCATCGCCGCGTGGCGATACGTGTGCCGTTCAGCCGGTCGGCGTAGTGTGAGGCGTGGTGCAGATACCGTGCGGCCCCGCCGCGGGAGGAACCATGCATTGGGCCACGAACCGAAACCATGCCCGTCGACGGACCGTGATCACGCTAGGCATCGGTCTGGCGCTGGCCGGTCCGGTCGGAGCACAGACGGCAATACCGATGCCCGTCGTCGATGGCGCCGGTGCCCAGAGCCAGGCGACCGGGCCGAACGGCACCATGAGCGGCAATCTGTACGTCCCCGAACGCCAGTCGACACATCCCCGGGCGTTGCAGGCCCTGCCGCGACAGTTGCATCACCTGCCCGATGGCCACCACAGCTATAGTCCGGGCCATCGCCGGCACGGCGGCTGGCACGATCATTCTGCGCTGCCTGACCGGCAGCGGGATCGTCGTCTCGACCACGGCGCGGTCAACCCGAACCGCCAGCAACTCGAGCGCGCGTTCGGCGATTAGCCGCAGCCCTCGCACCGGACGCGCTCAATCGGTGTGCCGCTCCGGCGCGCGATGCATGGCGATGTGCGGGATATCGTCTTCCAGATACTCGGCCCCCTCGGCCACGAAACCCAGCGTCTCGTAGAACGACTGGACCGAAACCTGAGCGCTGAGCGATACCGGCTGCCCCGGCCATTGGTGCGTCGCCTCCGCCAGCGCCGTCTGCATCAGGACGCGGGCGATGCCCTGCCCGCGCCAGTCGCGATCGGTGAGTACGCGCCCGATGACCGGCCCAGCCGCCCCGGCCGCCGGCGGTATGACGCGCAGATAGCCGACCAGTTGCCCGCCGACATGGGCGCACAGATGATGCGCGACCGCGTCATGCCGATCGGCTTCCTGATAGGCACAGCGTTGCTCGACGACGAACACAGCCTCTCGCAGCCGGATCATCGCGTGCACCGCGCTGCCCGACATGTCGGATAACCGGTGCCAGGACAAAACAGGCATGGACAAGACGATCTCGAGCGATTTCGGGGTACCGGCCATCCTACCTGCCGGCTCTGTTCCCCCGCCACGGCCCATCGCTTGCGACTGACCCGCTATCCCTCGGCGGTCCGATGCGGCTGCGCCAGGCCTATCGTCCGAAGACCGACAGCGGCGGCGTCCTGCGGCTGATGTCTTGCCGTGTTGCTGCCTGTTCGGGCGTGCGATTGCCCGTGTATCGACCGCGTCTTGACGATAGGGCATCGCCCGGATGGCGTCCGGTCGGTACGTTGTTACGGTGAAACGTGATAAATCATCAACCCAAGGTTAAAGATCATGTTGCGACTCGCCCCGTTCAAATCCGATGCCGACCATGTGGTCGCCCTGGAGATCGACGGCGCCATCGGTGCACAGGATTTCACGAACATCGTGTCCACGATCAATGATCGCCTGGAACAACACGACAGCCTGCGTCTCTACATCGAGTTGAAATCCCTCGGCGGCATGGCGGTAACCGACACCTTCGACCAGATTCGGGATGCGATCGGGCACTGGAATCGCTTCGACAAGCTGGCAGTCGTGACCGACATCGACGGCGTGCGTACGGCGACCAGCGTTCTCGACAAGCTCGCGCCGAAGATGGCATGCCAGACCTATCGATTCGACGCGCGCGAATCCGCCCAGCAGTGGGTGATTGCCTAGGGTCTGTCAACACTTCCCGCGTGCGCTGCGCCGGCCCGGCATCGGCTCGGGGCACACCGGAGGCCCCGAGCCATGACGCCGGCTGGCCGCCCGATCAGGCCGAAACGGCACGCTGCGTGAGTGCGGCCACCGGATTATCCAGATGGCCATGGAATTGCAGGCTCGCGGTCGGATCGGCCAGATCGAGCATCTGGCGATTATTGGCCAATTGCAGCCGGTTCAGACAGGACCGCGTGAAACGCGGCGCGAACAGATCGTAAGCCGCGAACTTCTCGGCCAGTTCCGGATGCGCCTGCTGATAGCGGGCGATCGCTTGGGCCACGCGTTGCCAGAACCGATGCTCGGGAAAATCGCACTGCAGTTCGAGTATCGGCGCCACGTAGCGGAATATCAGATCGAACAGATCGGTGAAGATCGACAATGTGCGCACCTCGTCGGGTACCGGGACGGCGATGCGCGACACGCGCTCCGGTAGATCCGCCTCCGGATTCATCACTGCGATCTCTTCGGCGATATCCTTCATGATCACACGGTCGACCTTGTGGTCACGCATCACGAGAATCAGATTCTCGCCGTGCGGCATGAACACCAGATCGTGTGCATAGAAACAATGCAGGATCGGGCCCAGATAGGCATCGAGCCAGGCATCCAGCCAGGGTTGGACTCCTTCGCCCGCAGCCTCGATCAGTGCCGCGATGACGGCCCGGCCCTCGGTGTCGCGATGCAGCAGAGCGGCCATGGTCATCAGCGATTCGCCCTGGCCGAGTCGCGTGACCGGCGACTCACGCCACAGGGCCGAGAGCATCTTGTTCGCGCCGTCGCCGGGCGGCAATCCGGCATCGAAACGCGGATGCCGATAGCCCACGGCCGCGACCTCTCGCAGGATGGAAAATCCCTTGTCCTGCAGATAGGTGTCGTTTGCGACAAGATCGGCCAGCCAATCGCAGATCGCCGGCGTACCGCCCATGTAATAAGGCGAGAGCCCGCGCGAGAATCCCATATTGAGAATCGACAGACTCATCTTGACGTAACAACGGCTCGGCACGTCGTGATTGAACAGTGTCCGCACCGACTGCTGCGCCTGGTAGGCATTGGGCGCGAACCCGAGATGCACGAGATGGCCGCTCGCGATCTCGTCGGCGAAGGCAAAGACGAGCTTGTGTTGCCATTGCCATGGATGAACCGGCATATAGTGGTAGTCCGCCGGCGACAGGCCGCGTGCGGTCAACGTCTCGTCGAAGCGGGCACGCGTGCACTGGTCCAGCTCTCCGGCCAGATGATCCGCCACCGTCCGGTCGTCCGCCACGGCAAAAGACAGCCGCGAGCGATGACCGGCCACCCACACCAGACGAATGGGCGCAGCCGCCTCCGGTGCGTAGGCGGCGAAGTCGGTCCCCGAAAAACCGATGCGACCGTTGTTGGCGACGAACGCCGGATGCCCCTCGGTCATGGCCGCTTCCACGGCCTGGAAATCCGCGTTGACGAAATCGGCCGCACTCATGCGGGCGGTCGCGCGCTTGAAGGCCGCGCTGTAGCGGGTCGAGGCGATCTCTTCGAGATAGAGCGACAGGACGGCATCGGACATGCCCAGGCGTTCGCGGAAATCGATCAACAATGCGGCGGCGTCCAGTGGTAGATGGGCACCGTCGCACAGCCGTTCGATATCGTCGGGCTCGATGTGCCAGTGGTAGAGCGCGAAACGACGCGCGGCGAATCGATACACGGTCTGCCCGTCGTCGCTGACCAGCCGGTAGCGCAGCCGATGTTCGTGTTCTGGGTCGAGCAGGCCTTCGTGGCTGAACTCGGATAGCATCTTCGCGACGAGCGCGGCGTCCGCGGCGCGCCAGTGATGCGGCGCCAGATGCCGAATGCAGCGCTCGTCGGCCGTGGTGGGCTGTGCGGTCATTGCATGATCTCCTGGTCGGCCGTCGCGACAGCGACAGCCGGCTCTCGACAGGCGGCACGGGCGTGGGCCGGCGACAGAGACTGCATCGCGCCGGCATGCGCGGCCCGCGTGCAAACCGAAAAGGCCGCCGTCTTGTCGCCCATGTCCACGTGCCGGACATAAGAAAAACCGGCCCGCTCGTTGAGGGGATGGATGCCGTCGTTGGCGATATCCGGCTCGACCACGAGCCGGGCGACGTCGGCCCGCGCGAACAGCGTGTCGACGACGAAGGCGAAAACCGCCCAGGTGAATCCGGGAATCCGGCGCTCGGGCGGCGCAATGAGGATGTGCATGCCGGTATCGCCCGGCGCGACGTCGTAGTACGCACCGATCGCATCGGCTCTCGGGTCGTAGACCTCGACCAGGAAGCGCGGCACGCCTTCACAGCGACCGAGCCAGGCCTCGTGCGTGGCCGCATCGTCGATCGCGTCGAAATAACGCCTCGTATCGGCCGGCGTGTTGTCGCCCATGCCCCAGAACCGCGCGTGCGGATCGGTCAGCCAGCGGTGCGCTGTCGGTGCATCGGCTTGGGCGCAAAACGGCAGGATCTCGAGACAGCCGATGGCCGGCACGGCCCGTGTGGCGATCGGGTCGGGCCGGCTCATGACGGCTGCTCCGCCGCGGCAGGCGCCTCGGCTGAGGCAAAGGGTGCCGGACGATCCTGCACATCGAAGCTCTGAAAGGCGATCGCCGTCTCCACGGGATAGACCTCGCGACCCAATATGGCGCGCAGGATGATCGCGTTGCGATGACAGGCCATACCCAGGTCGGAGGCACAGAAGCCGTGCGTGTGCAGTTCTGCGTTCTGGACGAACACCTCCTCGCCGCGATGATCGATCGCATAATCCCGCGCGACGGCGAACCGATCCTGGCCATCCCAGACGATGCGCTCGGTTATCGGTGCCAGATAAGCCGGTACGCGCTGGGCGAACCCGGTGGCCAGCACCAGGGCATCGCAGACATGGCCGAACGTGCGGCCCTGTTCGCTCTGCCTGAAGGTCAGCGCCAGGCGTCCCTGCTTATCGCGGGTGACATCCATCAGCCCGGCATTGGCCTGCATGCCGACATTCGCCGTGCCGTGGACCTGTTTTTCGTAGAGACGATCGTAGATCGATGCCGACAGATCCCGATCGATGCCCTTGTACAACGGTTTCTGGGCGGCGCCGAGACGCTGGCGCGTATGCGCCGGCAGGCCGTGGAAATAATCGATGTACTCCGGCGAGGTCAACTCCAGCGTCAATTTGTCGTAGGCCATCGCGAAGAACCGCGGCGAGCGCGTGAACCAGTCGAGCCGCTGGTCCGGCCCGGCCTGTTCCAGCCGATCGGCGAATATCTCGGCCGCGCTCTGGCCGGAGCCCACGATCGCCACGGCCCGGGCATCAGCCAATGTCTCCCGATGATCCAGATAATCCGCGGCGTGAAAGACATCGGCTTCGAGACCGCGACAGCACTCCGGCACCCAGCGCTGCGGCCCGCTGCCGAGCACCAGTCGCCAGGCGCGATCGACGTGTGTCTGGCCGGTCCGCGGTGTCCGGCTCGTCACGCAGTAGCAACCGGTATCGGCATCGTAGTCCACGGCCGTGACCCGACGCTCGAAGACAATCGAATCCAGCTGTTCGACGACCCAGCGACAATACTGGTTGTACTCGGCGCGCAGCATGAAGAACTGCTCGCGGATATAGAAGGCGTAGATCCGCCCCGTCGCCTTCAGATAATTGAGGAAACTGAAACGGCTGGTCGGGTCGGCCAGCGTGACCAAATCCGCCAGAAACGGCGTCTGCAGCGTCGCCCCGTCGAGCAACAGCCCCGGGTGCCAGTCGAAACCGGTGTTCTCGTCGAGAAACAGCACATCCAGATCCGTGATCGGCTCGGCGAGCGCGGCCAGTCCGAGGTTGAACGGGCCGACGCCGATGCCGATGACGTCGCGAATCGGTGTCTCGTGTACGGTTTCATTCATGGGTCGCCACCTCGCTGCCGCCGACGATCGATAGCTGGGGCCCGGGCTGAGCCGCCACCCGTCTCTCACCGGCGTGGATGATCAACGCCAGCACTTCGGCCATCTGGGCCGGCGTGGTCTCGGCATTGAGCAACGTGAATTTGAGATAGCGCCGGCCGTGCACGCGCGTGGCGGCGACCATCGCCTCACCGCGGCGCGCGAGATCGGCACGGATTTCATCGTTGAGCGCATCGAGGGCGCCGGCGGACAACGCAAGATCGGGCCGGAACCGGAACACGATCGTGCCGAGCTCGGGGGAATGCAGCAGATCGAAGCGTGGCTCGGCCAGCATGCGTTCGTAGGTCGTGCGGGCCAGGGCCACACCGCGATCGAACAGCGTGCCGATGGCCTCGGCGCCGACGGTACGCAGGCTCATCCAGAGTTTCAGCGCATCGAAACGACGGGTGGTCTGCAGGCTCTTGTTGACCTGATCGGGCGTGCCCGCCGCCGCGGCCTCGGCCGGATTCAGATAATCCGCATGATGGGTCACATGACCGAGATCGGCACCGCGGGCCACCACCAGCGCACTGCAGGCCACGGGCTGGAAGAAGGCTTTGTGATAGTCGACCGTGATCGAATCGGCCGCGGCGAGAACGCGCGCCTCGTGCCCGCGTGTCGGCGAGACCAGAAGGCCGCATCCGTAGGCAGCATCGACGTGCAGCCATAGCCCGTGGCGTCGCGCCACACGGGCAGCGCCAGCGACGTCGTCGAGACTGCCGAAATCGGTGGTGCCGAATGTCGCCACGACCGCGATCGGAATCTCGCCGGCCGCTTCCGCCTCGGCGACCGCCCCGGCCAGCGCATCTGCATCCATGCGCCATTGCTCGTCGACGGCGACCGATACCACCGCTCGTTCGCCGAGACCGAGCACGGCGGCTGCCTTGGCGATCGAGAAATGACTGATCTCCGAGGCGAAGATGCGCCAGCGCGAAGCCTCGGCCGGCAGCCCGTTGCGCTGGATGAACCCGGCCCCGTAACGACGCGCGGCGTGCTGCTCACGAGCAAGCAGCATGGCCATCAGATTGGACTGCGTCCCGCCGCTGGTGAAAATGCCGTCGGCATCCACCCCCAGGCCGGCGCGCCGGGCGGTCCAGTTGATGAGCTTCTGCTCGATCAGCGTGGCGCCGGTGCTCTGGTCCCAGGTATCCATCGACGTATTGATGCCAGCCGCGATCATCTCGGCGGCGACCGCGCTGGTCAGCACGGGACAGTTCAGATGCGCGACGTAGCGTGGATGATGAAAATAGATTGCCGGGTCCAGATAGAGCGGCCCGAGCTCGTCCAGCGCGGCATCGAAACCGATCGCCGGGCCATCCAGCGACACGCCCGCGATCCGCGGCGCGATATCGCTGGGCCGCGCGCCGTCACAGGGGCGACGTGCTCCTTCGATCGCCGCGACGACACGATCGATCGCCTGATGAGACTGGGCCGCCAACGTCGCACTGCCCGGCCGATTGACGATCGGTGCGGCCGCGCGACACGCCGTACCGGCGGTTTCGTACTGCGCTGATTCGTAAGCCATGATGACTCCGTAACAATGTGCTCGCCCTCATGCCTCTGCCGCCCGCGCATCGTCGGATGCGCGAACGGCCCCGCGCTGTCGTGTCGTTGGCGACGCGCCCTGGCGCGCCGCCCCGCTGCCTAGAAGCGGTAATCCACCGTGGCGGTGATGTTTCGTTCCTCGCCCGAGTAGCAGCTCTGCTCGCCAAAACACGCGGCCACGTAATTCTTGTCCAACAGATTGTTGGCGTTGACGCGCACCGACAGGCCGTCGAGCCGCGGCGACCAGGCGCCGAGATCCGCCCGGACCATGGCATCGGCAACGGCGTAATCGGGCACTTCGAGCTGGTTGCGCCCGTCGGCGTAACTCTTGCCGACGTAATGGCCGCCGATCCCCGCGCTGATGCGCTTCGGAAAATCGTAGGTCACCCAGAGCGAGGCCAGCTGCTGCGGCGTGCGGGCCGGTGTGTCGCCCTTGCGCGCCGTCACCGAACCGGAGCTGACGTCGTCCTGATAATCGACGTCCTGGTAGCTGTACCCGGCGATCACGTGGAGCTTGTCGGAGATATCGCCCTTGGCGGTGAATTCCACGCCGCGTGACTGGATATCGCCGACGCTGGAAAACGTGATCGGCGTCACCGCGGTTCGTTGCTGTACGTCTTTCTGGGTCAGATCGAACAGGGCCAGCGTGAACAGCGCATTCACGCCGTTGGGCTTGTACTTGACACCGATCTCGTACTGATCGCTCTTGGTCGGCGAGGCCACTTGACCGCCGGCGCTGCTGTAAGCGGTCGGATTGAAGGCTTCGCTGTAGGAGAAATACGGCGAGATGCCCCATTTCGACTCGTACAGGACGGCCGCACGGCCGGAAAACGCATCGTCGCTACGCTTGTCGGTTGCGCCCTCATTGGTGGTCAGATCCTGATATTCGCGCTTGAGATAATCCTCACGCCCACTCAACAGCACATGCAGTCGATTCCAGCTGAGCTGGTCCTGCAGATAAACGCCGAACTGCTTGAGTTTGCGATTGCCCGAACTCGTGGCGACCGGATCACGCACGAGCGGACTGCTGTTGTAATCCGGATTGAACGGATCCAGCGGCCGCACGCCGGTGGGCACGTCCGAGCCGGCGTCATAGGGCACGCCGAAGTTGCGGACGCGGTTGAATCGCTGCTGATAATCGAAACCCACCAGCATCGTGTGTTCGATGGCGCCCGTGGCGAAATCGAACTGGGCATGGTTGTCCGTCGTGAACGCCTTGAGATGCTCTTGTGCACCGGTGTAATAACGGGTCAGATCGGCACCGTTGCCGGTGAAGCCGTACTGATAGACCTGCGCCAGATCCGTTTCCATGTCGGCATAACGGGCCTTTGACTGCAGCTTGACGTGGTCGTTGGCCTCGTGGGTCAGCACATACGTGAACATGCGCTGCTGCCGATCGAACTTCTCGTGGCCGTCATCGGTATCGACCCAGGACGGGGCGACCGTGCCACCGTAGCGATCGCCACGAACACTCAGATCATAGGGCACCGAGCCGTGAAAACCGGCCGCCGGATCATGCTGGATATAGGCCTGGAGCAGCAGATCGGTCTTGTCGGAGAGATTCAGATCCACCTCCGGCATGATCGAGTAACGTTCGCTCTTGACCACGTCGTATTGCGTATCCGAAGTCTCGGCATGGCCGACGATCCGATAGCTGCCCCAGGACGGATCCGGCAATGCGCCGGTCAGATCGATACCACCGCCGAAAGTGTCGAAACTGCCGCCATAGAACTGGATGTGGCGCTCGGTCTCGGCCTGAGGACGCTTGGTGACGTAATTGACCAGACCGCCCGGCTGGGCGCGACCGTAGAGCACGGAGCTCGGGCCCTTGACCACATCGATGCGCTCGAGCATGTAGGGATCGATCTGGAAATTCGAATAGGCCCCGGGGTCGCTCATCAGGCGCAGACCGTCAAGAAACGCATTATTGACGTCGCCGCCGGAAAAACCACGGAGCTGGATCGCATCCTGGCGTGTCGAGGCGCCGGCGATGCCGGTGAACACGCCGGGCGTGTAGCGCAGCGCGTCGTTGACGTTCTTGGAGCCTTGATCGGTGATCTGTTGGCGGGTGACCACATCGACCGTCTGGGGGGTTTCCAGCAGCGAGGTATCGGTCTTCGTCGCCCCCTGGCTGACGAAGGAGGTATAGCCCTGCGTCGGCGCGACGCCGGACAACGCATCCCCGACGACATCGATGTTCTTGAGCGCCGTGGTCGGCCCCGTGTTGGCCGCGGCGCTGCTTGGCGGTCTTGCCGTTGCCGTATCCGAGTCGCCGGCGGCCGATGCCGTGGGGGCAGCCGGCGCCGTAGCCGGCAGCATGCCAGCTGAAATCAGCAGTCCGATCGAAATCCAAGGCGCCCTGCTTACCGCCTGTCTACCCCTCGTCTGGTCCATTCGTGCTCTCCCAATCATTGCGCGCGATCCGCGACGGCACCGTTCCATCGCGACAGGCGAAAGATTGTAGATACGAATCATTCACATTTGCAACCGCAGGCGTGATGCACGCGCCGGGATTACCGCGTCATCGACGGCTGAAACAGTGGTTGTCGCCGGCAATGGGCCGATGATTCGCGCCCCCCGAGGCCGCGGCATCTGCCCCGGCGACCGCTCAATGCGAAGCGATCACCGGAGCGGGTTGGACGACCGAACGGCCGTTCCGACCTGGACGGATCGATGCCGCACGCGGCGATGGGCGAACGCTCAGTAAAATACGGCCACCTGCTGTCGCCCGACGAGAATCGGACGGCAATCCCGATTCCAGATGGTCATCGTCTGGGCCGCATAGCCTTCGTCGATGGCCTCGGCGGCCGAGCGACACAGCCACCAGCCGTCGGTGGTCTGCGGTGCGGCATCGAGCATGTCGAACTGCCACGTCATGCTGCTGACCGGCGCCGGCGCGTCGAAACAGGCCATGGCCGCCGGCGGCAACGCATCCGCCAGCGCCGCGAGCGCCACGGCCGTCGAGGTGATTCCGGGATCGCGATGTCGCATCCAGGCCACGAATTCCGGCGTCTCCGCCTGGCCCATCGGCAACGCGCCGGCCGCGTGGCGGCTATCGAAATGTCGAGCGAACTCTGGCCCCATCAATTGACCGTCCGGCATTTCGAAGAACGGCGGCGCCGCCTCCGGCTCGGCAACATCCGGGGCAACGACATCCGCATAAGAGAGTTTCGAAGGCCGGGCACGACCGAAGCAGAATGTGGCACGTGCGGCAACGGCCCCGTCATCACGGCACATGTCAGCGGCCGCGAAGACGGCCGACTTGCCTTCACGCAGAATCCGCGGCGCCAGAATCACGCCTGGACCGGCCGGGGCGACGAACGCCAGCTGTGCCGAGCGCAATGGCGGCAATGTCTTCGATTGAGACAGGACCGATTGCAGACAGAGCGCGGCAGAGAGCCCGCCGTAGATCGCCCGGCCCTGCAACCAGTCATCGGGGATCTCGATCGTGGTTTCTTCAGTCGGCGATGCCTGAATGGCAGTCAGCAGCCGCGACAGCGGCGTCAGGTGATCGGTGTCGGCCATCGTGTTCGCCGGATCGCCCGGCGTCTGGAATCGGTGGACAATACGTTAGCGTATTGTCACCGTCTCTGCCGGGGCCGATACCGGCGCCGGCGCGAGCAGATAGTCGCCGAGCGCGGTCGGTGATTCGAATACGCCCAGCGGCTCAGCGGCCGCGAGCTCTTCCGGCTGGCCATAGCCGTACCCGACCGCCACCGCGTCCATGCCGTTATGACGCGCCCCGAGGATGTCGAAACGTCGATCGCCGATCATCAGCGTCTCGCCGGGCTTGAGCTTCTGCTGGCGCATGATGTAGGCCAGCAGTGCGTGCTTTTCGGCACGCTGGCCGTCCATCTCACTGCCATAGACCTTGCCGAAATAGGATGCGAGCCCGAAATGCGCGATGATCCGTCGCGCGTAAGCCCACGGCTTGGACGTGGCCACGAACAGCTGGCGGCCGCTGGCTGTCAGCCGCGCCAGCAGTTCGGGGATGCCGGCATAAACGACGTTTTCATAGAGACCCACGTCTGCAAAACGCTCGCGATAGTCGGCCAGCGCTCGCGCGGACTGCGCCGCGTCCAATCCATGGAAATGCTCGAAGGCCTGTTGCAGGGGCGGCCCGATATAACAAGCCAACTCGGCACGATCGGTCACGGTAATGCCCTGGCCTTCCAGCGCATACGCGACACAGCGCGTGATCCCCTCGAACGGATCGGTCAGGGTGCCATCGAGATCGAAGAGAAGCGTGTTATAGCGCATGGTCTTGTGCATCGTCTGATCAGCGTCGGGGGCGACGGTGACCCCGTGCCCCAGTCTTGTGTTCCGGCATGCCGTGTCCGAGTTTGACGACAACATCCGGCATTCGATCCCGTGGCCGCGCCGCCGCGCGGAACGCACAACATATTCGAGCGTCCGATCGACGCTTCGCATTGTTGTAAGAAACCTCGACAGTTCCTAGCAAGAATTCGGCCGTTTTTGTCTATCGCGGACTCGGTGGATTCACCGATGAGCAACGCTCATCGCCGCTTTGGACATCCGCAGCACGACCGAATGGTAGCGGATCGATCCAGTCGCATGCCGAACTGCCTTATCCCGGCGCATCAGTCGCCGTCGGCCATCAACAGACGGTGGCAGCATGGCGGCCCGTACAACGGCCGGAAAAAAGACAACCGCCCAGAAACGTGCCTTCGAGCGCGTTGTAGCCGTGGTAGCCCCCGCCCCCGAACCCAGCCACTTCGCCCGCCGCATACAAACCCGGAATCGGCTGTCCGGCGGCATCCAGCGCACGGCCATCGAGATCTGTATGCAGTCCACCGAGGGTCTTTCGCGTGAGGATGTGCAGCCGTACCGCAATCAGCGGCCCGTTGGCCGGATCGAGCAGACGATGTGGCCGGGCAATACGAAACAGCCGATCGCCCACATAGGCCCTTGCCCCGGCGATGGCCGTCAGCTGCGCGTCCTTGCTGTAGGGGTTGGCCATCTGTCGATCCCGATCGATGATGACGCGTTGCAAACGCTCTGCATCGATCCGGTGCTCACCGCTGACGCGCTGCATGCCTTCGGCCAGACGGGCGACCGAATCCGCCACGACGAAATCGCTGCCGTGGCGCTTGAATGCTTCGACCGGCGGCGAGGCGCCGCGCGATAGCCGCGAGGCCAGCACATGGCGCCAGCTGGCGCTCGTCAGGTCAGGATTCTGCTCGGATCCCGACAGGGCGAATTCCTTTTCGATGATCTTCTGATCGAGCACGAACCAGGAGTACTCATCGTCCCGTTGGCGGATCGCTTTCAGCGTGGCCAGCGTGTCGAAGCCCGGCAGACAGGGGGCATTGAAGCGCTGGCCATCGGCATCGAGCCACAGCGAGGACGGTCCGGGAATGATGCGGATACCGTGCGACGGCCAGATCGGGTGCCAGTTCGCAATGCCCTCGGTGTAGTGCCACATGCGATCGGCGTTGATCACCGTGGCTGCCCCGTCACGCTCGGCAATGTCGATCATCCGGCCGTCCACGTGATGCGGCACGCCCGAGAGCATGTGCGCCGGCGGCGGGCCGAGCCGCGCCGTCGGCCAGCGGCTGCGCACCCGTTCGTGGTCGCCGCCGATGCCGCCCGTGGCTAGAATGACCACGCCGGCCCCAAAGACGAAATTCCCCGCGCGCTCACGGCTCGAGCGTACGCCGCGCGCAACGCCATCCGAAATCAGCTCTCGCCCGGCCACCCCGACGACCCGGCCATCACGGCGCAGCAGCGTATCGACACAATGGCGAAAGCGGATACGGACCCGACCGGTCTGACGATGGTGTGCCAATCGACGCAGAAAAGGCGCGAGCACGCCGGGCCCGGTTCCCCAGGTCAGATGGAATCGAGGTACGGAATTGCCGTGACCACCGGCGTGACCGCCCCCGCGCTCGGCCCAACCGACCACCGGGAACCATCGCATGCCCTGTGCATGAAGCCAGGCGCGCATCTCGCCGCTGGCAAACTCGATGAAGGCAGCGGCCACCCGTCGGGGCCAGTCATCCGCGACGCGATCAAACCCTGCTGAACCGAGCCAATCCTGCCAAGCCAGGTCCGCCGAGTCGCGAATCCGCAGCCGGCGCTGTTCCGGCGTGTCCACCATGAACAGCCCGCCAAGCGACCAGTGCGCCTGGCCACCGATACTTTCGGCACTTTCCTGCTCGATGACGTGGACATGCTTGCCGGCGTCGGCAAGCTCGGCGGCGGCCACCAGACCGGCCAGGCCTGCGCCCACGATCAGCGCATCGCAATCGGCATGCATGGCTCGGCCCCGCCCATGAACATGGCTCGACCATAGCCGGCCCACCCCGCCGCGTCACCCGGCACAGCCCTCGACTTTAGGCGAGTCCGGCCAGCGTCAAGCCGGCCCCCGAACGCAGCCGGGGCAATATAGCGGCACTGCCGGCCGGCTGCCTCAAAAATGCGCGCGAACGCGCAGGAGACATCAACAGGCCCTAGCGCCTCGGCCGATCATGTGCGCACAGCCAGTCCGCGATGCGCGGCCAGCTCTCGCGCGCAGCGGCTTCGCCGGTCAACGCGCCGACGTGGCCGGCATCGATATCGAGGAAGCTGAGATCGCGGCTGGACACGACATCGGCCAGGGCCCGTGTGGCCGCCGGGGTGGCCTGCTGATCCCGCTGACCGGTCACCACGAGAATCGGCACCCGGACGTTTTCCAGCCCTACCCGGCTGCCGCGTAGGGGCAAGCGGCCGGCAGCCAGCGCGTTGTCGATCCAGAGATGATCGATGACATCGGCGACAAAGCCGCCCGGATAAGCCGCCGCACCGTCGTGACTCTGAACGCCGGTCGCGCGCAATCGCAGAGCGGTTTCTTCGGCGTATGCCGCATCATCGCCGTCGGCCGGTCCGTCGCGCGGGCCCCAGCGCAACGCCAGCTCGCTCATCCAGCCCGGGGCATGCAGGAGCACCGGGGGCATGCGCCCGAACACGAGCCCGGTGGCCTCGCGCAGACGACGACCACGCGCGGCCATGCGCCTTACCCGGGCGCCCAGCGCGCCGCTGTGGTGATAGTCGATCGGGGTCGCGACCAGCACGAGGTTGGCGATCGCATCCGGCGCGCTCATCGCCGCATGACACAGCGCGAAGTGGCCGCCGCCGCCCCAGCCGTGCAGGCTCAAGCGCTTGCGCCCGCTGTGCACGCGAACACGATTGAGCATCTCCGGCAACAACCCGGCGAAATAGTCGGCCAGGCGGCGTCGGTCGTCGGCTCGACTCGCCCGTCCCCAGTCGACGAGATAGACATCGAAGCCGCGCGCCTGCAGATAACTGACCATGCTGCGCTCGCGCGACAGATCGTAGACCCCGACATGCACTGACAACGGGGGCACGAGCACCACCGGCGTACGCGGCGCGGCCGCCGGCTGCGGCATGTCGCTCGGTTTGGGGTAATGACGCAACGTCGCCCCGGCACGCCGGTGAATCACGTCGAACGGCGCGGCCTCGTCCATCGGAATCAGACCGGTCTGCCATTCCGGCGGCTCACGCAGCAATCGCGGGGCGCGCTCGGCAAGCCGACGCGCGGTCGTTGTGGCACGAAAGAGCAACGGCATGGGTCGAAAATGCACGGTGTCTGGTCGCTATGATACGTCACATGCCACGGCTTCGAGGCATCGCATAAGAACTCGCCGTTGAACCCGAACCGATAAAGCCGGCACATTGACACGGTTTCTCAATCAACGAGCCAGTCATGGAATATCGTCAACTCGGCCGATCCGGCCTGAAGGTCTCGGCGCTTACGCTCGGGACCATGACCTTCGGCGGCGAAGGCAACATGGCCAAGATCGGCAACACGGGCGTCGATGAAGCCCGTACGCAGCTCGACAAGGCCATCGACGCCGGTGTCAATATCTTCGATACCGCGAACATGTATTCCGGCGGCCTGTCCGAAGAGATCCTCGGCAAGGCGCTCGGCGACAAGCGTCAGGACGTGCTGGTTGCGACCAAGGTGCGGTTCCCGATGGGCGACGGCCCCAACGACGCGGGCCTGTCGCGACTGCATATTCGTCAGCAGATCGACGCCAGTCTCAAGCGTCTGGGCAGCGACTACATCGACCTCTACCAGCTCCATCAGTGGGATGGCACCACACCGCTGGAAGAGACGATTGAAACCATGGATACCCTCGTACGCCACGGCAAGATCCGCTACTGGGGCATTTCCAATTTTTCGGCCTGGCATCTGATGAAAGTCATGGCCGTGTGTGAGCGTGAAGGCTTCATCAAACCGGTCAGCCAGCAGATCCATTACACCGCGCAGGCCCGAGAGGCCGAATACGAGCTGATGCCGGCTGCCGTGGATTCCGGCATGGGAACGATGATCTGGTCGCCGCTGGCCGGTGGCCTGTTGTCCGGCAAGTATCGACGCAACGCCGACCAGCCCGAAGGCACGCGCTTCGCCGAGGGCTGGCACGAGCCGCCGATCAGTGACGAACCGCGCCTGTTCGACATCATCGAAACCATGGTGGAAATCGGCGACGCGCACGGCGTTTCCGCCGCGCAGGTCGCCGTCGCCTGGATCCTCGGCCGGTCGGGCGTGAGCACAGCCGTCATCGGCGCGCGCAAGACCCATCAGCTGGAAGACAATCTCGCGGCGGCGAATCTCGTGCTGGCGCCCGACGAGATCGCGGCGATCGAGAAAGTCAGCCGGCCGGAACTGCTCTATCCGTACTGGCACCAGAACCGAACGGCCAGCGAACGCTTTGGCCCGGCCGACCGGGTACTCCACGCCTCCCATATGACGGACTGATCGGGCCAGCGTGCCTGCCCGGCGTTCGGCCCGAGTCATCAGCTCGGGCCGAACGCCGACGCCCGTCACATCTCCCGTCGAATGAGTCGCGGCTGAGTAATTCAACCATACGGTCTAACGAGACCACGAAAGTTCACCGTCACAACGGCGTGCGCCGACAGCGCCCTTGATGTTTCATACGCGTGCGCGCCAGAGGCTTCCTGAAATGGACAGTGGGTTCTCTACGGCGTTGCCGCGTCTGGATCGTGGCGCGCCACGACGCAGAATGGCACCTCGTCGGACGCAAGGCCGACGCTCGACGAAAGCGCTCGCACGAAACACTAGGCGCCGAACGCGAGGCAACATTCGTGACCGCGCTCGCCGACCGTTCAGAGTACCGGGCCCAGCATGGCAAGGGCGTTGCGCCATGCACGCCGCGGCCGCGTTACGGCGCGCACGGCTTCCGCTGTGACAACGTCGGAATCGGCAATGAAACGCGCCTGTCGTGCGCGCACGGCTGCATTCAAAGGGCGCGAATGCAACAGCAGGTTGTTCTCATAGTTCAAGTCGAAACTGCGTCGATCGAGATTCGTCGAGCCGAGCAGCGTGATGTCGTCATCGACAGTCAACGTCTTGGCGTGCAGCAGCCCCGGCCTGAATTCGTGGATCTCGACGCCGGCCGCCATTAACTCGGCGTAATAACTGCGGCTGACGGCCGCCACGATCTTCGAATCGTTACGCGCCGGGAACACGATGCGTGTTTTCACGCCGCGATATGCAGCCGAACACAACGCCAGGCACAGGGCATCGTCAGGCACGAAATAAGGCGTCGTGATCGTCAGATTGTCACGCGCCGCGTGCAGCAGCGAACAGATCAGTTCCGGGGCCGCGGAATATCGCCCGGTAGGCCCGGTACCGATCGCCTGCGCAACGACCTCGCCACTGGCCGCCGGGATGGCTTCGTCCAGCAGCGCGCTGCAGTCATCGCCGCCATAAGTCATCCAGTCACTGATGAACAGGTGTTGATTTTGGCGCGCCACCGGGCCACGAAATCGAAGCATCGTATCGACCCACGGCGCATATTTCGGCTTGATCGCAAAGGCGGCATCGGCACAGTTCTGGCTGCCGGCATACGTGGTTCGATTGTCGATGACCACGATCTTGCGATGATTGCGCAGATCCACGCGTCCGACGAACACATGCAAGGCCGGGTTGCCCACCGGTAGCGCGACACCCAGGCGCGCGCCGGCCGCCCCCATGTCTTGCCACAATGCAGATTTCAGCAATCCGCGCGAGCCGACCGCATCGACCATCACACGGCAGGTCACCCCGCGGGCTGCCGCCCGCATGATCGCTTCTGCCACGCGGCGACCGTTGCGATCGACGAGCCAGATATAGAAGAGGACATGCACGTGATCGTGCGCCGCATCGATGTCGGCGACGAGCGAATCGATCACGGCATCGGCACCGTCGGGGAATTCGAAATCGTTACCGGCCACGGGCCCGAAGCCGTTGATCGACGCCCCCATCTTGAACAGATGAGCGACCCGATCCGCTGGCGCTGTGGCCGTCGCGACCGCGGCCGGCTCAGGCAGTGCTGCGAGCACGGCGCGCATGCGACTCGTATAGCGTCGACCGATACTTGTTTCACCGAGCAACAGATACAGCAGGATACCGACGAGCGGCAATGACACCAGCACAACGAGCCAGGCGATGCGAGCGGCCGGATCACGATACGGACGAAGCAGGACCCGCACGATCAACACCAGCTCGATGGCAAGATGCAACGCTGCCGCCCACGCCGGGAGAAAACCGAGATTCGACATGAACGACCCGTCGCTCGCTGATGATCATCAAGTCGCTACCATACAGCGGCCCCCAGCCCGAGCAACAAGCTCATGATCGTCGATCTGCACATGCATTCCACGGCCTCCGACGGTGCCCTCTCACCCGCGGATTTGATGGCCTACGTCGCCGCGCGCGGCGTCGAGCGCGTTGCGCTCACGGACCACGACACCGTGCAGGGTTTGCCCGAGGCACGCCGAGCCGCCGAAGCGCACGGCATGGCCTTCGTCGATGGGCTGGAAATGTCGGTCGCCTGGCAGGGACGCACGCTGCATATCGTCGGACTCGGGGTCGATCCCACCCATACACAGCTCGGCGCAGCCATTGCCGAACTCGGCGTCGAGCGTACCCGTCGCGCCACCGAAATCGGGCAACGGCTCGCACGGGCCGGGCTTGCGGAGGCGACCGAACGGGCCGAACAGCTTGCCGACGGCGGGCAGATCACGCGCGCCCATTTCGCGCGATTGCTCGTCGAAGCCGGTCTGGCACGCAATATGGGCGATGCCTTTAAGCGCTATCTGCGCATGGGACGCCCCGGCCACGTCCGTGCCAACTGGCTCGCCATGCAGGATGCCATCGACGCCATCCATGCCGCCGGCGGCCAGGCTGTACTCGCCCACCCCTTTGGCTACGGCTTCACACATGCTTGGCGCCGCCGCGCCATCCATGCCTTTGCCGCAGGCCGCGGCGACGCGCTGGAAATCGTGACCGGGGTGACGGACACGCAACAGGAACGCCAGGCCGCTCAGGATGCACGTGCCACCGGCCTGCTCGGTTCGGCCGGATCGGATTTCCACGCGCCCTCTCAGTTCTGGCTGGTACCCGGCCGGCTTCGCGCGCTGCCGACCGCCGTTTCACCTGTCGCCTGGTTCCGCACCGAGCCTTGAGGTCTGTTGACGTTTCGCGCGAGTCCGCGCCAAGTGCGCCCCGAAGTTGACGATGGGCGGCCAAACGAGGCGCAGCGCGCATAGCGTGTCATTGGGGCAAGCGTGCTGGAACGCTGGTTTGCCGTCGTATTTTTGATTTTGGGGCGCTTGTCTCGAACGGTTGGGCCACAGCCGCCCATGGATAATCGACCATGGCTGCCCTGGTAATCCCCCCTGACGCGTTGCCACTCTGTCTGGATCGGAGCACGCCGCGATCGGCCTCTCGCAGGGCGCGATTTACAGACACCAACGCGGCATTCGAACGAAACATCAACAGGCCCTAACGAAAAAAGCCGCCGGGACGCATGTCCGGCGGCTTTTGAAAGACCCGTTACGGTCCCGGCCTAGGGCCTGTTGATGTGTCGTGCGAGTCCGCGCCAAGTGCGCCCTGAAATTGACGATGGGCGGCAAGACGAGGCATAGCACGCATAGCGTGTCGTTCTGCGCCAGCGTGCTACAACGCTGTATTGCCGTCGTGTTTTTGATTTTGAGGTGCTTGTCCCTTCGGGTTGGGCCGCAAATCACGCCCGGCAGCGTTGCGAGTCTTGATCGTGGCAGGCCACGATACGGCGACTCGCGCCTTGCCGGACACACGGCGGCCTCTCGACGAAACGGCGCTCGAACAAAACCTCAACACGCCCTAGAACCGATACTCCAGCTTGCCGTAGACCGTACGGCCGATGGCATCTGCATAACGCGGGTCGTAGCCCGGAATGCCCTGATCCGTCTGGTTCGACAGGGGCGGATCGGCGTCCATGAAGTTCTTCGAACCCAACGTCAGACTGACACCGTTGTTGAAGTCATAACCGACGTCTGCATCGAACGTGATGAACGCGTCCACGTCTTTATGATCGTCGGGATACTGATCCTTGTAACCGCCGACATAGTGATTGATCAGCTCGGCCCGAAACCCGTTTCGTCGCCAGGACGCCGTGATGTTGTGCTTCCACTGGATCGTCGGACCGCTGTCGACGAACACCCCGGCATCGTCCTGAAATTCGCCGCCTGGCACGTTCTGGTACTTGTGGTGCAGCACATACGTTCCTTCGAAGCGCACGCCGAACGTACCGTAGGCTGCCGTCTTCAGCGTTGCTTGCAGACGCGTATCCAGGCCGTCAGTGCGGGTCGTTCCGAGGTTGCTCGTCGGCGTCGTGATGTAGTCGATCTGGCCGGCCTGGTCCGAATCCGGGCCATAGCGGGTGATGTTGCCCGGGTACTGACCGTAGTTATCGAATAGATACTCGACCGGCAACAGCGACGCCTGCTTGTCGAGAACGATGTGCCAGTAGGTGACTTCCGCCAGAATCTGTTCGATCGGCTGAATGACGACGCCAAAGTTGTATTGTTCGGATGTCGCGGGCTTCAAGTCTTCGTTGCCGCCGTAGTGGCGTTCGAACTGGGTACTGCAGACATCTCGTTCAAGAGCACCGGGAGCCGGCTGCCCACCCGGGCAGAGTTGTGGGTCGTTGAGACCGTCCTGCGTGTAGGTGATCTGCTCGGGGTTATACAGATTGTAGAGCGTCGGCGCCTGATAGCCTTCGCTATAGGACCCTCGGATCACCAGTTGCTTGAACGGCTGATACCGCAGTGAAAACTTGGGATTGAGCGTGTCCCCGAAGTCACTGTAGTTGTCGTAACGGGCAGCCGCGTCGAACTCCAGAGAATCCAGAAGCGGCACATTAACTTCCGCGAAGACACCCTCGACCGTCCTATCCTTCGATAAGGACGTCGGACTGAGGCCGCCGCCTGCAACCTCGTTCTTCACTGGCCCCGATTCAACCGCCAGTTCTTCATGTCGGACCTGGCTACCCAGCGCGAACGCGACCGGGCCGGCGCCGAACCAGTTACCGACCGTCCGGTTCACCTTGCCATCCCACATATAAACGCGGCCGCGATCCTTTTCGGCCTGCCCGCTCGCGATGAAATCATTCAGGTATTGCTGGCCAGCCGGACTCGGCTCCCGTGCAAACGGATCGATCAGACCTGAGTTCATGGCATCACTGAAACGGCTGGACCCGTACGTATTATCGTCTGGATCCCCGGCGTCCAGTGCCTGATCGTTCAAATAACCACGCGTATAGGACAGCGCTGTGGTCTGCTGGTTGAACGTCAGAGCGGTATCGTAATGCGTCTTGCCAAAATGACCTTTCAGGTTCAAGACCACCCGATTTGCCGTGTTCAGGTTCCGTGTTTCCCGGGGCCCGGTACTGGCGTTCAAATAGGCGACGCGCACTGGTCGCGTGGGATCGATATTCGGATTATCGCTCGGATAGAACGGCGTACCCGGCTGCAAAAGTCCCGTGATGCCATAGGGGTTGATCTGGCTATAAACCACGCTATGGCTATAAATATAGCTTGCCGACAATAGATGATTGTTGGTGATCTTGTAGCTCGCGTTACCGAAAAAGCCCAGATCGTCCGTATCCTGCTGTATTTGGTAGAACGGCGTCGTATTCGACGCACAGTAGGTTTCCCCCGGATACGGAATCTGGTATTGGCCGGGGCAACCCGCTGCATAATCGCGATTCCCCCACGTGCGGCCGATCGTCGTGCCATCATCATCGAGCACGTTCTGATAATAGTTCGACGGCACGGTGAACAGACCCGTCGAATCGATGCCGACGTCCGGCTGGTACGGATTGATGATCCCTTGACGCGAACCGGCGGAGATCGGCTCCTGCTTGTGATAGGACAGACTGCCCATGACGTTCCAGCCGTCCTTGTTCAGATTGCCCTTGCCGAACGTCGCTTCGAGCAGCCGGTCGGTACCGCCGCCACTGCGGGTCGGCTGTGTATAGGTCAGGCCGAAATCGCCCCCGTCGAAGTTCTTCTTGGTGATGTAGTTGACTACACCACCCACAGCATCCGTCCCATAAATTGCCGACGCCCCGTCGCGCAGCACCTCAACGCGCTCAATCGCGGCAAACGGGATACTCTCCAGCGATACCGCCCCGCCATTGAATGCGTTGTTCGCCAGACGACGGCCGTTGACCAGAATCAACGTCGAGTTCGGCCCGAGGCCACGCAGATCCG
Source organism: Salinisphaera sp. Q1T1-3 (assembly GCF_003602005.1). GTDB lineage: Bacteria > Pseudomonadota > Gammaproteobacteria > Nevskiales > Salinisphaeraceae > Salinisphaera. The sequence goes on along the minus strand of NZ_QZWD01000002.1, from coordinate 179,758 downwards.
CGTAGGACGCCCCGCCGTTAATCGACAAGCCGTAACCGGCCCCCGGCCCTGAAGCAGTGGAGTTCGCTGCGACTTGTTGCATGATGCCCGCCACGGACGTCACACCCTGCTGGCGCAGCTCATCCGCACTGTAGGTGGTCACGGGCAACGCCGTCGCTGCATCGGCGCGCGGGATGGCCGACCCCGTCACCGTCACCTGATCGAGTTCCGTCGTACCTCCCGAGGTGCTCGCTGCGGCAGCCGTCGCGGGCGCCGCAGTAGCCGCCGCCGGTGCCGCAGCGGCGGCGGGTTCTGCCGGCGCTGCAGCAATCGGCGCGTCGTCACGGCTCGCATCCGCTGGCGCGACATAACCCTCGTCGCTGGTCGTATCATCCTGAGCCAGCGCCATCGTGAACGGTGCAAAAGCCAGAAGCGCGATACAAGTATATCTCCACGACGAGCATCCACGACTCACATCCGGATATACGCCATACGTGTGGGGCGTGAGACGCCCTCCCCCCTGATATCCAATCAATGGTTTTCCCCCAATATTACGTGTCGCCAAGAACGTGCTCGCCGATCACATTTCGTGATTCCCCAGGCGAGCCCTCGTGCCCTTGACAGGCGGGCACTAACCCCAAGGCTTCGCCCTCACAATCTCCAGCACATCTCGTGCCACATCTGTCAAGTCACCCTTATCAGGTCTGTGATATGACAATGGCGCCAGAGGTGTCTCACTAGCGGCTGAGCCATAAGCAAGACAAGATCAAGGCATCGCGAGTGTGCCGCACATCAGCGATCACATTGAATTAACCACCCTTCCTTCCGGCGTACCTGCTCCCATGTCTGGCGGCCTCGGTCATCGATCGAAGCCTTGCCACCAGATGCGGCGATGTGCTCGGCATGGCGTTCGTCGAGGAACTTGGAGATGTCGGTTATCTGTCAGAAGAACACGCTGTAAGTCGTCGGCCTGGGGTGGTTTATCTCACCCATGAACCGCCTGGCGTGGCCGTTGCCGAGCCTCTCCGTCGAGCCACCAATATCGAGCAACGACTTTCACAGGGCGGCGGGCTTGCCGTCGGCTTACTCGGCTCAGCCCGCTTGGATTTCCCGACACGCCCTCTCGGTTCTGGCGGCTCCCCGTCCGGGCTCGCCCCCTTTTCGCCGCCGCCTGGCGCCGCACCGAGCCATAACGAAAAAAGCCGCAGGGAAAGATGCCCGGCGGCTTTTGAAAGACTCGTTAGAGTTCGATATAGGAACGAGACTCCACGATGACATCGGCATCGTGCTGAATCGTACGGACTGTCTGGTTCGACAGGGGCGTATCGGTCTCAATGAAATTCTTCGAACCCGACGTCAGACCGCTGCCGTTTTTTTAAGTCATAGCCGACATCGAATACGAAGCGCGAAGAACGTCGATTTATAAAAAAGCCACCGGACGCGCCGGTGGCTTTGATAACGCGAAATCAGCGCCGATTAGAAGTCATAGGTCATCCTGCCAAAGACCGTCCGCCCAATCGCTTCCGCGTAACGGGGATCGTAGCCACCACCAGAACCATAATCGGCCTGGTTACTGAAGGGCGGATCCCGATCGAAGATATTCTTCGAGCCGACGCTCAGACCGATACCGCTATCAAACTTGTAGGCGACCGAGGCATCAAATGTCATGTAGTCACTGACTTCTGGATTGGTGTCAGGGTCGGCGTCCTCATACCCACTCGAGAAGTTGTTGACGACCTGCGCGCTCCAGTTCTCTTTCACCCAAGTCAACTGTATTTCGTGTTTCCACTTGGGAATCACCTCGCTGCCGGCGTAACGATTCACGGCTTCCGAATAGTCCACGCCTGGTCGCGGCTGGAACGCGTATTTGTGCGTTAGCGTTCCCTGAAAGTCGAAACCGAAAGTACCGAAATCGGTCGGAATCGAATAGTTGATCGAGAAATCAACACCGTTGGTGCGAACCTTGCCAAGGTTTTCATTGATCGTCGAAATCTGAGTGATACGACCGTTCTCATTACGGGTAATCAGATCCCCGAACTGTCCCAGGTCATCAAGGATCGTACTGGGCGCCAGCGTGCCGACCTGGTTGTCGATCTCGATCCACCAGAAAGATGCGCCCACAGACAGCCGTTCAATGGGCGAGACGATCAGGCCCGCCGTCCAGCTTTTCGACGTTTCAGAGTCGAGATCCGGGTTGCCACCGAGCAAACGGTTGAACTGATAGTTACAGGTGCCAACCGGCGGATTGTCCGCGCTGCAATCATATGCCGGATCGTCGAGTGGACCGGTGAATGTCGTCGATTGCGGGTTGTACAGCTCGTAGAGCGACGGTGCCCGGAAACCCTCGCTGTAAGAACCGCGAAATACGACTTTCTGGATCGGCTGATAGCGCAGCGAAACCTTCGGGTTCACCGTGTCACCGACGTCGCTATAATTGTCGTACCGGAATGATCCGTTGAGTTCGAGGCTGTCGAGGACCGGGATATTGACCTCGCTGTACAGACTTTCGATATCCCGATCTTCGTCAACGGGATCCTGGGGACTCAGACCGCCACCGGAATTCTGCACATCCGTGAGGAAACTGTTATTCCGTGTATCCTGCAAGCGCTGATGACGGTATTGGGCGCCGATCGCCATCGCAAGCTGCCCTGCGCCGAACCAGTCCCCTAGCTCCCGCGTCAGCTTCCCATCCCAGACATATTCCTGTGCCTTGGTACTGTCGGCGACACCGCTATTGGTTGTGCCGAGAACCGCATTACGCTGTGCCTGTGTCAGCTCGTCATTCGATACGAACGGATTGACCGTGCTATTTACAAGGTTTTCCAACTCCTCGTAATTGTAATAGCCGTGATCGTAAGCAATATCGGTCGTTCCCTGGTTAAAACTGAAGGCCGTATCGTAATGGACCTTTTCGAAGCTACCGGTGAAGTTGAGCATGGCCCGGTGCGCTTCGTTCGTGTTCTTGGTAATACGTCCCCCGCCGGCAACGTTTCGATAGAACAGCGAAATCGGCTGGGTCGGGTCAAAGCCCGAATCGGCGCCAGGTGCCGGTGTGATGCCGTTGCCAGGAAAATACGGCGAGTCCGGACTCATTTCCAAGAAAGGTCCGCTGCTCAAACCTGGTGCTGCAAAATTCCGACTCTCGTTATGAGCAAAGAGGTAGGACAATGTAACCTGATTATTGTCATTGATCTTGTATGCGCCTCGCGCGTAGATCGAGGCACGGTCGCTCGGCGTTACTACGTTACCGTAAGATGAGTAGTTGAATCGGCAGGACGATCCCCCACTCGGATACAACAATGGCTGATCGCAATCGGGACCGGCCGGATTCAATAGTGGCGTTTCGTTTTGGAAATAGTTGGCAGGCGCCGGAAAACTCGACGTGGCATCGACGCCTCTTGATTCGTCCTGAATGACAACGAAATCGCGGTCCAGAGCATTGACCGCGTCTTGCCGACGATAACTCCCCGTCACCATCAGGTTGTAGCCATCCTTGTCCAGATCGCCATGACCGAATGTTGCCTCCAGCGTGCGTTTCGTGCCGCCACCACTGTTCGTCGGCTGGTCGTATTGCAGTGTAAGGTTTCCGCCCTGCAGATCCTTCTCAGTAATGAAGTTGATAACGCCCGCGACAGCATCGGTACCGTAAAGCGCCGATGCACCGTCGCGTAGCACTTCGATACGCTTGATCGCGGCGAATGGAATTGTATTGACGTCAACGGATCCCCCGTTGAACGCATCATTCGACAACCGACGTCCATTGAGTAGAACGAGCGTGTATTTGGAGCCCAGACCACGCAGATCGGCGAAATTTGCACCGCCTGTGATCTGCGATCCGGTCCCGAGCCCTTCCCCCGCACTCGAGTTGTTGGCCGGTATTTGCTGAAGCGCTTCGGAGGCGGATGTAATCCCCTGGGCGTCAAGCTGCTCTTTTGTGACCACCGTCACCGGCAGTGACGTCGCGGCATCCGTTCGCGCGATTGCAGTACCGGTAACGGCGATATCACCGAGCTGTGTTGTCTGGCCCGACGGCGCCGAAACAGCCGCTGCGGCGCTCCCTGTCGATGCAGCAGCAGCCGGTGCCGAAGCCGCCGCGGGCGCTGCTGCCGCTGCAGCTGGTTCCGCCGGCACAGCCTCGTTACTGCTGTCGGCTTCCGCTGGCGCGACGTAATCATCCTGGCTATTCGCGCCGTCATCCTGCGCCAGCGCCATCGTGAAAGGAGAAGCCAGTAGCAAGGCGGCGCAGGCCGAAAGCTGCGGCGTTCTCGCCCATCTCAGCGCAAAATGTGCATGACGTTGCTTGGACACTGCACGCGTGCCCGTTTCATGATGAGTCAATGGTTCCCCCAAACGTTGCGAATCGTCTAGATGCCCTGTCGATCGCCGAGCGCGATCCCCCTACAGGCGCATCCCCCTGCCATAAGCAGACACTGACGTGCCCGCCTGATAGAAAACAAGGCACGTTCCGTGCCAATCGCTCCCAACGCTTGGGCGAACGCATGCCTTGCCAGGGCGTGTTGAGGTTTCGTGCGAGTCCGCGCCAAGCGCGCCCTGAAATTGACGATGGGCGGCAAGACGAGGCGTCGTGCGCGCCGTGCCGCCATGCTGCACCCGCAGGCTACAACGCTGGATTACCGTCGTGTTCTTGATTTTGGGGCGCTTGTCCCTTCAGGTTAGGCCACAAATCCCGCCCGGCGGCGTTGCGAGTCTGGATCGTGGCACGCCACGATCGGCAACTCGCGCCTTGCCGGACACACGGCGGTCTCTCGACGAAAAGGCGCTCGAACGAAACCTCAACACGCCCTAGTGAACAGCTTATAAATCTCGCGTCGCATCCGGCATCGAACTTTAGGCGAAGACCGTGTATGCGTTGCAATATCACCGACCACAGGTTTTGTCTCGGGCGATGATCGGTCGCAACCGCCGCGCTCACTGCGCCCCGTCAAGAATGACGACACCGACGATTGCAGGCGGGGCCGGTCGAACTCTTGAATGGCGTGCCGCAGTACCGAGGAATATCGGCCCGATCAAGCGGCTGAATCACGTCCAGACTGCATCCAGCGGCATAATCGCGATGCTTTGCGGTGAACCAAAAAAAAGCCATCCCCGGATGGGGATGGCTTTTCTCAGGTCGGAGACAGGCTTGTCGACTAGAACTTATAGCTCAGGCGACCGTAGACCGTCCGACCGACGCCGTCGGCGTAACGCGCGTCATAACCGGCCTGGCCGGCATAGGTCTGCGTCGAGTAGACCGGATCGACGTCAAACACGTTGTTAGCGCCGACCGTGAACTGCAGGCCGTTGTCGAAACGATACGAGCCGTAGGTGTCCCAGGTGACGTAGTCGTGCACGCCGTAGTGGCCCGGATAGACCGTCGAGTCACGATAACCGCTCGAATAATGGTTCACGACACCCAACGCATACGGGCCCTTGTTCCAACCGAGCGTCACGGTGTGCTTCCAGCGGAAGATCACCTGGTTGCTGGCGCTGCTGAACTCGCTCACGTTGTTGTAGTACTGACCGCCCTTCACGTTCTGGAAGTCGTACTTGTTGGTGTACGTGCCCTGCATCTGCAGCGTGAACGTGCCGAGATCGCTCGGATAATAAGCCTGAAGCTGAATATCCTCGCCGTTGGTCTGCGTCTTGCCCAGATTCTGATTCTGGTTGACGAAATAGTCGATTGCCCCGTCGTCGTTACGCGTCACCGGGAACTGATCCGGGCGCGCCAACGCGTAGGAGCCGCTGGCCACGCCGATCTGCTGCGACAATTCGACGGCCCAGAAATCGGCCGTCAACGTCACGTACTTGATCGGCGTCAGAACGAAACCGGCGCTCCAGCTCTTGGATTTCTCCGGCTTCAGATTCTGGTTACCGCCCTGAGCCTCCTGGAACTGGGTATCACAGTCCCGTGTCTGCGAGCCGCCGGCGGCGGAGTCGGCCGTACCACCCGGGCATAGAATCGGATCGTCCAATCCGCCTTCGGAGTAGGTATTCGCAAGCGGCTGATACAGGTCGAACAACGTCGGCGCATGGAAGCCCTCGGCATACGACGCACGCAGCGTGAGCTGGTCGATCGGCTGCCAGCGCAGCGAAACCTTCGGGTTCAGTGTATCCCCGACGTCGCTGTAGTTGTCGTAACGGCCCTGAGCATCGAGTTCGACGTTGAACGGCAGCGGCACGTTCAACTCACCGAACACGCTTTCAACGTCTCGATCTTCGGAAATCTTATTCGCGCTCAGACCTGAGCTCGGGGCACGCGGCGCCAGATAGGAGTCAACCGAAACATCGAGCGTTTCATGTCGATATTGGGCACCCAAAGCGAGCGCCGACTGCCCGGCACCGAACCAGTCGCCAATATCACGATCCACCTTGCCATCCCACACATAGGCACGTGTTTTCCCGGACTCGAGATCACCCGTGGTCTCGGTCGACGCCAGTGCGGCGCGTTCGCTCTGCGACAGATTCGGGTCGAACGGGTTGAATTGCCCGTTATTGATCGCGTCCTCGAGCGAATCGTCGCCGATGTACTGGTTGAATTCGCCTGACTGCAGATAATAATCGGTCGAGCTCTGGTTATAGGAGAACGCCGTGTCGTAGTGGTAATCCTTCAAGAAACGACCGGTGAAGTTGAGCACCACGCGATGGTTTTCGTTCTCGCTACGATTGACGCGCTGACCGAGCGGGTTGGATCGATAATAGAGCGACACGGGGTCGTTGGGATCGAAATCCGCTCCACCTTGTGCAGCGGTCGGTGCAGGCACGATGCCGTTGCCCGGGTAAAAGGGCGTCCCGGGTTGCACCGAGATCTGACCGGACGTCGGCGCCGGCGCCGAGACGCTGTATGTGGTTTTCTTCGAATACAGATAGCTCAGATCAACCTTGTTGTTATCGTTGATCTTGTACTGGGCGTCACCGAAAAACGACGGTTGATCATAGCGCTGCTGGACCTGAGCCCCGAGGGCGGTGTAGTTCTCGCGACACGAACCGGAACCGCTGCCGCCAAAGATGGTATCCGGCAAGGCGCCGGGCGTATCGCAACCCGGCTGCGGATTCGCAAATATGCCGCCCTGTGCGTAGTTCCCCGGGAACGTGTTGGAAGACGTCGACCGAATTCGGGGGTTCAGCGGGGTCACGAAATCACGGGTATTGGCATCAATCGCACTGGCGCGCTGATAGCTGATCGTGCCGAGCACGTTCCAGCCATCCTTGTTCAGGTCGCCCTTGCCGAAGGTGGCACTCAGGGTCTGGCTATCACCGCCGCCGGCGCGGGTAGGCGCCGTGTACTGCAGATCGACACCGCCGCCCTGCAGATTCTTCTTGGTGATGAAGTTGATTACACCGCCAATCGCGTCCGTGCCATACAGGGCCGAGGCGCTGTCACGAAGCACTTCGATATGGTCGATGGCCGCGAACGGAATCGTGTTCAGGTCGGTCGCTGCACCATTACCTTCCAGCGAGTTTGTCGCCAGTCGGCGACCGTTCAGAAGGATCAGCGTCTTGTTCGGGCCCAGCCCACGGAGATCGGCAAAGGACGCGCCGCCGGTGACCTGACTGCCCGTACTCAGACCCGGACCAGAGCTACTGCTGCTCGACGAAATCTGGTTCAGAATCTGCGGCGTCGAAGTGATGCCCTGTTCGCGCAGTTCGTCGGCGCTGTAACTCGTGACCGGCAACGCATCGGCCTTGTCCGCGCCCGAAAGCGCGGAACCGGTGACGGCAATATCACCAAGCTGTGTCGTCTGACTGGAAGACGGCACCGCAGCCGCTGCCCCTGTCGATGCCGCGGCGGCCGGCGCAGCGGCCGCGGCAGCCGGTGCGGCAGGCGCAGCCGGTTCAGCTGCTGCCGGCGCGGCCGGCGCGATATCTCCGTCGCTGTCGTCCGCGGCCGGGGCGGCCGGCGCAACGTAGTCGGCGTCATCGGCGCTATCAGTCGTCTGCGCCCAGGACGCGGTCAACGGCGCGAAAGCGAGCATGAAGGCACAGATGGAAGCCTTGGATGCACCTTTCCAGTTGAACGCCGCCACCAACGGCGTCCGCTCGGACCCCGTTGCCGGAGTCGAAGAGTTTGTCATCGATGTAATCCCCAAAACGGTGTGATCACCAAACACGGACGCGCGCGGTCTTTGCGGACACCGACCACAACTTGCCTTTCCGAGCTGGTCCCCTGCATCGGTCGAAACGAGGAGCCGCCTCGAGCCGAGAGCTATGCGCTAGGCACATAGCGTGCCAAGTAAAACGACAGCGAACGTTTCTCCCAAATACGCCGTCGACACTTGTATGACCGGTCTTTTTAGACCACTCGCGGCCCGATCGCAAGGCAGGAGTGTGTCATTTAGACCAATGGTTTAGCGCTGCCGCCCTGTTTCGGTGCAGCAAAACGCTCATCCCGAGGGCATGAGTATAGCGCCCTATCCTTCACTTTGTATCGAGATGAGCGCTCGAATGCAGCGCAAAAAAAAAGCGGCCCGAGGGCCGCTTTCTCTACGATATCGATACCCGCCCGCCTATTGCGGATTCGACAGCACTGCTATTTTCTGAATGCCATTGGCCTGCAGCGCAGCCATCACCTTGCCGACCTTGCCGTACGGCACGCCTTCATCGGCCTGAAGCTGCGCGGCCACTTCCGGGTTCTTCTCGTGTGCCGCGGCCAGACGCTGCTTGAGGACGTCCAGCGAGACTTGATCCTTGTCGATGAAGTAATTACCCGACTGGTCGACGCTCACGACCAAGGGCTTCTTCGTATCCGGCGGGGCCACGGAATCGGTCTTGGGCAGATTCACATGAACCGCCGTGGTCACGGCCGAGGCCGTCACGATGAACATCACGAGCAAGACGAGCATGACGTCGACGAGCGGCGTCACGTTCATTTCGCTCAGGACTTCGTCGTCTTCGCCACCACCACCTGACATTGCCATGGTTATTTCTCCTGAATGGAAGAATGAACGATCGGCACAGCGTTAGGCTGTGGCATGGGTCTTCTGACCCACGGTGGCATTCGATTTCAGATCACTTTCACCGCGCGACAGCTGTGCACCCTTGATCTGAAAGCCGCTCTGCTGGCAGAGCGCATAGAAGTCCTGTGCGAAGTCGTTCATCGAGTGAACACCGGCCTTCATGCGCCGCACGAGGAAGTTGTAGATCAGAACCGCCGGCACCGCCACGCCGATACCCAGACCGGTCGCGATCAACGCATGGCCCACCGGCCCGGCCACGGCCTGCAGACCAGTCGCGCCCGAATCACCGATGCTCACCAGCGCTTCCATGATGCCCCAGACGGTACCGAACAGACCGATGAACGGCGCGGTACTACCAAAGCTCGCCAGAATGGCAAGCCCGCCTTCCAGCGAGCGACGCTCACGTTCGATCTGCTGCTTGAGCGCGCGCTCGAGACGCTCGCCCTTGTCGATCTGATGTGCCAGATCGCGGTTGCCCGGTGCGATATCGCGCCCGGTGACGACGGCGAAGCCGGATTTCGCGATCTGTGCCATCGGGCCCGAAGCGTTGTCGGTAACCGACTCGCCCTGCTCGAGGCTATCAGCGGCCCAGAAGTGCTTCTGAAATCGCTTGTCCAGCGTGCGTGCACGGCCGAACTGAATCAGTTTCATCACCAGCAGGGCCCAGGTGATCACCGAAAGAATGATCAATCCCCACAAGACGCCCGGAACGACGATCGGCGTGAGTTGCGTGTCCAACATGGTCGGTCTCTCCTAAAAAACTGTCTGGCGCCCGGGTCAGTCCGGGAGTCGGAAATTGATGTTCTGAAGCGCGTAGCCGGAAATCGGTGTATTGCCCCGCTTGGCCGGCTTGAAATGCCATTTCTTCACCGTCTCCACGGCACGTTGATCAAGATCGCTGTAGCCGCTCGAACTGACGACCGTGACCTGGCCCGCCGTGCCATCCGGCTTGACGAGAATCTTGAGCTTGACGGTCCCCTCTTCGCGGCGACGCAGCGCTCGCGACGGATACTGCGGCGACGGATTCCCGAGGCTTTGCAGACCGGATACTGCCGGCGTGATCTTGTTCGAATTGCTGTTGGAGCTCTGCTTCGGCGCCGGCTTCGGGCTCGGTTCCGGCGCGGGCTTCGGCTCGGGCTTGGGTTCCGGCTTCGGCTTGGGCTTGGGTTCCGGCTTCGGTTTCGGTTTGGGCTTCGGCTTTGGCTTCGGTTTAGGCTCCGGCTTCGGCTCCTCTTTCTTCGGCGGCATCACCGCGTGCTGATCAATCGTCGGCACCTTGGGTTGCGGCGGCTGCGGCTTGGTCAGAGTCACCTGAACCGGCGGCGGACTCGCCACCTTCATCGGCTTCGGCTGTTGAATCGGCGCCTGCTGATAGAGCCACCATAGACTGTAGTGGACCAGCGCGGACAGCACGACAATGCCGCCGATCTCGAGCTTGGTCAGCCCACGCCGGCTCGGCTTGAGCGGCGAGCGGCTCCCGTTGTCGGAATCATCCGTCATGCGTGTATGTCATATCTGAGTCAATTGAATATGGGCGTAAGGCACAAAGCAGCGCCCGCGATTGGCATACGCCGGCTAGCAAACAACATGCCACCCCGCCAACAACCTCGGGTAATCGAGGCCTGTTCAGGCATATCGAATGCATTCCGGGAGCACGACGAAAGAATCGTCGACGCTTTCGACCGGCGAACGAGTGCGGCGAGCATGCCACATTGCAGTGCACCCTCGGTATTCACCGAAAGATGCACGCGGCGCCGTGCAACCGGGCCTACGTATCGCAGCTCGCTAATCGGGATTACGCTACCTCGAATATCAATAAGTTGAGCGGCCTTTCTCGATTCTCTCTTGAGCTTTAGCGCGCCGGGTTCTCGGCGATGACAACACACCGGCGATACACGGAAGCACGTCGACCAGCGCTTACAGTTGCAAATGATTATTATTCAGAACCGGCTAGTATTGCAATCGACAGATTTCGTCCAACCGATATCGACCGCCCTGCCGAGTAATCGCGGCCGCTCGCGCTGGACATCAAAACCGCGACGTCTGTCCGTTATTTTATTGGATATTGTGACGCCATCATGACGACGTGACTCGTCGCGTTCGCGCATGCCGCGTTGGCAGGCCAGAACCATCGCTCATCTCGCATCGCCCGAAACGTTCCAGTCGACGATGCGCGGATCGCGTCTTTGCTCACTGACTTGATTGCACCGCGACGGTGCGCTACCGCGCTTCTGTTGGCGAATCGCAATCCGAGCCACGCCGAGCCGCAAGTTTCGGCGTGAATTGCCCAGCAACCGAGATATGACATACCGGCACGAGCACTATGGCATTGAACGCGGCCCCCCTGCGGCGGGGTCGATAAGATGAAGGCCACATCGTCCAGCGTACTGTCTTGAGGGCGTCGATAATGAAACGGCGCTAGCTGAGTCGGTGCGAGGCCAACGCCTGAATGGCGTGCCGGCCGGGATCGTCGGCCGCGTCATGGCGAATAAATGCCGTGGCGGCTATCGGCATCAACTATCTTCGATGGTCGGGACAGCAGGATTCGAACCTGCGACCTTCTGCTCCCAAAGCAGACGCGCTACCAGCCTGCGCTATGCCCCGTTCATCGATCTGCCGCTGTGCGATAACGCGGCCAGTGGGTGAGCTTCGACGCTGATCCAGCATCGTCGACCCATGTTGGTTTACCGGCTCAACGAGCCTTGCCGTTGGTGTTGAAACGGCAACCGGCATCGCCCACGCATCTGCGCACCGCACGACTCGCAGTCTACCGATTTTAACGCGGCCGTGCTCGACAAATATCGCCGCCGGGCGTCGCCTGCGCGTCACGTCGTGTCGCTGCCGCGTCAAATTGTCGGTTGCGCGTGGGCATGCGAGAATCCGCGCGCTCGCTCGTACCAATCATGACCGCCTATGTCCGCCCGGCTTATCGATGGCAAACGGATCGCATCCGATCACCGGCAATCCGTTAAACAGGCGATCGCCGCGCGCCGGGCGGCGGGTAAACGCGCACCCGGACTGGCCGTGATCCTTGTGGGCGATGATCCGGCCTCGCAGGTCTATGTCGGCAAGAAGATCCAGGCCTGCGAGAACGTCGGCCTGGTCTCGCAGGCCGAGTATCCAGGTGCCGATATATCGCAGGCCGAGCTTTTGGCCCTGATCGATCGATACAACGAGGATCCGGCGACCGACGGTATTCTTGTGCAGCTGCCCTTGCCGGCGCATATCAATGCGAGCGCCGTCATCGAGCGGATCCGTCCGGACAAGGATGTCGACGGCTTTCACCCGTACAACGTCGGCCGGCTTGCCCAGCGCGTGCCGCTGCTGCGCGCCTGTACGCCGCTCGGCATCATCCGCATGCTCGAATCGATCGATGAGCCCTTCCGGGGCCGCCAGGCCGTCGTCGTTGGCGCATCCAATATCGTCGGCCGACCGATGGCGCTCGAGTTCCTTCTCAAGGGCGCGACCACGACGGTCTGCCATCGATTCACGACCGATCTGGCGCGCGAGGTTGGCCAGGCCGATATTGTCGTCGTTGGCGTCGGCAAGCCTGGCCTTATTCACGGCGACTGGATCCGGACGGGCGCAACGGTCATCGACGTCGGCATGAACCGGCTCGACTCCGGCAAACTGGTCGGCGATGTGGATTTTGCAGGTGCTGCCGAACGCGCCGCCTGGATCACGCCGGTGCCGGGTGGCGTCGGGCCGATGACCGTCGCCATGCTGATGAGCAATACGCTACGCGCTGCCCAGCTGCGGGACGCAGAAACCGCCTGACCCGTTAATCATTCGATCGAGACACAGGGCCGCCCGACCGAGGCAATAGCGCGCGGAAAACACCTCGTGCGCCGGTCTCGGACGAGACTCAGCCCCGACGCCATTTCGTGCCGTCGGCGGTATCCTCGAGCACGATGCCCGCTGCCGTGAGTTCGTCGCGGATACGGTCGGCCGTGGCGAAATCCTTGTCGCGCCGCGCCTGCCGCCGTTCAGCCAGCATCGTTTCGATACGCTCGCCCGACAGCGCATCGGCTCGCGCGCCGCCGCTCTGCAAAAAACCCTCGGGCGACTGCCGTAACAATCCGATGCACTCGCCCAGTTCGCGCAGTAATGCAGCGATATCAGCCTGCGATTCGGGCGCCTCGGCCCGATTGGCGCGTCGTGCCAGATCGAACAGCACCGCGATGGCAGCCGGGGTGTTCAAGTCATCGTCCATGGCGTCATGGAAACGTTGTCGGTCGGCCGACAGCGCCGCCGCTGCCGCGTCTCCGTCCCCTGGCGCATCGCGCAACGTGGTATAGAGGCGCCCAAGCGCAGCCTCGGCACTGTCCATGGCCGGCCCGTTGTAGGCCAGCGGGCTGCGATAGTGTGTCGCCAGCACGAAATAGCGCACGACTTCTGCGTTGTAGTCGGCCAGCACATCACGCAGCGTGAGGAAGTTGCCCAGCGACTTGGACATCTTTTCGTCATCGACGGTGACGAAGCCGTTGTGCATCCAGAGGCCGACATAGCGCTGGCCGGTCGCGGCCTCACTCTGCGCAATCTCGTTCTCGTGGTGCGGAAACTGCAGATCGAGGCCGCCACCATGAATATCGAACGAGTCACCCAGACAGCATGTCGACATCGCCGAGCATTCGATATGCCAGCCCGGCCGGCCCGGCCCCCAGGGCGACGGCCAGGACGGCTCGTCGGGCTTGGCCGCTTTCCACAGAACGAAGTCCAACGGATCGTCCTTGGCCTCGTTCACCGCGATACGCGCCCCGGCACGCAAATCGGCCGGCCGGCGCCCGGACAAGGCACCGTAGGACGGGAAACTCGATACGTCGTAATAGACATCGCTGTTATCGCCGACGTAGGCGGCCCCGTTCTCGATGAGCCGACCGATCATGGCGATGATGTCATCGATGTGCTGGGTGGCACGTGGCTCCGCGTCCGGCGCCAGCAGGCCAAGCGCGGCCTCGTCCGCGTGCATGGCGGCCGTGAACCGCTCGGCCACATCGGCCGGCGTCTCACCGGTTTCCGCCGCCCGATTGATGATCTTGTCGTCGACGTCCGTGATGTTGCGCACATAGCGCACCTGCCACCCACGCGAGCGCAGATAACGCGTAAACATGTCGAAGACGACCAAAAAACGTGCGTGCCCGAGATGACAATAATCGTAGACCGTGATGCCGCAGACGTAGAGCCGCACGAAACCGGGCTCGATTGTCTTCAACGCTTCGCGCTGACGCGTGAGACTGTTGTACAGATGCAGCATGACGCAGTCGTGGGAACGAACGGCCGGCTAGTTTATCGCGACTGAAATACGCTGCAACGGGCACAACGGCTGAGCCACCGGTCTTGCGTCAATCCATGCCGAAGTGATCCCAGCCAGGGGCGCCCAACGTGTCCGGTGCGACCACGTTGCCGGCGCCGTCGAGACAGCGCAGCCCGGTCCGTGTTTCCACCTGGCCGATGACGGTCAGCGGACAGCCGAGCGCCGTTTCGAGTGCCGGCCGGGCATCGAGCGGCATCGTCACGCAGAGTTCGTAATCGTCGCCGCCGGTGGCCTGCAGGCGCTGTCTATCCGCCGCCTCCGGGACGACAGAAGCCAGCGCAGTCGAATACGGCAAGGCATCGAGTCGAATCGTCGCACCAACGCCGCTGGCCGCAAGGATATGGCCCAGATCCGCCAGCAATCCATCGGAGATATCGATGGCCGACGTCGCCTGCCCGATCAGGGCACTGCCGCGTCGCAGATCAGGCCGGGTCAGGCGTTTGATCAGATCAGTCTGTGCCGTGCTGGCCGTGGCTCGCTGTGGCCAACACCGCAGACCGGCGGCCGCATCGCCCAGAGTGCCGGTCACGGCAATGGCCTGGCCGGCCTGTGCGCCGGCGCGATGCATGGCAGCCCCTGCGGCTACCTGGCCCAGCGCGGTAACGGATATCGTCAGTGTGTCGGTACGTGTCGTATCACCGCCGACGATATCGATCGGCGTCCCGGTCGGACACGCACGACAGGCCGCCTGCATGCCATCGATGAAACGTTCGCACCAGTCACGCGATAAAGACGGCGCGGAGAGCGAGACGGTCAACCACGCCGGCTCGGCGCCCATCGCCGCGACGTCGCTGAGGTTCACGGCCAGCGCCTTGTACCCGACATCGAACGCGGACGTATCGTCCGGGAAATGTCGACCGCTGATGAGTGTGTCGGTGGTGGCCACGAGATCGTGACCGGGGCACGGCCTCAGAACGGCCGCGTCGTCGCCGATACCGATGCGTGTGTCGTCCCGCCGTGCCGCCAGACGTGCACGCAGCAGGTCGACCAGCTCGAATTCACGCAAGACCGGTCCAGGGCGTGTCGTCACGAGAGAAACTATCGCCCCCGCGGCCAAGCGGCGACCGAGACAAGGCACCGTGAGCCTGGCTGGGCCGCCGGCTTTTCGGGTTGCCCATGCCGCCTGCGCCACGCCGCTTTGCCAGTCTTGACCGCGGCGCGAGCCACGCTCGGCAGTCCGCGCCTTGCTTGAGGCGACCCGCAGGGGCAATGCGGCTGCCTATCTCGTGACGACACGCTCTAGGGCCTGTTGAGGTCTCGTTCGAGCGACTTTTCGTCGAGAGACCACAGCGTGTCCGGCAAGGCGCGAGTCGCCGATCGTGGCCTGCCACGATCCAGACTCGCAACGCCGCCCGACGTGAGTTGTGGCCCAACCCGAAGGGACAAGCGCCCCGAAATCAAAAACAAGACGGTAATACAGCGTTCCAGCACACGGGTGCAGAATGGCTGCACGGCGCGTGTACGCCTCGTCTTGCCGCCCATCATCAATTTCAGGGCGCGCTTGGCGCGGACTCGCACGAAACATCAACAGGCTCTAGCGACCGGGTCGCTTGCGTCCTGCTTCCAGTGGTCGCAGATCGCGGGCTGCCGCATCCAGCACGCCGTTGACGAAACGATGACCGTCGGTCGCGCCAAAGATCTTGGCCAGATTCGTGGCTTCGTTGATCACGGCCGCGAATGGTATCTCCGGGCATTCCCGCAGTTCATAAGTCGCCAGCAGCAGGATGGCGTATTCGACCGGGTCGAGTTGTACGGCCGGACGCGACAAGTGCCGGTCGAAGGCGGACTCCAGCCCGGAGACATCATGAACCACGCCGCGCAACAGCATTTCGAAATAATCGCGATCCAGATCGCGAAGCCGCCCGGCATGGGCGAACTGTGTGATCAGTTCGGCGATGTCGCTGCCGTTCATCCGCCACTGATAGATGGCCTGTACGGCGGCCATGCGCGCCCGAATACGTCCACCCCCCGGCATCTTGGGCGGCAACTCGGGCAGCCGATCATCATCTCCGCCCTCGTCCGGCGCCGGCTTGTCCGGCAGACCGGCGCTTTCATCGACCGCGGGCGCGGCCGTGTCTTCGACTGGCGAGACTGACTCATCCGAGCTTTCGCCCGCGGCTTCCTCGTCGGCGGCTTCGCCGAGCGAACGATTGCGAATCGGCATGGCGGGTTATGCGTCCTCGGCGTCGATCTGGCGCAGGAGATTGATCATCTCGACCGTCGCGCTCGCGGCTTCCGCACCCTTGTTGTGATCCTCGTCCGGCTGGGCACGCGCATCGGCCTGCTCGGCCGTATCGGCCGTGATCACACCGAAGCCGACCGGCAGGCCGTATTCGAGCATGGCGGCCGTCAAGCCCTTGGCGCATTCCCCGGCGACATAATCGAAGTGCGGCGTATCCCCGCGGATGACGCAGCCCACTGCGACAATACCGTCGTAGTCGCCCGATTCGGCCAGACGATCGACGACCAACGGAATCTCGAAGGCGCCCGGCACCTTGACCACAACAACATCGTCGTCGTCGACGCCACAATCGGTGAGCACATCCACAGCGCCCTCGACGAGACGATCGACGATTTCGTCGTTCCAGCGCGTGGCGACAACGGCCATTCGAAGGCCCTGGCCGTCGAATTCTCCTTGAATGGTCTGCATCGTAAGTTCCGGTTGGGCGGCGGCTTATTATCGCACGGCGACAGGCACGGGACGAAGCCCGCGCCGCACCCGGCTCACTCGTGCCCAGCGATGCGCGCCAGATACCGGGCGACCAGATCCACCTCGATATTCACCCGGTCGCCGATCCGACGCTCGCCGAGCGTGGTGTGGGCCATGGTATGCGGGATGATATTCACCCCGAAGCGACGGTCGTCCACTTCATTGATCGTCAGACTGATGCCATCCACCGCGATCGAACCCTTCGAGGCCAGATAATGCGCCAGCGCGCGCGGCACGGAGAATCCGAGCCGCCAGGACCGGGCATCGGCGTGCAGTTGCTCGAGCACGCCCAGACCATCGACATGACCGGCCACCATGTGCCCGCCCAGCGGATCGCCGGCGCGCAGCGGCGATTCCAGATTGACTTGCGCCCCCACGCCCCGATCACCAAGAGTGGTGAGCTTGAGCGTTTCCTTGGATACATCCGCGGCGAAACGAGACCCGTCGATTTCGGTAGCCGTCAGACATACGCCCGACACCGCCACACTATCGCCGATGGCCAGCGTCCCGAGATCGGTATCGCCAGCATCGACGACCAGCCGTGTGTCGCCTTCGGTTTCCTCGCGGGCGACGATCTCGCCCAAACCCTTGATAATGCCTGTGAACATGTCTTCTAGTTCCTAGATGCCGGACGCGCCGTGATGCGCAGATCCGGGCCGACCGGCTCGACCTGGTCGAAGACCAGATGCATTGCATCGTCGAGCCCCACGGCACCGGAGAGTGCCATGAGCCCGCGACCGGCATCGCCAATGAGCATTGGCGCGACATAAATGACGAATTCGTCGACCAGGCCGGCGCGCGCCAGCGCGCCGGCCAGTGTGGGGCCGGCCTCGACCAGCACGTCGTTGATCTCGCGCTCGGCGAGCACCGACAGGATACGCGCCAGATCCAGGCCGTCGTCATGCCCGGCGGCGTGCAGCACGCGTGCGCCCGCCGCTTCCAGCGCGTCCGCTGCTTCGCATTCATCGGCCGCGGTCACAACCAGCGTTTCGCCACTCTGCTCGAGCATGCGCGCCTGGGGCGACATGGACAGCCGCGTGTCGAGCACCACGCGAAGCGGCTGCATCCAGTCGCCGTCCAGCCGGACCGTCAGCGACGGATCATCCGCGGCGAGCGTGCCGCGGCCGATCATCACCGCGCCCGATTCCGCCCGCAGACGGTGGACATCCTCGCGCGCGGCCGTGCCGCTGATCCACTGGCTGCTGCCATCGGCCGCGGCGGTGCGCCCATCGAGACTCATGGCGAGCTTGACGCGTACGCGCGGTCGCCCGTGTGCCATGCGTTGATTGAACCCACGGTTCAATGCGGCACAGCGTTCGGCGAGAACGCCGGTGACCACTTCGATACCGGCCTCGCGAAGCGCGGCGATGCCACGACCGTCGACCACGGGATTGGGGTCCTGGGCGCCGACGACCACGCGGGCCACACCGGACTCGATCAGCGCGCGCGTGCACGGCCCCGTGCGCCCCGAATGGCTGCACGGCTCGAGTGTGACGTAAGCCGTCGTGCCCTTGGCGCTATGGCCACGCGTGGCCAGGTCGTCCAACGCGCGACGTTCGGCGTGCGCTTCTCCGGCCCGTTCGTGCCATCCCTCGCCACGAACGACCCGATTCCCGCTCACGATCACGCAGCCGACGCGCGGATTCGGACGTGTGGTGTACCAACCTCGACGTGCGAGCTCGATGGCGCGCTGCATGAACATTTCATGGACACGGACGCGGACGTCGTCACCGCTCATCAGGATTTTCCTTGCCGACATCAATCAGGGACAGCTGCCCGCTATCACGCTGGGGCGCGGATTCCAGGCGCTCGATCTCCTCGCGAAACGCCTGTACATCCTCGAACCGACGATACACCGAGGCAAAACGCACGAAGGCGACCTGATCCAGATCGCGCAGTTCTTCCATCACCCAGTCACCGAGGCGTCGAGACGGGACATCTCGCTCCGGGTCGCTACGCAGGCGCTGCTGAATGTGGCTGATCGCAGTATCCACCGCCTCGGGGCCGACCGGACGCTTGTACAGCGCCCGCGTGATGCCCCGACGCAGCTTTTCGACATCGAACGGTTCCGGTGTGCCGTCGTTCTTGACGATCCGCGGCAATAACAGTTCGGCCGTCTCGAAAGTCGTGAAACGCGTCTCGCAACCGGGACATTCGCGTCGGCGCCGCACCTGGCTGCCCTCGGCAGCCAGACGCGAATCGACCACGCGTGTGGCCCGTTCGCCACAGAACGGACAGTTCACGACCCAACCCGCTCCGGACGGGCTTCAGGCCGCGCCACGAACCAGGCCACGATAGACCGGATGACGCGTGCACAGTTCGGAGACCGCATCACGCACCCGGGCCACTTCGGCTTCGATATCGTTGTCGGCGGCCACTGCATCCACAACATCACAGATCCAGTGAGCGACCTGACGCATGTCCTCGACACCAAAGCCACGCGTAGTGGCAGCCGGTGTGCCGATGCGCAGGCCCGACGTGACGAAGGGCGAGCGCGGATCGCCCGGTACGGCGTTCTTGTTGGCCGTGATGTGTGCCTTGCCGAGCCAGGCTTCTACATCCTTGCCCGTCACATCCTGCTTGACCAGGCTGACCAGCATCAGATGATTGTCCGTGCCGCCGGACACGACATCGAGACCGCGCTCGACGAACACATCGGCCATGGCCTGCGCATTGGCCACGATGCGCTTGGCATAATCGGTGAAATCCAGCTCGAGCGCTTCCTTGAACGCCACCGCCTTGCCGGCGATGACATGCATGAGCGGCCCGCCCTGCGTCCCGGGGAACACGGCGGAGTTGAGTTTCTTGTAGAGTTTCTCGTCGCCGACCGCCGACAGGATCAGACCGCCGCGCGGCCCGCGCAACGTCTTGTGCGTGGTCGTGGTCACCACATGCGCGTGCGGTAGCGGACTCGGGTACTGGCCGGTTGCGACCAGACCGGCCACGTGGGCCATGTCGACGAGCAGCCAGGCGCCGACCGAGTCGGCGATCGCGCGCATCCGTGCCCAGTCGATCTTGCGCGAATAAGCGGAGAAACCGCCGATGACCAGCTTCGGCTGGTGCTCGTCGGCCAGGCGCTGGATTTCGTCGTAGTCCAGCTCACCCGTCGCCTCATCGAGCCCGTACTGCACGGCGTTGTAATTCTTGCCCGAGAAGTTGGGCGCGGCACCGTGGGTCAGATGGCCGCCGGCATCCAGGCTCATGCCCAGCACCGTGTCACCCGGCTTGACCAGGGCCAGAAACACTGCCGCGTTGGCCTGGGCGCCGGAATGCGGCTGAACGTTGGCGAAGTCGCAATGGAACAACTGGCACGCGCGATCGATGGCCAGTTGCTCGGCCACGTCCACGTATTCGCAGCCGCCATAGAAACGCTTGCCGGGATAGCCTTCGGCGTACTTGTTCGTCAGCTGGCTGCCTTGAGCCTGCATGACGCGCGGACTGGTGTAGTTTTCGGACGCGATCAGCTCGATGTGGTCTTCCTGACGCTGGTCCTCGTCCGCCATCGCGGCGGCCAGTTCCGGGTCGAAATCAGCGATGCGCTGGGAGGCGTCGAACATGAGCGAACTCCATGCGGGATAACAAAGATGCCGGCCGACACCGGCCGGCCAGAGCGATCGTTCTGAATCGGTGGCGAGTATACCGTAGCTGAAGCTGCCGCCTGACCCGGTCCCGGTCAAGCGGCGCGGCGCAAATGTCTACTCGCCCGTCGCTGTCGTGATGTTACGCAACCGAATCCCCAGCTCGCGCAGCTGTGCCGACTCGGCCTCGCCGGGCGCGCCGGTGAGCAGATCCGTTGCCGTCTGGGTCTTGGGAAAGGCGATGACTTCGCGAATCGAGTCGGCGCCGGCCATGAGCATCACCAGCCGATCGAGACCGAAGGCGATGCCCGCATGTGGCGGCGCCCCGAACTTGAGCGCTTCCAGCAGGAAACCGAATTTCTCTTCGGCCTCTGCCCGGCTGATGCCCAGCACATCGAACGCGGCCTGTTGCATTTCCGGCGAATGGATACGCACGGACCCGCCGCCGATCTCGGAGCCGTTGAGCACCATGTCGTAGGCCTGTGCCTTGGCTTCATGCGGTGCACGGCGCAGGCTGTCCGGATCGTCCAGAGCCGGGGCGGTGAACGGGTGATGCGCAGCATACCAACGCTTGGTCGCCTCGTCGTATTCGAACATCGGCCAGTCGACCACCCACAGCGGCGCCCAGTCGTCGGATACCCGGCCCAGATCATGCCCCAGACGCACACGCAGTGCGCCGAGCGCATCATTGACCACGCCGGTCTTGTCCGCCCCGAAGAACAGCAGATCGCCGTCGGCCACACCCGTGCGTTCGACAATACCGGCGACCGCCTCATCCGAGAGGAACTTGAGAATCGGCGAGCTCATGCCGTCACGGCCGGCGCCCACATCCGACACCTTGACGTAAGCCAGACCCTTGGCGCCATAACGACCGACGAAGTCGGTGTAATCGTCGATCTGCTTGCGGGTCAGACTCGCCCCGCCCGGCACACGCAACACCGCGACGCGGCCCGTGTCGCTGTTGGCCGGCCCGGAAAAGACCTTGAACTCGGCGTCCGCGACCAGATCGGCGATATCGACCAGCTCGAGATCGATCCGCAGGTCCGGCTTGTCCGAACCGAAGCGACGCATGGCCTCTTCATACGGCATGCGCGGGAACGGATCCGGCAGCGACACCCCGAGCACGTCGGCGAACAACGTCCGGATCATCCGCTCGTTGAGCGCCATGATGTCGTCGGCATCGACGAACGAGGCTTCGATATCGATCTGCGTGAACTCGGGCTGGCGATCGGCCCGCAGATCCTCGTCGCGGAAACACCGCGCAATCTGGTAGTACCGATCCATGCCCGAAATCATCAGCAGCTGCTTGAACAGCTGCGGCGACTGCGGCAAGGCAAAGAAATGCCCGGGCTGGGTGCGGCTCGGCACCAGATAATCACGCGCACCTTCCGGCGTCGCCCGCGTGAGAATCGGCGTCTCGATATCGAGAAAGCCGAGTTCATCAAGGCCGGCGCGCACCGCGCGCGTGACCTGAGCACGCAGCTGCATGTGGCGCTGCATGCGCGGCTTGCGCAGCTCGATATAGCGATAACGCAGCCGCGCGGCATCCCCCACGGTTTCGGTCTCGTCGAGCTGCAGCGGCGGCGTCTCGGATGCGTTGAGCACCTCGAGCGACGTGACATAGACCTCGATCTCGCCAGACGCCAGATTGCGGTTGATCGTGCCTTCCGGACGCCGACGAACGCGACCGGTGGCCTTGATCACGTATTCGCTGCGCAGACGTTCGGCCACGGCGAAGGTCTCGGCCTCGTCCGGATCGAAGACGACCTGAATCAACCCGGAGCGATCCCGCAGATCGATGAATATCACGCCGCCATGATCACGTCGCCGGTGTACCCAGCCGCAGACGGTGATTTCGCTATCGATGGCCGCGGCGTCGACGTCGCCGCTGTAATGGGATCGCATCATGACGCGTGGTGTCTCGCAAAAGAGCGCGAGTCTAGCAAGAGCAGCGGGTTTGCCGGTAGTCCGGGCCTTGCTCCCTGCTGCCGGCATCGACGTTCTCGGGGTGTATCGGCAACGTCATCACGCGCCCCTGGCGCCCCATCGACCGGCGATGAAAGTCGCTAAACGGTTGCGTCTCCGGGCTGGCTATACCGGCAGCAAGCCGCATTGCGCGTGATGCACGTGACGACATACCGCCTGGCCGGGCCGGCTCAGGCCAGCCACCGCCCGGCCACGCCGACGTTCAATCGCCGCTGTTGCCGGTGCCGCTGCCGGTCTTGGCGGCCTTGGTTTCCTTGACGCTCGACTGGCCGGTCGCGGACGCCCCGCTCTCGTTCGATGCGCCCGTCTTCGCATTCGACTTGCCCTGCCCGGAATCATCACCGCCGGAGGTCAGGTTCCGCCGACCGTCCGACTTGAAGTCCGTCTCATACCAGCCACCGCCGGAGAGCCGGAATCCGGCCGCGGACATCTTGCGCTTGAGAGCGCTTTCGCCACAGGCCGGACAATCGCTCAACGGCGCATCCGAGAGCTTCTGCAGTTTCTCGACGTTCTCACCGCACTGCTGGCACACGTACTCATAGATCGGCATTGCTTGCTCCCGTCAGCATCCCGCATTCACGCGGTGTTTCAGCATCGCGCTATCGGGGCTCTGCGACGTGTTTTCAAGAGTGTGACGTCGCCCCGGCGGCCGCGGACCGTCCAATGCCGTAGTAGGAAAAGCCAGCCGCGGCCACATACGACGGCTTGTAGATATTACGCCCATCGACGAGCACCGGCTGCGCCATGATCCGTGCCAACGCGCCGAAATCCGGGGTCCGGAAAATATGCCATTCGGTTACCAACACCAGCGCGTCGGCGCCCGTGGCCGCCTGCTCGGCGTCGTCGCAGAACACGAGATCGTCGCGATCGCCGACGATGCGACGGGTTTCGTTCATCGCCTCCGGATCGTAGGCCCGCACGCGTGCGCCCGCAGCCCATAATGCCTCCATGAGGGTAAGCGACGGTGCTTCGCGCATGTCATCCGTATTGGGCTTGAACGCCAGCCCCCACAGCGCGACGGTGCGACCGGCCAGATCGCCGTCGAAATGACGTGACAGCTTGTCGAACAGGACCGTCTTCTGCCGATCGTTGACCCGCTCGACCGCGTTGATGATCTCGGTTTCATAACCGATCTTCGCAGCCGTGTGTGCGAGCGCGCGGACATCCTTGGGGAAGCAGGAGCCGCCGAAACCGCAACCGGGGTAGATGAAATGATAGCCGATGCGATGGTCGGCCCCGATCGCCTTGCGCACCTGCTCGATGTCGGCATCGAGCCGATCGGCGACTTGGGACAGCTCGTTCATCAGACTGATCTTGGTCGCCAGCATGATATTCGCCGCGTACTTGGTCAGTTCCGCGGAACGGATATCCATGACCATCGTGCGATCGTGCTGACGGTTGAACGGCGCATAGAGCGCACGCAAATGATCCGCAGCGCGCTCGTTGTCCACACCGACAACCACCCGATCGGGCTTCATGAAGTCGTCGATCGCCGCCCCTTCCTTCAGGAACTCGGGGTTGGACGCCACATCGAACGGCAGATCGGCCTGCCGTGCGGCCAGCGTGCCGGCCAATGCCTCACGCACGCGGTCCGACGTACCGACCGGCACCGTCGATTTCGTGATCACGAGACGGTATTCGCTCATGTGCTCACCGATCGTCTCGGCCACTTTGAGCACGTATTTCAGATCGGCGCTGCCATCCTCATCCGGCGGGGTTCCGACCGCGATGAATTGCAGCGTGCCGTGCGCCACGCCTTCGGCGGCGTCGGTCGTGAATGCCAGACGTCCTGCGGCGACATTCTCCTCGACAAGCGTTTCGAGCCCGGGCTCGTAGATCGGGATATCGCCCTGACGCAGCCGCTCGATCTTGGCGGCGTCGACATCCACACATACGACGTGGTTACCGCTGTGTGCCAGGCAGGCGCCCGTGACGAGGCCGACATAACCCGTGCCGAAAATCGTGATGCGCATTGTCTCATTCCCTATTCAAGTTCGCCCCGCCCGAGTCATGGCGGGAACCGGCTTCCGGCCGGATTATGCGATGGCATCACGATGATTGCGACCGTGGCCAGCAGAAAGACAAAAAAAAGCCGCGAATCATTGATTCGCGGCTTCATGATGGCGTCCCCAAGGGGATTCGAACCCCTGTCGCTGCCGTGAAAGGGCAGTGTCCTAGGCCTCTAGACGATGGGGACTTATTGGTGGAGCCAGGCGGGATCGAACCGCCGACCTCAACACTGCCAGTGTTGCGCTCTCCCAGCTGAGCTATGGCCCCGTTGTCCTTGCGAAGCGCGCATTATAGACATGCGATTTTCGTTTGCCAACCGTCGATCGCAAATTATTTTTCGACGGCTCCGATGAGGGTCTCGATGACCCGATCCTGATCCGATTCGGCCAGATAAGGATGCATCGGGATGCTCAGAACACGGGTCGCGGCCGCATCGGATTCCGGGATCGGCACCTCCGAATATAAGGCCGGTTGACGATTGAGCGGCACCGGATAATAGACCGCGTTCGGGATGCCGGCCTCGTTCAACCGCTCGCGCACCCGATCGCGATCGGCGACCTGTACCGTGTACTGGGCATAGACGCTGGTACAGCGAGCGTCGATATGCGGCGTCTTCACATACGGCGACAGTGCCTCGTCGTAACGGGCGGCCACCGCTTCACGCCGCTCGATCTCGTCATCGAAGATATCCAGCTTGCTCAAAAGCACGGCCGCCTGGATCGTATCCAGTCGGCCGTTAATGCCCAGCATCGGATGATGATACGGGGCCGTCTGGCCATGATTGCGCAGCTGTCGCATCTTCTCGGCGAGCGCCGCGTCGGTCGTGAATGCGGCCCCGCCATCGCCGTAACAGCCCAGCGGCTTGGCCGGGAAGAAAGACGTCGCCGCAATCGACGATGCGCCGCAGGATCGCTTGCCTTCGAACGTCGCACCGAAACTCTGTGCCGCATCTTCGATCACCGGGATACCATGTGCTTCACCGATGGCGTTGATACGTGCCATATCCGCCATCTGTCCGAACAGACTCACCGGCACGATCGCCTTGGTCCGCGAAGTGATCGCGGCCTCGATTTTCGTCGCATCGATATTGTATGTATCAGGATCAATATCGACGAAGACCGGCGTGGCCCCAAGTAGCCCGATCATCTCGCCGGTGGCGATGAAAGTGAACGGCGTGGTCAAAACTTCATCGCCCGGCCCGATGTCCAGCGCCATCATCGCGACCAGCAGCGCATCGGTACCGCTTGCCAGCGCCACGCAGTGCGGCGCGCCGGCATAATCGGCCAGACGCGTCTCCAGGGTCTCCACTTCCGGGCCCATGACATAACGACCGTGTTCGAGCACTCGCTGGATGCCGGCGTCGACATCGCTCTTGATGCGCCGATACTGCGCCTGAAGATCGATCAACTGCATGGCCGCCCTTTACCTTGGTATTCGCGTGACAGGAAGAATCACCGGAATATTAACACTGCCACTGATAACGCCGCCCTGAACACGTTGACCGTGTTCGCGACTGCGGATAGAATCCTGCCGCTCGGGCGGTTAGCTCAGCGGTAGAGCACTGTCTTCACACGGCAGGGGTCACTAGTTCGAATCTAGTACCGCCCACCAGATTTCCCGTTTCAAGCCTAGCGCTTCCCCTCGATTCCGAGATCGAGGACGTGCGTACCTTCTCGCTGTAGCAATGACAACCCGGCGGTGAACTTACCGGCGTGTGACCATCTGTTGTATCGCCCGCGCCTTCGACTCCGCCATCGCGTTGATGTTGACGCACCAGCGTGGTCAGCTCCGTGCTGAATAGCAGATCCTGTCGCGTCAAAGCACATTTGGCATGAGATGCACCCTGTGCTTTGGACTCCAGGAGGCCTGCGTAACGGAGCACGAACATGCGACGGGCTTTGTTGGCCATACGGCGCTTAAGAACGGCTCACGCGGTCGACTACCCACTGCCGGGTTCATGAATACGCAACGGCCGCCCCGGCAGATCGACGAATGAGACAGGTCAACGAGGCGGTCTCATATGAAAAAACGGTCGTTGAGTTACACGCGGGCGCTTTCCCAAAGAAAAGGCAGCCAACCCGCGCTCCTGATTCGCCCGGCCGTTGGGCGCCGGACGCGGTGCACAGCAGGCCGCCTCCTTCTGGGTCAGGCCGGAAAGCTGTAGCACCTTCGGGGTCAGATCGGCCGCATCGACGAGCTTCTTGGCGTTGCTGGCGTACGGCTCGGCTAGCCGGGTGTATTGGCTCATGCGACCACCGCTTTCGGCTGCCTCAGCCGGGCGCCCTGGGCATCCACACTGGCGAAGTCGAACGCGTCCGTGAGCGCGGCGCCGGCCGACGTCAGTCTCCGCGTGCTTCATCAATCCCCAGACGAGCGCAGACAGCGTCGAGTTCGAAGTTCTGACGAATATCCTGCGCGAGATGCCGTCGCTCGTTGTTCGGCGATACACGCTGGTAGTTGGCGTTCTTGATCTGGCTGCAGTGGCCTTCTTCGACGAATCGCTCTGAAATAAGCTGGACCGGCTTCCGGTAACGCTTGGCCCAGTAGCGGATCCCAGTGCCGTGGTCCCAGTAGTGTTTGCGTCGTTTATGTCTTTCCTTCTCGCTCGGGCAGTTGGGATGCGCATAGAAATTCATCCACCAACCACAGCCGGCTTCGAACTGCGCACGACTCGCCTGTTCCGTCGTGCAGCCGATCAGTTCCCAGAAGCGTGCCTCGTGGGGCTTCAACAGATCGCGTGGCCGATACCAAGCCCCGGTAACGGCAATCTCGCCGTCCTGCAGGCTCGAGAACTGCGTGCCCAGGGTTTCCATCTTCGGCGGTCGCACGAGCAGGTCTGAGTGCCAGAAGGCCAGACGCCGACAGAAAAGAAAGGCGAACTCCAGGGGAAAATGGAAGAACAGATTCGGAAACCCGAATCGGGCATTGAAGTCGATCACGACGGCATCGTCTGTCACGTCGCGCGGCGGCCCGACTCGCGGGTCGAACCCGATCACCGGCGTCCACCCGATCGACCGCACCAGTTGCTGCTGAACCAGACACCAATCGTTGTCGACGTTCCAGCACAGCCAGGGATGCGTGATACCGGCTAACGCCTGCCGCCAGTCCTCGGCCGCGGTATAGATCGCTGTCAGATCGTATCCGGCTGCTCGGAAGGCTTCCCAATCGCCGATGCCGGTTCGGTATTGCAGACGTTGTCGGTCCTGCGGATCGCTGTTCACATCTTCTCCTGCCACTGCGCTGGGCCGCGTCAGTTTCTGGCCAAAGCGCGAAACCCGCTTTGCTGGCCCGACTCGGCCAGCGTTCGCCTAACGCGCATCGGCGCCGATTTCTCGCTCGATGCAGCACAAGAGCCATCGCGCGTATTAAGCTTGATACCTGGCCTCGCGTAGCCGAAACGAGCATGACGTCGACGCATCACCCGCACGACACACCGGAACGGCCGTTGGTCAGTTTCATCATACCGGCCTACAACGTCGCAGCGTATATCGAACAGTGTCTGGGTTCATTGCTGAACGAAACGACGCACGACTGCGAGGTCATTGTCGTCAACGATGGTTCATCAGACGATACCGGGCGCGTGGCCCATAGCCACGAGCAGGACGTGCGGCTGACGGTGATTGATCAGCCCAACGCCGGCCCCGGCGCGGCGCGCAATACCGGCATCGAACGCGCGCGCGGCCGATTTCTGATGTTCGTGGACGGCGACGACTGGATCGAGCCGGACACGCTGCCGGTGCTCCGACAGACACTGGGCGCCGAGCCGGACAGCGATCTGCTCGTTTTCGGTTTCAACGAGGTCTACGGCACGACGAAATGGCCGCGTCAATCGATCGCCGATTTCTGGCGCATCACCAATTCCCCCTGCAACAAGCTGTTTCGCGCCGATCTGCTCGATGGTCTGCGCTTCGATCCAACGATCTGGTACGAGGATCTGGCCGTTGTCCCCTGCCTGTTCGCCCGTGCCCGCCATCCGGTGACCGTCGAGCGCGCGCTCTACAATTATCGGCGTGATCGCCAGGCCTCGATCATGAACACGATCGACTACGCTCGCGCCTTCGATCTACCGTACGCGGCTCGCCTGTGTCTGGAACGCATCGAACAAGATGAGGCGAATGGTCGCATCGACCCGACGACGCCGCGCTTCGGCAGCGATTGGCAACGCCGTTTTCTGACCATCGAAATCTTCATCGTGGGCGTGCTGCACCGCAGCCGGGATATCGCCGACCGCGCCGAGCGCCGTCACTATATCGCCCGGATGATGGCCCTGATCCCCGACCGGCACGAGATTCGTATCGATGTCGTGCAGCAACGCTATGGGCGCAAGATGGCGCTTGGCAGCCTGTTCTATCGGTACGGCTGGGACGAGATCGCTCATTTCGTTCTTCACGACACGGGGGCGATCAAGCGACGATGCGCGGCCATGCTCGGCCTTGATGGTTGAGCAAACCGCGGCTCGTGCCAGCATTGGATAACGCACGATCGCGGATACCGCCACGCCGTGCGGCCCGCGGCCGTCAGCCGCGATAGCCGTAGGGATTCGCCGACTGCCAGCGCCACGCATCGGCCATGATGTCGTCGAGCCCGCGCTCGGCGCGCCACCCCAGTTCCTGCCCGGCACGCGTCACGTCGGCCCAGCACTGCGCTACGTCGCCCTGCCGGCGTCCGACCTTGTCGAACGGCACAGGTCGCCCCGAAGCCCGTTCGAATGCGGTAATCATCTCGAGTACCGAATACCCCCGGCCAGTCCCGAGATTCCATGTCCGACAACCGGTGTCCTGTCGAATCACGTCGAGTGCCGCGCGATGGCCCTCGGCGAGGTCCATGACATGGATATAGTCGCGCACCCCGGTGCCGTCCGGTGTCGAATAATCACTACCGAAAACCGACACACGCTCGCGTCGGCCAACCGCCACCTGGGCGATGAACGGCAACAGATTGTTCGGCATGCCATTTGGATCCTCACCGATGCGACCACTGTCGTGGGCGCCCACCGGGTTGAAGTATCGCAGCAGTGCGATGGACCAGCGCGGATCGGCGGCCTGGAGATCCCGCAGGAGCCACTCGATCATCAGTTTCGAGCTCCCGTAGGGATTGCTCGGCCGCCCGGTCGGCGCGTCCTCGGCCAACGGCATCGTCGAGGACTCCGTATAGACGGTTGCCGACGAACTGAAGACCAGCGTAAAGACACCTGCACGCTGCATGGCCTCGCAGAGCGACAGCGTTCCCGTCACGTTGTTGTCGTAGTAGGCCAGCGGCCGCGCCGTGCTCTCCCCCACGGCCTTGAGGCCCGCGAAATGCACGACGGCCTCGATGGCATGCCGGGCAAACAGGGCGTCGAGGGCGTCGCCATCACGGATATCGCCCTCGATGAACGACAGATCACGTCCGGTGATCTCCTCGACCCGCGACAGCGATTCGCGCGAGGCGTTGCAGAGATTGTCGAGAATCACGACATCGTAACCGGCCTCGAGGAGAACCAGCGCCGTATGGGAGCCGATGAATCCCGCGCCGCCTGTCAGAAGAATACTCATGCCGGACCTGGAAGATGAAGGAATCGATGGAAACGGCACGAATCATGACACGAGGCCGATGACCAGCAAACCGCCCAACCAGACGAGCAGCACGCAGACAGCGAGCCGTTGCACCGGCAGCCGGATGCAACGCCACGCCAGATCGGCCCCGAGAAAGACCAGTGCACTGTAGACCAGCGCCGCAAAGAGCGGCCAGGCAATGTGACCATGCTCGAATAACGTCATCTCGCCGGGCTCGTGGCACGGTCACGGGTAACGAGCACTGTTTCACCGGCCCGCACACGTACGCCCGGCGATAGCGCACATCGCATGTGCATCGGCACTTCCAGCACCACGGTGCTGCCCAGCAGGATACGACCCAGCCGCTCGCCGCGTGCCAGTGAATCGCCCGGGGACGGCCATACCTCGATGCGACGCGCGGCGATGCTCGTCACCAGACGGATAGCGATTTCGTCGGCACCGGCATCGATGACAATGCGTTTCTGCACGGGGCAGTGCTTGGCCGCGAGAAACGCGAAATCACGCCCCTCGCCGTCACGAAACGCATCGCCCAGTGTTTCAATCGTGCGCACGCGGCCAGCCAGCGGGCTACGCTGGACATGGACATCCCAGAACGACAGCGCGATGACGATATAGCGGACGGCGCCCGCAGTCTCCGCACTCAGAAGCAGCCCGTCGGCCGGTGCGAGCAGATCCTCGCCGGCCGACACATCGCGCACCGGATCGCGGTTGAAGAACGCCAGATATCCCGGGTGCAGACGCCCCGTGTCCAGCATGGCGCGGATCTGGGCCTCCGGCCAGCGCAGTCGCGGCGGCAGGAATCGGCGGATGACCGGCGACGGATAAGGCCAGGCTCGTACCCAGGCGACCACCAGGCAGGCCAGACCCGTCAACACGACCAGCTGACAGATCAGCGTATACACGGGGGCGCAACGTGTGGCATCCGGTGACTAGTCAGTCAGTGACTGGCATGTCGATCGAGCCAGTCCTGGAGTTCGCGACAGGCTTCTTCGAGGGCCTCGGGCAAGGTATCCCGCTCGACCGGCTCGACGCGTTGCCCACTGGTGTCGAACCGGGTCTTGTCCAGAACGGCGGTGCCGATGCCGGCCGACTCGAGCATGGCCGTCAGCGTTTCCTTCGGCGTCAGACGCAATTGCGCCCCCGAATATAGATGAATCGCGCGATTGCCGGCCAGTCCGGCCTCGCGAAAACCGACGTGGCGCGCATACCACAACAGCGCGTGCACGGCGGACTCGTCGAGCGTTGATTCGTTCCGGGCAAGTGCGTGCAGCGACTCGGGCAGCCGGCCGGCAACCGGTACGTTGTCATCGGCCAGCAGATGTCGCAGTCGCGTGCGGGACAGGCGCGCATTCGGTCGCGTCGCCATCTCGCGCAGGTGGCATCGATAGTCCTCGTACCACCACAAGGCACGCGCCGGCTGAAAACGCTCGATCAGGCCACCGAGATCCTCGGCCCGCAGTTCGTCTGGCACCACGAAGACCATCACCGGCGCCCGCGAGCGCGCCACGAGTTGCCCGATCGCCGGATCGGCGTGCAACTGCCCATTCTCGGCCAGACGCGAATCGTCGGAGCGATAGACATCCGTTTCGAAACTGGCCTCGAGTATCGACGGCACCCGGCCCTGCTCGAGCGCCACGTCACCAGCGACGAACAACACCACGGGCGTTTCCTTGGCCGAACGTCCGCCCCAGAACCGCTGATAAAGCCACTTACGAATCTGCATTACCCACCCTGGCCCCGCCGTCGTCACCGACGGCGAGGTCATCGCTTAGTCATGTCATGGCGCGGACGCCCGCTCCGGCCACATCCTCGGCTGGCAAGCAGGATTACATGAAACGGGGTTCATCACATCCCTCGCATCGAAAAATAGGCCATACTCGCGATATCGCGGTTTCCGCATTCCGCCCCATTCACACGCCATGCAACGCCACCGACTGACCCTCAAGGAAATAGGATTCGCCTATAGCGCACACCGCACAGCCGATCATGTCATGGCCACCCTCAACCGCGAACAGTTGCTGGCCATTCGCGACGAGGAAGTGCTCAAGGACGACCGGCGGTTGGTGGACTTCAAGTATTTCAACGTCCGCCCGTGGATCGTCGAAAACATCAAGCGAGCGCTGCGCCTGGGCCTGGATGAATCGCGCGGCGCGCGGCTTCTCGATCTCGGCACTGGCTTCGGCTATTTCCCCTATGTCTGCGAATTCATGGAGCACGAGGCCGAGGCACTGGACATCCCGGGCCACAGCCTCTACGACCGGATCATCGATACGCTGGGCATCAAGCGCGGCCAGCACCGGATCATGCCATTCCAGCCCCTGCCGGTGCCCACGCGCCGCTACGATTACGTCACGGCCTATCAGGTCGCCTTCAATCGGCCCGATCTACATATCGCCTGGGGGCCGGAGGAATGGGCTTTCTTCATCAACGACGTTCTGGACAACCAGCTCACGGAGGGCGGGCGACTACATCTCGAATTGAACTGGTCGTTCAAGATCGGCGATTGGTACGACCCGGCTTCGCGCCAGCTCTTCGATCGGTATCACGCGCATCGTCTCGGCAACGAGATTGATATCTACAAGACGACACCGAACCTCTGACCCCATGTCCGGGGCCGGATAGCAGGCGCCTTTTATAACGATCAACCGTCTAGCGATACGCAGCCCGGCTCGGTACCGGACCGACTTCCATGGCCCACGTCTGCCTTTCAACGGCTGGACGAGACCCTCTCGCCATCATGGCCCCGACGCCGTCGGTAGACCAGCGTCATTTCGAGCCACAGCGGATGGCGCGTTGCCATGCCGCCCACGATGGCGCCCGCCAGGGCACAAGCGCCGGCACACAGAATCGGCCCCCATAGGGCCTCGGCGCTGGGCGGATAGCACCAACGGCTCACGGCTGCCGGCACAAGTGTGGCCACGGCAAGCCATGCACTGGGCATCAGTGCCCGTGCGTAAGCGGCAGCGCCAACGCCGGACTCGCGTGCCAGACCGATCGCCACGAGCACCACCAGTATCGCAGTCGTTGGAATCAGCGCGGCCGCAATGGCGACCAATCCCGCGCTGGCGGCAATCACCAGGGTCACGACGGTGGCGATCTGCCACACTGTGACCCACAGCGTGGCCGTGCCTACCCGACCGATCGCGGTCAGCAGATCCTGATAATGCATCACGATGAGCGAGATCGCGACCTGGATGGCGAGTAGGCGCAGGATCGGCACCGCCATATCCCATTGATCGCCGAAAAAGATCCGAATGATCGGAAACGCCATGAGCGATGAGAATCCCAGAAATGGCCAACCCAGCCCGGTGATGAACGTGATCGAGCGCAGATACAGGTCACCAGCGATACCACCATCACGATGACGCTGCGCCAAGGCCGAATACGCCACGGTACCCACGGCGGCCGACACGTTGTCGCGAAACAGGCGCACCAGCCCGAATCCGCGACTGAACATGCCCACGGCCGTGAAACCGATCATGCGCCCGATCACGAAGTCCGGCGCGCTGTCGCCCAGGCGACTCATCACGCTGCCGAGCGTCTTCTTGAGGCCGAAGTTGCCGACCTCGCGCCAGTGCTTAAGCCCGATGCCACGAATCCGGTGATGACGCCCCCAGTAAAGACATCCGGCCACGGTGGTCAGCATGCCGGCGACCGCGCCCCACGCCGGGCTGAAATAACCGAATCCGTACCAGGCCAGCACGATCGTCAATCCATTCTGGACCAGTAACTGCGTGGTATTGATCTTGTAGCGAATGCCGAACTGCAGCTCGCGTACCAGCATCGAACTCGTCGTCGAGCCGATCGGCAGCAGCAGATACGTGATCGACAGAATGCGCAGCACATCGGTCAGATCCGGTTCGCGAAAGAACGCCGCGATCAGCGGGCTGGTCAGAAACAGGAGCGCGGCCAGTGCCCAGGCGACGATCCACGTGATCGTGAACGCCGTCTGCGGTTTGCCGGTATCCAGTCGATCGGCCTGGACGATGTACTCGCTCGTGCCGAAATCACGCAGCATGTGCACTAGATTGACGAACGTAACCGCGACCGAATACACACCGATCTGGGCCGGCGTCAGCAGTCGGCTCAGAATCATGATCGACGGGAACGTGATCATCAGATCCGTATACTGCTGAAGGCTGGACAGCACGACGGCCATGCGCAACGTCGTGGGCTGTGCAGGCACCCCGGTCGCCGGACTTTTCCTGCGACGCCACATCAGCGCTTGCAGCCCTTCAAACCGTCCACCATGTCAGCGATCACCGGCAACCGGACGGCTCGGCAGAATCGCGAACTGTGGCGCCCGACTGTAGTCCGGTCGCACCGGCCGGGCCATGAACCATCGCCAACCTTCGGCCGCGGCGGGCTCGCCGGTACTCGCCGCCGACGCGGCCCCGATCTGCAGGTTCGCGACGAAGCCGGTATCCGAATCCGGATAGCCGGCCATGGTGCCGGGCGGAAACGAAAAACCGTCCTGATCGGGTCGTTGTCGCAGCGCAGCATTGACGGTACGTGCATCACAGCCGGCACCGGCCATTTCGGGGAAGCTGGCGCGATAGACATCGGCAAAACGCTTGTAGAGTGGCGCCTGTCTTTCAGGCCGCACCTTGAGCGAATAGGCACTGGCCATCTCCGGACAGAAACCGGGCGCGGTCAGTGTCCCGATCTGCAACCGGGCTACATAGCGCCGCAGATGCTCGGCACCGGGAAACCCCTGATCGGCGAGATTGCCGGCTGCCCAGGTGAAGAACGAAGCCTGCCAGGGCGCGATACCGACATGCTCGGTACCGTCCGGTCCGGAATAGGACATCGCATAGCCGTTGGTGATCACGCCCAGTGCGTTGGCCGCGGGATTATCCGAGTAACTGGCGTTGTACCACTTGATGTTCTCGTCGACGACATGCGTAAAGAACGCTTTCTGCGGATCGTCGTCGGCCAGCAGATAAGCCGCATCGCCGAGCGTGCGCAGGGCCCAGGCCTGCCCACGCAGCTGTTCGCCCTTGAACAGGCCCGCGCGGTAGTTGCGATACCCGGGATTCGACTGAAAGACCGTCCAGTCCGCCCAGAATGACAACTCCTGTGCGTAGTACCAGTCGCCGGTCACGAGGTAGGCGACATAGGCCGGCGCCCCGGCGTGCGCGAGTTCCGGATTGAGCGGGCTGTCGCAATCGCCCTGGCACGCCGGCAGGCGGTCATCGCCGTGCGGCGGCACATCGCATTTGGCGCGCTCGGCCGGGCCGATCAGCGTAGCGCAGGGATGGGCATCCACGGACAGAACGTCACCGGTATCCCGCTGGCGATAATGCACGTGATAGGCCCCGAGAGCATCGCTGTTGGCGAGCATCCAGCGATAGGCGCGATAGTCCTGCGGATGGATGACATAAGCGGCGCTCCAGGTCGGCAACGGCCCGATCTGGCTCTGGGCCCCGGTGGATTCCATGCGCGGATTGACATCGCAATGGTCCATCGGCGCGCAGTCGCGGCGCACGTTGGCCATCATCGTCTTGTCCAGTGTCACCTGCTCGTAGCGCGGCACGGCCGGCGTCGCCTGCAGGTAGCGGCCGTTCAGAGCCGCGAACCAGGGCGCGCGATCGTAGCGGCCCCACCACGCCACGTGATGCCAGCGCGCCTGGCGATAGTGTGTCAGTCGATCGACCGTGAACGGTGCCTGGCCCGGCGTGATCAGCTGCGCGTTGTAGGACACGTTCGACGGCTCGACGTCGTACGCCCAGTCGTTTTCGACCACCGTGTCGGTGCGCACGCTGGTCACCGGTGCCGGACCGTAGGCGCGCACGGCGAAAAAGACCATCAGCCGCGGATGCGCACGTCCGTTGCTGTCGGTCGGCGGTGCACCGACCACCCATTCACCGGCGAGCGGCCCGTCCAGCCAATGACGACAGTAAAGCGTCGTGGCGGCACATCCGCCCTCGCGACGGATGCGGGACAAGACGGCGCGCGCGCTGCTCTGCCAGGTCTGATTACCCGCGTCGAAGATGATGCCGCTGTCGTAATCGGTGGCCAGCACGTCGTCGATCGTCAGGGCGCGGCCGCCGGCAGCCGAGGCGGCATGGCGACGGGCGAGTACCAGCGACTGGTTGGCACGCTGTGAACACGGCACATCCACCGTGATGACGGCATGGCGCAACGAGCCATCGGCGTTGCGTGCCTTGGCATCGACCTGGGTGGGCAACGCCGTGTCGCCGGCCATCAGTGCCAGCGACGCGCTGCGCGGTACGTCGCCCGGGCGAAACGCCTGGCCAAAGGTCACGGGTGCCGTGCCCTCGCATTGATCGACAAGCGAGGCCAGTCGCAGATCAACGACGCCATCGGTGGCCGAGGTCGCCGCCGGCGCGGATACGCTCACGCTTGCCGCAAGCAACGCGCACAGACACAACCCGATACGATGCCACGCCGTGAACGAGCGCGCTTCCTGCCGTTTGAAATGAACTCGCACTTTACCGAACGCTCCCAGTTGGACAGGCTGTATCGATGACGCAATCCCCGTCGAGTGCGTCGACCCTGGAACGACATACGAGGCACGACCGGATTGGACGCGAGCAATCGACTCTACTGCTTCTGGCTCGGCGACAACACCATGCCGCCGGCACGACGCTCGGCACTCGATTCACTGGCGCGGACCGGGTTCGAGATCATACTGATTACGCCGGACAATCTCGATCGCTTCGTCCCGCCCGAGATTCGGCATCCGGCCTATCCGCATTTGAATCTGGCGCACCGGGCCGATTACCTGCGTTGTTATTTCATGCATCACGTCGGCGGCGGGTATGCCGACATCAAATGGGCCACCCAGAGCTGGCGCCCCAGTCTGGCGCGACTCAACGCCGATTCGAACCTGCTCGCCGCAGGCTATGCCGAAGACAGCCCGACCTATATCGCCAATCTCGACCATCAGCCGTCCGATATCGCGTGGCGTCGCGCGCGTGTGCTGGCCGGCCGCCTCCAGCGTCGCTATCTGCAGCGTCATTATCGACGCCTCATCGGCACCTGCGCTTTCATATGCAAGCCCGCGACACCATTGACCACCGCCTGGTGGGCCGAACTGAATCGACGGCTGGACCGGCTCGCCCCCGCGCTGTCGACATCGCCTGCCCGGACTCCGCGTGAACGGGCCGGCGAGATGGTCGATGGCAAACCCTCGCACTACCCCGTGCCGTGGACCTATCTCCTGGGCCACATCCTGCATCCGCTGGCGCTGAAATACGCCGGCCATATCGATCGCGGCCTGCCGCCGCCCCAGCTCGATCATCCGGATCACGGCAATTATCGTGCATCGTGAGCCGCGTGCCCCGTCGCGACGAGCCGTTATACTGATGCCGACCGATTTCGATATCCGCGCCCTTGCCCGTGCCCCGCTATACGGATGATGCCAGACGCCCGACGATCTCCATCATCGTCGCCGCGTACAACATCGCCGACTACATCGTCGGCTGTCTGGATGCCTTACTGATCCCTGAAGCCGACGAGTGCGAGATCATCGTGGTCGATGACGGATCGACCGATGCCACCGCACGTCTCCTGTCGGGCTATGCGGATCCGCGCCTGCGTGTCCTGCGCCAGGCAAACGCCGGACTCGGGGCTGCGCGCAATACCGGTATCACCGCGGCGAACGGCGCATACCTACTCTTCGTCGATGGCGACGACTGGACCGATCCCGCCCTCGTGCCAGCCTGTCTCGACGCGATACAGGCCGCCCCGGACGTCGAGATGTTCGTGTTCGATTATTTCGATGTCACCGAAACCGGACAGACACGCCGGCGCTGCTCGCCCGACTTCTGGGGGGCGCACAATGCGGCATGGAACAAACTCTATCGACGCGATCTGATCGGCGACACGCGTTTCGACTGCGGTCTCTGGTACGAGGATCTCGCGCGTGTCCGGGCCTGGCTGGCCTGCTGTCAGCACATCGAGCATATCGATGCCGCGCTGTACTACTATCGCAACGCCCGTCAGGGATCGATCATGAACGCACTCGAGGACGAACGGCTGATGCACCTGCCGATCGCCGCCGAACGCTGTATTCAGCGCATCGAGGCCAGCGACGTGCCACCGGACACGCTGCACGCGCGACTCGGGCCCGACTGGCAACGCCGCTTCTATACCGTCGAGGTCTTCGTTCGTGGCATCATCCAGCGGCCACGCCATATGCCGGACATGCCAACGCGTCGACGTTTCATCGCACGCATGAAACCGACGCTGCCACCGGGGGTGCCGGATATCGCCGTGGTCCGTCGTCAATTCGGCGCCAAGATCGCGCTGGCGAGCCTGCTCTACAAGCGCGGTGCCGATCGCGCCGCCGAGGTCCTGCTCTACGACCTGCGCCGGGCTCGAGACCGGATGACACATCTGCTCGGTGTGCGACGCCGATAGGCTCTTACGCCGGGTTTCATGACGTCCCGGGTCGCTGCACGCACCGATCGTCTGGCAAAGCCGGGCGCCACCGACCTGTACCGGGCCCGGCGGCATGGGGCCCACACGGCGTGGCACGATCGCTGATCGGCCCGCGGTATTCCGGCGTCGAGCTCAGTCGAACGACGCCGCCGGAGATTTTCGTTCGGTCAGCCTGTCCAGATGTGCTGCCAGCGTCCGTGTGGCATGCCGACGCGAATAACGCGACAACCGGTCGTCGTCGGCCTGCCAGACCGCACTGTCGCTACCTTCGACCTCGAGCCGTGAACAGAGCGTGGCCAATGCGTTTTCGATGGCCGCTGGGTCATCCGGTGCACCACAGACCCCGACGTCGAGTTCATCGAGCAATGCCTGGGTGTCGCCGTCCGGATCGACCAATGCGAATATCGGTCGCCCCGCCCGCAGATACTCGAACAGCTTCGCGGGCACCTGGCGATTGAAGCCCCGCCCCTGCAGCACGAGCAGCGCATCGGCGGCGGCCTGTTCCGCCAGGGCTTGCGCGTGCCCGATACGCGGCGCGATCTCGACCATGTCCGACAGCCCAAGCCGCGTGAGGTGCCGGTGGCATTCGGCCTCCTGCTGCGTGTTGCGAAACACGATGTGCACCCGTTCGGCGTCGATCCGGCCAGCGCGGCGCATCGCGGCCAGCGTCTCGAAAAAGACCGTCGGGTCACGATCGGTCGGATACAGCTGCCCTGAATGCACGACCCGCAACGGGCCATCGCCTCGCCTCGCACGAGGCTGCGTCATCGTTTGCAGCGCCGGGTCATAGCCGTTCGGAATGACCGAGCACCGCCCCGCGATCTCGGGAAACCGGCGACAACAGTCACGCGCCGCTCCCGGTGTGGCGAAGATCAGATGATCCGCGTGACGCATGACGAAACGCTCGAGCACGCCCAGCGCGCGACGCTGGATCGGCGAGCCGTCGACAGTCATCGGATCACGAAATTCAGCAATCCAGGGACGCCCGCTCAGACGCGCCAGCGTGCCGGCCACGAGATGCGCTGTCGCGATGGGATATGTCGACCAGATGACCTGAATATCGTGACGCCGGATGACGCGCAGACCGGTCAGAATCGCACCGGGCGCCCAGCTGACCCAGCGATCGGGGGCCGCTGTCCAGGCCATGTAGCGATGACGCCAGCCGAAATGGCGACGTGCATCGAGCGCCCGGCTGCGATGCACGATTCCGGGCACCACGCCATCAGACTCGCAGCTGTCGGGATCGTAGGCGCGCATGTCCGGCGCCAGAACATGCGGCTGCCAGCCGAATGTCGGCAGATAGGCCGCGAACGCCCGCGCTCTGAGCGCACCAGGCGAGGCCGCCAGCGGCGGGTAATGAAACGCCACGAGCAAGGCCCGGTGTTGCCACTGCGCCGCGTCGTCGACCATCACCAGTCCGGCAGACGGGAGCCGCCTGATCGTGCAGGTCGCGCCGGGCGTGGCGAAGTCCCCTCCGGCGTGCGGGAACGCCGCCTCGAACGGGTACGCTCCGGCCTTTTCCCGGTCGACGGTTCGGCAACGACGGTGTCGCTGTGATGAGCATACGTCGAGAGCAGCACCTGCATCACCGCCACCAGCGCCAGCATCTGATACAACAGATCGATATAGGGGGTGGGCAACAATGCACCGGCCGCGCCGTATCCCACCAGGCTGGCCTGCATCATGCTCGCGAGATCAGCCAGCCACTGCGCCTGCACCGGGCCGGCCCGGGCACGGCGTCGGATATGCCCGAGGCTCAGATACCCAGCCAGCAGCAGCGCGACGAACAGGCCGAGGCCGACGAATCCCTGCTCTCCCAGCACCTCGAAGAAGATACTGTGGATGGCCCGTCCCGGCACGGCACCTTCGGGCCCGTACTGTTCCCACATCGAATGGCTGGACCAGACTTCCATGCCACCGCCGAGCACGGGGTGCGCCAACGCGACGTTGGTGGCGAACTTCCAGGATTGGATACGCCCCTGCGCCGACTCGTCCTGCTGATACTGATCGATGGTGTCCATCCGCGCGAAATATTGCGGCGGCATGAAGGAAGCCAGCGCGAGCGCCCCGATCGGCGCAACGAGGATCAGCATCGCCCGGCGCCGACTCTTCCAGATCAGCATCGTCGCGGTGATCGCCAGAGCCAGCAACCCGCCGCGTGAGTAGGTGCCGATCACGCTGACCGCGGTCAGCGCCATGAGCACCCACATCCCGAGACGCACCCAGCGCCGCTCGGCATGCAGCTGAACATAGCGCATGAGCGGCAGGGTCATGCACATGATCAGCGCGAAGATGTTGTTGTCCGTGAAGAAACTGCTTTCCGGTCCCATCACGTGGTAGTTGCCGCCCGTGGCCAGCGTGAACAGCCCGCCCTTGAATCCCCAGAATCCGAACGACGCCACGATGGTCCAGATCACCCACTCCAGCCGCTGTCGATCGATGACCAGCATGAGCGTGACGAGTGTCATCACCATCATCTTGAGGAACTGCTCGTAGCGCGCCACGGCCCCGGCCGGCTCGGCAGCCTGGAACGTGGACAGTGTGATCCAGCCCAGAAATGCCAGCATCAGCACGACGACCGGCTTCATGGGGGGCGCACGCCGCTGGTTCGGCTGGGCCAGCAGGGCCAGTAGCGTCGCCACGGCGACCAGCACGACCCACGGAAAATCGACGGCGAAGCCCCAGGTTTCGCGGTGCGGGTTCAGATAACTGAACATCATCCACAACAACAACCCGATGATCGGCCGCATGAAGGCCATGGGCAGCGTACCCGTCACGAACAGCAGTAGGACGAGAGAGCGCACGATCAGACGACCGGTGTGAGTTGCATGACGGCATCCATGAAGAACTTGGGTGCCCAGTTGGGATAACGATCGGTCATGTAGTCACCGAAGATCGGCGCGGAACCGGCGATGCCGCCGCGCACGGCCGAATCCGTGGCCGTCAGCGACTGGGTACCGGCCACGAACCCGACAGCCCGTTCGGCCGCCCTTCGCCAGTTGCGCGTGTCGTCGACACCGATCAACGCCAGCCAGGCCTCGGCCAGCTGGGCTTCACCGGTCAGACAGCTCCACGGCGCGGCTTCACGCCAGTCGGCATCGTAACGACCCGCCAGACTGCCGTTGCGACGCTGGCGGTCGACGAGCGCGGCCAGTGCCGGAACCGCGGCCTCCACATAGGTCCGGTCCCCCAGCCGCAACCCGAGTCCGACCAGACCGTGCAACGCATAGCCCAGCGTATGGGTCAACGGACGCGCATTGTCTTCCAGATCGTTGTTCTCGAGCCAGCCGTTGTCGTGCAGCTGCGTCAGTGCCCAGCGACCGTTGGCACGCGCCGCCTCGAGATAACGGGGCTCGTCGAGCGCGCGGCCGGCTTCCGCGAGGCCGAGTGCGGTCCGCGTGTTGTACGTGTTCAGCGGATGTGTCGTCAGCGGCGAGCCGTAACGCCGCCAGGCGCCGTCGTCGTCCTGGACGGAGACGAGCCAGTCGCAGGCGTGCCGCAGTGAGGCGGCGAACCGCGGTTCACGCGTCTCCTGCCAGGCAGCCGTCCAGCCGAACAGGACCTGACCGGTATTGAAGACGGTCGGCACCCGACGCTTGGCATCCATCGTGCCGGCCGAGACCGCCCCCGAATCCAGCTGAACATCGGATTCCCAATGCGCCATGCGGGTCGCGCGATCGAAGAAATCATCGCGGCGACTGCGCCGGGCATAGGCATAACAGGTCGGGATGATATAGCCGGTGGTTTCCGGATACGACGCCGCCCATCGCCGCCGCCGCCGATCGTAATAAGCCGGTACGCCACCGGCGATACCCGCATCCTGAGCGCGGGCGATCCAGTCCGCGGCCGCATCCAGATGTGGCTCGAGCGCCTCGACGGGCACCGGCGCCCCGCGCCGCCAGTGATACCAGCGCTGGCGCATGGCGCGCGGCAATAACGGCTTGAGCAGACGTTTCATCGCGACAGCCCTCGACGCAGACGACGGACTGCGCGCTGGCGCCAATCGGCGAGCTGCGGGCCGGGGTCCCGCAAGCGCCAGAGCGCATCGACGATCGGCATATCGAAAGCCCCGGCACCGGCCGGGTCGACGTCCGCCGCCTTGGCATCGGCCATCGGATCTCGCCAGATCACGGACGACCGTTCGCCCGCCGCCGGATGTGGCAATGCCTCGCCAAGCGCCCAGCGACAGGCTGCTGCCGGGAGATTGACGCCGCAGAGCGTGGCGATTTCCTCCTGATGATCGGTACGGCCGATGGTCGGCTCGATCATGACGTAATCCGCACAGGATGCGTGCCATTTGTATTCCATGCTCGCCAGACCGACAACCCCCGCGCCGCGGAAAAACGCCGTGGTACGGGCAGCCAGGCCATCAGCCGCGGACGATGCCCGCGTACAACGCGCCGTCCCGCCGGTGGCGCGCGGCCAGGATCGCAGCTTGTGCCCGACGAAGGACAAGGCGGCAGCACCATCAGGCGGCACGAACTGCAGACAGAAATGCACGCCCTCATCCGGTCCGTCCACCCATTCCTGCACGATCATCGCCGGCGAAACCGACAAGCGTTCGGCGAGCGCCGCAGCCAGCGTCGCGGCATCCTCGAAGCGTTCGGCACGCGGATAATGAGCGAGATAGGCCGGCTGTCGCCCCGCCGGTTTCAGTATGAACGGCGGGGCCAGCGCCCCGATGCCGTCGATATCAGCCGGCGTTCGAATCGCCAGACTGCGCGGCGCGATCTCGTTCTGTGCCGCCACCGCCTCGGCGAAACCGGTCTTATCCTGGAGTCGCGTGACGACATCGGCCGGCGGCAACATCAATACATAATCGTCGGCCAGTCGCCGACGCGCGCACGACACGGCCGCTACATCCTCTTCCCGGGTCAACACGAGCGGCCGGGCCGGTCGTCGGTGGCGCCTGGCCTGATGGATCAGCGCGTTGACCACACCATCGCGCGTCGTGTCGGCGTATCGCCGAACCCGGGCCAGCCGCGTATGCACGGCCGGCCCGGCCTCGCCCTCACCGACCAGCAGATCCACGCCGATGCCATCCGCCGCGAGACTACGCACCACGCCGAGCGCATTCAGGCCGCCGCCGACAACGGTCGCTCGCCGCGTCGTCACCGGTCGGCGCACAGTCTTTCGGCCACGCTCCCTACCTGTCGGGCGTTGGCCGACCAGCTCAGATCACGCGCGACACAGCTCGCATGCGCCGCCTCGGCCAACCGGGCGCGCAACGCGTGGTCCGTGATCAATCGACGCACGGCATCGGTGAAACCGGTGCGCGAGCCGGGCGCAAACAACAGGGCGTCCTGTCCGTCCGTCAGGATCTCGGTGATGTTCGGCTGATCCGGGGCGACGATCGCACGACCACAGGCCATGTATTCGAATAGTTTGAGCGGCGAGGCATAGGCCACAACCGCCGGCACGAGCGCGATATCGAATGCGCCGATGTATTGCATGATGTCGTTTCGCCCGACGATACCGGTGATCGTCAGCCGGTCGGCGACACCGCGGGTGGCAGCCTGCGCCCGCAGGCCCTCGCAGGCCGGGCCGTCGCCCACAATCAGGCAATGCAGATCATGCACGCCCGCATCGGCGGCCAACATCTCGACCACCCCGTCGAGGCCGTGCCATTCGCGTGCGAAACCGACGAAACCGAGCACCGTGCGCCCGGCCAGCCCCAGCGCCTGCTTGTACGGTGCTTCATCGGTCACGCGGTGGAAACGCTGTGCGTCGATGCCGTTGGGCGTGACGCTCAGCCGTGCACGCGGCACACCGGCGGCCACGATTCGCGCCGCCAGGACCTCGGTCACGGCAAAGACATGATCGGCCCCCTGCCAGGCGCGAGACTCGGCCCAGCGCGCCAGCCGGGGCAACGCCAGGCCCCCGTAGGCCGAGCGTTCGGCATATAACGGCGCATTCACCTCCAGCAGCAACGGTATGCCGAAACGTTGGCGCGCCAGAACCCCGGACAGCAGCGACAGGTTATAGCGCTCGTAGATCACATCGGGCTGGAATCGCACGATGGCCCGAGCCAGCCGGCGATAGTCGAGGCTGTTGTAACCCAATTCGAGCAAC
The DNA here is from genome assembly GCF_003602005.1 of Salinisphaera sp. Q1T1-3. Lineage (GTDB taxonomy): Bacteria > Pseudomonadota > Gammaproteobacteria > Nevskiales > Salinisphaeraceae > Salinisphaera. Next base: position 135,191 of record NZ_QZWD01000002.1, on the reverse strand, counting down.
TCGTACGCCGCGCCGGGAATTCGTGCCTTGAGCGCAGCCACCAGGCCCGACTCGCCGCCGAAATCCTGCGCCTCGAACCCCTCGGGCCCGACGACTTCGACGATATGGCCGGCACGGCGCAACGCCGCGACCATTTCCTCGATATGGACGTACTGGCCGTCCTTGGAACCGATACGGTGATGATAGAGAATCTTCATGACACAGCCGCCGTCGTCGGGGTGCCATCCGGCGGCGTGATGCCGGTCAGGCGCGAGAACAGAGCGATCTGGCCGGCCGTGGTCGGCGCCCAGTCGAAGGATTCGGCATGCCGACGCCGTGCGGCGCGCATGGCATCGTCGTCTTCGGCGGCCAGCAACGCATGCCATGCATCCTGCATGGCCACCGCGCTGCGCTCGGTCATGAGCACGCCGGCGGGCAGCGCCGAAAGCACTTCGGGAATACCGCCGACCGGCGTGGCAATGACCGGACATCCACAGGCCATCGCCTCGAGCACCACATTGGGCATGCCTTCCGAACCGGCGGCATGCATCAGAACATCGGCCGCCGAGAAATAGACCGGCAGGTCGTCGTGCGCGACGGCGCCGACAAAATGCACCCGATCGGCCACGCCATGTTGTGCCGCCAACGTCCGGAGTGCACTTTCCTCCGGGCCGTCGCCGACCAGCACGAGTTGGACGCCGGGCTGTCCGGCCAGTGCTTCGATCGCAATGTGCATGCCCTTGCGCTCGATGAGATGTCCGACACAGAGCCATGTCGGCATCGACCAGCCCAACGCGGCCCGTGCTTGCGCACGCGGCATCGCCGTAAAACGCGACAGATCGACGCCGTTGCGCAACGTGACGAGGCGCCGCGGGTCCACGCCCAGACACGCCATCGCCTCGGACAGCGCGGCCGAAACACCGATCAGACCGCCGGCCCAAGCGGCCGCCTCCCGGATCTGGCGACCGGGCACCGGCATCCGGGCGATCTGGTTGATGTCGGCACCGCGTGCGGTCAAGGTCAACGGACGATTGAAACGACGGGCCAGTCGTGCGGCCGCGACCCCGTCCGGATACAGATAGTGCGCATCGATCAGATCGAAATCGAAGCCGTCACGACGCAGCGACGCCAGGGCGGGCGCGACGGCCCGGGCATAGCTGGCCGGCGTCCAGGTCATACCGATGCGCGGCAGCACCACATAGCGCGGATGCGCGATCGTCAGGCCGTGTCGTGTCTCCTGCCGGGGTACGGCGGCCATGCGCGCATAGCGCCCGAAACGCGGATGGCGCGAGAAGAACCACGGCACCGGGGCGATCACACGGGCCTCCACCGCGCCGCTGGCCACCAGCGCACGCAGCCGCTCCTCGACGAAAATACCGTGGCGCGGCTGTTCTCGATTCGGATAAAGACTGGCCACCACCGCAATACGAATCGGGCGCGTTGTCATGGCGATCGCCTCATGACGCAGAAGCCACCGGCGTGCCCCAGTCTGTCTCGCCGGCCTCGCGGGCCAGGAAATTCGACAGCATGAGCAGTGACCAGAGACTTGCACCATGGTCTGCCGCACCGCTTGTGTGACGCTGCCAGAGACGGGCGAGCGCCTCCGGCTCGAACAGGCCGGACGTGACCAACGGCCCCTGTGTCAGGGCGTGTTCGCCGGTCTGTCGCAGGGGGCCACGGAACCAGTCGGCCAGCGGCACCGAAAAGCCCTGCTTGCGCCGATCGCGCACGTTGGTGTCCAACACATCGGCAAACGCCTGCTTGAAGACGTACTTGCCCTGGCCACCGCGCAATTTGAAATCGCTGGGCAGGCGCGCCGCCCAGTTGACAAAGTCATGATCGAGCAACGGCACGCGGACTTCCAGCCCGTGGGCCATGCTCGCGCGATCGACCTTGGTCAGAATATCGCCCGGCAGCCAGGTCTTGTAATCCAGATATTGCGCGATCGACAACGGATCATCGGTGGCCGCGTTCTCGGCCGTCTGCGCGAACAGCGATTCGACCCGATACCCGTCGAGCTGTTGTGTGAACGCCGGGCTGTACAACGCCTCACGCAGCTCGACCGGCATGATCGAGACACTGTGACAATAAGCCGTGGCCGTATCGCGTGCCAGCGACTGGAACGTGGTGCGTGCGCGCAGGAACCGGGGGGCCCGATCAAGCTTGGGATAGAGCCGGCCCAGCGTGCCGAAGACCGGGCGACGCAGCGCAAGCGGCACGCGATCGCGCACACGTGATTCATTAGCGTGCAGACGATACCGACGATAACCGGCGAAATCCTCGTCGCCGCCGTCGCCGGACAGGGCGACCGTGACCTGGCGCCTTGCGAGCTCGCAGACGCGGTAGGTCGGCAACGCCGAGGCATCGGCAAACGGCTCGTCATAGACATCGATCAACCGGTCGATGAGATCGAAATCGTGAGCGGAAATCTGATGCGCGCGATGCGCAGTGCCGAACGTCTCGGCCACCCGGCGTGCATGCGCCGATTCATCGTAGGCCGCTTCCTTGAAGCCGATCGCACAGGTATTGACCGGATCCGCGGTCGCACCGGCCATGAGCGAGACGATAGCCGAGGAATCCAGCCCGCCGGAAAGAAATGCGCCCAGTGGCACATCGGCAACCAGTCGCATGCGCACGGCCTCGTCGAGCCGTGCGCGGAGATCCTGGGCCGCGGTGCCCATGTCGGCATCCGCCTCGACCGCGGAGAAATCCACGTCCCAATAGCAGACCGTCGTCGGCGCCCGCATGCCCGCGCGCCAGGTCAGGGTATGGCCGGCGGCCAGCTTGCGGGCGTCCGTGTAGATCGACAACGGCTCGGGGACATAGCCCAGTGCCAGGTAGGATTCGATCGCCCGCGGATCGAGCCGCCGATCGAGATCCGGATGGGCACGCAGGGATTTCAGCTCCGAGGCGAACAATAGATCGCCCGCCGGGGTGACCGCGTAATACAGCGGCTTGATGCCCAGGCGGTCACGCGCGGCGAACAGACGCCCGGTCACCGCGTCCCAGACGGCGAAGGCGAACATGCCGCGCAGATGCTGGACGCAGTCCGGGCCCCAGTGTTGCCAGGCTGCGAGCAACGTGTCCGTGTCGCAGTGACCGGAGAACTGATAGCCGGCGGCCTCGAGCGTCCGGTTGAGCGTGCGGTAGTTGTAGATCTCGCCGTTGTAGACCAGCGTGTAGCGCCCGTCGGCGCTGGTCATGGGCTGGGCGCCACTGGTCGGGTCCAGAATGGTCAGCCGACGATGTCCCAGCCCCGCCCCCGGCACAACGATGCGGGCGTGATCGTCGGGGCCGCGATGCGATTGTCTGTCGTTCATCGCGCGCAGGCGATCGGCATCCGGGATGCGACCGTCGGCGGTGATGATGCCGGTTACCCCACACATGCTCGAACCTCTAGTTCAACAACAGATCATCGTAGAGCCTACGATACCCGGCGACCATGGCCGCGACGCTGAAATCAGCGACGATACGCGTTCGCGCGGCGGCGCCGAGAGCCGCCGCGCGATCCGGCTCGGCCAGTAGTGTCTCGATCGCCTCGGCCATCGCCGCCGGTGCGCCGGATGGCACCAGCAGCCCGTGCGTCCCGTCATCGACAAGCTCCGGGTTGCCCCCGACCCGGGTCGCCACGATCGGTCGTTCGCAGGCCATGGCCTCCAGCATCGTGAGCGCAATGCCCTCGGCGATCGAGGCACAGACATAGACCGCCATGCCGTTGAGCAGCGTCGGCGTATCGTCGCGCGCACCGGCCAGCCAGACGGCCTCCTCCAGCCCCAGTGATCGGACCTGGGCGGCCAGTGCATCGCGTTCCGGTCCGTCGCCGATGATCACCAGACGCAGCGGTACGGCACTGCGCGCGTGCAGCTGGGCAAAGGCCGAGATCAGCGTATCGAAGCCCTTGACCGGATCGAGCCGTCCAATCGTCCCGATGACCCGGGCCTCGGCCGGCCACGGCGCGAATGAACCCGATTCCCGCAGCGCGGGCCCTGCCTTGAAACGTGTCGTATCGATCCCATTGCGGATCAGATGGATCTTGTCCGCGGGCAGACCCAGATCAGCGCGCATCCATTGGGCCAGGTCACCGGAGACCGGCACAAAGGCACTGATGAACGGCGCCATCAGTCGCCGCAGCCATCGATACTTGCGGTTGCGTCCGTCCGGATCCGCGGCGTCGCGACCGTGCTCGGCGTGGACAATGCGACGCACGCCGGCCGACCGCGCCCAGATCGCCACATCAAGCGTGCCGATATTGTAGGTATGCACCACCGCCGGCGCGAGCGAGCGCAGCATCGACCGCAGGCGCAGATAAGCGCGTGGATCCTTGCCGGGCTGCTTGTCGAGCGCGGTCACCGATACACCGGCCGCCTCGGCACGCTCGGCCTGCGGGCCGGCATCCCGCAGGCACACGATATGATGATCATAGACCTCGGCCGTGCGTTCGATGAGCGTCAGCGCCACGGATTCCATACCGCCGAGCGCCAACCGATCGATCACATGGACGATTCGCGGACGCCGATGACTCACCGCGAACCGTCACGAATGACGCCCGCGCTCTGTGCCCCCGCTGCGGCCAGTGCCGCGGACGAAAACGAATCCGGCCCGCTGATCACCAGCAGTCCGGTCGGCACCGCCCGTCCGCCGAGCCGCGCAAGCGCCTGTCGACGTTTCAGATGTTCCGGCGACGCGGTCCATTCGTCGCCAACGCGGAATACATAGAGTAACCGCCGCACCGCGCCGGTCTGGCGATCACGCAACGAAAGCACCGTGAACGGGATACGAGCGTCGGGCCCGGACATCGCGCGCCCTGCCCCGACCTGCTGCCATTGCGCCGGATCGAACAGCCGCTGCAGCAGACTCGTGATATCGGCATCCACCCCACCGGTGACGTAATCGATGCGCAGGGCCGCGCTCGGGTCGCCGTAGCGGGCTGTCTGATGCGATGCCGCGCCGGCCAGCTGCGTGGTGGTCGATCCGGAATCAGCCTGTCGTGCCAGCCCGGCAACCCGGGCCGGCAGTGGCGGCGCGGCCTGTTCGGCCACCGCTCGCTGCGCCAGCAGACCGCTGGCCGCGAACCAGGCCGCCGGCACAACGATGATTGCCAACGCTGCACCGCCGACTGTCAGCGCCCGGCCTTTCGTGGCGGGCGCGACACCGCGATCGGGCGTCGGCGGACTCGGCGGCGCTTCATGCCACGGCCAGCCGGCAAGAAACAGCAGAATCAGAACGGCCCCGAAGAATTGCCAGCCGAAGATCATGTGATCGGTGCCGGTGGCATAGTGCATGCCGAACGTCTCGCCGATCAGGATCGTGAAATAGACACGCAGCCCGTTGGCAACGATCGGCACGATCATCGCGATGACCACGAACGCCAGACGCCGACGCCAGCGCGTGTAGAACAGATGCGCGTACAGCACGCCGAATGCGGTCAACGCGACAAAGAACTTGATCCCGCTGCAGGCCTCGGCGACGTGCCAGGCCGAGGCCGGCGTATCGATATAGTGCCCGTCCATGAGCACGGGCACGCCGGAGATCTTGAGTACGGCGACCGCAAAATGCGCCGTGACCGTCTGCAGCGGGCCCACCATGAAATTGCCGAACGGAATGGCAAACAGCAGATAGCCCAGCGCGAAGGCGAGCACGCCAGCCACACGCGGGCCGTAGAACGTATAGACGAGCGCCGGCCATACGAGCACCAGCGCGATGTGCTGGGCGATATTGATCTGGGCAACGGCACCGGCCAGCCAGAGCCCCAGTAGCCCGAAGAGCGCCACGAGGCCGACCGGCCGCGGCCGTGCCGCGACACGCGCAAGCCAGGCTCGGCGTGACCAGGCCAGCACGAGACAGATCGGAAAGATCAGAAACGCGTACTGAAACGTGCCGGTATGCGCCCAGATCTCGGCGAGCCCGATATAGCTGCCCGCGTAGAGCCCGACCATCGCCAGCGCACACAGGCCGAACCCGATATGCAGCGTGCGCTGCCACGGCGTATCGGCATATGGGACCTCGGTCGCGGAGCTGGATTCCATCGATGTCCTCATCGAACGGTGGATTCGGCCGGCAGCAACAAGGCCTCGAGCGCGGCGCGTTTCGCCGGCCACGCGTAGTGGCGCGACACATAATCGCGCGCCGCCGGCACGCCGGCGCAAGAGGCGCCGGCGCGTACCCGGTCGCACACGGCCCGGGCAAAGGCCTCGGCCGATTCGGCCTCGGTCGCGAAATCCGGCGCGAGTTCGTCGAGTCCGGCCGCGGCCTGCGGCGTGAGAACCACCGGACGCGCCATGGCCAGTGCTTCCAGCACCTTGTTCTGAATGCCGCGCGCGATACGCATCGGAGCCACCGCGACATGCGCGGCCGCCAGATACGGCCGGACATCATCCACTGTCCCGGTGACGATCACCCCCGGTGTGCGTGCCAACGCACTGACCTCCGGCGTGGGCCGCGCGCCAACGATCGTGAACGTGGCCTCGGGCAAATGGCCTCGGACCGTCGGCCAGACATTCTCGACGAACCAGCGCACGGCATCGACGTTGGCGCCGTAGTCCATGGCCCCGGTAAACACCACCTGCGCTGGGCCCTCGACTGCCGGCCCGGCAAACCGGACCGCATCGAAGTAATCGGTATCCACGCCGTTGCCGATGGCATGAACGCTTGTCGCGATGGACGGCGCACCGCGGGCGAAAAACGCGGCCTCGGCCGGCGAGACGAAAACGCTGGCATCGAAGGCGGCTGCCAGCGCGCGTTCGGCCCGCGCCAGCGTGCGGGCCTCGCGGGCATACACCCAGCGCATCGGCCCGCGTGCACCGTTTCGAGCGTACTGGGCCCACTTGTCCGAATCCACATCGACGAAATCGAGCACGCGTCGCACATCGACACACGACTCGACATAGGGGGCAACGGTCGAGGAAAAGACCAGAACCGCGTCGATCGGCCGGGTTTCCAGGACGTTTGCGACGTAACGCGCGAACGCCCGGTCATGGTAATAAGCGAATCCCAGCGGCTGGCCGGCGGCCAGTCCCCGGAGGCTGCGCAGCCGGGCGCGACGGCGCGGCAGCGCGCGATAACAGGTGGTTTGGCACAGGGCATCGAGCGTGTCGCGATGTGCCCAGTCGGCGGCCTCGTCGATGAACGTGCCCAGATGCACCGTGTGATGCGCGGCCAGCTCGCGAAGCCAGTGGTAAGAGCGGATCTTGTCGCCCTTGTTCGGCGGATACGGTATCCGGTGCGACAGGAACAAAAGCTCGGCCATGGACGGTCTAACCGAGATCCCGCGACAGCCACGGCCCGACGATCCGCGTCACCGGCAGCGGCAGCCGTTGCCACATCCGGATGAAGCGTGCGTACTTCGGATTGTTCGGGCTGACGTCCGGCATCGTATCGATGCCGGACAGATAGTATTCATAAGGCAGCGGCCGCGGCTCGAATCCCCAGTGGCGCTTGAAATGATAGGGGCCGGTATCGTACTTGCTGCGCCCGAAGTCGAACACGCGCGCCCCGCGTGCCACGGCATGGCACATCAAGGCGTAGTACAGGTAATCGTTGGCCTTGAGAGCGCGGGCCTGCGGGCCGGCACCGCTGTAGTAGGGCAGGACCTCGTCGCGAAAATAGAAATTGAGCACTGCGGCGACCGGCTGGCCGTCGTGGGTGACGGTGAGCACGTCACAGTCCTGACGGAATTCATCCATCAATGCCGCGAGATAACGTGCCGGAAACACCGGCGTGCCCAGCTCGCGCATGTTGTAGGCGAACAATGGATAGAGCCGGTCGATATCATGATCGATCGCCCAGTCCAGCCCGTTGGCGATGCTCTTGCGCACCACGGCGCGCTGCTTGCGCGGAATGGCGGCCAGATTCGCCTCGTCGGTCTCGGCCAGCTCGCGCCGAAACGTGTAGTACAGATCCTTGCGCGGCCAGTCCTCGTGTCGGGGCGCGGACTCGCGTGTCTCGAAATAGGACACGCCGAGTTCATCGGCGCGCCGACAGGCGGCCTGGTACAGGGCATCGGCCACGGCGTCGTCATCGGCCACCGCCCCGCCGTAGACACAGAACGGCGTGGAGATCAGCGCGTTGGAAAACAGCCGGCTGTTGATGTGCACAGCCGGCAGGATGCCGACAATGCGACCGCCGCGCTCAGCATAGAGATAGTGACAAGCATGGCCGAACGCGCGCTCGATCACGCGTTTCCATCCCACGCGATGAAAGAAGGTGGCAGCCGGCGTGGCCATGACGTAAGCATCCCATTCGGCATGCCGATCAGCCAGTGTACGCACGAGAATGGGCGAATCGGTCATGCCGAGGCAGTCTCCGGAGGCGCGTCGACGGGAAAGATGCGATCCATGCGGTCCCAGGTGAACGCACGCAGCAGTCGTTCGAGCCGGGATTCGACGCGCGACAGATTCAGATACTGTCGTACACGCGTGCGCAGGGCCAGCCCGGAGATCCGCGGCTGATCGGGATCGATCTCCCAGGGGTGGAAATAAAAGATCGCGGCCTGCCCCTCCGCACGCGTCACGCGTTCGAGCAGGCGGCGTGTCAATGCGTAGGGATAGAGCCGGAAGAAGCCGCCTCCGGCACAGGGCAGACGGCGCAGGCCAAGATCGGCCGTGGTGATCGGAATCTCGAGCAGTCCGCCCGGCCGATGCCGAAACGCGAACCGCGGCGCATCCGGCATGCCATAGGCGGTGTGGTGGCCGGGAAACACGCTCGAGCTGTAGGTGTAGCCGGCCTCGGCCAACGCATCGAAGGCCCAGAGATTGCGTCGATCGATCGAAAAACTCGGCGCGCGATAACCGCGTACCGCCACGCCGCCGGCCTGCTCGAGCACGTCCTTGGCGCGTGTGATATCGGCAACGAATGCCGCGGGTTCCTGCTGAAACGCACGGGCATGGTTCTGACCGTGGCTGGCCAGCTCATGGCCGGCATCGACGATCCGCCGCACCAGCGCCGGCTGGCGTTCGGCCACCCATCCCAGCGTAAAGAACGTCGCCTTCACCCCGGCCGCCTCGAACAGTGACAGGATCCGGTCGGTGCTGGCCTCGACCCGCGACGGCATCGTCGCCCATTCGCGAGGATCGATATGGTCTTCAAAAGCCGAAACGTGGAAATACTCTTCCACATCGACTGTCATGGCATTACCCCGGCCGGAGTCCAGCGCGAGCGGCTGCGGGTCGAAGTCGGGTTCGTTCATTCGTCATGTCCCCGGGTGCTGAACAGTCGACGAAACATGGCGCTCATGTCTTCGCGAGAGGCCGACGACGCGCCCCGTGCCGGGCTCGACTCGTCGACTTCGGGTTCATCCGCCGACGCCGAGTCGCCCTGCAGGATCGTTTCCAGATGCGCCACACGTGCCCAGGCCTCGGCCAGTTCGCGTGCCTGGGTGTTGTCACGTGCCTGCTGCAACCGAGCTTCGCCGAGCGCGCTCGCCACGCGGTCCTCAAGTGCAGCGATACGCTTCAGCAACGCGCTTTCCGCGGCGTGCTCGGGCGCCTGGGGAGCTTCGGAGACATGCGATGGGCCCGCCTCCGCCGGGCCGGCGGCGTCGTAAATCAGCCCATCGGCGCCGAACTCGGTCTCGAATTCCTCGATCACCGTGTCCAGATCCGTGCGCGTCAATTCCCGTTTTTCCTCGAGATAACCCAGCAGCAGCAGTCGATCCATGACCTGATTGATCCGGCGCGGAATACCGCGCGACCACTCATGGACCCGTGCGTAGACGCCCGGGCCGAAAGTCAGCCGCTCGGCCCGCCAACCGGCCGTGGTCAGTCGATGTTCGATATAGGGCGCGACATCGCCGGCCGTCAGCGGCTCGAGATGAAAAGAGGCGACGATGCGTTGGCGCAGATGACTCATGCCGGGCTGGCGCAGCCGGTCGGCGAGTTCGGTCTGGCCGATGAGCACCACCTGCAACAGAGCCTGGCCGCGTGCCTGCAGATTCGACAACAGCCGCAGCTCCTCGAGCGCGGCATCGCTGCACGCCTGGGCTTCATCGACGATCAGCAGTCCACGTCGATTGCGACCGGCCGACAGGCGCGTCGCAAGCGCATCGAGCAGCTCGACCTTCGACAGCCCACGGACCGTCACGCCGAACGCCGCGGCCACGCTGGCCACGACCGTTTCCGCGCTCGCATTGGCCATCGCCACCCGCGCGATCGACAGTCCCCGGGTGGCGATCTGGCCGAGCAGCACCTGGATGAGCAGCGTCTTGCCGGTCCCGACATCGCCGGTCACCACCACCACGCCTTCGCCGCGTTCCAGGCCATAGAGCAGATACGACAGTCCCCGCTCGTGGCTGCCGGTCTGATACAGCCGTCGCGGGTCCGGCATCAGCTGGAACGGACGTGCACGCAGATTGTAGAAACGCTCGTACATGGTCGCTCAGAAGCGCTGACGCAGTTGCAGCGTCGCGCGGTTCTCGGTGTAGTCGAAGGCACCGTCTCGCCACGTTCGCCCGTAACCGACCGATGCGTCCAGGCTCGGCGTGAGCGCCCGCACCACACTCAGATTGGCCTCGTATTCATCGCTGGAACCGGTGGACAACAGGCCCTGTTCGTAGTGCGTCCAACGAAACGACGGTACGGCACTCATGCGCGGACGAAACGCATAGCGTGTATCGAGTTCGATGCCGTGATAGCGCGTATCCGGCCCCTCGTCGTCCTGGCTTTCCTGTTCTTCGAAGAACGCGCGCAGATCGGTATCCGTCAGCGGCGTATGCACCCGCATGTTCGCGTTCCAGCGCTTGTTGACGTAGACCTCGCGGTTCAAGAGCGAGTTGCCGTTGCCGAAATCGTTACGATAACCGGTGCCACCCAGCCCGATCTGACTGCCGATCGAGCCGAACATCGCCCCCCCGTTGCCGCCGTCGAGCGAGTCGAGGCCCGAGGTGGACGGGTCCTCGCGATAGGACAGATTGAAATCGATGTTACGGGTCTGGTGCGCGACCAGAAGCTGATAGCTCTCGCCGTAGAAGCGATGGCCGACGTTGAAGGCCAGCGTGTTGGTGGCCGTCGTATAACGCAATCCGGCCTGGTAGCGCGGCGCCGACCAGCGATCGTTGTCGCCGTTGTCGCGATACTTGTCCTCGACGCCGCCCAGCACCGTGAGCTGCAGCCGCGGCGAGAGGTTGTATCCGAGCTGTACGGTCGCCGTGTCGAAATGCTGGGTCCGGTCGCGGTCACGGCCCAGATCGGCCGCCGACAAGCCCGGAAACAGATCCGCGAGTGAATCCAGATATCGATTCGGATTGCCCAGATCCGTATCGACCCATTGGGTCACGACACTGGCCTGCCAGCTCAGCGGCTGCGCGGTGTCCGGGCTGGTCAGGCTGGCGAAGACACTCTGTGCCGTGGTATCCGGCACTGTGTCGTCATCGTATATCGAGCGTCCGTAGCGATAGCGCAACTGCCCGGTGCCGGCCGCTCCCAGATCCTGGACCAGATAAGGGCTGACGTTGCTCACCCAGGACGTGGTCTTGTTCTGGTTGGGGCGAATGATATTCGAGTCGGCATAGCCCAGCGAGGGATCGATGACCTGCTGGCCGTAGCGCGTGTCCGCGTCGAGATAGAGATGTCGCTTGACCAGCTCGAAGGTCGCATCGCTGTCGATGTCGTTATAGACATCGTTATAGCGGCTATCGTTCGCGTAGACGACCCCCTGAAGCTGATAGCTGAACTCGCCCCGGAACCGGCCCGTCGTCGAACAGGCATCCAGCCTGGGCGCGACGGTGGTGACGAAGTCTGCATGGCGTTCGCTGTCCTCGGAGGCGAGTGTGATGTTGTCGCTGTACGTCTCCGAGCCGCTGAGCGTCGCCTGCACGGCTCGCCGACGGGACCGCACCGGCGCGTTGGGCTGCTCGCGCATGGTCGCGCTCTCGCCGGGCATCGCGAAACCGCCGGACCGGGCGATGGCCGCGCAGCCGCCGCCATAGGCCCCCTGCTGAAAACCCAACGTGGGGCGATTATCGGCCGTCAGGCCGAACTCATCGCGGGCGGCGCCACGACCCGGGCGCCGCCCTTCGTCGATGCCCGTCGGCATCGGCAGGGCCGCTGGATCGAGCGCGAAAGGGGCAGGCGCATCGCCTGCATTCGCGGCCGTATCGGCGTCGCCGACGGAAGACGCCGCCGCGCGGGGCGGGGCCTGATCCTGACCACCGAAGTTCGCGTTGCCTTGAGACGCTCGCCGGGCAGCGCGCGACTGGACGGCATCGTCATTCGGCGCGGATGCGGGCGCGGACGTCGTCTCGGGCTGCCCGAGAATGATGGGCCGATCATCACTCGGATAAGCCGACGTCGCAGCCACGCTATCCGCGGCGTGCGCGTCGGTACGCGATGAGACCGGTGCCGCCAACGCGACGCCGGTGCCACTCCAGGCCACGGCCACCGGCAACGCAAGCACGACGCCACGCCGCAGCCCCCCGCCGAACGCCCCTCGGGATCGTGGCGGCGTCATGTTATTCCGATCCGTCCGCTTCACCCGGATACACCCCGTAATAACCGGCATGCCGATCGTCGTCGAAGGTCTCGGTCTGGTTGAGCACGCAGCTGATCTCTGCGCCAGAGGGCTCGATCAGCGACAGCGCCGAGGTCACGGCCCGCTGCTCGGTCTTGCCGGCTGCGACCACCATCACGATCTGGCCCACGTGACCGGCCAGCGCCTGCGACTCGGCCGCCGCCAGCAGCGGCGCGGAATCGATGATCAACAGGCGTGTCTCGTCGGTGCCCAGCTCGTCGAGAAGCTCGCCCATGCGCCGGCTCGACAGCCGCTCGACCGCACCACGACTGCGCCGTCCGGATGGCAGAATCGAAAGCCGCGGCTCGTCGGTGGGAATCACGCAGCTCTCGGCCGGCGCTTCACGATCGGTCAGCAGATGAATCAGGCCGGGCTCGTTCTCCAGTCCCAGCGCCCGGGTGATGCCGGGCTTGGCGACATCCCCGTCGATCAGCAGCACGCTGTAGTCCATCTCGTTGGCCAGACTCAACGCCAGATTGAACGTGATGAAACTCTTGCCGTCGCCGGGGTTCGCGCTGGTGAACATGATGCGCGTCAGCGGCTGGGTGGTCGTCGCCTCGTCACTGCCGATGCGCGACAGCAACGGTCGCTTGATGCGCTGAAACTCTCGCGTGAGCCACAGATCCATCGACTCGGGCGGCATCATGCCGATTCGCCGCAAGCGGACATCGTCCAGTGTCACACGGGTGATGCGGCCATCCGGACGACGCTCATCTTGCGGGCCGGCGACCGCATCGCGTGCGACATCCGACGGCGCGTCGTCCACGCTCGCCCCTTCCTGTCGCTTGAGACGTGCGGCGGCTTTCTCGACGATACTCATAGCTGCGGACTCGGCAGGATGTGCGGGAAGACCGCCGTGGCCACCGGAATCAGAAGCACGGCAGCGGCGAATCCGACGATCAGCGTCATACAGAAGGCCGCATAGATCAGCAGTGCCGTCCGTCGTTTGGCGCGTTCGGCCGGCGAATGCGCGCGTGTGACCGCGCCCAGCACCGGATAACCGGTCGACTGTGTCAGCCCACTGCGCGAATTGAACACCGGCCGGATCTGGGCGAGGAACAGCGCGAAGGCGACACCGGCGACCAGCGCGCCGATGAGCGCAACCGCCATCATCAGGATGCGCTTGGGCCCGGTCGGGCGAACCGGCACTTCCGGCGGATCGATGACCCGGAAATCCAGGCCACCGGCGCTTTTCTGCACGTCGGTCGACAACTGCGCGCTGTACAGACGCGAGAGCAGTTTCTCGTACTGATCGCGCGTGACCTGATAGTTGCGGCTGAGCTCGGCGAGCTTGGCCTGTGCCTCGTTCATGTTGTCCGCGCCTTCCTGCAGGGTCTTCAATTGATCCTGCTTGCGCGAGAGCGACGACTGCAGCGTATTGACCTGCATGCGGACCTGGCTGAGCTGACCGGCCACGGAATTGCTGCCGCTGCCGCCGCTGCTTCCACCGGCCGGCGATTCGATCTTGCCGGGGTTGGCGCGCAGATCGGCCAGCGTATCCTCGCGGCGCTGCTTGAGCTGGTCGAGCTGACGCTGGGCCGCGATCACGTCCGGGTGCTGCGGCGTGTACTTCGACAACAGCTGCGTGAGCGTCTGTTGCTGACGATCGATCTGATCGTCGAGCTGGCGGATCTGCGTGCTCTGGCTCGGCGAGACCCGGGCCGGACCGCTGCTGCGGCTGGCACCGCCCATCTGCTGTTCGAGACTGGCCTGCTGATCACGCGCCGCGGCCAACTTGTCCTGGAGCGCGTCGATGTCCGCATTGAGTTTTTGCAGACGGGCGACATAGTCGTCGGTCCCGGGCATGAGCTCGGCGTGCTCTTTCTTGAACGATGCCAGAGCCTGCTCGGTCTGGGTCAGCTGATCGCGATATTTCGAGACCTCCTGCTTGAGGAAGTCCACGGCCTGGGCGGAATTGTCGTCGCCCGTGTTCTTGGACAGGTTGATCGTCGTCATCACACTGATGACTTCCTGAACCACGGATTGCGCGGTCTTCGGGTTCGCGCTCGTGTAGGAGATGCTGTAGACGTCGGTGCCGCCGCCGGTGTTCTGCAACTTGATGCGTTGCGACAGACCGTTGACCAGCGCCTGCTGCTGTTCCGTGGTGGTCGCTTTCAGATCCAGCCCGGTTGAACGAGCGATGTCACGCAGGTTCGGCCGGCTCATCACTGTGCGCACGAGCAGATTGACCTGCTCGTCGGGGTCGGGCGTCACCGCCATACCGCTGAGCAGCGGACTGATCGCCGATTTCGTGTCGATGTGCACGCGCGCCGAGGACTGATACTGGTTGGGCAGGCTCAGCACATAGAGCCAGGCCAGCGGAGCGATGACCCAGGCGATGATCAGCGCAGTCCAGCGGAAACGCCAGACGTTGCGCAGCTGGGTGATCAACAGAGAGAACAGTTCCTGCATGAGCCCTCGGTCCCTGAATCGCGGTCATCGAGCAAGGCCCGTGGGGGCCTTGGGCAGACCGGCGCGGGTTAGAAGTAGGTTCGCGGAATGATGACGACGTCGCCGGGATGCATCGGCACGTTGTCCTTGATATTGCCGTTGAGCAGATCCTCGAGATCCACGCTGTAGCTCTGCGTCTGACCGTTGCTCTGCTGACGCACCAGCTTGGCACGATTACCCGCGGCGAACTGGGTCAGGCCGCCGACGTTGATCATCACGTCGAGCAGCGTCATGCCCTCGCGATAGGGCATCGACCGCGGCTGGGCCGCTTCGCCGACGACGCGCACCTGATCGGCGTACGTGCCCTGGAACTGGGTGACGATCACGGTGACGACCGGATCGCGCACGTATTCCGATAAGGCCTGGGTCAGATCGCCGGCCAGCTCGTCCGGCGTCTTGTTCGCCGCCACGATGGTCTGAACCAGCGGCATCGAGATCTTGCCATCCGGCCGCACCGGCACCTGCATGCTCAGATCGGCATTGTTCCGCACGTAGATCTGAAGCGTGTCGCCCGGACCGATCCGGTAAGTGGTGGCATCGGCCTTCTGATGGAGCGTCGGTGATGTCGTGCCGGCGCAGCCGGCCAGCACCGCACACACCAGCGCCAGACACAGCACGCCCCATACGCACTTGAAATTACTCACTGACTACCCCGCTTTCTTATTCGTTGTGACACGACTTATGGCGTCGTTGCGCTGCCATGACGCATCCGGACCGGCTGCCCGAAAAGAGCAGCCTCCCAGGGCCTGTTGATGTTTCGTGCGAGCCCGCGCCCAGTGCGCCCCGAACTTGACGATGGGCGGCAAGACGAGTCGTCGCACGCACAGCGTGTCATTCCTGCGCCAGCGTGCTACAACGCTGGATTGCCGTCGTGTTTTTGATTTCGGGGCACTTGTCCCGAAGGGGTGGGCCACCCATGAACAATCGACAATGGCCGCCCTGCGGCGTTGCGAATCTGGAACGTGGCACGCCACGATCAGCGACTCGCGCCTTGCCGGACACGATTTGTAGCACCAACGCGGCGCTCGAACGAAACATCAACAGGCCCTGTGTCGGATGGTAGCAATTTTTCGGCGGCTCGTTGCGGTTTCCCGCGGTCACGATCCGCTGTCCGGCGACTGCAGCAGCTGTCGGGCCTGACGTTGTTGCTCGGCACTCAGGTCGCCCGCAAGCGCTGCCTTGAGCGCGGCATCGGCCGGCGGGCCCTGGGCATCCGGACTGTTCGCGCGTGCGATACCGTAATGATAGGCGATTTCAGCCGACTGCCCTGCCGCCTGATAAGCGCTTGCCAGCAGCGACAGCGCTTCGGCGTGATCTCCGTTCTGCCAGAGCAACCAGCCCAGCGTATCGCTGATGGCCGGCGAATCGGGCGCGGCCTGATGGGCCGACCGCGCGTAGTTGATCGCCTGGGCGCGATCGCCCTTGGCACTGAGCAGGGCGAGATTGTTCAAGGCCACGGGATTGCGCGGCTGAGCCGACACGAGCCGCCGATAAACCTTGGCGGCAGCGCCGTCGCGGCCGTTGGCCTGGTACCAGCTCGCCAGTTGAAGTGCGACCGGCGCACTGTCCGGAGACTGTGACAGCCAGTCGGTCAACGGCACTTCGGGGTCGTCGAGCTGCCCGGCACGGCGGACCTCGAAGCGCGCCATCGCCAGCGCGGCGGAGGCTCGACGGTCGTAAGCGGCCCCGTAGGCGGCATCGGCCTTGGCGTAATCCTGGCGTCGACGCGCGATATCACCGGCCAGCACGTCCGCCATGAGAACCTGACCGCCCGAGCGCAATGCCTCGACCTGGCTACTGGCCGCGGCGACATCGCCGTTCTGGAGCTCAGCCTGAGCGAGCAAGGCACGCGCGGCCCAGAAACTGGGCCTGTTCTTGACCATGGCGCGCAGCTGTTCGAGCGCCGCTGCGGTCTGATCATTGGCCAGACGCGCCTGGGCGAGCGTGAGGCCGGCACGCGGATCGCTGTTGTCGCTCGCGGCCTGTTCCAGCGTGGCCAGCCCCTGCGCGGTGTCGCCGCGAGCCAGCTGGGCGATGCCATCGAGTGTGCGCCAGGCGGCCTGCTGGGCATCGTTGCCGGACAGATGTGGCTTGATCAGCGCCCTGGCCTTGTCGATGCGGCCCGTATCCACGTACAGCCGTGCCAGATGTTGCTGCAGCGTATCGTCGTCCGGATGCGCCTTGGCGAGTGCGGCCAGCGTTTGCGCCGCCTGCTCGGGGCGCCCGGTCTGCAGATAGACCGCCGTCAGCTGGCGCGCGATGCGTTCGTCGTCGGGATGTGTCTTCGCAAGCGCCGTCAGGACATGCTCGGCCGTTGCGTAATCCCCCTGCTGCAATGCCAGGGCCGCGCGTACGCGGGCCACCCGATCATCATCGTCCTGGCCCTGGATCGCTCCGAGAACGCCCTGAGCCTGCGCATACTGACCGGCGCTGGCATAGGCATCGATCAACAGAAGCCGGGCGTCGAGCGTCGGCTGTTCAGCGACGAGCGCCTTGGCCGCCGCGATCGCCTGATCGTGCGAACCACCGGCCAGCAGGATACCGACCCGGGCCGCGGCGACCCGCTGACGTGCCTCGGCGTTCGCCGGTTCGATCCGGTCCAGCACCGCCAGCGCGGCGGCCGGGCTGTCGAGCCCCATCAACGAGCGGGCCAGCTCGATCTGCAGCTCGACATCCCCTGCCCCCGTTGCCGACGACGCGCTCTGGTTCGACGCGTCGTGCGTGTCCAGCCACGCCGTGACGGCTGCCAGGGACTGGCGCACACCGGGCGCATCGGGCTGGCGCTTGTAGGCCTGCCGGACCAGGTCCAGCGCCTGCGCGCCCTGGTTGTCCGCCACCAGCATGCCCGCCCGCAGTCGCAACGCCATTGCATCGTCGGGCGCACGCGCGAGCACGCGGTCCAGATACGGTCGAGCCGTGTCGGGCTGGCCCTGGACGATGCGGATCCAGGCCATCAGCGTCATGCTGCGCAGATTGTTCGGGTCAGCGTTCAGGGTGGCCTGAACGTGGTTGGCCGCCGCTTGATAGTTGCCGTTGCCGATCTCGACCAGTGCCTGTAGATAATGGGCATACGGATCGTTGGCATTGGCGGCCAGCAGTGTCTTGATATTGGCTTCGGCCTCATCGCGCTGACCGAGCCGCAGCTGACAATCGGCCAGCATCGCCCGTGGCTGGCGTGTATCGGCAGCGGACAACTGCTGGCGGCCGCCCTGCAGCGCGGCCGCCAGCGGCCCCACAGCCGCATCGCAATGCTGATTGCGATATTCGAGCCGCCCGAGCAGGGCCTGGGCGGCGCGGTCGTCATGATCGTTGGCGATCGCGCGATTCAGATCATCCCGGGCGATATCCGTGTCGCCCTGGGCTTCGGCGATGCGGGCACGAGCGTGCAGCGCTGCCGGCATGTCCGGCGCAAGCTCGATCGCATGGTCGAGCGCGGCCCGGGCCTCGGTGAGCTTGTTCTGGCCCAGCAGGGCCAGACCGCGCAGCACGCCCCCCTGCGCCCGGGTATCGCTCGTCTCGTCCTTGGTGTTCACACCGTCCGCATTCAAAACAGTGAGCGCACGGTCGTATTGATCGGTGGAGACCAGGGCCTGGGCCATGGGCAAGCGCAGATCGGCCGGGTCGCTACCCTGCTGACGGGCCTGCTCGAACTGATGGACGGCATCGTCGTAATCACGCCGGGCCAGCGATACACGCCCGAGCAGCAGCCAGGCGGCGGCGTTGTCCTGTTGTTTCTGCAACAGCGTCTTCAACTGGACTTCGGCACGCTGGTAATCGCTCTGGCGATAGGCTTTCTGTGCCGCACTCATCTGCGCGTCCGGACTTGGCCCACCGCAGCCGCCCAGTACCAGACCGGTCGCGACAATCAGGCCGCCTGCCAATGCGCCGCGCATCCTGCGCCGTGCTGCCCCTCGTCCACTCGTCACGATCGCGTCTCCCGTCATATTCGTTTTGATCTGTCTGTCGACGTCCGTGCTTTGTGCACCGGCCTCACGACGAGGCCGATTGTGCGGCATGCGACTCGATCCGGTGCTTGCGCATCAGATCGTAGAGTGCCGGACGCGAGATGCCGAGCAGGCGTGCCGCATGCGAGACATTGCCTTCAGCGTGCTCGAGGCTCTGCGAGACCGCCTCGCGTTCGGCTTCATCGCGCACCTGGCGCAGGTTGAGCCGTTCCGGCGTACGCCCATCCCCCGCCGGCGCGCTCAATCCGAGATCCGCCGCGCTCAGGCGATTGTTCTCGGTGAGAATGACACCGCGATTGATGCGATGCTCGAGCTCGCGTACGTTGCCCGGCCACTCATAGGCCTCGATCGCGGCCACGGCATCCGGCGCCAGCCCCCGTAGTGCGCGCTTGTGCGCGCCGCTGGCGTTTTCGAACAGGACCCGGGCGATGGCCACCGCATCGCCCGGCCGATCCTTGAGTGCCGGGATATGCAGCGTGATCTCGGCGATCCGGTAGTACAGATCCTCGCGAAACGTGCCGCTGGCGATCAGCGTATTCAGATCACGATGTGTGGCACAGATGACACGCGCATCCACTGCAATCTCGCGACGCCCACCGACCCGCTCGATCACACGCTCCTGCAGAAAACGCAACAGCTTTGCCTGGAGCGGCGGCGCCATATCCCCGATTTCGTCCAGAAACAGCGTGCCCCCGTCGGCCAGCTCCACCTTGCCGGGCGTCTGTTTCTGGGCACCGGTGAAGGCGCCCTTTTCGTAGCCGAACAGTTCGCTTTCGAGCAGATGCTCGGGAATCGCCGCGCAATTGATCGCCACGAAAGACCGATTCGCACGCGGACTCAGGCGATGCAGGGCACGTGCCAATACTTCCTTGCCGGTGCCCGTATCCCCTTGCAGCAGGGTCGTGGCGTTCGTCGGCGCAATCTTTTCCAACTGCCGCAGCACCTGGCGCATGTTGTCACTGATGGCAACCACACCGTCCAGGGGCCGGTCGACCCCAGACCGGAGCTCGCGATTCTGCTGCTCGAGCTGCCAGATATGAAAGGCACGCTGAATGATCAGTCCCACGATCTCGGTATCGACCGGCTTCTGATAGAAGTCGTAGGCCCCGGTCGCAATGGCCTGCATCGCACTGGACTCATCCCCGTTGCCGGTCACGACAATAACCTTGGTCATCGGCGCCAGGGCGAGAATCTCGTCGAGCGCGGCCATGCCCTCCGTGATGCCATCGGCCGCCGGCGGCAGGCCCAGATCCAGCAGCACCACCTGGGGCTCGTGTCGCCGTAGCTGATCAACCGCCCCCGCCCGATCCTCGGCGAAGATCGGCGAATAATCGTCGAACGCCCATCGCAACTGACGCGTCAGCCCCGGATCGTCCTCGACGATGAGCAGACGTTGTGCGTTGTCGGTCATGCCGTTCCCCCGGAATTCGTGGCTTCGATCGGTGCATCCTCGTGCGTGGCATCGAGGCATGGCAACCTGAGTGTAAAACGCGTGCCCTCGTTCGGGCGGCTGTCCACGGTCACACGACCGCCGCATGCCCGTGCAAAATCGCGGACCTGGAAGGCACCGATCCCCATGCCCCGCGCGGACTTCGTGCTCACGAACGGCTGGAACAGCTCATCACGAATGAACGACGGCGTCATGCCGACGCCGTCGTCGATCACGCTGATCTTGACCTCGCCCGCCCCCGTCTCGACTTCGACTGCGACACGGCCTTCGGGCGTCGTCGCATCCTGGGCGTTGCGCAACAGATGACGCAGCATCATGCCGAGCCGATCGGCATCCAGCGTCACCTGCGCACCACAGGGCGGCGAAATCCGCTGCGGCCGCGGGCGCGAACTGGCCAGACCATCGAGCACCGTATCGACCACGGCATCGACCTCGACCCGACGTGCCACATCCTGGCCCTGCGAAACCCGACCGAGTTGTTCCAGAACACGCTGCATGCGCGCGACCGAATATTCCACGGTCTCGATCATGTCGTCGATGAACGCCGGGTTTTCACGGTGCTTGCGCGCGTTCTGGACGATCAGCGACTGCTGGCCGGCGATATTCTTCAGATCGTGCATGAGAAAGGCCGTCAGCCGATTGAATGCTTCGAACTGACGCGCCTGGGCGAGCGCGCGGCTGCTTTCCTCATGATCGAGATAGACCCCGACCTGCTGGCCGAACGCCTTGAGCAGATCGAGTTCTTCCCAGCCCAGCTCGAATGCTGCCCGAGGCGAGGCCAACACGAGAAAGCCGATCAGGCTCGTGCCGCCGGCAAAGAGCGGCAGAATCAGACGCGCACGCCGCAATGCCTCGAGGGCCGGCGGCATCACGAGCCCCTCGTATGGACCGGCGTCGCGACGCCAGGCCGTGATATCGACCACCCAGGCCGTACGGGCCAGATACGCGGTGAATGCACTATCGGCCGGCAGACTCGCCTCATGCGCCTCGCCGAGATTCCAGTCGGCGGCACAGACATAGCGCTCGTCCCGCAAAATCCACACCGCCCCGCCAGGGCAATCCAGGGCTTCGGCCACGGCACGAATCGCACGTTCGTGCGGGCCCATTCCGTCATCGCTGCGCCCGAGCCGGCGCGTCAACGCCAGCCACTGCTCGCGATAATCATAGCGATAGGCAAGCAGATGCTTGCGCAGCAGCACACGTGCCGTACCGCGCACCTGGCCTGACGAAACCAGCACCACCAGCGCCATGACCGCCGCGACGACGAACAGCAGCGCCACGGCCTCGGCCCAGCTGCCACCGAATCGCCGGATGATCATGCCCACGATCGCCGTGCCGGTCAGATACAGCCCGGCTGCAATCAACACCGTGGCCGAGAACAACGCTTTCTGCGACACGCTGACGCGGCTCGTCCAGCGATCGTTGCGCAACGCGGCCAGAGCAATCAGCGGCACGGCCAGCAGATTGGCGAAACCACGCGCGTTCCAGGACGCTACCGGAATGCGATGCGCAATCAGCGCGCCGGAATACATCACGAAATCGTAGGCGAACAGCGCCGCCAGCGCGATGCAGGCGAACTTGATCGCCCAGCGCGCATCGACATCGCTGGCTCGATAGGTCGCCTCGATGATCACAAGCCCGATCAGCGAGGCGGCGATCATCAGCAGAACGAAGCCGATACCATGTCCCGGCGGCGCTGTGCCTGTGGCCAGCATGCCGCGCAGAAACGGGACCGCGGCAACCAGCACGAGCAACGCGGCCACCCCGAGCGCCAAGGTACGACAGGTCCGTATCGTGGGGCGATGCGCGATTTCCCGCGGCAATAGATGAAGGGCCGCGATGATCCAGAGCCCGGTTCGTATCGATTCGACCAGATCGAGCGTGGCGCCGCCCGGGTGCAGGATTGGCGCGATGACCAGCAGGCCGAACCAGAATGCGCTGACCAGACTCGCCCCGATCAACCAGGGCAATGCCCGATGATCGGCCCGGATCCCGAACTGCAGCACCAGCGCGAGCGCGGCAAACCCGCCCGCCGCGAGACCGTTGGACAACAACCAGAGCTCAGTCGCGTTCAGGGTCGGGAACATCAGGCGCCTCCGGGCCGCGATCGCTCATCAGGTATTGCCGGATACGGCATGCCAAAGGCTGCGATCCTTTCCGATCGCGCCACCGTCCAGGGTCTGTGGATGTGTCGTGCGAGTCAGTGCCGAGGGCGCCCTGCAATTGACGATAGCCGACCAGACGAGGCGTCGCGCGCACAGCGTGTCATTCGGCGCCAGCGTGCTGGAACGCTGGATTGCCGTCGTGTTTTTGATTCCGGCGCACTTGTCCCGACGGGTTGGGCCGCCCATCAACCATCGACGATGACTGCCCCGCGGCGTTGCGAGTCTGGATCGTGGCACGCCACGACCGGCGATTCGCACCTTGCAGGACACGATTTGTGGCGCCAACGCGGCGCTCGCGCGACACATCAACAGACCCTAGCGGCTGCCCTTGCGAAACAACACCACTTCGATCGTGTTGCACAGGATCAACAGATCGAGGAACAGGCTTCGATTCTTCACGTAATAAAGATCGAACTGCAGCTTGGCATTGGAGTCGGCTTCCGTTGCGCCGTAGGGATAGCACAGCTGGGCCCAGCCGGTGACGCCCGGCCGCACGCACCCCCGCACGCGATAGTAAGGCAGGACCTCTGTCAGTCGTTCGACGAACTGCGGACGCTCCGGTCGCGGGCCGACCAGACTCATGTCGCCACAGAAGACGTTCCATATCTGCGGCAGCTCATCGATGCGCAGGCTTCGTAGATGGTGCCCGATGCGGGTAATTCGTGGATCATTCTCGCTCGCCCACTGGGCACCGCCCACGGCTTCGGCATCGATACGCATCGTCCGGAATTTCACAATCGAGAAATGCCGACCGTTGGCCCCGACCCGGATCTGGCGATAGAAACACGGCGCGCGCCAGCCTTCCTCGTACTTGATCGCCACCATGGCGACCAGCATCACCGGCCAGAGCACGGCCAGCATCACGGCGGAAGCCACCAGATCCACACCGCGTTTGACGAGATTATCGAAAGACCCCTGGCGGAATCCCTCGGAAAAGATAATCCAGCTCGGCTGCAGCAACTCGGTTTTCACGCGGCCGGTCTGACGCTCATAGAAGCTGACCATGTCCACGACGTTGATGCCGGCAATACGGCAGTCGATCAGCGCGTCGGCCGGAAAATTACGGCGCCGATCGTCCATGGCAACCACGATTTCGTCGATGTCGTGGGCCTGGGCGTATTCGGCCAACGACTGATCGAGGCGACACTGCAGCTCATCCTCGACTCGACAGGACTCACCGTCGAGGACCACGCATCCGGTCAGACGGAACTGGGCACGGTCGCTGCGACGACGCATGAAGGCCAGCAGCTCCGCGGCATTGTCGCCTGCCCCGTAGAACAGTACACGCCACATGGCCCCGCTGTGCACGGCGTAACGACCGAACAGATGCTGTGCGCCCGACACGGTAAGAAACGACATCAGCCAGGCCAGCGCGAAGACCCCGCGCCCGACGAACAACGACGGCAGCACGTAATAGACGATGAAGGCGAGCAAGGCACCGAAGACGAGGCCGGTCGCTACACGGGCCAGAATCGAGAAGCCCATGGCCTGACGCTGGGTGCGATAGAGACCCATTGCCCCGAGGCCGACCATCATGAGCGCGGCATAGACGAGCGCACGCAACACGATCATCGCCGGGCTGGCGATCAGATCGGCATTCATCCCGAGAAAGCGCAGCTGCGCGCCGACGAGAATACTGCCGGCCAGCAGCACGAGATGGACCAGCGCCAGTCCGATGAAACGGACATGGATGTGGTGGTTGAAAAGACGAATCGTATTCATGGACGTCTCGTCGCGCGCACCCGCTGGCCCCAAGCCGGCAGCTCGCGCTCTCCCTTGTCCGTCGGCCACATGGCAACGACGCCATGCAACGACAAGCATATGCCCGACTCACGATCACTCACGGACCGGCATGCAGCCGGATCGTGTGACAGGCCCCCAGATTTCGGCAATTTTAAACCCCGCCCGCGCTACGACCGTCGAATCACAGGCAAAAAAAACCCGACGTACGGTACGTCGGGTCCGCGGGCTGTTGGCATGCTACAGCCGATGCACTGTCTCATCACGACCATTCATCGGATCACCGACGGCCCCATGCGACGGCGACGCACACCGATGCCGAACGCAATCAGGAGTGCGCCAAAGCCGAACACGGCCCAGGCTGCCGGCTCCGGCACGTTCGTACGACCACAACCGCTGCCGATACAGATACCGAACCCCGAGTTGTGGTTCGTGCTGTTCGACTGCACGACGTTCTGGTTCGAACTCAGCAGGTAGGAGCTGCCGGCTGCCGGCTGCGAGCTCGCCGTGGAAGCGCTTGCGATCGGAACCACCGCAAACAGGGCGGCACAAAGCAACAACAGCGTTGCCATGCCGCGACGCTTGAATGACGACGTCAGAAATCGGTCTTTCATCGCAAACCCCTCGATTGGGCAGTGCCCACTTGAATACGGTCGTACTATAACATCACTGCGGATGTAAAGTATCGGCATCGACCATATTTCCCGCCACCTCGCAGGGGACGCCGATGCGGGCGGCCAGACTGGCGACCACGCGGCCGGCCGTCGCGCCATCCCACAAGGCCGGGGGCGCGCGTCGCACACGTCGCGGCCCGCTCAGTTCGGCGTCCACGGCGTCGATGAGGTTGGTGAGCGAGACCAGCCGATTGGTACCTTCACTCAGGGTAATCGGTCTCTCGGTATTGGCCCGCGTGGTCAGGCACGGCACACCGAGATAGGTCGTTTCTTCCTGAACCCCGCCGGAGTCGGTGACCACGACACGCGCCCCGGTGATCAGATTCATGAAGGCGATATAACCGAGCGGCTCGGTCAACCGTACGCCGGCACAGGACCGCAGACGCGCCAGCAGCCCGAATTCGGCCAGGCGTGCTCCGGTACGCGGATGCAGCGGCATCACCACCGGCAGGCGCGCGCCGAGTGCGGCCAGCGTATCGACCAGCCGCCGGCAGGCATCCGCATCGTCGACGTTGGACGGTCGGTGAAAGGTCGCCACGGCATAGCCTTCGTCAACCAGACCGAAACGGGTACGTGTGTCATCGGCCGCAATTTTCGAGCGCATGTGCACGAGCGTATCGATCATGATGTTGCCGACATGCGCGATGCGTTGTTCGGGGATGCCTTCGTATCGCAGGTTGGCATCTGCGTCCGGGGACGGCGTCCAGAGCAGATCCGCGATGCGGTCGGTGAGCACGCGGTTGGTTTCTTCGGGCATGGCACGATCATGACTGCGCAATCCGGCTTCGAGATGCGCCACACGAATACCCAACTTGTTCGCTGCCAGCGCGCAGGCGATCGTGGCGTTGACGTCGCCGACCACGATCGTCCAGTCCGGCCGGTCGGTACGACAGGCTGCTTCGTAGGCCATGAGCGTACGCCCGGTCTGCTCGGCGTGCGTCCCCGCACCGATTTCGAGATGTACATCCGGCGCCGGCAGTTCGAACTCGTCGAAGAACGCCTGTGACATGTTGGCATCGTAATGCTGCCCTGTGTGCACCAGACGCAATCGGCACCACGGGGCATCGGCGAGTGCCTGCACCAGCCGCGCGATCTTGATGAAGTTCGGCCGGGCGGCGGCGATCAGATCGACCCGGTACGTGCCATCACCTTGTTCTCGTTCCCTCACGAAATTCGCGATCCTAATTTGCGCTGCGCGGCACGACGGCGAACTGCGGCATATTGGCGTAGTCCGGCTGCGTTGCCCGCGTGGCGAACCGTTGCCAGGCCTGGCGGACGCCGCTTTCGCCCGTGTTGGCGATCATGGCCAGACCGATCTGCAGATTCGACGGGAACCCGGTCGGTGATTCGGGATAACCGTCCATCTGATCGAGCGGTACCGGCGTACCGCCGTCGGCCATTGCCCGTCGCATGGTCTGGCTGTTGCACGACGTCCCGGCCAATGCCGGGAAGCTCCGATCGTAGACCGTTTGCAGCGAGTCATAGATCGGGCTGTTGGCGTCGTCGCGGAGCTGCATGGCATAGGCACTCGCCTTGAGCCAGCAGAATCCGTCGCCGCCGAGCGTGGCCGTATCCGTCATCAGGCCAACGTACCACGGGGCGAACCAGGCCAGCAGCCGCGACGCTCCCGGCACATCCTGTTCTGCCGCATGGCCGACCGCCCAGGTGAAGAAATCCTGTTGCCAGGGCGCGATGCCGTTGTGGCGCTGTCCGTTGAGCTGGTAGTGGACGGCTCCGTAGGCATCGAGCACGTGCAGCGGATGGTTCGGCGCATCGACGTACTTGTCGAGATAATCGGCCACGATGTTATCGATCAGGCCGACGAAGTACGACTTCATCGGATCATCGTCCGGCGTCGCGAAGGCGGTATCGGAAATCGCACGCAGCACCCAGGCCTGGCCGCGCACCTGATCCTGTGCGCCCAGCAGGAGCCCCTTGTCGAAGCTGCGATAGCCTTCGTTGGCCCAGAGTTCGTCATAGCTGGCCTGGAACTGCATCTCCTCGAGGTAGTAGTAGTCGCCGGTGACCAGATATGTGACATAGCCGATGGACGGCTGATGCGCGATTTCGTAGGACCACGGCGACTCGCAGTCGGCATTGCAGCGCGGCAGCAGATCGACCGCGAACCGGCCCCCGGCTCGCGATGCCCAGTTGTAGTTGGCCAGCGTCACATAAGGATGGTCGACGATCGACAGGGCCCGTCCCGTCGCCGCATCCCGGTAGTGGAAACCATAACTGCCGCCGGCATCGTCGTTGGCCTTCATCCACCGAAACGCGCGCAGCGCACCGGATACGGCATAGGCCGACGTCCACTGCGGCAACGGCCCGATGCCCGCCTGGGCACCGGTCTGGCCCATGTAGGCCGTCAGGTCGCCGCGTGCCATCGGCGGATTGCTCTGGCGCACGCCGGCGAGAAAATCGCTATCCGGCGACAGATCGGCGTAGTTCGAGATCGCCCGGCTCTGCTGCAGATAGGCGACAGACGGCAGAATCCGGCGCTTCGGGGCACCGTTGTGCCAGAGCACATGATGCCAGCGGGCATGCAGATAGTGCGTCAGGTCGCTGACGCTGTACTGCGACTGCCCGACGGTGATCCGTGCATCGTAATGCTGGTTGGACGGCGAGATATCGTAACTGCGCGTATTCTCGACGACGGTGTCCACGCGCACGTTGTCGATACGACCCGCCGGCCCGCGTATCGCACGCACATGGAAATAGGTCCGCAGCAACGGGGCCTGGTCGCGCCCATCGTCGAGCGGCGCGGCGACGATCCATTCGCTGACCAGCGGCCCGTCGAGCCAGCGTTTGCAATCACGCGCTCCCCACACCGGACAGCGGCCGCGGGACTGGATGCTTTCGATGGCCGTTCGCGCGTTTGCGGTATAGCGGGTTCCGGACATCGTCAACGCCAGACGCGCGTCGAAATCACGGGATAACAGATCGGACAGAGTCGGCGCCTTGACACGCCACTGCGGCGCTCGATCCACCGCATACAGCGACAGCGAAACGGCCGCGTCGCCACCGGTCCTGGGCACGGCAACACTCAACACGGCGTGTCGTAGCGAGCCGTCGGCCCATGTCGCTTTCGGATCGGTCTGTGTGGCCAACACGCGTCCGTCGCGCACGGCCACGAGATGGGCATCGCCGGCGACCTGACCCTTGGCGAACACCTGACCGAAGGTCAATGTCGCGGCGGCTCGTCCCCCGGTACTCACCACCTTGGCGGTGGTGATACGGCGCGCGCTCGGAAACGCATCCGTGATCGGGGTTCCCGCCTCGGCTGACAGGGCACTGGCCGTATCGCCCTTGCCGGACGTGCCCCCGTCCGTCGTCGTGCCGTCGCCCCCCTGTGATGCACCGCCGCCCGAAGTATCGGCCGAGCTGCCGGATTGATCCGAACCCCCGCCGTCGTTGCAGGCCACAAGCCCGAAACCGAGCAGCACAATCACCAGAAAACGCGTCATCAAGGCCGACATGAGACCATTCCCCCGTTCAATGATCTCGCCGGTCAATCTCGATGCAAGACAGGACGAGATCGTGAAATATCACGAACTTATGCCCTCGTCCCCAACTCAACGAGCGGCAACCCGGCGACCATGGCGCGACAGCGCTTTAGGCCCGTGGTTTTGCGTCACCGTCTTTCGACAGCTTTGCCTTTTCTGACTCGAAAAATCTGGCTTCGTCGTCTCGTCGCATGAGATAGCCCAGGCGAACACGCCGACAAAGCCGTATTGTCCATCGAACCGCCATATAGAACGGTTCTACTGGCCGAAAGTATCAATTCGATTCGGGCGAAGCGCAAGCCGGCGCCGTCAAGATTCGCACGCAGCGCCGCCTACGCAGCCGGCCGGCGGTTCGAGCCGGCTGAAATCATGTTTCTAATCGTCGACATACCGCGATTGCGCGGCATCGTCATCGACAACGCCGAGGCGGCGGCTCACGGTCTCGACACACACCTGCAAGGCGCCGCGATGCGCTCGGGCGCGCGATGCGTTGTCGGCACCGGCCTCATCCCGCGCGACCGGATCGGCCAGCCAATCCGATAGCCAGACTGCCAGGGTCTGGTCGTCGGGCACGATGCACGCTGCCGCCGGATCGAAATGCGCGATCGCTTCGCGCCAGTCGTCGACACCGGCTCCGGTCGCGAAGACACGACCAAGGGCAGCCGGCTCGATGATGTTGTGCCCGCCGATACCCGTGATCAGCGAGCCACCAACGAACACGACATCGGCCATGGCGTAGAAGAGCAACAGCTCGCCGAGCGTGTCTCCCAGAACGACCGATGTCCGGGTATCGACGGCATCGCCCCGAGCATGCCGCGCGAAGACGATATCGCGCCGCGAGAGTTCATCGGCCACGAGGTCGAACCGCTGTGGATGACGCGGCACGAGAATCATCAACAGATCCGGATACCGTCGCGTCAACGATCGATGAATATCGAGCAGCCGCGCCTCTTCGCCTTCGTGGGTGCTCGCAGCGACGAGGATCGGGCGCGACGCGGCGGCCCAGTGGCAGCGTCGCGCCCGGGCTCGAGCGGCCAGATCGGCGGGCGGCTGAAAATCGTATTTGATATTGCCGGCGACACGGACCTGCCCGTGCACGGCGCCGAGCGCGCGAAACCGCGCGGCGTCGGCCTCACTAGCTGCCAGGATGTCGTCGAAACGGGCGAGCATCCAGGCCAGGACACGCCGCGCCGGCCAACGGCGATAGGCCCGCGCGGAATCGGCCGAGAGCGTGGCATTGGCCAGGACGAGCGGCACGCCCTGCCCCGTGGCGGCACCGATCAGATTCGGCCACAGCTCGGTCTCGATGATCATCCCCAGCCGTGGCGCCACCCGCCGGATGAAGCGACGTGTCGCATCCGGCGTGTCGAGCGGCACATAACCGACCGATACATCATCCGGCAACCCGCGATGGGCCGTCGCCCGGCCGGTCGGGGTCATCGTGGTCAGTAGCATCGGCACGTCGGTCCGCTGCGCGCGCAGCGCTCGGACGAGCGAGATTGCGAGATTGACTTCGCCCACCGACGCGGCATGAATCCAGATCGGTCGGTCGCGACGCGGCGCGATTGCCCCCAGCCGTTCGGCCCAGTGGGCGCGATAGGCCGGCTCGCGACGCCCCCGCCAGGCGAAATACAGCAGGACCGCCGGCAACGCGGTCCAGGTCGCGAGCGCGTAGAGCGCGCGCCAGATCACGGTCGTGGCCTCGCTATCGCTGCTGTACGGCGCATCACGATCACCATGTCGCCGCTCGCATCAGAGATCGAGCCATTGCCGCCCGGACCGGCCAGTCCGGGCGTCTTCAATTCTCGGTGGCATCTCGATCGCGAATCCGCGCGGCGATCGCGCTCGTCGAGAATCCGTCGAGAAACGTCAGGGTGCGGACTTCGCCGCCCGCGGCCAGGACACAGTCGCTACCGGCGATATCGGCGATCTCGTAATCGCCGCCCTTGACCAGCACGTCCGGGCACAGGCGACAGATCAGACGTTCCGGGGTGTCTTCGGCAAACGGCACGACCCAGTCAACCGCGGCCAGCCCCCGCAATACCTGCATGCGATGGGTCAGATCGTTGATCGGCCGCTGCGGGCCCTTCAAACGCCCGACCGAAGCATCGTCATTGACTGCCACGACGAGATGATCACCCAGCGCACGCGCGGCCTCGAGATAAGCGATATGGCCTGGATGCAGCAGATCGAAGCAGCCGTTGGTCATCACGATTCGTTCGCCGCGGGCATGTGCACTGGCGAACCATTCGGCCAGCCCTTCCTCGTCGATCACACCGTCGGCGGCCACGCGCCCGAGTCGCGCGGCATGCTGCAATTCCTCGCGCGTGACCGTCGCCGTGCCGAGCTTGGCCACCACGATACCCGCAGCCAGATTCGCCAGTTCGGCCGCCCCGGTCAGAGTCTGGCCGGCCCCCAGACCCGCCGCGATCATGGCGATCACGGTGTCGCCAGCACCGGTGACATCGAAGACCTCGCGGGCCCGGGCCGGTAGATGATGCGTACCGTCCTGCAGGAACAGACTCATGCCCTTCTCGCTGCGCGTGACCAGCAACGCATCCAGGGACAGCCGGGCCCGGGCGGACTGGGCATGCGCGGCGAGCGTCTCATCGTCCTGCCAGTCGATACCGGCCGTGCCGTCGTCGGCATAAGCGGCGAATTCAGCCACATTCGGCGTGATCAGCGTCGCGCCGGTATAGCGCTGCCAATCGCGTCCCTTCGGATCGACGAGCACCGGGACGCCGGCCTCCCGAGCCAGCGCGATGATGGCCTCGACATCTGCCAGCGTGCCCTTGCCGTAGTCCGAACAGACCACGACATCGGTCTCGGCGAGCGCTGCAGACAGACGTGCGCGCAGCGCGTCCTGGTCGAACGCACCGGCCAGCGCAAAGGACTTCTCGAAATCCAGGCGGATGAGCTGCTGGTTGCGACTCATCACGCGCAGCTTGGCGATGGTGGGATGGCTCGGGCTTTCGACCAGATCCGCGGTCACGCCGGCCTCGTCCAGCAGGAACCGCGTGGCACGTCCGGGCTCGTCCGTGCCGATCACGCCGATCAGGCGCGTGGTCGCGCCGACGCCAGCCAGGTTGATTGCCACGTTCGCGGCGCCACCGAGGCGACGTTCCTCTTCACCGATGCGTACTACCGGCACCGGGGCTTCGGGCGAGATACGACCGGTATCGCCGTACCAGTAACGATCGAGCATGACATCGCCGATCACCAGGACACGGCTGTCGGCGAAGGCGGGTATGGAGACCATCAGGCTTTCGTCGCGCGTTTGAATCGGCCATCATACAAAGCGCCGCGCCGCTTTCACAGCACATCGGCACCCCGGTTTGACTTCGTGTTGTCTCGCGTCACGCGCGGCGATGGCACGCTCTACATGACGACGCCTAGCGAACACGACACCGAATCGGCACGATTTTATGCGCCGCGCCACTGGCCGAGCTGGGCGCTGATGGGGCTCGGCTGGCTGCTCAGCCAGCTGCCCTATCGGATACAGATGGCGCTCGGCGCCGGCCTCGGCCGCCTGGCGCAGCGCGTTGTGCCCGATCGTGCCCGCATTGCCGATATCAACCTGCGCCTGTGCTATCCGGACCTGTCGGAGACCGCACGCGCCGATCTGCTCGCCGCGCATTTCCGCTCGGTCGGCCGGGGCGCGCTGGAAACCGGCATCTGCTGGTGGGGCAGCCAGGACAAGATCGACCGTCTCGCCCATGTCGAGGGCCTGCATCATCTAGAGGACGCGGCGACGCGCGGGCGCGGAATCATCCTGCTTTCGGCTCACACCACGTCGCTGGAGCTCGGTGTGCGCATGGCCCAGAAAACCATGCGTGAACTCGGCTTCGACACCACGGCGATGTACAAGCCACCGCGCGACCCGGTCGTCGAACGCGTCATGCGTACGCGGCGCGAGGCGCACATCGGCGGCGCCTCGATTCCCGACGACGACGTCATGGCGCTGCTCGCCGCCCTGCGCCGCGGCGATGCCGTCTGGTATGCGGCCGACCAGAAAGCCGGCAAGCGCGTCAGCGTGACCGTGGACTTCTTCGGCCAGCCCGCCCGGACGCACACCGCGGTCAGCCGCATGGCCAAGATGACCCGGGCGACCGTCGTGCCGTTCTTCACGCTCCGACGGGCCGACGGCCAGGGTTACCGGTTGATCATCAAACCCCCGCTGGCCGATTTTCCGAGCGACGACGAAGCGACCGATGCCCGGCGCATCAACGCCATCATCGAAGACGTGGTCAACGAAGACCCGGCGCAGTATTTCTGGCTGCATCAGCGCTTCAAGCGCAAGGGCGTGGATCCCTACAAACCCGCAGCGTCCAAGTCCTCGGCAAAGACCTCGCGATAACCCGCCTGCAGGCGCTGCCAGTCGGACTCGGCAAAGCAGAAGCCGGTTTCGCGGGCCACGAACTTATCGAGCGAGCGTCGCAGGCGCGCCAGATTGTCGTGACGCCATCGCCGGGCCGGCGATCTTCGTCGGGCGCGATCGAAATCGATCAGATGAACATCAGCATCCTCGTCAACGAGAATGTTCCGGGCATTGAGATCGGCATGCCATACCCCGGCTTGATGCAACGCGGCGATCGCACGGCCACAGGCATGCCAGACTGAAGGCGCCAGCGCGGCGTGCATCAAATGCTCAGCCAGCGGCGCCGCGTTCGGGATCGCCACCGTGATCAGATCGGCTGATACCGTCAGGCCACGCCGCCGGATGCGGGCCGCCACCGGACGCGGCACGGCCAGGCCGGCCGCCGAAAGATCCGCCAGCATTGCCATTTCACGCAGGGCACGACTGCGTGCGACCCCGGTCCACAGGTAACGATCGCGGTTGATGCGCGCGAGCAGCCCGCCTCGTTGATAATGCCGCACTACCCATGTCGTGTCCGGCGCCGCCTGCACGAACACGGCCTCGCCCCGGCCACGGGCAGTATCTTGCAACGCACCGTGCGAGCGCCACCACGCCGGAGAGAACCATTGCGCGGCCGGGCGCTGCGCGCAGTCGGGCGGATGCCAGATCAGCCAGCCCGCCGCGTCCCGCTCGACCGCCAACCGGCCCCCAGGCGTGTACGCCGCCTCGCTGTCATCTGCCGGCTTCACGGCTTATGAACCGAAGTGGTCCGGAAGACGCGCCACGCCAAGCGACTCGCTCAGATACGTACGCAACGCCTGGGGCGGGTGATCCTTGATCATGCGGTCGGTGATATGGACAAACGTCGGCGGCACGTCGCGTTCGCCGTCGAGCACACGATACAGATAGCTGAAACCGGCATCGGCATAGTAGGCCGGCGTCGTGTCGGTCGCGACGCGACGCAGCGCGACTTGATCGGAGAGATAGCGCCCGCTGCGCAGCATCGCCAGCCAGCGGCGCAGGAACGGCAGTGCCGCTTCGCGCTCGGCGAACAACAGACCGCCGTGGAACGAATCCGCCACCGGATTATTCGCTTTGTAGGTCAGTAGCGGGCTGTCCACTTCGTCAAGGCGTTGAAGGGCGTTGTCATACCAGTCGGCAATCGGACCGGTCACGATCACATCGGCATCGACATATGCCACATATCTCTGCGGCAACCACTCAAAGAGCATCGGTTTCAGGCTCTTAGAGAGCAAACGCACGCGGCTGTACGGCACCTCGATACAGAAAACGTTGGCCAGATCGGCGAACATCGCCGGGTGATCGGTCACCACATACACCGGCCCCTGATAACTGCCGCGATCACGCAGGGTCTGGAGCATTGTCAGGCACCAGTCCGCGTACTTGCGCGACACCGCGATGGCGCCGATCGCGAAATCCGGACACCGCGGATCGGCCACGCCGTGGTCCAGGCTGCCCGGTATCGGCGGGCTGAAGCGGCGTCGCCACTGCAGGTCGCGTCGGTGATGACGCAGTCTTTTCATCCAGCCACGCGGCTGGGGCAGCGTTTTCAGGTCGACGAGGTCGTTGTGGTGATTTGCCATGCCGTCAATGCGTGTGAACCGAAAGCGTGCCCGGGCCAGAAATCGAGCAACGCAGGCCCGATGGTACACTCTGTCGACCGTCCGTCCTGGCGTTTCGCGATGTCCGACCCCGCCGACCGAGCTCCCCGCCGACCGGCCATCAGCGTTGTATTCGCGACCCGCGATCGCGCTGTCCAGCTACGCGAGACGCTGGCGGCCTACCGGGCCGTGTCGTCGTCCGACCTCGAATGGGAGCTGGTTGTCGCGGACAATGGCAGTACCGATGCAACAGCCGAGGTACTCACCGCGGCCGGTAACGACCTGCCACTGATATCGCTCCATGTGGGCGAACCGGGCAAAAATCGCGCTCTGAACGTTGCCTTGGCGCACGTAGGCGGCGATCTCGTGGTCTTCACCGACGACGACGTGATCCCGGCCCCCGATTGTCTGCATGCTTATCTGGCGGCGAGTCGACGCTGGCCCTCGGATGCGATCTTCGGGGCGCGCGTCGTACCGCGATTCCCGATCGGCACGCCCGATTGGCTGGCCTCGCCTGCGTTCGAGTTCGGCACCACCGCCTTCGCCCGCTATGAGCCGGCAAGCGCCGAAGGCCCGGTATCCCGGCATCCTTATGGACCGAGTTTCGCCGTGCGACGTTCGGCCATGACCGACCATCGTTTTCCCGAGCATCTGGGCCCCCAGGGCAATGCTTACGCCATGGGCGGCGAAGCCGGGTTCCTGCGCACGCTCGCCGCCGACGGCCATCGCTATATCTACGTGCCCGAGGCTCGGGTTGAGCACGTCGTCCGCGACGAACAGATCCACGAGGCCTGGCTCGTGCGGCGCGCTCGCAACAAGGGTCGCGGCCAGGTCTATCTGCCGAGTCGCAAGAAGCCACGTCGCCTGTTCGTGGCTGGGGCGCCGCTGCGGCTGTGGCTGGCGACAGCACGAGCCGCCCTGCGTTACGGCATCGCGCGACTCACACGTAATACGAAACGCCGTGTCCGCTACGGCGTGAAATATGCCCTGCGCGCCGGCGAGCTCGATGAGCGGCGTCGCCGCCGGCGCACGCCGATCGACTGAAGGACACGATACGCCGCCTGGACTTAGCCAGTCCGCTCGCGTCGGTTGGCCTTGTTGACCTGCTTCCAGATCAGACGCGCCAGTGCCTTGCGAAAGCCACGGCGTGCACTGGCATTGTAAAAACCACCCATCGTCGACCATTTTTCGGCCTTCGGCGCCGTCGGTGCGATCAGCCAGTCCTCGGCGACCGGACGCTCGGCCAGATCCCGCGTCATCAGGCGCTCGCGTTTGTCTCCTTCGACGGTATCGATCGGATGGAAACCGCCGCCGCCCAGCCATTCCATTGCCCGATGGGCCAGGCTGCGCTTCTTGCCGCGATAGGAAATGGGAAACGGCAGCCAGGCCATGAACGGCCAGGCATAGAAGCCCATGTAAATGCCACGCTCGGCCAGAAACGCCTCGTTGATCTTCTCGCCCAGCCCGAAGACGCCGATGGTCTGCTTCGTCCGCGCTACATGAAACAGGCCCGAGCCGGCGAAATGCTTGTGGCCACGCGCGTTCTCGTTGTCACGAAAATACGCCATCCCGCTGGCATCGAGCCGCGTGTAGTGCGCATCGGCCTCGCGCAGATCATGCTTGAAGAAACATGGCTGGAGTTCGAGAACGTCGGGGTTGGCAGCAAAGAACGTATCGAAGCGGTCCATGTCCTGTACGTCGACAGCGCGCACGATCTGCTGATCATCATGCATGTAGAGCATGTAGTCGGCGTCGTGCGCGATCGCGTCTTCCAGCGCGAGCGTCTTGTTGGCGTACAGCCCGCCGGTCTTGTAAGTCTGGTCGCTGGCATGGGTGGACGGCCGCATGATCGCGTATCGGTCGGCATATCCGGCCAGCAGCCGGCGCGTCTTACGATCCTCGCTGTCATCGTCGATGATCGTGAGCGTGGCCTCGGGAATCAGCGTCGTGACCGAGCGCACGATATTTTCCAGAAAATCGGGACGATTGTAGGAAAAGACATAGACCCGGAGACGGGTCGCGGCACGCGCGTCGGTCATGGCGGGCTCGAAAGCGGGCGGCCGGGCCGCCGGGACGAATCGCCCCGGCACCCGTGTCGTCACGCCGGGGCCGGAGCACCTTGATGGAACGCATTATCGTCGCCGACTCGCGTGGCGACAAGCCGCCGAACGCCACAGGCGTCAGGCAACCGGCGGCAGCACCGGCAGACCGTATTGTCGATACAGCGCCCGGGTGGCCCGGAAGTTCTCGGCATCGGTATTGGCTACCACGGCCGCATGGCCGGCTTCGGCCCAGGCCGTACGACGCTCGGCTGAGGCAATCATGTCCGCCAGCTGCGCGGCGAGACCGTCCACGCTCGGGCGATCCGGCAGGGCCTGGACATAATCGGGCGGCAGGCGTTCCATCGCGCCCACCGCACGGGTAGCCACGACCGGCACCCCACAGGCCATGGCCTCCTGCACGACCTGACCGAATTCCTCGACACGCGCCGGATGCACACAGATATCCAAGGCATGAAAATAACGTTCGGGCGTTGTCGTGGCACCGACAAAGATCAGCCGATCGGCGATAC
This sequence comes from Salinisphaera sp. Q1T1-3, assembly GCF_003602005.1. Lineage (GTDB taxonomy): Bacteria > Pseudomonadota > Gammaproteobacteria > Nevskiales > Salinisphaeraceae > Salinisphaera. The sequence continues at coordinate 98,212 of NZ_QZWD01000002.1, read as the reverse complement.
CCAGCGCTTCGGCCTGTCGGTTGAAACGCGCCGCGCCGCCCTGCTTGCCCAGAACGAGCACGCGCGTGGCCTCGCGTGTGGCCGACGGCAACTTTGCATAGGCGGCCAACAGCATATCGAGTCCGCGCTTGGCGAAGTCGCCCGAGGTAACCAGGCCCAGCAACAGCGTCTCGGTACAGCCCAAAGCCGCCCGGGTCGCCTCGCGGTAGCGCGCACGGTCTGCGCGATTGAACTGTGCGGGCCGATAACCGGGATGAATGATCGGCAACCGCGCCGGATCGACCCCGTAGCGCATGGTCAGATCGGTCTGCATCAGTCGCGAATTGCAGATACAGGCCGCGAACTCGCCTGCCGCGAAGATGGCATCGTGAATCTCGGCGAGACCGCCGCGCGCATCAAGCGTTTCTTCATGCACCGCTTCGTGTGCGAGATGCAGGCAGTTGTGCATCGAAAGCACGGTCTGTTTCCGATTGTGGCCATGGCCGGCCACGAAATCGTAGTTTCGGCTGGCGATATGCGCATCCGCACGGTCGGCGAACCAGCGCCAGCGCTGTTTTTTCAAAAGCGGCAGCCGCGCGATACGAACCGGCCGCCCCATATCAGGCGTGACCCCACCGCGGCCAACTTTCTCGCCGATCAGATCGACCGCATAACCGGCCCGAACGAAAGCCCGGGCATGATCGGCAATGGTGTTGTTCGTTCCACCGATATCACCGATCCCGCGAAACACGATGGCCATACGCGGTTGGCTCATGAGGTCTCCTCCCAGGCGAGCCGGCCTCGGGCAGTGAACCCCTCGATGGCCGTCAGCGCGCGGTTTACATGCCGGTCGAAATCGAAATCGCGCGCGACGCGTGCCAGCCCCGCGGCACTGAACGCCGCATATCGCGCATCGTCGGTCAGCAGGCGCGCCACGGCAGCGGCCAGTGCATCCGGGGCGACCGCCCGGGGCTCAGCCAGCGTGTCGTCGATCGGATCGTAGACCAGGGGCGGCAGATCGGATGCCCCGCCGGCAAGCTGGCGATAAGTCGTGATCGGTTCACTCGGTGTCAAACACAGTCCGGTGGTCCCATCTTCGACGACCTCCACCAGCCCGTCGACGGCCGCCACGACGGCCGGTACGCCGTGCGCCGCCGCCTCAAGCCCAATCTGGCCGAACGGTTCGCGCAGTGCCGGATGCACGAGTAGATCGATATCGTGATAGAACGCGCCCATGTCGGAAACCAGGCCATGGAAGGTCACGGCCTCGTCCAGACCGAGACGCGTCACGAGCGCGGTCAGCCGCGATCGCTCGGGGCCGTCGCCGGCGATTGCCAGCCGGGCGTGGTGCCCGTGATCACGCAATATCGCCAGCGCATGGATCGCGATCGCCACGCCCTTGATCGATGCCAGACGAGCCACTACGCCGAGTTGCCACACAGCGCCGGGCACGGGGGCGGGCCGCGGTGCACTCGCCCCGTGCGCAGCAATCGCCGGCCGCAGAGCGTTGGGTACCACACAAGCCTGGCCACGATAATCCCAACGCAACTCGAGCATGCGTTGCGCGGCGCGACTGTTGCACAGGATAGCCTGCACCCCGGCCAGAAACGCGCGTTTGGCCGGCGTCTCGTCCGCGAACCAGGCCGCCCCCCGTTCCCAGTAGACACAGCGCTCGGGCCCGACCGCGGCCAGCGTGTTCAAACTGTCGCGCAACCGGTTCCAGATGACCACCGCCTCAGGGGCGAAGCGCCGGACGTGCCGATACTGCAATCCGCGCCGCAGCCCGGCCGGCCAGCGCGGCAGCTTGAGGCCGGCAGCGTATTTCTCGCGCACGATGGCGGTATCACGCGGCAGCCGCGCGCCTACCAATGGATGAACGCGGCGCCCACAGGCCACGACCGCCGAGCGGGTGCCCTCGACTGTCGCCGCGCGGTCGACGAAATCGGCGAACTGAAGCTCTACCCCACCAGCGCCGTCGAGGCTGACATAGTGCAGCAGCGTCGAGCCCGATCGCGTCATGAGACGTTCAAGGTGCCGGTCTCGGCATATTCCCGGGCCGCGGCAAGCACGCCTTCGACATGGGTCTCGAAACCGAAACCGGCCCGCATGCGCGCCAGAGCCGCCTCGCTCATCGCATGATAGCGGGTCGGATCGCCAGCCAGCGCGGCCACGGCACCGGCCAAATCGGCCGGCTCGCAGATCAGAGGGGCAGCAACCCGATCGGTGGTCGGCTGATAGACCACCGGCGGCAGCCCGTCGTTGTCGCCGCCGAGCGCGCGATGGCGAGTCAGATCCGAGACCGGCGGGACACAGAGGCCAGACACATCGTCGGCGACCACTTCGGGCAGGCCGTCGACCGCACTGCAGACCACGGGCACGCCAGCGGCCTGGGCTTCGGCCGCGACCATACCGAAGGGTTCGCGCAGCGCCGGATGTATGAGCAGATCGATACCGGCGAAAAAGCCCGGCATGTCGTCAACGACGCCGGCAAAGTGCACGCGCGTCTGAACGCCCAGCTGTTCTGCCTGCGCGGCAAGCCGGGCTCGAAGGGGGCCGTCGCCGGCGATCGACAGCGTGGCCGACACACCCTGCTCGGTCAGTCTAGCCAGCGTGTGGAGCGCCAGTACCACGCCCTTGATCGGAATCAGTCGGCCGGCCACACCGAGCCGGATCGGCCGGTCCGACAACAACGTACGCGACGTGTTAGCCACCGGCGCCCGCACGCCGTTGGGAATGACGCGCACCGGGCCATCGTAGTCCCAGCGCAGCTGGAGCATGCGACGCGCGGCGACCGAGTTGGCGATCACGGCGGGCATGCGGGCCAATGCCGCACGCTTGGCCTCGTCCTCGCCGAACAGCCAGGCCGAACCGTGTTCCCAGTAGAGCGCGCGCCGCGCCCCGATCAGCTCGATCGCCCTGGCCTGCTGGCCCAGTCGGTTCCAGAGCAGCGCCACGTCGGGCTGCTGTGTGCCCACCAGATGCCGGGCCCAGCGGCGCCGCCAGGCCCGGGGGCGTTTCGGGATCGTCCAGCCCCGCCATTTCTTCTCGAACGCCCAGTCATCGAGCTGCGACAACGCCTCGGCGTGATGCGGGTGAATCTCACGGCTGCAGGCAACCGCGGTCTGCGATACGCCGGCACGTCTGGCTGCCCGCACAGCGAACGCCGAGAACTGTTGTTCGACGCCGCCGAATCCCGACAGGCTGACGTAGTGCGCGATCCGGATCGGCCGATTCATGGCCCGCTCATCCGGCCTGCCTGGCGAGCCAGTCGAGATAACGTGGCACGCCGGTCTGAACATCCATGAACGCGCGGTCGTAGCCGGCCGCTCGCAGTGCGCCCATGTCGGCCTCGGTATAGCTCTGATAGGCCCCGACCAGCGAATCCGGAAAATCGATATAGCGTTTTTCGCCCCGGCCATGCCAGGCGATGACCGCATCGGCGACCTCGTTGAAGGTCTGCGAGCGCCCGGTGCCGCAGTTGAACACTCCCGAGACGTGCGGATTGTCCAAAAGCCAGAGATTGACGGCCACGACGTCGTCGACATGGATGAAATCCCGTCGCTGTTCGCCGTCGCCGTAGCCGTGCGAGCCGCGAAACAGGCGACACTCGCCGGTCTCGGCGATCTGGGCGGAAAAATGACGCGCCACGCTCGCCATTTTCCCCTTGTGCCCTTCGCGCGGGCCATAGACGTTGAAATATCGCAGCCCGGCAACCGGGGACGAGCTCGGGCGGGCACGCACGTACTGGTCGAAGGCGAACTTGGAAAAGGCGTACATGTTCAACGGCCGCTCGGCCGACCGCGACTCGATGAACTGCGGGCCCATACCGTAGACCGAGGCCGAGGATGCGTAGATGAACGGCACGCCGTGGACACCCGCCCAGCGGTGCAGACATTTCGAGTAGGTGAAGTTGCGTGCCATGACATAACGGCCATCCCATTCGGTGGTGTCCGAGCAGGCGCCCTGATGGAAGATGGCATCGATATCGCCGAAGTATTCGCCCGCGTCCATGCGCGCGGCGAGATCGTCGTATTCGAGATAATCGAAGAAATCCAGATCGGCCAGATTGATGCACTTGTGGCCGTCGGCGAAATCGTCGACCGCCATGATGTCGGTGATGCCGCGCGCGTTGAGTCCGGCCACGAGATTGCTGCCGATGAAGCCGGCGGCGCCGGTGACGATGATCATGCCCTGCCCTTTTCGTTGTCGAAGGCTTATGCGTCGGTTTCCGCGGTTGCAGCCACGCCGAGCTCGGCATAGAGCGCGCGATAACGCTCGGCCATGGCGGCCACAGTATAACGAGCCACACGCTCGCGTCCGGCACTCGCCAGACGCGCGGCCAGTGCCGGGTCGTTGCGCAGACGGCGCAGCGCCGCGGCCAGCGCGGCCGGATCGTCCGGTGGCACGAGCAGGCCGTTGACCCCGTCTTCGATCAGCTCGGGAATGCCGTCGACCGCAGTGGCGACGATCGGCCGCCCTGCGACCATGGCATCCAGCAGCGTCGACCCGAGCCCTTCGTGACGCGATGGAAAAACGAAGATATCGAGCGCAGCCAGATAATCGCCGACATTATCGACCTGACCGGCGAACGAAACCTGCGGCATCGCGCGCGCCTTGTCTGCAAGCGCTTGCTCGTCGCGTCCGCTGCCGACGAACACGAAACGCCAGTCGTCGGCCTCGGCAAGCAGCGTACGGGCCGCGGCCAGCGTGTCGAACTGGCCTTTCTGACTGTCGTCGAGTGCACCGACCTGGCCGACAACGCATCGCCCGCCGAAACGCGCGCGCAGCGCGGACGCCTTTTGCGTGTCGATCGCCAGATCGGCCGCCGCACTGGGAATACGTTGCGTGACGAGCCCCGGATAGCGGGCCGCAAGCACCCGACCGATCGCATCGGACAATACGACCACCCGAGCCGCGCGGGCGAACAGCGCCCGGGTGCTCGGGGAATTGCTGGGCACGTTGTCGACCCGTCGGGTGACGACATAACGCGTGCCGAAGACATGGTAGGCCGCATGCGCGAAATGCGCCCCCTTGCCGTCGTGGGCATGGGTGAGCCCGGCGCGCAGATGATGGATCGAGAGGATGAAAGGCTTGCGGATCGCGATGCGTTCCAGGTTCGGCACATCGGCCAGCCGTGCCAGCAGCGGCTCGCCGCGTCGCCCGATCACCCGCTGGCGCATACCGCGTTCAGCCAGGGCGCGGATGAGCAGCGCCGTCTGGCGTTCGCCCCCGCGGAAACCACGCGCGAGATTGACGTGGGTCAGATCAGCCACCCGGAGTCTCCGTACCCGCCTCGGACGGCGTTGCGGCGATATCACCGATCCATGCCTGCCATAACGCGGCAATCCGGTCGCGATCCGCGGCCTGGGCCTCGCGCGACATCATTGCCCGTTCTTCGCGCAGTGCCGCAGCATGCGCGAAGCGACGATCGTGGCGATAGGCATCGGTCAGAACCTTGATGTCGGCGCGATCCGCGAGGCCGGCCGATTCGACGCTCTCGAGAATCCGGATCGCATCGGTGAAACGGGAAATCTCGGCATGACGATGACTGTAGGCCAGGGCCGCGTACTGAGCCATGAATTCGATATCGATCAGCCCGCCGGGCATCTGCTTGATATCGAATGCCTGCGCGCTGGACTCGTCCTTGACGCGTCGCATGCGGTCACGCATCGCTGCCACGTCGCCGGCCAGCGCGCCGAGATCGCGCTCGCGTGCCAGCACCGTGCGGCGGATCTCGTCGAAACGTGCGCCGAGCCCGGGCGCGCCAGCGACATAGCGGGCCCGTACCAGCGCCTGATGCTCCCACGTCCAGGCTTTTTCGAACTGATAGGTCGCAAACGCCTCGACGTGCGTGACCATGAGCCCGGCGTTGCCGGACGGCCGCAGGCGCATATCGATTTCATAGGCTCGGCCGGCGATGGTCTGGGTCGACAGAATATGAATGAGGCGCTGGGCCAGGCGTGTGAAGAACACCTGATTGGTCAACGATCGCGGACCGTCGACCGTCTGGCCCTCGTTCGGCCCGTCATAGACGAAGACCAGATCCAGGTCCGAGGCATAGCCGAGTTCCAGCCCGCCGAGCTTGCCATAGGCCACGATCGCGAACGCCGATTCGCGACCGGCCGCATCGACCGGGACGCCGAAGCGCATCGTCATCTGTTGCCAGGCCATGGACAGCGCCGCGCCCAGCACGACTTCGGCGACCTCGGTGAGCCTGTCGGAGACGATCATCAACGGCATGGCATCAGTGACGTCGGCAGCGGCGATCCGCAATGTCGCGCTCTGCTGGAAACGTCGCAGTGCGTTCATCTGGCCTTCGAGATCCGTCTCGTCGATGGCAGCGCGATCGGCATCCAGCGTGGCCGCCAGCTCGGCCCGCGAGGCAGGTCGGTAGAGCTGGCGTGCGTCGAGCAGCGTATCCAGCAGCGCCGGCTGCTCGGCAATCCGGCTCGTGATCCAGCTGCTGGCCGCGCACAGACGCATGAGCGTGGCGAGTGCTGCCGGGTGTTCGACCAACAGCGCGATATAGTTGCTGCGCCCAACGATTTCGGAGACCACGCGCAGCGTACGCGTGATGGCCCCGGTCGCCTCGTTGGTCCGGCCGGCAGCGGCGATGATCAGCGGCACGAGCCGGGCGATCCAGCGCCGGCCGCGGTCACCGAGCATCCGATAGAGACGCTGATCGTGCAGACCGTCCAGCGCGTCCAGGACCACGCCGGGTGCATCGACGCCGTAACCAGTCAACAGCGTCTCGGCCGCACCGCGCTCGAGCTGCCCCGCCCAGAGCGCATCGAGCGCCTCATCGGCGGCGGGTGTCGGCGCCGTCGACTCGATGAAGATCCGATCGAAAGCCTCATGCACCCGATGGCGCACCGTCTCGGTCTCGGTATCGAAGGCCGCGAGATCGGCAAACCCCATGGCCCGGGCGATGACATCCCGGTCGGCCGAATCGCTCGGCAATTCGTGTGTCTGCTGGTCGGCGACCATCTGCAGTCGATTCTCGAGCCGGCGTAGATAGACATAGTCCGCATCGAGCTGGGACGCCGTCTCGGCGGCCAGATGGCCGGCATCGGCCAGGCGCGCCAGCGTCGGACGCAGACGCGCATCCTGCAGGTCCGGTTCCTGGCCGCCCCGAATCAGCTGAAATGCCTGGGCCACGAATTCGATCTCGCGGATGCCGCCGATCCCGCGCTTGATGTCGTTGGCGGCATCGGTACGACGCACCTGGGTATCGATCAGACGTTTCATGTCGCGGATCGATTCGAAGGTGCCGTAGTCCAGGTAGCGCCGATAGACGAACGGTCGCAGCATGCGGATCAACGCGTTGCCGGCCGCCTTGTCGCCAGCGACCGGCCGTGCCTTGACCCAGGCATAGCGCTCCCATTCCCGGCCGTGATTCTGGTAGTACGATTCCATCGCCGGCAGGCTGGCCACCAGAGCGCCGGCATCGCCGAACGGCCGAAGCCGCGTATCCACGCGATAGACGAAGCCCTCCGCGGTGTTCTCCGACAGCATGCGAACGAGCCGCTGGGCGACCTTGCGGAAATAGCCGGCCACGTCGATATCGGCATCGGCCGGCAGCGTGGCGCTCTCGTCGTAGGCAAAGACCAGATCGACATCGGAGGAAAAATTCAGCTCGCAGCCACCGAGCTTGCCCATCCCGATCACCGCCAGCCGCGCCGGCTCGCCGCCGTCATCCCGCGGCGGCTTGTAGCGGGCGGCAACCGCCTGCTCGGCGGCCCGAAGGCCGGCCTCGATGCAGCGATCGGCCAGACACGACAGCGCGGCCAGCGTGGCCTCCAGGTCATCCAGCCCGCCGAGATCGCGCCAGGCGATGACGACGAGCGACTCATCGCGATAGGCCCGCAGTGCCGCCGATAGATCCTCGCCTTCGACGACCGTTGGCGCCGGCTCGGGCATGGCCGTGCCGGTGCTGTCGAGTCGGCCCTGCGAGACGAGCGCTGCCGCCCGATCGGGATGACGCGAACGCCACTGCGCGACGAAACGACTGGCCTCGTCGATGACCTCGGATCGGGCGCGGTCGGTGTTGTTGTCTTGTGTCATTCAAAGCCCTCGACAAACCCGGCCATACCGACGGCACTGCCGTCCCATCGCCCGGCCGGATTCGATGCGCCATGGCTCATGATAGCCTTGCCGGATGCCGCCGCGTCGCGGCCCACGAAACCGACACCCTATGGGATTCAAACGTTATCCGCGAGACACGGTCTTCTGCGGCCACGGTATCGCCGATCCGGATGCTGCCTCCCCCTGGTCGGCCGAGCGCCATACTCGGGTCGCCCCCGACATGCTGGACGACCTGCTGTCGCGGCTCGCGGGGCGCTGTCATCTGACCTTCGACGACGGCTATCTGGACAACCTGGAGACCGCTCTGCCCATTCTCGAGCGCCACGAACGCTCGGCGACCGTCTTCGTCACCACCGGTTTCATCGATGACAGCGCGGCGCCGATGGAGGCCGTCGTCGAGGCAGTCATCGAATCGGGCGCATGGCGTTTCGAAAGACCTGCGCATGACGAGCCGGGCCAATACCAGCGTGACACGCTCGACCGGTTGGCCGGTCTGTCCATCGCCGAACGACTACGCGAACAGACCCGGCTGCTGGAGGCCAGCGGCACGACCACGGCCGAGCTCACCCGGCGCTACCTGAACCGTGATGCGCTCACGCGGCTGGCCGCCCATCCATTGATCACCATCGGCGCCCACACACACAGCCACCCCGATCTGAGACGCCTTGCCGATGCCGATCTGGTCTCGGAACTGGCCACGGCCCGGACCCGTCTCGCCGACTGGCTGGCACGGCCGATCGCGCAGGTGGCCTATCCCTACGGTCATACCGATGCCCGCGTTCGCCAGGCAGCACGACAGGCCGGTTATTCCGCCGGGTACACGATGAATGCGCCCGATTGGCGGGCCCGAGTCGGGCTGATTGGCCGGCTGGATCGACCGCGTATCGATCTGCGCTCGGCCGCCACGCGACTGACACGCCGCCGGGCGCGTCACGGCAATCAGGCCGCTGTGTTGTAAACGGGGTGCCCGCCGGGGCCGAAGACGGGAGGAACCGGAATCACCGATCGTTGCCGTAGAATACGGCTGCCGACCGAAACCGTTTGACTCGATGCGCAACCCCGACCAGATCCTGGATGCCTATCGCAACAATCGCGATATCACGCGCGATGAATGTCGCCAGCTCTACGAACTGGTCGACGACCCCTGGGGTCTGGGCTCGTCAATCAATCATCACTCTTATCTCGACGTCGTGGCGCGCCTCGACAAATACATCCGTTGGGAGGAGATCGACTGGATCGTCGACTACGGCTCGGGCATCGGCACGTTCACACGGGCGGTCAAGGATCGACACCCGCACATCAAGTCATTGGCCGTGGATTTCGATACCGCGCACGAAGCCGCCCGACGTCGTTTCGGGGCGGATATCTTCGATCATCAGTTCGGCATGAATACCGAGATCAACGAGCACGATCTGATAAACCATACGTTTCCCGATCTCGATATCGATCGCCTCTGTATCTGTTTCTTCAACAGCATCAATTACGTGTTCAAGGACCTGAAAAAGCGCAAGCGCCCCAAGGCGCTGTCGCGACTGGTTCGACACTTCGAAGGGTTGGCGCGACAACCGGACACGCGATACCTGATCGCCAGTTCCAATTTCTTCGACAGCGGCGCCAACCAGGCAATGCAGCGCCGCGATCTGGAACTGATCTATCTCTCACGCGATCTGGAACTCGACAACGAAGAACCGGACTTCAAGGCCGAGCTTCATACCCGTGTCTGGCAACGCCGCGCCACCTGAGCCTTATCCGGCGCGTCGTGGCCCGACCAGACCGGCGAGCCATTCGCCGACACGGGCGCTGGCTCTCGCTGGATCGCGCGGCGCTCGGGCCCGATGTGCGAACGGCCACTCGGCGACGAGCCCCGCCAGTTCCGTATCGTCACGAAATATGTGCACATCCGGCTCGTGCTCGTGGTCACGGGCGGCAACCGGATTGGCCAGTACCGGCAGACCGGCCAGCAGATAATCGGTGATCCGGGTCAAAACGCCGCTGCCGCTGTGTTGAAAGATGATCGCCGCCGAGGCACCACGCATCAGCGTTGCCAGGTCGGTATCGGACACGGCGCCGTGGAAACAGACGCCGGGACCGTTGCAGGCATCGCGCAACCGTTCCGAGCCGAAGCCCGCGACGTCAATGACAAGCGAACCACCGACCGCCGGCAGTGAAGACAGCAGGCCGAGCATGCGCCGCATACCGTCGTGGTTCGGGCCGTAGAAGGCCGAGCCCATGAGCAGCAGACGGCGCGGCGCGGCTTCGGGGGCACGCTCGGCGCGGATGGTGGCCAGCCAGCGACTACGCGCGGCTGGCGGGAAATACGGCAGATGATGGCTTTCGATGCCGAACAACCCGAGCAGCCACTGATCGCGCGATGAGATGACGACACGGGCGTCGGCCGCGGCCAGTTTTTCGCACTCGGCCGCGAAACGGGCATGCGGATCGCCCTGCGGGGCATACGAGAGCTGCTCGTCCGGAACCAGCGATTCCAGGTTATGACAGAACGCGACGGTGGGAATCGCCCGTGCCCGGGCGGCGGCCAGACTGCCGTGACGCGTCGTGCGTTCCCAGACGAACAGATCCACGTTCGGCAGGCTGTCGATCAGCGCAGCGGTATTTTCGTACTGCATGGCCGTGCGCTTGCGCTGCATGCGATCACCCTGCTCGTGCGGCGAGGCATGTCGAGCGAGCATTTTCATCCGTCGCTTGCGATGTTGTCGTTCAAGACGATCCCGCGGTTTGAGCGTGCCCGGCAGGAGATCGACGGTCGCATATCCGTGCAATGCCAGTAGTTCCGCAATCTGCAGACTCCGCAGATAACCACCCGAGCCGACCGTCGTGATCGGCGCATCCCGCACTATCAGCATGTTTGATACTGCCTCCTCAGAACAACGCGTGCGTCACCACCCCGTCCTCGGCGAGGCGCATACTACCGCGGTGTCCGCAGGCAAGCTGAACGGGACTTGGCCGATGACCGACGCCCGGAGACCTGCCGATCGGGCCGACGGCCGTCGATCGTGTAGAGTCATTGCCTTGCGCCGGGCGACAGACGACAGGCCGATATGCTGCATCTGATCGAAGCCGCAGCGGTGGGCGGCATGGAGCGCTTGCTGCTTGCCTATCTCGCGACGCCGACAGGCCCGAAGACAAATCGGGGCGATTCGGTTCTCGCCGTCAACCGTGGGCCGGCAGGACCGTTCATGACGGCGTTGCAGGACAACAATGTTGCCTGTCGCGTTCTCGCCCATGCGGGCCCGTTTCGTCTACCGGAACGGCCAAAGACACTGCGCCAGTCCCGCGCAGCCCGTCTGATCCGTCGTCACGGGCCGGCCGTGCTCTGGAACCGGCTGCCCGATCGCTACACCCGCGATGCCTGTCGCGCCACGCCCACCGGTTATTACGACCACGGCCTGGCGTGGTACCGGCCGCCGGAATGGGCACAGATGCAACAGTGGTGCGCACATGCCATCGCCTGCTCGCACGCGAGCGCCCGCATGCTTCGGCTGCACTGGGACTACACCGGGCCAATCGCGATCTGCCCCAATCCGGACCCGATCATCGCGTCGCAGACGCACGCCCTGACCTGGCGCGGCGACGCACCATTCGTATTCGGCGTGGCCGCCCGCCTGACCGATATCAAGGGTGTCATCCTGGCGATCGAAGCACTCGCCGTTCTCGTCGCCCAGGGACGGGACTGCCGCCTGATAATCGCCGGCGAAGGACCGGCGACCGCCCATCTTCGCGAACGCACGGCACGTCTGGCGGTGGCCGAGCGGGTCAGCTGGCTCGGACGAATCCGGGATATGCATGCCTTCTATCGCCGCATCCATTGCCTGGTGCATCCGGCACTGCACGACGCCGGCAGCCTGGTACTGCGCGAGGCCAGCAGCGCGGGCTGCCCGGTCGTGGCGACCCATGTCGACGGCATGCCGGAATGGTTCGGCAACGAACCCGCCGGCCAGCTCGTGGTGCCCCGCATGTCGCGAGCCGCCTACGCCGCGGACTACGCGACCGCCACGATGGATTTACCGCCGGTTTGCTACGATCCCGACAACGATCGGCTGACCGAACCGAAAGCCTGCTTCCCGGCGGATATCGCACACGCGCTGGCCCGCTGGTACGACGACCCGGCAGCGCATGCCCGCGCAGCGGCCTCGGCGCGTCGTCTTGCGACCACGAACGGCGTTTCCATCGACACCTACACCGCCCGGCTCGCGCACCAGCTGGCCACACTCGCCGCCTGAGCAACGATCAACGCCCGGGCGAACGCACCAACGCCTGTTTCCAGTCGGCAACGAGCGATGCTGCCAGTGCGCCCCCGAGGCCGGCCTGATACAGCGCCCGCCAGACGCCGATCCCGCCCCTCGGACGTGCCTTGCGACAGACGTTGGCCAGTAATCGCGCACAAAGCCGGCTCAGTGCCGGCTCCGGAAACCGCCCCGATTCGGCATTGGCCGCGATGATGCGTGTCACCCAGTCCGCGGCCCAGCGCGCATCCCGAGCGTCCATCGGGCGCTCGAACACACGCTGGAACAATCGGTTGCCGGTATAGAGCAGATTGTGTCGCCGGACGTCGTCGTTGGTGAACGTCAGGCCGAGCGCGGCCAGTTCACGGGCCTGTATATCGCAGCGCCGTGCCCGGCTTTCCGCGGCGCGAGCGCTCGAGGCCTGCTCGGCGTAGATGCGATAGGCGGTCAGTCGATCGGCCAGCATGGCAAAACGATGATGCGGGATCATGCGCGCCCAGAGATCGTAGTCCTCGGCCACCGCGAACGCCGGATCGTAGGCGTAGGCGGCGATGGCCTCGCGCCGGACCATGACCGTCGGGTTATGGATGATGCCGCGGAACAGCAGGTAGCACTTCACGGTATCCGGCGACAGCCGACCGACGTTCTGGTTGGCCTTGAGCGGCCTGCCGCGGGCATCCATGCCCTGCCAGCGCGTCGCCAGCACATCGATATCCGGATATCGATCCAGATAGGCAACCTGCTGCGCCAGCCGCCCGGGCAGACATCGATCGTCGGCATCCAGCAGTGCCAGATAGTCGCCTCGCGCCAGTGCCAGGCCGCGATTGCGAACGACGGGCCGGGATCTGTTGCGCGGCATGCGCTCGAGCCGAACCCGGGGATCCGAGGCGAATCGCTGACAGATCGTCCAGGTTTCGTCGGTCGAACAATCATCGATCACCAGCAGCTCGACATCGGCAAACGCCTGATCGAGGACGCTCTGCATCGCCTCTGCGATATAGGTCTGGGCATTGTAGGCCGGGATGAAAACCGTCACTCGTGGGCGGCTCGATGTCATGTCAGGGTTTCCTCTCCGGCCTGCCCGTCGGCGGTAACCGATGCGATCAGGCGCATGTACTCGTGGACCGCATTGGCGGTCGAGAACTGGGCGGCACGCGCGCGCAGCGTATCGGCCGACGTCGGTGCGGCCAGCATGGCCGTCATGGCACGCGACAGGGCGACCGGCTCGGCCATCGGCACCAGCGTCCCGTATCGACCGTTATCGAGAATCTCGCGCGGCCCACTCGGACAATCCACGGACACGACCGGGCAACCGACGGCCATCGCCTCGATCAGCACCAGTCCCAGGCCTTCGAACCTCGACGACAGCACGAACAGATCCGAATGCGCCATGGCCGCCTGCGCATCTGCCCACCAGCCCGGCAGCACCACGTCGGCCGACAGGCCAAGCGCGGCGATCCGTGCTTCCAGCGACGCGCGCTCTTCCCCTTCCCCGATGATCATCAGGCGAGCCGCCTGATGCCGGCGCAGCTCGGCAAAGGCATCGATCAACAGCGCGAAGTCCTTTTCCGAGACCAGACGCCCGACGGCAACGATCAACGGGCATGCGCGCGGGGTATCGAACCAGGGATGCGCCGGTGGCCGCAGGCTCGTCGGCTCCGGCAGACGCACCGGGTTGTAGATTGTGCCGGTCTTCGATGGCGCCAGGCCGAGCAACCGGGTCAGATCCTCGGTCACGCCATGCGATACGCCCACGATACGGTCCGCGAATGGATAGAAACGACGGGCCAGTTCGACGCGATATCGCCATTTGTCGTGCTTTTCAGGCTGATCGGTAAAGACCTCGAGCCAGCGCGACAGCGTGCTGTGCTCGATGATGACGATACGCGTGGAAAGTCCGGCCATGCGCACCGCCAGAATCGCCAGAATCGGCATCCGGCCGTGCGAGACAAACATCACGTCGGGCCGTGTCCGCTTCAGATAAGCCGCCAGTGAGGGCAGCCGTCGAATCGGCAGATAATGGCGCCGACCGACGAGCCAGCGCAGCCATTGACTCGTCCCGAAACGTGGCCAGGCCCGAATGAGGGCCGCATACGCCGCCCACTTGGCGCCCTTGTGCAGTGCGTGCAGGCCGACAGCAGGCGCAACGTCCGCGAGATAACCGCCAACGCGCCGTTCCAAGAGGATATCGACCGCGCAGCCGTGCTCACACAGCGCCTCGGCAAGCATCAGCGTCGCACGTTCCATACCGCCCTGTGCCAGGGCCGGCAGACAGAAGACGATGCGTCTGGACTCGGCGTCGGGTTTATCGTCCAAGGCGTTGCGTTTGGCCACTGGCCGGCGGTCGGTTGTGTTTGGGTACGTGATCATACCTGCGGCACCGGCCGGTGTGATCCGGCCCGCCAACCCGCGCCTATCGCGGTGACAGCGCGCGGCATGCCGCGTCGGAACAACGGCTATCGACTGGCCGCGCCCGGGTGCGACGGCCGATAAGCCGTGCTTCGCGCCTTTTGGCGTGTCGTACGAGTCCGCGCCAAGTCCTTCCTGGCATGGGCGGTCGGCGGCCAGACAGGGCATCGCACGCTTGGCGCGTGGTTATACGCTCACCTCGCGGGACACGGGATCGCTGTCTTATTCGCTTATGTCAGCACGCTTCGCCCAAACGGGAAGGCGACCCATGAAAATCGACCGCGAGCACCTCGCAGGAGGCGATCCGTGGACGCCGACACGGCGCCCGGGCGACATATCAACCCCACCCTTAGAACGGATCGAGTTCGCGTGCCAGCAGGGCTCGGGCGACGGCCCGTGTCAGCGACGACCGCAGGAAAATGGCCCAGATACGCAGGGGCGCATCGGATTCGGCGGACGCCTTGCGACAGACAAAGAGCCATCGCGCGCCCAGAAATCGCGAGAATGCCGGCTCGGGATAGAGACGCTTGTGACGGTTCGCCGCGGCGAGCCGCGCCATCCATTGGCCCGCCCAACGGACGAAATCGACATCCAGCGGCTCCGCACACTGCGCGCGAAACAGATTGCGCCCCCGGAAATGGAACAGATGAAAATGGCGGTAGGAGTCCTGCGCGTCGAAATCGATGTCGAGTTCGGCGAGTTGTTTTTCGAAGATACGCCGCCGTCCGGCCATCATGCGGTTGCCATCCGAAATCGCCTGGTGGTCGTGCTGACGATAGTAGAACAGGCACTCCGGCAGCACGGCGAAACGATAGTTCGGCATCAGACGCACCCACAGGTCGTGATCCTGGGCGACCGGAAATGCCGTGTCGTAATGGAGATCCTTGGCTACCCGCGCCCGGATCATCATGGTCGGATGATGAATCGGACAATAGAACAGTAGACGAGCAGCGATCTGGTGGGAGGTGAATCGCTGGCGTTGGCGCGTCTTGCGCGGCAACAACTGCCCGTCGACATCGATCGGTGACCAGCAGGTTCCCACCAGATCGATCTGCGAATGAGCCTCGAGAAACGCGACCTGACGCGACAAGCGCTCGGGATGCGATAGATCGTCGGCATCCATGAACGCGAGGAAATCACCCCGTAGCGCCTGAATACCCTTGTTACGACTGGCGGGTTGTCCGAGATTGTGTTCATTTTCGATGACGCGAACACGCGCGTCGCGCCAGCCGGCGTGACGAATTCTTTCCAGGCTGCCATCGGTCGAGCCATCGTCGACGATGACCAGCTCCAGATACGTCCAGGTCTGACCCAGAACGCTCTCGATGGCCGGCTCGAGGAAATCGCCGGCGTTGTACACGGTCATCAGCACACTGACCAACGGTCGTGTCTTCAATGCCTGCCGATCCTCGCCGACCGCCTCGCCGTGCGTCGGCGCCAGATGCAGAGCCGCGGCACGCCGGAGCACTTTGTCGGCGGTGATTGGCGCCGGGCTGCGCTTCACGAAGCCTGTCCGCCGGTCAGACCCGCGATCCGCTTACGCATCTTGCGTCGGAGCTTCTCGCGGCGCCGGATCCATCGCGTCACGAGCATGCCGATACCGCCGCGCTTCGGAACATCGCGGACACGCGGCGCCCGCGACAACGCGATCCGGCCCGAGCCGCGCTCCAGATGAGACAGGATCTGGCGGCCGTATTCCTGGCCGGCAAGGCTCGCCCCCGCGGTGCTCACACGCCGGCTCAGGCCATCGGCCAGCGTGCTCGTCCACTTGAAATGGTGCACGCGCGTCGGGAAACGTGCCCGGAATGCCGGATCGGCGCTGTTATCGAATGCCCCGATATGCCGGCCGTAAAGGAATTTGTGCCCGGTCTCGCCCGCGATCGGCGCATGACCACCACGGCCGAGCAACCATCGGCCCCGGACCGCCATCATCTTGATGCTGCCGTACACATCGTGTGACGGGCCAAACCCGAACACCGAGCCCTGAAGTATCCGCTGCTCGGGAAACAGCCCGGCCAACGGCGTGGTCGCATCGACTTCGGCCATGGTGCCGTCGGCGGCGAGCCGGTCGACGAAAACACCGTCAACGCAGTTGATTCGGTTGGCTTCGCAGAACGCGAGGAAACGGCCGAGATCCGTCGGATATTCATGGAATTCGTCGACGTCCGCACTGATCAGCCAGTCATCGGCCGGCACGCATCGCCGCTGGACATCACGCCGGCGCTGCCACATGTCAGCACTCGTGTAGGGGGCGATCCACTGCTCGGTCGGCGTGATGTCCCAAGCGGCAAGCTGGCGTTTCGCCTCAACCAGCTTGGGATCATCGAGGCGAGACGCGTTGAGTATGAGATGACAATTGCAGGCCGGCACGCCGAGCTCGAGGTAGTGCGCGATGAAACGCTCGAGCAGCGCCAGGTCGTGATCAACGCCGACACAGCTGATCAGATGAAGTCGGGCCGACTCGATTCGTCCGGGCGATGTCATGACGAGGCCGGCTCCGCGCAGCTCAACACATACAGCTGTCGCCCCCCGTCCTGGAGGGATGTCACCGCGATATGGCGACCATCCGGACTTGGGCAGGGATGCAGATCGCAGCGAAAGGGGCTTCGCGCCGGCCGATGATGCGCGAATGTCGCCAGATCGCGCGTCCGGCCACTGGATTCGTCATGCACAAACAGCCTGATCTCTTCGCGATACGGCGTGTCGGCCACGAACACATCCGGCCGGCCGGGCAGATAACGGATATGCGCGTTCTGCGTTACGACATCAGGCGCAATAGCCTGTCCGCGCGCGCCGCCGTCGACGCCGTCGTGGAAGAAATAGAAAGCATCGCGCTGCCAGAGAAACAGCCGCTGATCGTCATACCAGATCACGTGCGAGGGCGCCGTGGCCAGAACGGCCAACGCCGTGCCGTCGAGGTTGCAGGTCAGGCTGATGCCCTGCTCGTCCGACCAGCCGCCGTCGCGCGTTCGGAACCGCAGCTTGACCGTGAACCGCTGCCCGGACGGCGCGATCTTGACGTGGTTGAACCAGAAGATCGGGTCCGAGGCGCGATCGAAATAATTCCGAAGCGCATCGAATCCGTCGGCCCCATCCAGCTGCTCCATCAAGTGTGCGCGGGCGCGCGCGATGCTCAGCACGAGACGCGACTCGCCGGTCGCAATGCTCTGGCACCAGACGCCATCATCATCCGGTGCCGGCGCGTCGAGGCGCGCACCACGTCCGCCGGCATAGCCATAGCCCGGTCGCAGCGTGTCCAGCCGTGCCATATTGATACCGAGGGTGAATCCCCCGTGCGGATCCACCGCATAGCTCGATCGTGCGAGCGTGCGCCTTCGACCGTCGGCCATGTCCCACAGGCGCGTCACGAAACGATCGTCATCGTCCCGATCGTTCCAGCACAGCTGCGTGGCCGATCCGCCCAGCCACTGCGCCATCGGGCCCTGCTGCCAACTCCAGGCCGAACTCCGGCCGATCGATTGCCAATGCCCCGTCGCCACCTCGACCACGCCGATCTCGACCGTGTCCTCGGCCTCGATCGGCCGATCGGCAAACCCCATGCGGTGTGTCGCCACGAACCGGCTGCTCGGATCGAACACGGGAATGTCGTAATAACTGTGCGCATGATAAACGCAGTTACCCGTGCCGCGAGTCAGCTGCCTGACCTGCCAGTGCTGCATGGCCGAGCCTTGTGATATCCCTGATGAATGCCGGCGCCCATCGCATCATCGTGCGGCTGACGCCTCCCCCTTCGATGACGCTGAACTTAACAGCGACGGCCACTCGCGCCTACCCGATACCCAAAAAAAAGAGCCCCGCACGAATGCGGGGCTCTTCTTTTCTTTCGTCAAGCGGGCGGGTGCGCCCGGGCGAGACGGCATTTACATCATGCCGCCCATACCGCCCATGCCACCCATACCGCCCATGTCGCCGGCGCCGCCCTTGTCGTCGTCGTCCGGGACATCGGCCACGGCTGCTTCGGTGGTCAGCAGCAGGCCGGAGATGGAGGCCGCGTTCTGCAGCGCGGTACGGCTGACCTTGGTCGGATCGAGAATACCCATCTCGACCATGTCGCCGTATTCGCCGGTGGCCGCGTTGTAACCGTAGTTGCCGTCCTTGGACAGCACTTCGTTGACCACGACCGACGGCTCACCGCCGCTGTTGAACACGATCTGACGCAGGGGCTCTTCGACCGCACGACGCAGCAGACGGACGCCGGCATCCTGCTCGGCGTTGGCGCCCTTGACGCCTTCGATGGCCTTGAGCGTGCGCAGCAGGGCCACGCCGCCGCCCGGCACGATGCCTTCCTCGACGGCCGCACGCGTGGCGTGCAGGGCGTCTTCGACGCGTGCCTTCTTCTCTTTCATCTCGACTTCGGTGGCCGCGCCGACCTTGATCAGCGCCACACCGCCGGCGAGCTTGGCCACGCGTTCCTGCAGCTTCTCCTTGTCGTAGTCCGACGAGGAATCCTCGATCTGCTTGCGGATCTGGCCGATGCGGCTCTCGATGTCGCTGTTGGAACCCTTGCCATCGATGATGGTGGTGTTTTCCTTGGACACCTGGACCTTGTTGGCTTCGCCGAGATGCTCAAGGGTAGCGTTTTCCAGCGTCATGCCGAGATCTTCGGAGATGACCTGACCGCCGGTCAGCACAGCCATGTCTTCCAGCATCGCCTTGCGACGATCACCGAAGCCGGGCGCCTTCACGGCGGCAACCTTGACGATGCCACGCATGTTGTTGACCACCAGCGTGGCCAGCGCCTCGCCTTCGACGTCTTCAGCGACGATCAGCAGCGGACGGTTCTGCTTGGCGACATTCTCGAGCAGGCCGAGCATGTCGCGGATGTTCGAGATCTTCTTGTCGAACAGCAGAATGTAGGGGTTGTCCAGCTCGGCCGTCATCGTCTGGTTGTCGGTGACGAAGTACGGCGACAGATAACCGCGATCGAACTGCATGCCTTCGACGACGTCCAGCTCGTTGTAGAGGCTGGAGCCTTCCTCGACGGTGATCACGCCTTCCTTGCCGACCTTGTTCATCGCATCGGCGATGATCTTGCCGACTTCCTCGTCGGAGTTGGCCGAGATCGAGCCGACCTGAGCGATGGCCTTCTCGTCATCACAGGGCTTGGACAGCTTGGCCAGCTCGGCGACAGCCGCGTCCACGGCCTTGTCGATGCCGCGCTTGAGATCCATCGGGTTCATGCCGGCGGACACGGCCTTCACGCCCTCACGGACGATGGCCTGGGCCAGAACCGTCGCGGTCGTGGTGCCGTCGCCGGCCACGTCGGAGGTCTTGGAAGCGACTTCCTTGACCATCTGGACGCCCATGTTCTCGAACTTGTCGTCCAGCTCGATTTCCTTGGCGACCGAAACACCGTCCTTGGTGATGGTCGGGGCGCCGAAGCTCTTGTCGAGCACGACGTTGCGGCCCTTCGGGCCGAGGGTGACCTTGACCGCGTCAGCCAGCGTGTTGACGCCGCGAACCAGACGCTGACGCGCGCTTTCGCCAAAACGTACTTCTTTTGCAGCCATTGCTACTGTTCCTTTCCTTGTTCAGTACCTAAGCGTAAGGCCCGGGCTTAACCCAGCACCGCCAGGATGTCGTCTTCGCGCATCACGACGACTTCTTCGCCGTCGACCTTGATCTCGGTGCCCGAGAACTTGCCGAACATGACCTTGTCACCGACCTTGACTTCGGGCTTGCGCACTTCGCCCGAGTCGAGCGGCTTGCCGTTGCCCACGGCCACGACTTCGCCGCGCTGGGGCTTCTCGGCAGCCGTGTCGGGGATCACGATCCCGCCGGCCGTCTTCTGCTCTTCTTCGAGCCGCTTGATGACGATGCGGTCATGTAGAGGACGGATATTCATTGCCACCCTTCTCCTCGAGAATTCAAAGGTTGTTGATTGATAAAACCCAGCGGCTTTGACACCGCAACAGATCGCCGATTGGCAATCTTTATCACCGCCATTCATGCGGCCTTCGGAAGGTCTTTCAAGGCCGGGCCCGATTTTTTTGTCGCAATGCAAGCCATTCAAAAACTGAAATGATTCCTTGTCACTTTATGCGGCAGGCATTATCGTCAGCAGCAGAAAATCAAGGCCGGCGCTCGCTCGGCAACTCCGGAGGATTTATGGCCGAACCCACAATGCGTCGCGTTGCCATCGTTGGCGGCGCCCGGATCCCGTTCTGTCGATCGAACACGCAGTACGCGCATCAATCCAACCAGGACCTGCTGACCGCAACATTCAAGGCGCTGTCGACCAAGTACAAGCTGGCCGGCACGCGAATCGGCGAAGTCGCGGCCGGCGCGGTCCTCAAGCACAGCCGGGACTTCAACCTGACGCGCGAGGCCGTGCTGGGCACCGATCTCGACCCGCATACGCCGGCCTTCGACGTACAGGCCGCCTGTGGCACCTCACTACAGACAACCTTGCAACTGGCCAACAAGATCGCGATGGGTCAGATCGACTCGGCGATCGCCGGCGGCACCGATACGACCTCGGATGCACCGATCGCGGTCAACGAGGAACTGCGTTCGATCCTGCTCGACATCAATCGCGCCCGAAGCGGCGCCGAACGGGCCAAACTGTTCGCCAGGCTTCGGCCACGGCATCTCGTGCCCAATCTGCCGTCGGTGACCGAACCCCGCACCGGCATGTCCATGGGCGAGCACTGCGAGCTGATGGCCAAGGAATGGAAGATCTCCCGCCGCGCGCAGGATGAGCTGGCGCTCGCCAGTCACAGGCATGCCACCCAGGCCTACATGGACGGCTTCTACGACGATCTGGTGTTTCCGTATCTCGGCGTGGAGCGCGACAACAATCTGCGTCCCGACTCGGACATGGAGAAACTGTCCAAACTCAAGCCCTCCTTCGATCGGGAGAACGGCACCCTGACGGCGGCGAACTCGACGCCGCTGACCGACGGTGCGTCGTCGATCCTGCTGGCCAGCGAGGAATGGGCCAGAGAGCGCGGCCTGCCGATCCTGGCGTATTTCACTCCCTTTGCCCGCACGGCAGCCGTGGATTATGTCGACGGCGGTGAAGGCCTGCTCATGGCACCGACCTATGCCGTTGCGGACATGCTCGACGCGGCCGGCCTCACGCTTCAGGATTTCGATTTCTACGAGATACACGAAGCCTTTGCCGCACAGGTGCTGTGCACACTCAAGGCCTGGGAATCGAAGAAATACTGTCAGGAAAAACTCGGCCGCGATGCGCCGCTCGGTTCGATCGACATCACCAAGCTCAACGTGAAGGGCTCATCGGTCGGCATCGGCCATCCCTTCGCCGCGACGGGCACGCGCATCGTAGCCACCCTGTCCAAGATTCTCGCCGAAGCCGGCCCGAACAAGCGCGGCCTGGTCTCCATCTGTGCCGCCGGCGGTCAGGGCGTGACGGCCATTCTGGAATCGCCCGCGAGCTGACAGGCGGCCAGGAACACGGTTTCCGGTCTACGGGCGACCCATGCGGTCGCCCGGCTGATGCAGGCGACTCGGTCGCATACACATCGTGACCACCCAAGCCGACAACCCGCGCCGATACAGTCAGAACCTTCGCGCGGTCGCATCGTGCTCATATCCGTCCGGGGCGCGAGGGCGATCGCCCGGGGCCTGTGCACGCTCCGCTGGCCTCCGCCCCACGCGCCTGGAGAACAGACGCGGACCGGCAGGACGAGGTCTGGCCATACCCCAGCTGCCCCCGAAGCTGCGACTCGCGCCTTGCAGGACACACTGCGGTCTCTCGACGAAAAGGCGCTCGTACGAAACCTCAACAGGCCCTAGAATGCCGCGTTTTTGACGCCACGGACGTCTCGACATGCGTCGCGATCACTGGGGTTCCCGGCTCGGTTTCATCATGGCAGCCGCCGGCTCGGCCGTCGGACTCGGCAATATCTGGAAGTTCCCCTATATGGCCGGCGGCCATGGTGGCAGCGCGTTTCTGATCCTCTATCTGGCGTTCGTGCTCGGTTTCGGGCTCGCACTCGTCATCGCAGAGCTGGTGCTGGGGCGTATGTCCGGGCGCAACCCGGTCGGGGCCTTCCGCGTGATGGCCGGCGGCGCCTGGCCGCTCGTCGGTGGCATCGGCGTGCTCACCGCTGTCCTGATCCTGTCTTTCTATTGTGTGGTCGCCGGCTGGACGATCGCCTATCTCTTCTATGCGATCGAAGGTGCGCTCGACGCCACAAGTGCCGGCACGCTTGAAAGCCTGTTCAACCAGCTGACCGGCAGCGGGCTCGCACCGCTGTGCTATGCCGCAGCGTTCATGGCGATCAGTGTCGTGATCGTCTCGCGCGGTGTCGGCAGCGGCATCGAACGGGCCTCGAAGCTTTTCATGCCATTGTTGTTCGTGGTTCTTGTCGTGATGACCGCGCGTGCCGTCACACTGCCCGGCGCCGGCGCTGGCATCGCGTTTCTACTGAAACCGGATTTGTCTGCGATCGACGGGGAAACGGTCTCGGCCGCGCTCGGCCAGGCATTTTTCTCTCTGTCGCTCGGCCTCGGCGGACTCGTGACGTATGGCTCCTACATGCGGGCCTCGGCCCATATCGGCCGCGACGCGCTCGCGGTCGTTCTACTGGACACGCTCGTTGCCATGCTGGCCGGACTGCTCATCATTCCGGCGATGTTTGCCGCCGGCATGACGCCGGGTGCCGGTGGCGCCGGCACGACCTTCAAGGTCTTGCCCGCCGTGTTCGCTGCCCTACCCGGCGGGCACTGGATCGCGATCGGCTTCTTCGCGCTACTGACGCTGGCTGCGCTCACATCATCGGTTTCATTGCTCGAGCCGATCGTGGCGTGGCTGGGCGACGAGCATGACATCGCGCGTGGTCGGGCGGCACCGCTGGCCGGACTGGCCTGTATGGTGCTCGCGGTGCCGGTCTCGTTGTCGTTCGGCGTCTGGGAACACGTCCGGATCATGGGTTATTCGATCTTCGGGCTGCTCGATTTTCTGACCAATAATCTGTCCCTGCCCTTCGGCAGCCTGATGACCGCTATCGTGGTCGGCTGGATCATCGGACCGCGTGCGGTAGCGGCTCTCGGACCGGATGGCAGACCGGTCGGCGCCTGGGCGCAGGCGTGGCTCTTCGTGGTGCGTTTCGTCGCACCGATCGGCATCGTCTGGATCCTGATCCAGGGCCTCGTCTGAGACCACGACACCATCGTTGCAGGGATTCACGGGGTGTCTCGACTGTACGGCCCGGGCTCGCAGCACTTAGGATTTCTTAAACCACGACGCGCGGATCGGTCGACGATCGTGCGTGTGCCTCCGGGAGTTATTCATGACGCAAACGCGCAGCCAGTGGGGATCGCGCCTCGGCTTCATCATGGCGGCCGCCGGCTCGGCCGTCGGCCTCGGCAATATCTGGAAATTCCCGTACATGACGGGTGAAAACGGCGGCGGCGCGTTCCTTGTCCTGTACATGATATGCATCGTCGTCTTCGGGCTGTCGCTGGTCATCGCCGAACTCTTGATCGGACGCATGGCCCAGAAGACGCCCGTGGCCGCGTTTCGTGAAACGGCCGGTCGCGGCTGGTCGGTCGTCGGCGGGCTGGCCATTCTCACCGCTTTCGTGATCCTGTCGTTCTATATCGTTGTGGCGGGATGGACTCTGGCCTATACGGTCTTCGAGGCCACTGGCTCGCTGTCGACGATGAACAGCGAGGCCCTGTCGGCGACCTTCAAACAGCTCACCGGCAACCCCTGGCAGCCCGTGGGCTACGCCGGGCTGTTCATGCTGGTCTGTGTGGCCGTGGTCATCAGCGGCATCGGTTCGGGCATCGAACGCGCCTCGAAGCTGCTCATGCCGATCCTGTTCGTGTTGCTGGTGGTTCTGGTTGTGCGCGCCGTCACGTTGCCCGGCGCCCAGGCCGGCATCGCGTTCTTCATCGTCCCGGATTTCTCGAAGGTGACCAGCGACACGGTGGTCGCGGCGATCGGGCAGGCGTTCTTCTCCCTGTCGCTCGGCATGGGGGCAATGGTGACCTACGGCTCCTATCTGTCTCGCGAACGCAATCTGCCCGTCGATGCCCTGGCCGTCGTCGGGCTGGATACATTGATCGCCGTACTGGCCGGTTTCATGGTGCTGCCGGCGATGTTCGCGGCCGGGCTCGAGCCGGGTGACGGTGGCGCCGGGACAACCTTTTTGGTGCTGCCAGCCGTGTTCGAGGCCATGCCGGCCGGCAGCCTGTTCGGCTTCGTCTTCTTCGTCCTGCTCGCGGTCGCGGCTCTGACATCGGCGATCTCGCTGCTCGAGGCGGTCGTGTGTTATCTGACCGACGAATTCCGGATCGGACGCGTCGCTGCCACCGTCGGCACCGCCGTGGCCTGTCTGCTGCTCGCCATCCCCTCGTCGCTCTCGTTCGGCCCGCTGGCCAAGCACACGCTGTTCGGCCAGAAATTCTTCGACCTGCTCGACTACGTCACGACATGGATCGCCCTACCCGTCGGCGGCATTTTGACCGCACTTTGCGTCGGCTGGGTGCTCGGCCCGCGAGCGGTCACGGCCTTGACCAATCAGGGGCGGCTCGCCGCGCCCTGGGCCGGTGTCTGGCTGTTCGTATTGCGCTTCATCGCGCCGGTCGGCATCGGCTGGATTCTAATTCAGGGGCTGATCAAGTAGCGTGGCGGATCAGGGGTCATTGATGTGTTATCCAAGCGCCGCGTTAGGGAACCTCTGATCTATTCATCTACGGTCGCGCCGGTGTCTTTTGCGCGCGTCTGACAAGACGCCGCGAGCGCCGTTTGCTGAATGCAAATGAGCGAGCGGCAACGCCGCTCAGGCGCGCGCAAAAGCCCGGCCGCTAAGCGGTTTGGCCCAAAAGGCCGCGCTACGGCGTTGCATGGCTGGATCATAGAGTGGCTATGACGCGGCGCCATGCGCCTTGTATCGTGGCCTTTTGGGACTCAAACGCGACCGTGGATGAATAGATCAGAGGTTCCTTAGAATCCGCCGATCGGGGATTGCACGGCACGAGTCGTCGCGACGCGCCATTCGCCGAATTCGCATGGGCGATTCGAGCCCTCGTGCCGAGCGCCGTCTTGCGGCAATCCAGCGCCTGGCGCGAACTCGCCGGGCACATCAACAGGCCTTGGGGTCGCAGGTACGCGTAGCGTCGGGGGAAACAGCATGGAAACATTCACGCAGGCATTGTCGACGGTTTCGGACTGGGTCTGGGGGCCGGTCGTGCTGGCCCTGTTGCTCGGCACGGGGCTCTATCTCACGCTCGGGCTGCGCGGCATGCCGCAGCGCAAGCTCGGTTACGGTTTCGCAATGCTGTTCTCCGGTCGGCGGACCACGAACGAACCGGGCGATATCACCCCGTTTCAGGCGCTGGCCACGGCACTTTCCGCGACCGTCGGCACGGGCAACATCGCGGGCGTGGCCACCGCCATCCATCTGGGAGGGCCGGGCGCGATCTTCTGGATGTGGATCACTGCGCTGGTCGGCATGGCCACCAAGTACGGCGAAGCCGTGCTCGCGGTCAATTATCGTGAGACCAATCGTCACGGCGATCACGTCGGCGGCCCGATGTACTACATCGCGAACGGACTCGGCCGCTCCTGGCGCTGGCTGGCCCTGCTGTTCGCCCTGTTCGCCACGGTCGCGGCCTTCGGCATCGGCAACATGGTGCAGTCGAACTCGGTCTCGCAGGTGCTCTCCGAAAGTCGTTTCGCCGTTCCAACCTGGATCACCGGCCTGGTGTTGGCCGCCGGGGTCGCCATCGTCGTGCTCGGCGGCGTACGGCGTCTGGCCCGTGTGACCGAAAAACTCGTGCCGTTCATGGCCGTGGTCTACGTCATTGGCGCGCTGGCCGTGCTCGCACTCAATGCGGGCGCGGTTCCGGGGGCGCTGGTCTTGATCTGCCAGGATGCCTTCACCGGCAGTGCAGCCACCGGCGGCTTCGCGGGTGCCGGCATTCTCATGGCAATCCGCTATGGTGTCGCGCGCGGCATCTTCTCGAACGAAGCCGGCCTCGGCAGCGCGCCGATCGCGCATGCGGCCGCGCGTACCAACAGCCCGGTACGCCAGGGCGTCGTGGCCATGCTCGGCACCTTCATCGACACCATCATCGTCTGCACGTTGACCGCCCTCGTGATCGTGGCGACCGGCACCTGGTCGCAGGATCAGACCGGGGCCGCCCTGTCGGCAACCGCCTTCACCCAGGGCATGCCCGGCCCCGGCGGCCTGATCGTCTCCTTCGGGCTCGTGATCTTCGCCTTCTCCACCATGCTGGCCTGGAGCTATTACGGCGAGCGCACCGCGGAATATCTGTTCGGCAGCCGTATCATCACGCCCTATCGCGTGATCTGGGTGGTCGCGATCTTCGCCGGCGCAGTGATCAAGCTCGATGTCGTCTGGCTGATCGCCGATATCATGAATGCGCTGATGGCGATCCCGAACCTCATCGCGCTGCTCCTGCTCTCGCCGGTGATCTTCCGGCTGACGCGTCGCTATTTCGATTCCCGATAAGTACGGCCCGGACGATATGTTCACACGCGGCCACCGGTCCCGATCGACCGGCGGCCGTATCGGCGCGCCGTCGATTTCGGATAGAATGGCCGCATTGAAAATACGAAAAAGATAGCAAGAGACTATTAATGAGTCGCGATGATACTGCGCCGATCGGCGTGCTGTTCACCAACCTCGGCAGTCCGGACGACACGTCGGTAGCCGCGGTTCGACGCTATCTCCGGGAGTTCCTGTCCGATCCGCGGGTGATCGATCTCAACCGGGCCTTGTGGCTGCCCATTCTCTACGGCGTCATTCTGACCACGCGCCCTCGCAACTCCGCCGAGGGCTATGCCTCGGTCTGGATGGATGAGGGATCGCCGCTGCTCATCTATGCACGCCATCAGGTCGCGGGCATCCAGGCGCGTCTGGATGCCGAACTCGAGACGCCCGTCCAGGTCGCACTCGGCATGCGCTACGGCAACCCCTCGATCGAGGCCGGTCTCGAGGAACTGCACGCGGCCGGCTGCAAACGTGTCCTCGTGTTTCCGGCGTATCCGCAGTATTCGGCGACCACCGTCGCCACCACCTTCGACAAGGTCAGCGAGGTGCTCGAGGACTGGCCGGAACCGCCTCAGCTGCGCCAGATCAATCGCTACCACGACGATCCGCGCTACATCGATGCCCTGGCCGCCTCGGTACGCGAGCACTGGGCCACGCACGGACGAGCCGACAAGCTCGTCATGAGCTTCCACGGCATTCCCAAACGCTACGTCAAGCAGGGCGATCCTTATCCGCGCGATTGTGGCGAGACCGCCCGGCTGCTTGCCGAGGCGCTCGGCCTGACACGCAACGATTACAAGGTCTGTTTCCAGAGCCGTTTCGGCCGCGAGCCCTGGCTCCAGCCGTATCTCGACGAAACCATGAAGGCGTGGGGAGCGGCCGGCGAGATCAAGACCGTCGACGTGATGTGCCCCGGTTTCTCCTCGGACTGTCTCGAGACGCTCGAGGAGATCAAGGAAGAGAACCGTGACTATTTCGAGAGCAACGGCGGCAAGGCATTGCGCTATATCCCGGCCCTCAACGACCGCGCCGACCACGTCGACATGTTCACGCAGCTGATTCGCCAGGAACTGGCCGGCTGGATCACCCCGAAGCCGTCGGCGCCGGCATCCGCCGGCTGATCGGAGACCCCATGGATACGCTGCTCTCGTTCGCGCTCGATTACGGGTTGTTCCTCGCCAAGACGGTGACCCTCGTGGTCGCCGTGGCGCTTGTGGTGATGATCCTCGGCTCGAGCATCGTGGCCGCACGCCGCGAAAAACAGCGCCGCCTCAAGATCGAGCGCGTCAACGAGCGTCTGACCCGCATGGGCGATGTGCTCTCCGATGCCATGGAATCGAAAAGCCAGGCCAAGGCCCGCGCGAAGAAACGCAAGGCCGAGGCCAAGGCCCGTGCCAAGGCCAAGGGCGATGCAGCCCGACCGGCACGGCTGTTCGTGCTGGATTTCGACGGCGACATCCGGGCCTCCGCGGTCGACAATCTGCGCCATGCCATCAATGCCCTGCTGCAGGTGGTCGACACAGAGGACGAAGTGCTGCTTCGCCTGGAATCTGGCGGCGGTCTCGTCCACAGCTACGGGCTGGCCGCCTCGCAGCTGGAGCGTCTCAAGACGGCCGGCGTGCGTCTGACCGTGTCGGTCGATCAGATCGCCGCCAGCGGCGGCTACATGATGGCCTGTGTAGCCGATCGCATCGTGGCTGCCCCTTTCGCTATCGTCGGCTCCATCGGCGTCGTGGCCCAGGTGCCGAATTTCCATCGCTGGCTCGACGAGCGACACATCGACTACGAACTGCACACCGCCGGCGACTACAAGCGTACGCTGACCCTGTTCGGCGAGAACACCGACGCCGGACGCGATAAGTTCCGAGCCGAGCTGGAGAACACCCACGGTCTGTTCAAGACATTCGTCGGTACGCATCGGCCGCAACTGGACATCGACGCCGTGGCCACCGGCGAACACTGGTACGGCCGCGAGGCGCTGGCGCGCGATCTGGTCGACGACATCGCCACCAGCGACGACCTGATGCTGACCGCCGCTCGGGAGCATCGCGATGTATATGCCATCAGCATGCCGCGTGCAACCGGTCTGCTCGCCCGGCTCGCCGGCCAGGGCAGTCGCGCGCTCTCGCGTCTCTGGCACGACCATACGGTCGCTCGACCGCGCGCCCAGGACCCGCATGTCTGATTTGGCTCATACATGAAACTCGCGCGGCTTTCCGTGGTCTGAACGTCGGGGACACCGGCGGCTGCCGGTTCGACACGCAAGATCGACGAGTAACGTACTTATGAGACAACTGGCGTCGACGCGCTATCGCGTCTTTTTCCTGCTGATTCTGGCGCTGCTGGGCACGAGCGCACAGGCATCGATACCGAGCGGCATGCTCTCCGGCGACAACCCGTCGCTGGCACCGATGCTCGACAAGACACTGCCTGCGGTGGTCAACGTGGTGGTCACCGGCAAGGCTCAGGCTGCGCCGAGCAACCCGCTGTTCAACGATCCGTTCTTCCGGCAGTTCTTCAACGCACCGCAGCAGCAGCAACAGCAGCAGCCGCAGATGGCGCATCCGACCGCCACCGGCTCGGGCGTGATCATCAACGCCGGCAAGGGCTATATCGTCACCAACTATCACGTGGTGCACGACGCCGAAAAGATCGAAGTGCGGCTCAACGACAACCGCCAGTTCAAGGCCAAGGTCGTGGGCACCGATCCCGAGACCGATCTTGCGGTCATCCAGATCAAGGCCGATGATCTGACGCAGTTGCAGCTGGCCAACTCCGATGATCTGCGCGTCGGTGATTTCGTGGTCGCCGTGGGCAATCCGTTCGGACTGCGCCAGACCGTGACCTCGGGCATCGTCTCGGGTCTCGGGCGCCACATCGGCAGCCCCGCCGACGGTCAGGGCAGCCGCTATCAGAACTTCATCCAGACCGACGCCTCGATCAATCCCGGCAACTCGGGTGGCGCCCTGCTCAACCTGAAGGGCAAGCTCGTCGGTATCAACAGCGAAATCCTGTCCCAGAGCGGCGGCAACATCGGCATCGGCTTCGCGATTCCCGCGAACCTGGTCAAGTCGGTCGCCGATCAGCTGATCAAGAACGGCAAGGTCAAGCGCGGCATGCTTGGCGTCGTCGGGCAGAACCTGACCCCTGATCTGGCCAAGGCCTTCAAGCTCGACGTCGATCAGGGGGTGGTGATCGCTCAGGTCATGCCGGACTCGCCCGCCGCCAAGGCCGGCATCAAGGAGCGTGACGTGGTCACCCAGGTCAACGGCAAGGAAATCGACAATTTCTCCGATCTGCAGAACGCGATCGGGCTTCGCTCGCCGGGCGACAAGGTTCAGATCACGCTGTTGCGCGATGGCAAGAAGCAGCAGGTCGAAGCCACGCTCAGCAACGCCTCGAGCATGACCGGTGCCGGCGATGCGACCACCGGCGGTGCGCTGACCGAAGGTCTGGCCGGTGCCCAGTTCGGCCCGATCAGTCAGGACAATCCGCTGGCTGGCCAGGTCAAGGGCGTGCAGGTCACGGGCGTGCAACGCGGCAGCCCCGCGGCACAGGCCGGTCTGCGCCCGGGCGACGTGATCACGTCGGTCAACCGTCAGCAGATCACCAACGTCTCGCAGCTCCACAAGCTGGCCGGGCCGGACGTCAAGCAGGTGCTGCTGCACGTACGCCGCGGTCAGGGAGCGCTGTTCCTGCTCATCGAGTAGAACACGCGCGGACGTGACTGACACGACGAGCCCGATCGCAGGGCTCGTTCGTCGGACCCCATCGACAGATGTCTGCGGTGGGGTCTTTTTTTGTCTACCATGCGTGGTTTACGACGGCGCACCGGGCACAGGCATCCACCGTCGGCCGATCATCGTGCGAGACCCCCATGAGCCAATTCGATCTCGGAGAATTCGAAGCCCAGATCCATGCCCTGCTGGCGGCCCACGAGCAGCTCAAGCATGACTACGAGACCCTGCGCGCGGCACACGAATCCGAGACACGGCGCAATCGCGAAATCCGGGATCAGCTCGGCCAGGTCATCGACAGGATTCGCGCTCTGGAGGCCCAAGCAGGTAACGTCTAGCCTAGGACCTGTTGATTTTTCGTGTAAGTCCGCGCCAAGCGCTTCCTGAATTGGGCGATGGGCGGCAAGAAGAGGCCTGGCACGCGCTGCGCAGTCATGCGGCGCCCGCGTGCTGGAAGGCTGGCTTGCCGTCGTATCTTGGATTGGGGGACGCTTGTCCTGAAGGGTTGGGTCATGAATCCTGCCCGGCGGCGTTGCGGGTCTGGATCGTGGCACGCCACGATGTGGCGAATCACGCCTTTCAGGGGGCACGGCGGACGCTCGACGAAAGTGCTCGGACAAAACATCAACAGGCCCTAGGACGAGACAATCGCGTTTTCGGCGGGCGGGGACATTCATGGCCGGCGACAAGAAATCCACCACAGCACTGACGATCCGCATTCTCGGGCGCGACTATCCGGTTGCCTGCCCCGACGGCGAGCGCGAATCACTGCTGCGCTCGGCCGAATACCTGTCCAAGCGCATGGCCGCGATTCAACGCAGCGGCAAGACACTGGGCACCGAACGGATCGCGATCATGGCCGCTCTGAACATCTCGCGCGAGCTGCTGGATCTGCAGAGCCAGGTCGAACGGCGCGCTGCCGGCCTCGGCGGCAGCGACGAGGAGATGCGCGAACGGCTCGCCCAGCTGCAACTGCGCATCGAATCCGCGCTCGACGACGAATCATAGCGCCGCGCGATGTGAATTCATTGCGCCTGGCTATTTGTCAGCCCGAAGGCACCGTCGTACCATACACAGGCCGGCATTCCTGCAGTGTTCGACGGTCTCCCGGTTCCCCTTGAGCCTAATTACCTAACCAGGGGCGGGAACCGGCGCAGGTGAGTAGGCCCGCCACCGAGCGGGAAACCTAATGTGTCGAGAAACGCCCCACTTGAGCGCTTGTCTCAAGGATAGTGGACGACTGACGGCACAGGCGGGAATGCCGGTCTCCTTTTTTTGCCAGGTTGTCCGTGTGTCATGACGACAACAGTCGCCGACCAGCGCCGGATGGCCCTGTCCGCTCGACGCCGCCTGCCTGAAGGCGTGCGAAAAGCGGCCGCGCACCGCGCCTGTCGTCGCTTGAGCCGGCTTCCGGTGGTGCGTCGTGCGCGCCGTATCGGTATCTATCATCCGCTGGCCAGCGAGATCGATATCACGCGCCTCGTTCATCTCCTGCCATCGGCTGCGCATATCTATTATCCGCGCGTCGAGGACAGCCGGCTGCGTTTCGTGGCACCGACATCACGCGGCCACACGACCTGGCGGACCAGCGCGCTGGGCGTCGCCGAGCCGAACGGCCGGTCGTATCATGTGGCCACACTCGATGTGTTGATCATGCCGCTGGCCGGTTTCGATGCGCGGGCGGCACGTATCGGGCTCGGCGGTGGCTATTACGACCGCACCCTGGCCGCGCTGCGGGCAACCGCGTATCGCGGGCCAATGCGCATCGGTTTCGCATTCGAAGCCCAGCGCCTGGCCCACATCGAGGCACGGCCGTGGGATGTGCCACTGGATGCCGTGGTCACCGAACGACGCGTGTATCGGCCGGCAACGCGTTAGACTGGCGACATCATTCGGCAACAAAAGAAATCGAGCCCGCGATGCGTTACTGGCTGATGAAATCCGAGCCCGACGAGTTCAGCATCACCGATCTGCAGAATCGCGCGAACCAGACCGAAGGCTGGGACGGCGTGCGAAACTACCAGGCTCGCAACTTCATGCGTGACGGCATGTCGGAAGGCGATCTCGCCTTCTTCTATCACTCCAACACCAAAGTGCCGGGCGTCGTCGGCATCATGCGCATCTCGCGCGAGGGTTACCCGGACGATACGGCTTTCGACCCGAAGGATCCGCACTACGATCCGAAATCCGACCCGGACAAACCCCGCTGGTACCGCGTCGACGTGACCTTCGAACGCGAGCTCGCACGCGTGATTCCGCTGTCGGAGATCAAGGACCACGCCGAGGCGCTCGACGGTCTGCCGCTGGTGCGCAAGGGCAACCGGCTGTCCGTGATGCCGATCGACAAGCCCCACTGGGATTTCATCCTCGACATGGAGCATGCCGAGACCGAATAGAACACGCCTCGCCGGCGAGATGAAAGCGCCCTCGCCGGCGGCCTCTTGCCTTACCCGCCGTCCATCATGACGGCATCGATGCGAGAGGTGACCGCGTCGACGGGAATCAGGGCCATGACACCCGCGTCGTCCTCGATCCGCGTGCCCCACTTGAGGGTATCCGGCGTGGCATCGCGATAACTCGCCGCGGCCTGCGCGAAATAGTCCACGCACTGCCCGCGCGAGCGATAGGGCCCGCTGCGGCGCGGATCGGTCGCCGCATGCAGGGCGATGGTGGTGATCGCGGTCGCGTTGGCCATATGGGCCGGGCCCGAATCCGGGGTCAGCAGCATGCGCCCGTGCTCAAGCAGCGCAATCAACTGTTTCAGGCTGCTCCGGCCCACGAGGTCGGTGAGTTCGTATGCTGCCGCCGCCCGGATGGCATCGGCCATCGCGCGTTCTTCGGTACTCGGCCCGCCGACGAGCACGACGCGCATGGCATGACGTTTTACGGCATGGTCGGCCGCGGCGGCATATCGTGCGGGCTGCCAGTTCCGGCGACTATGACTGGAACAGGGGCTGATGAACAGGATCGGGCGCGTATCGGCCGCACCCGACGCGTCCAGCAAGACGGCCGCGGCCTGCCGATCCGCGTCGGCCACTGGCACACGCCAGTCGAAGACCGGCTGCCCCGCCCCGATCGCCGCTGCGAACGCCAGGAAACCGTCGACCACATGACGGCTGGCCACGGCCGCGATGCGTTCATTGACGAATAGGCGCTGCCCGTCCCGGGCCCGACGCGCATCGAATCCGATACGCCGGCCTGCCTTGATATGGCGACTGATCATGTTCGCGCGCCAGCTCGCGTGCATGTCGAGTAACACATCAAAGTCGCGCCGGGCCAGCGCGCGACGCAGATCGCGCCGCGCCGCCCGTCCGCGGTGCTTGTCGTAGACCAGACATTCCACGCCCGGCAGATCCGCGACCAACCCGGCCTCCGCGCGGTTGATCACCCAGGTGATCTCGATATCCGGGCGCGCCGCCTGCAGCGTGTGCACGACCGGCACGACGTTGGCGCAATCACCGAGTGCGGAAAGCCGCAGCAGACAGACCCGTCGCGGCACCGCGACGGCATCCACCGTGTCGCGCCGTGGGGGCTCGCTCACGATAACGCGTTCGGGTCGTCGTCGGCCTCGCCGTCTTCCATCGATTGCGGCGCCGAATCATGACTCGGCGCCGGATCGGCGTTGTACTCGGCCTCGATGAAGATCCGTTTGACCGTCGGGCACTGCTGCTTGATGCGATGATCCATGTCGGCGATCGCATCCTGAAGCTCGGTGCCGGACAACCCGTTCTTGAAACGCAGGCTGATATTGGCCAGCACGAATTCCGGCCCGATATGCATGGTCGGCACCTCGTTGACCTTGGCCACCGACGGATGGGCGCCGACGATCTTGCGGATCTCTTCGACAACGTACTGGTTGGCGGCCTCGCCGATCAGCAGGCCCTTGGTCTCGATCGCGAGC
Source organism: Salinisphaera sp. Q1T1-3 (assembly GCF_003602005.1). Lineage (GTDB taxonomy): Bacteria > Pseudomonadota > Gammaproteobacteria > Nevskiales > Salinisphaeraceae > Salinisphaera. Next base: position 63,342 of record NZ_QZWD01000002.1, on the reverse strand, counting down.
CAGACCGAGGAGAACGCCAGAATGCAGCCGATCGCGATCGAAGCGATGCCATCGAAGATCTCGATGCCGGTCAGCTGGACCAGTGCGAGCCCGAGGATCGCCAACACCAGACCCGCGATCGCGGCCGTGTCCTCGAACAGAATCAGGAACTTGTTCGGGTCCTTGCCACGTCGTACGGTCTCCAGGACTCCCCAGCTGCCCTTGATGCGACGGAACTCCTTGGCCGCGATCAACCAGCTCGTGCCTTCGAAACAGATCGCCAGCCCGAGAACGATGTAGTTGACCAGCGGATGATCGATCGGGTGTGGGTGGAGAATCTTCTCCACGCCCTCGAAGATCGAGATACCGGCGCCGAGCGTGAACAACAGCACGGCGACCATGAAGCTCCAGAAATAGATCTCCTTGCCGTAGCCGAACGGGAATTTCTCGTCCGGCGGCTTGCGGGCGCGACGCATGCCCAGCAGCAGCAGCCCCTGGTTGCCGGTGTCGATCACCGAGTGAATGCCCTCGGCGAGCATCGCCGTCGAGCCGGTGAAGGCCGAGGCAACGAATTTGGAAACCGCGATCAGGCCGTTGCCGCCCATCGCCGCCAGGATTACGAACTTCGAATTGGAATCGGACATCGGACTTGCTCGGCTCGGTGTCACCGGCCGAGCGAATCGGCCGGCCTGCGCCATACAGGCGGCGAAATGCGCTCAGTCTACACAACGTCGGCGCTTGGCAACCGCACCCGCTTTCGAAGACGCCGTGCGATGCATAACGCGTCTACGGCGCCTTGAGAAACCGTTGATAAACCGGGTTGTCGGTTTCTTCGGCGTATTCGTAGCCGATGGCATCGAGGGCCGCGCGGCAGGCCTGGCGATCGGCATCGCTGACCTGCATGCCGAGCAGGACAAGGCCGTGCGCATGGCCGTGATTACGGTAATGGAACAACGAGATGTTCCAGCGATCGCCCATCGATTGCAGGAACTTCAGCAACGCGCCCGGCCGTTCGGGGAACTGAACGCGATAGAGCACCTCCGTACCGACGCCGCGCGCTCGGCCGCCGACCATGTGCCGCACGTGGAGCTTGGCCATCTCGTTGCGCGACATATCAAGTACATCGTAATCGGCGTCGCGCAGGTCGGCGATGAGCGCGTCGCGCTCGGCCGTGCCGTTGGCCAGCTTGATACCGCAGAACACCTGGGCCTCGCTGTCATCGGCATAACGATAATTGAACTCGGAGATCGGTCGATCGCCGACGATGTGACAGAACTTCAAGAACGAGCCGGGACGCTCCGGGATGGTCACGGCCAGCAGCGCTTCCCGGTGCTCGCCGAGCTCGGCGCGCTCGGCGATGTACGACAGACGATCGAAATTGACGTTCGCCCCGGACGTCACCGCGATCAGATGCTCGTCGCGGATGCCCGTTTCCTGCGCATATTTCTTGGCGCCGGCCACGGCCAGGGCGCCCGCCGGCTCGGTCAACGCGCGCGTGTCTTCGTAGATGTCGCGCGTGGCCGCGCACAGCTCGTCGATCGATACCGTCATCATCGCATCGACGTGTCGCTGGCAGACCCGGAACGTCTCGTCGCCGACGCGCTTGACGGCCACGCCGTCGGCAAACAGGCCGACTTCCGGCAGCGTGACCTGCTCACCGGCCGCCAGTGCCGCGCCCATGCTCGCCGCATCCTCCGGCTCGACGCCGATGACCCGGATCCCCGGGCGCACCGATTTCAGATAGGCCGAAATACCGGCCAGCATGCCGCCGCCGCCCACGCAGACGAAGACAGCGTGGATATCGCCCGGATGCTGGCGCACCATTTCCATGCCGATCGTGCCCTGACCGGCAATGACGTCCGGGTCGTCGAAAGGGTGGATATAGACCAGACCGTCGCGTGCCATCAGCTCGCTCGCATGCGCGGCCGCCTCGTCGTAGCCGTCGCCGTGCAGCACCACTTCGCCGCCAAAACCGGCCACGGCACGCACCTTGATCGCCGGCGTGGTGCGCGGCATCACGATCACCGCGCGGATGCCCAGATGACGACCGGACAAGGCCACGCCCTGTGCATGGTTGCCGGCCGAGGCGCAGATCACGCCCCGTGCCTTTTCCTCGGCCGAGAGATTCGCGATCTTGTTATAGGCGCCGCGCAGCTTGAACGAATGCACGGGCTGCATGTCCTCGCGCTTCAGGAAGATCGAATTGCCGATCCGCGAAGACAGCTGCGGCGCGGCCATCAGCGGTGTTTCGATCGCGACATCGTAGACCCGCGCGGCATTGATCCGCTTGAGATAATCGGCGTCGCCCACGTCCACCGCGGGGGCGCCGCCGCCCTCGGCGATCTGCTTCAGATTCTGGCTATTCATCGCGCGGCTCGTTGCGAAAAACGACTCATGCTAAACCGTCGCCCTGCCGAGAGCCACAGCACGGCTCGCCCGTGGCCATTGCATGTCTTATGATGGCGCCCTTTGCCGAGCGAAAGGCCATGAGCACACGTATCGCATTTCTGGGCGGCGGCAACATGGCGGCCAGCCTTGTCTCCGGCCTGCGGAGCGCGGGCTGGGCCGGCGACGATATCGTCGTGATCGATCGCAACGCCGACAAGTGCGCGGCACTGGCCGATCGCCACGGTGTGACCACGGCATCGCACGTCGATGCAGCCGATCTGGCGGTCGACGCCGTGGTGCTCGCCGTCAAACCACAGGTCATGCAGGCTGCGGTGGCCGATCTCGTACAGGCTCTGGGCCCACGGCGTCCGTTGATGTTGTCCATTGCCGCCGGTATCCCGTTGGCGGCCCTGCAGCGCTGGCTGGGCGGTGATTTCGCCTGCGTACGCACGATGCCCAACACGCCGTCGCTGCTCGGCATCGGCGCGACCGGGCTCTATGCGGACGATAGCGTCACGTCCGAACAGCGCGAGCTGGCCGATGCTGTCATGGCCACGGCCGGCATCAACGCCTGGGTGGACACCGAGGATAGAATCGATGCGGTGATCGCGACCTCGGGCAGCGGACCGGCGTACTACTTCGCGTTCATGGAAGCGATGATCGACGGCGCCACCGAGCTTGGCCTGACGCCCGAGGATGCCAGGCGCCTCGTGCTGCAGACCGCGCTCGGCGCCGCGCGCATGGCGCATGAGTCGGGCGACGACCCGGCCACGCTGCGGGCCAAGGTGACTTCCAAGGGCGGCACGACCGCCGAAGCGCTCGCCCACTTTGCCGAGGGTGATCTGAACGGGCTGGTGCGCGGGGCGATGCGCGCGGCGGCCGAACGGGCGGACGTTCTGGCAGGCAAACTGTCGAAAGACGACAGCGAATCCGACGACCAAGCTTCAACATGATCTCGAACACGAACCAAGCGCTGCTGTTTCTCGTCGATACGGTCCTGTCGCTTTACATCCTCGTCGTGCTGCTGCGGGTGGTCCTGCAGCTCGTCCACGCCGACTTCCGCAATCCGGTATCGCAGTTCGTCTGGCAGACGACCCGCACACCGGTCAATCTGCTGCGCAACGTGGTCCCACGCTGGCGCAATCTGGACGTGCCCGCGCTGCTGTTCGCCTTCATCCTCTGTTATCTGCTGATCCAGATCGATCTTGCGCTCGGCGCACCGGGTTTCGGTCCGCAGTTCATTCCGGCCGTGGCCTGGGCGATCCTCAAGGGCGCAACGCTGGTCTGCAATCTGTATTTCTTCACCATCATCGTGCAGGCCGTGATGTCCTGGATCTCGCCCAACCAGTACACGCCGGCCACCGCGATCCTGTTCACCATCAATGAGCCGCTGCTGCGGCCGATCCGGCGCATCGTGCCCACCATCAGCGGCATCGATCTGTCGCCGCTGGTCGCGATCATCGGCCTGCAGCTCATCTCGCGCCTGCTGCCGCTGCCGGGCCTGTTCCGGTAACGCCACCGTCATGTCGGATCACGCAAGCCCCCATTCGGTCGGACTGGTCACGCCGGAGACACTGCACGTCGCCGCGCCGATGGCGCTGGACTGCGGCAAGCAGCTCTGCGAATTCGATCTCGACTACGAGACCTACGGGACACTCAACGCCGATGGCTCGAACGCGGTGCTGGTCTGTCATGCCCTGTCGGGCAACCATCATGCCGCCGGGCGTCATCAGGCCGACGATGCCAAGCCCGGCTGGTGGGACAAGTGCATCGGCCCCGGCAAGATGATCGATACCAATCGATTCTTCGTCGTGGCCTCGGCCAACCTCGGCGCCTACAACGGCTCCACGGGCCCGGGCAGCATCAATCCGGAGACCGGGCGCCACTATGGCCCGGACTTTCCCGTGGTCACGGTCGGCGACTGGGTGCGCGCCCAGAACATCCTGCGGGCACATCTGGGCATCGAGACATGGGCAGCGGTCGTCGGCGGCAGCCTCGGCGGCATGCAGGTCATGCAATGGGCGATCGATTTCCCGGATCGGCTGCGTCATGCCGTGGTGATCGCCAGCGCACCCAAGCTTTCGGCCCAGAACATCGCCTTCAACGAGATCGCGCGTCAGGCCATCGTCACCGATCCGGAATTCCATGCCGGGCGCTATTACGAAGCCGGCGTGGTCCCACGCCGCGGGTTGATGCTGGCCCGCATGCTCGGCCACATCACGTATCTGTCAGACGAGGCCATGCGCGCGAAATTCGGGCGCGACCTGCGGGCCGGTCGTATCGGCTACGGTTTCGACGTCGAGTTCCAGGTCGAGTCGTACTTGCGCTACCAGGGCGAGTCGTTCGTCGGCCGCTTCGATGCCAATACGTATCTGTTGATGACCAAGGCGCTCGACTACTTCGATCCGGCCTATGCCACCGGCGGGGACCTGGCCGCTGCCTTTGGCCCGGCGACGGCGCGCTTCATGGTGATTTCGTTCACGTCCGACTGGCGGTTCGCGCCGGCTCGCTCGCGCGAGATCGTCGATGCGCTGGTCCAGGCCGGCAAAGAGGTCGCCTATGCCGAGGTGGCTTCCGACCTGGGCCACGACGACTTCCTGCTGACCATGCCGCACTACGTGAACACGATGAAGGCCTACATGGGCCGCGTGGCAGCCGAGGTGGGCGCATGAACACACAAAGCACCCCCACGCGTAACGGCCTGCGTGCCGATCTGGCGCTGATCGCCGACTGGATCGCGCCCGGGTCGCGCGTGCTGGACCTGGGCTGCGGCAACGGAACGTTACTGGCGCACCTCCAGCAGACCAAGCACGTACGCGGCTACGGCCTGGAGATCGACCCCGACAACGTGATCGCCAGCGTCGCGGCGGGCGTCAATGTCCTGCAGGTCGATCTGGACGACGGCCTCGCCCAGTTCGAGACCAACAGCTTCGACTATGTCGTGATGAGTTCGGCGATTCAGGAAGTGGCGGCGCCCAACGCACTGCTCGACGACATGCTGCGCATCGGCCGTGACTCGATCGTGACCTTTCCGAATTTCGCCCATTGGCGACTGCGAACCAAGATCGCCCTGCGCGGCGTGATGCCGTCCTCACGCGCCCTGCCCAATCGATGGTACGACACGCCGAACATCCACCTGTGTACGGTGCGGGACTTCGAGCGTCTGTGCCAGGACAAGAAAGCGCACATCGTGCGCCGGCATTTCGTCAATCACGCCCACCGGGCGCAGGCCGCCATGCGACTGGTCCCCAACCTGCTTTGCGAGATTGCCCTCTACCGGCTTCGTGACGGCCGAACCGGCTGAGGCCGAGCACTCTCCGGACACGGGTTGCCGGAGACTCAGGTAGCCGTCGATCTGAATACGACAGTCGAGGACACGTCACGCGACGCCCCCGGCCGCCAGTCTTGCGGGCCACCTGCGGCCGGACACAGCGGGACAGCGCCCGACGCAACGCGCTCAGGTCGATTCGCCGGTCACCGCGAACTTGGCCCGCAGAAACTGCTCGTGCGACAGATACAGCAGGTCGGCGAGTTCGCGCAGCAGGACTTCTTCCTGAGCATCGAGCTCGTCATCGGCATAGGCAACACGCCAGAGCATCTCCAGAACTTCGCGTTTCTCGTGCTCGTCCAGCCCTTCGTTCAGCGTCTTCAGATACTGATAGAGCGAAACCGCCGACTCGGCCTCGGGCGCGGCAGCCACGATCAGCTCCTCGACCTCACCATCGGTAAGACCGAAATGGGTCTTGAGCTGACGCCGGATTTCATCGTATTCGGCGGCGTCGTGATTGTTGTCGGCGTGTGCCATCTCCAGCAAAAGCACGGCCGCCGCGATTCGCTGTGCCCGAACCGGGTCACGCTGGCCCCCGGCGGCCGGCTGGATGGCATCCTTGAGACGATCGAAAAGGCCCATGATCTCTAGTGTCCTGTGACGTCGGTTCGTGACATGAATGTCGAGTGATTCTTTGTACCACGCAAGGCGCAGACGCTCGCCGTATCCGGTAACACGGCGTGGTGCCGCCACGCCGCCTGGCACGAAACGACACCCGACCAAGGCAACGAATCCGGGCGCCAGGACACGAAATATGTCGTCCGGGCCTGGACAGCTGCGCCCGAGGCCTTGGGGCGCGTCGTCACGAGATGAGACGTCGCACCCGCGGCCAAGCGGCAGCAATAACGAGGTATCGAGAGCATGGCGTGGCCCAGCCATGTGAGCGCGCGATAACGCCGGATTGTCGTTGCCTGGCCGCTGGCTCTTCGGGTGGCCCCTGCCTATCCAGGGTCTGTTGAGGTTTCGTGCGCGTCCGCGCCCAGTGCGCCCGGAAATTGACGATGGGCGGCGGCAAAACGAAGCGTCGTACGCGCCGTGCAGCCACTCTGCGCCGGCGTGTCAGAACGCTGGATTGCCGTCGTGTTTTTGATTTTGGGACGCCTGTCCCTTCGGGTTGGGCCGCCCATTAAAAATCGACGATGGGCGCCCGGCGGGCGTTGCGAGCCTTGATCGTGGCACGCCCCGATCGGCAACTCGCGCCTTGCCGGACACACTGCGGCCTCTCGACGAAAAGGCGCTCGTACGAAACCTAACAGGCCCTAGCACTCGGCTTGCCAGAATGTCTGCGCGTGTCGGCGCAGCTCGCTCAGACGGCCGTGCAGGAAATGACCGGCGTCTTCGAGAATCACGAGCGCCGGCGCCGGGTCGAGCGCGCGCACCGTTTTGATCGCCGTCTCCACGTCAATCACATCGTCGGCGTCGCCGAAGACGGCCAGCCAGTGGCAATCCGGGCGTGGGAGCTCGTTGTCGAAATAGGCGCTTGGCAATCCGATGGTAAGCAGCGACGGCGCCCCGTCGGCCGCGGCCACGCGCAGGGCGACCGCCGAGCCAAAGGAAAACCCCGCCAGACCGGCCAGCGAGAGCCCGGACGCCGCGAGCGCCCAGTCCCGTACGGCCCGCAGGTCGTCCTGCTCACCCCGGCCCTCGTCGTAGCGGCCCTCGCTGGCACCCGTCGCACGAAAATTGAAACGCAGCGTCGCGAACCCGGACTCACGCGCCGCCCGTGCGGTCATGTAGACGACCTTGTTGTCTTTCGTACCGCCCTGCTGCGGATGCGGATGGCATACCACGACGACTCCACGCGGCGGGTCGCCGGGCAGCTCCACATCGACTTCCAGACGCCCGTCCGGGCCATCGATGAAACCGCTGGCGCGCTTGTCCGTGCCGGTCGGCCATGTCAGATCAGTCATTGGTTCTCGCTCGTCGGGTTCTCTGTACGCGCCGGGTCCGGCAGATCCGCCGGCAACTCGCCGTTGCCACGGGTACTGGCAGCCTCGGCCCGTTCGGCCCGGGCACGACGACGGTCCTCGTCGCTGCGGCGCGGCGCATAATAGATGATCGTGTCGCCCACTTCCGGCCGGCTGCCCCCCTTGGCCGGGGACAGCAGCAGTGTCTTGTCGTCGTGCAGCACCGCGATCGGAATCGACTCCTCGGCGCGGTCGCGCTTGAGATCATCGAAACCGTAGGCCTCGGTGAGCTTGGTCTTGTAGAACTGCCAGCCCTGGTGATGACGCCGCCAGAGCTCTTCGTACTGGGCGTTGTCATGGAACGCCGGCCGACCACGCAGCGGACGCGCCACGACCTTGGAGTCGTTGTTCTCGTCGGCATCGTACATCGGCAGCTGGAAGACGCGATCATGCTCCAGGCTGTTGACGAAGTGCGAACACACGAGCGCGTTGTAGGCATCATTGCTCGTGGCCGCGATCATGCAGGCGATTTCGTTGAGTTCCAGTGATTGCTGGATCGTCTCGGACAACACCTCGCCGTAGAGCACGCGCACGCCGGCCAGCCGCGCGGTGCGCAGGCGGTGCCACGACGAATCCACGAGCAGGACCTGCACGTGCAGTTCGTTGGCCAGCGCCCGAGCCAGTTCGGTCGACCAGGGTGAGGCACCGACGATGAGCACGCCGTTGGGCTCGGCCGACAGACGCAGCCAGCGCGACAGCCGGCCAAGCGAGAAGCCGTGCAGCACGACCGTGGTAAATACCACCGCGAAGATCAGCGGCAACAGCTGCTGGGCCCCGCCGTAACCGGCCTCGACCAGCGTGGGCGCGAACACACCCGCGACGGCCGCGGCCACGATCCCGCGCGGCGCGATCCAGCCCACGAGCAGCCGATCCCGCCAATTCATGTCGGTGAACATGGTCGCCAGAAACACCGCTGCCGGCCGGGCAACGAACAGCACCACGGCCACCAGTGCAGCCGCGTGCCAGTCCAGGTGCAGCAGCACCTTCGGATCGAGATCGGCGGTGAGCACGATGAAGACGATCGAGACCAGCAGGACGGTGACGTATTCCTTGAACCGTCTCAGCTCGGCCATGCCGGCGATGGACATGTTGCCCATCACCATACCCATGACCGTCACCGCGAGCAGGCCGGCCTCGGCAAAGATCTCGCTGGCCACGCCATAGATCACGAGCACGAAGGCGATCGTCAGCGGGGCCTTGAGATATTCCGGCACCCAGATGTGGTTGAACGCCCAGCCGAGCGCCAGGGCCACGCCACCACCGAGCACCAGGGCAATGATCACCGCCAGGCCGAGCTCCAGAAAGACCTGCGTGCCGCCGCCCGGATAGGCGCCGGACAGCACGAAGTACTGGAACACCAGCACGGCCAGCAGCGCGCCGATGGGATCGTTGATGATCCCTTCCCACTTCAGATAGGAGGCAGTACGCCGGTTCAGGCCGGCCTGTCGCAGCATCGGGATGATGACTGTCGGCCCCGTGACGACCAGGATCGCGCCGAACAGCAGCGAGACCGGCAGGCTCAGCCCGCCCACGTAATAGGCTGCGATCGAATAGAGCCCCCAGGAGAGGACCGAGCCGAGCGTGACCAGACGCCGCACCCCGGATGCGGCTTCCTTGAATTCGTGGAGTCGCAGGCTCAGCCCGCCCTCGAAAAGGATCACGGCGACGGCCAGGCCAACCATCGGCGAAAGCACTGGCCCGATGTCCTCGGTGGGGTTGACGTAGCCCAGCACCGGCCCGGCGATCACGCCGGAGACAAGGAAAAGCACGATCGCCGGAATGCGCAGCAGCCAGGCGATCCATTGCGAGAACACGCCCAGGGCGAGTATCGCGATCAGAAGTAGCGAAAGATGATGTCCCATCGATGCGAAGTACCGGTAACCGCCGTGTCGGCGTGTGACTGGTCGAGACTACAACGAGTCCCAGTTGCCCTTGCGACGCCGCCGCAGCATCGGCAGAAAGAGGCCGATGAGAATGCCGCCCGTGAGGATCAGCGCCCCGACCTGCATGCCCTCACGCCGCGACTGGAGCGACTCGTTCTCGTGCTTGAGCCGGTCGACGGTCGAGCGCAATTGCATGATCTGCTGGCGATATTTCTCGTTCTCGTTGCCGATGCGGATCGCATCGGCCGAGGTCTCGCGTATTTTCTGGAGCTGTGCCTTGAGCGACTTGTTCTCGGCGACGAGATTCTTCTTCAGCTCGCCGAGCTGGTCGGAACCATGCAACGCCTCGGACAACTCTTTCTTGAGATCCTGGTTCTCGGACGACAGGTTGTCGGCCTTGTTCTTCGCGTCGGCGAGCTGACTCTCGGCGGCCGGCGAATCGGCCAGGAATCGAGTCAGCACGAAACCGACCTTGCCGTCGCGCGTCCGGACCTTGGTCCAGCCGTTGTTGGAAGACAGTGTTTCGAGCTGATCGCCGGCATCCAGCAGCCGATCGATCCGATACTGGTTGCCCGGCCCGCTGCGCATGTTGATCGACAACTGATCACTGACATAGCGGGTCGCCGCGGATGCCGTGCCGACCGAGACCAGGCACAGCCCCATCAGACACATCGCCGCAAAGCGCGTCCGCGCTCTCGTCTTTCGCATGAAAGCCCTCGAAACGGAATATCCCAAACCCACAGGTCCCCTCGCGCACGCGCGCGCCGCAAGAGGCGGAGTGTAGCAAAGCAGGCCAAACGCCCGGGCCCTGCTTGTCGGGCACGCTACACTGTCGGGCGCGATTTCTCACTGACCCGCATCATGGCCCTGATCGATATCGGCGCGAATCTCGCCCACGACGGTTTCGACGACGACCGCGAAGCCGTCATGGCACGCGCCGAGGCCGCCGGCGTCACGCACTGCGTGGTCACCGGTAGCGACCGCGAGAGCAACGCCCGCGCCAGCGCGCTGGCCGAAGCCGACCCGCAGCATCTGTCGGCCACAGCCGGGCTGCATCCGCATCACGCCGAGGACTGGAATACCGAGATCGCTGCCGAGATGCGCGACCTCGCCGCTCGAAACCGCCTGGTCGCGATCGGCGAAACCGGGCTCGACTATTTCCGCGACATCAGCCCGCGCGATGTCCAGAAGCGGGTCTTTGCCGAGCAACTGGCCATGGCCGTCGACACCGGGTTGCCGATGTTCCTGCATCAGCGCGAAGCGCACGACGATTTCCATGCCATCCTGGCCGAGCACCTGCCCGATCTGTCGCGCGCCGTGGTCCACTGTTTCACCGACAGCGCGGCCGCACTCGACGATTATCTGGCGCTTGGCTGTCATATCGGCATTACAGGCTGGATCTGCGACGAGCGACGCGGCCGGGCGTTGTTCGACGCGGTCCCCGCCATTCCCGACGATCGCCTGCTGATCGAAACGGATTGTCCTTACCTGTTGCCCCGGACTATCCGGCCGAAGCCCAGAAGCCGACGCAACGAGCCGGCGTATCTGCCCTGGGTGCGTGATCGCGTCGCCGATGCCCGGAACCAGGCGCCCGAACACGTCGAACACGTCACTCAGGCCAACGCCGCCCGCTTTTTCGCACTACCGGATCGCCTTGTGTCCTGATCCGGATTCACCCGATGGCGGTGACGCGATGTAGCCGCTATGCTGAGTTGAAACAACGATCACAGGAGCGCTTCATGAGTCAGAACACCGATACCGACGCCATCAAACGCGACGTCGAATCCCTGCGAAAGGACCTGCGAGAACTGGCCGAAGGCTTTCGCCAGAGTGGCGAGAACCAGGCACGTCGGGTCGGCAAACAGGCCCAGGACACCTACGAAACCTATGCCAAGGAAGCGCGCAAGCGCGGTAAGGAAGTTGGCGCGGAGATCGAGGCACGTCCCTTCACGAGCGTCATCGCCGCTTTTGTCATTGGCCTGATTCTGGGCAAGATTTTCCGCTAGGGCGTGTTGTCCGCCACAAAGGGCCGTCGAGATTGTCGGCCTGGCATCTCCAGGCCCTGTTCGCGGCCCTGCCGTTACATCGGCACCACGCCGGATGCGCCGGCGCGGGCCATGTCCGGTAACGCTTTCACCGATCGCCCGATGGAGTCACGCGCGTGAGCATTAAAAGCCGAGTTGCGGCCGCCATATCGCTGCATTACCTCATCTGGCTGGCCCTGTTCGTGGTCATCATCGCCATTGCCTTTGCCGCGACCGGGCTGTTTCTCTGGCTGCAGCCCACGTTCGGCCCGGCGGCTGCGGCATTCACCGTCGCCGGCAGCCTGCTGGTACTGCTCGGCCTCGGGCTGTTGACGATTTGGCTGATCTCGGCGCTGCGTCGACGTGCCAGAAAACATGGTCATCTTGTCGAAGAACCCTCGCATCCACAGTCCGAGACGTTTCTCGAGGATCAACTGCGTCCGGTGCTGGGCGACCGGGCCATGCAGTGGGCGCGTGCGAACCCGGGGTTGCTGACTGCCGGTGCCCTCTCGGCCGGCGTGTTGCTGGCCGCCAGTCCGGCGCTGCGGCGCACGCTGATGTTCACGGCCCGCCCGATTCTCGTGCGTCGCGGTCTATCCGCTCTGGTGGATCGCTTCAGCGACTGAACGAGGCCGCCGACATGGGCTTGGCCCGATTCGGGATCGCGCCCGCTTGACAGCGTGACGGGATCACGCCGGCCATCCGTATCTCGCCTAGCGCATGGCAACAGGCCGAGCCCGGCGGCTCGCAAGACGCCGGGCTCGCATGGAATCAGTCCTCCGGCGGCTGATCGGTCACCGCGCCCTTGGCGGCACTGCCGACGAGGCGCATGTATTTGGCCAGCACACCCCGGGTGGCGTTGGGTGCCCGACGCTGCCAGGCCGCGCGACGACGCGCGAACTCTGTATCGTCAACATGCAGATGCAGCTGTCGTGCGTGGGCATCGATCGTCACGGTATCGCCGTTCTCGACGAGCGCGATGCCACCGCCAACGGCGGCCTCCGGCGCGACGTGCCCCACGACCATGCCGTAGGTCCCGCCGGAGAAACGGCCGTCCGTGATCAGCCCGACCTTTTCGCCGAGCCCGCGGCCGACGATCGCCGAGGTCGGGGCCAGCATCTCACGCATGCCGGGCCCACCCTTCGGGCCTTCATAACGGATGACCACCACATCACCGGCCACGATCGACTCATCGACGATCGCCGCCATGGCCTGCTCTTCCGAATCGAAGACCTTGGCCGGGCCAGTGATCGACGGCTTCTTCAGCCCGGTGATCTTGGCCACCGCCCCTTCTTCGGCCAGATTGCCCTTCAGGATGGCCAGATGCCCGGTCTCGTAGAGCGGCTGATCGATCGGACGAATCACATCCTGCCCCGCCGGCGGGGCATCCGGGACATCGGCCAGCACCTCGGCCAGCGTCTGGCCGGTGATGGTCAGCGTGTCGCCATGGATCAGCCCGGCGTTCAGCAGAATCTTGAGCACCTGCGGAATCCCGCCGGCTGCGTGCAGCTGTGTGACGACATAACGGCCCGACGGCTTGAGATCGCAGAAGACCGGCACTTTGGCGCGAATACGTTCGAAGTCGTCCAGCGATAGATCCACATTCGCTGCCTGGGCGATGGCCAGCAGATGCAACACTGCGTTGGTGGAGCCGCCCACGGCCATCATCAGCGCGATGGCGTTCTCGAACGCCTTGAAGGTGAGCAGATCGCGCGGCTTGATGTCTTTTTCGATCGCCGTGATCAGCGCCTCGGCCGATGCCGCGGTCGAATCGGCCTTCTCGGCATCCTCGGCGGCCATCGTCGAGGAATACGGCAGGCTCATGCCCATCGCCTCGAATGCACTCGACATGGAGTTCGCGGTGAACATGCCCCCGCAGGAGCCTGCCCCGGGGCAGGCCGCGCATTCGACCCGCTTGACCTGGGCATCGTCGATGCGACCGGCCACGCGCTGGCCGACGGCCTCGAAGGCCGAAACAATCGTCAGATCCTCGCCGTCCAGATGGCCCGGCTTGATCGTGCCGCCGTAGACGAAGATGGCCGGGACGTTCATGCGGGCGATGCCGATCATCGCGCCCGGCATGTTCTTGTCACAGCCCCCGATGGCCATGACGCCGTCCATCGACTCCGCTTGAACGGCGGTCTCGACGGCATCGGCGATCACCTCGCGCGAAACCAGCGAGTACTTCATGCCCGGCGTGCCCATCGAGATACCGTCGGAAACGGTGACGGTGCCGAACGTCTGCGATTTCGCCCCGCCGTGTTCCAGAGCGGTTTCAGCGCGCGCGGTGAGCTTGTTCAAGCCCATGTTGCACGGCGTGATCGTCGAATATCCATTGGCGATGCCGACGATCGGCTTGTCGAAATCCTCGTCGGTGTAGCCCATCGCGCGCAGCATCGCGCGGTTGGGGGCCCGGGCCGTGCCCTGGGTCACGATCTGGCTGCGGCGCGGTTTGGGCGTGTCTTCGGCCATCGATGGTCTCCTTGTACGTCAGCGTCATTATGCCGAGCGCCTGTACGGCACACCAAACCGACATGAGCGCCACGCCGGGACGGGCGGCTTCATGTTGTCGGTCGCATTCCGGCATGTCGCGCAAAAAAACGCCCCGGCAGTCTCTGCCGAGGCGTGGGCGCTGCGGTGCCAGTCACCGCAGACCGGGTTCTAGGTGTCGAGTTCCGCCAACAACTGGCTTGGCGGGACTGAACACCTAGCGATTGGGCTGCTTGGTCATGCGCAGATACGGCGTCAGCGCGTTCCAGCCTTCGGGGAAGAGCTTTTCTGCATCCTGGTCCGACAGGGCCGGCGAAATGATGACGTCATCGCCGTTCTGCCAGTCGGCCGGCGTGGTCACCTTGTAATTGTCGGTCAACTGCAGCGAATCGATCACGCGCAGGATCTCGGCGAAGTTACGCCCCGCGCTCTTCGGATACGTCAGCGTCATCCGGATCTTCTTGTTCGGATCGATCACGAAGACACTGCGCACGGTCGAGGTGTCACCCTCGTTCGGGTGAATCATGTCGTAGAGTTCGGCGACCTTGCGATCCGTGTCGCCGATCAGCGGCAGGGTCAGCGGTGTCCCCTGCGTGCGCTCGATGTCCTCGCCCCACTTCTTGTGGTCCTCGACCGAATCCACGGAGACCACGATCGCTTTCGCATTACGCTTGGCGAATTCTTCGGACAGCCGCGACGTCGCCCCGATTTCCGTGGTGCAGACCGGCGTGAAATCGGCCGGATGCGACATCAGTACGCCCCAGCCGTCGCCGAGCCACTCATGAAAATCGATGTGGCCTTCCGTGGTGTCAGCAGTGAAGTTCGGTGCGGTGTCACCCAGTCTCAGGCTCATTGCGCGTTCTCCTTGGTCCGATAATGGGCTCAAGTATAACAATGCAGCCATGGTGCGACGCCGATCGTGCCCCAACCTTCAGACCTATTCTTATATGGTCTTGGGAGTCCCAAGCCTCTGGATATCGCTTCATGTCTGCC
The DNA here is from genome assembly GCF_003602005.1 of Salinisphaera sp. Q1T1-3. Classification (GTDB taxonomy): domain Bacteria; phylum Pseudomonadota; class Gammaproteobacteria; order Nevskiales; family Salinisphaeraceae; genus Salinisphaera. Next base: position 48,290 of record NZ_QZWD01000002.1, on the reverse strand, counting down.
TCATCACCGGATCAAGATGCCCCTGTGGTGGTCTATGTCACCACGCCGGACCGGACCATCGCCGATTCGATCGCCGCTGCCCTGGTCGAACATCACGAGGCCGCCTGCGTGAATATCGTCGCCGGCGTGCAGTCGGTCTATCGCTGGCAGGGGCGAATCGAGCGCGACACGGAGCAGCTGCTGGTGATCAAGACGCGACAGGCCCGTCTCGCTGCCATCGACGCGCGCCTGGCAACGCTGCATCCCGACGATGTCCCCGAACGCATCGCCTTGCCGATCGTCGACGGCGCACCGGCCTACATGCAGTGGCTCGTCGAGCAGACCACACCCGAGACATGATGAACAACGCCCTGGCACGGTCATGTCTGTATCTCGCCGTGCTTCTGGTCTGCTTGAGCGCGGCCATTACCGCAACGGCGGCCGACACGAGCACGCTGCTGCCGGTCGACAAGGCCTTCGCCCCCAAGGTCTCGCGCGACGGCCCGCATACCCTGTCGGTCTCCTGGCAGATCGCCGACGGCTATTATCTATATCGCCACGCCTTCGCCTTCGCGCTCCAGGACGCCGGTGATGCGCGCCTCGGCCCGCCGACGATTCCCGAGGGCAATCGACATACGGATGAATATTTCGGCCCGGTCGAGACCTATCGCCATACGGTGCATATCCGCATCCCCGTGCAGGGCGATCTGCCGTCGACGGCCCGGCTCGCGGTTTCCTATCAAGGTTGTGCCGACGCCGGCCTGTGTTATCCCCCCCAGGAGAAAACCCGGCCGATCCCCGATGACGTCTCCGCCACCGCCACCGCCAACGCCGGCCCACCCGAGAACGCCCGAGACATAACGCAGACCGCCCGGACCGCTGCGCGGCTGGCCAGCCGCGCGGGCGGGGAGACGACCACGACGCAGCCGTCCAACGCCGATACGACGACAACGCTGGCCGAGCGGCTGGCCAACGCGCCGCATGTCGCCACGCTCGGGCTTTTTCTCCTGCTCGGGCTCGGGCTGGCATTCACGCCCTGCATCCTGCCGATGATCCCGATCGTCGCCGGGCTGATCGGCAGCCGTGACGTCTCGCGTGCCCGGGCGTTCGCGCTCGCGCTGGCCTATGTCATCGCCATGGCCGTGGCCTATGCTGTCTTCGGCGTCGTCGCCGGCTACTTCGGCGCCAATATCCAGGCCGCACTCCAACGGCCGTTGGTATTGCTGCCGTTCGCTGGCCTGTTCCTGCTTCTGGCCGGCGCGAGCTTCGGATGGTTCGACTTCCAGATGCCCGGCGCGCTGCGCGCGCGCCTTTCCGGCCCGGAGACGACCAACTCCCGAAGCCTGGCCGGCGCAGCCGGACTCGGATTCGCCGCCGCGCTCATTGCCGGACCCTGTGTCGCGCCGCCGCTGGCCGGTGCGCTGCTGTACATCTCGACCAGCGGCAACATCCTGCTGGGTGGGCTGGCGTTGTTCTGTCTCGGTCTGGGCATGGGCCTGCCCCTGATCGCCCTGGCGGTCTTCGGCGCCAGCGTGTTGCCGCGCACCGGGGCCTGGATGGCCGAGATTCGTGTCTTCTTCGGCGTCCTGCTGCTGGCGACCGGCTTCTATCTCGGGCTGCGCCTGGCGCCCGCCGCCGTAGCGCTGGCTGCCTGGGGCGGACTCGCGCTGGTCTACGGGGCGTATCTGTCGACCCGGCCAGTATCGCGAACGAGTCTGCTCGTGTCCCGTCGCGTCGCCGTCGCCCTGCTTGGCGGCTATGTCGCCCTGGCGATGGCCGGTCTGGCGATCGGCAACGGCCGCCCGACCGCCCCACTCGCCGGGCTGGCCTCGACATCCGATCCGACGGGGGCGGCCGCCTCGAAGAGTCCGTTCGAGCGCGTGACCACACAGGCCGGGCTCAAACGGGCCCTGGCACGCGCCCGTGAGACGAATCGAGCGGCCATGGTCGATGTCTATGCCGACTGGTGCGTGGAGTGCGTCCGGATGAAGCACACGGTGTTCGCACGCCCGGCGGTGCGCACAGCCCTGACCGATATCGTGGCCATCGAGTTCGACATCACCGATTACACGGCCGACCAGCGACAGGCGTTGCGCGCGATGTCCATCTTCGGCCCGCCCACACTCGTGTTCTATCGCGCCGACGGGGATACGAACCCGGATGCACGAGTCACCGGCACGATCGACGCCGAAACCCTGCTCGGCCGGCTTGGCGGCCTCGACAACACCGCACGCACGCCATGAGGCGTGCAACGGCTTACCTCATCGCCCTGCTGGCCCTGGCGGGGCTGATCGCCGGGCTGGCCTGGTTCGCGCGCATCGCCTCACAGCCGCCGGCCGCCCCGTCGTTCTCGCTGACGGATCGAGCCGGTCACCCCCATCGACTTGCCGACTATCACGGCGACATTCTGATCATGAATTTCTGGGCGCCCTGGTGTGCGCCGTGTCGCCGCGAGATGCCGATGCTGAATCGTTTTGCCCGACGGCACGCCGCGCACGGCGTGCGTGTTCTCGGCATCGCGGTCGAAACCACGCCGAACGATGTGGCGCGCGCCCTCGCAGACGCCCCGGTCGATTATCCGATCATCGCCCGGGGCGGCGCCGCACTGCAGCCGCGCTATGCAGCGACCGAACGCGCATCTCGCGTTGTGCCGCTCACGGTGATCGTGGGCCGATCGGGTCGGATCCAGTCGCAATTGATCGGCGAACTCACCGAACGTCGGCTCCGACGCGCCTTGGCACCGATATCGGGCGACTCCGGCGCCGAATGACCCTGATTTTGCCGGTTTCAAACGCTCTGCAGGCGCCGGAATGGCGGCTCATGCCTATTCGATTGCCTCGAACGTTGGCGATTGTCCGGCAATACGGCACCGAACGGCAGCGATTGCAGAATCGCAGTTGTGCCACCCGTTCGCATGCGGCAAACTTGCTCGCAGATGGACGCCGACGCACGATGCGAGGGCGCCGGTGACGCAGCCGGCCGCACGGCAGCGATCGGCCACATGCGCGACAGGAGCAGCCGACCCCATGGATATCCGCAAACTCAAGAAGCTGATCGAGCTCGTCGAAGACTCGGGCATTGCCGAACTCGAAATCACCGAGGGCGAGGAGTCCGTGCGGATCGGCCGTTATGCGCCGGCCGCCAGCCAGCCGGCGCCCGCGCCGGCTCAGTACGCGGTCGGCGCCCCGGCCGCAGCAGGTACGCCCGCACCGGCCGCCCCGAGCGATGACGCGGGTGCCGCATCCACGCCCGCGCAGGACGACACGCCCTCGGGTCACGTCGTACGCTCGCCCATGGTCGGCACGTTCTATCGGGCGCCGGCACCGGATGCGAAATCCTTCGTGGAAGTCGGTGATACGGTCGGCCCGAACGACACGCTGTGCATCATCGAAGCCATGAAGATGCTCAACCAGATCGAGGGCGAGGTCTCCGGTGAAATCGCCGAGATCCTCGTCGAGAACGGCCAGCCGGTCGAATACGATCAGCCCCTGTTCGTGGTGAAGTAATGCTCGAAAAAGTCCTGATCGCCAACCGCGGCGAGATCGCGCTGCGTATCCTGCGCGCCTGTCGCCAGCTCGACATTCCGGTCGTTGCGGCCTATTCCTCGGCCGATCGCGACCAGAAACACGTGCTGCTGGCCGAAGAAGCGGTCTGCATTGGCCCGCCCGCGGCCACGGCCAGCTATCTGAACATGGCTTCGTTGATGTCGACGGCCGAAGTCGCTGGCGCGACCGCCATCCATCCGGGCTACGGTTTTCTTTCCGAGAACGCCGATTTCGCCGAAAGCGTCGAGCAGTCGGGTTTCACGTTCATCGGCCCGAGAGCCGAGACGATCCGCTTGATGGGCGACAAGACCTCGGCCATTCAGGAGATGATGGCTGCCGGCGTGCCCTGCGTGCCCGGCTCGGGCAAGCCGTTGACCGCCGACGATGCCGAGAACCGCCAGATCGCCGAGCGCATCGGTTATCCGGTGATCATCAAGGCCGCCGGTGGCGGCGGCGGTCGCGGCATGCACGTTGTCTATGAAGCCGACGATCTGGCCGGCGCCGTGGACATGGCGCGACGCGAGGCCTCGAGCTTCTTCGGCAATTCGGCCGTCTACATGGAGAAGTATCTCGAACTGCCGCGGCATATCGAGATCCAGGTGCTGGCCGATGAACATGGCAACGTGATCCATCTCGGCGAGCGGGACTGCTCGCCGCAGCGCCGCCACCAGAAAGTCGTCGAGGAATCGCCGGCCCCGGGTATCACCGAGGCACAGCGCAACGAAATCGGCGCGCTCTGCGTCGAGGCCTGCAAGCGCATCGGCTATCGCGGTGCCGGCACCTTCGAGTTTCTCTACGAGAAGGGCGAGTTCCATTTCATCGAGATGAACACGCGCATCCAGGTGGAGCATCCGGTCACCGAAATGGTCACGGGCGTCGATCTCGTCGCCGAGCAGCTGCGCATCGCCGCGGGCGAGAAACTGCGCTACACGCAGGATGATATCCGCCTGCGTGGCCACGCCATCGAATGTCGCGTGAACGCCGAGCATCCGGAGACCTTCGTGCCCTCGCCCGGCAAGGTCGAGCAGTATCATGCGCCCGGTGGCCCCGGCATTCGCATGGACAGCCACATGTATGCCGGCTATTCGGTGCCGCCCCACTACGACTCGCTCATCGGCAAGCTGATCGCCCACGGCGACACGCGCGATGCCGCCCGGGCGCGCATGGACATGGCCCTGTCGGAAATGGTCGTGGAAGGCATTCACACCAATCTTGCGCTGCATCAGTGGATCATCAACGATCCGGAATTCGCACACGGCGGCGTTTCCATTCACTGGCTCGAGAAGAAGATCCGTCAGCGGCTCGGCAAGGACTGATGACCATCTCCTGGCTCCAGATCACGGCGACAACACATCGCACGGCACTCGCCGAGGCGGTATTCGAGCAGTTCGGCGCGGACGCGATCACCGAGCTGGACGCCGGCGACGAGCTGACGGTCGAAATGAGCCCCAACGCCATGCCCGCCTTCGCGCGGGCACGGGTGCTGGGGCTGTTCACGCAGGGCACGCTCGCCGAGCCGATCGTCGCGGCCCTGCGGGAAACACTGGGCGACGACGTGACCGTCGAGACCCAGACGCTGGAGAATCAGGACTGGGCCAGCGCCTGGCTCGCCGAGCATCCGCCGATGCAATTCGGCGACCGGCTCTGGGTGGCGCCGCATACGGCCACCGTCGAGGCCGGACCCGATGCCATCGTGATGCGGCTCGACCCGGGGCTGGCCTTTGGCACCGGCACGCACCCGACCACCCGGCTATGCCTGGCCTGGCTCGCCGAAACCGACCTGACCGGCAAGCGCGTGCTCGACTACGGCTGTGGCTCCGGGATCCTGGCGATCGCCGCTGTTCTGCTCGGTGCCGCCGAAGTCGTGGCGGTCGATATCGACGATCAGGCCGTCCAGGCCACGCGTGAGAATGCGGCCCATAACGGGGTGGCGAATCGAGTGCACACGCCACCGATCGATGCGATCGAGCACGGCCCGTTCGATATCGTGCTGGCCAATATTCTCGCGCGCCCGCTGATCGAGCTGGCACCGACACTGGCCGGCCACGCACAGGCCGAGGCCCCGATCGTTCTGGCCGGATTGTTGTCCCGCCAGATCGACGAGGTGCGTGTCGCCTATGCGTCGGACTTCGCGCTCGAGCCACCCACCCTCGAGGACGACTGGGCCCGTCTGACCGGCAAACGCCGCACGACGGCGTAGAACAAGCCTTTAGTCGTCTTTTTCTCGGATCGCGTTGCCGTTATAGTGGCGCGCTGTTTGGAAGCTCACGGTCATTTGGATGCGCGCAGACGACGCCGACGACAATGCCCAGCCCCTGAGCCACTACGTCGGTGCCAGTCTCGACCGGTACTTCGAGTCGCTCAACGGCAGCGCGCCGCCCAACGATCTCTACCGCATGATTCTCGAGCAGGTGGAAAGACCGCTGCTCGAACGCGTGCTTGCCTACAACCGGGGCAACCAGTCGCGAGCGGCGGAGATGCTCGGTATCAATCGGGGCACGCTGCGCAAGAAACTGCGGACCTACAACCTCGATCAGTAGACCAGCGCGCGCCGGCCGATACCGCGCGCTGCCTCGCCCGAATCCCCTTCACCCAGCAGGAAACGCATGTCGCAGGGACACACCATCGCCCCGATTCGTCGCGCGCTCGTGAGCGTATCGGACAAGACCGGCGTGGCCGAGTTCGCCAAACAGCTCGTCGAAGACCACGGGGTGGAGATCCTGTCGACCGGTGGCACTGCGCGCGCGCTGCGCGAGGCCGGTGTGGCGGTTACCGATGTCTCGGCCCACACCGGCGCTCCGGAAATCATGGCCGGCCGGGTCAAGACGCTGCATCCGAAGATTCACGGCGGCATTCTCGGCCGCCGTGGTACCGACGATGCCGTCATGGCCGAACATGACATCGCCCCGATCGATCTGGTCGTGGTCAATCTCTATCCCTTCGAGCAGACCATCGCCAAACCCGGAACCGACCACGCGACAGCGGTCGAGACGATCGATATCGGTGGGCCGGCCATGCTGCGGGCAGCAGCCAAGAACCACGCGGATGTCACGCTGGTCGTCGACGGGGCCGATTACGAGACAGTGCTGGCCGATCTGGGTGCCCACGGCGGCACCCAGACGGCCACGCGCCGCCGCCTGGCGGCCAAGGGCTTCGCGCATACCGCCCATTACGACAGCGCGATCGCCAGCTATCTGCGCACGGAAGCGCCGGCAGGCGAGACGTCCGATGATCTGCCGGAACGCTATGCACCGGGCTTTGCCAAGCGCGCGGACCTGCGCTACGGCGAAAACCCGCATCAGCGGGCTGCCGTCTATGCGGGTAACACCAGCAGCGGCGTGAGTCTCGTCGATGCCCGTGTCGTCCAGGGCAAGGCACTGTCCTACAACAATCTCGCCGACGCCGACGCGGCGCTGGCCTGCGTGCGGGCCTTCGACCAGTCGCCGGCCTGCGTGATCGTCAAGCATGCCAACCCCTGCGGTGTGGCGGTCGCCCCGGATCTGACCGCGGCCTACAAGCGTGCGTTCGCGACCGACCCTGTGTCTTCGTTCGGCGGCATTCTGGCCTTCAACCGACATCTGGAGGCCGACACCGCCGAGGCCATCGTCGATAACCAGTTCGCCGAGGTCATCCTGGCGCCCTCCATTGCCGAAGATGCGCTGGCCGTGTTCGCACGCAAGAAGAACCTGCGCGTGCTGGCCATCGGCGAGTGGCAAACCGCGAGCGATGCCGAGCTGACGGTCAAACCCATTGCCGGTGGCCTGCTCGTCCAGGATGCCGACACCCAGCTACTGGACCGAAGTCAGCTGCAGGTCGCCTCGGAAAACGAACCGGACGGCACACAGTTCCAGGATCTGATGTTCGCCTGGCGCGTGGCCAAATTCGTCAAGTCCAATGCGATCGTCTATGCCCGGAACGGCGCAACCGTCGGCATCGGCGCCGGCCAGATGAGCCGCGTGGACTCGGCGCGCATCGCCCAGACCAAGGCCCAGGATGCCGGCCTCGACGTCGCCGGCTCGGTCATGGCCTCCGATGCGTTCTTTCCGTTTCGCGACGGTATCGATACGGCCGCCGCGGCCGGTGTAGCCGCGGTAATCCAGCCCGGCGGATCGATCCGTGACGAGGAAGTCATCGCGGCCGCCAACGAAGCCGGCATCGCCATGCTGTTTACCGGCATGCGCCACTTCCGCCACTAGGGCGTGTTGCATACCCAGCCTGTCTTTCGACAGCCGGGCACAGCCCAAGTCGGCCACGGGCGCGACCTGAGCGCGCGCAGACATCTCACGGCGCAGTGCTGACTCTTGCGGATCGCCTCCTCGCTTTCGGGAGGCGACCTCGGCCGACGACAGCCGCGTGCATGGGCGGCTCTGTCAGGCCGCCCGGTGCGTTTAGCCGGCGCGGGTGACGGTGATCACCACACGACGTGTATGCGGCGCGCTGCGATGCTCGTAAAGATAGATGCCCTGCCAGGTGCCCAGATTCAGCCGACCGTCGCTGACCGGCACGGTGAGATCCATGCTGGTCAGAATCGAGCGGATATGGCCTGACATATCGTCCGGACCTTCCATATCGTGCGCATACATCGGATCGCCGTCGCGGACCGTCGCCGACAGCCAGCGCTCCACGTCGCCACGCACGTCCGGGTCGGCGTTTTCGCAGATCATCAGCGAAGCCGAGGTGTGCTGGATGAAGACATGAGCCAGCCCGGCCTCGATACCGGACTCGCGCACCACGGCATCGACATCGCGCGTGATGTCGTCGGTGCCACGACCGGCGGTATTGAACGTCAGGGTCTTCTGCATGAAATCCTCTCCCGGAAGAACGTGCGAATGAAGCGCGGCCGACATCGGCCACCTGGGCACGAGCCCTTGTCGACCGGGGCCATGCGCGGCAACCGATTGCCGGCCATGGTACAGACGGGCCGCAAACGCACGGTACAAGCCGCCCGCCCGGGGGCCGGCCTTGTCAGGCCATCGCGTCCAGCTTGGCCACCAGACGCTGGTTGACGTCCTTGGGGTTGGCCTTGCCCTGCGAGGCTTTCATGACCTGGCCGACCAGAAAGCCGACGATCTTGGTCTTGCCGTCCAGATACTGCTGGACCTGATCCGGATTGTTGGCGATCGCCTCGTCGACCAGCGCCTCGATGGCGTCGGTGTCGGTGATCTGTTTCAACCCGCGGGCCTCGATGACCGCATCGGCGGTCTCGCCCTCGCCGGCCACGAGCGCATCGAAGACCTGCTTGGCGATCTTGCCGGAAATGGTGTCGTCGGCGATACGCGCCAACAGCCCACCCAGCTGATCGGCGCTGATCGGCGCCTCGTCGATCGTCGTGCCCGAACGATTGAGCTCGCCGGCCAACGATGTGGTGATCCAGTTGGCGGCCGGCTTGCCCTGGGTCGCCTTCTTGCCGCCGGCGGCTGCAACCGTGGCCTCGAAGTAATCGGCCCAGGCGCGGTCGCCGGTCAGCGCTGCGGCATCGGCCTCGCCGAGCGCGTACTCGGCAACGAAACGCGCGGCCTTGGCATCCGGCAGTTCGGGCATATCGGCCCGAATCGATTCGATGAACGCGGCATCGATCTCGACCGGCAACAGATCCGGATCGGGGAAATACCGATAGTCGTGGGCCTCTTCCTTGGACCGCATCGCGCGGGTCTCGCCGGAGTCCGGGTCGAACAGGCGCGTCTCCTGCACGATCGTGCCGCCCGACTCGAGCACGTCGATCTGTCGTTCGATCTCGTACTCGATGGCGCGCTCGAGAAACCGGAACGAGTTGACGTTCTTGGTCTCGGTCCGCGTGCCGAACTCCCGGGTGCCGGCCGGGCGCACCGAGACGTTGGCATCCACACGAAAACTGCCCTCGGCCATGTTGCCGTCGCAGATACCGAGATAACGGACCAGCGAATGCAGCTTGCGCGCGTAGGCCGCGGCTTCGGCCGCACTCGTGATCTCGGGTTCGGAAACACACTCGATGAGCGGCGTACCGGCCCGGTTGAGATCAATACCGGTCTCGCGATCGAAGGCTTCGTGCAGCGATTTGCCGGCGTCTTCCTCGAGATGCGCCCGCGTGATGCCGATACGCCGCGCACCGCCGGCCTCGGTCACGATATCCAGATGACCGCCGGCCACCGTGGGCAGGTCGTACTGGCTGATCTGATAGCCCTTGGGCAGATCCGGATAGAAATAATGCTTGCGCGCGAAGACCGACCGCGGCGCGATCTCGGCATCGATCGCCAGGCCGAAACGGGTGGCCATGCGCACGATCTCGGCGTTGATCACCGGCAACACGCCCGGCAGCGCGATGTCCACCGCATTGGCCTGCGTGTTCGGCGCCGCACCGTAAGCGGTCGGCGCACTCGAAAAGATCTTGCTCTGTGTCGCGAGCTGGATATGCACTTCCAGCCCGATGACGGTTTCCCAGTTCATGGCGCGCTCGTTCCTATTCGAAGCCCGGCGGGCGACGGGTATGCCAGTCGGTGACCTGCTGATAGGCGTGGGCCGCGTTGAGCAGCCGGCCCTCGGCGAACCAGGGCGCGATCAGCTGCAGGCCGACCGGCAGGCCGTTCGAGAATCCGGCCGGTACCGACATGCCCGGCACGCCGGCCAGGCTCGCCGGCAGCGTATAGACATCGTTGAGATACATGGCAACCGGGTCATCGGCTTTCTCGCCGATGGCAAAGGCCGGCGCCTGGGTGACCGGGGCCGCGATCAGGTCGACCTCGGCAAAGGCCTTATGGAAGTCGTCGGCAATCAGCCGTCGTGTCTTCTGCGCCTTCAGATAATAGGCATCGTAATAACCGGCGGACAGCACGTAGGCACCGATCATGATGCGCCGCTGGACCTCCGCCCCGAAGCCCTCGGCCCGCGAGCGGGTGTACAGATCCTCGAGATCGACCGGGTCGGCACAGCGATGGCCATAGCGCACGCCGTCGAAACGGGCCAGGTTGGACGAGGCCTCGGCCGGTGCAATCACGTAATACGTGGAGACCGCGAGATCGGTATGCGGCATGTCGATCTCGACCACGCGTGCGCCGAGTTTCTCGTACGTCGCGATCGCGGCATCGAGCACGTCACGGCTCTCGGCCTCCAGCCCATCGGCGAAATACTGCGTCGGCAGGCCGATGGTCAGCCCCGAGACATCGCCGTCCAGTTGCCCGGCATAGTCGGGCACCTCGCGTTCCACGCTGGTGGAATCACGCTCGTCGAAACCGGCCATCGCCCCGAGCACGTGTGCACAGTCCTCGGCCGATCGGGCAAAACAGCCGCCCTGATCGAGGCTGGAGGCGAAGGCGATCATGCCGTAGCGCGACACCCGGCCATAGGTCGGTTTGATGCCGGTCACACCACATAGCGCGGCCGGTTGACGGATCGAGCCGCCGGTGTCGGTGCCGGTGGCGGCCGGGGCCAGGCCGGCCGCCACCGCGGCGGCCGAGCCGCCGGACGAGCCGCCGGGGACGTGCGCGGCGTTCCAGGGGTTGCGCACCGGGCCGTAGAAACTGTTCTCGCTGGACGAGCCCATGGCGAATTCGTCCATGTTCGTCTTGCCCAGCATGACCATGCCGGCTTCGTCGAGCCGCTCGACCACGCCGGCATCGTAGGGCGCGATGAAGTTGTCGAGCATGCGCGAAGCACAGGAAGTGCGCACGCCCCGAGTGCAGAAAATGTCCTTCTGGAGCACCGGGATACCGGACAGCGCCGCGCCGACACCGTCGTCCAGCGCCGCAGCGCGATCGCGTGCGGCCTCGTCGGTACGCGTGATCAGGCTGTTCAGGCCGTCGTCGAAACGCGCGATGCGATCGAGGTAATGCGCCGTCAGCTCGGCGGCGGAGAATTCGCCGGTCGCCCGCGCAGCGATCAGCTCGGCGATGGAACGTTCGTGGATCATTCGATCACCTTGGGCACGCGATAGACACCGTCGGCCGTATCCGGCGCGATCGCCTGGAAGGCCTCGCGATCGACCGTGGCCTGCGCCACGTCCGGACGCAGGCGCGCGCTCAGATCCAGCGGATGGGACATGGGGGCGACGTCGTCGGTCTGCGCCGTGGCCAGATGATCGACCACGTCCAGAATGCTCGACAGCTCGGTGGCGTATTCGGCGACCTGGGTCTCGTCCAGCCCCAGACGGGCCAGATGAGCGACCTTTCGCACGTCGTCAGGAGTTAGACTCACGGATCGTCTCGCTACGTGGATTCGCTTGATTTTCAACGGCGGCCGGCACCGCGCCGGAATCGATCGGCGCGTTGGCGCAGCGGCGCAGAAACTAGCATAAAACAGACCGTGACCCCACGTTTCGCGCAGGGCCCGGCCGTTTGCTCGCGCTCGTTGCCGCGGCCTGTTCCGGTTGCTAGCATTGCCGGTCTTCGAGGGCACATACCGCTGGCCGATGTCCGGCATCGCGGCGGTGCGATATCTGCTTACGCTCGGTGAGCTTCATGCTGGAAAACTTCCGTGGCCTGTTCGTGAACGATCTGTCGATCGATCTCGGCACGGCCAATACGCTTGTCTATGCGCGCGACCAGGGCATCGTGTTGAACGAGCCCTCAGTGGTTGCCGTTCGCACCGATGCCCGCGGCGGCAAGCGGATCGAGGCGGTCGGCGCCGATGCCAAGCGCATGCTCGGCCGAACCCCGGCCCAGATCAGCACGATCCGTCCGCTCAAGGATGGGGTGATCGCCGATTTCACCGTCACCGAGAAGATGCTTCAGCACTTCATTCGGAAAGTGCATCAGAAGCGTTTCCTGCGGCCGATGACGCGGGTACTGGTCTGTGTGCCCTACGGCTCGACCCAGGTCGAGCGACGCGCGATTCGCGAATCGGCCTCGAACGCCGGCGCCCGTCGGGTCTATCTCGTCGAGGAGCCGGTGGCGGCTGCCATCGGCGCCGGCATCCCGATCTCCGAAGCCCGTGGGTCGATGGTCCTGGACATCGGGGGCGGCACCTCGGAAGTGGCGGTGATCTCGCTCAACGGCATCGTCTATGCCGAATCCGTGCGCACCGGCGGTGACAAGCTCGACGAGGCGATCGTCAACTACGTACGCCGACAGTACAACATGCTGATCGGCGAGACGACGGCGGAATCGATCAAGCATCAGATCGGCACGGCCTTCCCCGGTCACGAGATCAAGGAAATCGAGGTGGTCGGCCGCCACATGTCGGCGGGCGTGCCACGCAGCTTCACGTTGAACTCCAACGAAGTGCTGGACGCGCTGGCCGAGCCGCTGTCCAACATCACGAGCGCGGTCAAGCTGGCGCTGGAATCCACGCCGCCCGAACTCGGCTCGGATGTGGCCGAGCGCGGCATCGTGCTCACCGGCGGCGGTGCCCTGCTGGCCGATCTCGACAAACTGATCTCCGAGGAAACCGGCCTGCCGGTCATCGTCGCCGACGATCCGCTGACCTGCGTGGCCCGCGGTGGCGGTATTCTGCTCGAGATGATCGATCGCAAGTCGGGCGCGCTGTTCGCGTTGGAATAGGCCCGTTCGACCGTCGGTCGGCGCGCATGACCGATGTGTATTGTGATCGCTGGTTTGTTCTCGCCTACGTGCTCGCCGTGACTGCACTGATCCGTCCATCGCTTCGACTCGGCCCGCCGCGACTTCGTATCGCGGGAGGGTATTAGTGCTCGGTCTGTCCGACGACGACAAGCCGCGCGTCCTCGGCCGGCGCGTCGCGCCGGGACTGGCCATCGTGTTGATCGCGATCGCGTCCATCGGCGTGATGATGCTGGACAACAACAGCAATCGACTCGACCGGGTACGCGATGCGCTCTCGGTGGTCGTACAGCCGGTACAGATGGCCGCGGAATGGCCCGGCCGGGCGCTCGGCTATCTCGATCGCTATTTCAATCGCGGCGCCCTGATTCGCGAGAACGACCAGCTGCGTCAGAAGAACCTGCTTCTGCAGGGTCGCCTGCAGCGTCTGGCCGCACTCGAAGCCGAGAACGAGCGCATCCGCGCATTGCTGGCCTCGGCGAGCGCGCTCGACCAGAACGTACTCATCGCGCGCATCCTGTCGGTCAGCCCGGATCCCTATCGTCAGTACGTCAAACTCAACAAGGGCAGCACCGACGGCGTATTCGTCGGCCAGGCGCTGATCGATGCCCACGGCATCATGGGCCAGGTCACCAATGTCTCGCCGCTGTCCTCACGCGCGATTCTGATCTCCGACCCCAACAACGGCGTGCCGGTGGAGATCAATCGCACCGGGCTGCAGACGATCGCGCAGGGCACCGGCCATTCCGAGGAACTCACGCTGCCGTTTCTGCCCAACAACGCCGACGTGCAGGTCGGAGACCTGCTGGTCTCCTCCGGGCTGGGCGGTCGATATCCCGCCGATTATCCGGTCGCGCGGGTCACCGCGGTCAACCACCGGCCCGGCGGCGATTTTCTGGACGTGACCGCCGCACCCACGGCCGAGCTCGATCGCGGACGTGAGGCACTGCTGGTGTGGAGCACCCACCAGCAGAGCAGCGACACCGATGGGGCTGATGGGGCTGATCCGGCCGATTCCGAGACGTCGAGCGACGCCGACGATAACGACGCCGACGACACGCAATGATCGTCAACGCCCGCGTCAGTATTGTCCTGATGCTTGCAACACTCGTGGTCTCGTTGGTGCTGATGCTCGTGCCCCTGCCCACGTTGATTGCGCCGTTCCGGCCGGCCTTCTACACCATGACGGTGCTTTTCTGGGCGGCCAATCAGCCTCAGCGCTTCGGCCTGCTCGCGGCGTGGCTGGCCGGCGTGGTGATGGATATCCTCTACACCACGCCGCTTTCCGAGCACGGCCTGGCCATGGCGGTGGCGACCTATGCTCTCATCAAGGTGCGTGGCTGGCTCTGGACCATGCCGGTCGTTCAGCAGACACTGCTCATCGCCCCGATTCTCGTGGCCTACGAGTTCGTGCTGTTCTGGGTCGACGGTGTTGCTGGCCTGGACGTGGCCCCGTCATGGCGCTGGCTGCCGGTGATTTCGTCGACGCTGCTCTGGCCGGCCTGGGCGTATCTATTGGAACGGATTGCCGAATTTGAAGTCGAATGACGATGCGCGCCGCCCGGCTCGGCCCGGTACCGCGCACGGGAGCGGGCGCCCTGCCCGAATCGAGACGACGACATGAACGTCGCACGCACGCATTCAGCACGGGGATAGCGATTCATACCCATGGCCGGCGATGATGCCATCAAGAACCACGCAGCCGAGCGGCGGCTGTTCGTCATCCGTACGGTTGTCGCCTGTGGTCTGCTGACACTACTGATCGGGCTGCTGTTCGCCCGCATCTACTATCTGCAGGTCTACAAGCACGGCTATTACGAGACCCGGTCGCAGGACAATCGCATGCGCATGGCGGTGGTCCCGCCCGTGCGCGGTCTGATCTTCGATCGCGACGGCCAGCTGCTGGCCAACAATCGGCCTGCCTATCAGCTCGAAATCGTGCCCGAGCAGGTCAAGGGGACGGTCCGCCAGACCATCGACCGTCTGGGCCGGATCGTCGATATCTCGGATGCCGACCGGGAACGCTTCTTCTCGCGGCTGAACCAGACCCCGTCATTCCGGGGCACCCCGATCAAGCTCAGTCTGACCCAGGCCGAGGTCGCACGCTTCGAGGTCAACCGCGAACAGTTTCCCGGCGTGGATATCCGGGCCGGGCTGACGCGTCACTACCCGCTCGGCAAGTACGCGGCCCACATCGTCGGTTACGTCGGCGGCATCACCGAACGCGATCTGTCCAACGTGGATAAAAAACGTTATCGCGGCTCCTCGCATATCGGCAAATCCGGCGTGGAGCTGGCCTACGAGTCGGCTCTGCACGGTTATCCGGGCTCGCGCGTGGTCGAGACCAACGCCAGCGGCCGAGCCCTGCGCCAGCTCGACGAGACCCCGGCCAAGGCTGGCGACAGCCTGATTCTCACGCTGGACTCCGGCCTGCAGAAGGCCGCCTACAACGCCCTCGGCGACAAGGACGGCGCGGTCGTCGCACTCGATCCGCAGAACGGTGGCGTGCTGGCACTGGTCAGCAAACCCGGCTACAACCCGGACCTGTTCGTCGACGGCATCAGCCATGCCAACTACGCCAAGCTGATCAGCGATCCGCACAAGCCGCTCTACAATCGGGCGTTGCAGGGTCAGTACCCACCCGGCTCGACCATCAAGCCGGTAATGGCCATCGGGGCGCTGGAGACCGGGGTGATCGACCCCGATAAGAAAGTCTGGTGTCCGGGCTACATCACGCTGCCCGGCTCGGATCACCACTATCGCGACTGGAAGCGATCCGGCCAGGGCTGGATCAATCTCACCCAGGCGATCGAGCGCAGCTCGGATGTGTATTTCTACAAGCTGGGCATGAAGCTCGGCATCGACGATATCCATCGCTACGGCTCCATGTTCGGCCTCGGCCACAAGACCGGCATCGATCTGCCGCGCGAGAACGCGGGCATCATGCCGTCGCGGGAATGGAAGCGCGGCAACCGCGGCCAGCCCTGGTATCCGGGCGAGACCCTGATCACCGTCATCGGTCAGGGCTATACGACGAGCACGCCGCTGCAGCTGGCCTCCATGGTCTCGGAGATCGCCGAGCGCGGGCATGCCTATCGCCCGCATGTCCTCAAGGCGACCAAGAACCCGCAGAGCGGCGAGGTCACGCCCTACAAGCCGGAGGCGCTGCCCCCGATCCAGCTCAAGGACGAACGCCACTGGAACACCGTGATCAACGCGATGCGCGGCGTGATCGACAATCCGCACGGGACCGCGCATCACTATGTCGGCATGAATCTCAAATACCCGATCGCCGGCAAGTCGGGCAGCGCGCAGGTGGCCGGCCTGCCACAGAATGAGGTCGCACCCGATCTGGCCAGCATTCCCTACAAGCTTCGCGAGCATGCGCTGTTCATTGCCTTCGCGCCGATCGAGCATCCGAAGATCGCGGTGGCCGTTCTGGTCGAGCACGGCGGCGGCGGCTCGAGTGTGGCGGGTCCGATCGCGCGCGAGGTGATCGATCATTATCTCGACCAGCAGTCGCAGAACGACAGCCGCCAGGCCGACAACGCATCCGCTTCGCCATCGCAACAGGATTCATGAGCACCACGACCGCCAACGACGATCCATCGACACTGTCCGAGTGGCTGGTCTACTGGCGTATCGATCTGCCCCTGGCCGCTGCGCTGATCTGCGGCGGGCTGCTCGGTCTGTTCGTGCTCTACAGCGCCTCCGGCCGCTCGGACACGATCGTGTTCGATCAGGCGGTGCGCCTGGGCGTCGGTCTCGTGGGCATGGTCGTGCTGGCTCAGGTGCCGCCGCACTGGTATCGCGCTGCCGCGCCCTGGGTCTATCTGATCGGCGTCCTGCTGCTGCTGGCAACACTGTTCATCGGTGATGCCGCCATGGGCGCCAAGCGCTGGCTCGATCTCGGCGTGGTGCGATTCCAACCGTCGGAGATCTGCAAACTGGTCGTGCCATTGACCGTGGCGGCCTACTTCCATCATCGCTCCCTGCCACCACGGCTGTCCCACGTGCTGGTGGCCGGGCTGATCATGGCCCTGCCGGTCGCGCTCGTCGTCCAGCAGCCGGACCTCGGCACGGCGCTGCTGATCATCGCCGGCGGGGGCTTCGCTCTGTTCTTCGCCGGCCTGCGGTGGCGGATCATCGTGCTGCTGCTCATCCTGGGTGCCGCCGCGCTGCCGGTCATATGGTTCAACCTGCACGACTATCAGCAGCAGCGCGTGCTGACATTCCTCAATCCGGCACGTGATCCGTTGGGAACCGGGTATCACATCACGCAGTCGAAGATCGCGATCGGATCGGGCGGCCTGTTCGGCAAGGGCTGGCTCAACGGCACCCAGGCCCATCTGGACTTCCTGCCGGAAGCCGACACCGATTTCGTGTTTGCCGTCTATGCCGAGGAAACCGGGCTTTTCGGTGTGCTCGGGCTGATCGCCATCTATCTTTTCGTCGTGGCACGGGGGCTTTTCATCGCCGTCAAGAGTCAGGACACGTTCCAGCGTTTGACCGCCGCGAGCCTGTCTCTGACATTCTTCTTCTACGCCTTCGTCAACATGGGCATGGTCGCCGGTCTGCTGCCGGTGGTCGGGGTGCCGCTGCCGCTGATCTCGTTCGGTGGCACCTCCATGGTCATGTTGCTGGCGTCGTTCGGCATTCTGATGTCCATTCATACACACCGGAAACTGCTCGCCACATGACGATTCGTGCTCGATTGCTTGCCATGGCTGCGCTGACGGCCCCCCTCGCCACCGGCACCGCCCTGGCCGCCGATACGCCCAAGGGCGACTACGCCGACAGCCAGGCCGGCAAGGCGCTGATCGAAAAACTCCACAAGGAGGGCGGTATTCCGCGGGCGACCACACGCCAGCTCCTCGCCGATGCGACGTATCAGCCCGAAATCGTGGCCAAGATGGAACGGCCGGCCGAAAAGACCATGACATGGGGCCGTTATCGGCCGATTTTCGTGCAACCGGACCGGGCCCAGCAGGGCGCGGACTATATCGCTGCCCATCGCGACCTGTTCGCCCATGCCGAGGCCAAGTACGGCGTTTCGCGCTACATCGTGGCGGCCATTCTCGGCGTCGAAACCCGATATGGCCGCTTCATCGGCAAGGATCGCGTGCTCGATGCCCTGTCCACGCTGGCCTTCGATTATCCGCCCCGCAGCCCGTTCTTCACCAAGGAACTCGGCAAGTTCATCACCCTGTGCGTGCAGGAACACCTGGACTGTCGCAATGACGTCGGCTCGTATGCCGGTGCGATGGGGCTCGGCCAGTTCATGCCCTCGAGCTACGACGCGTACGCCGTGGATGGCAACAACGACGGCAAGCGCGATCTCTGGCACGAACCGGCTGACATCATCGATTCGGTGGCCAACTATCTGGCCAAGAACGGCTGGCAGCGCAGCGGCCCGATCGCTCAGCCGGCCCAGCTGCATGCCGAAGACGACATCGACGATATCCAGCCCAGCAAGCGCAAGACGCGCTACAGCTGGCAGCAGCTCGCCGATCGCGGCGTGCAGGTACAGGATCCGCCGGCGGCGGACACACGCGTCGGGCTTCTGGCCTTCAAGGGGCCCCACGACCAGCCCGAATACTGGCTGGCCGAACATAATTTCTTCGTCATCACGACCTACAACACCAGCCCCTTGTACGCGATGGCGGTCTACCAGCTCGGCCGCATGATCGAGTCCTTCGACGAATCGGGCCGCGATTCGTGAACGGGGCCGGACCGGATCGCCTGGCCCGGCGGCTGCTCGCCGCCCTGGCGAGCACGGGCCTGCTGTTCGCGGCGGGTTGTGCCCACC
This sequence comes from Salinisphaera sp. Q1T1-3, assembly GCF_003602005.1. Lineage (GTDB taxonomy): Bacteria > Pseudomonadota > Gammaproteobacteria > Nevskiales > Salinisphaeraceae > Salinisphaera. Next base: position 29,469 of record NZ_QZWD01000002.1, on the reverse strand, counting down.
ACCCGGCCGGTGGCGGTGGCGGCGCGGGCGGCGGCTATTACCAGGACGACGGCCCGCCGGACGACACCAACGTCGACATCGCCGCCATTCCCGATGCCGTGCCCAAGCATGAACCGCTGTCGAAATACGGCAACCCGAAAAGCTATACCGCGCTCGGCAAACGCTATTACGTGCTCAAGAGCGCGGCCGGCTTCACGCAGACCGGCCGTGCGAGCTGGTACGGCCGACAGTTTCACGGCGAGCGCACGTCGTCGGGCGAGCCGTACAACATGTTCTCCATGACCGCGGCCCACAAACGCCTGCCGATTCCGAGCTGGGTCCAGGTGACCAATCTCAACAACGGTCGTCAGATCGTGGTCAAGGTCAATGATCGCGGCCCGTTCCATGACGGCCGCATCATCGATTTGTCGTACGTGGCCGCCCGCAAACTCGGCATCGTCTCGCACGGCAGCGCGCCGGTACGCATTCGTACAGTCACGCCGGACGATTACAACAAGCACCGGATCGCCGCCAACGACACCGATGAACCGGACGCGCCGCTACGCTCGGCGGCCAACCCGCCACCGGACGGCGCCGCTTCGACCCAGCCCGCGACCACCGCATCATCCGTCGCCGATCGCGGCGGCCCGGCCTCGCCCTCGACCGTTCATCACAGCCGTGCGAACGGCGACATGCTCCAGATCGGCGCATTCAGTGGCCGTGGCAATGCCCAGGAACTCAAGTCACGTATCGAGGGGGACGGGTTCGGTCCGGTGGTGATTCTCGCCCCCACATCCCGGCTGGCGCTGTATCGTGTGCGCGTGGGCCCCTTCTCGACGCTTGCACACCGCGACGCGGTCGCGCGTCGGCTGGTTGCCGACGGCTATGCTGTCAGACGGGTGAAACGTTAGCCGCTGCCTGCTCGAAACGCTAAACTTTTGCGGCCGACCGGCCCTCATTCATTCTTCGCCACGAGTCTTCTCTACGATGCTGCAAGCCCAACGTCTTTTTCTTGCGAGCCTGTTGATGCTGGTCAGCCTGGCCGCGACGGCTGCTGACCTGCCGATCCCGAGCGCGCCGTCGTTGGGAGCCAAGACCTATATTCTCGTCGACCAGAGTTCCGGTCAGGTCCTGGCAGCGAAGAATCCGGACAAGCGCATCGAGCCGGCCAGCGTGACCAAGCTGATGACCGCCTACATAACGTTCGATGAGATCAAGCAGGGCAACCTGTCGCCGGACGCGCTGGTCACGGTCAGCAAGAAGGCATGGGAGATGAAAGGCTCCCAGATGTTTCTCAAGGTCGGCGACAAGGTCTCGGTGGAGAAACTGCTCCACGGCCTGATCACGGCCTCGGGCAACGACGCCGCGGTGGCGCTGGCCGAACACATCGCCGGTACGACATCGACATTCGTGGATTACATGAACCAGTACGCGAAGCAGCTGGGCATGACCAACAGTCATTTCATGGACGTCAACGGCCTGCCGCACGAAGATCACTACATGAGCGCGCGCGATATCGCGACGCTGTATTCGGCGATCGTGCGCAACTATCCGAAGCTCTACGACGAATACTTCCACGAGAAGAAATTCGCCTATAACGGCATCCAGCAATACAACCGCAACACGCTGCTGTGGTCCGACGAGCGTGTCGACGGCGGCAAGACCGGGCATACGGAGACGGCCGGCTACAACCTGGTCGCCTCGGCCAAGGACAACGGCATGCGGGTCATCTCCGTGGTGACCGGCACCGACTCGGAGACCGCGCGCAAGAGCCAGTGCGAGGCCCTGATCAGCTATGCGTTCCGTTTCTATCAGCAGGCCGAGCTGTTCAAGCCGGATGCGCAGATCTCCAAGGTTCGGGTCTGGAAGGGGGAGCAGTCCGACGTGCCGGTGGTCGCCCACGGCGCGGTGACCGTGGCCTATCCGCGCGGCAAGCGCGACAAGCTGACCACCAGCGCGGAACTCCCCGGCCAGCTCACCGCCCCGGTCAAGAAAGGCGAGCGTCTGGGCACGCTGGCCGTCAAGTACAACGACAAGACACTCAAGGAAGTCCCGCTGTATGCCGGCGAGACCGTGCCCACCGGTGGCTACATCCGTCAGGCCATCGACGAAGTGTTGATGATGTTCCAGTGATCCGATGTGCCGGGGCCGGCAGACACCGACTGTCCGCCGGTCCCGCCCATCCAAAGCATTTTTATGGCCAAATCCGACGACACCCTGCTTGAATTCCCCTGCGCCTTCGATGTCAAGGCCTTCGGCCGGCACGACACCGACTTCGAACAGACGGTCTATGAGCTGGTCAAGGCGCACGCGCCGGCACTCACGCAGAACGACATCTCGGCGCGCTCTTCCAGCGGCGGCCGCTATCTCGCTGTCACGGCCTCGATCCGGGCCGAGAGCAAGGCACAGCTCGACGCGATCTATCAGGCCCTGACCGATAGCGACCAGGTGCTGATGTCGTTGTGATGACATCCCCGCTCGAGCTCGTGCATTTCGGCTGGACACCCCGGCCCTATACCCCCGTTTGGCACGCCATGCAGCGCTACACGGCCGAGCGTGACGAGACCGCGCCTGACCAGCTCTGGCTGCTCAATCACGCGCCGGTGTTCACCCAGGGCCGCAACGGACGCCCCGAACACGTGATCGCCCCTGGCGACATCCCCGTGGTGCCGATCGATCGGGGCGGTCAGGTCACCTATCACGGCCCGGGCCAGCTCATGGCCTATGTCATGCTCGATCTGAAGCGACACGGCATCGGCATTCGCAGCCTGGTCAGCATGCTGGAATCAGCCATGATCGCGACGCTGGCCGGTTACGACATCGAGGCCAGCGCGCGACGCGATGCCCCGGGTGTGTACGTCGACGGTGACAAGATCGGCTCGATCGGCCTGCGGGTGTCGCGCGGGCGTAGTTTCCACGGTCTGGCACTCAACGTGGACATGGACCTCGAGCCCTTTTCGCGCATCGATCCCTGTGGCTATCACGGACTGCGCATGACACAGATCGCCGCCTGCGGCGGGCCCGCCGAGCTGGGCGTCGTCGCGGACGACCTGGCGACACATCTGGCCACAGAACTCGGCGTCGAAACAAGGGTTTCCGAGGCCGATGCCCTGTCTCTGGTAGGCTAGCCGCCTCGACTCGATACGGATCTCGCCCATGTCCGATGCGTTCGCCTCCCGGCAAGACGAGACACCCAATCTGGTTGCGGTGCGCGACCTGTATTTTTCGTTGGGCGAACGAACGATCTACAAGGGCGTGAATATCGATATCGCCCGCGGTCGCATCACCGCCATCATGGGTCCCTCGGGCACCGGCAAGACCACACTGCTGCGCCTGATCAGCGGCCAGTGGCGTGCCGATGCCGGCGAGGTCACCTTCGACGGTCAGGCCATCGATTCATTGTCGCAGAGCCGACTGTTCGAGCTGCGCAAGCGCATGGGCATGCTGTTCCAGTCCGGGGCGCTGCTGACCGACCTGTCGGTGTTCGATAATGTCGCGTTCCCGCTGCGCGAACACACGCGCCTGCCTGAACGGCTGGTACGCGACATCGTGTTGATGAAGCTCGAGGCCGTCGGTCTGCGCGGCGCGCGCGATCTGTTCCCGGCTCAGCTGTCGGGCGGCATGGCACGCCGCGTTGCCCTGGCCCGCGCGATCGCGCTCGACCCCGAAATGATCATGTACGACGAGCCGTTCGCCGGTCAGGACCCGATCTCCATGGGCGTGCTGCTGCGTCTGATTCGGCGGCTCAACGACGTGCTCGGCCTGACGGCGATCGTGGTCAGCCACGACGTCAAGGAAACCCTGGGCATTGCCGACTATGTCTATGTCATCTCGGACGGCGAAGTGATCGATCACGGCGACCCGGAACACATCCGTCATTCCGAATCCGAATGGGTTCAGCAGTTCATCCACGCCTCGGCCGACGGCCCGGTCCCGTTTCACTACGGTGCGGCGTCCTACGGCCAGGATCTGCTCGGAGCCGGCCGGTGATGCAACGCACGAGCCGCATCTTCAACCAGACCTTCGGCTGGCTCGCGGAACTCGGGCGCAGCGCCATCTTTCTGGCGCGGGTGCTAGCTGCCATTCCGCGTCTGCTCACCAAGCCGCGGCTGCTCGTCGAGCAGATCTACTCGGTCGGCGTGCTGTCGCTGCTGATCGTGGTGGTCGCCGGCATCTTCGTCGGCATGGTCCTGGCCCTGTCCGGTTATCGGGCCCTGGCCGATTTCGGCGCCGAAAACGCACTCGGCACATCGGTCGCACTGGTCGTGGTCCGTGAACTCGGCCCCGTGGTGACGGGCCTGCTGTTCGCCGGGCGCGCCGGCAGCGCGCTGGCCGCCGAAATCGGCCTGATGAAGGCTACCGATCAGCTTTCGGGCATGGAAATGATGGCCGTGGATCCGGTCCGCCGGATCGTCGCGCCGCGTTTTCTCGCCGGGGTGATCGCGATGCCGCTGCTGACCTCGATCTTCTGCATCATGGCCATCGGTGCCGGCGGCGGCTATTTCATCGGTGTCGACATGCTCGGCGTGGATGCCAGCGCCTACTGGAACGGCATCCAGTCGAGCGTCGAGTTCGACAAGGACATCCTGAACGTCTTCATCAAGAGTGGCGTGTTCGGTGCCATCATCACCTGGGTCGCCGTCTATCAGGGTTATCATGCGCCGCCCACGTCGGAAGGCGTGTCGCGCGCGACCACCAACACCGTGGTGATCGCCTCGCTGGCGATCCTGGCCGCCAATCTCATGCTCACTGCTGTCATGTTCAGCAGTAGCTAACAGGGTAGAACGTCTATGCAATCGAGAGCCGTCGAGATGCTGGTCGGGCTGTTCGTATGCCTCGGCATCGCCGCGATCTTCATTCTCACCTACCGCGTCAGCGATCTGGCCGATCGCAGCGATGCATCGGGTTATACCGTGACCGCGGCCTTCAACGACATCGGCGGACTGAAAGTGGGCGCGCCGGTGGATCTGGCCGGCGTGCGGATCGGACGCGTGACCGACATCAAGCTCGATCAGACGACATATCGCGCCGTGGCCACCATGCGGATCGCCGACCAGTACAAGATCCCGTCGGATTCGGATGCCTCGATCCTGACCTCCGGCCTGCTCGGCGACCAGTACATCGGCGTCGGCCCCGGGGGCGCCCCGGACAACATGAAGAACGGCGACAAGTTCATGCTCACGCAGAGCGCGATCGTGCTCGAAAACCTCATCGGCCAGTTCATGACCTCTTTCGCCGGCGGCTCATCCGACGATGACGCCGGTAGCGGCCAGCATGGGAGCAGCGACAATCAGAACAGCCAGAAAAACAGCCAGAACGGCAGTGGCAACGATATGTTCGCGCCCCCCGCGAGCTCGGGCCAGGACACGGGTGGCGCTTCGTCGCGCCCCTAGGGCGGGATTTGCGGCCCAACCCTTCGGGACAAGTGCTGTCGTGCGGACGCGCACGAAACATCAACAGGCCCTGAGCCGACTGTTTCAGGGGCCATTCAGGGCATCAACGCAAACTTGCTCTCTGCGCTTATTATTTCTTCATCAGAGGCCTAGGCCATGCGCTGGACTCGTAAATTCATCCCCTTTCTGACCCTCGCCCTCATGTTGCCGGCGCTGGCCAATGCAGCGCCGACGCCGCCGGAGACACTGGCCAAGCAGACGGTTCAGAAAGTCCTGTCGGACATGAACGGCAAGCGCGATGAACTGCGCAAGAATCCGCAGGCGCTCTACGACCTGATCAATCGCGATCTGGTGCCGTTGATCGACCTGCCCTACATGTCACGCCTGGTCCTTGGCCGCTACTCTCGCGAGGCCTCGCCGGAACAGCTCAAGCGCTTCCAGACCGCCTTCAAGAACATGCTGATCCGTACGTATGGCAGTGCGCTGCTCGGCTTCAATGACAACGTCAATATCGAGTACAAGCCGGTACGGGCCGACGACGACGCCAAGAACGTCACGTTCAACGCCGTCATCCACTCGCAGAACGGCCAGGACACGCCGGTCAGTCTGCAGCTGCATCTGGTCAATGACGAGTGGAAGGTCTACGACGGCAGCGTCGGCAATCTGTCGTTCGTGACCAATTACCGCGGTCAGATCAACGCTCAGATCCGTCGCAACGGGCTCGAGAACGTGATCGAGCAGATGGAAAAACGTTACAACCCCGGTTCGTGATTCGTCGCATGTCCGATACGAGCACCGATGACGACATTCAGACCGTGCGCGTCGAGGGCGAGCTGGACAAGAACAGTGTGCCCGGCCGGCTGAAGAAATCAGCGAACTGGTTCAGCGCGGGCCACGAGACGGTCATCGATCTCGGCGGCGTCGTGCGTGCCGATAGTGCCGGCGTCGCGCTGCTGCTGGAATGGATGCGCGATGCCCGCCGGGCCGGCACGACACTGCGTTTTGCCAACGCGCCGGCTCAGATGCGTGCCATCATCGACTTCTCGGGCTTGGGGGATGTGATCGACGTCTCGGGCCGGACCTGACCGCACGACCGTAAAAAAGCGCCAGAAGACAAAGCCGCGGCATGCCGCGGCTTTTTTCATGCGTTGCCCAGTCGCGCCGCCAGGCAGGCCCGGATGGCATCGAGCGATTCCGGATTACCGATGGCCTCGGTGTTGTCGATCGGCCGACCGTCGAGCAGACGAGCCACTGCCACTTCGACCTTCTTGCCGCTACGCGTGTAGGGCAAGGCCGGTACAGCCAGAATGAGCCCCGGCACATGGCGCGGACTGGCCTGAGCGCGCAGCTGTCGCCGAATACGCTCGGCCAGCGCCTCGTCGAATGTCGCATCGTCGGCCATGACAATGAACAGCACCATGAGATCGTCGTCGCCGACGCTGCGCGCGGCCACCAGGCAATCCGCGATGCCGGCCATCGGCTCGATCTGACGATAGATTTCGGCCGTGCCGATACGCACGCCGCCGACGTTGAGCGTGGCATCCGACCGGCCGTAGATGACCGCCCCGCCGGTTTGCGTGAACCGGATATAGTCGCCGTGCGCCCACACCCCGGGGAAACGTGCAAAGTAGGCCTCGCGATAACGTGCGCCGTCCGGGTCGTTCCAGAACGCCACCGGCATCGACGGCAGCGGCTGCGTGCAGACCAGTTCCCCCTTGTCCTCGATCACGGCATCGCCATTCGGGTCGAAGGCCGCCGCCGCGACCCCGAGCAACCGGCATTGAATCTCGCCGCGGCGCACGGCGATCGTCGGGCAGCACCCGACGAACGACGAGACGATATCGGTGCCGCCGGAGATCGACCCCAGCAGGATACGGTCGGCAACTGCCTCGTAGACCCAGTCGTAGTCGGCATCGAGCAACGGCGAACCGGTGGAGAAAATCACCCGCAGCGCCGACAGATCGTGGGCCGCGCCCGGGCCGATGCCGGCGTTGCGACAGGCAGCCAGCCATTTCGCGCTGGTGCCGAAATGCGTCACGCCCTCGGCCTCGGCCATCGCCCATAGATGATCCAGATCCGGATGGCCGGGATGCCCGTCGTAAGTGACCAGCCGCGCCCCGGTCATCAGACCGGAGACGTGCCAGTTCCACATCATCCAGCCGCAGGTGGTGAAGTAGAAAAACGTATCGAGGCGACCGACATCGCCGTGCAGCGCGATCTCCTTGCCGTGCTGCAACAACACCCCGCCCGCGCCGTGCACGATGCATTTCGGAACGCCGGTCGTGCCGGAGGAAAACAGAATATAGACCGGCCGATCGAACGGCCCGCGAGCGAATGACGGCTGCGCGCCGGCATGGGCGGCCAGTGCGTCCGACCAGGCCGTGACGTGAGCCGCGTCGGGCAACGGCGCGGCCGTGCCGGTGTTGTCGATCACCAGCACATCGCGCACCGACGGCATGGCCTCGCCGAGCGCGGCGATGCGATCGCGCCGATCAAACGATCGACCACCGTAGACATAGCCGTCGACGAGCACCAGTACGGTCGGCTCGATCTGGGCGAAACGATCGATCAGGCCCGACACGCCAAAGTCTGGCGATGCCGAGGCCCAGATCGCCCCCAGGCTGGCGCAGGCGAGCATGGCGACGATCGGCTCGTGCGTGTGCGCGACCACACCGGCGACCCGGTCTCCCGGCCCGACACCGCGGGCGACGAGCCAGGCTTCGAGTGCGCCGACCTCGGCCAGCAGCTCACCATAGGTCCGGGTGCTACGCCCGCGCGATTCGGAGTGGCTGACCACCGCCGTACGCGTTGCATCGCCGTGCAGGGCTTCCGCCAGCAGGTTCTCGGCGAAATTCAAGCGTGCCCCGGGGAACCATGTCGCGCCCGGCATCCGTGCATCCGCAAGCGCCGGCCCGTCGCCGCGCTCGCCGATCACGCCCAGCCAGTCCCAGAGGCCGTTCCAGAAGGCTTCCGGCGCGCGCACCGACCAGTCATGCAGCGTTTGATAATCGCCGGGGTCGTCGGTCGGCGCCTCGCCGCGAGCCTGCAGCCAGCCCAGGTAGTCGGCCAGGCGCGAGGCCCGAATCCGGGCCTCACTCGGGCGATAGACGACGGGTGGCGTGGATTCGGGCGCGCTCATGGTCGCGTGTAGCGGGCCGTGAAATCCGTCTGCGCCATGACATGCCCCTGCATCGCCGCATCCAGTGCCGCTTTGTCGTCGGGTTGGCCGGACAGCCGTGTGTCGAGCGCATACAAGACGAACCGGTAATGGTGCGTCTGGCCGGACGGCGGACAGATTGCGCCGTACCCCGGCTTGTCGTAACCGTTGGTCACGCTGGTGGCAGGCCCGGGCAGATCATGACCGGCCGCACCGGCGGCCAGGAATGCCGTATTGGTGGCCAGATTGTAGAGCCCCCAGTGCAAGAAATCGCCGTGCGGCGCGTCCGGATCGATCACCTCGACCACCAGCGAGGCGGCACCGCTCGGCACGCCCTGGATCATCAGCGTCGGGGACTGTCCGGCGCCGTCGCAGGTAAACGAGGCCGGGATAGCCGCGTTCGGCTTGATTTGCGGAGACGATAGAGACAGGCCCGCCGCCATCACAGGTGTTGCCACGGCCACAGCCGCCGCGCCGGCCACACCGATGAGCCACGGAGGTATTCGACTTTGCATAGGCCACTTTCCAATGCACGAACAGGCAGGACGACAGGATAGCAGTTGTCCGGCCATCGCCTGGGCCGCGGGCCTCGCGAGCCGGGCCGCCCACCTCGCAAGGCGGATGCATCGCGGCCGAACGATTGGACCGGGCCAGGCGCACATGGCCATCGTGCGGCTTGCGTCCGGGTCGAGCCTGCGCCGATACTCGGTCTCAACTCGCCTCGCGGCCCGGAAACATCGATGATGCGACAACGAACCGGCGCCGTTCTGGCGTTGGCACTGGCGGCCTGTCTCGGCGTAGCCGGCAATGCCCTGGCCGCGGATCGGTCGGCCACCTCGTCTCTCGTGTTCGACCCGCGCCTGCTCTGGCCGGATCGCCCCACACCACCGAACAAGATGCTCTACCAGACGCTGACCTGGCTTCTGGCGCACGACGACGACCCGCGGGCCCGTGCCCGCATCCTGACCCAGAACAACGGGCCCGCCGACGAGGGGGATCTGATCGCAGCCACGCTGGGCGATTTGCTCGACCTGCGCGCGATCGGCCGCCAAATCGCACCTCGGGCATGGCCGCGCGCCGATGCGCAGACACAGGAAAGGTTCACCTGGCTGCTTCAGGCCCGACTCGCCGAGGACGCACGGGCGCCGCTCGCGGAAGTGGCCCAGGATTTCGAGGATATCCTGCTCACCACCGGTCACTTCGGCCCATCGCACGAGACCGCACTGACGAACTGCGTCATCCGTCTGGCCAACGGCGATGACATGCCGCTGACGCTGCACTGGCATCTCGTGCGTCATGCAATCGACAAATCTCCGGCGGCCGGCATGGCTCGCTGGCAGGTCGACGACATCGTCTATCGCGGTCGGTCGTTGTTCGACGCGTATCGCCAGCCCATGGCGACCGAGCTGGCCACGATCAATCGGGGCCTGTCCCGGTCACTCGGCCAGCCCGTGGTGCCCGATGATCCGGCGCGTATTCCCTGGGCGAGCCTGGCGATTCGACCCGCTCACGCGGCCCATGACCCGGGCGCCGTGCGCATACAGCGCTCCAGCGGCTACGAGAATTTGGATGATTTCGCGATCCGGATGATCCGGGATCGGGCCCGCCGGGCGGAATCGGCGGGCCATGACATGGCCGCGACCGGCCCGATATTCCAGATCATCCGTTTTTCGACACCCGCGATCCCGGACTGACGGCGCGCCGGGCCACCGCCGCGCCCGGGACCGAGTGCTCAGCCGACGAAACGTCTTGCGTTGGCGAACAGACGCGCCCAGGGGCTGGCCTCGCCCCAGCTCGACGGCGCCCACGAGAGGTTGACGCTGCGCGTGACGCGCTCCGGATGCGGCATGCAGATGAACACGCGGCCATCGGCATTGCACAGACCGGTCACGCCTGCCGGCGACCCATTGGGGTTGGCCGGGTACGTCGTTGCCGGCCCGCCGGCGTTCGCGGTGTAACGCATGCCGATCTGGCCGGCCTCAGCCAGCCGGTCCGGGGCGGCTGCGCTGGCAAACTCGGCCCGTCCCTCGCCATGCGCTACGGCAACCGGCACTCGGCTGCCGGCCATGCCCTCGAGGAGCACCGCGCGGGATTCGAGAATCTCGACCGCACTGGTGCGCCCTTCGAACTGTCGTGATGCATTGGCCACGAAGCGCGGCCAGCCGTCCGTGCCCGGAATCAGCTCGGCCAGCGCAGAGAGCATCTGGCAGCCGTTGCAGACACCGAGCGCGAACGTGTCCTCGCGCGCGAAGAAATCGGCAAAGGCCGCCCGCGCTCGTCGGTTGAACAGGATCGAACGAGCCCAGCCCTGCCCGGCGCCCAGCACATCGCCGTAGGAGAACCCGCCACAGGCAGCCAGACCCTGCATCTCGGCCAGATTCACGCGTCCGGCGAGCACTTCGGACATGTGGACATCGATGGCATCGAAACCGGCCTGGGTGAAGGCGAACCCCATTTCGTTGTGGCCGTTGACGCCCTGCTCGCGCAGGATGGCCACACGCGGGCGCGTGGTGTTGATGTAGGGCGCGATGACATCGGCATCCGGATCGAAGGACACTTCGGCCGGCAGCCCCGGATCGGCCGTATCCAGAAGCGCATCGTATTCGGCATCCGCCGAGGCCGGCTCATCGCGACGCGTGGCCATGGCATGGCTCAGGCTGGCCCAGCGACGGTGCAGATCCACGCGCGGCGCGGCGAACACAACCGCCCCGTCGTGCCGGAAGGTCAGGCGATCATCATCGGTGATGGTGCCGATATCGCTCGCGGCGACACCGGCATCGCGCAGCGTGGCCAGCGTGGTTTCGACGTCGTCGGCAGCCACCTGCAGCACGGCGCCGAGTTCCTCGGCGAACAACGCGGCGACCGCACTGGCATCCAGAGCGTCCAGCGTGACATCGACGCCGAGATGGCCGGCGAAACTCATTTCGGCGAGGCAGGCCGCAAGCCCGCCGTCGCTACGATCGTGATAGGCCAGGATGCGCCCGGCCGCCGCGAGCTTCTGGATGGCATCGAAGAAACCGGCCAGCGCGGCATGTCGATCCAGATCCGGCGCCTGGTCGCCGAGCGCACCGTAGGCCTGGGCCAGCGCACTGCCCCCGAGGCGGTTCCGCCCCTGCCCGAGATCGGCCAGGATCAGACGCGTCGCCCCGGCCTCGGCGGGCTGAAGCTGGGGGGTGAGCGTACCGCGGGCCGAGACGGTCGGCGCAAAGGCCGAGACGACCAGCGAAACCGGCGCGCTCATGGTGCGTTCGCGGTCTTCGGCATCGGTCCAGCGGGCGCGCATGGACAACGAATCCTTGCCCACCGGAATGGCCAGACCGAGCTCGGCGCAGAGCTCCGCGCCGACCGCGCGCACGGTGTCATAGAGACGTGCGTCCTCGACGGCATCGCCACAGGCGGCCATCCAGTTGGCCGACAGGCGGACATCGGTCAGTCGCTCGATGCGGGCCGCGGCGATGTTGGTGATCGCCTCGGCCACGGCCATGCGGCCCGAGGCCGGCGCATCGATCAGGGCGACCGGCGCGCGTTCGCCCATGGCCATGGCTTCGCCGGTGTCGCCGGTGAAGGCGGTCGTGGTGACCGCGACGTCGGCCACCGGCACCTGCCACGGTCCGACCATCTGGTCGCGCGCGGTCATGCCGCCGATACTGCGATCGCCGATGGTGATCAGAAACGATTTGCTCGCGACACTCGGCACGCCCAGCACGCGATCGAATGCCTCGGCGATGTCGATATCGCGATGTCCGAACGCCGCCGGCCGCAGCGATTCGCGCGTGGCCTCGCGGGTCATGCGTGGCGTGCGGCCCAGCAGGACCGACATCGGCATGTCGACCGGGCGCGCATCCTCCGCACTGCGCGCCGCGCTGTCCTCGACCACGAGCTGGCTTTCCGCGGTGGCCCGGCCGACAACCGCGTACGGACAGCGCTCGCGCGCGGCCAATGCCTCGAAATCACCGAGCCGATCGGCGGCGATCGCCAGCACGTAGCGTTCCTGCGATTCGTTGCACCAGATCTCCATCGGCGACAGGCCGGGATCCGCCGAATGAATATCGCGCAGCCGGATCGACCCGCCCCGGTCATCGGCGTCGATGATCTCGGGCAGCGCGTTGGACAGGCCGCCGGCGCCGACGTCGTGGATGGAGGCGACGGGATTGTCGTCACCGAAAGCGATACAGCCCTCGATGACTTCCTGCGCGCGCCGCTCCATTTCCGGGTTGGCGCGCTGGACCGAGGCGAAATCCAGTTCCGCGGAGTCCGCGCCGCTGGCCATCGACGAGGCCGCCCCGCCGCCCAGGCCGATCAGCATCGCCGGCCCGCCGAGCACCACGAGACAGGCCTCGACCGGCACCGCCTGCTTCTCCACGTGGCCGGGGCGCACATTGCCCATGCCGCCTGCAATCATGATCGGCTTGTGGTAACCGCGCAGGCCGGTGGCCGCCGATTCATGCTGGTAGGCCCGGAAATAGCCGCCGAGCGCCGGCCGGCCGAATTCGTTGTTGTAGCGTGCCGCCCCGATCGGCGCGGCCAGCATGATATCCAGCGCGCTCGCCAGATGCGTCGGCCGATCGCGATCGGTTTCCCAGGGCTGCTCGTGGCCCGGGATGCACAGATCGGCGACCGAAAAACCGGTCAGGCCGGCCTTCGGCTTGCCACCGCGGCCGGTGGCGGCTTCGTCGCGGATTTCGCCGCCGGCGCCGGTCGCCGCGCCGGGCGATGGCGCAATGGCCGTCGGGTGGTTGTGGGTTTCGACCTTCATCAACAGATGCACCGGCTCTTCAACCAGCCGATAGGTCCGTTCACCGTCGACCGTCAGCCGGGTAGCCATCGGGCCTTCGACAACCGCCGCGTTGTCTCGATACGCCGACAGCACCCCGTCCGGCGCCGCCTTGTAGGACGCCCGGATCATGTCGAACAACGAATCGGCCTGGGGCTGGCCGTCGATGACGAATGCCGCGTTGAAGATCTTGTGCCGACAGTGCTCGGAATTGATCTGGCCGAACATCATCAGCTCGACGTCGGTCGGATCCCGTTCGAGGGCCGTGTATTGCTCGGCCAGATACGTGATTTCGGCCTCGTCGAGCGCCAGGCCCCAGTCGCGATTGGCCTCGTGCAGGGCCGTCTCGCCCCGGGCGGCCAGCGGCACACGTCGCAGGCGGCGCGGCCTGGGCTGGGAGAACAGGGTTTCGAGCAGCGACCAGTCGTCGGTCATCGACTCGGTCATCGGATCGTGCAGCACGCCTGACGCCGCCAGATCGGCGAGCGCCGGGGCCGCATCATCGAACCGATAGACCAGTGCACGATCGAGGCGCATGAGCCCCGTCACGCCCGCGTTCTGCGCGATATCCGCGGCTTTCGTGGACCAGGCAGACACCGTGCCGAGCCGCGGCAGCACGAGCACGCCGTGCGGCTCCGGTGCGCTGCCGTCGACCTCGAGCACCTGCTTCAGCCGCGTGGTGGCCGCCTCGTCGGCATGCGCGGCGAACGCCGCGATATAGACGACCTGGGCCCGCAGGCCGGCGCTGTCCAGCCCGGCCTGCGCCAGGCCGACGGCCAGCCGATCGCGTTCGAATTCGGCCAGTGCCGGTGCGCCGGCATAGATGGCGATATGTTCTATCGGTTGCTCAGACTGCGCCACGAGAGCCCCTCGCGTTGATGTGCCACATGCACCCAGTCGGGGCTGCAGGCCAGCGCTTCGGCGAGCGCGGCCCGGGCCAGTTCCGGGCGATTGTTGGATTCGGAAAGATGGGCGACCACGACATGCTGAAGCGCGCGCGTGTCGATATCGGACAGGAGTTCGGCCGCCTGCTGATTGCTCAAGTGCCCGAGCCGACCGGCCACGCGGGCCTTGAGTGCGGGCGGGTACGGGCCGCCGGCCAGCAGGGCCGGGTCATGATTGGATTCGATGACGAGCGCATCGCAGGCATCGACCATGCCGCGCACGTGCGGCGTCACGACGCCGATATCCGACAGGATGCCCAGCCGCTTGTCCCCGTTGCCGATCACCAGCTGCGCCGGTTCGCGCGCATCATGGGGAACAGGATAGGGAAACAGCTCGATATCCCCGACCGCGAACGGCTCGTGCGGCGAATAGAGCTCGGTGGCGGCGAGCGCATCGGCATTCTTGGCCGCCCGCGTACCCGGCGTCAGCCACACCGGCAGATCGTGCGCGCGCGAAAACCGCGATACGCCCTTCCAGTGATCGTCGTGCTCGTGGGTGATGACGATCGCATCGATATCGGCCGGGGTGAGCGACAACCGCGCCAGACGGCGTTCGATCTCGCGCGCGGAGAAGCCGCAATCGACGAGCAGCCGGGTGCTGCCGCATTCGACGACCAGTGCATTGCCTTTACTGCCGCTGCCGAGCAGCGCGAAACGCAGCTCCGACGAACTCACGACCCCGGGCCGGATCGCGTATAGATCGGAAACGGGCGCACCTTGCCGGCCTCGCCGCTTTCCGCCGGCTTGACCTTCGCCGGACCGCGCCGATCGACTTCATCGATACGGATGATGGAATGCATCGGGATATAACTGCGACGCACGTCGGCGAATTCGTCCGCCAGCTTCTCCTCGGCCGGGTCGATCACCACCGTGGTGCGCTCACGAAAGACGAGCTGCTCGATCTCGACGAAGCCGAACAGGCTGCCCTGCGCGATCTCGCGCGCATAGACTTCGTAGACCTCGCCCTGATTGTAGAACGCCACGCGATATAGACGATGCTTGGAATCGGCGTCGGCCATGAGGCGTCGGGTACGAGGACCGGGGAGATGGGGTAATGGCGGAGAGGGTGGGATTCGAACCCACGTGGGGCTACAAACCCCCAACCGATTTCGAGTCGGTGCCGTTATGACCGCTTCGGTACCTCTCCATTGTCGCTCGCTGCCGGCTGCCTGGCGGCTCCCGATCAGCGAAGTCGCGTATGGTAAACGATCCGATCGGCTTTCCCAATAGGTAGCGACAAGAAAATCCGTCGTCGTCACCTCGCACGGCCACACCGGCCCGCCACGACAGGCCCGAGCGGGCATTGCCCGTCGGTGGCATCCGCTGCAGGCAACGCCAATGATACAACCGCGTCACCCATTCACATCGGCGAGCGGACCACCGGCCTGCGGTCTGGCCCGACCGCAGTCGTGACCGGCCCGGGCTCGCACGCCCCGGCCGCGGTGAGAGCGACATCCAGGGCCGCCGTCACCCGGCGCCGGACAAGGCAAACCACACAGGCCCAGCCGGCTCGTATCGGCAGGACAAAAAAAGCGCGCGGTCGGCAACCGCGCGCTTTTCGTACCGCCTACGAAACGTTGATCAGGCGCTGAAGCGGTTGTGCAGGCCGCATTCGCGGTTGCCCAGCACCTTCGTCGGATCGTAGTAATTCTTCTCGTTCGGCAGATCGTGCTCGGTCAGATAGCGCTCCATGTCGAGCTCCGTCCATTCCAGCACCGGCGCCACCTTGACCACGCCGCCCGGCTTGTCCTGCGAGACGATATCCATGCCTTGACGGAACGCGGTCTGGTCACGACGTACCGCCGTCAGCCAGACGTCCGGCGCCATTTCGCGCATGGCCCGGCCAAACGGCTCGAGCTTGACCTGATTCGTGAACTCTTCGTGCTGCGGGTCATCCACGTCCGGAATACCCATCAGCGCATCGCGTCGCGCCGCCGAGGACAACGGATTGAACACGTGGATGTTCAGGTTCAGGTCCGCGATCAGCTTCTCGGCGAACAGATACGTCTTGCGCGTGGCATAGCCCGAATCGATCCAGACGACATCGATGTCCGGCTTGGCCTGCACCGCCAAGTGCAGAATGACCGCTTCATACGGCCCGAAGTTCGTCGTCACGATCGTCTTGCCGCCCAGGCTCGCAGCCCAGTTCACGATCTGCTGCGGGTGCTGGCCGGCGAGTTCAGCGTTGGCTTTCGCGGTATCGATATTCATGGCGTTTACCTCATCACAAACGTCGGCCGGCGTTTCGGCCTTTCTTGTGCGGCATGGTAAACGCTTTCTGGTTATTTAAAACCCCGGCATAGATATTATGTGGTTATATCCATAGCATTCTCACGTCGTCGAGCGGGCAGAACAAGCTGCCCGGAGCCGAGCACGCTTGGCGCGGGCTCGCACGAAACCGCAACAGGCCCTAGAATTGCGGCCCGGCTTGATCACGCACGCGCATCGTTATGGCTCAATACATCTTTACCATGAACGGCGTGGGCAAGGTTGTCCCGCCGAAGAAACATATCCTGCGGGATATCAACCTGTCCTTTTTCCCGGGCGCCAAGATCGGCGTGCTCGGCTACAACGGCGCCGGCAAATCCACCCTGCTGCGCATCATGGCCGGCATCGACACCGAGTACGAAGGCGAAGCCCGGCCGATGCCCGGTATCAACATCGGCTATCTGCCGCAGGAACCGGAACTCGACGACGCCAAGGACGTTCGGGCCAACGTCATGGACGGCCTCGGCGAGCTCGCCGACAAGCTCGCCCGCTTCAACGCGATCAGCGAAGCGTTTGCCGAGCCGGATGCCGACTTCGAAGCCCTGCTCGCCGAACAGGCCGAGCTGCAGGAAGCCATCGACGCGGCCGACGGCTGGGACATCAACAACACGCTGGACCGCGCCGGCGAAGCCCTGAACCTGCCAGCCTGGGACGCCGACGTCGCCAGGCTGTCCGGCGGCGAGCGTCGTCGTGTCGCCCTGTGCCGGTTGCTGCTGTCCAAACCGGACATGCTCCTGCTCGACGAGCCCACCAACCATCTCGATGCCGAGTCGGTGGCCTGGCTGGAGCGCTTCCTGAGCGATTTCCCGGGCACGGTCGTCGCCGTGACCCATGATCGCTACTTCCTCGACAACGTCGCCGGCTGGATCCTCGAACTGGACCGCGGTCACGGTATTCCCTGGCAAGGCAACTATTCCTCCTGGCTGGAACAGAAGGAAAAACGCCTCGAACAGGAAGCCAAGTCCGAGGCCGCGCACAAGAAAGCCGTCTCCGCCGAGCTGGAATGGGTGCGCTCGAACGCCAAGGGCCGGCAGGCCAAATCCAAGGCGCGTCTGCGTCAGTTCGAGGAACTGCAATCGCGCGAATACCAGAAACGCTCCGAGACGAACGAAATCTATATCCCGCCGGGCCCGCGCCTGGGCGATCTGGTCTTCGAGCTGCACGATGTCTCCAAGGCCTACGGCGAGCACACGCTCTACGACGATGTCTCGCTCAAGGTGCCCCAGGGTGCGATCGTGGGCATCATCGGGCCCAACGGCGCCGGCAAGACCACCCTGTTCCGCATGCTCACCGGCGAGGAAACACCGGATTCCGGCGAAATCCGCGTCGGCGACACGGTCGAGCTGGCCTACGTGACCCAGTCGCGCGAGGAACTGGATTCCGAAAAGACCGTCTGGGAAGAAGTCTCCAACGGCCAGGACATCCTGACCATCGGCACCTATGAAGTGCCTTCGCGAGCCTATCTCGGGCGCTTCAACTTCAAGGGCGCCGACCAGCAGAAACTGGTCTCGGAACTCTCGGGCGGTGAGCGCAATCGGCTACAGCTGGCCAAGCTGCTGCAGAAAGGCGGCAACGTCCTGCTGCTCGACGAACCGACCAACGACCTCGACGTCGAAACCCTGCGTGCTCTGGAACAGGCCCTGCTCGAATTCCCGGGCTGCGTCATGGTCATCTCGCACGATCGCTGGTTCCTCGACCGGATTGCCACCCACATCCTGTCGTTCGAAGACGACGACGTCGTCTTCCTGGAAGGCAACTACCAGGATTACGAAACCGACCGCAAACGCCGCCTCGGCAGCGCGGCCGAAGGCTCGGGCAAGGCCAAGCACCGCAAGCTGGCCTGATTGCCACACGGCATCGCGACCCAATCAAGCCCCGATCTGTTGATCGGGGCTTTTTTGTGTGGGGCGGCTGCTTTCGACCCAAAGCGGACTTCATCTATCGATTTGGCCGGCCACTTCTCGCACTTGCGTTGCCCACATTCGCCGGGGTAGCCAATTCGAAGCTAAGAACCAAAGCAGTGCGGTCGCTTCGCCACCAATCAGCAGACCGAACGCCCAGCGCTGGGCATTAGGCTCTGATCCAGAAACGATCGAAAACAAGTCGATCAACCCACCCACGGCATACTGAAGCAAAAACCCGGCGAGCGTCGCACAGAGATTGATTAGGCTGACGACACGCCCCGCCCAGGCGTGCGGCAACTCCGTCGTAAGCCACGCGTACGCCAAGATCGGCCCCGCAGTCAGTAGGCCCAACGAGGTCCAGGACGCGGTTGGCATAGCGCGCGGGAAAAATGCAATGAAGCATTGAGTTGCAATGAAACCGCCGGTAATTCCGGCCATCATCCATTCCAGGCGCGCACCACGTTTGACCAACCATCCGGTCAATCCGCTCAACACGATCTGACCGACAACGATTGCCAGCGCAAAAGCAAATAAAACGTTCGCGGCCGCAGTCGAGTCGAGATCGCTGACTTGGCGTAACCACACGCCGCCCCACAGACCTTGATACGCGAGCCACGTCCCTTCGCACATAAATGTGAGCGGCCAAACCCGTCGGAACAGCGGGTGCCCTACGACTTTTCGGAACCCGTGCAACACTTCTGCCAGCGTCTCTGATCCCGAGGCATCGATGTCCTCGGATTCGGAAGGAACAACAGCAAAAATCAGAATAGCAAGCAACGTCGTGATAGCAGCAAGGCCAAGAAAAAACGACTGCCACGAGATGAGGCTTAATACAGCTTCGACCGGGCGCGTTGCAGCCAGTGCTCCTAACCCGGAGAGTCCAAGCAAGGCGCCGTTGACCAGCGGGAGCCGTTCTCGAGGCCACGATAAGACATTGGCGCGATAGGCACCGGCCCAGCAGGCGCCAAGCCCGAGACCGAGCAACAGTCTTCCACCCACCGCAGCTGGGTAACTAGGCATTGTGAACAGCACGGCGCCGGCAGCGGCGAGCAGCAACATCGGAGCTACAACCCGTCGCGAGCCATAGCGATCAAGCAGGACACCGACCGGTATTTGTGCCGCAGCGATCGCGATCAAGAAGACACTGGATAGAAAGCCGAGTCCGACGGGGCCGATATCGAACGTTTGGCGAAGCTCCGGCGCGATGACGCCGTTGACGTTGCGATACAACTCGGAGATCAAATACGCGGCGGTGAAAGGCAGAAAAATCGTCAGAACAATTTGCCGCGATGATCTGCGGAATATTGGCCAAGGCATCACTGCTCCGTTCGATCAAAACCGGACCAATCGAAAGCATTCAAGCGTGCTCGGAACGCTGATTGGCAAAGGATGCACTATATTCCGGTGGCCGTAGCGTGCTGTCTGCTGAATAATGAGCCGAGGTTACTTGCAATAATTTCATGTGTGATGGACAGCCTTCCGCCTTATCACGGCCTTCGCGTGCTACTAGAGGTTGCGAAAACCCAAAGCATTCGGGAGGCAGCGCGCGGGCTGAAACGCTCGGAATCCTCGATTAGCCATCAAATACGTAGCCTGGAGCGCAGACTCGGTGAGACGCTGTTAGAAAAACACGGCCGAGGGATTCAGTTGACGCCGATCGCCCTTAGCTACGCTCGGTTACTCGCACCGTCTTTCAACTCGATCGATGAAGCGGCTGCCAGACTGAATCGCACGCCCAATGCATCGTCGGGTGTCAGCCTCACACTCTCGCCATCATTGGCGACGCTATGGCTTATACCTCGGCTTGGCGAGATTGAAGCACTCGAGCCCGATATCTCGCTGCGCTTGGCGACGACTATGCGTATCTTGAATCTGGAGAGAGATGAAATCGACATTGCGATTCGGTATCGCTCGAATAGCGATAGCGCGGAGAGGCATCCAGCGGGATTTTCCGAACACGCGTTTCCCGTTTGTGCGCCGGCTGTCGCGCAGTCGCCGAGCGAATTCTGGGCATATATGAAATCGGGACGCGTCATCGGTAATGAAGCCCACCCAGATGACTGGTCACGCTGGCAAAGCAAAGAACATGATGGAACAGCTCGCATCGAGCCAACAACGCGCATGGCCGATTCGACGATGACGCTTGAAGCCGCAGCTCAAGGGCATGGCGTGGCAATCGGGCGCCTTCCGCTCGTCAGCCGAATGCTCCGTGACGGGCGATTGGTCGCGCCCATAGGAACGAACGCAACCTCGGGCGGCCGATATGTGGTTGCAACGCGTAGCTCAGCCACCGACGTATCTGTATTTCGCGTAGCTGACCTGCTTGAAAGATTTCTGAAAGAGGACTGCGAAATCTGAGTCTGATCCTCTCTTCCAACAAGAAGCGACCCGAAGCGGACATTTACACTTCGGTCTGCTCCGCCATCTCGAGAGCGTCATCGACCTCGATCCCGAGATACCGCACGGTGCTCTCGAGCTTCGAATGGCCGAGAAGAAGTTGAATCGCTCGCAGGTTTCGGATGCGTCGGTAAATCAATGTCGCCTTCGTGCGACGACGCGAATGCGTCCCATACTCGAGCGGATCGAGTCCAATGCTTTCAACCCAGGATTTCACGATCCTGGCGTACTGTCGTGTAGACAAATGTGACTCTGGGTTCGATCGACTTGGGAAGAGATACATATGCTTTCGCAGTTGAGCTACAGCGACCCAAGCAGCGATGGCAACACGGGTTTGTTCGGTCAACTCAAATTGAACAGGCCGTTTCGTTTTCTGTTGAACAATTGCAGCGCGGGGTAACACCCGACCACCATGGGAGATGTCGATCGTCCTTAGCGTAACGAGATCGCAGCCTCTAAGCTTGCTGTCTATTGCAAGATTAAAGAGAGCCAAGTCTCGCGTATGCTGCGCAAGCTGCAATCGAACCCGAATACCCCATATCTCGGGAAGCTTAAGCGGCGGCTTGGGACCGACGAGCCGCCCTTTATTCCATGGCAAACGTACTGTGGCCGAAATCGAGTCGATCGCGTCTATTTCTTGATCAACCATCAGCGATGCCTCCTCTCGTAGATAATCGTCGCTAAAGTTTCGGCATCGCCGCTACCAGCAAACGCCCATCGATGGTTAAAAGCCCAACCCCGATCATGGCTACACCTGCATAATCCGCTGCATCAAGAGACTCTCCGAGCACTGCTACCCCCAAGCCCGTGGCGACCGACGGTATCAACAACGTCACGAGTAGCAAATTCGTGGCACCAGCACTTTCCAGCAGTCGGAAATACAGGATGTAAGCGAGCGCCGTAGAAAAGAGCCCCAGACCCACGAGTGCTAGCCAGACCGTCAACCCGGTGTTCGGCAATGGCAACACGGAACCAGAAACGAGCATCAATACTAGGAGCACAAGGCTGGACATCGTGACCTGACCGGTCGCAACCGCGATTGGATCGACTTGCATTTGTTTGAACCGTCGGCCGTACACGCCTAGCGCAGGCGTAAGAAAAAGCGGCGCCGATAATCGTGAGCTGAGCTATCAGGTTTTGGCCGATGTGAATCACGCTGCTGAAGCCAACGACCATCGCGACACCAAAGAAGCCGATGATCACACCGATCAGCTTGTTCGGCGTCATCCGCTCGTCCGGCAGGCACGCTCCGGCGACTAGTACGGTCAGAAATGGAGTGGCCGCGTTCAGTATCGAAGCCAGTGCCGATCCGATATCTCGCTGCCCCCAGACGATCAGCGAAAACGGGATCACGTTGTTCAGTGCAGCCATTACTGCAAACGCCATCCAAATGCGGCGATCGCGCGGGATCGAGAGGCCGATAAACAGCGAAAAGCACCAAAGTGCTATGGCCGCAAGTGCAATCCGCAGGAACACGATCGCCAATGGCGAGACCGCGTCGATCGCGATTTCAACAAAGAAGAATGATCCACCCCAGAGAAGCGCGAGCCCCAAAAGCATGGCCCACTCGCGCGCTCCCATCTGTTGATTGATTGAACTCATCGCCGAAGACCTCGCGTGGTACAGGACACGCGATAGTTCTAACGACCGACAGATCGCGGCACAGTCTAATTCTTGCCCTTTCGTTCATCCGATTAATCGGCGGCCGTGGTTTGCTCACGGCTGCTAACCGCCGATTTCGCTTCGCGGTCAAGCAAATCGCGCTTTCGAGCGATACCCCACCGGTATCCCGATAGCTCTCCGTCACTTCGCACGACACGATGGCAGGGAATCGCTATTGCTAAGAGATTGGACGCACATGACCGCGCGACCGCCCGTGCTGCTTTCGGTGCACCGATTCGCTCCGCGATCTCGGTGTAACTCGCCGTCTCGCCACAGGGAATTTGTTGAAGTGCTCGCCAGACGCGCTGCTGAAAAACCGTGCCTTGGATATCCAGCGGCAGATCGAGACCGTTCGCGGGCCTTTCGACAAACCCCACGACCGCCGCGACATGCGCTTCGAACTCTGGGTCTCCGCCGATTAGTTCAGCGCAGGCGAAGCTATCCTGTAACTGCTTGATCAGCACATCCGGATCGTCGCACATCGTGATGGCGCAGATTCCACGCGTCGTCCCGGCGACCAAGATGGCACCGAGCCTGGTTTCACCAATTGCAAACCGAATGACGTGATCGGCGCCCTGGCTGCGATATGACTCCGGTGCCATACCGAGCGAGCGGCTACCTACTGCATAGAAATGCCCGCTTGATTCGTAACCGGCGCCGAATACTGCGTCGGTTACTCGCTGACCATCGGCAAGCGCGGCTCTGACGCGCTCGTCACGACACGCGATTGCATACTGACGCGGCGTCATTCCGACCGCTTGTTTGAATAGACGATGGAAATGGAATCGACTCATGCCAGCCTGCTCGGCAAGCACGGAAAGCTGTGGTGCCTTTTCGCTTTCCTGAATGAGCCGACAGGCGCGGGCAATGCGATCGGCTTTATCTGCTGAACGTGGCAGCCCATCCGGCCTGCATCGCTTGCAGGGCCGAAAGCCCGCGTGCTTAGCTTCCTCCACGCTCGCGAAAAAGACGACGTTCTCGCGCCGCGGTGGTCGCGATCGACAACTGGGTCGACAATAGATACCCGTTGTTTTGACTGCGTAGAGGAACTTACCGTCCGCTTGGGCGTCGTTGCCAAGTACCGACGCCCACCGGTCTACATCTTGCTGCTCGCTCATATCGGGCTGGCTCGATATTCAGTACTCCGAGCCAATTTACATCCGCAGCCGCTATAGCACGTCCTGAAAGTTGCTTTGTAATTCGTTGGGCACGTTGATATTGCGGTAAGGGCGATTGCTTCCGACCCATAGCGGTCATCAGAGCGGGCTGGAAACCGTAGTCTCTCCCGGCCTGCTTTCGATATCGTCCGGACCGTAATAAGTGTAATTCAGGTGCGCGCCATCCGGTGCGACCACGGTATGGAACAGACCAGAGGGCGCGGTTTCCGTAGTGACATCCAAGCGTCCCAGCAGGTGAAATCCGGCTGACATGACAACGGGACTTCCGTCATCAAGGAATTGAAGCGCCAGGATAGTGCCTGGTGCTGGCCTCGCGATGCCGTCATACCAAGAAACCGAGAACTGACCCGTGCGGATGGACCATATCTGCTCTTCTGGAGGTGCGTAACTCTCTTTGAATTCGTTCCAAAGCACGTGGCTATCCGGTGTCGGCCAATCCGGGGACTCGCTCTGAGCTATTACCTCATCTGAGTTCAGCCAAGCGTTGAGCTCAAATGGATTGGCAAATTCAGCGCCTGTATCGCTCACAGCTTTTATGGCTGCGAGCCTTGAGCCAAAACCTGCTTGCATAAGCATGGCGGCGCGTCGGTCTAGGGTGCCTGTCTCTACGGCGGGAACGGCGAGGCCAACTTCAAAGTCTTCAATAGTCATTTCGCCGAGCTCACCGCCGACGTTATCGGCATTGGCCTGCGCCCTAACTCGGACGGCCTCCATTCCCCAAGAGAGTTTGTAGATCAAGCCGTTTTCAATAAACCGGAGGACATCGGAATCAACCTCAATTCCGGCTCCAGCGATGGGTGCGCCTCTCAGCCAGACGGCGAGAATATCGCGCCAATTTCCAGGGAAAGGAGCGGGAATGAACGGCGCAATGACAAATATTATCTCGGCAAGCGCCACTATCGACGCTACCGCTTGCTCGACGTCTCCGGCCAGAATTGCCCCATTCGCTTGAATAAGAAGCTGGTTTGCTGCGACAGAAGCGGCATCAAGCTGTTGGCCGGTAGTAAGGCCGACACCTGCGAGAAAATAACCTCTTCTTTGTGAGACCGTGCTGTTCGCCCAAATCGTGCTTGCGCGTGAGATTAGTGCCGATCGCAACAGGTTTTGAATCGGTTGATTACGATGCGCGATCCGTCTTTGCCAGAGTGATGATGCGAGAACGTCATCAAGGCCCGCAGCAATTTCGTCGGCCGTCAGGGCCTGATCTCCAAGCAGACCGAGGATTGCGGTATCCAGAACCGCTAGATATTTGCGCCAGTCGCCTTCTGCTTGCTGGCGATCATCGGCATTTTCAGTACCAATCTCAGGAAAGTCCCAGGTGGCGTTGTTGAGCACATACTCCTGCAACTCGACAATGCCTGGATTGCCAAGGGCTACGTTGAGTCGGACTAGAAATGTGAGGACAAGCCGGACAAGCCCGCTTTCCATTTCGTGACCTCTCGCTGCGCCTATCAACTCGTGCCATTGATTACGCCGATACTCGTGGTTGCTGAAGATCGGTAAAAGAACCAATCCCTCAACGTCTACGAAAGCGCGTCCTGCTCTGCCTATGACGTTCTTGAACTCTGAGGCGGGTATGATTTTACGAACGCGGTGCAAGGAATGTATTACTACGGCAGTTGCCGACAAATTCAGCCCTTGTGCCAAGGTAGGCGACGATACTGTGATCTTGAGGACGCCGTCTCGCAACAGACGTTCCATTTCCTTTCGGAAAGGTGCGGGAAGAGCACCATGGTGCACGGCCACGCCGATTTGAAGACACGCTAGTATGGGATGCGTTTCGCCTAACCACTCGCGTCCGATAGCTAGAACGCTCGCCAGTTTGTGTTGATCGACTTCAAGCACGGAATCGAGGATTCCGCGCGAAACGAGATCGACGATAGCTTTCGCAAAAGGCTCGACAGACCTACGAATTGGGCAGTAAATCAGGACCGATTGGCCATCCTCGACGAGGCGCCAAGCTGTCGCGAGCACGAGTTCTCTTTGGTCACGTGGAAACAGCGCCGTTCGTCGCCCGGATGTAGGAGCTCTTTGGCCGAAGAAATTGGGAACCCAAGGCGATTCATCGCCGATACGCAGGTCTAGTCGAGCATGATTTCCACGCCACAGAACTTCACCGAAGCGAATGCGGGTAGGCCGCCAATCGGAAGTGACAGCACCGCCTTCTTTGTCACGCCTGACCCAAGACGCAAAGTCGTCGAATTGGTCACCGTCAGGGAGGATGGCTGACAAGCACACGATACGTCGTTGGTGGGCGTCCGGTCTTCTTAGCAGCCGTTGTATCTGCACTTCATAGCGTACTTCCCTCTCCCCCAGTCCAATCATGTGTCCTTCATCGAGAACGACAAGTCCGACATCATCGATGATGGTCGGATCATTTCTAAGGGCGAAGTCGAGCTTTTCTGGGGTCGCGACAACAATATCTCGCGCTTTTAGAACATCTCCCTCGAAGTTGCTTGTCCCGATGCTGCCATATAGAGAGGAAATGCTTTTACCCAACGGGCCGAAGGTCCGTTGCAAACTCATCTCAGTCTGCGCAGACAAAGCTCGCAGGGGGGTAATAAACACAACGCGCTTTCCTTCGGAAAGACAACGCAAGATGCAAAGTTCTGCAACACGAGTCTTTCCGGCGCTAGTGGGAAGCGAGACAACGAGGTCATCACTAACATCAACCGCGCGCCGGGCGGCATCGATCTGTGATGGCCAGAGGTCAATCTCCGCTCTGCGGCGTTTTAACAGAGAAGCGATGAATAGGCCTCGTAGTGATTGCCAGTTCGCTTCGTCACCTTCGGGCGGATCAGATGGCAATACGCTGTGGAAGCTTGAACGCCACAAATCTTCAATAAGGTGAATTGCAAGACGAAAACACCACCACTGCGGTACCAAGTTCAGCGCGCCGCATTGTTCAAGGCCAACCGCGAGTTCGGCCCGTGCACGCTCAACCAGATCCTGCTCGCCTGTTTGAAGAGCAACAATGAACGTCCCTAAACCACTATAGAAAACATCCGTAAGAGCAGTGTCCAAGGCGTCCATTACTGGCTCGGACGATTCAGCGTCCCCGAGATTTTCGAGTTCGCTATCAAGTTGTTCTGCCAGCCGGCTATCTGCTGCAACGCCCTCAATGCGCCAAGCGGTTATTTCGGATTCGATTTCATCAAGTGAGCGCAGAATAAGCAGTGCTAGCGCACGCTCGATTCTAGAAAGATTGGCGCTCTGTACCGAAGCTGAGAGCATGGAAAACGCGCGCGCCGAAAGATGACCTAGGTGAAATGCCGAGGCTGCTAGGAGCTTGAGAAAACCACGTTGAGGGCTTGCGGGATTTCCCCTCGAGACGACTGCCTCGATAGCTTCGCCGGCATGCTCGAACGCGGAGCGCGCGAGTGCTTCATTGCCCTTTTCCTTACAGAGCCGCATAGCCAGCGACAACAGCGAATCCCCATAGGAGGCGAGATCATATGAGAGAGTGCCCGCAAACGGGGGCGCATCCTCCGGCAAAACGCCGTCGCGCCAGATCATTGCGCGGGCCTGTCCTCGTGCAAGAAGTCGCCGTCTGAAAGCCGGCTCAATCGCGGATTCTACGGCGCTTTGGAGTTCTTCAAGATTCATCGCCGTTCAAAACCTTTTCGTAGACACTCGCGATGAATGCCTGATGCTGGATGATCCTGAGCCCCACGGAAAGCTGTGAAACTTGGCCACCATAGCTCTCCAAATCGGTTTTGAGAAAGCCTTCTGGATCATTTCCCGAGAACGAGAAGATCATCTGCGTTACCTGCGCAGCGGAGATACCGTCGCGCAATTGCGCCATGTCGATTGCATCGGCTAAATCTTCCTTCCCAAGCTCGAGTAGGCGCTCGGACAAAAACGTCAACGTGTGGCTGGAAGGAAGGCCACTGTCGCCATCCAAAGCCTCACGTGCGTTTTCTATCGTGCGCGCACCAAGAGCTGCTGCGCTCTTGGCTTCCACCTTTAGGAAACCGATTCTTTCATCACCCGGTAGCAGGCGAATGCCAATCACATCGTCGCCACGCATCGACATTTCTCGATGGTCCTTCCATCGAAGTCGTTTGATCGGCGTGGAGAAGCCCGTGCGCTCGTCTATGTATTCAGTTGCGAGTATCTCGCCAAGATCACCGGACTGCTTTGTCTTTTCTGTTGGCAACTTCGTTCGCAGTAGGCCGGCGACACCCGGCTTGCCGAGGTTCTCAAACACTCTGGCGAAGTGTTCCGGGGAAGTATAGTGTTCGGGAACAACGGCGGCAGCGCGCTCGCAAGCTTTATCTAGCTTCGGATCAGCTACCGTGAGCAGGCGAATATTGTTTGCGCCTACATCTTGGTCTTCTTCAACGCTCCATTCTGGAAATAGAAGCATGGGGCCACACCATCCGGTCTCGTCGCACTAAAGCGCATCCTGGCTAAAAACCTGGGCTTGTCTTGTCGTTCGCCCAGCTGCAACTGGTATAATCAGCAATACAGGCCAACACTGCCATATGACTGGCCTTGGCCGATACGTGTAGGCGCCGAACGAGCCGCGCAGTTGGCTCGTTCGGCAGCAACGTCATACCTCTGTCTGTTCCGACATCTCGAGCGCGTCATCGACCTCGATGCCGAGATAGCGCACCGTGCTTTCCAGCTTCGTATGTCCCAGCAAGAGCTGCACGGCGCGTAAATTGCGCGTTCGCCTATATATCAGCGTGGCTTTCGTGCGACGCATCGAGTGCGTGCCGTAGTCAAACGGATCCAGGCCGATGCTCTTAACCCACGATTTAACGATTCGGGCGTATTGCCGCGTGGATAGATGTAGAGAATCCGACACCCGGCTCGGAAACAAATAATCATTGGCTCGCAGCGCGACGGCGCTTATCCATACTTCAATCGAGGTACGCGTTTGCTCTGTCAGTTCGAACTGTACCGGTCGGCCCGTCTTCTGCTGAACAATCGCGGTGCGGGACAGTACGCGACCACCGTGCGCGACGTCTTAAACCTTCAGCCTAACCAGATCACACCCGCGTAGCTTGCTGTCGATCGCAAGGTTGAACAGGGCGAGATCCCTTGTCCGGGTCGCTAGCTGTAGTCGTACTCTAATACCCCATATCTCCTTGAGCTTTAGCGGCGGTTTCGGTCCTACTAAGCGGCCCTTGTTCCACGGAATGATGGGGCCTTTAGAATGAGCGCCTTCCAATTGGTCGATATACTCCATGACGATTCCTTTTGTTGAACGGAACCGTCAATATCCGACCGATCACTCGTGATCAGTTAGCGACCAAAAGCGGTCGAGTAGGCTCGGGTGGCTCCACTCCCCTGGCTGCCCGCCTGCAGCCTCGATCAACCAATCCAGCCCTTCGTTAGCAATACGGCTCATTACCTCCTCGAGCTTGGCAGAATCCGGGTTATCGAAGGCCCGCAACATCATCGTATAAAGTTGGGCCGAGCATAGGAGGCACATTCGGCTCATCGCTTCTGCTTTTTGGATGTTCTGCCGCGTATGTTCTCCGAGGGAAAATTCACCATGCACTACGCCTGAACGTGCGCGGTAAATAGAAATGGCATTTTCATACGCTTTATCCGGGTTAGCACCCGTTTACACGGACGGTTCGAAACGGGTTGAGAGCCGCTGTTTCTCGGCTTCCAGCCTACGTCGTATCCGGTGATTGTGAAATCGCTCGATGTAGTCGAAGACATCTGATCCGGCCTCGGAGCGGGTTCGATAACGACGCCGTCTGACGCGCTCACGTTTGAGCATGCCGAAGAAGCCCTCGCATGCGGCGTTGTCACCGCAATGCCCGACCGCACTCATGCTGCTGATCAGATTCTGA
>NZ_QZWD01000029.1:0-2500 GCF_003602005.1 Salinisphaera sp. Q1T1-3 | reverse complement strand
GCAAGTGCAGCACGGGAGACACACTGCGAGAGCTAACTTCCGTAGTGGAAAGGGAAACAACCCAGACCGCCAGCTAAGGTCCCCAAGTCATGGCTAAGTGGCAAACGATGTGGGAAGGCACAGACAGTCAGGAGGTTGGCTTAGAAGCAGCCATCCTTTAAAGAAAGCGTAATAGCTCACTGATCTAGTCGGCCCGCGCGGAAGATATAACGGGGCTAAAGCCATGCACCGAAGCTGCGGACTTGTGATTTATCACAAGTGGTAGAGGAGCGTTCCGTAGGCCGTGAAGGTGTGCCGTGAGGCATGCTGGAGGTATCGGAAGTGCGAATGCTGACGTGAGTAACGATAAGGCAGGTGAAAAACCTGCCCGCCGAAAATCCAAGGTTTCCTGCGCAACGCTATTCGGCGCAGGGTGAGTCGGCTCCTAAGGCGAGGCCGAAAGGCGTAGTCGATGGGAAACGGGTTAATATTCCCGTACCTCGCATAACTGCGATGGGGTGACGAAGAAGGTTAGGTTGGCCGGGCGTTGGTAGCCCCGGTTTAAGCATGTAGGCAGGGTGTCCAGGCAAATCCGGATGCCCTTGATGCCGAGACGCGATGACGATCGCTTACGAGCGAGAAGTGACCGATACCATGCTTCCAGGAAAACCCTCTAAGCTTCAGGTTATGCAGACCGTACCCCAAACCAACACAGGTGGATAAGGTGAGAATCCTAAGGCGTATGAGACAACTCGGGTGAAGGAACTCGGCAAAATGGCACCGTAACTTCGGGAGAAGGTGCGCCCCCGGTAAGTGAAGCTCCTCGCGAGCTGAGCTGGAAGGGGCCGCAGAGACCAGGTGGCTGCGACTGTTTACTAAAAACACAGCACTCTGCTAACACGTAAGTGGATGTATAGGGTGTGACGCCTGCCCGGTGCCGGAAGGTTAAGTGATGGGGTTAGCTTTAGCGAAGCTCTTGATCGAAGCCCCGGTAAACGGCGGCCGTAACTATAACGGTCCTAAGGTAGCGAAATTCCTTGTCGGGTAAGTTCCGACCTGCACGAATGGCGTAACGATGGCCACACTGTCTCCACCCGAGACTCAGTGAAATCGAAATTGCTGTGAAGATGCAGTGTTCCTGCGGCAAGACGGAAAGACCCCGTGCACCTTTACTACAGCTTTGCACTGGATCTTGAACATTTTTGTGTAGGATAGGCGGGAGGCTTTGAAGCGTTGGCGCTAGCCAGCGTGGAGCCACCCTTGAAATACCGCCCTGAAATGTTCGAGGTTCTAACCTAGGTCCCTTATCGGGATCAGGGACAGTGTATGGTAGGTAGTTTGACTGGGGCGGTCTCCTCCCAAAGAGTAACGGAGGAGTGCAAAGGTACCCTCAGCGCGGTCGGAAATCGCGCAACGAGTGCAAAGGCAAAAGGGTGCTTGACTGTGAGACCGACGGGTCGAGCAGGTACGAAAGTAGGTCTTAGTGATCCGGTGGTTCTGTATGGAAGGGCCATCGCTCAACGGATAAAAGGTACGCCGGGGATAACAGGCTGATTCCTCCCAAGAGTCCACATCGACGGAGGAGTTTGGCACCTCGATGTCGGCTCATCACATCCTGGGGCTGAAGCAGGTCCCAAGGGTATGGCTGTTCGCCATTTAAAGTGGTACGCGAGCTGGGTTTAGAACGTCGTGAGACAGTTCGGTCCCTATCTGCCGTAGGCGTTCGAGATTTGAGAGGATCTGTCCTTAGTACGAGAGGACCGGGATGGACGTACCTCTGGTGTTCCTGTTGTCACGCCCGTGGCATTGCAGGGTAGCTACGTACGGAAGGGATAAGCGCTGAAAGCATCTAAGCGCGAAGCCCACCTCAAGATGAGATCTCGCTAGTCCCTAGAGGACTCTGAAGGGTCGTCCGAGACGAGGACGTTGATAGGCCGGGTGTGTAAGTACAGCAATGTATTCAGCTTACCGGTACTAATTGCCCGTGAGACTTGGTCATATAACGCTCAAGCGCTCTTGACCGCTCATGACAGTGTTCGATTGCACCCAGATTGTTAACCCGTTTGCCTGGCGGCCATAGCGCGTGGGAACCACCCGATTCCATTCCGAACTCGGAAGTGAAACCGCGCCGCGCCGATGGTAGTGTGGGGCCTCCCCATGTGAGAGTAGGTCACCGCCAGGCTCTACACCGAAAACCCCGTCGCACGCGCGACGGGGTTTTTTTATGCCTGAGATAAGCCGGCGGGCATCAAGTGCACGCTGGCCTACGAAGACGGGGTTTGCGCCGCGAGCGCTTTTGAAGGTAAAACAGAATGATCGATGCCGGCTGCGCGGTCGAGGCGCGGCGGCGTACCACGGCGCAGGAGATGATTCGTGTCGGTCATTCCCCGGATTCTCAAGCTCGATGCAGGTGGTCTCCCGGTCGAGTGGGTCGACTGGAAGGAGGCGGTCAGTCTTTATTTCACCGACAAGATCGCTTGGGAAGCGGGTACTGAAAAGATTCACCTGCGCGGTGGTCGGT
>NZ_QZWD01000028.1 GCF_003602005.1 Salinisphaera sp. Q1T1-3 | reverse complement strand
GCAC
Source organism: Salinisphaera sp. Q1T1-3 (assembly GCF_003602005.1). Classification (GTDB taxonomy): domain Bacteria; phylum Pseudomonadota; class Gammaproteobacteria; order Nevskiales; family Salinisphaeraceae; genus Salinisphaera. The sequence continues at coordinate 10,220 of NZ_QZWD01000028.1, read as the reverse complement.
ACACGGCCTGCGATGTGGTGTGGGCGTTACGTTGATCGATCTCGGAAAAGACAGACCCGAGCCACGTCTGCAATACTGCACTCGCGTGCATGACGGCCTTCGCATTTTGGTCGATACGAAGGGCACTATCCGTCATGCACGCCCTTCTGACCACCCCTCGAATAACGCTAAGTATCTGTTAAATAATAAATACTTGTGGGGAACCCTCAGGGACGGACCACGGTTTGATATAGGGGACGGACCCTGAGGGTTCCCCACAAATCAGGCCGATATTGGATAGCAGTGGAGATAGGCTTGAAGTGCTCTCCACGGTGGCTTTTTAACACCGGGCAGGCGTTGCGCGGTTTGGCGCAAAATCGCCCACCCTCGATTCAGTAGCGACATCCGGAAGCGGGTTTCGTGCTCGGATCGTGTCGCCAGCGCGGCCAGCCAAGCCACGAGCGTCGCCAGCATGTGGATCATCAGCAGCATTTCGAGCCGGGCGCCGACTCGAGTCTGCGTATCCTCGAACGCACTGCCGTATTGATGGGACTTGAGATCACGAAAAGCGGTCTCGATCTGCATGCGTAGACCGTAGAGTCGTGCAATCTCGTTCGGGCTCTCGTTCGCCAGACCGCAAGACGCGGCCAAGACCCAGGGCTCACGATATCGCCGCGCCATCTTTTCAGCTTTACCGCCGCCTGCTCTGCGTCGGTCGCGACGGGTCTGATGGCGCCCCTGAATCACCCCGGGATTACCGGAGGCTCGTGAGTTTGAGTCATGCCGCCTCGGCAGACTCGCTGAGTGTGGCATAGAAGTGTTGTTCGGCCTCGGCTGGCGGGATGTCGCCGATCGGCTCCAGCAGCCGCTGATGATTGAACCAGTCGACCCAGTCCAGGGTGGCGAATTCAACGGCCTCCAGATTCGGCCAGGGCCCCCGCTGGCGGATGACTTCCGTTTTGAACAGGCCGATCACGGTTTCGGCCAGGGCATTGTCATAGGAGTTGCCGACGCGGCCGGCGGAGGGCGTGATGCCGACTTCGGCCAGTCGCTCGCTGTAGCGAATGGACAGATATTGCACCCCGCGATCGGTATGCTGAATCAGGCCGGCCGCCGGACCCGGTTGTCGATCGTGGATGGCCTGCTCGAGGGCATCGAGGACAAACGCGGTGTTGGGCGCACTGGCGGCCCGCCAGCCGACGATACGCTTGGCAAAGGCATCGACCACGAAAGCGACATAGACGAAGCCGCGCCAGGTCGCCACATAGGTGAAATCCGCCACCCAGAGCCGATCGGGCGCCTCGGCGGTGAAGTCCCGCCGGACATGATCGTCGGGCGCGGCCTGGCGGGGATCCGCGTGTGTAGTGCGCGGCGGCTGGCCGCGCGTCACGCCACGCAGCCCCATCTTCCGCATCAGCCGCTCGACGGTGCAGCGGGCCACGGCCCACTGCTGGCGCTGCAATTCGCACCAGACCTTGCGGGCGCCATAGACACATCGGTTGTCCTGCCAGATCTGGTCGATGGCCTCGGATACCGTGGCGTCACGCTGAGTACGCGCCGAACGGCGTGCGGGATCGGCCTGCTGGGCCTTGGCGTTATGGTAGGTCGACGGTGCGATCGGCAACATCCGGCAGATCGGCTCGACACCGTAGACCGCACGATGATCGTCAATGAAATCGATCATCACTTGCCGCGGCGGTCGAGCTCCGCCTGGGCAAAATACGCCGAGGCCTTGCGCAGGATCTCGTTGGCACGCTTGAGCTCGCGGTTCTCGCGCTCGAGCGCCTTGACGCGCTCGCGCTCTTCGGTGGTCTGGCCATCACGCAGACCGCGGTCGCGCTCGGCCTGCCTGACCCAACTACGCAGCGTCTCGGGCGTGCAACCGAACTTGCCGGCGATCGAGCCGATCGCCGCCCACTGCGAGGCGTACTCGCTCTGATGATCGAATACCATTCGCACCGCCCGCTCGCGCACTTCCGGGGCATATCGTTTGCTTTGTTTCATGGCTCCAGTCTCTCAAGAGTTGGAGCCTCCGACGAACCCGGGGTGGAGTAGCCCGCGGCCGGCGTCGCGTACGCACCAAATAACATGAGGTCGGCCGACTTCGCGTGATGTCACAAACTCCCAGGGATTCGGGTTTGACCGCGGCGTTGTCATAATACGCGGACACCGGACGCCAAGCCGCGTGGGGGCGATCGCTACGAATCATCACCCGTCCCCGGAGCCGCCCGATCCAATCCCAGCCCAAAGCTTCGACCGATCGGAACCACGGCGTGTGAAACCCAGCGTCCGTGAGCACGATCGGACGGCACGAGGCCGGTAACAGGGCTTGCAAATGTTGGAGAAATCGATCGTGTACCGCCCGGCTATTGAGATCGCGCTGCGGATGGACTTCTTCATATAGCGTCAGGGCACGGCCCTGACGCGGAATCGACGCCCGCAATAACTGCCATTGACCATCCCGTGGCAGTTCGCTCCAATCGACGATGACGACCGGCCGATCTCGCGACACCAGACTCTGCGCCGTAGCGCGATAGATTGCCCAACGATGAGCTTGCATTGAACGATTGCTGAGCCATCGATCCAACCGCTTGAGCGGGGCCGCGATCTGGCGTGAATCGGGCCAATGGCGCGCTAAGGCCATCAAGGTCAGGCGTTGACCGTTAAGACAGGCGCAGACCGCCTTGGATGTGGTCTGAACGTTACGCTGATCCAAACGGGAAAAGACAGACGCAAGCCACTTCTGCAATACTGCGTGGGCGTGCATGGCGGCCTTCGCATTTTGGTCGATACGAAGGGCACTATCCGTCATGCACGCTCTTCTGACCACCCCTCAAAGAAGCGATAACTTGCTGTCGATGAAGCGATAGTTGTGGGGAACCCTCAGGGACAGACCACGGATTCTTTCCAGCGCAAAACGCCTGAATGTTAAAAATCGTGGTCTGTCCTTGAAGGCTGAAAACCGCTAAGTTACTGACAAAGAATAGATGATTGTGGGGAACTCTCAGGGGCTGTCCCCTCATTTTACTCTTGAGCCCTGGCATCTCGCATAGGCGACGTATCGAACAGCCGACGATATTCGCGCATGAATTGCGAGACGCTCTGATACCCGACCGCGAAAGCCGCCGCGCTTGCTGTGATCGTGCCGGTCAGGAGTAATCGTCGCGACAATAGGGGACAGACCACGGATTCTTTCCAGCGCAAAACGCCTGAATGTTAAAAATCGTGGTCTGTCCTTGAAGGCTGAAAACCGCTAAGTTACTGACAAAGAATAGATGATTGTGGGGAACTCTCAGGGGCTGTCCCCTCATTTTACTCTTGAGCCCTGGCATCTCGCATAGGCGACGTATCGAACAGCCGACGATATTCGCGCATGAATTGCGAGACGCTCTGATACCCGACCGCGAAAGCCGCCGCGCTTGCTGTGATCGTGCCGGTCAGGAGTAATCGTCGCGCTTCGTAGAGACGCAGGGTCTTGTGGTATTGGAGCGGCGTCATGCCGGTCGCGCCCTTGAACCGACGGTGAAAGGCGGACGCACTCATGCCAACGGCGTTGGCGACCGCTTCGACGCTGAACGGCTCAGTATAATTCTGTCTGATCAGGTCCAGCGCATCATGAATCCGTGCGATGCGACGATGGCGCGTCGCAAGGCGTTTCAGTGCCGCGCCCTGAGGCCCCTTGAGAAGACGATACACAAGCTCTCGTTCCAGAAGTGGCGCCATGATCGGCACTTCTTCCGGCCGGCCGACCAGGTTCAGCACCCGGCGATAGGTGTCGAGCAGGTCCTGTCCAGCGAGATCGACGCTGAAGCCGCGCTCGGGCAGCGCATTGGCAGAATCGGGCATGCGTGATGTCAGCTCGACGACGATGCTCGTATCGATGGCGAGGCTGATCGCGAGATAAGGTCTTTCGCTATCGGCCTCCGTGATCTTCGCCAACATCGGCAGATCGAGCGATGCGGTGAACGTATGCCCGGCGCGATAAGTCAGCACGTGCGGGCCGATCGTCAATTGCTTTTCTCCCTGCACGATCAGGCTCACCACTGGGCGATGGACTTGCGGCGGAAGGTCGCTGCACCGGCTGACCTTGAGCAGCCCGATATTGGCGATCGATGTGGAAGTAAGGCCTTCTTGGCCAAGACAAGCCACGTTCGACGCCAGCTCTGCCATCTTGTCGTCCATCGGCCTGTTCCTCTTTTCCGTGCGCACTCTATTCGTGGCGGAGAATCACTGATTGAGCAGAAATAGGCAATCATGGGGGCGTATTGAACACGACGATCGAGCACGCCAGGCCTATCCTGATCATTCAACTCAGGGAGAGGAGGAGAGGATATGAAACGTACCGGAAACACGATCTTCATCACCGGCGGCGGTTCCGGCATCGGGCGTGCGCTGGCCCATCGCTGGCATGACGAGGGCAACAGGGTGATCGTTGCAGGGCGCCGGCGCGAAGCCCTGGAAGAGACGGTCGCAGGCCGATCGGGGATGGCATACTACGAACTGGACGTTAGCGATCCCGATGCGATCAGGAGCGTGGCCGGACGGCTGACGACCGATCACCCCGGCCTCAACGTTCTCGTCAATTGCGCCGGAATTTCCGGGTTGGAAGATCCGACGACGACTCGCGATCTATCGCGCACGTCGGACATTGTCGAAACCAATCTGCTTGGCCCCATCCGCATGACCGACGCGCTGGTGGATCATCTGAAAGGGCAGCCCGATGCGGCCATCCTCGTCGTTTCCTCGGGCACCGGCTTTGTACCCTATCCGGGCGCGGCGACCTACTCGGCGAGCAAGGCCGCGATCCACTCCTATACGTTATCGCTGCGAGCGCTGCTGAAGGGGGCCACGCAGGTCATCGAAATCATCCCGCCGATGGTGGCGACCGATCTGCTGGACGGCCTGACCGCGTCCCCCCTCAGTGTGCCGCTCGACAAGTTCGCGGATGATGTGATGGCGCAGTTGACCGGGCAACCGGAAGCCGACGAAATTATCGTGGAGGAGGTCGAACCGTTCCGTTTCGCCGAACGCGACGGAAAGATGCGGGAGATCGTGGCGAGCATGATCGCCGACGATTGAAAGGACGCGCGGCCGCCGCCCCTGCGAATAATAGGGGACGTGAATAATAGAGGACGTACCACGTTTTCTGTTCTGCCACGCTTTTATTCAAAGCAAAGCTCAAAAACGCTAAAAATAGTGGTCTGATTTGTCCCTTAATTCTCTTGCCTTAATTCTCCTGTCGGCCTCGTCTCAAAATCGCTCATGACATTTTCCTTTGCGAAGGCATCAGGGACGGTGTCCGTTGCTGGTCTGATCGCATCGATACGCAAGGTCTTTCTGCGTCTGGATGAGGGCCAGCCGCGACTTCAATTCGCGCTCGATATTGTCGAAGGCGACGCTGCCCATTGCCACACGAAGGGGGATCGTCTCGGCGTCGGCGAGCGCAAGCATCTCGGCCGCCATCTTTGCCGCGTCGCCCATCGGAACATCGAAGCCGCCGGACCGGAGCGCGTCACGCAGTTGCGCGGTCGGCGTCCCGTCATAATCAGCAATGCGTTCTCCCATATCGATCCCTGTGAGGAAGTTGGTTTCCGTCGGGCCCGGCTCAATGAGGCAGAAGTCGATGCCGAACGAAGCGACTTCCTGCGCGACGGCTCCCACGAAGCCTTCCTGGCCCCATTTCGAAGCATGGTAGGTGGAGAAGCCCGGATATGAGATTCGGCCGCCCTCCGAGGAGACCTGCAGAATGCGACCACCGCGCTGGCTGCGGAGGTGCGGCAGGAGCGAACGGGTGAACAGAACCGTACCCGTCAGGTTCGTCTCGATCTGCCGTCTGATCTGATCCGGCGTGAGTTCCTCGATCGCACCGAATGTGCCGTAGCCGGCATTGCTGAGGACGACATCGATCCGGCCGAATCGGTCGAAAGCCTTCTTGATCGCGGCATCGATCGACGCCTTGTCGGTCAGATCCATGTGAAGCCGAATCATGCGGTCGCCGGCGCTGTTCGCGAGGTCGTCCAGTGCCTCTGGGCGTCGCGCAAGCGCCGCGATCCTATCGCCACGGGCAATCAGCTTCTGCGTTACAAGCCTGCCGAAGCCCGAATTGGCCCCGGTCACGAGATATGTCCTGGTCATCGTCGTTTTCCTTCAATCGTCGTTCGATCCGAATTTAGCTGTTCGAACTACTCGAATGAAGGAGGTGGATGGCCATCAACCTGTTCGATATTGTGCATCAATGAATGAACCGACCCTCAAGGAATTCCGCACCGCTCTTGCTGTCGCCGATGCCGGAAGCTTCCGAGCGGCCGCACATCGGCTCGATGCAGCTCCCTCCACCCTCAGTCACGCAGTTGCGGGGCTGGAGGAAAAGCTCGGTCGGCGACTCTTCAACCGCTCGACCCGCAGCATTGCGGTCACCCCAGAGGGAGCGGCGATCCTTGCCCGGATCGCCTCCTTGATCGCTGAGTTCGACGCGGCACTTGCCTCGGGCGGCCAGGCGGAGGGAAGTGTCGCGGGAAACCTGAGGATAAACGCGCCGCTGTCGGCGGCCTCGTTCCTCCTGTCGGACATTCTGCCGGCCTTCCACGCGCAACATCCGCAAATCGAGATCGACCTACGTCACGAGGAGCGGATGGTAGACATCGTCGCGGCGGGTTGCGACGCAGGCATTCGGCTCGGCCGGACGGTACCGCCGGACATGGTCGGCGTTCCGTTCGGCCCATCGCTCCGGTTTTTGCCTGTTGCGTCGCCTGCCTATCTTGCTGACCGCGGAACACCGGAGCATCCTCGCGACCTGCTGGACCATCGCTGCATCCGGACGCGGATGCCGCGTGGCGAGCGCTATTCGTGGCAGTTCGCGAAAAACGATGAGCAATTGGAAATCGACGTCCCCGGCTTCCTGACGCTCGACCGAATGGCATTGATGATCGACGCCGCCGTGGACGGTATGGGCATTGCCTACGTCATGGAGAACGCCGCAAAACGACAGATCCTTGACGGTCGTCTCGTTCCACTTCTCAGCGACTGGTGCCCCGCCGACGAGCGCTACTTGCTCTACTTCCCGGGTCGCCGCCACGTCCCGGCGCCGCTCCGCGCCTTCATCGATTTCGTCAAAGCGACCGTCAATCATGACTGACTGTTAGTAGGCGTCACGGGGGTGTCCGCTCGGAATATATTGGACGGACCACGGTTTAATGATTTTATTGTGGCCCGTTTCCAATGCCGTTCGAGCCAACGACGCGACCTCATGGCTACGACTTAACCTGATCGGCCTAGCGATGCCAGCTATTATGCGGCAGCTCCTGGCCACGCTTGGCCGCTGCCAACCTGTCGGCGAGTTCGGCCCTATTGAGGGGAATACAGTACGCGGGCATGGCGCGTTCGAAGCGCCAGCTTTCATCCAGGCTTCCGGCATCCAACGCGTCGAAGCCGATATCGGCATGACGTTCGGCGACAATCGTCTTCGCGCCCGCATCGTCGCCGGCAATCGGCAGTGCCCGGTTGCCTTTGACTGGCGGGCGATCGCCCCGAGGCAGATCATCGGCCAGGATCGCGTTGAACGCCTTGACCCAAATGGCGCCCGGCGCATAGCGCGCCGCCCATTGACTGGTCGTCGATTCGAACGCGTCGAGTTCGGCGATACGACCATCGCGATCCGGAATGTAGTTCATCGCGTCCACCACGATCTTGCCCTGCAACTCGGCAGCCGGCAGATCGCGTGCGGCGATCAACGGCACCGCAGCGATCACGATGTCGCCAAAAAGCGCGGCCTCTTTCGGCGTTCCAGCCTGCACGGATTCGATATCAATACGCTCAGGCCGACGCGAACTTACCAGTAATTCATGCCCGGCATCGCGCAGCAGTCGTGCGAGACTGCCGCCGATATTGCCGGCGCCCAGGATGCCAATTTTCATCTCGATACCTCTTTCAGAACGGGTGACGAGATGATCGTAATTGCGAACGATTCGATTCAGAATACCGTTTTCGATGTCGGCAGTTGAAAGTGAGAGTTTTGAATGGATCGCCTGACCAGCCTGAAGGTCTTTCTAAGAGCCATCGATCTGGGGTCATTCTCGGCGGCGGCGCGCGATCTCGGCATGTCGCCCCAGATGGCCGGCAAGCATGTCGATGCCCTGGAGGCGCGGTTCGGCACCGCGTTGCTGCACCGATCGACACGGCAACTCAGCCTGACCGACGCCGGGCGTATCTGTGCACAGGGGGCGCGACGCACGCTCGAGGCCGCCGACGCAATGCAGGCATCGGTCGAGAATCTGACCGATAAGCCCTACGGCACGCTTCGCGTCACGGTGCCGTCGAGCCTGGGGCGTTGCCGGGTCGTTCCGAATTTGCCGGCGTTCTGGGAAACCTACCCGGATATCAAGCTGGAACTGACGCTGACCGACCGTCGGGTCGATCTGACCGGCGAAGGCCTCGATATCGCCCTGCGTATCGGTCAGCTACGCGACTCGGAACTCTCGGCGCGTGGACTCCCGCCGTTTCGTATCGCCGCTTTTGCCTCGCCCGGTTACATAGAACGGCACGGCATGCCCGGTCACCCGGCCGAACTGGAACGACATCGTTGCCTGGATTACGCTTTCGACAGCTACCCGGCACCGCATCTCTGGCGCTTTACCCGGGGCGATGAGCACATCGAAATCCATCCGCAGGGCGCGGTCGCGATCAACGATGCGACGTCGCTGATCGATCTCGCGCTTGCCGATGCTGGTGTGGTCATGACGGGTGAATTGAACGTCATCGACCATGTGGCCTCGGGCCGCCTGCTGCGGCTGTTCCCGGACCACACGAGCCTCGCGCAACCGCTGAACCTGCTGTTTCATCCTCGCCGTACCCTCTCACCCAAGGAACGCGTCTTCATCGACTGGATCGTCGATCTGCTCGGGTAAGCCGGCGCGTTGGCGATAGCCTGGCGGCCCAACACGATAGAGATCGAGAATCCGGGAATCGGAAGTCTGGGGACAGTATATTCAATCCGAAATCACCTTAACTAACTAGAAAGAAATATATCTGAGCCATTTGGCTAACTAAGCGAACCCTCAGGGGCCGAAAACGATAAAGTGCTACGATTTTCGCAGAACACTTTTCAAAGAGCCTGCCCGTGTCTCGTTGCTCGCGTAGGCAAATAATAGGTGTCTGGAGCGGTCCGGCCCATCCGGCTTCTGTCCACTCTGTCGTATCGGCCGATAGGCTGGCGAGGGCGGTCCAATCTGCGCACATTAGATGCGCGCGGTCCACGAGCGCCGTAAGCTGGGGCCAGGTTTCACCGGACAATATGTATGCGCACTGGGTTATATGTACTGGCGGCTGTTTGCCTGTTTATAGCCGGATCGGCACAGGCCGCCGAGCAGTGGACCGTGGTTGTGTCGAACGCCGATTCGGCGGGGCAGCCCAGGACGGCAGCCGTATGGCAGTTGCCCGAGATGGCGGATGATCGGGATTTCTGCGAACAGTTGGCGGATACTTTTACACGCAAGCAATTTGCGGATCGCGACCTGACCGGGCGCTGTGTGCGTACCGATGCCGTCGTGACTCGGCCGGACGAGGCCATGCCGCGCGACCAGCGCATCGTGTTGGCAGTCGCCTTCCACGATCGTCACGACGCGTCGATAACCGCCTATCCCACGGTCGACGCCTGTCAGGCCGCTGCGCAGGATTCGGTAGAGACGTGGTGTGGGATCGTTCGTCAGCGTCTGGTTCAGGCGAGCGATCGAGCAGGGTAGGCCCAAGCCAATAAAGGCGCGGCGTGCCTTCGAAGCGGCTGGGGCCGGCCTGGTATCGCGCACGATGCGAGACCGGCCCCGCCCAGTTCCTGTCTTGAGGGCCGCGATCTATCCTGTTTCCTCTAGCAGTTAGTCGTCGAAGCGCCGAGCTAGACGGAATCGACCGCGGGTGATGTAGAGACCGTATGCTTGATTCCGTTAACGCTCATTCGGTACACCGTTGCCCGACACGAGCCGCCTCAACGAGAGGCGGTTTTCGCGTCTTCTTCGTTGCGGACGCTGTGCTGTGCAGCCATGCGCACCCCGATAAACGCCAGCGCCGACATCGCAGCACCCGCCAGCGGTAGTGCCTGATAACCGAGCCCGGCAGCGATCACTGGAGTAGCCCCGTAGAACGCCGGACACAGATCAGTGCTTAAATACGAGGTAGGCATATGACTGTGGATAGGACTAGTGCGATGGGTGGTGGGAGCGAGCTGTTGGGGCCGGAGCGCCGGCGTCGCT
>NZ_QZWD01000027.1 GCF_003602005.1 Salinisphaera sp. Q1T1-3 | reverse complement strand
CCCCAGAGGCCGAACCAATCCAAGGCGAATCAAGCGGCGTACGAAAGACTATTTGTCGCGAAAAGGCGATGAACCGCTCAATCGAAGGCCGGATTATTCCGTGCGAATCGTAAAGTGAACGGCATTGGGTCTGTCCCCTATTATTTTTTATAAAAAGTTGAGGATTCATCTCATTTTATCGAATGGTTTTCTATCCAAAGCTAACGCGGCTCGAATGGCTTGAGTTTGTGGGCCAGTGAGTGAATGAGTATTCATATGATGCTGAGTTCTAATCGAGAGAACTTTTTTAACAAAAATTAAATCGGGGCGGCTGTATTTTTTTACTAAGTCTTTAAGAAGCGCTAATTGCCGATTATTAAACTTCACGGATGTATCCAAAGAATGAAAATAATGAATTATGTCTAAAGCCGGTGTATTAGAATCTTCCTTCATTTCCTGAATAACTTCATGCAGCTCAGGCTTGGCGAGACTACTGACAATTTTTTCTACATGAGACATAGTCCAAAAGAAAATCAAATAAGACGCAAGTTTTCGTATGTGATCCAAGTCTTTTTGCGTGAGGTCGGCATATTTGACGTCGCTTTCTTCTCGAAACTTAGCATCTAGATAATCAATCAACTCATCGAGTTGCGACTCATTGTGAAGTAAAAGGCTGATCAATCTTAGGCCCGAGTTGCATATAGCCTCCGCTATTTCTTTAACTTTATCGCGAGGAATGTCGCCATATTTGTTTTTAATAATTTGGCTGAGTATTTCGATGTTTTTATGTGTCTTATATATTTCAATGACAGGGTTTTCGGTATCTTCATCGAAGTCTTCGTTTTGTGTTGCGCCACTTTTTTCGTTTCTGTCTCGGTGCTCTCGATCTTTCGCTCGGTTTTCTTGAACGGACTTGCTGCCACCTAGGCGCTCGGGTATTTCTTTAATTAGAGATTGAAAGACTTTTGTTTCTTGAGCATCGAGCTTTGCGGGGCGAACATGGTCGATAGCACACATCGTATGGATGATTACGTCGTCGATAATTCCAATGTCTTCCGCGTGGTGTACGGCGAATATCAACGCAAGGGCATTTTTTCGTAAATGGCTGGATTCGACCATTGACGAAATCACACTAGGATTTTTTTTGTAATGAAATGCTAAAGATCGGCCGAGGAAAAAATAATAACTATAAGGAAGCGAGAAACCAAAACTGTTATGGCCGCTTTCTTTTATTAAGCCTCTGTCGCTAACCAGCCTATTAAGTACGGCATCTGTGATAATAAATTTTTCTCTGTAATTATCAACAAATTCTTGAAAGTCTGATCGAGAAATATTCCCGCCATTTTCATCGATGTCGTATATTGACTTTGCAAGAAGAGTGCAAAAGTTGAAGCATGAGCGTATCTCTTCGTCTTTAGGGTCAACTCCGGCCTTTGCTAATCTGGCTATTATTAGGACGTAATAACAATGCCCGTATGCAGTAATTTTTAAGTCATTGGGCATAAAGGCTTCATACGTTTGAAGTATTGAAAGTATGAAAAAGGGAAATCTGGGTAGTATTTTGTCATCTAAAATTACAGAGTTTACGTTCCTTTCAAGCCTATCGACTTCGTGGAAAAGCGACGCATCGCTTATGTCGCCACGGTTATTCACCCAATTTCGTATAAGCTTTTCTTGTTTGGTATGTGTGAAAGGAGATATGTAACATCTTTGGTAATCGACTAACCGAACATCATCACGAAAGAATGAGACGTGCCTATCACTCTCGACGGTGACAAAAATGTGATCGAAAAAGTCTTCGGCGAACTCTATATGATCGAGACTGCGGCCATCCTCTGATAAATCGTCGAAGCAAACTGTTTTATTAGGGGTTTCAAACCAATGATCAAAAGAGCCAGTGAATTGCTCTTTATAGCAACGTTTGAAGATTTCAAGTGATGGTTTTTTTGCTTTTATTTCGTTTAGATTGATTAGCAGTGCGGCATTGCTATTTTCAATTGACGAAAGAAATACTTGGCGCAGTATTGTAGTTTTTCCGCTTCGGTCATCGCCCACTATTAACAGTCGTTTATAATCGTGGAGCTGTTCGGTATTACCGATTAGCTTTTCATTTGCTGGTTCTTCGTCTTCTAAGACTAGTTTAGGAAAGACAAACAAATCCGTTAGTTGAAGTGTCTGTTCGGATTGTGAACAGAACTCAACGTCTTCTAAGCTCTCTCTAAAATCAGTCCGGAGCTCGAAGTTTTTTTTTTCGGTCAAGCACTACCGATTTAATTCCGATGTAAACATCGTGCCAAGCTTCGTCCGTATCCTCCCATCTGCTGACCGGCGTGCCATCCTTCGGAAGTGCCAAATATTCTTGAATATCGTAGAAGTCAGTCCACTCGCACGCTCGCACTATGATAGATACCATAGAAAGTTGGTTGGCTTTCGCTAATCGTCTACAGTAAAGCCACTCCTCGACGCACGCTTCTGAGTCGATAAAATCGGGACTGATCAAAAATATAGCTATCTCCGACGTATCGATATGTGACCTTACAGTATTCTTAATATGAGCGCCCGGTGTAATTTTTCTATCGTGCCATTCGTTTAACCCTTCATTTCGTCGTAACAATGAGAGAGTTTTTTCCATTCTGTCGCGAAATTGCTCGTCCGCGTGGCAGTAGCTATAGAATAATTTAGTCATTTGGCTGAGTTATCGAAAATAGTGAGTGATAAAAAATTCTTGAATATAGAAAAAGGTCGATTATGGCGTGCGCAAGATAATTTGATTTTCAAAGTTTTATGGTTGCGACGATACCATTTTGACCTCGCCGGTGCCGAATTGGCCTGAACAAGCGGGTTTTGATGCTCTCGAATGCTGTTCTAGACAGCGCCTAGTCTCCAACTACAATGTTGCCCGCAAGCCCAGAAATTCGCGTAACCCGCCGGCTAACGGCCCGCCGCAAAACTTCGTGTTCAGCAAACACAACCAACCGCTCCCGCCCCCTCGTCAACCCCGTATAAAACAACTCCCGAGTCAAAACCGGCACGTCATAATCCGGCAAAACCAAGGTAACGGAATCAAACTCCGACCCCTGACTCTTGTGAATCGTCATCGCATACACGGAATCGTGCGCGGGTAGTGCGCTCGGCAAGAAAGCCCGCAGGCCGTGGTCCCCCATGAACCAGACCCTAATCTGCCTTTCATCGTTGTATAGCGCAATGCCGACATCGCCATTAAAAAGGCCGGTTTTGTAATCATTTTGTCGAACCATCACCGGGCGGCCGTGAAACCACACGTTGGCCGGGTTGAAGTCGAAGCGGCGGGCGAGGCGTTCGGTGATGCCGGCGTTGATAGTCTCGCTGCCGGCCGGGCCCTGGCGGACGGCGGTGAGCACGCATTGTTGGCCGAGTTCGGCGAGGGCGAGGGTGGGGTCGGTGGCCTCGCATAGCCGGGCATAGTCGTCGGCGAGCCGGTCCATGAGCTGGCTGATGGCGGCCGCGTCGGCACCGTCGTGGTAGACGAGGTCGTTGTGGCCGGCATTCAGGAGCGTATCGACGGTTTCGGTATTGCCGGCGTTGACGGCCGCGGCGAGTTGGCCGATGGGGCTGTCGGCGTTGAAGCGGCGGCTGGTCTGTAGCGTGACGACGTGGTCGGCCAGGGCGTGGGTGGCCGGGTCGGTAGGCTCGGTTATGAGTACGCCGGCGGCGGTCTGTTGGTCGGCGGTGAACTGGTTGACGCCGGCGTGGGCACACAGTTCGGCCAGGACCGCGCCGGATTCGACGGAGGCGAGCTGGTAGCGGTCGCCGAGCAGGATCAGTCGGGCATCGTCCCGGATGGCGTCGGCCAGTTTGGCCATCATCGGCAGGTCCACCATCGAGGCTTCGTCGACGATGACGACGTCGTAGGGCAGCGGGTTGTCGGCGTTGAACTTCGGTTGGGTGGTCGCCCCCGTCAGGCCGAGCAGGCGGTGCAGGGTACGGGCGGTCTGTGGCACGTGTGTGTCGACCGCGGCCGGGTCGAAATGCGGATCCGCGCCCATGTCGGCCATGCCGCTCCGGACCGATTCGAGCATGCGGGCGGCGGCCTTGCCGGTCGGGGCGGCCAGGGCGATCAGCGGCGGTGTTTCGTCGGCGGTGAAGGCAGCCTCGATGAGCACGCGCAGCAGGCGCACGATGGTGTAGGTCTTGCCCGTGCCCGGGCCACCGGAGATGACGGTGAAGTGGTGACGCAGGGCGGCGAAGGCGGCGACGGCCTGCCAGTTGGTGGCGTTCGGACTGTCGGCGTCGATCGTGAACAGGCCGTGGCCGGGTTTGAGGGTGTCGACGTTGACCGGGATGGGTTCGGCGGCCATCAGCGCGCTCAGGCGTTCGGCGAGGCGTGTTTCGTAGGCGTGGTAGCGCTGCAGGTAGAGCCGGCCGGCTTCGAGAATCAGCGGGCGGGTCGGCGTGTCGTGCGGCGCTGCATCGTCGTCGCGCACGGTGACGAGATCGCTGGCGGTCAGTGCGGCGGGCAGGGCGGCCCGATTCGCGGCGCTCATCAGCGTGGACGGGATCCGGTCCAGCGCGAGGCAGGTGTGGCCCTGGGTGACGGCCCAGTTGGCCAGCGCGAAGGCCCGCGCGACGAGGCGGTCGGCGCCGTGGCGTCGGGCCCAGTCGGCGAGGGCGAGATCGAGATCGGATAGGGTCGTATCTTCCGCGAGTGCCAGCGTTTCGGCTCGCGGCTCTGCGCTCGCCGGGGATGCGACTGGGTTTTGGGGCGTGGCGGTTGGTTCCGAGTCGAACAGGTCGCCGGTGGGGGATTCGGTCATGGGCGGCCTCGGTTGTGTTCGGGAAGGCTGCGGGTCTGCGTGCTCCGGCGTTCTGGATCAACTGCTTTGGCGAATTCGTGCTTGGGGTTTCGCACTGATGCGCGAGTCACTTCTCTTGTTTGCCCAAGAGAAGTAACCAAGAGAAGGGCACCCTGTCTTGCGCCGATGCTTCGCATCGGTGCCCTGCGCGGCTGCGGCCGAAAGCGGACGTCCGGAAACTCGCCGCGCGTTGCGCGGCTCAGACATCCGGACGTCTTTTTCGTTTTCGGCCTCCGCTGCTCGGCGCTGCGCCCAAGGGAACCCGAATACAGACACGGCTCGCTTAGGCTCGGCGTCGTGGTGACTGTATTTCCTCCCGTTACGCGGCGACGAGAAGCGCAGCGTCGACGGGTGTCCGGCGCATGCGCCGGTGCGGTCAGTCTGTCTGAGGACGGCCTTAGCCGTCCGAGTTCTGACCGCATCCCGTCGTCGCGAGCATCGCCGTGCACCGGCGCAGCCGGCGCCGTGTCGGGTGCCTTTCTTTTGGTGGCTTTTCTTGGGCAAGCAAGAAAAGCCACTCGCGCATCAGCGCGAAACCCCCGCTCGATCGAAGACGAAATAGCGCGAAATCCAATGCCGCCAGCCATGCCGTGCGCCAAAGCCTTTCGTAACAGATGGCGTGATATTCCAGCCGGGACAAGGTGCGGAGTCCGGCTGTTAGAGACGCGGGGATTAAACAACACGATGGGTACGGTGGCGGGTGACGTGTTCACGCCAGTACGCCGCGGGACTCATCAACCCCGTCAAACAACGCATCCAGCGCCTCGACCAATGCCACATCCGGCCGGTCGACGAACACGCCGGTATCGCTGGCTCCGTCCATGGCCCGCACGAACAGATACTGCACGCCGCCCAGATGGGTCGCCGGGTCGTAATCGGGCAGACAGCGTTTCAGGTGGCGATGCAGGGCGACGGTGTAGATGAGGTATTGCAGGTCGTAGTGGGCGCGGCCGATGGCGCGGGCGAGTTCGGTATCGCGATAGGCAGCCGGGGTGTCGCCGAGGCGGTTGGTCTTGTAGTCGAGGATGACGTAGGCGCCGTCGATTTCGACGACGAGATCGATGAAGCCTTGCATGAGGCCGTAGAGGGTGCGGTCCGGATGGCCGCCGAGGGCGGCGGGCAGATAGCCGGCCTCGCGCAGGGTGTCGACGAGCGTGCCGAGGCGATTGCCGCCCAGGCGCAGCATGAATTCCATTTCGGTCTGCATTCGGCCGGGTGCCACGCCCGCCAGCGGGCCGATGGCCGGCAGCGGCGTATGCAGGGTACGGGCCACGAGATCGGCCGTGTCGTCGATACGCGGATCGGCCGTGTTTTCGGCGATGAGGCCGTATTTTCGCAAGGTGTCGTAAACAGCGCGTCGCTGCGCGTCGGCCAGCGGTTCGCCCGGCTCGGGCCAGGGGCTGTGTGTCGGGGGCTTGAGCTGGTTTTCCAGCAGGTCGTGGACGGCGGAGCCGAAGCGCACGCCGGACAGGCGGGTATCCAACCGGGGCAGTTCGCGGGGCGCGTCGGCGGCGAGCGCTTCAGCCGCCATAGCGGCCGGCGTGGTCAGTTCGTCCTCGGCGCCGGGCTCGGGCAGTTCGGCCGGGGCGTTGTCGCTCGGGGCATGGGCCAGGCGCGAGAAGCTGTAGGTGGACCAGCGTTTGCGCGGCGTGGGCAGCGCGGATCGGGCCGGGCCCAGTCGGTCGGCGTCTTGTGTGTCTGGCGCAATCGGCACGGGCGCCGGGCGGGTCGTATCGATCGGCGCGACGGCGATGGCGTCGGGGGCGTTGTCAGCCAGCCGCGCGGGCGCGCCGCCGCCGGCCACGCCGTCGCGATAGAGCAGATCGCCCGGGGCGCTGGTACTGCCGTAGTCGTCGGGCTCTCGCCAGCCGACGATGAGCGCCTGCTCGGCGCGGGTGAGGGCGACATAGAGCAGGCGCAGGGCTTCTGAACGGGCTTCGATGACGGCCTGCTGGACGTTGGCCGGGTCAGTGCCGACGAGGTCGATGAGTGCCTGGCTGGCCTCGGCGTCGTCTTGTTGGGCGTGGAAGACCAGCGGCGGCTTGTCTGGCGCGCCGGCGGTGCCGAGCCACGGCGCAAACGGCAGGAAGACGATGGGGTATTGCAGGCCCTTGGACGCATGGATGGTGCCGATACGCACGAGATCGGCATCCGATTCCAGGCGCAGCTGGCTTTCGTCGGCGACGCCGAGTGTGCCCTCCTGGGCGGCGGTGATGTGGTCGTCCAGCCAGCGCACGAGGCTGGCCATGCCGAAGCATTCGCTCTCGGCGTGGGCCAGCAGTTCGCCGAGCTGGAGCCAGTTGCTCATGCGGCGTTCGCCGTCGGTCAGCGCCAGCAGCGCCGGGGCCGCGGCCACGAACAGGTCCTCCAGGGCAGCCAGCACCCCGCGGCGGCGCCAGGCGTCGTGCAGGCGGTGGAAGGGCTCGATAGCGGCCTGCAGGGCCGTGTCGTCATCGGCGATGGCCACGAGATCGGCCAGCCGTTTGCCGATCAGCGCGGTGGGCTGGGCCGCGCGTACGGCACGGGCATCGTCCGGCTGGGCCATGGCCCGCAGAATGCGGCGGAGATCGGCGGCCTCCGCGCTGGTAAAGACCGATTCACGGTGCTGGCAGACGGCCCGGATGCCGGCTGCGGCGAGTGCGGCCTGCAGGGCCGTGGCTTCCTGATGGCGGTTGACGAGCACGGCGATATCGCGGGATACGACGGGCCGCGTGGTGCCGTCGGCGGCCTGCCAGTATGTGGTGGCGCCGTGGAGCAGATCGGCGATGGCGGCCACGGTCTCGTCAATCAGCCGCGCGCTGTCGTCGGCCTTCGACGGGTTCTTCGTCTTGCCGTTCTTCAGCTCGGTTTCATTGCCGTGGAGCTGCCAGAACGTCAGCGCCGCCTGTTCGCGGCCGTCGGCCCGGATCAGCCGCCAGTCGCCGGCCGTGCGCCCGGCGGTGACGTGAGGGAAATCGATGTCCGGTACCACGAAGGGATCGTGGCCGGGCAGGGCGTAGAGTGCTTCGATGGCATCCAGCACGCCCTGGGTGGAGCGGAAATTGGTGGTCAGCGTATAGCGCGCCGCGCCGGCGGCGCGGGCGGCAGCCAGATAGGCATAGATATCGCCGCCCCGAAAGCCATAGATGGCCTGTTTCGGGTCGCCGATGAGCAACAGGGCGCCGTGCCCGTCGTTGTCGGGATCGTCGCCGTCGTCCGGCCGTACCCGCTCGCGATAGATGCGCGACAGGCTGGCGTATTGCAGCGGGTCTGTGTCCTGGAATTCGTCGACCAGGGCATAGGGCCAGCGCGCGCGCAGGGCAGCGGCCAGCGTATCACCGGTGCGAGGATGGGTGAGCGCGGCATGCAGGGCCACGATGAGATCGTCGTAGCTGTACTGGCGTCGGTCGATCTTGCGGGCCTCGGCGCGTTCGGCCACGGCCTTCGCGGCGGTATCGATGGCCACACATTTAGCCAGCGGCTGGAGTTCGATGAGGATCGGCAGGGCGCTCAGGGCGGCCAGCGGGTCGGCATGGGCCTGGTGTTTGGCGGCTTTCTTGAACTGCGGGCCCGGATCGGCCAGGGCGAGCAGCCATTCGGGCAGTATCGGCGCCGTGTCGGCAGCCAGGGCGGCTGTGATGCGCACGTCGAGATCGGCGACGCTCGCTGCGATATCGTCTTCGGCGGCCAGCGCCTTGTAGAGATCGCCGCCCTTGAGCAGCGCATCGGCCTCGAACGCCGAGACCAGCGCTTCGGCGAGCGGTTCGGCGGTCCCCGGCCAGTGTTCGGCCAGTGCATCCTGCAACGCGGCCAGACGGGTGGGGTCGAGACCGGCCAGCCGGGCATGCGGTTTGGCGAGAATCGGTTGGACCGTCCGGTAGAGCGCGTCCGGATCGGGCCAGAGCGCGAGCATGTCGCCGGCCTCGGCGGCGGCGCCGAAGACATGCGCGCGCCAATAGTCGGCCGCGGCTTCGCGGGCGATCTGCGGGTCGTCCACGGCATCGCCGCGGTCGAAGGCCAGGGCGGATTCGAAGGCATTTTCCGTGGCCGCCCGTTGGGCAAAGCCGTGGATGGTGACGATGGTGGCCTCGTCCACGCGGGCCGCGGCATCGGCCAGGCGGCGCGCCAGCGCGGCCGAGTCTTCGGTCACGCCGTCCAGGATGCGCCGGGTGAAATCGTCTTCGGGGTGGCCGGGCCGGGCGAGGCTTGTGTCGTGGGCGATGCGCGCGGCCTGGGCCAACCGCGCCCGGATCCGCTCGCGCAGTTCCTGGGTGGCGGCCCGGGTGAAGGTCATCACCAGCACTTCGCGGACCGAAACACGCTGCTCGACGATCAGGCGCAGGTAGAGGCCGGCCAGGGAGAAGGTCTTGCCCGTGCCGGCACTGGCCTCGATCAGCCGCAGGCCGTGAAGCGGCAGGGTCGCGGCGTCGAAGGGTTGGCTGTGCGGCGCGGGCCGGGTCATGCGCTCACCTCGCGATCGGCTTCGGCCGGACGAACGACGGCGTTCATCGGGCCGCTGATGGCCTCGATGGCGGCGATGAAGGGGCTGGTATCGTCGGTCTCGCCGAGCGGTGCGTCGTCGGGGCCGAGCAGCAGGCAGAAATACGCATCGCGCAAGAGATGGTGCTGGAAGAAGGCGCCCGGCTTGAAGCCGAAGCTCAGATTGTCGAATGCCTTGTTCTGATCGGGCTGATAGCCGTCATCCAGATCCGGGTGATAGGCCAGCGGCTGTTGCTGGCCCTGGATATAGTGCTGGATAAGCGCGGCCAGTTCGACGCGGGCGGTGTCGGCGTCCAGGCGCCCCGCGTACCGGACGATGGATTCGTCTTTAGGCTTGGGCGAGACGCCGGCCAGTTCCAGTGCCAGATCGTGCCCGGCGGCGACGGCGGCCAGATAATCGATCCAGTAACGCAGCCGAAAGCGCGTACGCAGTTTGCCGGTGCGCAGGCGCCGCAGGGCGCCGGGCCAGCATTGCGGCACGCGCCCGGTCAGGCGGACCGGGCCGTCATCCACGGGCAGATCGAGCTGGATATCCAGCGTTTCCGGCGTGCCCTCGGCAGTCCAGCCCTGCCAGATGGGCAACAGCTCGTTGACGATTTCGGCCTGGGCCGCGTAGTGGGGGGCGGCCAACGGCGGTGGCGGCAGGGTGCCGCGGGCGCGTTCGAGCGCGCTGGGTGCCGGCGAGAGTTCGCCGGCCTCGGTTGCGATCGCGGTGGCGAACAGCCGGTCGCGCAGGCCGGCCGCAGCCAAGCCATTCAGGCCGATCGGCTCGGCATCGTCCAGCCGATGATCGTCGATTTCCAGGGCAAGCTGGACACGCTCGCGGAAGAAGGCCCGCGGCGGATGATCGAAGAACCGTTTCAAGGATTCGAGGTCGATGGCCGTGATCGGCTCGGGCAACGGGGCCTGGCTGTCGTCCATCAGCGGTGCCAGTGCGTCGCGTGGCGACAGGGCCGCACGGGTGGCGTCACGCCATTGGCCGGCGTAGGTGAAGATGCGCGGATCGGATTCGCCCGGGTCGAAATAACGCGCCGAGAACGGCTGCATGGGCTGGCGATGGATCAGCCGGGCGTTGAAATCTTCCGTCTCCCATGCGCGGAAATAATGCCGCCGGAGGAATTCGAGGGTTTCACCGACGATGGGCGAGGGCGGCAAGGCTTCGCCGGTGGCGACGTCCTGGCCGATATAACTGATGTAGAAGGCCTCGCCGGCCGCGGTCAGGGCCTGAAGGAATAACAGGCGATCATCGTCGCGGGTGTTGCGATCGCCCAGCCGCGGGGCGTTGTGCATGACGTTGAAGGCGCGCCCGGTGTCCTGTCGCGGAAAGGCCGCGTCGTTCATGCCCAGCACGCAGACCATGCGAAACGGTACGGCCCGCAGCGGGACCATGCCACAGAAGGTGATGCCGCCGGACAGAAAAGGCTGGCGCTCGGCGGTGGCATCCAGCGTGGTGCGCAGATCATCCCGGACGGCGGCCCAGGACAGGCGCCGATCGTCGGTGAGCGGGCGGGCCGTGGTACAGGCCTCGGCGGCCTCGAAACGGGCGAACACGCCGCGCAGCGAATCCACCGCGCGTTGCTCATCGGGCGCATCCGGCGCGGGGGCGACGAGATCGTCGAGCATCGCGTTCAGCCGGGTCTGCCACTCGCCGGGGGTGGCCGGCCGGGCCATGTTTTTCGCAAGCCGGGCGAGCGTGTCCTGAAAACGCCAGAGCTTGCCGAGTGCCGCCGTGGCCCCGCCTTCCAGATCGGCCCAGGGGGCGATGCCGTCGATGAGTGTTTCCTCGTCGGCCTGGGCGACGCCGAGTAGCAGGCGATCCAGCCCGAAGCGCCAGGTGTTCTGTTCGAAGGCGCCAGCGCCGAGTTCGGCCCGATGGGCGGCGTCGCGGCCCCAGCGCACGCCGGCGGCATCGATCCAGTCGGCCAGGGTGTCCAGATCGGCGGCGGTCAGGCCGAAACGCCGCATCACCGCCGGCACGGCCAGCAGGTCCATCAGCGCGCTGGCTGTCCAGCGTGCCAGCGGCAGATCGAGCAGCGCGGAGACGGTGGTCACGATCGGATGTG
Organism: Salinisphaera sp. Q1T1-3; assembly: GCF_003602005.1. GTDB lineage: Bacteria > Pseudomonadota > Gammaproteobacteria > Nevskiales > Salinisphaeraceae > Salinisphaera. The sequence goes on along the minus strand of NZ_QZWD01000027.1, from coordinate 25,856 downwards.
CGGCCGAGCGGGCACGATCGGCCAGCCCGAAAGGCAGATAGCGCGCGGCCGGCGCGCCACCGAACACCGCCTGGATGGCCGGGGCATAGGCCGCCACGTCCGGCAGCATGACGATGATATGGCGCGGCGCCAGGCGCTGATCGGCGTCGAGCTCGCCGGCCGCGACGCGGGCATCGTCGGCGGCCAGTCGGTCGAGCAGCTGGTCCTGCAGCACCTGGATCTCGCGCAGCGGGCTGTGACAGGCATGGACCTCGAACGAGGTATCGCCCTCGGCCATGCCCTGTGCCGAATCCCGACAATCGAGGGTGACGATATCGGCCTGGATACGATGCAGCAAGGTGTCGTTCGGCGGGATGTCGTAGTCCAGCAGTTCGCCCAGTTCGGGCTCGATCATGCCGGCGAATTCGTCGGAATAGAGCACGCGCAGGGTGTCGCGGGCCATACGGCCCAGGGCCGAAAGCAATGGGTGGCCGGCCTCGACCGTGGCCTCGCCGGGTAGCAGGGCCGCGTCGTCGCCCGTCTCGGCCGCGGGCAGATCCAGCGGCAGCCGGCCGGCGATGATATCGCCCCAGTAGGCTTCGCTGGGGTTGGGCAACAGGAAATGTACGTCGATATGCTCGGCCAGGGCATAGAGCAGGCGCAGATGATCGGGGGCCAGCGCCACCAGACCGAAACAGTAGAGATTGTCCGGACAGGCGGCGATCACGCGTTGTTGCAGTGCGGTGTCGCGGCCCAGTCGTTCGATGAAGCGGGTGAGTACGCGCGCCCTGTGATTCGTGCCCAGCCGGTCGTCGCGGGTCAGCCAGTGCCAGACGCGCGCCTGCCAGCGGCCCGGGTTGTCGGCCGGCACCTGACCGGCCTCCCAGGCCGCCAGCGTGTCGGCGCGATAGATCAGATACTGATCGAAGACATCGGCCAGCTGGCGGGCCAGCTGGTAACGCCGGACCTCGTCGACCGGCGTGCCGAGATAGTCGGCCACCGCCGGCACCTCCCGCGCGATTTCGGGCAGCGCGGCATAGAGATGCCAGGGCAGACAGGGCGGCTCGAAATGATCGCCGGCCTCGGCCTCGTCCAAGGTGGCGTGCAGCAGCGCCCAGATGAATTCGCCCGGCAGCCGGCCATCGATATTCGCGGCGATGCCCTCGCTCTCGGCGAGCTGGATACGCAGCCAGCGACCGATGCCGGCGTTGGGCGCCAGCACGGTATCCGTCGCCAGCGGCGAGACCGGCCGCGACAGACGCAGGGCGCCGAACAGCTCGGCCAGTCGCGACAGATCGTTGTGGTGATAGAGATAGAACATGCGTGCCCCGATTCGACGGGGACCAGTTTAACGGGGTGGTGGGTCAGCACGTGATCCTGTCGAGCACGGCAGGGGCGGCGTAGTATCGAAGCGCGGCTTTAGGCCAATCTGGGACGGCCAATGGACCCCGATACCGATGTGCTCGACGGTGCCTGCCATTGCGGCGGCGTGCAATTTCACGTGCGTTTGGCCGATGGCCTTCGCACCGCGCGACGTTGTGATTGTTCTTACTGTTCAATGCGCGGTGCGGTCGCGGTTTCGGCCGCGCTTGCCGATATCCAGATTGTGGCCGGTGCCGACGTGCTGAGTTGCTATACCTTCGGCACGCACGCGGCCAAGCATTATTTCTGCTCGCGCTGCGGAATCTATACACACCATCAGCGGCGCTCCAACCCCGAGCAATACGGGGTCAACGTCGCTTGTCTGGATGGGATGAGTCCGTTTGATTTTGCCGAAGTGCCCGTGAATAACGGGCGGCAGCATCCGAGTGAGGTGGATGCGGGGGCATATCGGCGGGTGATTGGGATGTTGCAGTTTGTGCCGGCGACTGACTGACGCAGGCAACTGTCTTTTGCGGACCGGCGGGATGGTGTTTGTGGTCGCGCGGTGGGAGCGGCTTTCGTGCGTGTGATCTTTTCGCGTTCTGAGTCGTCGCATCCACGTGCGGCTTTAACTGGGCGGTTTCGCACTGATGTGCGAGTCACCTTTCTTGTTTGCGCAAGAAAGGTAACCGAAAGAAGCGCACCCGGTCCGGCGCCCGCTTCGCGGGTCCACTCCGATGCGCGCCAGCGTCGGGATGTGTCCAGAACTCGGCCCGCTTTGGCGGTCCTCAAACAGGCTGTACACATCGGCGTATACGCCGGACACCCGCCGCTGGCACGCCTCTCCGTCGCCGGCCTGACGGGGTGGAATACAGGCACGGCGGCCGCAGGTCAGGAGTCGACTCGCTACGCTCGACAACACTGTACGTTTCGGCACGACTCCCGCGCCAAATTTCCCAGCTCTGTATCGAGTGCCGTCTGATGCCGACGGAGACGCGCAGGGCCCAGAGGTGTCCGGCGCACCGCGCCGGCGCGGCAAAGCTGTCTGAGCATCGCCAAAGCGATGTGAGTTTTTTGCCGCGTCCGCTGGGACTGAGCATCGGAGTGGACCGGCGTTAGCCGGCGCGGAAGCGGGTGTCTTTTTCTTTGGTTACTTTCGTTTGGACAAGCAAACGAAAGTGACTCGCACGGCAGTGCGAAACCGGAATTCAAGCCATTCTCGACAGTGTTCAATCCGCCGAAGTCGCTGGCTGACTCTATATTTTCATCCGTTGGCTGCGAGTCGTCGCCATTCGCGTGCGGCTTTAACCGGGGTTGGGCGCATTCTCGAACGCTGTCGGTTCGCGAGCCTGAACCCAGCCGAGCCGAAGACAGGTCCGCGAGCTAATTTGCCTGCGCAAGAATCACACTCGAGGCCTTGAACAACGCGGTCGCGGTATCGCCCGTCTTGAGTGCCAGGTTATCGGCCGATTCACGGGTGATGACCGCGGCCAGGGTGGCGCCGCCGGGCAGCTTGAGCGTCACTTCGCTGGACACGTCATCGCGGGTCACCGATTCGACGACGCCGACCAGGCGATTGCGGGTGGAAAGCGATGCGGCCGATAGATCCCCGGCTGCCAGGATCACCCAGCTGGCCTTGACCAGCGCCGTGACCGCAACGTCTGTTTCCAGCCCGAGATTGTCGGCGCTGGCGTTCGTGATCACGGCCGTAAGCGAATCGCCGCCGGGCAGGGTGATGTTCACCTCGGCGTTGACCGCGCTGCGGGTCAGGCCGGTGACGGTGCCGAGCATCTGATTGCGGGCGCTGGTCTGCATGGCGAGTCGTTCCATCAGGTTGAGATCGTCGTCGGCCAGATGCGCCAGCCGGCGATTGAGCTGTTCGAGAAAACGGGCCTGCTCGGCCTCGGCGGCGCGATAGGTGGCGACCAGGCGGGTGCCGCGTGCCGTCAGTGTGGTGCCGCCACCGCCGACCCCACCGGTGTTGCGCTCGACCAGCGGCGTATCGGCGAGATTGTTGATGGCGTTGATCGCATCCCACGCGCCCTTGTAACTCAGGCCGACGGCCTTGGCCGCCGCGGTGATCGAGCCGGTCGTGCCGATGGCTTCGAGCAGCGCGATACGCCGTGCCCCGATCCCGCCCGTGCGCGGGCCGAGATGCAGTTGGCTGTCGAGACGGGAGACATCCGTTGCCATACGCTTGCCGATGAAGAACGCGGGCAGAAGAAATGGCGTCCGAGGCAGGAGTCGAACCTGCGACCTGCCGCTTAGGAGGCGGCTGCTCTATCCTGCTGAGCTACACGGACGCGACGAGCGCTTAGCCTACCGTGCACGCGGCTCGAGGTGAACCGTGCCGGTCGACGACGAGACGTTATGACCAGTTCGGCACGCGGAAACGGGCCGGGCAGTTGTGTTGGGCGATGGGGGCATTCATCAGGCCGGCCTCCTGCGGGAAATCCGCCAGATGTTCGCGCGGGATCGTGAACCACAGCTGGCTCAGAAACCGGTTGTCGCCATCGCCGGAACAGCGCAGCTGCAGGGCCGCGGTCTTTTGTGTGTCGAACGCCCGGTCGAAGGCGGCCAGCAGGTCATGGCGGGCAACACTTTGCTCGGCGTGTTCCTGCAACCAGCGGCCGAACGGACTGTCGGCGATGCGCCCGCGCAGGACGAGTGCGGCGTCGAAGAAATCATCGGCCACGTAATCGAAGCACTGCACGTGCTTGTCGTATTCGTGGGTTAGGAGATCCGAATCGAGCTGCGGCATGATGCGCGCCAGCGACCGGCGGGTATCGGCATCGAGCGTGGGGGCGGCACCGCTGTGGTGATAGTAGTCGCAGCCGCGCGACCACCACTGCGGGGCGGCGATGTCGCGTTGGATGAGGTCCTGTGGGCGCGACGGCCACAGGCCGTGCAGGCCGATCAATACATCGCGCGGCTGGTCGGCGGCACAGCTGTCGCCGTCGCAGAAGCCGGGCTGCCAGGTCAGCGCCAGGGTGTAGTGACCGAAATCGCCGAGGCGTCCGGGCATGAGCGAAGGCATGTCGTTGCCGACAGTCGCCGCACTTGCCGTGCCGGACAGCCAGACGAGAACGAAACCGGCGAGGATCGAGGCGCGTGTCTTTTTCATGGGCTGCGGTCCGGGGCGATGGGATGACGACGACGTCGATGGGCGCGGATCGGGACGGCCGGGACGTGCAGGATCGGATGTTGGCGTGTCGATATCACGGCGCCAGCTCGGCGTTGAGGACGTCGGCCAGCCGGATGCCGGCCCGCTGGAGCTGGCGACGGGCGACCGGCCAGGCCTGGCGTTGATAACCCGCCGACCAGTCGCGTCGAGGGGCGGCGGGCAGCTTGCCGTAAGCCGTGGTTCGGGCCAGTCGATGCGACTGGTTGGCCCAGCGCACGGCCGCGCGTTCGATGTGTCGGGCGTCGATACCGGCGCGCCAGCGATTGCGCTCGGCTGCCGTGATCATGTCATCCAGCGTACGGGCGGCGGTACGCGTTGCGGGTAGCGCGATCTGGAACTGCGGGCCGACGTGCAGGCCCAGCGCCCGATCGACGATCGCGCTGTCCCAGATGCGGTGCAGATTGGTGCGGCGGCCGAAATACGTCAGTTGCACGGTGTTGCCGCCCTTGTCGTTGTCATCGGCAGCGTGCAGCGGCTGATGGACGTCGCCGACGAAGTGGACGAGGAATTTCAAGGCGACCAGTCGATCCGTGGACGGCTGATGCCGGTCACCGAGTATGGCGGCGAAATGTGCGATTTGCGTGACAACGCAGCGACCGGCCGGGCAGTCCCGTCGTTTGTCGTAATGCGTGGCCGCACGCGGGATATCCACGTAGTGCCAGGCACCGGTTTCGGGCCGGTCGCTGCGAATCGCGTCGGGCCAGGCGGCGATCTCGTCGAGCCGCTGGCGGTTTTCGATTGCCAGCAGGCGTGTCACCGCCGTGCGTGTTTCCGGTGCGAGATGGGCGCTGGCGATATCGGCGACCAGGGCATGGCCCTGCGGGCCCCAGGCCATCGCCGGCGGGGTCGCGAGCGCGGCGAGACCGAGCATCGAGCACCACAGCAGACGCAGGGCACGGCGGCTCATGGCAGCCGTCCGGCTCGGGCCGACCTGAAACGGGCCGCGTTGCGATGCGATATCGGCGCTCACGAGACGCGCCGGCTCAAAAAGCAGCGCCGGGTTCGGCAAGGAACGCGGCTTCTTCGGCCGTGGATTCGCGTCCCAGGGCCGCGTTGCGTTGCGGATAGCGCCCGAAACGTTCGAGCACGGCGCGATGGCGGGCTTCGTGATGTTGCTGGGTCTCCATGCCGGGGACATCGAACAACCGGGCGGCTCGATCGTGATCGGCGATCGATTCGCTGTGCATGAACGGCATGTAGACAAAGACACGGCGCGCGACCGGCAACGCGCTGTCGGCTTCGGCTGCAATGGCGGCGTCGGCCCGCTCGCGGGCCAGGGCATCGCCGGCAAAGGCTTCGGCGGTGCCACGATGGATATTCCGTGCGAACTGGTCGAGCACCAGAATTTCGGCGAGTCGGCCGTCCGGTGTGTCGCGCCAGTCCGCGAGCCAGCCGGCCCGGGCTGCCGGCAGCAGCGCGCCAAAGCGGGCGGCGATATGCCGGTCGACGCGCTCATCGGCGACGAACCATTGATGCGGCTCGAGCGTGTCGAACCAGAACGCGAGGACATCGCGGGCGGCGGCAGGCGGGGTCGGTGTCATGCAGTGTCGTCGGCTGTGCGGGTGGCCTGTTCGCTGGCCTGTCGGTAGCGCGCGACGTCGATTTCGGCGCGCACGCTGGTTGGATCGTCGAGCGAGCGCTGGAGGGCGAAGCCCAGGCTGCGGGCGAGCTCCAGCATGGGGCGGTTATGCGTGAGGATATCGCCATAGACCGTGTCGATGCCGCGGGCGCCGGCCTGGCGCAGGAGGCAGTCGAGCAGATGACGGCCAAGCCCGACGCCCGTATGGGCGTGGTGGACGAGCACCGCGAACTCGGCCTGATGGCCGTCCGGATCGGCGATGATGGTCCCCATGCCGGCCAGCACGGTGCTGTTGTCGGCCGGGCTGATGACCAGCGAGACCTCGCGGTCGTAGTCCACCTGCGTGATGCGCGCCGCCATGTCGTGCGAGAAATGCCGGATGTAGGTGAAAAAGCGCAGCCGGATCTCCTCGGGCGACAGGCTTTCCAGCAGATCGAGCACCATCGGTTCGTCGGATGGGCGAATCGCCCGGACCACATAGGTGTGCTCGCCGCGCAGGGTCACGCGGTGGCGCATTCGGGCCGGATAGGGCGACATCGCCAGACGTTCGCGCTCGGCTGGCGGCGCGTCGGTGATCTCGATGAGTGTGTCGGTCGGCGCATGCAGCCGGCCCTGCGGCCCGATACCCAGATGCAGGTCCAGGCGGATGATGCGGGTCAGATCGACCACGAGCTTGGACAGGCGCACCAGGGCCTGGGCGAGGGCCTCGAAAGCCTGGGCGGTGGCGCTCAGCCGGCCGGCGCTCGCGCCTTCGAGCATGCGCCGCGCGAGCAGGGCATCCAGCGGCGCGAAGCCGTAGGCCGGCGGCACGCCGAGCGACTCGTCGGTCACGCGCATGACCATGCCGAATTCGCGATGTGGCATGACCTCGATACGCACGCGAATCGACGGATCCGAGTCGGGCTGGCCGCTGGCTGCCCCGAGAATCCCGTAGTCGGCCAGCAGCTCGGCCGTATCCTCGGCCGACAGCCATTCCACGCCGTCGGCGGCGAGTACCGCCAGCCGGTGTCGTTGGTTGTCGACGTCGGCGGTCACGGTCGGATCGGGCGGCGGCGTGGCGGTCAACAACGCCCGGGTATCGTGATACTGACGCCGGTAGCGGATCGCCCGGGCGGCTTCGTCCACCGACGCGAATGTCGCCAGGCGGGCCTCGGCCGCCGAGGCCCGGGCCGGCAGCGCCGTCTGCAGCCCGAGCCAGACCGTCATCAGGCGCGGGTCGAGCGCGGCCCGGGCAATGGCATCGACCATCGGCGCGTGTGGATGCCCGGCGACGGGACTGTGCACGAACAGCACCGCATCGGCCTGTTTCTCCGCCAGCGCCGCGCGCAGCGTGGCCACGGTCTCGTCGATGCTAGAGGCGGCCAGATCGATGCCCGCCGCCGTGTCGTGGGCGCGCGGGGCGATGCGGGGCAGGGCCTCGGCCATATCATCGCCCGGCCGGGCGGCTTTCAGGGACTGGCGGCGCAGGGCGTCGTCGGCCAGGGCGCAGACACCCGCACCGTTGCCCAGGACCATCACGCGATCCCGGGTAACGCGGGGCAGAAGCTCCAGGGCGGCCAGACCGTCGAACAAGCCGCCCAGGTTTTCGCATTCGACCAGGCCCGCGCGGGCGAACGCGGCCGAGCGCACCGGGTCCGGCCCGTCGCGCGTGGCGGTGTCCCGGGCGCGGGTCTGGAGCACGAGCACCGGCTTGACGCGGGCCGCCGCCCGGGCCGCCGACATGAACTTGCGCGGATGCTTGATCTCGCTGACCTGCAGCACCACGGCCCGCGTGCGTGGATCGAGCGCGGCGTGATCGAGCAGATCGGCGGTGTCGATATCGGCCTCGGCACCCGTGCAGGCCAGCCAGGAAAAGCCGATATTGCGCCCGAGCGCCCAGTCGAGCGCGCCGGCTGTGAGCGATTGCGACTGGCTGATGAGCGCGACCTGCCCGGCCCGCGGCGTCAGCGACAGGGTGGTCATGTTCAGACCGTTCCGCGGGTCGATCACACCGGCCGAGCGGCCCCCGAGGATGCGCAGATTGGTTGGCCGCGCGGCCCGCAGCACATCGTCGGTGACGTCGGTGGGGGCGGCCCAGACCAAGGCCCGGCAGCCGGCCTCGGCCAGTGCGCTGATGGCCCGCGGTCGCGCCCAGCGCGCATCGAGAATGACGCCGACCGGGCCGGGGTCGCCCGGAAACTGCCAGCGGCTCGGCCGGCCCGTGACATGGGTGAATGCCTCACCGGCGCTGGCGCGGATATTATCGACCAGCTGGCGCTGGGCCGCCGTATCGGGCGCGCCGAACACGTTGACCCGGCGCGCCGAAAACAGGGCATCGACGTTGCGCAGCGTCATTTACGGCCTGCCCCCGGCGTTCTACCCATCACCCGTGGCGGTGTCGAACGGTTACCCTTCATGGGTGTATCAGAGCAAGACAGACGGCCCGGCTCAAGCCGGAGCCGTGCGCTTATGGCCATGGCGACATCCGACGAGGTGATGACGACGGGCGCTGGCCGGGTCGTCGGGCTGTATGTGACGGCGGTGGCCGGGGCACCCATGGACGCGATCGACTGCGCCGAGGCGGTGGCCGGACAGGGCCTGATCGGCGATCGCTATCAGGCCGGTTGCGGCACGTTTTCCGGCCGGTATGCGATCGGCGAGGGGGCACGTGCGCTATCACTGATCGATACGGCCGATATCGCGCGCTGTGGCGAACGTCTGGGGCGGTCGATCGCGCCGGCCGATTTGCGGCGCAATCTCGCGATCGCGGGGCTCGATCTGCTTGTATTGCGCGGCCGGCGGCTCGTGATCGGCGACGTCGTCGTGCGCCTGATCGGCCGCTGTGCGCCGTGTGGCTATCTATCGCGTCTGTTGCAGGCCGACATGCGCGCCGGGCTCTATCGAGGCGGGGGCGTGCGCGCGGCCATCGAGACCGGCGGCGCGCTGCGGCTCGGCGATCGTGTCACGGTTATCGGCCAGTGAGGCTGCCCCGCGAGACACGTACGGACACATACGGCGAAAATCGCATTTTTGCCCGTCGATTCGGACACGCGCTCGGGTAGAGTGGTGATGTCGCCACCGCAAGCCAGTCAAGATTTCATGATTCTGCATCATTTCGAGGCGTCGCCTTTTTCCGAGAAGATCCGGCTCGTTCTCGGCCACAAGCGCGCGACGTGGCATTCGGTGCACGTGCCGCGCATTCTGCCCAAGCCGGATCTGATGCCGCTGACCGGCGGTTACCGACGAACGCCAGTGCTCCAGATCGGTCGGGATATCTATGCCGACACGCGATTGATCGTCCGCGAGATCGACCGACGGCTGCCGACGCCACCGCTCGTGCCGGCAGCGCAGGCTGTCAGCGTGCGCGCGCTCGAAAGCCTGGGCGATCAGCAGATGTTTCTCGCCGCGATTCCGGTCCTGCTGTCGGCGGACGGCCAGCGTGCGCTGACTGCCCAGCTCGGCGCCGACGGGCTGGCCGCCTTTCGAGCCGATCGGGCTGCCCTCTTTGCCAGCGGCGACGCGGGCGCCCCGGATGCACAGTTCTCGGCATCGATATGGCAGCCGTCGCTCATGGCACTGGAGGCCCAGCTGGCCGGTCGTGCCTTCGTGCTCGGGGCAGCGCCGACGCTGGCCGATTTCGCGCTCTATCATCCGGTCTGGTATGTGCGCGGAAATACGGGCGTGGCGGACGCGCTGAACGCTTATCCGGCGATTCTGGCCTGGGCCGAACGCATGGCCGCGATCGGCCACGGTAATCCGCAGCCGATGGAATCGACCGACGCACTGGCCGTCGCATGCGACGCGCCGGATTTCGAGCCGCTGATGTCGGCCATCGAGCCCTCCCTTGCCTGGGCGGCCGGTCAGCGGGTGCAGGTCGCAGCGACCGATTACGGCAGCGACCCCGTCGAAGGACAGCTCGTGCATGCCGATACCGAACGCGTGGTCATCGAGCGCGAGGCCGCCGGGCTCGGCCGGTTACGCAACCATTTCCCACGACACGGCTTTCATGTCGCACCGGCCGGTTCGGTGTCAGGGCATCGATCGCCGTCGTCGTCGGTCTATACGGAAACCGCATCATGAGCGAGTGTGCCCGCAAGGACGGCTCCTGCCGGCGCTGTGAAGCCCCGCTGGATTTCGATTTCACCATGGCTTTCCAGCCGATCGTCGATCTCGCGGCACGCCGGGTCGTCGGCTACGAGGCGCTCGTGCGCGGCGTCAACGGCGAGTCCGCGGCCAGCATCCTGAACCAAGTGGACAAGAAACGCCTGTATCGATTCGACCAGCAGTGTCGGACCCAGGCACTGCGACTGGCGCATCGACTGGGGCTTGAAGGTCGTCTATCGATCAATTTCCTGCCCAATGCCGTCTACGATCCGCAGGCCTGCATCCAGAGCACGCTGGAGGCCGCGGCCGAAGTGGGTTGGTCTGTCCAGCGGATCTGTTTCGAAATCACCGAAAGCGAGGATGTAACCGACAAGGCCCATCTGCAGGAAATCGTCAACGCCTATCGAGACTATGGATTCGTGGTCGCGCTCGACGACTTCGGCACCGGCTTTGCCAACCTCGATCTGCTGGTCGACCTGCAACCCGATCTGTTGAAGATCGATCGACGATTCGTCACCGACATCGATCGGGATCCGCGCCGCCAGGCTATCGTGACCGGCATGCTCGGCATGGCCCGCGACATGCGGATTGACACCATCGCCGAAGGGATCGAGACGGCCGGTGAGGCCCAGTGGCTGTTCGCGGCCGGCATTACGCGCCATCAAGGCTACTTCTATGCCCGGCCGGGGCTCGAGAGCCTGCCGGTGTGTACGCCGTCACAATTCGAAGAAGCCCGGGGCGATTCCGGCTGATGTTCGGCATATATCTGCGGGTATGCCCTGGTATGCGTTGATCGGGCGGGTCGGGCACCGATCCGTCGCGGTGGCCGTATCGCTCGATAGCGCCGACCATGGCCTGACGCGAGCGAGGGGCCATGTCGAACATGCCGTTCGAATACAGAGTCGAGCGCTTGGCGAGACGAATGTCCGGCCGTAGGAAGTCAAACGAGGCGAATTCGGGCACCGACTCGTTGAATTCGGCAGTGATGGCGGGCGAGTCAGGCTGTCGTGGCGCTCCGGCAACGCGAAAAGCGCTGATGCGCTACCCGTGAGGGCGTTTTGCGTCGGGCCTTGTATCGAGGTGCCCACGTCCCCGCGCGGGCGTTGCCTGTCGGCAGCCACTGCCCGGCCGTGGCCTGCGGTGGTGGGCGCGGCACGTGTGGGACACCTCGATGACCCGGCGCGTTCATGGTGTCCTGCGGCGGGCCCGGTCCAGCGGCGACCGATGCGCCGCGCGGCGTGCGGCGTGCTTGTTAAGCCGCAAGGCGCGGCGTATCGTGCGCGACGATCACGCGGTCGCTGCAATCGATATCCGGTGCCGCGAATCGCGCCTTCACGAAGAAGAAAACTCGGGATCTGTCATGTGGTTACGTAATCTCTGCGTCTTTCTCGGCACGAATGATTTCGGGCTGACCGCGGCCGGGCTGGACGATGCGCTGGCCGGTGCCCTGTGCCCGAGCTGTGGCGAGCAGACGGTGTCGGTCGGCGGCTTCGTCCCGCCGATCAAGGGCGAGCACGCCATGGTGCACGCCGTCGACGGCCTGGCCATCGGGGTCTACCAGGAAATCAGCCGCGTGTTGCCGGGCCCGGTCGTCTCCGAGGAAGTCGCCGAGCGGGTCGAGGCGCTGGAGGCCAAGGAGAATCGCAAGGTCAGCCGGCGCGAGAAGGCCGATATCCGCGAGCAGGCTCATTTCGAGCTGTTGCCCCGGGCGTTCACACGGTCCAAGCGCACCACCTTCGTCGTGGATCTGCGGGCCAGCCGGATCTGGGTCGATGCCGGTTCCGAGAATACCGCCGAGACCGTGGTCGCTGCGCTGCGCGAAGCGCTCGGCAGCCTGCCGGTCACCCGGCCCGAGCCGCGCATCGGTGTGGCCACCGAGCTGTCGCGCTGGATCACCGAAACCGCGGCGTTGCCCAACGGTTTCGAGTGCGGCGATCGCTGCGTGCTGGAGTCCAGCGACGAAGACAAGGCCAGCCTGCGCATCACGTCCATGGATCTGGCCCAGGACGAGATCCGGGCTCATCTGGCGGCCGGCATGCAGGCCACGAAGCTCAACGTCGCCGTTGATGATGCGATCGAATTCGACGTCGACGAGAATCTGGACTTGAAGCGTGTGCGGGCGCTCGATCTGATCCAGGACGATCTGGACTCGCTGGACGCCGACGATGCGGTGGCCGAGCTGACCGCGCGAATCGCCTTGCAGGGCGAAGCCTTGCGCGGCGTGCTCGACCGGCTCTATACGCATTTCGGCGTGGCCGGCGAGAGCAAGACCGAGGCGGCCTGAGACGCGGGCCGCGATGTCGACCAACACCATCGAGGCCAATCGACGCGCCGGCGCCTTCGCCGATCATGACGAGCTGTGGCTGTTCGGCTACGGCTCGTTGATCTACAAGGCCGGGTTCGACTACATCGAACGCCGGCCGGTCCGTATCACCGGCTGGGCGCGCCGGTTCTGGCAGGGCTCGCATGATCATCGCGGTACGCCGGGCGCGCCCGGTCGGGTCGTTACACTGGTGGCCGCGCCCGGCGAGACCTGTACCGGCATGGCCTATCGCGTCACGCCGGCGGTCTTCGATTATCTCGATCATCGCGAGAAGAACGGTTATCTGCGCGCCGTGCAACCGATGACCTTCGAGGATGGCCACGTCGAGGACGGGCTGGCCTATATCGCGACAGCCGACAACGCGGCCTGGCTGGGCGAAGCCTCGATCGATGACATCGCCGAACACATCCGCACGGCCAGCGGGCCGAGCGGGCCCAACCGCGACTATGCGCTGCATCTGGCCGATGCGCTGCGCGATATGAACGTGGCCGATACCCACTGTCTGGCGGTCGCCGATCGGCTGCGTGCGTTGATCGCGGCCGAATAATGGATGCAGGCCATGCGACCGGTCGTCTTGTCCCGGCTGTGGGGCCACACTAGAATCCGCCGTTTGCCGTCGGCGCGTGGGCGCCGTTTCAGCGCCCCCGACGGGGCTCGGGCTCAATCAAGAGGCAGGCCATGAGCGCTGCATCGCACCCGCCGCGCGTGAGCGTGGTGATCCCGACGTTCAACAATGCCCGCTTCATCGGCGATGCCATCGATAGCGTGTTGGCGCAGTCGTTGACGGATTTCGAGCTCATCGTCATCGACGATGCCTCGACCGATGAGACGGCGGACGTGGTCGGCGTCTATCCGGATGTGCGCGTGCGCTATGTGCGCAACGACACACAGCTGGGCATCGCCGGCGCCCGCAATCGCGGCCTGGCGCTGGCGCGCGGGCAGTACATGGCTTCCCTGGACAGCGATGACCGGGCCGATACGCACCGCCTGGCGATGCAGACCGACTTTCTTGATCGACACCCCGATCATGCGGCCGTGGGTTCCTGGGCAGCCTGGATGGACGAGCAGGGCCGGCGCAACCGCGCGATCACGCGTCGACCCACCGATGCCGATGCCGCCCACGCCCAGCTGATCTACAAAAGCCCGTTGCAACAGCCCTCGGTGACCGGCCGCACGCGCGTTCTGCGGGAGACCGGTTATGACGAGACGTTCACCTACAGCTCGGACTACGAGTTCTGGAGCCGGCTGGCCGAATCGCACCGGATCGCCAGCCAGCCGTATCCGCTGGTCTGCTGCCGGCGTCATCCGACCAGTACCACGCGCGGCAAGGCCGAGGCGATCCAGGGTTTCCAGAGACGTATCTTCGCCCGCCAGCTCGACTGTCTCGGCATGCGCTATGCGGACGCCGACCTGGACCGGCATCGCGTACTGTGGCGCAACGGCAAACGTCAGCCGGCTGATCTCGCCGAGCTGGACTGGGCGGCGGACTGGCTGACACGGCTCGGCGAGGCCAATGCGCGGACCCGTTATTTCCCGGTCCGGGCCTTCGAGGGCGTGCTGGGCATCGGTTGGGTACAGATCGCCTATGCTGCCGGCCTGCTGCAATCGCCGACCGTGATGCGTCGTTTCGTCACCGCGGCGCCAAGGCGTTTCATCGGGCCGGGGCTGGCCCAGCGGCTGCGTCTGATGACCAGACGCGTCGGCACGCCCCGGGCACCGGCCGAACGGGCTGCCGTGACATGAATGCGGCGACTCCCGCGGCCGGCGCGGCGATTCGTGTATTGCTCTACCATCACGTCGGCGTGTTTGCGAAACCGCCGAATCGGCTCGGGCTGTATTGTCATGTCGATCGATTCGCCCGTCACATGCGCCAGCTCGTGCGGCCGGATCTGACCGTGATCAGCCTCGACCGGGCGCTCGCGGCCCTTCGCGGCGAGGCGCCGCTCAAGCAGCCGGGCGTGGTGCTGACCTTCGATGACGCCTTCGTCGATTTCCATTGTCATGCCTGGCCGATACTGGCGTATCACGGATTTCCGGCCACGGTATTCGCGGTCAGCGATCGTCTCGGCGCCACGGCGGACTGGCAGACCGAGGCGTACTCCGAGGCCGATCATCGGCTCATGGACGGGCCGGCGCTGCGCGAGCTGGCCGATGCCGGCATCGAGATCGGTGCCCATTCGGCGACCCACCCCCGGCTGAGCCGATTGAACGCCGCCGAGCGGACCCACGAGATCGACGATTCCGGCAAGCGGTTGGCCGATGTCCTGGGCCGCGAGGTACGGCATTTCGCCTATCCCTACGGCGACTACGATGCGGACGTGATGGCGCGGGTAGAGAACGCCGGTTTCGCCAGTGGCCTGACCTGTATCCGCGATCGCGCCGAGCGTGCGGCCAGTCGCTACGAGATCCCGCGGGAAGGGATGTCCTTCAAGGATGGCCCGCTCGCCTTTGCCTACAAGACACGCTGGCGGCACGGGCGCAACGGCTGACTGAGTCGGCATCGCATGACGGCGACAACGGCCGTCATGACGTGATTGTCGCGTCCAAGGGCAGCCCGGCTGCCACCGGCCGCGGCGGCACAACGGCCGATGCGCCGGTTGTCCGGGCGTATCGCACATGCCGAGACGCGCCACGTCGGGCGACGACTGCCCGGCGCAGCGACGCGGCTCAGGTCTCGGCTGGCTCGAGGGCGATCTCGATGGCCTCGGCGACTTCTCCGATGTAGCGGATATCCAGCGCCTCGCGGATATTGTCGGGGATGTCCTCCTCGTCCCTGGCGTTGCGCTCGGGCAGCAACACGGTCTTGATGCCGGCCTGATGCGCGGCCAGCGTCTTCTCCTTGACGCCGCCGATCGGCAGAACCTGACCGCGCAGACTGATTTCGCCAGTCATGGCGACATCGGCCCGGACCTTGCGATCGGTCATCAGCGAGACCAGTGCAGTATAGAGTGCGACACCGGCACTCGGGCCGTCCTTCTTGATCGCGCCGGCCGGGACATGGATATGGATATCCGACTTGTCGACGCGTTCCTGGGCGATGCCCAGGGTCTCGGCCCGGGCCTTGACCAGCGACAGCGCAGCCTGGGCGGATTCCCGCATCACATCGCCCAGTTGCCCGGTGATCGTGAGTTTGCCGTTGCCCGGCGCGCGTGAGGCCTCGACGAACAGGATGTCCCCGCCGGCCGGTGTCCAGGCCAGGCCGGTGACCACGCCGGCGACGCCGGTGCGCAGCGCGACCTCGTCGTCGATACGTCGGGCACCGATGATGGCCTGCAGGTCGCTCGGTTCGATCCGCCCCGGGCCGGATTCGCCTTCGGCGACCTTGACCGCGGCGTGCCGGGCGATCGAGCCGATCTGGCGCTCGAAGTTGCGCAGCCCGGCCTCGCGGGTGTAGCCGGCGATGATGGCATCGAGCGCGGCATCGGAAATATCGACCTGTTCGGCCGTCACGCCGGCCTGTTCGCGCTGGCGATCGATCAGATAACGCTTGGCGATCTGTTTCTTCTCCTCGCGGGTGTAACCGGGGACCTCGATGACTTCCATACGATCGCGCAACGGGCCCGGAATGGTGTCGAGTACGTTCGCGGTGGCGATGAACATCACCTTCGACAGATCGAACGGCGTGCCGAGATAGTGGTCGTTGAAGGAATCGTTCTGCGAGGGGTCCAGCACCTCGAGCAGGGCCGAGGCCGGATCGCCGTGGGCCGAGGTGCCGAGCTTGTCCATCTCGTCGAGCATGAACACGGGGTTACGGGTCCCGGCCTTCTTGATCTGGCTGATGATGGACCCCGGCATCGCGCCGACGTAGGTTCGGCGATGGCCGCGGATCTCGGATTCGTCGTGCACACCGCCCAGCGCTGCCCGCACGAACTCGCGATTCATCGCCCGGGCGATCGAGCGGCCCAGCGAGGTCTTGCCGACCCCGGGCGGGCCGACGAAACACAGGATCGGGGCCTTGCCGTCCGGGTTGAGCTTGTGCACGGCCAGATGTTCGAGGATGCGCCGCTTGATCTTGTCCAGGCCGTAGTGATCCTCGTCCAGGATCGCGCGGGACCGGGCGATATCGATGGCGTCGGTCGAGAGCTTGTCCCACGGCAGCTCGGCCATCAGCTCCAGATAGGTCCGTACCATCGAATACTCGGCCGAGGACTCGTTCATGCGTTCCAGCCGGCGCAGCTCCCGGTCGGTCTGCTCGGCGGCGTCCTCGGGCAGGTTGGCCTTGTCGAGCGCTTCGCGTAGCCGTTCGGCTTCTTCGGTGACGTTGTCGTCTTCGCCGAGCTCGCGTTGAATGGAACGCATCTGCTCGCGGAGCATCGCCTTGCGCTGATGCTCGGACATCCGCTCCTGGGTCTGCTTGTTGATATCGGCGGACAGCCGCATGACCTCGAGACGGTAATCCATGAAGGACTGCACCAGCTCGAGCCGCGGCTCGAGCTCGATGGTCTCGAGAATGCGTTGTTTCTCCTTCGGCTTGAGCCCCAGGTAGCCGGCCGTCGCATCGGCGAGCAGGGCCGCGGACTCGATCGATCGAATGGCGTTGGCCAGCTCGCGCGAGGGCTGGTCCATCAGCTCGATCGCCTGCAGTGCGCGGGCGCGCAGGTTCGACATGCGGGCATCGATCTGCTTGTCGCCCTCTGTTTCCGGTTCGTCGATCCAGCTGATCCGCGCCTTCAGGTCGCCGTGGTCGTCCTCGAAGAATTCGTGTACGCGAAACCGCGACACCCCCTGGCAGACGAGATGATGCAGCCCGTCGTTGCCGGTCACATAGCGCAGGATATTGGCGACGGTGCCGACCCGGTGCAGCGCCTCGGGGCCAGCGTCGTTGGCCTCGCCGTCGCCGGTCGCCGAACCGAGGATCAGCCCCACGGGATGATCGTTCTGGGTGGCCCGCTGGGCGGCACCGATCGTGGCCTGGCGCTGCAGCACCACCGGCATGACCAGCTCCGGGAACAGCACGGTCTCCTGCATCGGCAGGATCGTGATGGTCTCCGGTCGCGGCGTGGACTGACGGTTGTAGACCAGCGTGGTGCTGGGCCCCTCGACAGTACGCGGGGCCGATGTGTTCTCGACGGTATCGTCGAGATGCTCACGGGATTCGGAAGGGTCTTGTTCGCTCATCTCGGAAATCGCTTCTGCTGGGGCCGGTCGAAGCGCCGCAAGCGCGCTCTGTGGACGCGAACGGGCGGCTATTCGCCGTGCAGGGATCAGCGTGCGCTTGCACGCCACGTCGTCGCCGGACGCCGGGGTTATCGCTTGGCCAGGGTCAGATACAGACAGCCGTCGGTCAGCTCGTGGCCGGCGATGGTCAGACGCGGCCAGGGCAGAGTGATGGCCCGTTCGAAATGGCCGTGCGGAATCTCCAGGCGGTGCAGCACGGCGCGTTCACCGGGCGTGGGGACCTGGCGCTGGCCGGCCACGTACAGCGTGTCGCCGCGCACCTCCAGATCGCTCAAGGTGGCATCGGACACGCCGGGCAGGGCGACGATCACGTAGATCGCATCGGTCGTCTCGAAGATGTCGACCGGGGGCTCCCACTGACGGCGTGGCTGGTGGGTCGCCTTCTTGAAGAACTGGCGCTGTATGCGATCCGCCTGCTCTTGGCGGCGCACCGCCTCGGCCCACATCCAGCTGTCGAGATCGTCGATCGCCATGACACCTTCATCCATTATCGGTCTGGCATGAAGATAGAGCCGGCTACAGTGCGATACAACCGCTGTCGGCGTTTGGCGATCGCATGCCGGGCATCGATCGCATCGATGCCCGGCATGCGGCGTCGACGAGAGCGGTCAGAGCCCGGCGAGCCAGACGATGATGGGAACCAGAATCGCGGTGAGCGCGCCATTCAGGCCCATGGCGAGGCCGGAGAACGCGCCGGCGCGGTCGCTGTGCTCGAAGGCACGCGCGGTACCGATGCCATGCGAGCCCACACCGAGCGCGAACCCCTTGGCGACCGGATCGCGCAGGCCGAGCACGCGCAGCAGGGGGATGCCGATGGCCGCGCCCACGATCCCGGTGAGGATGACGAATACGGCGGTCAGGCTCGGGCTGCCGCCGATCTGGTCCGAGATGCCCATGGCGATCGGGGTGGTGACCGATTTCGGCAGCATCGACAGCATCATCTCGCCGCGCAGGCCGAGGGCGGTGCCGATGGCCAGCGCGCTGAGCACGGCGGTGAGAGAGCCCACGGTGAGCGCGATGGCGATCGGCAGCCACAGGCGCTTGAGGGTCGCGGCCTGGCTGGCCAGCGGCACGGCCAGCGCCACAGTGGCCGGTCCGAGCAGAAAGCTGATGAACTGGGCGCCGTCGAAATACTCGTGATACGGCGTGCCGGTGGCCAGCAGCAGCACGACGAGCACGGCCACGCTCACCAGCACGGGGTTGAGCAGTGGAAAATCACCGGCCAGGCGATAGAGCTGCTGGGCAAGCCAGAAGATGCCCACGGTCAGCGTCAGCCAGAGCAGCGGCTGTTCCGCGAGATAGACCCAGATCTGTGTGATGGCGTTCATCTCACGCGCTCCCGTGGTCTTTCTCGGCAGCCGGCATGAGCCAGTGCAGCGTGAAGCCGGTGACCACGATCGCGATGGCGGCGCTGGCGATCAGCGTGACCGAGAGCGCGATCCAGTGCGCGGCCACGCCGTGGAGATGCGTGATGATGCCCACGCCGGCCGGGACGAACAGCAGGGCGAGATTGGACAGCAGTGCTTTCGTCGTGCCTTCCAGCGCGTGTGGCGTGGCACCGCGCCACAGCAGATAGGCGAACAGGATGAGCATGCCGACGACCGGGCCGGGCAGGGGAATGCCGGTCAGGCGGATGATGATGGTGCCGATGAGTTGCAGGACGAGCAACGCGGCGATCGAGGCGATCATGAGGCGTGTCTTGGCGTATGGCGCGCGTATTATGCGAAAAGCGGCGCCGCCACGCAGCGGGCGGGCCGCGAACCGCCGGTACCGCTTCGGGCGACCGGCGCTCGTTATGGCCCGGCACGACAAAGGGCCGACGCCATCGCCGCCGGCCCGTGATGGGCGCGTTCGCCCCGACTCAGTCGAAGTAGCTGAAGCTCTCGCCCGATTCGATGCCCGTGACTGCGTCATGGATCAGACGGATGACGTTTTCCACGTCCGTGCGATGCACCATCTCCACCGTGGTGTGCATGTAGCGCAGCGGCAGCGCGATGAGCGCCGAGGGCACGCCGGCATTGCTGTAGGCAAAGGCATCGGTGTCCGTGCCGGTCGCCGGTGAGCTGACCAGACGCTGGAACGGGATGTCGCCGCTCTCGGCGGTGCTGATCAGATGTTCGCGCACGTTGTTCTGGACCGCGGGCGCATACGTGATCACCGGGCCGTCGCCGATCTTGACCTGGCCGATGGTCTTGGCTTCGATCATCGGGGTCGAGGTGTCGTGGGTGACGTCGGTGCAGATCGCCACGTTCGGCTGGATGCGCTCGGCGATCATGCCGGCCCCCTTGAGGCCGACTTCTTCCTGCACGGAGTTGACGATATACAGCCCGAAATCGGGGCGCTTGCCGGATTCGTGGATCAGTCGCGCGACCTCGGCGATCATGAAACCGCCCATGCGATTGTCGATGGCACGGCAGACGAAACGATCCGCACCGAGCGTGAAGAACTGATCCGGATAGGTGATCACGCAGCCGACGTGAATGCCCAGCGCCTCGACACCTGCCTTATCGTCGGCGCCCACGTCCACGAAGATATTGTCTTTCGACGGGGCTTTCTCCTTGGACGGGTTGCGGGTGTGAATCGCCGGCCAGCCGAAGACGCCGTCGACCGGGCCGTTCTTGGTATGGACGTGCACCCGCTTGGAGGTGGCGATCTGGTGGTCGGAGCCGCCGTTGCGGGCCACGGAGATGAAACCGTCATCGGTGATGTGGCGGACATACCAGCCGATCTCGTCGGCATGGCCTTCGATCACGACCTTGTACTCGGCTTCGGGATTGATCACGCCAACCGCATTGCCGTAGGCGTCGGTGATGAATTCATCGACGTAGGGCTTCAGATACGCCATCCAGAGCTTCTGCCCGGCGGACTCGTAACCTGTCGGCGAGGCGTTGTTCAGATAACGCTCGAGAAAGGCCATGGAGTCGGCGGTGAGAATCGATCCGGTGTCAGCCATGAAAAAGACCTGTTGCAGACGCCCTTGCCGGGCGAAAATGAAAGGCCACATTCTCCGCGCGCGGCCGATGCGCGACAAGTCGCCGTCATGACCGCGTGACGGCGCCGTTTGAAAGGCTTTTCGATGACGACCGGTGACTCCACGCCGCGCCGCCGTGCCCCGCATGCCTCTGCAGCCAGCCCGACCGCGGGGCGCCGGCTTGCTGCCATCGGCCCGGGATTGCTGCTCGCCGCCGCCGCGATCGGCGTATCGCATCTGGTGCAGGCCACCCGCGCGGGCGCGGACTATGGCCTCGGCCTGCTCTGGGCCGTGCTGCTGGTCAATCTGTTCAAGTATCCCTTCCTCGAATACGGGCCGCGTTTTGCCGCAGCCACCGGCCGCTCGATGCTCGACGGCTACTGGCAGCTCTCCCGGCACGCGGTGACGATCTACTTCCTGTTCACGCTCGGCACGATGTTCGCCATCCAGGCCGCACTGGCGCTGGTCACGGCCAATCTGGCGATCGCGATGACCGGTCTGTCCGGCCCGCCCATTCTCTGGGCCGCCGGGTTACTGGCGGTCTCGGCGGCGATCCTCTATCGCGGTCACTATCGCGTACTCGATGGGGCGATCAAGTGGATCGTGGCGGTGTTGGCCGTGAGCACGCTGGTGGCGGTCGTCGCGGCCCTGATCCACGGCCCCGCCGGCGACTGGGCGACAGCGACGCCGAAACCGGTCTGGTCGGCCGGCGGCATCGCGTTTCTCATCGCCCTGATGGGCTGGATGCCGATCCCGATCGATGCCGCGGCCTGGCATTCGCTCTGGACGCTCGAGCGGGCGCGTCAGACCGGCCGGCTGCCGACGCTCGCGCATGCCCGGCTGGATTTCAATATCGGCTATATCGGCACCTGTGTTCTGGCGATCGGTTTCCTGGCGCTCGGGGCGCTTGTCATGTATGCGACCGGCACCCTGTTCTCCGACAGCGGGGCAGTGTTCGCCGAACAGTTGATCGGTCTTTATACCGACACGCTCGGTACCTGGGCCTGGCCGCTGATCGCGGCCTGTGCCTTCACGGCCATGTTCTCGACCCTGCTGACCGTACTGGATGCCCATCCGCGCGTGATGCGCCACATGATCGCGATGCTGGCCTACCGCCCGCCGCTGGCCGACAGCGTCGGGCTCTATCGCGGGTTGCTCGTCGCGGTGCCGACGGTCTCGCTGGGCGTGCTGTACCTGCTCGGCAGCCGGTTCACGGTGATGATCGATCTGGCGACGAGCCTGTCGTTTCTCACCGCCCCGGTGCTGGCCTGGCTGAATTATCGGCTGGTGATGTCGCGTCATCTGCCCGAGCGCGCCCGACCGGGCGCTGCCATGCAATGGCTGAGCCGAGCCGGGCTGGTCTTTCTCAGCGGTTTCGCCGTGGTCTACGTGGGCTGGCGATTGGTCGGCTGAGAGCGACAAGCGGGCAGCCACCGTCGCTTGAACGGCGGATGCCCGGTCGGCCGTGCCCGGGTGAGGCCGATGCGTCGCGCAGCGGTGACGACACGCCGAGGGCCTGTTGATGTGTCGTGCGAGTCCGCGCCCGGTGCGCCCTGAAATTGACGATGGGCGGCAAGACGAGGCGTCGCGCAGTCATACGGCGCCAGCGTGCGAGAACGCTGTATTGCCGTCGTGTTTCTGATTCTGGGGCACTTTGTCCCGAAGGGGCGGGCTGCAAATCGCGCCCTGCCGCGTTGCCAGTCTGGATCGTGACACGCCACGATTGGCGACTCGCGCCTTGCCGGACACACGGCGGTCTCTCGACGAAAAGGCGCTCGCACGAAACCTCAACAGGCTCTAGCTGCGCTCGCGACAGCTGGCGATCTGGCGACCTGTCGTGTTGTCGTCGTTGCGTTCGGACAACGTCGCCTGGCCGTTACGCCCCGTACCGCGCGTCCACCATTCGTAATCGTCGCCGACATACCGGGCGCCGTCGGCCGACATGGCCAGCGACAGGGTGTGTTCGTCGCCTTTGTAATCGATCACGGCGGTCTCGACATCGGGATAGCGGGCCACGATCGTCTCGCCGGTGCTGCATTCGTAGCGGACATCGCCGGATGTTGGCGTGGCGTTGTCGGACGCGTCGTCGAGCGCGTCCGGTTCAGGGGTGCCGGACAGCGGCCCACCGGTGGTCGGCGAGGTCGCATTCGGCGAGCCGTCGGGCGGCGGCAGTGTGCTGGGGGCACAGGCGGCCAGGGCCAGGCTGGCCGCGACACAGGCCAGGGGAAGACGCAGGGTTTCGATCATGATCGTGCTCGTGGCAAGAGAAGTGAAGGAAAGATTCAGCCGGGGCGATGCATCTGGAAACGATGGTTGGGGCTGACCTCGAAATAATCCGCCGGGCCGCCGGCGCGCAGGATCGGCTCGGCCGCCGCCGTGTCATAGATGCCGTCGACAAGCAGGTGCCGGGCGATATACACGCCGACGACCTCGCCGAATACCATCCAGCTGTTCGTTGCCTCGCCGTCGGCGCCGGTCAGACGCAGGATCTGGCTCAGGCGACACTCGAACGATACCGGTGATTCGGCCACTCGAGGAGCGGCGATGTGCCGTGATGGCGTTGGCGTGAGCCCGGCCAGTTCGAACTCGTCGACTTCGGCCTCCACCGGTCGGCAGCTCTCGTTCATGGCCTCGGCCAGCGGGCGGGTGGCGAGGTTCCAGCCGAAGCCGCCGGTGGCCTCGATATTGGCCACCGAGTGCTTGTAGCCGACGCTGGCGAAGCCCACGATCGGCGGTGTGTAGTTGAACGCGTTGAAGAAGCTGTACGGCGCGAGGTTGCGAGTGCCATCAGCGGCAACCGAAGAGATCCAGCCGATGGGGCGGGGCGCCACGAGAGCGTTGAACGGGTCGTGCGGCAGACCGTGGCCGGCGCTGGGTTCGTAGTAGTGAAAATCGTCGGACATGTGAAGACCTTTCCGGAAGACGCGTATCTCGAGCGCGCCGCCGTGCCTCGACCGCGGCAGGCCGAGCCGGTGGTTGCTGCCGGATCGTATTCGTCCACCGGATGATGAAGCAGATGTCGCTACCTTAAACGCTCTAACGGTCGTGCGCATGCCCCGCCGGCCGTGCCGGGGCGCTTGGCGCGGACTCGCACGAAACTAGCGGCTGCGACGCCGACTCCGCAGCGAGGCTTCGGTGAGGTCGATATCGGCGAGAACGCGGCGCATGGTGATGTCATTGATGTGTGCATCGCGTCGCAGCTGGTACAGCGCCTCCCGTTCGGCATCGAGTGCGGACAGACGCAGCGTGCGTTCCATGGCAAAGCCGCGTCGGGCCCGCTGCTTGTCTGCGGTGTCCGCGTCCGGGTCGAGCCACGGTTGATAGCTCGCCATGATCCGGCCGGCGGTTTCGGAATACAGCGAGGCCTCGTCGGCATCGTCCTGCTCTTCGGCGTGCTGCTCGCGCAGCGTGTCCAGTCGCTTGATCGCGGCCTTGGCCGCTGCCGCCCGGGCCCGTCGTTCCTCGATCGCTCGCGGATCGTCGGCGGGCAGCTTGATGCGCTTGAGCAATGGCGGCAGGGCAACCGTGGCAACGGCCAGCGAGATCAGGATCACGGAGACGGCCAGATAGATGAACAGGCCCCGGCCCGGGAACGCTTGACCGTCAGCGCCGGCCAAGGGTAACGACAATACGGCGGCCAGCGTGATCGCCCCGCGCACGCCGGCGATGGCGGTGGTTGCCGCGACCCGGGTCGAAGGACGAATCGGGGTCTCGCCGCGTCGCACCGCGCGCCAGCTCGCGAGCTTGATCATGATCGCCACCCATATGAAACGCGTGACCAGCAGCAGACCGAACAATGCGAAGGGGTAGCTGATCATCTGGGCCATCGACAGGCCCATGGTGACGCTCGCATTGTCGGCCAGTCCCCATACCGCCGGGATCTGCTGACCGAGCAGGACGAAGATCAGACCGTTGAACACGAATTCGAGCATGGTCCACATGCCACGGCTCTGCATGCGGGTGTTGAGCTCGCCCTTGAGCGTGTCGATGCTGTTGAGGGTCATCCCGGCGGCGACTGCGGCCAGAATGCCTGACACACCCAGATGTTCGGCCAGCAGATAGGCCGCGAACGGCAGGAGCACGAGCAGGGCGACATGACTGGCCGGATCGTCGCCCCGCCATTGGGTGACGAAATGCCGGATCTGTGCAAAGAGCCAGGCGATGGCCCAGCCGACGGCCAGACCGCCGGCCGCAATCAGCACGAAGCTCAACGCGGCTGTCGGCAAGGAGAAGGCACCGGTCATGGCCGCGGCGACGCCGAAACGCAGCGCGACCAGCCCGGAGGCATCGTTCATCAAGGCCTCGCCCTGCAGGACATGCAGCATGCGAGGTGGAATCGGCGAGCCGCCGGTGATGGCCGAGACCGCCACCGCGTCGGTCGGCGAGAGCACGGCGCCGAGCGCGAAACCGGCCGCCAGTGGAATGGCCGGAATCAGCCAGTGGATGAATAGCCCGACGCACAGCACCGTCACCATCACCAGCCCGAGCGCCAGGGCCGTGATCGGAACGACCAGACGACGGAATTCACGCTGCGGCATCCGCCAGCCGTCGATGAACAACAGCGGCGGGATGAACAACAAAAAGAAGATTTCCGGATGCAGCTGGACATGCAGGCCGAAGCTGGGCACCGCGAGCGCGGCGCCCATGGCGATCTGCACCAGCGGTCGCGGCAGCCGAAGCGGCAGCAGTCCGATGAGCACGCCGGACAGGGCGACCGTGAAAAGCAGAATCAGGCTGGTCAGAACGATCGACATGCGATGGGCGACTCGGGAAATGACGATAATCGTGCCCGATTCTAACCGTGGGCGCGCCAACGGGCTGGGCGATGGCCGGGCGAATGCGCGAACATGAGGATCGGTTTGGCGGTGGTGATCTCATGAGCGGTTTTATCAACTGGGGCGACCAGACGAGCGAGACGTTGGCCGCGATGGCGGCCGACGATCCGGTCGCGGTTCTGCCGGTGGCGGCGATCGAGCAACATGGGCCGCATCTGCCGTTGTCGACCGACGCCGTGATTGGCGAAGGGCTGCTGGATGCGGCCAGCGCGGTCTATAACGGCATGCGTCCGGTACTGCGACTGCCGATGCTGTCGCTCGGTGCCAGCGTCGAGCACACGGGGTTTCCCGGCACGCTCAGTCTCTCGCCCGAGCGGATGGCGGCCTCGATCGAGGCTGTGGGGGCGGGTGTGGCACGGGCG
>NZ_QZWD01000026.1 GCF_003602005.1 Salinisphaera sp. Q1T1-3 | reverse complement strand
AACGCTGAGTCGCGCATTCTTGTGCGTGTTCATCCGGGTGGCTCCTTTGGCTTCTGGATTTCAGCACCCATCAGCTTCAAGGGTCGCGGCTCGGATGAACAATCTACTGAGAGGTCACACCTAGGGCATCGCTCAGATCGGGTAGTGCCGATCGCCCGACTGCAACGTCATCCAGCGCAGATCAGTGAATTCGGCAATGCCGGCCTGGCCGCCGAAACGTCCGTAACCACTGGCCTTGACGCCTCCGAAGGGCATCTGGGGTTCATCGTGCACGGTCGGGCCGTTGATATGACAGATGCCCGAACGGATCCGATCGGCGATCGCCATGCCGCGGGCGCCGTCACCGGAGAAGACCGCGGCCGACAATCCGTATTCGGTGTCATTGGCCGAGGCGACCAGGGCCTCGTCGCCTCCGGCCACTCGGATCATCGCGACCACGGGGCCGAACGATTCCTCGGTATAGAGCCGCATCTCGGGCGTGACATGGTCGAGCACGGTCGGCTGCATCACCACCGAATCGGCCGGCCCGCCGGCCAGTAGCCGCGCGCCCTTGTTGACGGCGTCTTCGATCAGTTCGTTGAGATGGCAGCGCGCGGGCTCACCGATCAGCGTGCCGAGCGGTGTGTCCTCGTGGCGCGGATCCCCTGCCTTCAATGTCTTGACCTTGGCTGCGAGTTTCTCGGCAAAGTCGTCGGCCACGGCATCCGCGACGATCAATCGCTCGGTGGACATGCAGATCTGGCCCTGATGAAAGAAGGCGCCAAAGGCGGCCGCTGCGACCGCGGCATCGAGATCGGCATCGTCGGCGACCACGAAGGGCGCCTTGCCCCCCAGCTCCAGCAGTGCCGGCTTGAACACCCCGGCCGCCGTCTGGCCGATGATCCGTCCGACGCTCGTCGAGCCCGTGAAATTCACACGGGCGATCGCCGGGTGCTCGATCAACGTACGTACCACGTCGGCCGCATCGGCCGGATCGTTGGTCACGACGTTGACCACACCTTGGCCCATGCCGGCCTCGGTGAGCGCCTGGCCGATCAGGTGATGCACGGCCGGGCACTGCTCGGAAGCCTTGAGCACGACGGTGTTGCCGCACGCCAGTGCCGTGGCGAGTGCCCGCGTGCCCAGGATGACCGGCGCGTTCCACGGGGCGATGCCGAGAACCGGCCCACAGGGCACACGTTTCGACAGGGCCAGATTACCCGGTACATCGCTCGGGATCGTCGCCCCTTGGATCTGGGTCGTCAGACCCGCCGCTTCGCGCAGCATGCCGGCTGCCACGTGGACATTGAAGCCGGCCCAGGCCGCCGTCGCGCCTGTCTCCTCGATCATGGCCGTCGTGAGATCCGCAGCACGGGCCTCCAGCGCATCGGCGGCGGCCAGCAGTTTGCGGCGGCGCTCGCCCGGCCCGGTTTGCGACCAGGCCTCGAACGCGGCCCCCGCGGCCTCGGCCGCAGCGGCCGCATCCGCCATCTGTGCGGCGGCCGCCCGGGTAACGACATCTCCACCGGCCGGATTGGCCCGATCGAAGGTGGCACCGTTTTCGGCGGCACGTGCCGCCCCCCCGATCAACAGTTTCAGTTCATTCATTTCAACCCTCTCATCTGTCCAGCCGCGCATGACTGCTGACCGGCCTGTATTGCGTCTTCAGACGCACCCGAAGTTCGCATGGCGACTTTTGAGCCGCAAGACGTACAGCCTCGTCTTGCCGGCATTCACAATAGCCTTCCGCGCCGCTTTCACAAGATCGGTCGGCCAGCCATACGCGGCCCGTACCCAGTCCGTTCGTCTCCGGCGAAGTCTTTGCGAGCCTGGGTTTTCAAACCGCGACGATATGCCGATCGAGACCAGTCAAGGCACTGGCTGACTACCGATCGTGCCAACCAAACTGGCTATTACATATAACGAGTTAGCCTTTCGTCGCGCAACCAATGTCGCATTGGAGTGCGGTGCTGAATCGGGATGATATCGATACACGAACAAAAGTTCGCAAAACGGACTACATGACAAGCACAGCGCACTGGCGTACTCGGGAATACCGGCATCGCGCTGTCATCGCCACTCGGGGGAGAACAAGATCATGCCGCTCAGAAGACATCCTTTTTCTATCGCGGGCCGCGCCCTGCTCACATTGGCGCTTGCCTCGTCCGGGGCCTTCGCCGCCGACCCGACCGACTCGGCGCGGACCGCGAAGCCGCCGCCATCCAAGCCGTTGCGGCCCGGCCCGCCGCGTTATCTCGACCAGTATAAGTATCTGGCCGACACCGATACGACGGCACGCACCTGGCTGGACAGCCTGCATTTCATCGAACTGCCGCGGGATTCGTATCTCAGCCTCGGCGGCGGTGGACGCGCGCGTTATGAAAGCTACGAAAACCCGGCCTTCGGTCTGGCCGGCGTCGATCACGATGGTTACTTCCAGACACGTGCCGAGCTGCATGCCGACCTGCATCTGCTGGATGATGCCTTGCGCGCTTTCGTACAGATCAACGACACCCGGTCCTGGGACAAGAAACTGCGTGGTCCCGTCGACGAGAGCCATACAGAAGTGGCCCAGGCATTTGTCGACTTCGGCTTCCCTCAGAGCGGCCCCGGCAAGGGCACGCTGCGCTTCGGGCGTCAGCAGATGTCGTTCGGCGAGGGGGTCTTGGTGACCACACGCCTGGTGCCGAATGTGCGCCTAAGTTTCGACGGTTTCCGGCTGTCGGTCGCTGACGACCGAGGCGATTCACTGGACGCCTTTGCCGTGCGCCCGGTAGATAATCTGCGCACGGGCAGCTTCGACGACAGCTCGCAGAATGCGGGTTCGTTCTACGGGCTTTACGGCACCGTGGCCTGGCACGACGGGATTTCGCAGGATCTCTATGCCTTCGGCTACAAGCGTGATCAGCGCACGATTGCCGGCCAGACCGGCGACGAAACCCGCAACACGCTGGGTACGCGCCTGTTCGGCACGCTGGCCAACGTCGACTACACGGTCGATCTGATGTACCAGACCGGTGACTTCGACGATCGCGATATCTCGGCCTGGGGCGTGTCCAGTTCCTATGGCTATACGTTCAAGGACGCCCCGGCTCATCCAGGCATCGCGCTGCGTCTCGATGCCGCCAGCGGTGACGACGATCCGAACGACGGCACCCTGCGCACCTTCGACCCGCTGTTCCCGTCCAACGGGCGTTTCTACGGCAACGGCGAGTACACGACGCTCGCCAATCTCGTGGTGGTCGGCCCGCAGTTCGCAGTCTCGCCGTTCAAGACGCTGACATTCTCACCGACGATCCTGTCGCTGTGGAAACAGGCCGAAAACGATGCCGTCTATCTACCGGCCATGCGTACGGTACCGGGCACGCAGGACACCGGCGGCCGACATATCGGCATGTCCTATGACCTATTCGCGCGCTGGACGCCAACCGATCTGATCACGATCGATTTCGAATACCAGTACTACGACGTCGACGGCGCGATCGAACGGGCCGGCGGCGAGGATTCGCAGTATTTCTCGGTACGTACCCACCTGCTTTTCTGACCGGCCGTCCGGCCGGCCGTTTGCCCCCATTTTCTTCGCGCAAGGAATCACGACATGAGCCGCGCACCGACACAGATCATTGAACAATCCCCCATGGGCGCCCTGCAGATCGTGGCCATCACGCTCACGGTCCTGCTCAACGGCCTGGACGGGTTCGACGTACTGGCGATCAGCTTCGCCTCGCCGGGCATTGCCAGCGAATTCGGTATCGACCGCAGCGCGCTGGGCTTCGTGCTCGCCGCCGAGCTGATCGGCATGAGCGTCGGCTCGGTGGTACTCGGCAGTCTCTCCGACAAGCTCGGCCGCCGCCCGTTGATCCTGTTCTGCCTGCTCACCATGAGCCTCGGCATGTTCGGCTCGTCCAGTGCCAACTCGGTGCTCACACTGGCGATCTGGCGTATCGCCACGGGCGTGGGCATCGGCGGCATGCTGGCCGCCATCACCGCGACCGCAGCCGAACACAGCAACGAAAAGAACCGCAGTTTCTGCGTGGCACTGAGCGCGATCGGTTATCCGATCGGTGCCGTGCTTGGCGGCAGTGTCGCCGCCTGGCTGCTCTCGCTCTATGACTGGCGATCCGTCTTCATCTTCGGTGGCACGATTACCGCTGTCTTTCTCCCGATCGTCTGGCTCGGGATGCCGGAGACGATCGCGCATCTGGCCCAGAAGCAGCCCCGCAATGCGCTCTCGCGAATCAATCGAATCCTCGCGCGCATGGGCCATGCTGCGGTCGATCAGCTGCCGGTACCACGCCAGGCCGAGTTCAAGACCCCAACCGCCGAGCTGTTTGCGCCAACGCTGATCCGGCGCACCATCCTGGTCACGCTCGCCTACTTCCTGCACATCGCGACCTTCTATTTCATCCTCAAATGGGTACCGAAGATCGTGGTGGACATGGGCTTCGTGGCGTCGTCGGCCGCCGGTGTTCTGGTCTGGGCCAACGTCGGCGGTGCGATCGGCGGCATCACCCTGGGCTTCATCACACGGCGCCTGCCCACGCGCCTGATGACCATCATCGCGTTGCTCGGGGCCTTCGTCATGGTCAGCGTCTTCGGCATGGGCCAGAGCACGATCTTCCAGCTGTCACTGATCGCCGCGATTGCCGGGTTCTTCACCAACTCGGGCGTGGTCGGCCTCTATGCGCTGTTCGCCGAAGCCTTTCCGACGCAGGTGCGCGGCGCCGGCACCGGATTCGCCATCGGCGTGGGGCGCGGCGGCGCCGCACTCTCGCCGATTCTCGCCGGCTTCCTGTTCGACGGCGGTCTCGGTCTACAGGGTGTGGCTATCATCATGGCCAGCGGGGCGCTGATCGCGGCCGTCTGCCTGATGCTGCTACGCACCGCCGATCTACAGAACGATCAACGCCAGGCTTCCTGAGACGATAAATCATGAAACGCGACCGCATGTATCGATACGGGCAGGGACTGGCAGCCGCCTGTCTGCTCTTGGGCATGGCTTTGCCCGCCGCGGCCCAAACCCGCGTGGTGATGCTGGGCACCGGAACACCGGTGCCCGACAGCCATCGCGCCGGCCAGAGTGTCGCGGTTGTCCACGACGACAAGGCCTATGTCTTCGATCTCGGAGACGGAGCGATACGCAATGCGATCCGGGCCAGCCAGGACATGGGCATCGAAGCTCTGTCCCCGACCCGTATCGATCGAGTCTTTTTCACGCATCTGCACAGCGATCACATGCTGGATTATCCGGCACTGCTCAATACGTACTGGTGGCGCCGCGATCATCACGTCGAGGTCTACGGCCCGCCGGGCATCGAGGCCATGAGCCAGGGGGTCTATCAAATGCTCGCGCCGGACATTGCGGCCCGAAAAGCCGGCAACCAGCCGATCAGCGATCCGGCGGGTTATCGGGCCAATACACACGCGTTCCGCGACAACGGCGTCGTACTGGCCGAGAACGGCGTGCGCATCTCGGCGTTCAAGGTCTCCCACGGCGAGGTCAAGCCAGCCTTCGGCTATCGAATCGAGACGCCCGACAAGACGATCGTCCTCTCCGGTGACACCGCCTACGATCCGCACGTCGCCGCGCAGGCCAGGGATGCAGACATCCTGATACACGAGGCGGCCTCGCAGGCCGGGCTATCGGCTCTGCCGGCACAATGGCAACGCTATCATCACGCCGCGCACACCCCGAGCGACGCGGTCGCCCGGATCGCCAACCAGGCCCGGCCGGACAAGCTGATTCTTGTGCACAACCTGTTCTACGGGGCTGACGAGAAGAGCACGCTCACCGAAGTCCGAAAGGATTACGAGGGCGACGTCGTCCTGGCCAACGATCTGGACGTCTTCGAGTAAGCGCGGCGCCGGGCCGGCTCAACCGGCCCGAAACGCCCACGGGCCCGGCCGAAAGCCGGGCGTTGCGAGGTCGCCTCGAACGATCAGTCGGCGACCGCGACCGGGCAGGTCTCGCGCATGAACAACGCGACGAGGAAAACCAGCAGGGCGCCACCGCCGGCCATCCATAACGGTATGGCCAGCCCGAACCGGGGCCACATATCCGCCAGCATGCCGGCGGCCGTCGGCGCCACGGCCCCGCCGATCAATTCCCCGAACAGCGTCACCAGGCCGATCGCCGCGGCCGCCATGGCCGGCGGCGCTGTTTCGGTGGGCACCAGCACCATGAGAATGGCAGCCACCGCCTGGCCGGCCTGACTGACAAACAGCACCCCGGCGAGCAGCCACAGATGATGATACATCGGCGGCCAGAGCAGGATGAGTGGCAACACCATGCAGATCGGGCCCGAGATGAGCAGCGTCGCACGTCGGCCGATCACATCCGATGCCGTGGCCACGATACAGCCGATGAAGAAACTGCCGAGCCCGGCGGCGCCCATCAGAAAACCGGCGGTGGTGGCCGGCTCACCGGCAACTTCGGTGATATAGAGCGGGCAGAAGGTGTTGTAGAGAATCAGCCAGCCGACGAACCCGACGTTGCCGAGGGCGGCCAGCCGGATATTGCGATATTTCAGCAGCGTGGCGAAATCGCGAAACCCCGGGCGCTCGGCTTGATGTCGACGCGCGGTGCGCTCGTCTGCGTGGGCTGGCTCCCGAACGACGAACCAGATCACGAATCCAAGGATCACGCCCGGCGCGCCGGCGACCACGAACGCCCAGCGCCAGCCGATGCGCGCAGCGATCTGGGTGGTCAGCACCGGCGCCGCGGCGAAACCGATCAGGGCCGCCGCCGATACCACGATGCCGGTATTGCGGCCACGCCGTTTCGGATGAGAGGCCTTCTCCGTGACGGTATTGACGATCGACCAGCAGGGGCCTTCGGCAACACCGACCGCCCCGCGCAACAACAACAGCTGGCCGAAATTGCGCGCGGCACCACAGAGCCACGACAACCCGGCGAAGACGAAGACCGCTGGCACCAGCACCCGCTTGCGTCCGACGCGATCCGATAACGCGCCCAGCCCGAAGGACGAGAACGCCCAGGTGATGGCAAGCACCGAGGCCAGCGCCCCGATCTGCCCGGCAGACAGACCGAAATCCGCGGCGATGAAGGGCGCCAGATAGAGCTCGGCCATGCGGTCGAGAAACACGGTCCCCCAGGTCAGAAACATCAACGCGACGACGAAGGCCTCATAGCCGCTGTCATGCCCCGGCGCGGGATGTCGCTGGGTCGTATTGGGCATGACCATCTCAGCTGTGGGGGCCGACGTGCGTCGCGGTCCCCAGCAACGGCACAGCGAACTGGACCCAGACAGTGTCGCCCTCGGCGCGGTTTCTGACGCCGAAATCGTGCTGCCACTTCAGGGCCGCGCCGCCGAACCGCGTGTTGTAGATCACCTGCGGGCCGATGGCGAACGCTTCCGCGCGATGCCCGTCCGGACCGACGGTCTCGCCGAACTGCTCATCGTCGCTGAACTGCCGGAGCAGGTAACCCTGGATGCCGAACGCCAGATGCTGAGCGAAATCGTCGGGCGAGCGATTCACGAAAGGCTGATAGTTGGCCGCGTAGTCCCAGTCGACGGAATTGCCCGACTGATAGCGCGTCGCGCTGTTCTTGGTATTGAACTCGGCATAGACCGCGCTTTCGAGCGTGAGCTTGTCGGTGGCGTGATACGTCAGATTGATGCTCGGGTCGAAGGACCAGTAGTTCTTGCCCACATTGGCCAGATCGTCGGCGTCGTAGCGGCCGGTCGGGGCATAGATATCCAGCCCGGAGTAGATAAACAGACGTTCATCCGGCGAATGCCAGGACAGATAGTTCTGGAAATCCATGTCGTCGAGGCCCGTGGCCTGATCCGACATCGGGCCGATATCCAGATGGTTGTGGACGAGCGTGAGCACCGCGCCGATCGAATAATGGAACGGACCGATCGGCTGCTTGAACGTATAGAGGAAACGCGCCGCATTGACCTCGGCGTTGAGGCCGTAGCCGGGTAGCTCCTCGTCGCCCGAATCATCGGCCAGCGTGCCGCTCCACTGCACCAGCGTGTAGTTGCGCCAGGACAACGTGCCCGGCAACGGCATGTAACCGTCGCCGACCGTGTTCACCCCGACCGGATAATGCGTCGTGCCGTTCTCGGTGGCCTGCGCCGCCGGCAGCGCGGCGAACAGGCCCGTGGCCAGCAGACCGAGCGCCAGGCCCACCCGCATTGGCGCCGTCAGCAGCCCGTTGATTTCGAGATCGCGACTCATGGTGTCCCCCTGTTTGACGATGGCGTCGCGCCGCATCGATGACCCGAACGGCGCGTTCGTATAGCGGATTAAGCTCCGATCTGCGAACATACTGCGCGTGCCATACATTGACTGAACAGTCGGCGTTCGTCTTAGGCCGTAAGTCGAAGACGTGCGGCGACCATCGAGAGTGACGCCAGCCACCGGCTGATTCATCGTGTCTGTTCTCAAGCCCGACGAGCCTTGCCATGTACGAACATCTGCTGCGCGATCCGTTTGCCAGTTCGATCGCCCGAGGGGCCACCCGCGATATCGATCTCGTGGCCGCGATGTGTCGTTTCGAGTCCGCACTGGCCGCGGTTCAGGAAAGACGCGGCGTGCTGGCCCCCGGAGCAGCGCCGGCCATCACCGATGCACTGCGCCCCGAAGCATTCGACCTCGATGCGCTGGCTCGCGAGACACCGGACGGCGGCAATGTGGCCGTCGCGTTCGTCAAACATGCCAAGGCCCTGTTGCCGGCCGAATGGCAAGCCAGCCTGCATGTCGGCGCCACCAGCCAGGATGTGCTCGACAGCGCGCTGATGCTCGTCATTCGTCCGCGACTGGGTGCAAGTCTGGCGCATCTCGATACGGCCCTGGCTGCCGGCGGCCGACAGATGACGGCCCATCGCGGCACACCCATGCCCGGGCGAACGCTCACGCAGCAGGCCCTGCCGATTACCGCCGGGGCCAAGATCGCCCAGTGGATGCACGGTCTGCTCGCGGCCGGCCTGCGTCTGCGCGCGGTGCACGACGCGGGTTTATTCGTACAGTTCGGCGGGCCCGTGGGGGCCCACCACGGCCTGGACAACGGCCTGGATCAGATGGGCGCGCTGGCCGCCGAGCTCGCCCTGGCCTGCCCGTTGCTCCCCTGGCATACCGACCGCCAGCCGGTGCTGGCCATCGGCGATGCATTGGGCAGCGTGGCCGTGGCGGCCGAGAAGATCGCCACGGATGTCGCCTGGATGGCCCAGACCGAAGTCGCCGAAGCGCGCGAACCGGCGGCGACGGGCAGCGGCGGTTCGTCTTCCATGCCACACAAGGCCAACCCCGTGGGCAGCACCCGGATTCGGGCGGCAGCGCGCCAGGTGCATGCGGCGGTGGCCACGCTGCATGGCGCCGGGGCCCAGCCCCACGAGCGGGCCTTTGGCGAATGGCATGCCGAATGGGCGCCCTTGCTGGATGCGGTGATTCTGGTCGAGGGTGCACTCGAGACACTGGCGACCCTGCTTGACGGCCTGGTGCTGGACGCCACGGCCATGCGTCGCAATCTGGCGATTCCGGCCGGCGCCAACCTCGGTGCCCCAAGCCGTGCCCTGCTGGCGCCTCATCTCGACGATGCCACGGCGAAAGCGGCCATCGCCGCGGCCGTGAAGCATGCCCGCGAAACCGGGCGTGCCTATGCCGAGGCTCTGGCCGAGCAGCCGGCAGTCGCGGCCTGCCTGGATGTCGAGACGGTACTAGCTGCGCTCGACCCGGCCCGTTATACCGGCAGCAGTGCCACCCAGGTCGATCACATGCTCACAGCGATCGCGCGAACCGGCATGCTCGCCCCCGCTCCGACCAAAGCCGAGGTTGACGCAAACACTTCTGCCCTCTAGTTTTATTCGTATATCAAACGATGGTTCGAATAACGAACTTTTAGTCAGGAGACCATCGATGGCCGAGTTCCTGTCCCTGCCGGACGCCATCGCCCGATACGTCGACGACGGGGCGACTGTCGCGCTGGAGGGCTTCACCCATCTGATTCCGTTCGCTGCCGGCCACGAGATCATTCGCCAGGGCAAACGTGACCTGACGCTGATCCGCATGACACCGGACCTGATCTATGACCAGATGATCGGCGCCGGTTGCGCAAAGAAACTGATCTTCTCCTGGGGCGGCAATCCCGGCGTCGGCTCGCTGCATCGCCTGCGCGACGCAGTCGAAAAGGGCTGGCCCCGCCGCATCGACATCCTGGAACACAGCCATGCCGCCATGGCCAATGCCTTCGAGGCCGGCGCCGCCGGCCTGCCGCTGGCCGTGCTGCGCGGCTATATCGGCTCGGACCTGCCCAAGGTCAACGACCAGATCAAGTTCATCGAATGCCCGTTCACCGGGGAACGGCTGGCTGCGGTGCCGTCGATCCGGCCCGATGTATCGATCGTGCATGCCCAGAAGGCCGACCGGCACGGCAACGTGCTGGTCGAGGGCATCGTCGGCGTCCAGAAGGAAGCCGTCATGGCCGCTAGAACATCCATCGTCACGGTCGAGGAAGTCGTCGACACGCTGGACACCCATCCCAATGCCTGCGTGATTCCGGGCTGGGTCATCAACGCCGTGGCCAGGGCACCCGGCGGCGCCAAACCGTCCTATACCCACGGCTATTACCCGCGCTCGAACAAATTCTATAAAGACTGGGATGCGATCGCCCGCGATCGCGAGGCGTTCACCGCCTGGCTCGACGAGCACGTCCACGGCAAGACCCATCAGGAGGCCTGATCATGAGCGACGGTTATACATCGGGCGAGATGATGACGGTCACCGCCTCACGCGCCCTGCGCGACGGTCAGAGCTGTTTCGTGGGCATCGGGCTGCCCAGCGAGGCCGCCAATCTGGCACGCCTGACCCACGCTCCGAACGTGGTGCTGATCTATGAATCCGGCACGCTTGCAACCAAACCGGAGGTGTTGCCGCTGTCCATCGGCGACGGCGAGCTGTGCGAAACCGCGCTGACCACGGTGTCCGTGCCCGAGATGTTCCGGTACTGGGTCCAGGGCGGCAAGATTGATGTCGGATTTCTGGGGGCGGCCCAGATCGACAAGTACGCCAACCTCAACACCACGCTGATCGGCGACTACACCGATCCCAAGGTGCGGCTGCCCGGCGGTGGCGGCGCACCGGAGATGGCGACCTGCACCGGCGAGATATTCATCACGCTCAAGCACTCGAAGCGCACGTTCGTCGAGGCCGTGGATTTCGTGACCACTGTCGGCTTCGGCCGCGACGGCACCGCGCGGGACGGCGTACCCCACATCGGTGCCGGCCCGACCCGCGTGATCACCGACCTCTGTGTCATGCAGCCCGATCCCGAAACCCGCGAGCTCACCGTCACCTCGATCCATCCCGGCGTTGGCCGGGACGAGATCATCGAGGCCACCGGCTGGGCGATCGCCTTTGCCGACGACGTCACGGACACTGCGGAGCCCAGCGACCAAGAACTCCACGTCCTGCGGGCCCTCAAGGCCCGCACCGAGACACATCACGCGGCGTCGTAGCTTGAAGACGATAAGACAAACCACGGATGACGCCGATGGGCTCGCCTAGAGCCTGTCGTCAGGAGATAGCCCGCCGCATTGCCCCGCCGATGGTGTCAGGCAAGGCGCGGGCCGCCGATCGTGGCGTACCACGATCCAGACTCGCAACGCCGCAGGGCGGCCATTGTCGATTGTTTATGGGTGGCCCAACCCTTCGGGAAAGGCTTCAACGAGACATCTCGGTGCGCTGATAAGCATGCGCATCGACGTCATCTGTGGATAGAAAAAGAACCGCCCGCGAAATCATAAGAAGGAGTCCCAAATGTCGAACGATGTCTTTCTCTGTCACCCCCGTCGCACGGCCGTTGGGCGGTTCGGCGGCACGCTGGCCAGCGTCCGGCCGGACGACATGCTGGCCCATGTCTTCAAGGCCGTGCTCGCCGAGGCGCCGAATCTGGACCCGGCCGCCATCGACGACGTGATCGCCGGTTGTGCCAATCAGGCCGGTGAAGACAACCGCAATGTCGCCCGGATGTCGCTCCTGCTGGCCGGGCTGCCCGAGACCGTGCCCGGCGCGACCGTCAACCGACTCTGCGGCTCGAGCATGGATGCCGTGGGCACCGCTGCCCGGGCGATTCGCGCTGGCGAGACCGGACTGATGCTGGCCGGCGGCGTGGAATCCATGTCGCGCGCCCCGTATGTCGTCTCCAAGGCACCGTCGGCGTTCTCGCGTGGGCAGACGATGGAAGACACGACCATTGGCTGGCGCTTCATCAATCCGCTGCTCAAGAAACAGTACGGCGTCGATTCCATGCCGATCACCGGCGAGAACGTGGCCGAGCAGTTCAGTGTCTCGCGGGCGGACCAGGACGCCTTCGCTTTTCGCTCCCAGCAGAAAGCACGGGCCGCGCTGGAGGCCGGGCGGCTGGCCGAACAGATCACGCCGATCGAGATTCCGCGGCGCAAGGCCGACCCGCTGATCTTCGATACCGACGAGCATCCGCGTCCGGAATCCACGCTGGAAAAACTCGCCAAGCTGCCCACGCCGTTTCGGGACAACGGCACGGTCACGGCCGGCAATGCCTCGGGCGTGAACGATGGCGCGGGTGCACTGCTCGTCGCCGGCGAACAGGCGCTCCGGGATTTCGACCTGAAACCCATGGCCCGCATCGTCGGCACGGCAACCGCCGGGGTCGAGCCCCGCATCATGGGCATGGGACCCTTGCATGCCTCGAACAAGCTCCTGGCACGGCTCGGGCTGTCCATCGAGCAGATGGGCGTGATTGAGCTCAACGAAGCCTTCGCCAGCCAGGCCCTGGCGGTGACCCGGGGCTGGGGCCTGGCCGACGACGACCCACGCGTGAACCCCAACGGTGGCGCGATCGCGATCGGCCATCCGCTCGGCATGTCGGGCGTGCGCATCATCCAGTCGGCACTGCATGAAATGGAACGGGCCAACGCGGAATACGCGCTGGCCACGATGTGCATCGGCGTCGGCCAGGGGATCGCGACCGTTCTGCAGCGGGTGTGACCCGGCTCACGGGGCAATCCGTCCGACGATGCTGTCGATGGAATCGCCCATTTCCGATCCATATCGCGCCGGCGCTCGGTCTAGAGAACGAAGCGAACGCCTCGTGAGAAACGCGTCCCCGGCCCGTCGGTAAGCGCGACGATCGAGGCCCCGCCCCGGATAGAAGAAGAAACCGACGGGAGAAGAACCGCAATGCAAGCCATCACCAACGCCTCGGTGCGCATCATCAGCCGCTGGCTGCCGGATGCGTTCGTGCTGGCCGTGATTCTGACGCTGGCCGTGTTTGCGCTCGGTATCGGCGTCACGCATCAGTCGCCGCTGGCGATGGCCAACCACTGGGGCGAGGGGTTTTCGAGCCTTTTCAAGTTCGGCATGCAGATGACGCTGGTGCTGCTGACCGGCTACGTACTGGCGCTCACACCGGCCATGCAAGCGGCGCTGAACGGCTTGACCCGCATCCCGAGCACCCCGAAACAGGCACTGATCCTGACGATCCTCGTCAGCTTCGCCTGTTATTACATCAACTGGGGTTTCGGCATGGTGGTCGGTGCCATTCTGGCGCGCGAGATGGGGCGACGCGTCACCGGTCTGCATTTTCCGTTGCTGGTGGCGGCCGCCTACGGCGGCGAACTGGTTCGCGGGCCTTCGTCGTCGATCCCGCTGGTGGTGGCCACGCCGGATAACTTCATGTCGGACCTGATCGGCGTCGTGCCGGTCTCGGCCACGCTGTACGCGTGGTGGAATATCGCGCTGACGATTGCCCTGGTGGTCCTGCTCGTCGGGCTCTATCTGGTGATGCGACCGCCATCTTCCCAGAT
Source organism: Salinisphaera sp. Q1T1-3 (assembly GCF_003602005.1). Classification (GTDB taxonomy): domain Bacteria; phylum Pseudomonadota; class Gammaproteobacteria; order Nevskiales; family Salinisphaeraceae; genus Salinisphaera. The sequence continues at coordinate 30,473 of NZ_QZWD01000026.1, read as the reverse complement.
CGTGGCGTTCAGGCCCGAGCGCGAGACGCCGGAGCGGCCGACGACGGCGCGCGACACGCCCGCCGCGCGTCTGGAGAACAGCCGCTGGCCGACGCTGCTTCTGGGGCTCATCGCCCTGACCTATCTGGTCGGATCGATCGCCGGTCAGGGGCTCAACATCAACCTCAACACGGTCATCCTGATCTTTCTGACCGCCGGGCTGTTGCTGCATGCCTCGCCGACCCGCTATCTCGCAGCCACCGAACAGGCGGTGGGCGCAGCACGCGGCATCATCGTGCAGTTCCCGCTCTATGCCGGCATCGCCGGCATGATGACGCACTCGGGGCTGGTGGATGCCTTTTCGGCCGCGTTCGTGGCAATCGCCACGCCGCATACCTTCCCGCTGCTGACGTTTCTGTCGGCCGGATTCGTGAATTTCTTCATTCCGTCCGGCGGCGGTCAATGGGCGATCCAGGGGCCGATCATGATCCAGGCGGCCCACGAGATCGGCGCGGATCCGGCCCAGACCGTCATGGCTTTCGCCTGGGGCGATGGCTGGACCAATCAGATCCAGCCGTTCTGGGCGCTGCCGCTGCTGGGCGTCGCCGGCCTGTCGGCCCGAGACATCATGGGCTACTGCCTGATCTGGCTTTGCGTGTCGGGCACGGCCATCGTGGCGACGTTCGTTGCCCTGTCTGTTTTCACCTGACGACCCCGGAGGCTCGATGCCGTTCATTCAACATCAAGGCCGTGCCATCGCCTATCGCGACAACGGCGCGCCGACTGCCCCGCCCGTGCTGCTCGTGCACCCACTGGGGATGTCACAGGGCGTGTGGGATGCCATCGTCGCCCGCCTGTCGCATCGATTCCGGCTGATCAGCTGGGATCTACCGGGCCATGGCGCCAGCGCGGCCGCAACCGGGCCGATCACCGCCGAGGACATGGCCCACGACGCCCTGGCACTGCTCGATGCGCTCGGTATCGACCGGACACACGTTGTCGCCACCTCCATCGGCGGGGTGATCGCCCAGGCGCTGCTCGTCGTCGCCCCCGAGCGTCTGCAGGCCGCCGTATTGACCAACACGGGGACGCCGATCGGCACCCGCGAGGCCTGGCACGAGCGCGCGGCCCGGGTTCGCGAGCAGCGCCTGCCCGCCCTGGCCGAAACCCTGTCCGGTCGCTGGTTCGCCCCGGCCTTCGTGGCCGCTGAGCCAGCCACACTGGCGGGCTGGCAGACCCAGCTGGCCCGCACCGATGCCGAAAGCTATGCCCGCTGTTGTGAACTCCTCGCAGCAGCCGATTTTCGGGGCCGACTGGACGCTTTCACCGGTCGCGTTGCCTTGGTCACAGGCGCCGACGATGTCGCCACACCGCCCGCCGCCCTTCAGGCCATGGCCGGGGAATTCAGAAGCGCCGAAGTCGCCGTTCTGGACGGCGTCGGCCATGTCAGCTCGGTCGAAGCGCCGGAACGGCTGGCCCGCATTGTGATCCGAACGCTTGCCCCTGCGGCCACCGAGCCGCCGGTGGCCTACGCGGATGGGCTGGCGATCCGCAAGTCGGTGCTCGGCGAGGCCCATGTGGCCCGCTCGACGCAGAACGCCACCGCGTTCGATGCGCCGTTCCAGGATTTCATCACCCGCAACGCCTGGGGCGAGCTCTGGGGTAATCCGGATCTGAGCCATCGACAGCGCAGCCTGATCACCACCGCGATACTGGCCGCGCTCGGACGCGACGGCGAGCTGGAACTGCATCTGAAGACCGCCCATCGCATCGGTATCACCGAAGCCGAACTGCGCCAGGCGCTGATGCATGTCGCGATCTATGCCGGCGTGCCAGCCGCCAATCATGCCTTCAAACTGGCCCGGCAACACGGCTGGGGCGAGGCACCGGATACGGCAACATCACAGTCATGAGTCAGCCTGGCGAAACACTGGACATTCGGGCGGCGGTCACCCGGTCGCCGGGCGCACCGTTCGTCATCGAGCCGGTACGGCTGCGTGCCCCGCGCGGCGACGAGGTGCGGGTTCGTATCGTGGCCACGGGGCTGTGCCATACGGATCTGATCGTGCGTGATCAGCACTATCCGGTGCCGCTGCCCGCCGTGCTCGGCCACGAGGGCGCCGGCGTGGTCGAATCGATCGGCCCGGATGTCCGGCATGTGGCCCCCGGCGATCATGTCGTGTTGACCTTCGGCCATTGTGGCCAGTGTCGGCACTGTCGGGACGAGGCGCCGACCTATTGCGACGATTTCTTCGGCCGCAATTTCGGCGGCGCCGGCCCGACCGGCGCGCATGTCCTGACCGATGCCGATGGCAAGGCGCTGAACGATCATTTCTTCACCCAGTCGTCGCTGGCCACGCATGCCATGAGCCGGGAGAACAGCGTCGTGCCGGTACGTCGCGATGCGCCGCTGGCGCTGCTCGGGCCGCTGGGCTGTGGCATCCAGACCGGGGCCGGTGCGGTCATGAATACGCTGCAGGTGGCGACCGGCAGCGATATTGCGATCTTCGGCGCCGGTTCGGTCGGGCTGTCGGCCGTGCTGGCCGCCCGCGCGGCCGGCGCCGCCCGGATCATCGTGGTCGATCGACTCGCCTCGCGTCTGGCGCTGGCCGCCGAGCTCGGCGCGACCGATATCGTCGATGCCGGTGAAAACGATGCCCTCGACGTCATCGCCCGACTGACCGGCGAAAACGGCGTTCGCTTCGCGGTCGAATCCACGGGCAATACGACGGTATTGCGCCAGAGCATCGCGGTACTGGGCAAACGAGGGACGGTGGCCGTGGTGGGCGCACCGGCGCTGGGCGCCGAAAGCCAATTCGACGTCAACGATCTGCTCATCGGGGGTAAGCAGATCCGCGGGGTGGTCGAAGGCGACAGCGTGCCCGGACGGTTCATACCCGCGCTGGTCGATCTGTATCTCGCCGGCCGTTTTCCCTTCGACCGCCTGGTGCGCTACTACGATTTCGCGGATATCAATCAGGTAGTTGCCGACAGTGAACAGGGCATCACGCTCAAACCGATCCTGACCATGGATTCGGCCGGGCCGTGAACGCCGCCCGCCTCACGTCGGTCGACCGGTGTGCCGAAACCACCGGGCGCGTGTCGTCGTCATGATCCATTCGCCAGTCAAACTGCGCCATCTGACGGCCTTCGCCGAGGTGGCCCGCCACGGCCAGTTCGCAGCCGCGGCCGAGGCGCTGTCGATCACCCAGCCCGGCATGTCCAAGACCATCCGCGAGCTGGAGACCGCGCTCGGCACGGTGCTGTTCGAGCGGGGCACACGAGGCGTGACTCTTACACCGGCTGGGCGGGCGCTGCTGCGCTATACCGCCCCCGCACTCCATTCGATCGCCGAGGGTATCGAAGCGGTCACCCAGGCCGTGCCCGAGTCGGTGGTACGGCTCGGGGCCTTGTCGAACGTGGAAGGCGGCCTGTTGCCGAGCGTGCTGCATGCCCTCCACGATGCCCACCCCGAATTCCGGGTGGAAGTCGAGACCGGTACCAGCGCGGCGCTGCTCAAGCGGCTGCGTCTGGGCACGCTGGATCTGGTGCTCGGACGCATGGCCGAGGCCGAGGAGATCCGGGATCTGTCCTTCGAGCACCTCTATCACGAACCGCTGGTACTGGCGGTTCGTGCCGCGCACCCGCTGGCCGCCGAACCCGCCCCCGATCTGCAGGCGATCGCCCATTACCCATGGGTGATACCGCCGCGGGGCACGACCCTGCGTGAGCAGCTCGAGCGTTTTCGGGTCGAGGCGGCGATCAGCCCGAAAACGGTGCTCGAAACGCTTTCGCTGCCGCTCGCCGAAGGCTACATCAACGGCTCGGATGCAGTCTGGGTGACACCGGCCGATACCGTGCGCGCCCTGGTTTCGGCTCATCAAATGGTCGTAGTAGGGCCACGGATCGAACGCCGTGGCGGATCGGTCGGCATCGCCGTCAACAACACCCATCCGATGGCGCCAAGCACCCGTCTATTCTGCGATTTCGTACGTCTGACCGCGCTTCGTCACGCCGATCCCGACTGGCTGGATTCGCCTGAGACATAACCGGAGCGATAACTCGGATATCGGTCTTTTCAATTGGCGCCGTGTCTGTGCCCCGGCATGTTCAAGTTTCCGAGCAGAGCCGCGATTCAAACCGGGCAGACCATGGCAGACAATCGACACATCGACTTCGTCCAGCGCGACCGGAACTGGCATCCCGACCCGGCGGCGGTCGGGTACCGAACCACCGTGCTGCGCCATCCGAAACAGGCGCTGGTGAGCCTGCAGACACCGAGCGCATCGGAGCGTACGGGCCCGGATTTCGGCGCCATGGCGCTTGGGGCTCACGACAACGATCTGCTGATGAATCACCGTCCGGGCACCGCCGCCGACGGCCTGCCGATCGGCGAGCGGATCCATGTCTACGGCCGGGTCATCGATCAGTTCGGGGCGCCGGTGCCCAATACCCTGGTCGAGATGTGGCAGGCCAATGCCGGCGGTCGCTATCGGCACAAGAAAGACAGCTACGTCGCCCCGCTCGACCCGAACTTCGGCGGCGTCGGCCGGACGGTCACCGACCCCGCGGGCTGGTATCGCTTTCGCACCATCCGGCCCGGCCCGTACCCCTGGCCGAACGATCCGAACGCCTGGCGGCCGGCGCATATCCATGTCTCGGTATTCGGCCCGTCGGTCGCCACGCGCCTCATCACGCAGCTCTACTTCGAGGGCGATCCGCTGATCCCGCGCTGCCCGATCGTCAACACCATTCGGGATGCCGATGCGGTCGAGACCCTGACGGCCCGGCTGGACATGGCTCGCTCGCGCGCCTTCGATTCACTGGTCTATCGCTTTGACATCGTCACACGAGGCGCCCTGCAGACCTGGTTCGAGAACGTTTGAGGACAAGGCCATGACACGACACGACGATTACCGACAACCGCGCGATCCGGGCGATGTGTTTTTGCCGGAGACGCCGTCGCAGACGGCGGGGCCTTATGTGCATATCGGCCTGGCGCTGGACGTCGCCGGCCTGCCCGAGCGCGACCACGAAATCGACAACCGACTGGCCGAACCGGAGGCCGAAGGCGAATTCATCGAGCTGGCCGGCGTGGTCCTCGACGGCGCCGACCAGCCGGTCGCCGACATCCTGGTCGAGGCCTGGCAGGCGGATGCACACGGCGCCTATGTCACCGACTTCGCCTTCGACAACGTCTTCAACAGTTTCGGCCGTGCCGCCCCCGGCGCCGACGATGCCGGGCGCTGGGTCTTTTCAACCATCAAGCCCGGACGCGTGCCTTATCCGGGCGCCATCGACATGGCCCCGCACATCAACCTCGCGCTGTTCGCACGGGGCATCAATATCCATCTGCAGACCCGAATCTATTTCGACGACGAAGCCGACGACAACGCGGACTGCCCGTTCCTCAACAAAGTGCCGCCCCATCGACGGGACACCCTCATCGCACGCCGGGCCGGCGAGAGCGACGCCGGACACCCACGCTACGAAATCGTCATTCGCCTGCAGGGTCCCGAGGAGACCGTGTTCTTCGACTACTGAAGACCCCGTGCGCGCTCGACGAGACAAATCCCCAGAGGAGAGATGATGAAAACCGAAGTCGCGATCATCGGCGCCGGCCCATCCGGCCTGCTGCTCGGTCAGCTGCTCACCAATGCCGGCATCGACAACGTGATTCTCGAGCGGCGCTCGGGCGCGTATGTGCTGTCGCGCATTCGTGCCGGCGTGCTGGAACAGGGCACGGTCGATCTGCTGCGCGAAGCGGGCGTGGCCGACAACCTCGATGCGAACGGCCTGATCCACGACGGTTTCGAAATCGCCTTCAACGGCGACCGGGTCCGTATCGATCTCGAAGGCCTGACCGGCGGTAAGCACGTGACCGTCTACGGCCAGACCGCCGTCACCGAGGATCTGATGAATGCCCGCCGCGCGGCCGGGGCGACGACCTACTACGAGGCCGAAGACGTCACCCCGCATGACGTGACCACCGACGCGCCGTATGTCTCGTTCACGCACGAAGGCACCGCCTATCGCCTGGACTGTGCCTATATCGCCGGCTGCGACGGATTCCACGGCGTCTCGCGCCGCTCGATTCCGGCCGAGCGGCTCAACACCTTCTCGCGGGAATATCCGCTTGGCTGGCTCGGCGTGATGAGCGAGACGCCGCCGGTAGCCGAAGAGCTGATCTATGCCACTCACGAACGCGGTTTCGCGATGTGCAGCATGCGCTCGCCGACCCGAAGCCGATACTACATCCAGGTCGCGGCCGATGAATCGCCGGACAACTGGTCGGACGAGGCGTTCTGGGCCGAACTCAAGCAACGCTTGCCAGCAGACGTGGCCGGCCAACTCGTCACCGGGCCGTCGATCGAGAAATCGGTCGCCCCGCTGCACAGTTTCGTCGCCGAGCCGATGCAATACGGCCGCATGCTTCTGCTGGGCGATGCCGCCCACATCGTCCCGCCGACCGGCGCCAAGGGCCTGAACCTGGCCGTCTCCGACGTGAACACCGCCTATCGCGTATTCCGTCAGATCTACGACCACTCGCGCCCCGAGGCGCTGAACGCGTATTCGGCGACCTGCCTGTCACGGATCTGGAAGACCGAGCGCTTCTCCTGGTGGATGACCTCCAATCTGCATAAATTCAGCGACACGCCGGACTTCAACAGCCGTATGCAGCGCGCCGAGATCAGCTACTATCTCGACTCGAAAGCCGGACGCGCGACGATTGCCGAAAACTACGTCGGCCTGCCGTTCGCCGCACTGCCGGCCGCATAGGACCGGCCACGAGCGGCCATGCCGCCGTCGATCAGCGCGGGCCGACAGGCCGCGGCCACTCGTTTGCCAAACGGGGCCGGCCATGCTGTGCTGCAGCCCGCGCCTTTATCGCGCCCGGCCATGACCGGGCCTTCGTATTCCCCGAAGAAGAGAGCTTCGCATGTCCCATCGCGTGAACCCGCCCTTCCGTGCCGAACAGGTCGGCAGCCTGCTGCGACCACCGAAGGTCCAGGCCGCACGACGGCGTTATGCCGAGGGTGATATCAGTGCCGCCGAACTGCGCGCGCTCGAGGACGTCGCGATCGCCGAGATCGTCCGGCGTCAGGAAGAAGTCGGCATGCAGGACGTCACCGACGGCGAACTGCGCCGCGCCTATTTCCACCTGGATTTCCTCAAGCAGCTCGACGGCGTGACCGTGACCGGCGGCATCAACGCCAACCAGAGCGCGAAATCGGCCGACGACGGCTTCAAGCCGCCGCAGCTGTCGGTGAGCGGCAAGCTGGCCCATGCCCGCCCGATCCAGGTCGAGGATTTCGCCTTCCTCGACTCCAAGATCAAGCACGGCACCGCCAAGGTCGCCATCCCGTCGCCGACCATGGTGCATTTCCGCGGCGGCCGGGCTGCCATCGATATCGAGGCCTATCCGGAAATGGATGCCTTCTTCGCGGATCTGGCAGCCTGTTATCGCGACGAGATCGCGGCCCTGCACGCCGTGGGTTGTCGTTATCTGCAGCTCGACGACACCAATCTGGCCTATCTCTGCGACCCACAGATGCGCCAGGCCGCCGCCGATCGCGGCGACGATCCGAACGAGCTGCCGCGCCAGTACGCCGCCCTGATCAACGACGCGCTCCGGGATCGCCCGGACGATATGACCGTGGGCATCCACCTGTGCCGCGGCAATTATCGCAGCACCTGGTTCGCCGAAGGCGGCTACGAGCCGGTCGCCGAGGTCCTGTTCAACGAACTGAACGTGGACGCCTATTTCCTCGAATACGACGACGAGCGCTCCGGCGATTTCGCCCCGTTACGTTTCGTGCCGAAAGACAAGACCGTGGTGCTCGGACTGGTGTCGTCCAAGGTACCGGCACTGGAGTCGGTGGCTACCCTGGCCAAGCGCATCGACGAAGCCGCGGCCTATGCCCCGCTCGACCAGCTCTGCCTGTCCCCGCAGTGCGGTTTCTCCAGCACGGCGGAAGGCAACGAGATCACCATGGAAACCCAGTGGGCGAAACTGGCCCGGGTCGTGGAGACCGCCGAGACTGTCTGGGGGCGATGAAAGCCCGGCAGGCCGGGCCGTGGGCGCGGCCCGGCTCGTCCTGCGTGGCGCATCACGCTGTGCGTTGACACACGCGTCACCTCGCGTGGTCCGACAGGCATCAATGCCTCGAAAGCAGTCTTTCGGCAAGCCAAATCACAGTGCCGGCCTATCCAATTCAGGGTATGAAACGGCCCGACGGATGGCGACATCACGACACTGCCCGATCGAACCCGCTCGTGAACGAGACCCAGGGTCCACGCTCAAAACAGATCCGCGAACCGTCTCAACGAAAGGCCGCCACCGGCCGGTGCGCGGCGGTCAGCCAGTCGGCGACCGACAGGCCCGTAGCCCGGACGGCGGCTTCGATGACCCAGCCGGCCGCACGGGCATCCTCGCCCGCGTCATGATGGGCGAACTCAAAACCCAGCACCCGCTGGAGATTCGCCAGGCCGTGACCGCCCCCATCGCCCTTGAGCGCGGGAAAGGCGCGTCGCGCGACGCGCACCGAGTCCAGCCACCGGGCCTGGATCATGGGCCGGCCATGGGTTTCGCATGCCCGGCTCATGGCTGCGACATCGAAGGTAGTATGCGAGACCACCACCTGATCGCGCAGAAGCGTGGCTACCTCAGCGTGCCGCGCGGCCCAATCGGGCGCATGGCTGACGTCCATCGGGCGGATGCCGTGCACGGCGATGTTACCCGCCGCGAAATACGTCTGCGGATGGACCAGCCATGACCAGTTGTCCACGAGTACCCCGCCCGCGAACCGCGCGAAGCCGATCTGACAGATGCTGCCAACATCGGCATTGGCGGTTTCGACGTCCACGGCAATGAAGGCCGTGGGATCAGCCGGCGAGGCGATCGGTGACACCATGGGACACGCCTGCAGTGAGCGATTCGGCGCTTGGTTTTACCAGACCCAGGTGATCACGGCATAGGGGATGAGTGTCGCCAGAACGACGCAGGCGACGTTGAGCACTGCGCCGGCGCGGACCATGGCGCCGATGGTGATCCGCCCCGAGGCAAAAACGATCGCATTGGGCGGCGTGGCCACCGGCATCATGAAGGCACAGCTGGCCGCCAGTGCGGCCGGTACGGTCATCAGCAGCACATCGACATTGACCGAGGCCGCCAGCGCGCCGAGTAGCGGCATGAAGACGGCGGCGGTCGCGGTATTCGACGACACCTCGGTCAAAAGAATGATGGTCAACGCCACCGCGCCGATCAGCAACAGCATCGGCAGCACGGCGAAGATTTCCATCGAATCGGCGATCCAGGCCGCCAGCCCGGTGGACTTGATCGCACCGGCCAGGGCCAGCCCGCCCCCGAAAAGCAGCAGGACACCCCAGGGCACGTTGGCTTCGTTCTCCCAGCTCATCAGGCGATTGCTGCGTGCCATGCTCGGCCCGTCGCCGGCCGGCACGATGAACAGCGCCACGCCGATGACCATGGCGATCAACGCGTCGGAGACGAAATCCGCACCGGCATCGTTGATCAGCGGCCGCGTGATCCAAAGCGCCGCCGCCAGCAGGAACATCAGACCCACGCGTTTTTCGGCCGGGCTCACGGATCCGAGTTTGGTCAACTCATGATCCAGCATCCGCCGTGTGTCGTCACTGGCCCCGAATTCAAAGCCGCCACGGGTCAGCCAGGCCCAGGCCGCGGCCATCATCAACAACGCCGTCGGCACGCCGACAAGCATCCATTGCGCGAACCCGATATCGATGCCCTGGTCGGAGGAAAGATAACCGGCCAGCAGGGCATTGGGCGGCGTGCCGATAAGCGTGGCGGTGCCGCCGATCGAAGCCGCATAGGCGATGCCGAGCAATAGATTCGTGGCATACCGATCCACGCCGGGCAGATCCCGATCGGCCATGAGGGCGATCACCGAAGTGCCGATCGGCAGCATCATCACCGATGTCGCGGTATTGGACACCCACATGCTGATGAAACCGGTGGCGATCATGAAACCGGCAATCTGACGCCGCGGCTGGCTGCCGACCACACGCAGGGTCGTCAACGCGATTCGACGATGCAGATTCCAGCGCTGCATCGCCAGACCGATCAGAAACCCGCCGAGAAACAGGAAGATGATGTCATCGGCATAGCCGTGTGCCAGCGTCTGGAACTCGCCGATGCCAATCAGCGGGCCGAGCGCGAGCGGCAACAGCGCAGTCGCCGGAATCGGAATCGCCTCGGTCGCCCACCAGGTCGCCATCAGCAGCGCCAGACCGGCACAGTGCCAGCCGGCGATCGGCAGACCGCTCGGCGCCGGCAGCAACAGAGCCAGGATCAGCCAGAGCGGCCCCAGCAGCAGACCGATCTGACGCACGCGGGCCCGGCTGTCCGAGCCCGCGCGACTGGAAACGCTATCCTGGGACGGCGCCACGATGACTCCTTGCCTGCTACCGATGGCAACACGGTAGCAATCGCGGTCCGTCGGCCACCTGCGACTTTCGTATCAGCGAACGGCCACCCGGCTGAACAGGGTCTCGACCAGCGGCGTCGGCTCGGCCTCGACGACGATCCGCTCGACATGTGTCTCGGCGACGAAGCCCTGGTCGCGCATGTGGCGCATGCAGGTCACGAGCGGCTGATAGAACCCGGCGACATCGAGCAGCCCGACCGGCTTCTCGTGCCAGCCGATCTGGCCCCAGGTGACCACCTCGAACAATTCCTCCAGCGTACCGAACCCGCCGGGCATCGCCACGAAGGCATCCGCGGCCTCGATCATGGCCATCTTGCGCTGATGCATCGTCTCGACCACATCGAGCCGGGTGAGGCCGTGATGGGCCAGCTCGCGATCGGACAGCCCGCGCGGAATGACCCCGTGGACCGGTGCTCCACCGGCCAGCGCCGCGTCGGCCACCGCGCCCATCAGGCCGACGCGCGCGCCGCCGTAGACGAGACCGAACCCGGCCGCGGCCAGGGCCGTGCCGAGTCCTTCGGCAGCCGCACGAAAGCGCGGGTCGACGCCATCGCGCGAGCCGCAATAGACACAAAGCCAGTAGCGCTCGTTGCTATCGTTCATCCGCCCGGAGTCTGTTGTCGTGTCGTGGAAAACCGGCCGTCGGTGCCCTGTGACGACCGGGGCGCTGCGCGCCGTGCCTGCATTGTGCATCAAGGCGGCGCCACGCTCTATCGCCGCCTGACAGACGCCGCGACGAAGCCGATGATGAGGCCATGTGCCACCGACGACGCACACGGCGCGACGTTCGCCCGACGCCGTGCCGCGCGCCGCCCGACGGCGAAAATCGCAGTATGGGCCAATATCTGCATCACACCGGTATCGACTGCAGCAGGCCGACACGTCACGTAAGCTCGGTTACGTATTCGGCGGTACGCCGTACCGCGCCAACCGAGAATGAACGACCGATGGACGTACCCGTCTGGATTTGGGCCAGCACGATCGCCGGCATACTGGCGCTGCTGATCTTCGATTTCTTCGCCCACGTGCGCACACCGCACGAACCCTCGCTCCGGGAGGCCGGGGGCTGGTCGATCTTCTACGTGGTCATCGCCCTGCTGTTCGGCGCCGGCCTGTGGGTGGTCTGGGGATCCGACCATGGCATCGAGTACTTCGCGGGTTATGTCACCGAAAAGAGTCTGTCGGTCGATAACCTGTTCGTGTTCGTCATCATCATGGGCTCGTTCAACGTGCCCAAGGCTTATCAGCAGAAGGTACTGCTGGTCGGCGTGGTGATCGCGCTGCTCCTGCGCACCGTTTTCATCGCGCTCGGCGCCGCAGCGATCGAGAACTTCTCCTGGGTGTTCTATCTGTTCGGGCTGTTTCTGCTCTATACCGCCTGGAGCCTGGCCACGTCGTCACACGACGAGGACGAGGAATACGAACCGAACTTCCTCGTGCGCACGGCGCAGAAATATCTGCCCGCCACCGATGAATACAACGGCAACAAGCTCACCGCCCGCATCGACGGCAAGCGCGTGATCACGCCGATGCTGCTGGTGATGATTGCGATCGGCGCCACCGACGTGATGTTCGCGCTCGACTCGATTCCGGCGATCTACGGGCTGACGAAGGAGCCGTTCATCGTCTTCACGGCCAATGCCTTCGCCCTGCTCGGCCTGATCCAGCTCTATTTCCTGCTCGGCGGCCTGCTCGACCGGCTGGTCTATCTGTCCTTCGGGCTCGCCGTCATTCTGGGCTTCATCGGCATCAAGCTGATCATCCATGCCCTGCACACCAACGAGCTGCCCTTCATCAACGGCGGGCATCACATCACGGCACTGCCCGAAATCCCGATCTGGCTGAGCCTGTCAGTGATCCTGGCGGTTCTCGTGGTGACCACGGTGGCCAGCCTCATGCGCTCGGCGCGCTCGGACTGACCGACCGCCTCGGTCGGCCCTACGGCGCGTCGTCACGAGATAGACCGCCGCACCCGCGGCCAAGCGGCGACAAGACAAGGCATCGCTCCCGTGGCATGGCCCGGCCACGGGAGCGCGATAACGCCGGATGGTCGTCGCTTGGACGCTGCCCCTTCAGGCTGCCCCTGCCGGCCGCGCCGCATCGCGTTGCGCGCCTTGACCGGGACACGGCCACGATCGGCGACTCGCGCCTTGCAGGACACACTGCGGTCTCTCGACGAAAAGGCGCTCGAACGAAACCTCAACACGCCCTAGTCCCGACGAGCGGCGCCGGTCGACCAGAGTGCGTCCAGCGTCGTCACCACTCCCGCCGCATCACCGAGCACCCGGGCCTCCATGCGCGCCACGGCACCCGAGGCCTCGGCCTCGAGCGTCTGCCCGGCAGCGGTCAGGCACCACAGAAACGATCGACCGTCGTGCGGATGCTCATGGCGCTCGATCAGCATGCGCCCGGCGAGCTTGTTCATCACCGCAACCATGTTCGACGGCGCCACGCCCAGCGATTCGCTGATCTGCTTGTGCGTGAGCGCGGCGTTCGCGGCCAGCAGGATCAGCACCGAGAACTCGACCTGACGCAGATCGAACGGCTCGCCGATCTCGCGTACGAAATACTGCTGCATGGCCAGGTCCGCACGGCGCAGCTGGTAGCCGGCCAACCCGCGCAGACTGCGGTCGTCGACCGTATCCGGCGGGGCCAGCGGGCTTTCGGGTTCCGGCGACGCAGTGCTCATGCCGGGCTCCCGATCAGCGGCCCGATCGCGAACAGATCGATTTCGACCCGGTCAGCGTGGCGGGCGGCATTGCCGACGAACACGGTTCGATTGAGCCAGTCGTGTTCGGGGGCTGCGGTGTGCAGACGGGCCGCGGTCCGAAAATAGTATTCGTCGGGCGAAACCGGCGCACCGGCCGCCAGACGATCGGCGACCGCGGGCGGGGCATGCCGCAGCCCGCGGTTGTCGATCTCGATCAGGCTGGCGTCGTCGAGTTCGAGCACGTACTGCGCCCGGAGATCGACCACGCCGTCGGGGCGGATGGTCTGCCAGTCGCCCCCGCCCGGGCGGACGTGGCCGGACCGCCATGCGCCGGTCAGCGTCCCGCCGGTGATCGGCACGAACCGTCGTCGCCCGGCGCTGTTTGAACCGAGGTCCACGGGCGGCGCAATCGCCACCGATAGATGACCGACAAGCGTTGCCTCAAGGGTCGGTTGTTGTGTCATGCGAATCCGCGCCGACCGGCGCCCTCTGAAAAATGGACCGCCGGCAACCCCAGGGCCTGTTGAGGTTTCGTGCGAGTCCACGCCAAGCGCGACCTGAAATTGACGATGGGCGGTAAGACGGGGCGTCGCACGCGCCGGGCAACCATGCTGCACCAGCCTGCTAGAACGCTGTATTGCCGTCGTGTTTTTGATTTTGGGGCACTTGTCCCTTGGGGTTGAGCCGCCCATGAAAAATCGACGATGGGCGCTCTGCGGCGTTGCGAGTCTGGATCGTGGCACGCCGCGATACGGCAACTCGCGTCTTGCCGGACACGCTGCGGTCTCTCGACGAAAAGGCGCTCGGACGAAACCTCAACACGCCCTAGCGCATCGTGATACACCGACGCCGAATGATGCCCCGCGCGACTTAACGCGACTGGGCGGCGGGCTGCAATGTCCGCGCCAGATGGCATTCCAGGTCACGCCCGGCCGTATCGAGCGGCCCACGCGTGGCGGGTTCGATCCGATGACGGGTCGCCAACCTGGCGCTCGCAAACAGTCTCGACGGGCGTGGGCACGGTCATCACCGACTCCGATGGATAGAAACCCCGAGCTTACAGGCTCGGGGTGGCACTTTTCATACGACGATTTAGTTATATCCAATAACTTTATTCACGCGCAGTCTGTTCGGGAATCGATCAAGAGACCTCACCCATGACTGATTACACGAACCGCTGGTCGACCGTGCAGGTCGACGTCACCGATGGTATTGCCCGGGTCACGCTCAACCGCCCGGAAAAGCGCAATGCCATGAACCCCACGCTCAACCGCGAGATGATCGACGTCCTCGAAACGCTCGAACTCGATGCGGATGCCGGCGTGATCGTACTCACCGGCGCCGGCGAGTCGTGGACAGCCGGCATGGACCTCAAGGAGTATTTCCGCGAGACCGATTCCCAGCCGGAAATCGTGCAGGAGCGTATTCGTCGCGACTGCTCGCAGTGGCAGTGGAAGCTGCTGCGCATGTACGCCAAGCCGACCATCGCCATGGTCAACGGCTGGTGTTTCGGCGGTGGCTTCTCGCCGCTGGTGGCCTGCGATCTGGCGATCGCCGCCGACGAAGCGGTGTTCGGCCTGTCCGAGATCAACTGGGGCATCCCGCCGGGCAACCTCGTGAGCAAGGCGCTCGCCGATACGGTCGGCCATCGCGCCTCGCTGTACTACATCATGACCGGTGAGACGTTCTCGGGCACCGAGGCCGCCGAGATGGGCCTGGTCAACCGGAGCGTGCCACTGGCCGAACTCGAGACCACGACCATGACGCTGGCGCGCACGCTGCTGGACAAGAATCCGGTCACGCTGCGCTATGCCAAGACCGGCTTCAAGCGTTGCCGCGAGCTGACCTGGGAACAGAACGAGGACTATCTCTACGCCAAGATCGACCAGGCCAACCACCGCGATCCGGAACACGGCCGCGAACAGGGCCTGAAGCAGTTCCTGGACGATAAATCCATCAAACCCGGCCTGCAGGGCTACAAGCGCTGAATGCGGCGATCGAGGAGGCTGTCATGAGCTGGCACACGCCCGACCCGATCGCCCTGCATGCCCGCGGCCAGCCGAACCGGCTGGCCGCCCGGGACATCGCCACCGATCGACACTGGACTTATGCCGAGCTGGATCGCGACATCCAGCGCGCCGTCACGCTGTTGCAGCACGACTACGATATCCGGCCGGGCGACCGGCTGGCCGTGGTCTCCGGCAACTGTGTCGATCAGATCCTGCTGGCGCTCGCGCTTGAACGCCTCGGCGCGATCTTCGTACCGCTCAATCACCGGTTGGCCCCGGCCGAGCTCGGCGTGATCCTCGACGATTGTCGTCCGCGCCTGTTGGTGACCGATCGTCGCGAGACATTAAGCGCATCCGGCGCCGACTGCCCGATGGTCGATATGGGCGACGTGGCGGCCGGCATCGCGGCCAGCGAGCCGGCCGGACCGCTGCCTGTCCAACCGGCCTCGGCCGTCAAGATCCTGCTCTATACCTCGGGTACCTCCGGCCGCCCGAAGGGCGTCATGATCACCGGGCAGAACATCCATGCCACGGCCGTCAATTTCGGCGTGCTCGGCCGCGTGACCTACGACAGCGTATTTTTGTGCGATGCGCCGATGTTCCATGTGATCGGCCTGTTGCCCAGCGTGCGCTCGCCGCTGCTGTTCGGCGGGACACTGCATATCTCGCCCGGCTTCGACCCGACCCGCACCAACGCGATGCTGGCCGACGAGACGATCGGTGTCACGCACTATTTCTGCGTGCCCAAGATGGCCGACATGCTCGCCGAACAATCCAATTTCGCGCCGGATCAATGGCATCGCCTCAAGGCACTGTTCACCGGTGGGTCGCCCATTTCGCCGCAACGGATTCGACGATGGCTGGCACACGGCGTGTGTATTTCCAACGGTTTCGGCATGACCGAGGCCGGCACGCTGCTGCATGTCCCGCTGGATCGAGAGGTGATCGATGCCACCGCCGGCAGCGTCGGCCTGGCGCCGCCGGAAATCGCCATCCGTCTGGTCGATGAAACCGAACGCGACGTGCCGCCCGGCACGGCGGGTGAGATTCTGGCCCGCGGGCCCAACATCACGCCCGGCTACTGGCAGCGACCGGCCGAGACCGCGGCCGCCTTCACGGCCGACGGCTGGCTGCGAACCGGGGACATTGGCCAGGCCGACGACAACGGTTTCATCACCCTGCGCGATCGCAAGAAGGATATGTACATCTCGGGCGGCGAAAACGTGTTTCCGGCCGAGGTCGAGCATATCCTGAGCGATCACGCGGATGTCATCGAGGCCGCCGTCATCGGCGTGGCCGACGACGACTGGGGCGAGGTCGGCCATGCCTATGTGGTCCTCGGCGACGACGCCCGCGCCGATGCCGAGGCGCTGGCACGTCACTGTCGCGATCATCTGGCCGGTTACAAGATGCCGCGGCGCTTTTTCATCGTCGATGCCCTGCCCCGCAATGCGGCCGGCAAGCTGATGAAACAGCAGCTCGGCAACGACTGAACCCACGGGCCGGCTGCGGCTGGCCCGTGGGCCCCAACGAATCGCTCAGCGGTGATCGTCGCCGCGGAAAAAGGCACTCGTCCCGCGGGCCTCGGCGGCCTGGTCGAGTTTCTCGATCGCGATCACATAGGCCGCGGTGCGATGCCCGATATCCAGCGTCTCGGCCCGTTCGGCAACGCGCTCCGTGGCCTCGACCATGCGTTTTTCCAGTCGGTCGGCGATCGTTTCCGCGTCCCAATACCAGGCCTGGCGATTCTGCACCCACTCGAAATAGGACACGGTGACACCGCCGGCATTGGCCAGAATATCCGGCAACACGACGATGCCGTTGTCCGCCAGGGTCCCGTCGGCCTCGGCGGCGATCGGGCCGTTGGCGATCTCCACGATGATTCCGGCCCGGATCGCGGGCGCGTTGTCGGCGGTGATCACCGATTCCAGCGCCGCGGGCGCCAGAATATCCACATCGAGCGTAACGAGATCGGCGTTGGTGATTTCCTCGCCCTCGGCCGCGGTGACCGCGCCGTGCGCCGACTTGGCCTGTTCGACCGCATCGAGATCCAGCCCGTCGGCGTTGTAGATACCGCCCGCCGAATCGCTGACCGCAACGACCCTGTAGCCGGCCTCGGCGGCCAGGCGTGCAAAACGCACACCGGCATTGCCGAACCCCTGAACGGCCACGGTCGTGCCCGCGGCCTCGCGCGACCACCGTTTCATCATCGTGGCCAGTACATGAAAGGCGCCATCGCCGGTCGCCGTGGTGCGTCCACGCGAACCGCCCATCTCGATCGGCTTGCCGGTGATCACATCGGGCCGATGCGCACGCCGGATGATCCGGTACTGGTCGGCCATCCAGCCCATGACCCGGGGATTGGTGTTCACATCCGGGGCCGGGATATCGGTATCCGGCCCGATGAAATCCGCGACCTGCTCGATATAGGCCCGGGACAGACGCTCCAGCTCGGCCGGCGAGAGCGTTTTGGGGTCGACCGTGATGCCGCCCTTGCCGCCGCCGAACGGCAGCCCCATGACCGCGCATTTCATGGTCATCCAGAAAGCCAGCGTCGAGACCTCGTCAGCGTCGACGTCGGGATGGAAGCGGATACCGCCCTTGGCCGGGCCGAGCGTGGTGTCATAGCGCACGCGATAGCCCGGGTAGAGCGCAAAACTGCCGTCGTCGCGGCGCAGCGGCACCGAAACCTTGAGCGCGGCATCCGGCTGGGCGAGGCCCTGGGCGATGTCGTCGGAAATATCGATGTGAGCCAGCGCGGCTTCGATTCGCGCGCTGGCACCGTCGTTCAGGCTGGGCATGGGAGAGGCGCCATCTTGCGTGTGATCGTCCGAGCTTGCCCAAGCCCCGAGCATAAGAAAAACCGTAGATTCCCGGGGGCGACGCCACCGTGTCATTGGCCACTGGTCAGTTTCGATCGGCTGACTTAGTCTTGGCATGAATTCCCGAATCGTTTTTGGATGGGTTATGGATAAAGTCATGCTCGTGACCGGCGGCAGCCGCGGTATCGGTGCGGCCACCTCACTGATGGCCGCCAAGTACGGCTATGCCGTGGCGGTGAACTATCGTCGCGACAAGGAAGCGGCCGACAAGGTGGTCGCCGCCATCGAGGCCGACGGCGGCAAGGCCATCGCCGTGGCCGCCGATGTCTCCGTCGAGGACGAAGTGGTCGCGATGTTCAAGACGGTCGATGAGACGCTCGGCCGCCTGACCTGTCTGGTCAACAATGCCGGTATCGTCGACCAGCCCTGCCCGGTCGCCGAGATGTCGGCCGCCCGGGTCAGCCGGATGATGGCGGTCAACGTGGTCGGCCCGTTCGTGGCCGCCCGAGAGGCGGTGCGACGCATGTCCACCGAACGCGGCGGCGCGGGCGGCTCAATCGTCAACATCTCCTCGGCCGCCAGCCATGCCGGCGGCGGCGCCGGTGCCGGCACCTATATCGATTACGGTGCCTCGAAGGGCGCGATCGATACGCTCACCGAGGGCCTGACCCGCGAAGTCGCCGGCGAGGGCATTCGGGTCAACGCCGTGCGTCCGGGCGTGATCGACACCTCGATTCATGCCAGCGGCGGACAGCCCGACAAGCCCCAGGAAGCGCCAGCCGGGATTCCGCTGGGCCGGATCGGCACGCCCGAGGACATCGCCGAAGCGGTGCTCTATCTTGCCGAAGCCGAATTCACGACCGGCGCCTTTCTCGATGTGGACGGCGGTGTCTGATGCGTTCGAGCCGACCGCGAACGCCTAGCTGTGGTTCGAGGTCGGCGATTTGGGGCATCGCACTGCTTCTGGTGACCGGCTGCAGCGGGCCCGGCGAAGCCCGCGCACCGGCCCTCCACCCCGCCGACACCGCCCCGTCGGCTCCGGCGTGTCGCGACCGGCGGGCACAGACTCTGGCCTGCGGGGCACCGAAGGACAGGCTCGGCGTGCGCCTGCATCGCGCGGATCTCTGGCTGGGCGAGGATATTCGCATCGGTGTGACGGATCTGCGTGCCACGCTCGTGCCGAGCGCGGCGGACGCGCCGGTTCGGCTCGATACCCCGACACATTTCGGCATCAGCATCCACCAGGGCCGTGTCACGCTCGACTCGGCCACCCTGCAGACCCTGATCCAGCACTATTTCGCCGGCGGCGATCGGGGCATGCGCGATGTCCAAGTGGCGATCGCACATGACCGGCTCGTGATCACCGGACAGTTTCAACGACGCGGCTGGGTCGATTTCCACCTGACCGGCAGCGTCCAGCGTGCCGACGGTCGCCATCTGGCGTTGATACCGCAAACGCTGTCCGTCAACGGGCAACCGGCACGGGCCGTGATGGCCGCTTCCAATATCCGCCTTGCCGATGTCGTCTCCGTGCGCGGGCCAGCGATCCGCATCGACGGCAATCGTATCCTGCTGGACGTCCTGGCCCTGCTGCCGCCGCCCACGATCACCGCGATGCTGGCGACTGCGACGCTGGACGCCCGCGGCCTGCACCTGACGTTCGACGACGGACACCATGAGCCACAGGTCGAGCCGGCCCGAACATCACGCTCCTACGGGCTGCTGTACGGTGGCCGGCTGATCATCGGCCCGCTGCACCTGGCCGATCCGCGGATTCAACTGGTCGCGGCAGACAACGACCGACTCGATCTGTCGCTGAACCATTATCGACAGCAACTCGACGGCCAACCCATGCGTCTACTGCCCGACGTCCCCCACACGACCTTCCTCGTCCCGCTCGCGCCGTGGCAATCGTCCTGAAACGGCGCCGTTCACCGTGGGCGCTCTGGCTTGTGCTCGGGCTGCTGGCCTGCGGACCGGCAGATCCGGTGCTCGCCGCGGATGTCGTGGCCGTCGACGGCCACGACGCCACGATCCGCCTCGGCCACGGCGTTGGCATGCATCTCGTCGATCTGGACGCGCGTCTGACACCTCGCCCCGGCCATGACGTCATCGATCTCGACGCAGCGAATTCGTTCTCGATCGAAGCCGTAGCCGGGTGCGCGCTGCTCTCGGCCGACCAGCTCGGCCGATTGTTCAATCGCCATGTACTGGCGTATCCGCAGCGGTCGCTGAACGATCTCGTATTCTCGCCCGGCACCGACCGGATGACCATTCGCGGCGGCATGCGGCTCTGGCATCGATTGCCATCGTTCTGGATACCGTTTCAGGCCGAGGCCGCTATCGCACTGACCGATGACGGCCTCATCCGCCTGGCATTGCACGACACCCGGGCCGGCGGTATTCCGGTCGCCGGCCTGCTCGACCTGATTCATACGCCGCTTGACCGACTCATCACCCTGGCGCGGCCCGGTGCGCGCCTGGTCGGCGATACCATCATCATCGACACGAAAGCCGTGTTACCCGGCCCGTCGTTCGTTTCTCGGCCGACGCATGTCGATCTCGAGCCGGCCGGACTGCGCGTCTGTTTCGGCAACGGGGCGCCGCATACGCGCACGACCACATCGGATACGGTACCGCCCGATGTGGACCCGGCACGTCCGTATCTGTGGCTTGACGGACCGGCCGTGCGCGCCATCGGCCAGCGGATCGCGCCAGCGCGTATTCTGGTGCGCACCGCGGGCGATACCCCACTCATCTTCCGCCTGATCGACAATCGCGATCAGATCGCGGCCGGGCACCTGCAGTTGCGTACCGACGGTCGGCTGACGATCGTACCCGGCCCGCTCTCCGACGACGACTGAACACGACGCCGCCTCATTTCCGCTCTCCCGAACGCCGCCAGAACGCCAAGCGCGGAATCTCCTCGTGTATTTCGCCGATGCGCCGCTGCAGCGCATCCAGGTTGTAGTCGAGCCGGCCGAGCAGCTGATCGGCCCGATCGAGCTCGCGTACGACCTCGCCGAGGCGTGCCTCCATGGCTCGCATTTCGTCGCCCATGCGAAAGACCGAGAGCACGAATTCCAGCGCCACGCGCATGGTCACGACCATGGCGATGAACAGGACCGGCCCGAGCACAACGGCCCAGAGCACCCCGGCCAGCCAGGAAAACCGGAATGCAAGCGCGATCGAGGACAGCGCCGTCAAGGCCGACACCACGATGCCGAAACGATAGATCGCCGGCACCATCTCAGCCGTGATGAAGGTCGAAAAACGCGTATCGAACAACGCCCGGAACAACTGGCCGCGCGGCCGACCGGCGGTGTCGTCGCGACTGGAATCCGTCATGGCCATCACCTCGTGCCTTGTGGCCGAGTATTGATGAAAACACAATCGACACGGCGATTGCTGAATACGCGCCACGCCCGGCCGACTGTCATCGCACGCGGCGTGGGCGCCGCCGGATGGATTTCGGCACACAATCCGTCGGCACATGCGCTTTGGCTGCCCCATGTCAGTCGCCCCCGCGCGCGTCTCGCCGCGGTGTTCGGTTCGCCTTGCCCAGGGCGTGTTGAGGTTTCGTGCGAGTCCGCGCCAAGCGCGCCCTGAAATTGACGATGGGCGGCAAGACGAGGCGTCGTGCGCGCCGTGCCGCCATGCTGCACCCGCAGGCTACAACGCTGGATTACCGTCGTGTTCTTGATTTTGGGGCGCTTGTCCCTTCAGGTTAGGCCACAAATCCCGCCCGGCGGCGTTGCGAGTCTGGATCGTGGCACGCCACGATCGGCAACTCGCGCCTTGCCGGACACACGGCGGTCTCTCGACGAAAAGGCGCTCGAACGAAACCTCAACAGGCCCTGGCAAAACAATGGCCGGCAACGCGCCGATTTCGTTAGTGTTGATCGGCCCTATCCTGCCGCCTGTCGTCTTCAGAGGCCCGGCCGTCATGCGTTATCTGTCGTTATTCGTCATTGTCATCGGCTGCCTGGTGTCGGCTGTCGCCGTGGCGGCGCCGTCGTGGCCTGCTCCCATCCAGCGCATGGCCGACAAGGGACTGACCATCCTCGGGCCGTTCGATGCGCCGGGCGGGGTCACAGGCTATGCCGCCCGCGCCGGACAGACCCCGGTCGCGCTATATCTCACACCCGACGGGCAGCACGTCATCGTCGGCACCATGATCGACGGCAACGGCAAGAATCTCTCGCGCGCCGCGCTGGCCAAGGCGACCGGTACGGCCGACCCCGATCATGTCGATGTCTGGTCCGAGCTGGAGCACAGCGACTGGATCCGCGACGGCGCCACGCAGGCGCCGCGTATCGTCTACGTGATTTCCGACCCGAACTGCCCGTACTGCCACACCTTCTACGAGGCGTCGCGGCCGTGGGTGGCGGCCGGCAGGGTGCAGTTGCGCCAGATTCCGGTCGGCGTACTCAAACCGTCGAGTCCGGGCAAGGCCGCCGCGCTGTTATCGGCCGCGAACCCGACCACGGCATTCCGGCGACACGAGCGACACTACAAGCGCGGCGGTATCGAGCCGATGGCCGATATCCCGAGCGCCCTGCATGACCGGATCACCGCCAACAACGCGCTGATGGCCAGTCTCGGCATCCGCGGCACGCCTGGAATCATCTACAAGAAAGCCGACGGCACGCTCGCCATCCATCAGGGCAATCCACAGGGCAGCACACTGACCGACATTCTCGGGCCGAAGCCTTGAGGCGCGCAGTCATGCTGCGCCAGCCTGCTAGGGCCTGTTGACGTTCCGCACACGTCCGCGTCGGACGTTCGTGCAAGCCCAGGCTGTGTATGTTACATCGTACGCTGCCATCATCGAGGGATATTCCATGCTCAAACACGCCCTGCCGGCCGGCGCCATGCTGTGTGCGCTACTCGGCACGCCCGCCGCGTTCGCCCAGAATTCAGGCTCGCAGAACGCATCCGGCAACGCCGCGGCGGGGTCATCTGCGCCACAGAAAAGCGCGTCGTCGGAGGCCGCCGCTGGCCCCGATTCGGTGCCGACTTCCGATATGTCGGCGCCCGCTTCGAACGTGGCCCGCGAGACGCTCGACAACGGCCTCCAGGTCATCGTGGTGCCGGATCATCTGGCCCCTGTGGCGACCACGATGCTGACCTATCATGTCGGCTCGCGCGAGGTACCGCAGGGTTTCCCCGGCATGGCGCACGCCCAGGAGCACATGATGTTCCGGGGCACGAAGAATCTCTCGGCAGCCCAGATCGCGGCCATCGGCGCGGCGATGGGCGGCGATGTGAATGCGTTCACGACCAACGACTCGACGAGCTATTTCTTCACCATGCCGTCGCAGTTCACCGACGTCGCGCTGCGTCTGCATGCCGAGCGCATGAAAAACGTGCTCGATTCGAAAAAGGACTGGCAACAGGAACGCGGGGCCATCGAGCAGGAGGTCAGTCAGGATATGTCGTCGCCGATTCAGGTGGCGATCAAGCGCATGCGCGCGCAGCTCTACGCGGGCACGCCGTATTCGCATGACGCCCTGGGCACGCGGGATTCCTTCGACAAGACCACGGCCAAGATGCTCAAGCGCTTCCACGATGCGTGGTATGCGCCAAACAACGCCACGCTGGTGGTTACCGGCGACGTCGATCCGGACAAGATCCTCGCCGAGGCCAAGCAGCTCTTCGCCAGGATTCCCTCGAAGAAACTGCCCGAGCGCCCGGCGATCAAGCCCGAAAAACTCGACGCCAAGACCATTCGCATGCCCACGGATTCCGGCTACGGTTTCGCGATCCTCGGATTTCGCGCTCCGGGCACCCGCGACGTGGCCGCCAGCGCGACGTCCCAGGTGCTGGCATCGGTACTGAATAATCCGCGCGGCCCGCTCTATACGCAGATGGTCGCCTCCGGCAAGAGTCTGGCCGCTCAGTTCGGCACGCTGCCGGCTGCCGAGGCCAGCCTCGGTGTCAGCTATGTCGTCTTCCCGAAAGGCGCGGATGCCGATGCGCTGGTCAAGCAGATGCGCTCGATCCTGGGCGATATTGCCGACAAGGGCATCACGGCCGACCAGGTGGCCGCGGCCAAGCGCTCGCTGATCACCCAGGATGTGGCCCAGCGGGACTCGATCCACGGGCTGGCCATGCGCTGGTCCACGGCCGTGGCCGTCAACGGCCTGGATTCGCCCGGCGAGATGCTGGATGCCATCAAGAACGTCAAACCGGCCGATGTGAATCGCATGCTGGCCTCGGTGATCCAGCCGGACCAGAGCGTGCTCGCCGTGCTCACGCCCGAAGGCTCGGGCGCGCCGCAGTCCGGCGGCGGCTATGGCGGCAGCGAATCGTTCGCACCGAAGAACGTGGACAACGTGAAACTGCCCGAGTGGGCCGCCAAGCCGCTGGCCGAGATCAGCACGCCGACCCAGTCCATCTCGCCGGTCGAGACCACGTTGGACAACGGCCTGCGGCTGATCACCGTGCCCTCGGATTCGGTGCACGCCGTGCACGTCTACGGCCACATCCGCAACGCGCCCGACCTGGAGCAGCCCCAGGGCCAGACCGGCGTCGACGACGTGTTGGCCCAGATGCTGGATTACGGTACCAAGAAGCACGACCGCAAGGCCTATCAGGCCGCGCTCGATGCCATCGGCGCCAATGCGTCGGCCGGCACCGATTTCAGCCTCACGGTGCTGCCCGATCATCTGGGTCGCGGTCTGTCGCTGCTGGCCGAGAACGAACTGTCGCCGGCCCTGCCGAAACCCGTGTTCAAGGCACTCCAGCAACGCAGCGCGGCCACGCAGGCCGGCGTGATCGCCAGCCCGGACTTCAAGTCGGATCTGGCGCTGCAGACCGGGCTGTTGCCCAAGGACGATCCGAGCCTGCGCTACGCCACACCGGATTCGATCAGCGGGCTGACTCATGACGATGTCACCCGGTATTACGACAAGGTCTTCCGCCCGGATCTGGCCACGATCGTCGTGGTCGGCAACGTCGACCCGGCGCAGGTGAAAAAGGATATCGAGGCCAGCTTCGGCGACTGGAAAGCCAAGGGCGATGCGCCGGACGTCGATCTGCCGCCGGTGCCGGCCAACGGCCCGTCGAACCATCACGTGCCCGACGACGCCCAGTCGCAGGACACCGTGCACCTGGCGGAAACGCTTGGCCTGACCACGACCGACAGCGACTATCGTGCATTGAAGCTGGCCAACCAGGTGCTGACGGGCAGCATGTTCGCCAGCCGTCTGTACCGCGAGCTGCGGGTCGAGCGAGGCCTGGTCTATTACGTGACCTCCGGCTTCAATACCTCGCGTACCCGCACCCAGCTCATCTTCCGCTACGGCAGCGACCCGGACAAGGTCGACGAGGCCAACCAGCTGATTCGCAAGGCGCTCGTCAAGATGGCCAAGGTCCCGGTTTCGGATGCCGAGCTGCATCGGGCCAAGGCCGGCCTGATCCGCCAGGTCCCGCTCGGCGAAGCCAGCGCCAGTGCGATCGGCTACGGACTGCTCTCCCGCGTCGAGCTGGGGCAGCCGCTGGACGAGCCATATCGTGCGGCCAAGGCCTACCAGGCCATCGGTGCCGACGAGATCCAGTCGGTGTTCAAGAAATGGATCCGGCCGGACGATCTGGTTCGGGTGGTCCAGGGCCCGAAGCCGGAATAGCCGGCACCTGAGAAACCGCACGGCAGCCGCGGATCGTTTCGACGATCCGCGGCTTTTTTCATGGCGCGTGGCGCGGCGTGCCCGGCCGCATAAGCCGGATCAGGATCAATGCACCGATCGCCGAGATCGCCATGATCCCGGCGAACAATATCGTCACCGCGACGATCGCACCGTTGGCGGCGGCCACCGTAGCCACAGCCAGCGACGGCACCAGCCCGCCGAGCATGCCCGCGATGTTGTAGGACACGGCCACGGCCGTATAACGCACGTCCACGGGAAACGCATCGGCCAACAGGGTGCCGAGCGGCCCATAGGCCAGCCCGACCGAGCCGACGCCCAGCGAAATGCCCGCAATCACCGCCCAGGGCTGCCCGGTCGCGACCAGCCCCATCAAGGGCCAGGCGACAACCAGCGTGAGCAACGAACCACCCGCCACAGCGATGCCGGGCGAAAACCGATCGCCAAGACGCGCGCCGATATATATCCCCAGCGCTTCGACCGGCGCGCTGCCCAGCGTGGCCACGAGCATGGTCTGCTGAGACACACCGAGCGTGCGCGTGCCGTAATGCACCAGATAAACCGTGAGCAGGTAGAACGCCCCGCTGGCCATCAGAGCCGCCGCCACGGCGGCCAGCATTCGCCCCCAGGCTGCGCGCACGGCCACAAGCAGCGGCATACCGGCTTCGCCATCGGCCGCCGCCAGGCGCTTGAATGCCGGCGACTCATCCAGACGCAGTCGCAGATAGAGCGCGACGGCAGTCATCGGAAAGGCCAGCAGGAACGGCAGCCGCCAGCCCCAGGCCACGAAGGCCTCGTCCGGCATGAGCGCGACCAGGGCAACCACGCCAGAAGACATCAATGTACCTAGCGGCGAACCGAGCTGGGGCATCGCGCCGAACAGGCTGCGCGACGACGCCGGCGCGTGTTCCACGCTCATCAGGACCGCGCCCGACCACTCGCCGCCGACGGACAGCCCCTCGAGCAGGCGCAGCACGACGAGCAGGATCGGCGCCGCGATACCGATGGTCTCGTAACTCGGCAACAGACCGATCGCGCCCGACGACAGCCCGATCAGCACGATGGTCGTCACCAGCGTGGCCCGGCGCCCGATGCGATCGCCCAGATGACCGAACAACACCGCGCCGGCCGGGCGGGCGATGAACCCCACGGCGAAACTGCCGAGTGCCGCGGCCGCGCCCGCGGTGGGCGAGAGCGCCGGAAAGAACAAGCGGTCGAAGACCAGGGCCGCGACGATCCCGTAGACGAAATAGTCGTACCACTCGATGGCCGTGCCCAGCATCGCGGCGACGGCAACGCGACGGGCCTCGGAGACAGAATTCGGGCGCATGAAGAGAATATATCGTTGGAACAGGATGATGGCCGCCACGTCCCGACGCGAGCCGGACGGCCCGGCCAGCCCAGAGCGTGTCGTCGGGAGATAGACCGCCGCATGGCGCCGCTGGCGAGGATAACCCGAAGAGCGAGCAGCCAAGCCGGCGGGCATCCGGCGATATCGCGCCGCGCGGCCAGGGCGTCGCGGTGCCCCGTTGTTTTAACGATACGGCTCGGCCGGCTGATTCAATGCGCTTATCCCGGCATGCAGGTTTCGTATCGATCGAGAGCACGCGCGCCGTGCCCGCGTGTGGCCTGCGCCGGAGCGGGCGCGATTCGATCGGCGCCCGCACACCTCGCAAAACCCCGCCTGACAAGGCATAGCGCCGATCATGCCGCCCGGTGAACACCTGCACTGCGTCGCGACCAGGCCCGCGGGTACTTTGACCGCAGCGCGGCGCAGAGCTTATCGGGGCCGGGCCGCGGACGTCATGCACTCGCAACAAAGCGCGACAGGCCCTAGTCTGTCGTCAGCACTCCTGTCCGACACCGCCATGACGATCGGTCTGTTCGTTCCCTGTTTCATCGATGCCTTTTATCCGAAGGTGGGCATCGCGACGCTGGAGTTGCTCGAACGACTCGGCTGTGACGTGGCCTACCCGTTCGACCAGACCTGCTGCGGCCAGCCAATGGTCAATGCCGGGTGTCATCCGGAATCCGCGGCGACCCAGCAGCTGTTCGTGGACAACTTCGCGAAATACGACGTGATCGTGGCACCCAGCGGCTCCTGTATCCATCAGATCCGGGACAATCTGACGGCGATCGAACAGACGCCCGAAGTCGTGCACGTGCGTGAGCAGAGCTACGAGCTGGTCGAGTACCTGCACGACGTGCTGGGAGTGCGCGAATTCCCCTGGGCCCGTTTCCCGCATCGTGTGGGCTATCACGATTCCTGCAACACGCTGCGCAACCTCGGCCACGGCCAGCCGAGCGAGCTCGCCGGCGGCTATTTCTCGAAGCCGCGGACGCTGCTGGAAACCGTGGCCGGCATCGAGCTCGTCAGCCCGGCCCGGCCGGACGAATGCTGCGGCTTCGGCGGGACGTTCTCGGTCACCGAGCCGGAAGTCTCGGGCCGCATGGGCTACGACAAGATTACCGATCACGGCGCGGCCGGCGCCGAGTACATCGTCTCGGCCGACACCTCCTGCCTGATGCATCAACAGGGCTGCGCCAAGCGCATCGGCGCGCCGGTGCAGTTCAAGCATATCGCCGAAATCCTCAACGGAGACGCGGCATGAGCGCCCCCGATCCCATCAAGAGTCGGAACTCGCCCAAGGCCGCCCGCGAGGCCGCGCCGCGCCCCGACAAGGCCGGCCCGGGCGAACGCCAGAATCATCGCAAGGCCGCCAGACAGTTTCTGGACTCGCCGGAACACGCGAAATCCCACGATACGCGGGTCTGGGCGATGCGCCAGCGCCGCGATACGGCCGCCGAGACCATCGACGAATGGGAGGCACTGCGCGATCTGGCCAGCCAGATCAAGACCCATGCGTTGACCCATCTCGACGACTATCTCGAACAGTTCGCCGACAACGCCGCGGCCAACGGCGTGCATGTGCACTGGGCCGGAGACGCGGCCGATCATAACCGCATCGTCCACGAGATATTCAAGGACCATGGGGTCAAGAAGGTCATCAAGTCCAAGTCCATGCTGATGGAGGAATGCGGCTTCCGGCATTACATGGAGGGCGTGGGCATCGATATCGTCGAGACCGATCTGGGCGAGCGTATCCAGCAGCTCGACGCCGAGGACCCGAGCCATGTGGTGGTGCCCTCGGTCCACAAGATGCGCTCCGACGTGGCCGAGGTTTTTTCCAAGACCATCGGTTCGGACCCGGACAACGACGATGCCTATTACCTGACCGAGCAACAGCGCCAGCACACCCGCCCGCTGATTCTCGATGCCGATGCCGGGATGACGGGCGCGAACTTCGCGGTGGCCGAGACCGGCGGTTTCGTGGTCTGTACGAACGAGGGCAACGCCGATCTGTCGGCCAACGTGCCCGATCTGCACGTGGCCTCGATCGGCATCGAGAAGATCGTGCCGAAACGCTCTGACATGGGCGTGTTCATCCGCCTGCTGTCCCGTTCCGCGCTGGGCTCGCCCATCACCCAGTACACCTCGCATTTCCGCAGCCCCAAACCCGGCGGCGAGATGCATATCGTGCTGGTGGACAACGGTCGTTCGAAACGGCTCGGCCAGGAGCGCTTCTGGTCATCGCTCAAATGCATTCGGTGCGGCGCCTGCATGAACACCTGCCCGGTGTTCCGGCGCTCCGGCGGGCTGTCGTATGGCGCGACCTATACCGGCCCGCTCGGGCTGATCCTCGACCCGTCGATCGATGCGTATCGTTATTCCAACCTGCCGTTTGCCAGCACGTTGAACGGCAGCTGCACCAACGTCTGTCCGGTGAAGATCAATATTCACGAACAGATCTTCGAGTGGCGCAAGGTGTTGGCCGAGGACGACCAGATCCCCTGGACCAAGCGCAAGACGCTGGCCGCGGCCGGCGAGGTGCTGGCCAATCCCAAATCCTATCGCACGGCCGTGAAATCCGCCCATTCGGCACTCAAGTATCTGCCCGGCTGGGCGATCTACAACAAGCTCAACGCCTGGGGCCAGGTCCGCGATTTTCCGGACGTGCCGGCCGAGGGCACCTTCCACGACTGGTACAAGAAAAATCGCATGCCCGCCGATGCCGCCACACAAGGGGACCACTGATGCGGGGCAAGAACGATATCCTCGCCGATATCCGGCGCAACAAACCCGGCTTCGCCGCGCCGGCGCCGCACGTGCCGTATTACGACGACGACTACCCGCGCGATACCGATGGCCTCGTCGAGCGCTTTGTCACGACACTGGAAAAGATGGGCGGCGTCTGGTGCGCACCGACCGCAGACGAAACGCTCGAGGACACGATGCGTCGCGTGTTCGCCCAGCGCGAGATCGAGGCCACGGCGCTCGTCTCCAACGTGCCCGAGATCACGGGCAACCGCCGCTTACGCGCGGGCGATGCGGCCCGACCGCTCCACGATGTCGACGTCGCCGTGTTGCGGGCGCGTTTCGGGGTCGCCGAAACCGGAAGCGTGTGCTTCACCGAACGCGAACTGATCGTCAACGCGATCGGCTATCTGGCCCAGCATCTCATCGTCCTGCTCGACCCGCGCACGATCGTGACCAATCTGCACCGGGCCTACCAGCGCGACGATTATCAAAACGCCCGCTATACGGTCTTTCATACCGGTCCCTCGGCTACGGCCGATATCGAAGGCGTGCTGGTGCGCGGCGCTCAGGGCGTCCGCTCGCTGACCATTATCCCGGCACACGGCTCGGCCTAGGTGTGTAAACCCACCACATTGTTCACGGAGAGCGACAATCGGCTGACGGGTGGTTGGTGGTTGAGGCTGGCATGGGGTCGATGCCAGTTATAGTGGTGGAGCCAGTAAGGCAAGTGATCGGC
>NZ_QZWD01000025.1 GCF_003602005.1 Salinisphaera sp. Q1T1-3 | reverse complement strand
TCGACCGGTCTCAGGCCCTGTTCGATCACTCGACGCACCAGCACCTGTCGACTGTGAACGGTGAGTCGCGCATTCTTATGCGTGTTCATCCGGGTCGCTCCTTAGGTCTGACGGATTTCTGCACCCACCAGCTTCAAGGACTGCGGCTCGGATGAACAATCTACTGAGAGGTCACATCTAGGGCCTGTTAACGCTTTGCACGCGGGAAGTGTCAACAGGCCCTAGAACAGCGACGTTACTGGTCGCTTTGGGATTTGTGCTTGTTGGCCGTGTTCTGGATGTCCTGGCCGGCATCCTCGATGTCGTGGCCGGCACCGGCGATCGTGTTACAACCGGCCGGTCCGAAAATGGCTGTCGGTATCACAGACAGGCCCAGGGCGATTCGATTCATGGCAGATTCCCGTGACCCGTGCCGACACAGGGGGCGGGCCGGACGGGCGGACCCGCGCACCGACCTGATGATATGCGCCAATCTCGACAAACGATGGCTGACGGGGCGCAACCGGTTCGTCAGGTCCGTGCCGGCAGGGCCCGCGCGGTGAGCACGCGGCGTAACACGAAGCTCGTATGCACGCCGGAAACACCGGGTATACGCGTGATGTGATGCAACAGAAGGCGCTGGTAGTCTTCCATGTCGACGACCCAGATGCGGAGCTGATAGTCCGCCTCCTGCCCGGTAATCAACAGACATTCAACGACTTCCGGCAACGCTGCCACGCGGGTCTCGAAGGCGTCGAAACGTTCCGGCGTGTGCTGATCCATCGAGATGTGGAGCACCACGTTGAGCCCGTAGCCGAGACGTTGGGCATCGACCGTGGCCCGGTAGCCGGTGATATAGCCGGCCTCTTCCAGGGCTCGCACGCGCCGCAGGCAGGGCGAGGGCGAGAGATTGACCCGCTCGGCCAGCGTCTGGTTGCTGATACGGCCTTCCGTCTGCAGGATTTCGAGGATCCGGCGATCGGCGCGATCGAGAGAATCAGTCATGCGCGATACCCGCTGGTTTTGAAATTATATTGCTTTAAAAAGCCTCATATGCGCAATAAATAAAAGACAGGGCGGCTTGCGACGACAATTTGGCAATCCGCTGTCGTCGTTCGGCGCGTATGATGGAGGCCTCGGCGGCGAGCGGCCGAGACCATGCATCACGGAGCAAGACATGTCCCGATTCGATCATCGCAAGTACAAGCCGGCTCCCAAGGTCACCGGCTTCACGCGGACCTGGCCGGACCAGGAGATCACGAAAGCACCGATCTGGGTGAGCGAGGATCTACGCGATGGCAATCAGGCCCTGCTCGAGCCGATGACCGTCGAACAGAAGCAGAAGCTGTTCAAGCTCCTGGTCGATATCGGCGTCAAGGAGATCATGGTCGGCTTTCCTTCGGCCAGCCAGCCGGACTACGACTTTGTGCGCTGGCTGATCGACGAGGATCAGATCCCTGGCGATGTGACGATCGCGGCACTCACCCAGTGTCGTGATCATCTGATCGACAAGACCTTCGACGCACTCGAAGGCGTGCCCCGCGCAATCATCCATCTCTATAACTCGACCTCCACCGTCCAGCGCGAGCGCGTGTTCGAGATGAGCCAGGACGGCATCATCGATATCGCGGTCAACGGCGCGACGCGGGTCAAGGAAAACGCCCGTGCCCGGCCGGGCGTGCACTGGCGGCTGGAATATTCGCCGGAGAGCTTCTCGACCACCGAGATGGATTTCGCCGTGCGCATCTGTGAAGCGGTCATGGATGTCTGGAGCCCGACGCCCGAAGACAAGATCATCTTCAACCTGCCCAATACGGTCGAGCAGGTCGGCCCGCATTATCACGCCGATCAGATCGAGTACTTCTGCCAGCATGTGAAGAACCGCGATTCGGTGATCGTGTCCGTGCACACGCACAATGATCGCGGGGGCGCGCTGGCCGCGGCCGAGCTGGCCATGCTGGCCGGTGCTGAACGCGTCGAGGGCTGTCTGCTCGGCAACGGCGAGCGGACCGGCAACATGGACATCGTCGTCCTGGCGATGAACCTGTATTCCATGGGCGTGGACCCGGAACTCGACCTGTCCGACCCGGACAAGATCATCCGCGTGGTCCACGAGTGCACGGGCATTGCCCTGCATCCGCGCCATCCCTGGGTGGGCGAGCTGGTCTATACCGCGTTTTCCGGCAGTCATCAGGACGCGATTCGCAAATCTCTGCGCAAGCAGGGCGACGACGAGCCCTGGCAGGTCGCCTATCTGGCGATCGATCCGCGTGACATCGGCCGCGATTATCAGGCCGTGATCCGCGTGAACAGTCAGTCCGGCAAGGGCGGGATGGCCTTCCTGCTCGAGCGCGACTATGGCATCAACCTGCCGCGCTGGATGATGCTCTCACTGGCCCCGCACGTGCAGCGTGAAAGCGAAAAGATCACGGGCGAGCTCGGCTCCAGTGAGATCCGCGACCTGTTGTTCGCGCATTTCGACCGCCAGGCACCGGTCTCGCTGGTCGACTACAGCGTGCGTCGCGCCGACGAGGGGCAGAAGATTTCCGTGACCGTGTCGGACCACGGCCAGGAATTCACCCTCGAAGGCCAGGGCAACGGCCCGCTGTCGGCGTTCGTGGCCGCCTGGAATGCTTATACCGGCGAGGACATTGCCATCGCCGACTACACCGAGCAGGCCGTATCGGCCGGCTCGGACGCGGATGCGATCGCCTTCGTCCAGATCAAGGCCGGGACGATCCGTATTCCGGCCGTAGCCGAGGATGCCGATACGCTCTCGGCATCGATGAAAGCCATCATCAGCGCGATCAATCTCTCGCGCGAGGCCGATGAAACCGGCCAGCGCGGTGGCCTGACCGCGCTGGCGGGCTGACCGAGGCCCGGTGTCCCGCCCGGCCTTGGTCGGGCGGGTCAGTCGATCAGGCGCTGGCCGTCTCGAACCTGCGCGAAGAGCTGTGGGTCGATTGTCTGGCCTTTCTTGATCACTGCCACGTCGCCGGTGCTTTCGAGCGTCACGGCCAGCACCTCCTCGCGATTGGCCAGTCCGGCAAGCCGCAGCTTGGAATTCAGATCGTCCTCGGTCAGGCGGGCCGTCGACAGGTTGTCGGTCAGCAGCTCGCTACCGGCCATCAACAGCAGTGGTTCGTTATCGACCAGCCGGGCAAAGCCCGCATCGGCGCGGCGTGCGCGGGCGACCCCGTACTGGATCAGATAGAGCAGGCCCAGAGCCACGATGCCTGTCAGAAGGGCCGGACTTCGAGACAGCAGGGTCGAGGCCAGAATCGTGCCGAAGGCGACCGTGATCGCGAAATCGAAACTCGACATCTTCGAAAAGCTGCGAAGTCCGGACAAGCGCGTGAACAGCAGCAGCGCGATATAGATCACGATGGCGGAAACCGTCATCGATACCAGGCCCGAGAGTCCGGCGGTGAACCAGTCAGAGTCGATCATTAGTGCGCCTCGGCAATGGTTTGCATACAGCAACGATGAGCGCGACAGCGACCGATGCTCGCGTTGGCTTAGGGCCTGTTAACACGTCCCGCGTGCGCCGCGCCGGCGCTCATTTTTGCAAGACAAGGCATCGGGCGTGTACGGCCGTCATTCTGGCGTCGCGAACGACAACGCCGGGTTGCGCAAAAAATGACCGCCGTCCCGTCGGGTTGCGCTCAAAAACCGGCCGCGCGCGAAGTATTAACAGACCCTACGGACGCGTATCGCGAAAGACGACACGACAATGCCGCAGGCTGCCTCGGGCGACTATCCGGGGATTCCTCAGGGCTGGTGGATCGATCTGTCCTCGATGTGACGCGATGATCCGGTCGGGGCTCAAGGCCGCGGGGGCGTCACCGGGCGCTCAGGTCTCGTCGGCGTCTTCGACGGCCGAATCGCGCGAGCGCGACGTCGGCTTGCGGGCGCTGCGCCGACGCTCCATCTGGCGCGCCAGCCGGGACGAGCGGGCGACATCGGACAGCGTCAGCACCCCCTGCACCTCACGGGGGTGGCTCATCGTGCCGTCGGGCGTGACCAGCGCGACCTCACAGGCCGCCGCGCGCAGCCGACCGACGATGT
Source organism: Salinisphaera sp. Q1T1-3 (assembly GCF_003602005.1). GTDB lineage: Bacteria > Pseudomonadota > Gammaproteobacteria > Nevskiales > Salinisphaeraceae > Salinisphaera. The sequence continues at coordinate 40,812 of NZ_QZWD01000025.1, read as the reverse complement.
CGAAGATCATGTCTTCGGCGCCGACCACGATGTAGTCGGTCTCCATGTGGTCGTCGGCCCAGGAGCGGATGCCCAGGCCGCCCTGTTTCTTGAGGCGATAGTGCCGCCGGGACGAGAAGATCGCCTGAATCTGTTGATTCTTGTCCAGAACGAGTACGTTCGGACTCTGACGCCCGAAGCGTCGGAAGCGGCGGCGCACCTCGGCTATGCCTCGCGTGCTGCCCACGCGTACCACCCGCGGGTCGTAGAACTCCGCTGCCTTGCGCAGCATGAACAGATTGGTTTCCAGCGAGGCCGGCACCGGGTGATTGCGCCGCGTCAGCTTGAAGGTATAGATGGTGTCGGCCATCAGGAACTGGCGCACGCCGTAGGCGATCGAGACGATGATCACCATCGGAATGATCACGTGGTAATCGCGCGTCATCTCGAAGATGATCACCAGCGCCGTGAGGGCGGCACCGGTCGAGCCGGCGACAACGCCGGCCATGCCGAGCACGGCCATGGTGGCCACGTCCAGATGAAAGCCCGGGGCGATGTGCTGCATGGCCACGGCGAAGGCCCCGCCCAGCGTCGCGCCCAGATACAGTGCCGGCGAGAACACGCCGCCCGAAGCGCCCGAGCCCAGTGTCAGCGAGGTGGCCAGGAGCTTGGCCGCGAACAGCAGCAGCAACAGCCAGGGATTGGTCAGCAGATTTTCCAGAATGTTCTGGATCGTGGCGTAGCCGACGCCCTCCACGTAGTAATGGCCGCCGTAGACCAGAAAGGCGTACATCATCACGCCGACGACACCCATGCCGGCCACGTGGCGCACGTAATCGTTGACCGGCAGTTTCTCGAACGCCGCCTCCGCCCAGTAGATGCTGCGCGTGAACAGCCAGGCGGCCAGCCCCAGCAGCACGCCGAATATCACGTAGATGACGAACAGCGTCGGCGAGCTGAGCTCCAGCCCGCTGTTACCGAGCGCCGGAATATTGAACGAGGGCGTATCGCCGAACAGGCTCTGGCCGACGAATGCCGCGGCCCCGGTGGACAGCAGCACCGGGATGAGCGTGCGGCCGCTGGTTTCGGGCAGGATGATCTCGATGGCGAACAGCAGCCCGCCGAGCGGCGCGTTGAAGGTGGCCGTGATACCGGCGGCCGCGCCCGAGGCGATCAGCGTGTTGCGCTGCCACTCGCGCAGGCGCACGAGCTGGCCGAGCCCGGAGCCGAGCGCGGACCCGATCTGGATGATCGGCCCTTCGCGGCCGACGGCGCCGCCGGTGGCGATCGAGATCGAGCTGGCCAGCGCCTTGGTCGCGACGACCGAGGGCCGGATGATGCCGCCGCGGTAATAGATCGCGTCGATGACTTCCGGCACGCCGTGGCCCTTGGCCTCCGGGGCGAATGTCCTGACCAGCCAGGTCACGATCACCGCGCCGATCATCGGCACCAGGATGATGCCCGCGCCCCAGACACTGGCATCGGTATGCTGGTTGGCGTCGTAAGCGAAAGAGAAGGTGCCGGAAAAGGCGATGTTGTGGAACAGCCCGATCAGGGCGCGAAACAGACCGGCGCCGTAGCCCGCTGCAATCCCCACGGCCACGGCCATCAGGGCGAGCACTAGGCTGGAGCGTTCTATCGCACGTGGCCGGGCCACTCGGTCTCTCTCGGTTGGCGTCAGGGAACCGGAAGCCGCATCGGACAGCGTCTTCCGTTGAGATGCCATATTACACCAAAGTCGGGCCTGGCCCCAGCAAAGGCGCAAATCAGTATGGATGATGATCGGGATGCAGGATAGCGTGACGGCTCGGAAACCACGCCGCTGGCGGGCGCGCCTGATCGATGCCGTCAGTGATTGGCTGTCGCGCGATGTCGAGCCACCCGAGGCGCCGCGGACGGATTTCGCGCGTCTGTGCGAGCACGCCCGGCCGGCCGATGTGATCCTCGTCCAGGGACGCAGCCGCGTGGCCGGCATCATCCAGAGCGTGACGTTGTCGTCCTGGACACACGCCGCGCTCTATATCGGGCGGGCCGATACGCTCGAACACGCCGAGGCCCGCGCGGCAGTCGACACGGCCGGCTGGGCCGCGGATACCCCGCTGCTGCTTGAGGCCCAGCTCGGCGAAGGGGTACATCTGTCGCCGCTGTCACGCTATCGCGGCGAGCACCTGCGCCTGTGTCGGCCGCACGAGATGCCACCGGCGGATGCCCAGGCCGTGATCGATTACGCCCTGAACCGGCTCGGTGTCCCGTACGACCGTCGCCAGATTCTCGATCTGCTGCGATTCTTCTTTCCGTACGGGCTGTTGCCGCGCCGCTGGCGTTCGACGCTGTTCGAGGCCGGCCACGGCGACGCCGTGCGTGCGATCTGTTCGACGCTGCTGGCCAATGCCTTTGCCAGCGTGCGCTATCCGATCCTGCCGACCATTCATCGCGGCGTCGACGGCGGCATGGTCTTCCATCGCCGCAACGCCCGGCTGATCACGCCGCGGGACTTTGACCACTCGCCGTATTTCGATGTCATCAAGTACGCTTTCTTTGGCGACGACGTGGCGCGTTATCACGAGCTGGAATGGGACGAGCTCGCCCCGCGCGTGGCGCGTCGGCAGCCGGGGCCGCCTCGCCGCTGAACCACGCGGCAGGCGCCGATGCGCAGGCATCGGCAGGCATCGGTGGATCGTCCGGTTCTCGTATACTGCAGTCGCGGGGTTTCACCAGGGATCGAAGTGGTGCACAGAAAAAACGCACAACGACTGGGCCGGGGAGAGCGCATGCCGGAAGACGGCCGCGGGCGCGCCGCACGAACGCCGGCGCACATCCCGCTCGTGGGCTGGAAGGACGTGCTTATGCGGGTCTTTCATGCCTTTTCCGACAACAATCTGTCGATCATCGCGGCCGGCGTGTCGTTCTACGGCCTGCTCGCGATCTTTCCCGGCGTAGCGGCCTTCGTGGCCATCTATGGCCTGTTCCAGGATCCGGCCACCGTGGTCACCGAGATGAACAGTCTCGATGGCCTCGTGCCGCCGGACGTGATCAACACCATCACCGGCCAGATGACGCAGATCGCCGCCCGCCCCAGTGGCTCGCTGGGGGTGACCGCGCTGGTCACGCTGGCATTGGCGTTGTGGAGCGCGCGCAAGGGCACGACCGCGCTGATGGTGGCGCTCAACGTCGTCTACGCAGAGAAGGAAACCCGGCATTTCGTGATCACCACGCTGGTCTCGCTGGCCCTGACGATCGCCATCATCGTCGGGCTGATCGCCGTGGCGCTGCTGGCGGCCGGCGTGCCGCTGATCGTGGCCGGGCTGGGTTTCGGGACCGGCCTGGTGGCCGTCGCCCGCGGCGTAGGGCTCGGTATCGGGGCGCTGTTCCTGATGCTCGGCATCGCCGGCCTGTATCGCTATGCCCCGAGCCGGACGCGCCCGAAATGGCGCTGGGTAATCGTCGGTGCGGCCATCGTGACGGTGTTCTGGGTGCTCGGCTCGCTGGCATTCTCGCTCTACGTCGCGTTTTCCAACTCGTACTCGGCGACCTATGGCTCTCTGGGGGCTGTGGTCGTGGTGCTGACCTGGCTCTACATCACCATTCTGATCATGCTCGTGGGCGGCGAGATCAACGCCCAGATGGAATTTCAGACCGCCGCGGATACCACGGTCTCGGGTAACAAGCCGATGGGTGAGCGCGGTGCATTCGTGGCCGATAATGTGGCCAAGCGTGCCGACGATATCGATTTCGACGCCGAACCGCCCGATCCGACATGACCACATCGCTGACGATCGACAGCACTGCAGCACCGGGTGAGAGCATTCGGCTGCGTGAGGCCACGGCGGTCGGCCGGCCCGGGCATGCCGGCCGGGCGGTGCTGTTCGTCCACGGTGCGACCTATCCCGGTGTGATGTTCGACGTGCCCGGGGCCAGCTGGCTGGCCCGGGCCGTTGCCGACGGCTACGACGCCTATGCCCTCGATGTGCGCGGCTACGGCGGCTCGTATCGGCCAGAAGCGATGGACGCCCCGGCCGATACGGGCGAGCCGTTCTGTCGCGCGACCGATGCCGTGGCCGATATCGCCGATGCCGTGGCCGAGATACGCCGGCGTGCCGGCGTGGCACGCGTGCATCTCGTGGGCTGGTCCTGGGGCACGATGACGAGCGGACGCTATGCGGCCGGTCGGCCCGGCACGATCGAGCGACTGGTATTGTTCGCTCCGGTCTATGCGAGCGCGAATCCGCAATGGCAGGCCGCGCTCGCCGAACCGGGCCAGCCCCGTTGCCGTCGGCGCTTGGGCGCCTATCGCACGGAAACGGCCGGTCAGGCCGAGGCGCGGTGGCTGGCCCAGATCACCGCGGCCCGGCCGGACGCCTGGCGTGATCCGGCAATCCACGATGCCTGGTTCGCGGCCATGCTGTCCGACGAGCCCGGCCAGGCTGTGCGCGCGCCCAACGGCGTCATGCTCGATCTATGGGAGGCCTTTTCCGGCCGGCCGGTCTACGACGCCGGCGCGATTCGCGTGCCTACGCTCGTCATTCGTGGCAGCGCCGATACCACCGCCACACGAACCGACGGGCTTGCGTTGTTCGGTGCGCTGGCCGGCGCCCCGCATCGCCAGTATGTCGAGATCGCCGACGCCAGCCATTTCGCACTGCTGGAGCATCGGCGGGCGGCCCTGCACGCCCAGGTCCAGGCATTCTTGGCGGCCGGATTGGCCGAATGACGATACGCCCTAGAGCAGGGCGTGCAGCACGAAGTAGAAGACGATCGAGAACAGAGCTGCGCCGGGCAGGGTGAGCACCCAGCCGGCGAATACGCCGCCGAGCACCGATAGATCGAGCGCGCGCATGCCGCGCGCCAGGCCGACGCCCAGCACGCCGCCGACCAGGGTCTGCGTGGTCGAGACCGGAATGCCGAACCAGGTCGCCAGTACCACAGTGCTGGCTGCCGACAGCTCGGCCGAGAAACCGCGGGTCGGGGTCAGCTCCGTGATGCGCTTGCCGATGGTCGCGATCACCCGATGGCCGTAGGTGGCCAGCCCGAAGACGATACCCGCGCCGCCCAGCACGAGCACCCAGCCGGCGATTTCCGACTCGCCGCTGATCTGGCCGGGGTGGTTGAGCGTGTTGAGAATGGCCGCCAGCGGGCCGACCGCGTTGGCGACATCGTTCGAGCCGTGCGCGAAGGCCATGGTGGCGGCGGTGAAGATCTGGGCGTAGCCGAAGACACGCTCGACATTACGAAAGCGATCCGAGGCGCGGGCTTCCGGCGACAGATCGATCCGGCGCAGGGCGATGCCCGCGAACAGGGCCACGGCGCCGCCGATGCCCAGCGCGATGAGAATGCTGGCGGTCAGCGACAGATTCAGGCCGATGTGCGACAGCCCTTTGATCAACGTCACCAGGCTGATGACCAGGGCCGCGAGAAAGACATACATCGGGATATAGCGCCGGGCGCCGGCGGCCGGGTCGGGGTTGTCCAGCACCAGACGCCGGATCGACTCGAACAGCAAGAACGCCAGGGCGCCGGCAATGATCGGCGAGGCGATCCAGCTGATCACGATCGAGATGATCTCGCCCCAGTTGATCGGGCTGAAGCCATAGGCCACCAGCGCGAAACCCAGGATGCCGCCGATGATCGACTGCCCTGTCGAGACCGGCATGCCGGCGCTCGACATCGCCACGAGAAAGCAGGCGGCGCCGAACAGCGCCGAGAGCATACCGATCACCAGCAGATCCGGTTGTGCGGCGACGATCTGTGGATCGATCAGGCCGCCGCTGATGGTCTGCGTGACCTGCCCGCCGGCCAGCCAGGCCCCGAGAAACTCGAATATCCCGGCGATGATCACGGCCTGCCAGATCGTCACGGCGCCGGAGCCGACCGATGTCCCCATGGCGTTGGCGACATCGTTGGCGCCGATGCCCCAGGCCATGAAGAAGCCGAATACGCAGGCAAGAACGAGAAGCAGATCGGCGTGGTTGGCGATCAGAGACATGCAACGTTTCCTCGGAGACGGACCGGCGGTCGCGGGTGATTCAATGCGACACCAGGATCTGGAGTCGCGTGCCGGCCCGCTCGGCGCGGTCGGCTAGGGTACCGATCCAGTCGATAATGCGATAGATGAACATGGCGTCCAGCGGCGCCAGTTCGTGTTCGCGCGCCAGCAGGGCACCGCGTAGCGCGGCTTCCTCGGCGTCGGCGCGTTTTTCGAGCGCAGCGAGTTCGGCGACCGAATCCGAGATCAGGGTCGCCGCATCCCGGGCGAAGCCGGATTCCAGCAGATCGTCGAACTCGCCGAGCAGCCGGCGACATTGGCCGACCGCGGCGATCGAGGTGCCGGCAAAGGCGATCATCTCGTCGGCCAGTGCGGCCGGGAACAGCAGCCGACGACCGAGCATCAGGCCGCTGATGTCTTTGATGCGATTGATGATGCGATCCTGTGCCTCGATCAGTTCGAGCAGGTCTCCGCGCGAGATCGGCAACAGCAGTCGGCGGGGCAGATGCAGGCGGATATCGCGTTTCAGATCGTCGGCCTCGTGCTCGAGATCGACGATCGCGCCATGGCATTCCTCTGCCCGGTGCCAGTCGGCCGCGCGCGCCGCGGCGAGAAACGTCCGCAGTTGCCCGGCCGCTGCATCGGCGGTGGCGATATGACGAAACAGGGGTTTGAAGGGCGAGCGCGCGAAGAGTCGCTGGATCGCGCTGCCGGTATCCGATGACGTGGCCATGACGCGGTGTCATTGCATTTGCGACCACGCTAGCCCAGACGCATGTCAGCCCGATGACCATCCCGAATACGGCCCCACGGTCCGGAGGGCCGAGCGGCGGCGACGCCGGTGGCCGGCGCGGGATACACACAGTCATGGGGGCGTTCGGCGTTTAACGCGCCATCATGATCTGCAGACGTGCCCCGACACGCTCGGCCCGGTCGGAGACCGTGCCGATCCAGTCGATGATCTGGTAGAGGAACATCACCTCGAGCGGCGGCAGCTCGCTTTCGTGCGCGAGCAGCTGGCGACGAATGGCGACCTGTTCTTCGTCGGCCCGTTTTTCCAGCTTGCCGAGCTCGACGACCATGTCTTCGATCATCTCGGAGATATTGCGCCCGAAGCCGGATTCCAGCAGCTCATCGAGTTCCTCGAGGACCTGGCGTGCCTGGTGGACCGTGTCGATCGTGACCTGAATATACTTGTTGATCGGGTCGAGTAGCGTGGCCGGAAACTGCATGCGCCGGCCCGTCATCAGTCCGGCGATGTCCTTGATCTTGTTGACGATCTTGTCCTGTGCCTCGACCAGCTCGAGCAGGTCCGAGCGTGAGATCGGCAAGAACAGCGTGTTCGGCAGATTCAGCCGGATCCGGTCCTTCAGATCGTCGGCCTCGTGCTCGCAGTCCGAGATCTCGCGATACAGCGTGTGTGCACGATCCCAGTCGCCGGTCGAGCTGGCCTCGAAGAAATTGGTCAACAGATCCGCGCCGCGATCGACCTGTCGGATGTGCTCGGACAGGGCCTCGAAGGGCGAACCCCCACCGAACAGGCGGGACAGCGGGCTGGCTTTGCTGATATCCATGGCAGGCTCGGCTCGATGAAATAAAAAACGCGCCGACCGTGCGGCCGACGCGTCCATTGTGGCAGATCCGGCGAATTGGCGATCAGTCGTCGATATGGGCGCCGCGTCGGGCGCTCTCGGCCAGTGCGGCCAGGTCCTTGTCGCCGTCGCCGGCGGCCATGGCCTCGGTCAGGCGCGTGCGGGCCGTCGCCCCCATCGGCATCGGCACGTTCTCGGCGTGTGCGGCGGCCAGCGCCAGATCCATGTCCTTGGCGCCGAGTGCGAGCTTGAAGCCCTCGGGATTGTCGTATTCGCGTGTCGTCATCGCCGGGGCGTAGGCGGTATAGGCCGGGGCCGCGAACACCGACGAGGTGATGATCTCCAGGAAATCACCGGGCGGGATATCGTAGGCCGCGGTCATGGCCGCGGCCTCGCCCATGCTCTCGACCGCCGAGACCAGCATGTAATTCGTGGCCAGTTTCATGACATTGGCCCGGTACGGCGCCTCGCCGGCCGGCCAGACCCGGGCGCCGAGCGTTTCCAGCGCCGGGCGGGCCGTCTCGATGGCCGCGCTGGCACCGCCGGCCAGAATCTGCAGCTTGCCGGCCTTGGCGACATCCGGCCGGCCGAGCACCGGCGCGGCGATATAGGCCCGCTCGGCCTCGTCATGACGCGCGGCGACGCGTCGGGCGCAATCGATCGAGACCGTGGCCATATTGACGTGCACCGTGGATGCACCCATTGCCTCGATCAGGCCGTGCTCGTCGAGCAGGGCCATCAGCGCCCGGTCGTCGGCAAGCATGGTGATTACGAGATCGCCGTGGACGCAGTCGGCGGGCGTATCGGCCTGTGTGGCCCCGGCCTCGACCAGCGCTCGGCACTTGTCGGCCGTGCGATTCCAGACGGTGACGTCGAAACCGGCAGCCACGAGATTGTGGGCCATCGGCGCGCCGATCGCGCCGAGGCCGATGAATCCGATTTTCATGATGAACTCCTGATAGGCGTGCTTCGAAGGCTCAGACCCAGGGCGTGTTGATGTTTCGTGCGAGTCCGCGCCAAGTGCTGTTTTGCGGCAATACAGCGCTTGTCCCGAAGGGTTGGGCCGCCCATGAAAAATCGACGATGGGCGCCCGGCGGCGTTGCCAGTCTGGATCGTGGCACGCCACGATCGGCGACTCGCGCCTTGCCGGACACACGGCGGTCTCTCGACGAAAAGGCGCTCGAACGAAAAACCTCAACACGCCCTATGGCGTCCAGACATGGGGCAGCCAGCGGAAGCCCGCGCCGTCGGCGACCACGTAACCCACGCCCGGGAAATCCAGATGATGGCCGGCGACCGGTTCACGGCTCTCGGCGACCTCGGACATGATCCGGCGCCGGGTCTCGGCGGCCTGTGCGGCATCGCTGTCGAAGGCCACGGTCGCCTCCGGATTCGGGAACTGGATCGACGGCAGGTGCACGATGTCGGTCCAGAGCAGCAGTTGTGCGTTGCCCGAGGCGATGCGATAGCCGCTGTGATCCGGTGTATGGCCCGGCAACGGCACGCGGGTGATGCCGGGCAGCACGGCATTGCCTTCCAGGTGCTGGATCTGGCTGCCCACGGCGGCGATCACGCGATGCGCGGCCTCGAATTGTTGTGTCTGCGCATCGTCGGCATCCGCCGGGATCGCGCCGCCCCAGTAATCCAGCTCGCCGGCCGGGACGAGGACACGGGCCCGCGGCATGGTCGGCTGGTCGTTCGCATCGACCAGACCGCCGATATGGTCGGGATGCATGTGCGTGATGAGCACCGTGTCGATATCGTCCGGCGCGTGGCCGGCATCGGCCAGGCTCTCGAAAAGACGGCCGCCGGCCCCGCCGCCGAGCGGCCCGAAGCCGGTGTCGATGAGAATGGTTTCCTGACCGGTTTCCAGTAGATAGGCGTTCAGGGTGATGCGCGGCGGCGTGGGCCGTCGGCTGGCGTCGTGCAGCCGCTTGGCTTCGGTTTCGTCAATGTTCGACAGCAGACCGAAGCCGGCCTCGAACTGGCCGTCGATCAGCGTGGTGAGCGTGAAGTCGCCGATCGCCAGGCGATGCGCGTTGGCGGGTTGTTGGGTGGTCACAGGCATAAGGGAGATGAGAGATATCGGCTGATGCTGCAACTGACAACGACCTGTAGGCAAGCCGGTTGGTTCCGCATACCGCAGCGATGCATTGTCGATGATTATTTTCATTGACACCGTCAATGAGTTTGCGGATGATGCGCCGCTTTCCGGCTCACGGAGCGCCTCCCATGCACGACGCAGACGACCAGCGCCTGATCTTCGGCGAGAGTCTTCATCGGCTCATGCACGCGTATCAGCGCGCCATGCGCCGCGCGCTTTCCGACAGCGGCATCACGCTGTCGGTCGGCCAGACGCGCGTACTCAAGGGCGCCTATTTCCAAGCCGCCCCGACGGTTCATGTGCTGGCGGAACTCATGGCCACGGATCGCGCTCAGGTCACGCGCATCGTGGGCCAGCTGCGTCGCCTCGGGCTGGTCGAATCCCGGCCGAATCCCCAGGACGGGCGCGCGCCGTTGATCCGCTGCACTGTGCAGGGCAAGGCGATGATCGGACCGATCATCCGCCTGCAGCACCAGGCCGGCCTTCTGATGTCCGAAGGTCTGTCGCAGGCCGATATCGAGCAGTTCGTCTTCATGGCGGAAACGATGGCCGAAAACCTCAACGGCTCGTCCACGGATGAGCCGACGTGAGCGGCGGCCAACCGCAGCAGGGTATGCCGCTGCACCTGATCTGCGGTCTGCTCGGCGTATTGCTGGGTTGTCTGACGGCCGATATGAACGCGCAGGCGACCAGCCTGGCGATGGCGGACATCCAGGGCGCGCTCGGGATCGGTACCCGTCTGGGCAGCTGGATGACCACGCTGTTCGACGTGGGGGAAGCCATGGGCATGCTGATCGCCCCGTGGCTGGCCATCGCATTCTCCATGCGGCGGTTCGCAACGTTCGCCACGCTCCTGCTCGGGGTGGTCGGCGTGGGGTGTGCCCTGGTTCATACCCCCGGCGTCTTTCTGATGCTGCGTTTCGGCCAGGGTCTGTCGACCGGTTTTCTCATTCCGCTGCTGATGACCACAGCGCTGCGTTTCCTGACGCCTTCCATCAAGTTGATGGGCTTCGCGGTCTATGCGTTGACTGCGACGTTCGCGCCGAATCTCGGCGCGCCGATCGTGGCCTGGGCGCATCAGAGCGTGGGCTACGATGCGCTGTATCTGTCGGTGGTCCCGCTCGTGGCGATCGCGATCGTGCTGATCTGGTACGGCGTACCGCAGGATCCGCTGCACCTCGACCGGTTCAAGAAGCTCGACTGGCGCGGCCTGCTGCTTGGTTGGACGCTCACGACCTGTATCGTCATTGTCGCCACGCAGGGCGAGCGCCTGGACTGGATGGCCTCGCCGTTCCTGGTCTGTCTGACGCTCGTGGCGGTCGTGGTGCTGCCGTTGTTCATCTACAACGAGTGGTATCACCCGGTGCCGTTCATCTGGCCCCAGATCATGCTGCGGCCGAATTTCGCCTTCGGCACGGTCATGCTGTTCGGCTTCATCATCCTGAATTTTTCGGTCAGTCTGCTGCCGAGCGGTTTCCTGTCGAGCCTGCACGGCTATCGACCGCTGCAGTCGATGCCGTTGACGTTGATCATCGGATTGCCGTCGCTCGTGCTGTTGCCGCTCGTGGCCTGGGTGCTCAATTTCAAGCGCGTCGATGCGCGCTGGTTCGTCGTCGCCGGGCTGGCCATGATGATGCTGACGTGCTGGCTGCACGCGCAGGTCGCCCCCGACTGGATGCGCCAGAATTTCTATCTCGGCCAGGCGATCGCGACCGTGGGTGAGGCGATGGTCGTGGTGTCGTTACTCAAGATCGCCACCGGGGTCGTCGACCCGACGGAAGGCCCGTATGCCTCGGCGACCATCAACACCACGCGTGCCCTGGCCGCCCCGGTCGGCACCGGCCTGATCGACTGGTTTCTGCGGCATCGCACCGATGTGCATTCCACGATGCTGCTCGACCGGGTCGGTACGCATCGTGCCGAACTGTCCCAGTCCGCGCCCTTGACCGGCCACGACGCCGCCGCACTCGCCCCCCATGCCGACCCGAGCGTGCTGGCCGCGTTCGCCCAGCAGATGAACCGTCAGGTCGAGACGCTGGCCTATGCCGACGGCTGGCGTCTGATGCTGGTGCTGGCCGGCGTGCTGATGCTGACCTGCATCGTCACGCAGCGCGTTTATCCGCCCCGTTTGAAGATTCCGCCAGGAACCTGACTCCCATGTCTGAAGAACAACCCAAGAAACGCCGCTCGCTCGGGTGGTACGTCCTGCTGGCCATCGTCGCGCTGATCGTGGTGGTGTTTGTGGCCGTGGTGCTGTGGCGCACGTTCGTGCCGAGCGCCAACGTCTGGACCAACGATGCCCAGATCGAAGCGCACTACACGACGATCTCGCCGCGTGTGCAGGGCCAGATCGCGACCGTGCTGGTCAATGACAACGAGCCGGTCCACAAGGGTCAGCCGCTGGTCAAGATCGATCCGCGCGATTATCAGACCGCTGTCGCTGCGGCCAAGGCAAGCCTGGCCACCGCCCAGGCGTCCCTGGCTGAAACCCGGGCCGAGATCGCGCGCCAGCCGGCGCGTATCGATCAGGCCCAGGCCACGGTCAACAAAGACCAGGCCAGCGCCGAATTCGCGCGGCGCAACGCGGATCGTTACAACACGCTCGCCCGCCAGCACGGTATCTCCCAGGAGGATCGCCAGCGTCAGGATGCCTCGGCGCGGTCCGCCGAAGCGCAGACGAATGCCGACGAGGCGGCTCTGGCCGATGCCCGCAAGCAGCTGGACGTGCTCAAGGCCCAGGCCAGCGGGGCCGAAGCCAATCTTCAGCAGGCCCAGGCGAATCTCGACCAGGCCAAGCTGAACCTGTCGTACACGACGATCGTCGCGCCCGAGGAGGGTGTGATCACCCAGCGCGCGGCCCGTCCGGGCGCCTGGGTCAATGCCGGCACGGCGCTCATGGCCGTGGTACCGCTACAGCGCATCTACGTGCTGGCCCATTATCGCGAGACCGAGCTGACCCATGTCGCGCCCGGCCAGAAGGTCTCGATCCACGTGGATGCGTTTCCGAACATGAAACTGTCTGGCCATGTGGACAGCCTGGCGCCGGCCACCGGGGTCACGTTCTCGCCGGTCGCACCGGACAATGCCACCGGCAACTTCACCAAGATCGTGCAACGCCTGCCGGTCAAGATCGCCATCGATGCCGATCGCAACGTGATCGCCCGACTCAAGCAGGGGCTGTCGGTGGAAACCACCATCCACACCCATTACGCGGATGTGGACAGCACGCTCGGCATCCACGGGCCGACCACCGATCATTCGACGCCCGAGGCGCCGACGACGCCCTGATCAGCCGGGCGTCACGGCCAGCGTCTCGTCGAACAGGGTCGACAGCCGTTTGTAGTGCCGGGCATCGGCGGCCTCGTCGTAGGCCGGCGCATCGAAGGCGGTGTAGCCGTGGGCAGCGCCGGCGAACAGTTCTGTGGCGAAATCCACGCCGGCTGCGGCCATCGCCTGGTCGAGCCGGCCGATCTGCGCGGCATCCATCAGTGCATCGCCATCGGCATGGCCGAGAAACACCCGGGCCCGGATCCGATCCACGCCGTGCATCACACTGTTCGCATCATCCGCCTCGGCCAGTCGAGCCGAATGAAAGCCGGCGGCTGCCACGACCCGGTCAGGGTGGTTGGCGGCCATGCGCAGGGCGAACGCACCGGTCATGCAGTAGCCGACCACGCCCACCGGCCCGGCCGCGAACGCCGGGTCCGCATCGATCGCACCGAGCAGGGCGACGAAGTCGTGGGCCTGGGCATCCGGCGTCAGCCGGCCGGCATACTCGAACAGCGTCGGGCGCACGTCGTCATCGCGAAAGGACTTGCCCTCGGGCACGACCGAGCCGGCCCGGTCGCGGTAATAGACGTTGGGCATGAGCACGGCGTAGCCGTCGTCGGCGATGGTCTGGGCCTTGTCGAAATAACAGGGGCGGAGGCCGCCGATATCGGTGAACAGCACGACGCCCGGCAGGGCGCCGTGGGCCTGCTCGGGGACGAAGACGTGGGCATCGATCGTGCCCGTCGCGGTCTGGATCTCGATGGCGCGGCTCATGGCAGGCTCCCGGATGATGAAAGACCGGATTCTCCGTGCATCGGTGCGGTGCATGCAACGCGACATCGAGCGCCGAGCGCGCAGGGCGGCGGTGTTCACAAGACCGCGGGCCGTCATCGATCGCGTCGACGGTCGTGTTCACGGGCCAGGGCGCGCCCGGTTGGCGCCGAGCTGCATCGAAAACCAGCGCAGCACGGTATGCTAGGTAGCCTACAGTCGTATTGACGCCGCACCGATCGTCACCCGGCCGGGATAGCGCGGCGTATGGAGTGTCAGAGAGACCATGCAGCTACGCGAAAGCAATATCGAGAAACTGGCCGACGACAGCGTCTATGACACGTTGATCATCGGCGGCGGCATCAACGGCGCGGTCTCGGCCGCCGCGCTTGCCGGGCGCGGCGTGAAAGTCGGTCTGGTCGACCAGGGCGATTTCGCCGGCATGACCAGCATGTGGTCGTCCAACCTCATCTGGGGCGGCATCAAGTACATGGAGTCCTACGACTTCAAGCTGGTGCGCGAGCTGTGTGTCTCGCGCAATCATCTGATCACCCACTACCCCTCGACCGTGCAGGAGATCCGTTTCCTGACCACGATCACCAAGGGCTTTCGCTGGCATCCGCTCGTGCTCTGGGCCGGCACCTGGATCTACTGGTTCTTCGGCAACTGCTTCACCAAGATCCCGCGTCTGCCCAAGCTCACGCAGATCAACGAAGAAGAGTCGGTCATCAACACCAAGCCGGCCACGGGCTGCTTCGAGTATTCCGATGCCTTTCTGCACGACAACGACGCCCGTTTCGTGTGGAACTTCGTGCGCAAGGCCATGAACAGCGGCTGCGTGGCCGCCAACTACGTCGAGGCCACCGGCTTCGAGCGCCGGGACGATATCTGGCACGTCGGCCTGCGCGATGTCATGAGCGGTCGCGAATGGACGGTCCAGACCAAGACACTGGTCAACGCCTGTGGCCCGCTGGCCGACCGCACCAACGCGCTGGCCGACAAGCACACCGAACACAGCCACGTGCTGTCCAAGGGCATTCACCTGATCGTCAATCAGGTCACGCCCAACAAACGCGTGCTGGCCTTTTTCGACGAAGACGGGCGACTGTTCTTCGCCATCCCCATGGGCAACCGGACCTGCATTGGCACCACCGACACCCGAACCGACGATCCGCACGCCGCGATCACCGACGAAGACATCGACTTCGTCCTCAACAACATCAATGCGCGGCTGGACCTCGACAAACCGCTGGACCGGGCCGACATCATCGCCACGCGCTGCGGCGTGCGTCCGCTCGCGGTTCAGAACACCGGCGGCAAGGATCGCGACTTCCTGCAGCTGTCGCGCAAGCATGAAATCGATTCCGACATCGAACAGGGCTTTGTCAGCATCTTCGGCGGCAAGCTCACCGACTGCGTGAACGTCGGCGAAGAAATCACCAACCTCGTCAAGGAAATGGGCATCCGCGTGCGCTACCCGCGCTATCGCTGGTACGGCGAGCCGGTGGACGCGGTGCGCGACGAATTCTTCCACCAGGCCCAGCTGATGGACCTGGATGCCTACACCAGCCCCGCATCCTCCGAGCCGCTGTCGACGCGGCTGTGGCGTCGGTATGCCGCCCATGCCATCGGTATTCTGGAAAACATCCGCGAGGATCCGCGCCAGGCCGAAATCCTCATCGAAGGCACCGAATACATCCGCGCCGAAGTCCGTCAGGCCGCCCGCCGCGAGATGATCACCAAGCTCGAGGACTTCCTGCGGCGCCGCTCCAAGATCAGCCTCGTCTCGCGCCAGGAAACCATCCAGCAATCCGACGGCCTCATGGAAGCCTGCGAAATGCTGTTCGGCGACGACGCGAAGATGCGCTTCGATGAATACTTCCGCGACCACCCCATCACCAACGGCATCGCCCGCGACCCCGGCGCCGGCCCGCTGCCGGCCCAGGACGCCAGCAACGACGATGCGACCGTGGCCATGGACGAGTCCAAGCAGGACAAGAAAGTCGAAGGCGGGTTTGAGACGTTGAACTGGTAACTAAGCATATAGGCTGGACTTGTAGATCGTGACGTCCGGTCCGGAATTGGCCTGGACTTTGGACGGTTTGTCGCGCAATGCGTTTATGCGTTGATCATTTTATGGGGGGATTTATTGATCAATTCCCCCTTGATTTTGATTAGCGAACCCCGTTGTCGCTCACTGGTGACGCATAACATTTCTTGTCGTTCTCTAGTCCCCAGTTGTGATTAACAATGCCTGTTGTTGCTCAAATATGATCGCCAAATTCTTTTGTTGATCAGAATGAGCCTATAATGATCGGCAAGTATTTCGGAGCCACGTCGACCTAGATGGACCTCGATCTCAGCAAAGCCGTTCGCTATCACTACGCGCAATTTCCGCCCGATGTCTTGGACTACGGGCAATTACTGCCGAATCTGCTGTCGGCAACCGAAGCCTTGGCTCGTTACGATCAGATGCTCCAGGGCCTGCATAACAGCGAAGTTTTTCTGGCGCCATTGCGAAGCCAGGAGGCGGTGGTGTCCTCGCGTATGGAAGGCACCATCAGCACGATGGACGAGATTCTTCAGCTCGAAGCTGAGTATGCGGACGAGGGGGATGCCTCGACCGAGTTTCGCTGGGACGCGATAGAAACCGCGCTCTATCGGCGTGCGCTTAACGCCGCGCAAGAGCAGCTCGACGAAGGGCGGCCATTATCGGAATCGTTGCTCCGAAGTATCCATCAGCAGCTCCTTTCATTCGGCCGCGGAGCGAGCAAGTCGCCAGGACATTACAAAACCGAGCAGAACTATGTTGGCGCGCACGGCAGTAGCGAGGTCAGTTTTGTGCCCATTGCGCCTGAGCAGCTTTCCGGTGGTATGGAGGCTCTGTTCGCGCTAATCCACGATCCGCAGATGGCGATACTGCTGCGTACTGCACTCGCGCACGCTGAATTCGAAGCACTGCACCCTTTCGAGGATGGCAATGGTCGTGTCGGTCGGATGCTCATTACGTTGATGCTCTGGCAAGGCGGGGCTATTTCAGCGCCCCACTTCTATGTCAGCCGCTATTTCGAGGATCATAAAGACGAATACATCGCTCGCCTGCGCGCTATTTCGGCCAATAACGACTGGGCGGGTTGGTGCCAGTTCTTCTTTCAGGCCGTCGCCGAGCAGGCCAGGCGCAATCTCGAGGTGGCGGATTCCATCCGAGCCTTCTATGAACACATGAAAGTCCGCTTCGCCGAACTGCTGGGCTCGAGGCACTCGGTGGCCGCGCTCGATTATCTATTCACGTATCCAGTTTTCAGTAACAGTCGTTTTACCCGCGAAGCAGGCATCGCGCCGGCAACAGCCGGCCGCTTTACACGGCTTCTTTTGCAAGAAGGGTTGCTGCAGACGGTCCGCGAAGCCTCCGGTCGGCGATCCGCTGTGTATCGGTTCGAGCCGTTGATGGAAAGAGTGCGAGTCTAGTTGGAGCGGTTGCTGCGGCTCCGTTTTCTGATATCTAGCTGGTAAATGAAGACGCGGGTGCGCGCTACCGATTGTTTTCGGTCCAAGGATCGATGAGCATCACGCCCAGCGCCTCGAAGTCACGGGTGTGGCGTGTCGCTAACGTTGCGCTCGCGCGCAAGCAGATAGCACCGATCTGCGCATCGGCCATGGAACACGGCGAGCCGGCGGTCTCGCATGCAGCCACGCGTTCAGCATAGATCGTGGCGGCTTGGCCGTCGAATGTCAGAATACGGCCGGCGAAATCTTCATCGAACATTGCCGCGGCGTGCTGTGCGAGCTTCGTTTTGCGTTGGCCCTCGGGCAAGCGTTCGACGCCGTAAAGTATCTCCGCGACGGTAATAGCCGTCACGGCAACGGCCGTGTTCGTACTGCTTTTGTCTAGCCAATCGACGACTTGGGGATTCGGCGCGGGGCGCATCAATTCCGAGAGCACATTCGTGTCGAGAACGATCATCCGTCGAAATCGACGATACGAGGTTGCTCGGCGCGGTTGGGCGTTTCGAGATCGGTTGCGCCAACGCCGTCGAATCGCTGGGTGATTCGCGTGCCCAGGCCACTTGGCGCAATGGCCGACCAATCCAGCCGATCTCGGAAATCGTGTCGGTTGGGCGCGATGAATTCCTCGCGGCGAAGGCGTCCGGTGACGATGCCGGGCGCCGTATCGACTCGCGCCGCGAATTTGGCGATGGCTCTTGCCGAAAAATCTTGGTCGGAAACGAACGCGTGCCAGTAGGCTGATGGTATCAGCGCCTCCTGGGCATACGCGTCAGCTTCGTCTTCCTGTTCTGTGATGCCCGGGGTGCTTACGCCTTCGAAATCCACGAACGTCTGTCGTTTCTCGTGCTTGAGAATATGGCAAAGCTCGTGAAATAGCGTGAACCAGAAAATATCCGCCCATTTACCTCGAAGACTCATCATGAGCACGGCCTTGTTCTGCGATTTCATCCAGAACGTCGCGCCGGTCAGATAGGTTTTTGTCAGATGGGGCCGTAGCACGAGAGCAACGCCGCACTCGGCAAGGACGGCGCGCAATCGCGCAATGGCATCGACCGCGTCTCGATTAGTCACAAGCGCGCGGATGGTGCTCACCCGAGCTTCGAGTTTTTTCCGATCGAAGGCTGCCGTTTCGATTCGTTTCGCATCGTGCTCCCCGCCTTTGATCCATGCGGCGACCGCCAACTGAGAAGGCGAACGATGCTCGGCATGGCGAAAGGCTGGCGCGTAAGCACCCACGTTTTCGACGTTCATCAACGAGGACACGCCAAAAAATCGCCGCAGCTCTCGAATGCGTTCGTCACGCTTTTGCGTATACGCCACCCACCCGATGTCTGCCATTTCCTTGAACGGAAATTTACGCATCAACGGGCGCTCCTCGGCAAGCGCGCGCGCCTCTTCCTGGCGCGCGAGCGCAAGCCGATACTCGCTCTCAAGACCGGTCCAGATATGCGCCGGAACGCCCAACACCGTTTCCAGCTGGATCGCTGTATCCGGTGTGATGGCCTTGACGCCCTTGATGATTTCGTTGATCGCCTGTGCAGGGCGGCCAGTGCGCTGCGCCAGATCCTTCTGGCTCAGGCCGGCGTCCGCCAGCACTTCCTGGAGGTATTCACCCGGCGCGATCGCAAGATCGGATCGAATGTCGGTTTCAGTCGCCATAGTGCTTGCTGACCTCCTCGATGCGAACGATCGTGAGCGAGTCGCCTTCGAGCGTGAAAATCAATCGATAGAAGCCGGTCAGTTTGACCGCGTATTGGCCGCTTCGGTCGCCTTTCAGTGGGTGACATCGCAACCCCGGAAGCGCGATCAGCTCGTCGATATCGCGAGCGCTCTTGATGGTGTTGATGCGAAGGACATAACGGCGGGCCACCGCGTCGCCGAATTTACGAACCGCGGTCTGATGCCGCTCGTAGCATTTCTGGAGCTGGTTCGTTCTGAACCGTATCTCCATGGCAATCCCTAATGCGGATGGGAGGGCACCCGTCCGTCACAGGCGCCCTATAATTATTCACCCTTGGGGTGAAAATATCAAGGCGAGGATCGAGCCGTCTGGCGGTTGGGAGAGCCAGCGCCTTCATCGTCGAATTGCGGAAACGCTTTCTTCAAACGCTCGACGGTGGCGCGCCATTTGGGCGCGGTGGGTTTGCAGACCGTGTTCTGATTACCGAAAAGGCCTACCTCGTTAAACGCCTTTTCGACGGGTACGGTTTCTAGCCACGCGACAGGCACGAAGTATTCGCAGCGGTCCGGGTCGTCGATGTATTCGTGGTGGTAGTGACCGTGCTCCAGCACATCCATGGCCGGCTGCCATTCGCCGTTCGCGTCCTGTAGCTCAAAGTCCGCGGCAGCGACGCGCGGCCCGCTGACGCGGCCCACGCCCACAAAGCCCGTGCCGGGAATCTTGGCCCAGATCCGAGCGCCAGCTTCCAGTGCGTTCAAGGTATTGCTGTACCAGCTGCCGCCGCCGGCGCAGACAAAGCCATGCTGGCGGGCTTCGCCCCAGTCGCGTGTATCGTCGTGGCCGAAGGACACATAGACCTCGCCATTCCACGGTTCGTGTTCTGTCCGGCCGCTGGCGGCGGCATTGAGCTGTGTTTCGCCCGGATCGATCAGCCAGGTACGGCTCAGTAGCTGCGTGTCGTCGGTTTCGAAGACCTGAAAGAACACCACGTTGATCGGCACGTCGCGGCTGTTCAGATAATTGACGATCCGCTCGGTACTCGGGTCGAGCGAGGCCGCGACGATCACGATCTGGTGATTGTCGTTGAGCGTGTCTTCATCCAGCGGTTGGTTGAAGCGGGCCCGGAAATCCGAGGCCAATGTCCCTTCCGGGTCGAAGCGGCCATAGATATCGGCGATCTCGGCGGTTTCGAGCGCGCCGACCCAGCTCGCATAATCCAGCGCCTGGGCGACGACTTCGCGCGGTGTGCGGTCGCGCTTGAGCTCGACCACCACCAGCCCGCCGTCCGGCGCAATCGCCAGCAAGTCGATATACCCGCCATGGCCGGTGGAGACTTGCCGGCCGATCAGCATCCACTCGTCCGACAGAATGCCCGGCTCGGCGACGATCATCTGTTCCAGCGTCTGTTCGCTGGGCAGACGGGTTTCCTTCAATAGCTGCGGCTGTGCGCCGACTTTCCAGATCGTATTTCGGACTGGCATTCAGAAAAACTCCGAGAGCCCATCAGCGGCTCGGGTCGTTGAAAGAGAGCGGAGTCGGCTCATTCTCAGCAGGCGAGGCGAGGTCTCGAACCGCTTGTGCCAGAGGCCAGCTTGAGCCTGCTGACAAAGTAAAACAGCGGAAACCGGTGACGTCAGCGCCATTAGTCGTAGCCGTGGCGCACGCGTTTGAAGATTTCAGCGGCCAGATGCTCCTGTGCCGTCGACCGGAAGTCCGGATCGCTCATGACGCGAGAAAAGATTTCTTCATTACCTTCCATTCGCTGTATGAAAAGCTCATCCATGACCCGGGTGAGATAAGACTTGAAATTCGGAAACGTATTGGCTTTTGCGGCTTCGCTGATCTTTTCATCCTGTTCGGCCGAGGCACGAATCTGGTCGAAGAAATATTGGTCGGCTTCCGTGAAGTCGGTTCCAAACCGTTCGTTGAGTCGTTCGACGAGCGTCGATAATGGAACGGCCTCGTCCTTGACGCCCGCGGTACCCACGTCGGTCGGCCCCTTCAGCGGATAGGCCTCGCCTTCTTTGAGGCCGATGGAACCATCGGTCATCTGCTGCATACGGTAGTAGCGCAGAGCCACATCGCCTTCCAGCGTGACAGGCGTGTCATCGTCCGGGCGCGGCAGCTTCGTCAACACATGCCGTACGAACGTGTAGAGCTTTTCCAGTTCGCTGTCCTGGTAAGGAATGATCTGGGAAAGGAACGAGTAGAGATTGCGAAACGCCGTAAGCTGACCGCGAAATCGCGACTGCTCTTCTTCGTCCAGTGCGCCGAAGCGTGCGACGACGTTATCCAGGATGCCCGCCATTTCCCGATGCTCCCGCCCGCTGTGTTCGCGTTTGGGTTGGTACCAGATGGCCGCAAAAGCCATGACATCATCGGGGGAAAAAACAGCCTGCTGTATTAACTCGTGCTGTAGCTCGTTGAGCCGCTGCGGGTCGGCGTTTTCTTCGACCGGCGTCGTTTCGTAATAGGGCTTGAACGCTTGGTAGATATCCGCTTCGTCGTTGACGAAATCCAGGACGAAGGTACGCGCCTTGCCCGATGCCATCCGATTGAGTCGAGATAGTGTTTGCACCGCTTGAACGCCCGCCAGGCGTTTGACGACATACATCGTCTGAAGCAGCGGCTGGTCGAAGCCCGTCTGATATTTATCGGCGACGAGCAGGACACGGTAATCGTCGCGCTCGAATGCTTCAGGTAACTCACGTTCGGGCAACCCATCGTTCATGGCCACTTCGGTATACGAAGCGCCCCCGTCGTCGGGATCTTCAACCGTGCCGGAAAACGCCACCAGCGAACGTATCGCCGTGTAGCCGTGGTCTTTGACGTACTTATCGAACGCTTTCTTGTATTTTACGGCGGCGAGGCGCGATCCGGTCACGACCATGGCACGTGCCTTGCCGCCAATTTCGTGCATCACGTTCAGCCGGAAATGCTCCACGATCACGGAGACGATCTGGTCAATATTGACCGGATGCAGATCCATGTAGCGCGCCAGTGCCTTGGCCGCTTTCTTTCGCGGTACTTCCGGGTCTGCTTCGGCCTGCTTTACCAGCCCGTAGAAGCGCTTGTAGGTCGTGTAGTTCGCCAGCACATCCATGATGAAACGCTCTTCGATCGCCTGACGCATCGAATATTCATGGAAGGGCGGCGTGCCGTCGGGGCCGGGCTCATCGAACAGCGCCTTGGTCTTGAATTTGGGCGTGGCCGTGAAGGCAAAGAAACTGAGATTCGGCTGTCGCTTACGTTGCGCCGCATCGCGCAGCAGATTGGCTTTGGCGGCATCCGATAGCGCATCGTCTTCCTCATCGGACAACTGCGCCGCGATGCTCGATTCGATGCCGTCCTTGTTCAGCATGCCGCGCAACGCGCCGGCCGTCTCGCCGCTTTGCGAGGAATGCGCCTCGTCCACGATCACGGCAAAGCGCTTGTTTGTCGTGTCGATCTGAAGGCCTTCGCCTTTCTCGTCGAGCTTTTCAATCGCCTGGGAAATGAAAGGGAATTTCTGGATCGTCGTGATGACGATCGGTGTGCCTTGCGACAACGCCCGCGCGAGTTGTTGTGTGTCTTCGTCGATCTTTTCGACGACCCCAGTCTTGTGCTCGAACTGGTAGATCGTGTCCTGTAGCTGTGCATCAAGCACGCGACGATCGGTGACCACCACCACCGAATGAAACACCTTGGCATCGGCCGCGTCGTGCAGGCTCGCGAGCCGATGGGCGAGCCAGGCGATGGAGTTCGACTTGCCGGAGCCGGCCGAGTGCTGCACCAGGTAGTTGTGGCCCGAACCGTTGGCCTGTGCGTGGCCCACGAGTTGGCGCACCGCATCGAGCTGGTGGTACCGGGGAAAGATCATGGTTTCTTTCCGAACCGTTTGTATGCCTCGGTCCTTGGGGACTTTTCTCTCGGTCACTTCCAGATGGATGAAGCGCTGGAGAATATCCATGAGGCTGTCGGCCTGGAGTACTTCATCCCATAGATAATGGGTCTTCCAGTTACCCGCGACTGGCGGGTTGCCGGCACCGTGATTCACGCCGCGGTTGAAGGGCAGGAAGAACGTCTCATCGCCGTTCAGCCGAGTCGTCATCCAGACTTCATCCGGGTCGACGGCGAAATGCACGAGCGCGCGCTTTTTGAATTCGAACAAAAGATCACGCGGATCGCGCTCGCGCTCGTATTGTTTGATCGCGTCTGTGGCGCGTTGCCCGGTCTGCGGATTTTTCAGTTCGGCGGTCACGACCGGCAGCCCGTTCACCGCCAGCGTGACGTCGATGATGCAACGGCGATGCTTGCCATCCGGCCGCTTCAAGGCCGATGTAAAGGCGACCTGGCGGGTAACGGTCAATCGGTTCTGCCGATAGCGCGCGGCCGACTCCGGGTTCATGCGCGAGTTGGGCTGGAAGTAGGCCAGCCGAAGCAGCTTGCCGTAACACTTGAAGCCGTGCCGCAGCACATGCAGCGAGCCCTTGAGCGCGAGCTCCTTGCTCAGGCTATCCAGAACGGTTGCCGCGGTCTTATCGGCCAACAGGGTTCGGAGCTGTTCCCAACGTTTGGGCTGGGATGCCTGAATAAAGACGATGGCATCGTCGGGGAACAGAGCCAGCGATTCGTCATAGGCGCTCGGATCGCGTTTTTCGTAGCCGCCGTGGTCGATCAGCCCCGCCTCGATCGCGGTTTCGAAATCGTGTTCGGTATGTGCCGGCATCGCCGTCCCCTATCGATCGGCTTGATTCTGACGCGTCTGCGCCTTATATTTTCAAGAGCGACTAGAGGGCCGTTCCCAAAAGCGGCCTAACCCACGCGGTCTAGTCGTTCCGATTATCAAGGCCAGTGCTGGATACGCAGATCCGCACTGGCCTTTATCTTTTCCCATATCTCCCAGACCTTCGCATCGTGCCATTTCTCCGGCGCCTCGGGCTGGTGGAGATAACGCCCCGCCATGTACACCACCACATCGGCCAGTTGCAGAAACCGGCTGTGGTGAGACTGTGTGAAGTACACCGTGTCGACGAGCCGCCCCAGCGGCCGGCCGTAATGCATGGGTGTCTTGCCCGAGGTCTTGTATTCGGAGAAATCCACGACCGAGCGGGCGACCTCATCCTGCTCGTAATCGCCGAAGGCGATCCCCAGGTCGTCGACCGCATCTAGATAGTCGCAGGCGCGTTCCAGAAACAGCATCAGCCCCAGTCGGTATTCCAGATCCGGATACGTATATTTTTGGCGATGACGGTCTACATCGATATGGATCAATTGGATCGGGATCGCGTTATCCACGAGAAACGTGGCCAGATAATCGAAGAGCTGCACGCGTTCTGCCAGCTTGCGGCCCTTGAACGGGCCCTTGCCATGGAACATCTCCTTGCCGTGGAACTCGTTCTGGGTCGTGAGATGACTACTGCCAAAGAAATTCGACTGGATCTTTGTCAGTGTTTCATCGAGCTCCAGCACCTTCGCCTCGGGTACCAGTACGCCGCCAATCGTGAAGAACGGATTGGCTTCGCTGTATTTGTTTTCGTCGAAGTAGATGAGATGCACAGTCTAAGAGTTTAACGAACGTATGTTTCCAGTCACCGCCGCGGAAATTAGAGCGTCGCGGTATTCACTGAGTTGCTCGATAGACGTTCGAACCTTTGCAGCGATACTAGCGATTTTCTCTATTTCGGAGAACACAAACTCCACGATATCTCTTTGTTCTTCAACTGGCGGAAGCGCGACTCGAATCGATTTTACGTCCGCTAGTCCGATTGTGCTGATTGTTGATCCGTTCGTGAGTTTTTTTAGCTCACCAGTCATGCCGTAGATAACGGCTAACAGAAATTCAGGGAGCACTCGGCCTTCGTTGCAAAGCCAAGCGATTAAGTGCTGTGATACAGCCATAGGACAGGTAGTGATTGCACTTTCGCCGATTGTGGCGTCGCGAGTAAAAACTACTGCTTTGGCGGGAAGTAGTCTCGCGGAGGAATTCGCTAAGCCTTGCTCATTGATGTTGAACGCTGTTGAAGAGATATAGTCGTTTTGACGAAGGGCATCGGTGTCATTCAGTGAAACCCATGGGATCGTGCAATTCTCCCAATAGCTTTCTATTTTTCTGTCAGGTGTGTGGCCGCTCTCTAATTTCGCTACCCTTTTTAATGGCCTAACTTGCCAATGAGAAGGAATCTCGCCAAGCCAATCGATACTAGAAAGCTTCATCGGTGCGTCAGAATTTAGCCCTTTAGTGACGGACCGTGTAATCAGCGCTTGGCGGTTTTCAGCCAGCCGATCTAGAAGCGCGCGCTTCTTTTCGATCAGCGCGTCGATTCGAGCGGTTTTTTCGTCGAGGAGCTCGGTGATCCGGCGTTGTTCTTCGAGGGGCGGCAGTGTGGGCCGAAAATCCTTTAGAAATACTTCAGGTACGCGCTTTTGTCCTCCGGCGCCGAGCATTTCCGACTCACCGCGTGAGCGGAATTCATGCGACATCGAGAGGTAGAAAAGGAACTTCGCGTCTAGTGTCGGGCGAGGTCGTAAAACATGCAGTTCCGTGGTGCCAAAGGCAACACCGTTGGCCAGACCACTTGCAAGCGCACCTTTGCCATTTTCGAAACACGGCGTGATCTTCGCGACGCAGACATCGCCATCCCTAAAATAGGTATAGCCGTCATAAACGTCCGCGAGCGGTCTGATGTCATCGAGACGCAGGCCGCCAAGCGAACCGACCGCATCCATCGAGACGAAAGACACTTCGGTTTCCGGCGGCAGTTCTAGCTCAGATTTAACGGGATTGACCCGCATATCAAAGCGAAGCCGTCTTTGGGTTCGAGCGTCAGGAGAAGACGATTCGCCGCTCATGTCACCAATCCGTCGAGTAGGTTTGCGATCTCGTCTTCGAGTTTCGTGATGTCCGATTCGATCTCATCCAGGGGCCGCGGTGGCTTGTAGACATAAAAATGCCGGTTGATCGGAATCTCGTAACCGACCTTCGTCTTTCCGTAGTCCACCCAGGCATCCGGTACGTGCGGTAAGACTTCGCGTGCCATGTAGACGTCGATGTCGTCCCGGAACGCTTCGACCAACGCTTCGTTTGGCGTATCCGGCCCGAAGCCCATCGGCAGCGGTAGCGTTGTGCTGTCCGGTAGCGGAATATTCTCGGTATCGCGTAGCTCGCTATCCGGTTCCGGCCGTCCTTTGCTGTCGTGGCAGATTTCCGCCTCTGGATCGCGTTCGCCAAGGGCGGTGAAAATCGCTTTCTTGATCGGGGCGGGCAGTTTGACGTCGGCTTGCTTCACGGTCTGTGTCAGATCGCGCTCGAACACCGCGCGATCCATATATCGCCCGTTGGCCCCCAGGTTGGTAAGCAGGACGCGCATCTCGGCTTGGAGCGCTTCACCGGCGGCGATCTCCTTGGCGGCGGCGTCTTTATCCTTGCGTTTCTTGGATTGGGCCAGGTTGGCGAAGGCGGTCTGGTCGTCGAGGCGGGCAATTCGTTCGGGCGTGGCTTCGAAGTTCATCCGCAGTGGGCGTTCGACAGTCACCTTGAGAGAGCCGAACTCGTGATTCTTGAAAATCCGCGAGACGACGCGGTTTTCGGTTTCGCCGCCGATCACGACATCTGCGGTTTCGCCGTCCTGATAGCGGCCGTAGATGCGTGTGAGGTCGTTGATCTGTTCGTCGCCGATTTCGTGCCGCTTGTTGTTCAGGCTTTTCTTCATGCGCTGGAAAAAGCGCGTGCCGTCGATGAGCTGGACCTGACCGCGGCGTTCTTCGGGCTTGCGGTTGGAGACGAGCCAGATATAGGTATAGATGCCGGTGTTATAGAACAGCTGGTTCGGCAGGGCGACGATGGCATCCAGCCAGTCGTTTTCGATGATCCAGCGGCGGATATTCGACGGGCCCGAGCCGGCATCGCCCGAGAACAGTGGCGAGCCGTTGAAGACGACTGCGATGCGTGAGCCTTCGCCGCCCTCATCGGGTGGGGCATGCATCTTCGAAATCATGTGCTGCAGGAACAGCAGCGAACCGTCGTTGATCGGCGGTAGACCAGCACCGAAACGGCCATTGAAACCGTTCGTTTTATGCTCGCGTTCGACAACGCTTTTCTGGTCTTTCCATTCCACGCCGAACGGCGGATTGGCGAGCATGTAGTGGAACTGGTGCCCCTCGAAACCGTCTTTTGTCTTGCCGTCGCCTAGCGTATCGCCAGGAGCGATATTATTGGTTTCCTCGTCCTTGATGAGCATGTCGGCACAGCAGATGGCCCAGGATTCTGGATTGAATTCTTGGCCGAAGAGCGCCAGATTTGCGTCTTCGTTCTGGCCGTAGATGAATTTCTCGGATTCCGAGAGCATGCCGCCGGTACCGCAGGCCGGGTCGTAGATGGTGCGGTAAATGCCGGGTGTGTAGACGTCCTGCTCGCCGGTGTACACGAGGTTCGCCATGAGGCGGATCACTTCGCGCGGGGTGAAGTGGTCACCGGCTTCTTCGTTGGCCTGCTCGTTGAAGCGCATCACCAGATGCTCGAACAGATAGCCCATTTGCAGGCTGTCGATCCGGTCCGGATGCAGATCGAGCGCGGCCATCTCTTTCACGATGGTGAACAGACGATCGCTGTTGTCGAGCTTTTCGATTTGTTCCGTGAAGCCGAACTTTTCGAAGATGCTGCGTGCGATCGGCGAAAAGCCGTTGATATAAACGGCTAGATTCGCTGCGATGTTGTCTGGATCACCCAGCAGCTTTTCAAACGTGAAAGGGCTTACGTTGTAAAGAGCAGGCTTATGCTTACGGTCAGCAGCGCGTTCGAGCAGCTTGGTTTTTATCTTACTGTCGTAGTCTTGGAATTTAAGCTTCTCGTATTCGGCGAGTACGTCTTCCTTGCGCTCCTCAACCACGCAATCGAGCCGGCGCAGCACGACCATCGGCAGCATGACAAGTCGATACTGTGGCGGGCGGTAGGGGCCGCGTAGCCGATTGGCGATCTCCCAGATCGCGCTCTTGAGTTGCTCATGCGTCTGCTGATTCATCAATGCAAGCTTTTGGATTACAAGACCGCCGCGCACGGCGTTGTCATGCGCGACCGACGAAGAAACATATCGCGCCGGAGTGTACCCAGCCATTCCGTAGCCAGGAAAGACCGCCCTTTGCGATAGCGGTGTCTCAGAACCGGTGCGACAGCTCGCGACCGAACTGGTCGATCGCACGGTCGATGAATTGCTGATACCGGTCAGACGTATACGGAATGAGGCAACGATTACGCGCGACGTTTTCGGTCGCCATCATCGGCATGCTCATGGAGCGTTGCTCGGCGGATGGTGGCTCAGCGAAATGCTTGTTCGACATGCCCGTCAACGCGATATGGCACCAGGCGCCAGTTGCATCGAACAGGTGAGACGCTGCGAGCGCGTACGCGCGAATCTGGGAAGGCGCTACAAACATACCCGATAGCGGGTTATGGCGAGATGTTTGCGGCGGCGTTGCGATCCCGCGATAGAGGATCAGGCCGTCTTCGAACAGGCGGATCTGATGGTCCTGGCTCGCGAAGCCGACGTGGTCGGGTCCGGACACGGATTCGTATCCAGCGCGTTTGGCCAGGAGACCTTGGGCGCAAGCGATATCGAAATAGTCGTCGAGATGGTTTTCGAGCCGGCTGAGATCGATATCGTGTGGTGGTTGCGGCCACCAGGCCGCCGTCAGGGTCGGCTGGTTGGGATCCGAAGACCAGCGGGCGTGTTGGTGACTCGCCGTCGCTTGCTCCAGTCGCCGCTGGAAATCTTTCTCGGAAGCGGCTCGCTGATTTTCGTCGAGCTGTCTGAGGGCTTGAACGATTTCGTCTTTCAGTTCGTCGGGCGACGAAAACGTCCGGCGGAAAAGCCCGGCGGCATAATCCTGCAGCTCGTCGATGAACGATTCCTGGTCAGCCTCCGGCTGAACCTGCTCGATGAATACGAGCGTTGGTCGCTGAGTTTTCTGCGCTTCTCGGTACTCGGTTTGTGTGACCGACAGGCCGCTATCGGTCCGGTATCCGAAGCGCTCGCCTGCGATGACGATATACATATCGGCTTGCGAGACTTCGGTCAGACAGGCTTGCTCCGGAGAGTAGGCCTTTGCGGGAAGGTCGGTTTCGACCGTGATGGGCTTGAAGCCCATGATCTCGACCGCTCGGCGTGCGGCCTGGCGTATCTCCTGATAGCCCTCGATCACCGAGCTGATAAATACTGTTCGCATCGTCGTACCTTGGTCTTCTCGGGCCGGTCGCGTATTCGTACTCTGGGGCAGCCGACTCAGTTCGTCATCGACTCGCCGGTCAGAATATCGTTGAGTGCGATGTTCACGTAGAAGTTGGTCCGGCCGAGGCGTTCTTTTTTCAGGAAACCGTCGGCCACGAGTTCGTCCAGATACTTGGTCGCCGTGATCCGAGACACCTGTAACTCGTCCTGCACGAAAGCGATCTTCGTGTACGGGTGCATGAACAGGTTATTGATCAAATCCTGGCTATAGAACTTGTGGCGTTCGCGGATCTGATGCTTGTAACGCTGGAGTGCGGCCTTGATGGCCTGAATCGTCTCGATCGTTTCGCCGGCGGTCTGCTCGACGGCGATCAGCATGTATTCCACCCAGGCTTCCCAGGCGTCGTCATCGCGAACAGCCTGTAACCGGCGATAATATTCGTCCTTGGTGCGCACGATGTGCCGGCTCATATAGAGCACCGGAATATCGAGCAGCGCGTTTTTCACCAGGTACAGCACGTTCAGGATACGGCCGGTTCGGCCGTTGCCATCGTAGAATGGGTGGATGCTCTCGAATTGGTAGTGAAGGAGCGCCATCTTGATCAATGGGTCGATCGCGAACAGCGCGTCGTCGTTGATGAAGGCCTCGAGGTCGGTCATGAGAGCCGGTACTTGTTCCGGCGAGGGCGGTGTGTAGATCGTTTCCCCATAACCGTTACGCAGAGCTGTGCCGGGAATGCGACGAAATCCGGCCGCGTTTCTTTCCAGCGTGGCCTGTATCGTCTGGATATGCCGATTCGTGATCAGCCGATCCCGGCGAACCGCGTCGTAGCCCGTGAATAGCGCTTCACGGTATCGATAGACCTCTTTGGCCTGCAGCGAGCTGCCAGGCTCGGTCGCATCGCCCCGGAACAGCTCATCATGGGTGGTGATGATGTTCTCGATCGCGGAGCTGTCCTTGGCCTCCTGGATGCCGAGCGTGTTGATCAGGATCGATTGGTTCGGGATTGTCGATGCCACACCCTTGAGCTCCGCGAGCCGACGCGTAGTGGCATTGAGTCGCTTGAAAATCGCGACGGTTTCGAATCGTCCAGGGTCGAGTTGTTTGAGCGACGGAAGCGCGACCATCGGAAACGTGTATATTTTAAAGGAATAAATATACACGTTTGTCACCACGTGTATAAACTTCGGGAAGAATCTATACAGAGACTGTTTCGGCGATGGCTTTGTGTATGGCGGTGATGATCGACCGTGCCGATTGTGATCATCGGTGTCTGACGTGATTTCCCGGTCTGGCTATCGAGCGACGCCGGTCCTGAGGCGCGCTGGGCTCAATTCATAGACGCAGCGTCGACGTGTGGCCACCGGCCGGCTTGTCGAGGCCGTTTTGCGGGTTGGCCCGTTACGCCGGGCATACGAGGCTTTCGGGTGTGCCATGATCGCTTGGTGTTCTACACGAACGGAACCACGGAATCTGCCATGACCGCATTCCGCTGTACCGGCAAGCTGCTCAAGTCGCTCAAGGCGACGGTCGAAACCGATACGCCGACGCCGGAAAATCGTCTCGGGGACTGGACGGCGAACGTGGTGCGCTACGGTCGCAAACCTTTCGTGATCGCCGTGGCCGAGCATTCGCGTATCGCTTTGCTGCTGCCGGCCGCGCCGTACGCCACATTGACCGAGCGTTTTCTCGAGGATCTGCCGTATCTGCTGCGTTATCTGCATATCCCCGAACCCTTGATCGAGTCGGAAATCGCGGCGATGGCGCCGTTGCATATCGCCAAGAGCAATTCGCGCTCGGTTCTGGCGAGCATCAACGGCTACGACCAGACCATGGCGCATCTGCTGGCGAGCGGTGAAAATTGGACAACCGTCGGTCTGATGGCATTCATCGCGGAAGACATCAGCAAACCGAACGATTATCAGCCGACGGGCGATGTTGTGCGGGCGCGTTTCGGGCTGGCGCCGATGATCGGCCCCGCATTGCGCGAGGCGGCCGAGCAAGCGCGGTCCGTGTTCTGGCAGGCCGCGAATGACGACGATTGAGGCAGCCGCGTTAACGTGTTTTCCGCTCGGTTTCATCCGTGCCGAATTGCGTCAGCATTCACGGCTCCGCGGGGTCACTTGTGGCCGAAAGCGCCATGGATACGCTTGAGTATGCCGCGGCGGCTTCCCGATCGAAATCGGTCGGCTCAAAATCCGCGCCGAATATCTGAATGCAGTGATCGCCTTGTGGCTTGTGATGGCCTTGAATGCGGCGCGGCCGGGTGGCCGCCGATGTTTTCGGGGGCACAGGCCATGGCGCCGTCGAGCAGTGGCGGGCACGGCGTGGTTTTCGGCAGCCCGCTATCCTGGGCGATAATCCGGTGTGTCCAATCGTCGCCGAAATCGTAGCGATATAGAAGACAGCCGTTATTCAAATGCGGCAACAGCGTAAGAGTTTTCTTGTTGGCCGCTCGGGCAATGTTGTCTCTCAGACCATCGGCCAGTTCGGGATGCCCGTATCGCTTGCCGTTGATTTCAAATTCGTTTCCAGCCGGCCCATGGCGTACTGGATGCTCTGACACAGGCGTCGCAGATT
This sequence comes from Salinisphaera sp. Q1T1-3, assembly GCF_003602005.1. GTDB lineage: Bacteria > Pseudomonadota > Gammaproteobacteria > Nevskiales > Salinisphaeraceae > Salinisphaera. The sequence goes on along the minus strand of NZ_QZWD01000025.1, from coordinate 9,141 downwards.
GATTTGCTCGGGCTCCAGGACGCGTTACCAGACGGTGGTGGGTTCGACTTGTAACAACTCGATTCGTGGAACAGTGTCGGACATGATGAGAGGACGCCTTTATCGGTCCAAATGCATATCGCGTGTCACTGTGGTGGTACGTGAGGCGGTGTGCGTGCGTTGCCCGGGAGGCAGGCGGTGATCTGAGTGTTTCCGGTCTAGGGCCCGGTTTTTGTAAGTCACCGACAGGCTCGCCAAGCCGGAGGCTGCCCGGATGCGGAACGCGCCGTTGCAGAACCGGCAGGGCGGCCGGCCGATATCAGCCGATCCGCCCGAGCACGTCGCCGTTGGCGACGGCATCGCCGGCCTGTTGGTCGCCCCGCTCGAAGGTGCCGGCTCGGGGGGCGCTGATGGTGGTTTCCATTTTCATCGCTTCCAGCACGGCGAGCGCATCGCCTTCGGCGACGTCGGCGCCGTCGTCGGCCTGCCATTGGACGAGGGTGCCGCTGAGGGTGGCGGTGACGGCATTGTCGTCGGCTTCGTCGCTGGCGTGGGTGTCGGCCGTGGCGGTCTGGGCGGTGCCCAGGGCGTTCAGCAGTGCGGCGGGCAGGCCGAGTTGGACGGCCTTGCCGTCGAGGTCGATGGTAAAGCGTCTGCGATCGGCCTCGGGCGCGGCGGCCGCCAGTTCGTCGGACGCGGCCAGCCGTTCGCTGAAGTCGGTCTCGATCCAGTGGGTATGCACGCCGAATCGGTCGTCGGCGGTGAAGGCCGGTTCGCGCAGCACGGCCTTGTGGAAGGGGATGACGGTCGGCAGGCCGGTGATGACGAACTCGTCGAGGGCGGCGCGCGCGCGTTGCAGGGCCTGGGCGCGGGTGTCGCCGGCGACGATGAGTTTGGCGATCAGCGAGTCGAAGGCATCCGGCACGATCGCGCCCGAGCGCACGCCGGTATCCACCCGAATGCCCGCGCCGGTGGGGGGCTCGAAGCGCTCGATGGTGCCGGGAAACGGCAGGAACCCCCGGGCCGGGTCTTCGGCATTGAGCCGGAACTCAAGCGCGTGGCCGTGGGGCGGTGGATCTTCGGTCACGGTCAGGGCCTGACCGTCGGCGATGCGGAACTGCTCGGCCACGAGGTCGATCCCGCTGGTGGCCTCGGTGACCGGATGCTCGACCTGCAGCCGGGTGTTGACCTCCAGAAAGGAGATGAGGCCGTCGGGCGCGACCAGGTATTCGACGGTGCCGGCGCCGACATAGCCGGCCTCGCCACAGATCGCCCTGGCCGAGTCGTGGATGCGCTGGCGCTGTTCATCGCTGAGAAACGGGGCCGGGGCTTCCTCGACGAGTTTCTGGTTGCGGCGTTGCAACGAGCAGTCGCGGGTGCCGACGACGATGATATGGCCGTGCGTGTCGGCCAGGATCTGGGCCTCGACGTGGCGGGGACGGTCGAGAAAGCGCTCGACGAAGCACTCGCCGCGGCCGAAGGCGGCCTCGCTCTCGCGCACGGCCGAGGCGAACGCATCCTCGATGTCGGCGGCCTTGTGCACGATCTTCATGCCACGCCCGCCGCCCCCGTGGGCGGCCTTGATGATGATCGGCAGGCCGTGTTCGTCGGCGAAGTCGCGTACGGCCTCCGGGGTGTCGACCGGGCCGTCGGTGCCGGGGGCCAGCGGCGCGCCGACGCGCGTGGCGATCTCGCGGGCCGTGAGCTTGTTGCCGAGCGCTTCGATCGTCTCGGCCGAGGGGCCGATCCAGATCAGTCCGGCCTCGACGACCGCGCGGGCGAAATCGGCATTCTCCGACAGAAAACCATAGCCGGGATGCACGGCATCGGCCGCGGCCCGGCGGGCGATGGCGATGAGCTTGTCGATGGCCAGATAGGTCGTCTCGCCGGCGGTGCCATCCAGTGCCCAGGCTTCGTCGGCGAGCTGCACATGCAGGGCATCGGCGTCGGCATCGGCATAGACGGCAATCGAGGCCAGGCCGGCGTCGCGGCAGGCCCGCACGAGGCGCACGGCGATCTCGCCGCGGTTGGCGATGAGAATCCGCTTCATGTCAGCTTCCTTCGATCGAATGGGGCGCGTCGGCGTCGACCGCGACGAACTGGATGACTGCGCCGGGGGCGAGCTGGGCGGCGCGGTCGCGATCCGCGTCGATGAGCACCGCGATCACCGGATAGCCGCCCGTGACCGGGTGATCGTTGAGAAACAGGACGGGCCGGCCGGCCGGCGGCACCTGGATCGCCCCGGGCACCGTGCCCTCGCTGGGCAGTTCGCCGGTCGCATCGCGGGGCAGCGGCGGCTCCGCGTCGTCGCCCTGGTCGTCGCCATCGACGGCCAGTCGCAGCCCGATCCGGTTGGATTGCTGTGTGACACGCCAGGGCGTTGTGGTGAACCGCTCGATCGTGGCCGTACTGAACCAGTCGGCCCGCGGGCCGAGCACGACGCGCAGTCGGACAATGCCATCGTCGGGCGGGGCGGCCAGCGTCGTCGGCTCCGGTGCGCCGACAACATGGCCGTTGTCGGCCGCGCCGATCGACAGCGTATCGCCGGCGGCAAGCGGCGGCGGGCCCATGTCGGACAGCGTGTCACGGGCGCCACTGCCCAGAACGGGGTCGACGACGAACCCGCCGCGTACGGCCAGATATCGGCGCAGCCCGTGGCTGGGGGCTGCGAATGTCAGGGTTTCGGCGTCGCGCAGCAGAAAGGGCCGGCCGGTCTCGGCGCGGCGCGGGCCGTGCGGCCCCTCGATGGATAGCACACCCGGGGCGCCGGACGCGGCCACCACGGCCTCGCCGACGGCACGCACGACGAGCCCGCCGAGCACGGTCTCGATCACGGCGGCCCCCGGCGCGTTGCCGACCAGCCGATTGGCCTGGCGGGCCGCGGCCCGGTCGGCCACGCCGGAGACCGGCACGCCGAGATGGGCCTGCCCCGGTCGGCCGAGATCCTCGGCCAGCGACTGCAGACCGGGGTCGACGACGCACAGCGCCGGGCCGGCATCACCCCCGACATCGGATTGCGTTGCGGACGCGCTCGCCGGGCCGTCGGCCGGCGTGTCGTCCAGCGTATCGACGGCCCGATAACGAATCCGGTCGCCGGCCCGGATCAGGGCGGGCGAGTCGCGGGTCGGATCCCAGAGCCGGGCATCGGTCCGCCCGATGAGCTGCCAGCCGCCGGGCGATTGCTTGGGATAGACCGCGCTGAAATGGCCGGCCAGCCCGACGGCGCCGGCCGGCACGGCCGTGCGGGGCGCGGCGCGTCGCGGCACGTCGAGTCGGTCGTTATCGCCGACCATGTAGAAGAATCCGGGCGCGAACCCGCCAAAGGCCGCTCGCCAGTGCTGGCCGGTATGCGCGGCGATGACCGCCTCGACCGACAGGCCGGTGTGGTCGGCGACATCGGCCAGGTCCGCGCCGTCATAGACCACATCGATCGTGATCTCGCGGCCGGTGTCGGCATCGATCGGCGCGGGGGCGAGCGTGGGCAGGCGGGCCCCCGCGGCGGCTACGTGGTGTGCGCTGTCGAAACCCAGCAGCAGGGTGCGGGCCGCCGGGACCCGTTCGATCTGGCCGGCCAGCGGCGTCTCGGCCAGATGCGCGTCCAGTGCCAGCACATCATCCAGCGACTGGCATTCGACCAGCAGCGCCCGGGTGCCGACGCGACGGATGCCGGCAGCGCTCATGCGAAGGCCGCGATCGTGATGCCGGCATCGTCCAGTGCGCGTCGCACGGCCTGTGCCGTGGTCACCGCCCCCGGGCTGTCGCCATGGACACAGATGCTCTCGGCCGCCACGCGGACCTGGGTGCCGTCGCGCGCGATGATCACGCCGTCCTCGGCCAGCCGGATCATATTGGCCACGATGGTCTCGTCGTCTTTGATCAGCGCGTCGGGCTTGCGGCGCGAGACGAGCGTGCCGTCCGCGTTGTAGGCGCGATCGGCAAACGCTTCGGCCACGCCGCGGATGCCGTGTGTGTCGGCCAGTTCCAGCACGCGCGCGCCGGGCAGAGCCAGGATCGGCAGTGTCGGATCGAAGGCGCGCAGCGCCTCGATGACGGCGCGGGCATGGGGCTCGTGATCGATCATGGCGTGATACAGCGCCCCGTGGGGCTTGATGTAGCCGATGCGCCCGCCGGCGGCCCGAGCGAAGGCATCCAGCGCGCCGAGCTGATAGAGCACGTCGTCGGCCAGCTCGCCCGAGGCACAATCGACGAAGCGACGGCCGAAGCCGGCCAGGTCGCGATAGGCGACGTGGGCGCCGATCGATACCCCGGCATCGACCGCGGCCCGACAGGTGGCACGAATCGTCGACGGGTCGCCGGCATGGAAACCGCAGGCGATGTTGCCGCTGGTCACCGACTCGAACATCGCGGCATCGTCGCCGAGCTGCCAGCGGCCGAAGGATTCGCCGACGTCGGCATTGAGATCGATGGTGGGCATAGGCGTATCTGGGCTCGAATAGGCGTCAGATGACGTTGCGACAGATTGTGGCCGGGAGCAACGCAGCGTGGCCCTCTGCCGGGTTGATCCCGGAGGCGTCGCCGTCGATGGCGCCCGCGCGCCTGCCGGAGTCGTGCGGGCGATGCATCCGGCAGGCGCGGCGAATCATGGCAGCGGCGCCGCGCTCAGCCGCGCGTGCCGTCGTGGCGCGGCGCGGACAGGCCGTGCATCCCGGCATAGTCGGCCACGGCCGGCGAATGCCAGTCCGCCAGGGCCGCCGGTGCCACGGCATCGACTTCGACCCCCAGTGGCCGGCAGGTATCGATCGGGTCGCGGGCATCCGGCCCCCAGAGCGGTACCGACAGGTCGCCGCCCGGGCAGGTCGACAGGGCACACAACAGATCGATCTCGGCGAAGAATTCGAGATAATCGCCGGCCTCGGCCGGGCAGGCCTTCATGAAGTAACGGTCTTCGTCATTCAGCCCGGTGCACTGAAACACGTTGAGCACGTCATGCACATCGAATTCGGTCAGTCCGTGGGGCAGCACCGCTCGTGTGAGATTCGAGTGACAGTGATAGTCGAATTCCTCGCCGGACAGAATCTTGTTCACGTACGGATCGCAGCGGCTGCCCAATAGATCGTGGACGCGCCCGCCTTCATCGTCGACGCCGTAGTGCGCCAGCGAGTCGCCGGTGATCGTGGCGATCGGGCGCAGGTAGGGCAGCGTCGACCAGAGCCGGTCGTAGGTCGTCACGTGCGCGGCCTGCATCTGGCGTGTCCGGGCCGCCCACATGTGTTCGCGGGGGTTGTGGGCATTCCAGATATTCAGGTCGCCGACCTGGGGGCCGTCGGTCGCCACGATGCGACAGACATGGCCGGCCGGCACATGCCAGGCCCGGCCGCTGCGAATCGGCAGCGTGAAACGCTCGACCGGCGTGCGCTCGGCCGCGGCGATGCCGTCGCAGAACGTCCGGTGACGGGCGACTTCGGTGTCCGAGGCGGGCTGATAGGCAGCGGCGGGAGATGGCATCGGCAAGTCCTTTTCTAGTCGGAGGCGTGATGGGCATGGACCACATCGAGCGTGGCGCGCTCGGAGTCGTCCAGATACAGGCGCAGACGGTCGATGGCTTCGTCGCGGCGGCCGGCGACAAAGGCATCGTGAATCGCCCGATCGCGCGGAATCCACGGCGACTGGAACGCGCCTTCGTCGGCCATGACGGCAAAGATCAGCCGCATCTGAGCGACGGTGGATTCGAAGAATTCGTCGAGCAGCTGGCAATCGAGCAGCCCGACCAGGGCCTGATGAAAACGCAGGCTGCCGGTACCGACATCCTGCCATCGGCCTTCGCGCAGGGCGGCCTCGGATTGTTCGATGGCCTCGCGGACCTGCCGCAGGCGATCCCCGGCAGCGACCCCGGATTCCTGCAATGCCCGGATTTCCAGCGCGCGTCGAACCTTGTAGATATCGATGACTTCGGCCGGTTTGACGAAACGTACGACCGCGCCCTTGTGTCGCACATGTTCGATAAGCCGCTCGGTGCGCAGCAGCCGCAGGGCTTCGCGCAGGGTGTTGCGGGAAGCGCCCGTATCCCGGGCTAGCGCTTGTTCAACAATGCGTGTTCCCGGTTTGAGTTCGCCGGCCACGATGCGCGAGCGCAGCGCGGCCGCAACGCGATCGACGACGGCGTCCGATGCGGGCGTCGGGCTGTTGGCCACCATATTGTCCGGTTTCGATGTGGTGCGTGGGTTTGCCCGCAGTTTACGCGTTTTGATTTCGGTGCCGGCCCGTGCCATGGCGCCGGGCAAGCCGTGGGGTCGCGGCGTTGTGAGGCCCGTCATCATCGGTTTGTCGGCGTGGTGGCAACACGTCACGCCCGATCGATGTCCTGCCCCGAAAGCGGGCATTGCTGCCCCCGTCGAGTGCAGTGGGATGCGTTCGGTCGGCACGGTCGTCTCCCGCATGCAGGCAGCATCACGCCCATGCACGCGCGCGTTGACCGCGGCCGAGGATCGGCCGGCAAGCAGCGTCGTGCGACGAATGGCGTGTGGACAAGTCATGGTTTGGGACTTTAGTTTTTGTTGAACAATTTTGTCAAAGCCGACGTACTCATCACCAGCGGACCTCAGATCGGGTTTGCGTTGTGGCCCGATGAAAGAAGACCGTTTGTGCCGTAAGAATCTGTAATTAAAGTGATTTATCAGGCCTTAGTGGTTTCGTCGCGGTGGCGAGAGGCCCGTCGGTAAGACGATGTCAGACATGGCTGGCCCGATTCATGCTTTTTCGGGTTTGATTGTTCAACAAAAGGGAAGGGCATGATTGAACGGACCGCAGAGGAACGCGATACGGTGCCGACACCGCCGAGGAGTGGCTGGCGGCCGGGGCCGGCGATCATGGTGGCGGCCTGTTTCGTCGGGCCGGGCACGATCACGACGGCCACGCTGGCCGGCGCGGAACACGGGTTCGCCTTGCTCTGGGCGATCCTGTTCTCGATCGTGGCGACCATGATTCTCCAGGAAATGGCCGCACGCCTTGGTCTGGCCACTGGCGCCAGCCTGGGCAATGCGATACGCGGGCTCGTGCCACGCGGCCCGGCGCGCTGGGCCCTGGTCGCCCTGATCGTCTCCGCGCTCGGGGTTGGCAGTGCGGTCTATGCGGCCGGGGATATCACGGGCACGGCGGCGGGCCTGTCGGGCCTGACAGCAACCGACCCACGATACTGGCCGCCGGTGATATGCCTGTTGGTCGGTGCGTTGCTCTGGACCGGCCGATTCCGGGTCATCCAGTGGGCGCTGTCCGGCATGGTTGCGGTGATGTGTCTTGTCTTCGTGACGACGGCCTGTCTCGTACAGCCCGATCTGCTGGCCATGGGCCAGAGCCTGCTGCACCCCACGATTCCCTCGGGCGCGCAGATGCTGACCGTCGGGCTCATCGGCACGACAGTCGTCGGCTACAACCTGTTCGTGCATTCATCGGGCGTGCTCGAAGCCTACCCACGCGGCCGCGCTCTCGCGCGTTCGATTCGCGCCGCCCGCATCGACACCGTCATCTCCGTGGCGATCGGTGGCCTCATCACGCTGGCGATCCTGGTGACGGCCGCGGCCGCGTTTTTCAGCCGCCATATCACGGTGGACAGTGCCGGGGCGCTGGCGCGCCAGCTCGAACCGCTGCTGGGCCCGGCCGCGCCTTATTTCATGGCGCTCGGGCTGTTCGCGGCAGGCTTGACCAGTGCAATCGCCGGGGCCCTGGCGGCTGCCTACGCGGTGAGCACCTCGCTCGGGTTCGGGCAGAACATGCGCGCATGGCCGTTTCGTATCGTCTGGCTCGCGGTGTTGCTGTTCGGCACGATCTCGGCGACGTTCCAGACCAAGCCGCTGGCGCTGATCCTGTTTGCCCAGTTCACCAATGGGCTGTTGTTGCCGATTTTGGTGATCGCTCTGCTGGTCGCCGTCAACCATCGGCGTCTGATGGGGGCCTGGCGTAATGGCTGGCTCCAGAATCTGCTGGGCCTGATTGTCGTTGCGGTGGTTGTTCTGCTGGGCGGTACTTCGCTGCTGAGCGTCTTTGGAGTCGTGTCATGACGGAATCGCCTATCCGTGTCGGGGTGCTGGTGCCCTCGACGGATACCACGATCGAACAGGAGTTGCCGGCGCTGCTCGGCCCAGGCTGCTCCGTGCATTTCGCCCGGATGCGGTTGCCGTCGGTCACCGAGGCAGGGCTCGCTGTCATGGAGGACCATGCGCTCGAGGCGGCGGCACTCATCGCCGATATCGACCCGAGCGTTGTGGCCTTTGCCTGTACCAGTGGGTCCTTCTTTCGCGGCGCCGCGCACGAGACGGCGCTGGCGGAGCGGCTGGCGGCCGTTGCCGGTTGCCCGGTGGTCACGACCGCACGTGCGTTCGCCGAGGCGGGGCGTCGTCGTGGGCGGGCCATGCGGCTGCGCACACCGTATACCCAGGACGTGACCATACTCGAGCAGCGTTATCTCGAATCCTATGATCTCAACGTGGTCAGCAGTCGTTCTCTGGGGCTGAGCGCGGATCAGGCGATCGGTCGGGTCGATGCCGCGACGATTGCCGAACTCGCAGCCGGTGACGACCCGGCCGAAGCGCTTCTGTTGAGCTGTACGAATCTGCCGACGCGTCATCTGCTGGCTGATCTGGAGCGCCGGTTCGGCCTGCCCGTCGTCACCAGCAACCGGGCCACGGCCGAAGCGGTCCGTCGGCGGCTGGGCATCGAGGACGAATGAGACGACCACCCGGGCCGGTGTCGTCGGCGCCGGCCGGATGGGCTTGGTCTGTCGTCGCGCGATAGATCGCCGTCCCGCCCGCGGCAGGTGTTGCGGCTAGGGCCTGTTGAGGCTTCGTGCGAGTCCGCGCCAAGTGCGCCCTGAAATTGACGATGGGCGGCAAGACGAGGCATAGCACGCATAGCGTGTCATTCTGCGCCAGCGTGTAGAACGCTGGATTGCCGTCGTGTTTTTGATTTTGGGGCACTTGTCCCGAAGGGTTGGGCCACAAATCCCGCCCGGCGGCGTTGCGAGCCTTGCCGGACACACGGCGGTCTCTCGACGAAAAGGCGCTCGAACGAAACCTCAACAGGCCCTAGGTGTGACCTCTCAGTAGATTGTTCATCCGAGCCGCGACCCTTGAAGCTGATGGGTGCTGAAATCCAGAAGCCAAAGGAGCCACCCGGATGAACACGCACAAGAATGCGCGACTCAGCGTT
>NZ_QZWD01000024.1 GCF_003602005.1 Salinisphaera sp. Q1T1-3 | reverse complement strand
CCCCAGAGGCCGAACCAATCCAAGGCGAATCAAGCGGCGTACGAAAGACTATTTGTCGCGAAAAGGCGATGAACCGCTCAATCGAAGGCCGGATTATTCCGTGCGAATCGTAAAGTGAACGGCATTGCGACAGGCCCGGATTGCGGAGTCCCATCGGCCATGCCGGAAAAAGCCGACGGTTGGGCCGTCGGCTTTTTTATATCCGGCGATATCGGATCAATGCATGCCGTGATCGGCCGGGTCGGCCATAGGTCTTCAGGGGCAGGGGTTCGGGTTCGCGGCGTGAATCGTTTCCAGCTCGGTCCGCAGCGCTTCGGACAGGACGAGATCGGCACTGTCTATATTCGTCCGGAGCTGATCCATCGTCGTGGCGCCGACGATGTTCGAAGTCACGAAGTCTCGCGAGGTGACGAAGGCCAGGGCCATTTGCGCTGGATCCAGCCCGTGCTCGCGGGCCAGCGCGACATAGGCCGCGGTGGCATCGCGACCACGCTCGCCGTTGTAGCGGGCAAAACGGTCCCAGCGCGTCAGACGTGCGCCCGCGGGCCGCGCGCCGTTTTCGTATTTGCCGGACAGCATGCCGAAGGCCAGCGGGGAATAGGCCAGCAGGCCGACCTGCTCGCGGATAGCGACTTCCGACAGGCCGATCTCGAAGCTGCGATTGAGCAACGAATAGGGGTTCTGGATCGAGGCCACGCGCGGCAGGCCGGCGGTCTCGGCGGCAGCAAGAAACCGCATCACGCCCCAGGGCGTTTCGTTGGACAGGCCGACGTGGCGAATCTTGCCCTCGTCGACCAAGCGGCCGAGTTCGCCGAGCGTGTCCTCGATGGCCACGGGCGACTCGTGTGCATCGTGCGTGTAGCCGAGCTGGCCGAAGAAATTGGTGAAGCGATCCGGCCAGTGCAGCTGATACAGGTCCACATGATCCGTGCGCAGACGTGAAAGACTCGCCTCCAGCGCGCTGCGGATCTGGGCTGGCGTCAGACGTGGGGTCTCGCCGTCGCGCAGATAGGTCATCGGTGTCCGGGCACGGCCTGTGACCTTGGTCGCGAGGACCACGTCGTCACGCTTGCCGCGCGCCGCAAGCCAGCTGCCGATATAGGCCTCGGTCCGGCCCTGCGTCTCGGCCTGGGGCGGAACCGGGTACATCTCTGCGGCATCGATGAAGTTGATGCCGCGCGAGACGGCATAGTCGAGTTGCGCGTGGGCTTCGGCTTCGCTGTTCTGTTCGCCGAAGGTCATGGTGCCGAGGCACAGGGCACTGACGTCGATATCGGTCTGGCCGAGCTTGCGATATTCCATGAAGCGTCTCTGTCATCGGCCGGGGTTGCCGGCCCTGTCGAAAAACGCGGCGCAGTGTAAACCACGGTGGCCGTGGTTCGACTATCGTGCGTATGCCGGCTGCCTCGCATTTGACACGATCCTTGCATTGTTCTTACCTGAGAGTTCATTTCTATAACGGGGGTCGCAATGAAATTGCGAAATGTCCTGCTGGGTGCGGTCGCATTGGGTCTGATGAGTGCGAGCACCATGGCCAGTGCCGCGACGTGGCGCTTCGGCCTCGAGGAGATCAAGGGCAGCGTCCAGTATCAGTACGCCGAAGACTTCAAGAAGCTCATCGAGCAGAAGAGCAACGGTGATATCAAGGTGCAGCTGCTGCCCTACGGCAAGTGGGGCTCCACCTATTCGGCGCTCTACGATGCGATTCAGAGCGGGGCGATCCAGATTGGCTTCGGCTCGGGCGCGCTGGGCGGCACGGTGCCGGAATCGCAGCTGCTTTCGCTGAACTTCGTGATGCCGTCCGATCAATGGCAGACGGTCAAGGTCCTCAACTCGCCGGAATTCCTCGAAAGCCAGCCCTGGCAGCAGGCGTTCAAGAAGCGCGGGCTCGTGCCGCTCGCCGAGCTGACCGAGGGCTATCAGGTCTGGACCGCCAACAAGCCGATTCACACGCCGGCCGACATGAAGGGCCTGCAGATCCGTGTGATGGACAACAGCCTGCTGCGTGCCACCTACAAGGCCTACGGCGCCAACCCGATCAGCATCGCCTACGGCGAGCTCTACAGCGCGCTCCAGCAGGGCCAGGCCGAGGGCAACATCCAGCCTGTCTTCGCGCATGAGGAAATGGGCTTCTACGAGGTGCAGAAGGACATGATCTTCGCCGATCAGTCGCAGTTCGTGGCCACGCTGATGGGCAACAAGGACTGGTGGCAGGGACTGTCGGCCGACCAGAAGAAGATGGTCAAGAGCGTGACCCAGCAGATGGTCAAGAAGGGCTACGACGTCCAGAAGCAGTTCAACGACAAGCGCCTTCAGACCATCAAGGACAAGTCGGACATCAATATCATTCATCTCGACGACCAGCAGCGTGACCAGTTCCGCAAGCTGGCCAAGCCGGTTCGTCAGGTCTACGTCAACGATACCGGTGAGCTCGGCAAGCAGTCGCTGGACATCCTGCTGAAGCAGTTCAGCCAGAGCAGCGGCTCGAACGGATCGAGCAGCGACAGCCAGAGCGCTGACAGCGCCAGCTGATCCCGCCGCCGACCGCCAGACGGTCGTCAGCGAAGCGAAGCCGGGCCTCGATGGCCCGGCTTTTTATTGGGCGGTATCCGGGGTTGTCGCCCGATGGGCTGCCCGCACTCGGCCGTGCGCGCGCCTTCGTCGAGAGCCCGCAGTGCGTACGGCAAGGCGCGAGTCGCGGCATCGTGGCGTGCCACGATCCACACTGGCAACGCGGGAGGCTTCTTCATCGAATGGCCATAGGCGGCCTGACCCTTCGGGACAAGTGCTGTTTTGCGGCAATCCAGCGTGCTATGCCTCGTCTTGCCGAAAAACAGCACTTGGCGCGGACCCGCACGACACATCAACTGGCCCGGTGCAGGCGGGATGACAACCGCAAGATCCTGATCCTGGGATCGGGTTGGCGGGCATGCGGGCACGGCTTTGATAGCCGATTCGGAGCGGTCTTGTATTCGCCGTGACCGATATATGACGGTGGCGATTGTTCCGGTGACGGCGCGACGTGCAAGATCGGACGGCTCCGCGCAAGCCGAGTGCCGGTATCCCGTCATCCGACGATCGGGCGTGACGCGGCCCGACGACAATGATCGGGCCGCGCGCGGTGGGCTGATCAGTTGCCGCCGAGCGAGGGCAGCAGCAGCGAGATCTGCGGGAACAGGATCAGGATCAGGGTGGCCAGTAGCAGGATCGCGATGAACGGTGGCGTGCCGCGCACGACATCCATGTAAGGGCGGCGAAAGACCGCGATGGCGGTGAAGATATCGCAGCCGAACGGCGGCGTCGCCGAGCCGATCGCGGCCTGCAGCGTGACGATCACGCCGACGTGAACCGGGGCCAGATTCGCCGATTCGACCAGCGGCTTGAAGATCGGCACGAGAATCAGGATCACCACGATCGGATCGACGAACATGCAGCCGACGAAAAATGCCGCAGCGATCAGTAGCAGGGCCAGGAACTGGTTCTGCCCGATCGCATCGATGGCCGGCCCGAGCAGTGCTTCGGGCACGCCGGCAGTGCCGAGCGTCTGGGAAAACGCAGCGCCGACGGCCACGAGGATGAATACCACGGCGGTGATCATGCCGGTCGATAGCGCGAGACTGCCCAGATCACGGATCGAGACCTGGCGATAGATGATCACTTCGAGCACGAAAGCATAGGCCACGGCCACCGCCGAGGCCTCGACGGCGCTGAAATAGCCGCCGTAGATGCCGCCGACGACAAGGATCGGGAACCCGAGCGGCAGGATTGTCTTGCGCAGCGCCCGGAGGCGTTCGCCCCAGCTGGCTCGCGGTTCCGGGGCGATCCCGCGGATCCGGGCCCCGATATAGCAGTAGCCCGCGAACAGGGCGAGGATCAGCAGGCCCGGCAGGATGCCGGCCAAGAACAGATCGCCGATCGAGGTCTTCATCACGACGCCGTAGACGATGAAACCGATCGACGGCGGGATCAGCAGCGCGATGTCCGAGGCGTTGATGATCAACGCGAGCGTGAAACTGTCGGAATAGCCCTTGGCCAGCAGGCGCGGGCGCATCGGCCCGCCCATGGCCACCACGGTGGCCTGTGTCGAGCCGGATACGGCACCGAACAGTGCGCAGGACGCAGCCGTGGTGATCGGCAGGCCGCCCCGGATATGCCGCGTGAACGAGTCGACGAGATCGAGCAGACGATTGGCGGTATGGCCCTTGGTCAGGATATCCGCGGCGAAGATGAACATCGGCACCGCGGCGAGCACCCAGCTGCCGACGCCCGTGATCATCCAGGACACCATCTGGTCCGGCCCGAAGAATGTCATGCCGGTGAACATCATGAACAACGTGCCCACCGCGAGCGGCAGCATCATCGGAAACCCGAGCATCAGCAGCACGAGCATGATCAGGCCGAGCCACATCGTCATCGGCGCTTCCTCGTATCGATTGGTGTTGTATCGGGCACGGGACTACACGCCGCGCGGTGTGTCGTCGGCATGCGTGGCGCCCGAATCGTCCACGGGCACGCTGGCATATTCCTCTTCCTCGCGGAACGAGCGCCATACGCCCGGGCTGACCAGGTTGCGTACCACGGTCAGCAGATATTGCACGCCGGCCAGCGTGAAGCCGATCGGCAGGGCGAGATAGACGAGCCACAAGGGCACATGCACGGACGAACTCACCCGGCCGCGGTCATGGATCTGGATATCGTACTGGGCCGCCTTGTAGGCGAAATAGAACATCAGGGCGCCGGTGCCGACACTGATGAGGATCAGCAACGCCTTGCGTGGTCTGCCCGACAGCTGGTCGTAGATCGCCGACATGCTGATGTGGCGCGCACAGCGGGCGGCATAACCGACGCCGACGAACGTCATCACCACGATCAGCATCTCGGTGATTTCATAGGTGCCCGGAATACCGGTACCGAACAGCAGATTGCCGACCACGTGTCCGGACATGAGAGCGGCCATCAACAGCACGCTCCCGGCCACGATGATGCGCTCGCACCATCCCAGTGCACGGTCGATGAAATCGAGTACGCGCAGACACGCGTTGAGAGGGCGCCCGCCCTCGGCCCTTGCTGCCATGGCGATCCTTTTCGATCGGACGCGCGGCGCCGATCCGGCGCCGGACCGCGTCGAAACCTTTACGCGACGCTATCGCGAATCCGTCGGCGCGACCACTGATCGTTGGTCAGATAGACGATGGATGTATCAGAGCAAGAAGAGTGCCAGTCAGCCGATTCAGGGCTTATGGCGGCGTCGATCGCTTCTGGTAAGCCATGTCGTGAACCAAATGGCCCTTGTTCAGCCCGCGATTCTCGAAGCGTGTGTCGCGACGCGGTGGGGCCGTGACATAGCCGTTCGTGTCGCCGATGTTCTCGAAGGCCGCATGGGCATCGAGCACGTCGCGCATGTGTTCGGCGTAATTGATCCAGTCGGTCGCCAGACGCCAGATGCCGCCGGGCCGGAGCACACGCGCGATCTCGTCGGCGAAGCCCGGCTGGACGATCCGACGCTTGTGATGCTTCTTCTTCGGCCAGGGGTCGGGAAAATAAAGCAGGACCTCGTCGAGCGACGCGTCGGCGAACGCGCCGGCCAGCACTTCCACGGCATCGTCACGAAAGACTCGCACGTTGTCGGCCTCGGCTTCGTCGAGCGCCCCGAGCAGGCGGCCGACGCCGTTGCGATATACCTCGATGCCGATGAAATCCGCCTCCGGGCGACGGATCGCCAGATCCGCGAGGACTTCGCCGGCGCCGAAGCCGATCTCCAGGGTGCGATGGGCATCGCGCCCGAATTCGTGCGGCCAGTCGATCGGAGCCGCGGGGCGCTCGCGCCCGTAGCGCGGCCAGAGCGCGGCGAGATTGCGTTCCTGGCTCGGCGTGAGCCGACCCTCGCGCTTGACGAAGCTGCGGATGCGCCGGGGATGGTCGATCGAGTCGGTCATTGAGAA
Source organism: Salinisphaera sp. Q1T1-3 (assembly GCF_003602005.1). GTDB lineage: Bacteria > Pseudomonadota > Gammaproteobacteria > Nevskiales > Salinisphaeraceae > Salinisphaera. Next base: position 40,920 of record NZ_QZWD01000024.1, on the reverse strand, counting down.
CAGGGCCGGCGACAGTCAGAAGGGCAGATCGGTGGTCGGCGACGACGCCTGCGCATAGCGGCGCCGTGGCATACGGCCGGCGAGATAGGCCTGGCGACCCGCGATGACGGCGTGGCGCATCGCCTGGGCCATGAGCACGGGTTTCTCGGCATTGGCGATCGCGGTGTTCAGCAGTACGCCGTCGCAGCCCAGCTCCATGGCGATCGCCGCGTCCGAGGCTGTGCCGACGCCGGCATCGACCAGCACCGGCACACGCGCATTGGCCACGATCTCGGCCACGTTGTAACGGTTCTGAATACCGAGCCCCGAGCCGATCGGCCCGGCCAACGGCATGATCGCACAGCAGCCGATCTCTTCGAGACGACGCGCAACGATCGGATCGTCGCTGGTATAGACCATCACATCGAAGCCGTCGTCGACCAGTTCCCGAGCAGCGCGGAGGGTTTCGGTGACATCCGGGTACAGCGTCTTTTCGTCACCGATGACCTCGAGTTTGACGAAGTTGTGGCCGTCGAGCAGTTCGCGCGCCATGCGACAGGTGCGTACGGCCTCCTCGGCCGAATAGCAGCCCGCGGTGTTGGGCAGTAGCGTGTAACGCTCGGGCGGCACGACATCCAGCAGATTGTGTTTGGCGGCGGCCTCCGGATCGGTCAGGGCCGGCGTGCGACGGATGGCCAGCGTGACGATCTCGGCGCCGGAGGCCGTGATGGCAGCGTCTGTCTCGGCCAGGTCGGCATACTTGCCGGTGCCGACCAGCAGGCGCGAGGTGAAGCGCCGGCCGGCCACGGTGAACGTGTCGGTGACCGATTCGGCCTGACCGCCCCCGATGGCATGCACGATCTCCAGCCGGTCGCCGGCCGTGACCCGGGTCTCGCCGAGCTGGGCGCGCGGCACGATTTCACCGTTGCGTTCGACGGCGACACGGGACTCGCCGTAACCCAGCGCCACGAGGAGTCGGTCGAGTGTGGCACCGTCGGCGCATTCGGTGGACTGGCCGTTGACTTCGATCTGCATAGCGAGGCGGTGAATCGGGGCGCGCGGGCGCGTGAATGAGGCGGCGGCTAGAATAACGCGGCTGTTGCGGACCTGCATGGTCACCCGGCCGTTGGATGCGGTCCTGCTGGGAAGAGGGCGGACGATGAAGACATGGCACAAATGGACGCTGGGCCTGCTGCTGGGCGTGATCATCCTGCTGGGCGCGGCGCTGGGTACGCTGTACGCGAGCGTGGATCCGGCGACCTATCGCGGGCGCATCGAAGCGCTGGCAACGAAGGCGATCGGGCGGGATGTCCAGATCCGCGGGCCGATTACGCTGTCGGTGCTGCCATGGCCCTCGATCCGTCTCGACGACGTCCAGGTGGACAATCCCACGGGGGTCGGTGACGCGCCGCTCGCACACGCCCGGGCCGTGCGGGTCTCGCCGCGACCGCTGGCGCTGGTATTCGGCCGGCTGGCATTCGGCACGCTGACGATCGACGGCTTGCGACTGCGCCTGGCCCGGGACGCTGATGGCCGCACCAACTGGCAGGGCGTGATCGATGCGATCGCTGCCGGCCCCGGGCAGGCGCTCGGTGCTTCCTCGGCCTCGCCGGCGCGCGAGACGCCGGTCGTCACGCCCGGGCTGCCGGTGACGTCACTGGCTGTTGATGCCGTCCGGTTGCGGGGGGCTCGGATCTCTTACGACAACGCCCGCCGCCATCGGCGTTGGCAACTCTTCGACGCCCGCCTGCAGACCGGCCGCATGACCGACGGCAGCCCCTTCCGGCTGGAGGCCAGCGGCCGCCTGCGTCGCGCCGAGCACGGCAATGTGGCGCGGATTCATCTGGTGACCCGGATCGAACCGCATCTGGCCGATCGGTTCTATCGTTTTTCCGACATGAGTCTGAATCTACTCGTTGACGGGCCGGATGTGCCCGGCGGGCAACAGGAGGCCAATCTCGGGGCTTCGGGTGATGTCGATTTCAATTCCGGGCGATTCGGGCTCGACGGAGTCACGCTCCAGAGTTCGGGGCTGACGATTACCGGCAACGTCGATGGCGAGGGGTTGAACGACCGTTTGCGTTATTACGGGCGTCTGACGGTGGCGCCGTTTTCGCCGCGCTCGGTGATGCAGCAACTCGAGATCGAACCGCCCCATACCCAGTGGTCGGCCGCACTCTCGCGAGCCGGTTTCGATGCCCAGTTCGAAGGCGGCGCCGACGAGATCCGGTTTCGCCAGATCGCCGCGCGGCTGGACGACAGCCATCTGACGGGCAGTTTGCGTATCGCGGATTTCGGCGACCCGATGGTGCATTTCGCACTCGCACTCGATACGCTCAACATCGATCATTACCTGCCGCCCGGCAGTGCGGCCCAGGCCACCGGCCCGGTCAAACGCGACGCCAGGACCGCCGCCGCGGACACGGATGCCGATGCACTGGATTTCAGCCTGCTCCGTGCCATGCGGCTCGATGGGCGGTTGTCCATCGGCGCGCTGACCGCTGCCAACATGAGTCTGGCCCGGGCCTCGGTCAAACTGTCGGCCGACGACGGCCGGCTCGACGTCGACTCGCTCGTGGCCGGCGCCTACGGCGGCCGTCTCGATCTGACAGGGGCCATCGATGCCAGCGCCGAGACACCGCAATATCGTGTGCGCGGCGATCTGCGACACATCGCCCTCGGGCCACTGCTCGGCGACGCCGTGATGAATCGACGGGTCTCGGGGCTGGGTGATTTCGATATCGATCTGAGTGCCCGCGGGCGTCGTGTGGCGGATCTGAAACGCTCGCTGGCCGGCACGTTCGCGCTGCGTCTGACCGATGGCAAGATCGACGGGTACGATCTGGCGAATGCACTGCACCGTGCTGCCGGGAACGCGAACAACAGCACAGGAAACGCGAGCGCGCCGCATACGGCGATCGAGTCGCTGGCGGCGCGGTTCGTGCTCAAGGCCGGTGTGGCGACCAACGAGGATCTGTCGCTGGTCACGCCGCGGCTCGTGGCACGGGGCGACGGCCTGTTCAATATTCCGGCGAATCGCTTCGACTATCAGCTGCTCGTCGCCGTGCCGGCCGACGCCGATGCGCCTCTGGCCGCGCTCGCCGGCCAGAGTGTGCCGGTTGCGCTCGACGGTAGCCTGCTCGCGCCGAGTCCGGCGATCGGTCAGCCCACGCCGGCGCCCCGGGGCGATGCCGAGCACCGATCGCCGTCGAGCACGGCCGGATCAACGCGGCCCGACGCGCCCGATAACGCCGGGACGGCGGGGGACACGTCGCCCGATGCCCCGAACGGTGCGTAAATCGCGTCGCGCTCGCTGTCTGCTGTGGCTCGGTCTGGGGTTCATGCTGGCCGGACCGGCGAACGCAGCGGACGTCGAGCACGTCGATGTCAGCCATGACGGCACGCGCTACCACGTCACCGCACGGTTGTCGGTCGCGGTCGGGCGGCAGGCCGCCTATCGCGCGGCCACGTCGTTCGAGGCACTGGCCGATCGGGCCGAGCTGATCCGTTCGACTCGTCGCATCGGCCGCGATCGGCTCTCGTCGGCGTTGTCGATGTGTGTGCTGTTCTATTGCAAGCAGATCCAGCAGGTCATGACCTATCGTCTGACGCCGCCCAAGGCTATCGACATGAAAGTCGTCCCCGATGCCGGCGATCTCAAGGCCGGTGCCGCGCACTGGCGATTCCGGGCCGATGGCCCGCACCGGACGATCATTGGTTTCGACAGCACCATTGAGCCGGCGTTCTGGGTGCCGCCGATGGTCGGAGACTGGGCGATCGGGCGTGCCCTGCGTCATCAGATCGCCGATACCGGCAAAGCCATCGAGGCGGTGGCCGAAAGCGCGCGTGCCGCGCATCCTGTGTCGCCCGACTCCCGAGCCGATACCGCCCGCCATGCCGATTGATCCGCCTGCCGACGCACCGACAGCGATCGCCGATCCCCTGCTGTCCTGGTTCGATGTCCACGGCCGCCACGATCTGCCGTGGCAGCACCCGCGCACGCCGTATCGGGTCTGGGTCGCCGAAATCATGCTGCAGCAGACGCAGGTCACCACAGTCATCGATTATTTCAATGCGTTCATGGCGCGTTTCCCGGACGTGTACGCGCTGGCCGAGGCCGCCAGCGACGAGGTCATGGGCTACTGGGCCGGTCTGGGCTATTACGCTCGCGCGCGCAATCTGCATGCCGCGGCCCGCGAGCTCGTCGCAACCCATGACGGGGTCTTTCCGCGCGATGTCGAGACACTGATGACGCTACCCGGCATCGGCCGCTCGACCGCGGGGGCTGTCGTGGCACAGGCCTTCGGTGTGTGGGCGCCGATTCTCGACGGCAACGCCAAGCGCGTGATTGCACGCCTGGCCGCCGTCACCGCCACGCCGGGAACGGCGGCCTACGAACAGCCGCTCTGGGCCCTGGCCGCCCGTTACACGTCCACGCATCGCGTGACCGACTACACGCAAGCGATTATGGATCTCGGGGCGACGCTGTGCACGCGCCGGGCGCCGGCTTGTAGCGCGTGTCCGCTGGAAGACAGGTGTCAGGCGCGTCGCAAACGGATCACCGCCGACATTCCGGCACGCCGCAAGAAAAAAGCCCGACCGCAGCGAGCGGTCACGGTGCTGGTCATCGAGGACGAGGTCGGGCATCTGCTGCTGGAAAAACGCCCACCATCGGGAATCTGGGGCGGTCTCTGGAGCCTGCCCGAAATCGCGGCGGACGCCGATATCGAGGCAGCCTGCCGGGAACGCTTCGGCCTGGATGTCGTGCCGGATGTGCCGATGACGCCCATCGAGCACGGATTCACCCATTTTCTGCTCACGATTCATGCCTGGCGGGTGCGATCGCTTGCCGCGACTCGTATCATGGACGGCCACGCCGAATGGTTTGCGCGCGACGCGTTGCCCGGCGTGCCGGCGCCGATCGCGCGTCTGGTCGATACACCGCAACACGATCTGAATCTATGAGCCATACCGTCAACTGCGTGAAGCTGGGTTACGAAGCCGAAGGTCTGCCGCGTCCGCCGCTGCCGGGTGAGCTGGGACAGCGTATCTATGACAACGTCTCGATGACGGCCTGGCAGCAGTGGATGCAGGAACAGACCCGGCTGATCAACGAGTACGGTCTGCATCTGGCCGACCCCAAGGCGCGCGAATTCCTGGCCGAGCAGACCGAAAAATATTTCTTCGGTGACGGCGACATCGCCGAGACACACTACGTTCCGCCGAAATCATGAACACGGGCGGTTGACCCGAGGCGCACGTATCGGTTTAATACGCCTCTCGCCGCAACGGCGAGAGCGTGGCCGGATAGCTCAGTTGGTAGAGCATGCGACTGAAAATCGCAGTGTCGGCAGTTCGATTCTGTCTCCGGCCACCATTCTCTTCTTCAGGTATCGCGCTTTCCGGGCAAACCGGCTGAGCTGCACCTGATCACAGTCCGGCAAGACGTCGGCTGTCTCTCCGAAAAGCCTGATGCTACGCGCTGCCGTGCGATCGATTGTCTTTTCGACTCGATCCGTCGATATCGATCTCGGCCACACAACGTGGCAACGGCCCGATGTCGCCATCGGCGGCCGAGCCTGCGGCATGTCGTCGAGCATATGCATGCCTGGGCGGTTGCTCACGTGCGCGCCAGCTGCCCCCGCGGGCTCAGATCAGTGAGCCAAGCTTGGCGATCTTGTCCGCGCGCTTGCGCAGCCCGCCTCGGTTGTCGATTTCACGCGATGCCTGATCGGTGACCCGCGCGATGCGCTCGTAGAACCGGATGAAATCGTAGGCGCTGGCGATGTCGGGCATGCCTTGTTCAGTGAACCGGTCGAGGATCCGGTCGAGTTCGGTATCGGCAAGCCAGCGCGCATGGGCCTTGGCCAGACCGACCCCGACCAGTCCATCGCGGGCGATATTTTTGACATCGATCGCGCAGACCGTGCCGGTGTCATGTCGGATCAGCAGATTCGGCACGATCGGATCGATATAGTCGAAACCGTGTCGCACCGTCATGTCGTCGGCGAATGCGGCCAGACGGGCCTGAAGCGCATGAGCCAGCGTCGCATCGATCACCGAAGCAGACCGCAGCCAGGCCAGCGACGCCGTCAACTGCTGTCGGTAGCCGGACTCAGCCAGCGAGATCGGGATAGCGTGGCGTTGTGCAAAGGCGAGGAAACAGTCGCCGGCCCGCGCGATGGCATCCGCGGCGTCCGGCTGGAACAGTCGGCCATCGACGTAGTCGACCCAGACCGCGTTGCCGGAATGGGCCCGCAGGCGCGGGGCATGTGCCGACTCCCCGAATGACGCGAGCACGCCGGCAACGCGCCGTGCTTCGGTAACCCCGTTGAAGACAATCTTCTTGAAGCGCGGTGTCCCGGCATCGTAGACGACGCGCACGTCGTAGTTGCCGCGTGGCCACCGGCCGAGGCGGCGCAAGGCAGCGCGGCGGACGCGTCGCCTGATCGGATAAACCGATCGTTCAACGAGTTTGGTTTCGATCATGGCAGCAATCCTTTATGGATGCTGAATGTAACACCTGTGCCATACAGTTACCACTCGAAACCATTGCCTGACGGCGGAAAAACGCGTCCTTGCCCAGGCCGTGACAGCCCCTGAAAGGCTGGCACAACACGGCCTCCGACCGTCCGGTCGGTCGTGTTTACCGGCTGGCGGTGTCCGATCATTGCGTTAGGATGCGGTTTGAATCGGCTCAGGGGGAGCGTTTGAAAACCAAGTTATCCGTAGAGAACGTCTACAAGATTTTCGGCAGTCACCCCAAGCGTGCGATGGCACGTGTCGCCAAGGGTGAGGATAAGGACCGGATCTTCGCGGAAACGGGCATGACGGTCGGGGTATCGGATGCCAGTTTCGATATCCAGGAAGGCGAGATATTCGTGATCATGGGGTTGTCGGGCTCCGGCAAGTCGACCATGGTGCGGATGCTCAATCGCCTGATCGAACCGACCAGCGGTGCCGTCAAGATCGACGGCCGAGACATCATCCGAATGAGCCGCAAGGAGCTCATCAAGATTCGCCGGCGCGATATCAGCATGGTGTTCCAGTCATTCGCGCTGATGCCGCACCAGACGGTGCTCGAGAACACCGCCTTCGGGTTGGCCACGGCGGGTGTCGGCAAGGCTGAACGCGAAAAGCGCGCCATGCAGGCACTGGACGCCGTCGGTCTGAAGGCCAATGCCCAGAGTTTCCCGGATGAGCTTTCCGGTGGCATGAAACAGCGTGTGGGGCTGGCGCGTGCGCTGGCTGTCAATCCGTCCATCCTGCTCATGGACGAAGCCTTTTCCGCGCTCGACCCGCTGATTCGCACCGAGATGCAGGATGAACTCCTGCGCCTGCAGTCCGAGCAGGCTCGAACAGTGGTCTTCATCACGCATGATCTCGATGAAGCCATGCGCGTCGGTGACCGTATTGCGATCATGCAGTCGGGCCGTGTGGTCCAGGTCGGCACGCCCGAGGACATCGTGCGCAAGCCGGCCAATGACTATGTCCGATCGTTCTTCCGCGACGTCAATGTGAGCCACGTCTTCTCGGCGCGCGATGTCGCCAAGCGCAATCAGCTCACGGTCATCGAGCGCGCCGGCATGAGTGTGCGCGCCGCGCTGTCGCGTCTGGACGATCACGGCCGCGACGCGGCCATCGTGCATGACCGTCATCGGTGTTATCTGGGCACCGTGTCCGTCGAATCGCTGCGGATCTGTCTGGAAGGCCTGGCCGCGGACGACGAGGGCGATCTCGAGGCCGCGTTCGTCGACGACGTGCCGCAGGTCTCGGCCGATACGTCGATCAACGAACTGCTGGAGCCGGTGGCGAGCAGCCCGTACCCGGTGCCTGTGGTTGACGCGGACGGCCGCTACCTCGGCGCGATTTCGCGCGCCGTGTTGTTGCGTACGCTCAGTCGTTCGGAAGAGGAGGCTGCCTGATGTCTCTGTTTCAAGTGGCAAACGACGGCCTCTGGCAGCGTCTGTCGGACCATCTGATCGTGGATCTGCCGATCGGTGACTGGTTCACGCTGGTCGTGAACTTCATGCAGGCACATTTCGACCTGTTCTTTTCCGTGGTCTCGTCGGTCATCAGTTTCGTAGCCGACAATCTGACGACGTTTTTCAACTGGCTGCCGGCCCCGGTCGTTTTCATCGCCCTCGCCGCACTGGCGCTGTGGCGCGTGGGTTGGCAGTTCACGCTGTTCGTTCTGATCGCACTCTATGTGGTGCTCGGCATGGATCTCTGGCCGGCGACCATGGATACGCTCGGTCTCGTGCTGGCGGCCACCATCGCGGCGCTCGGGATCGGTCTGCCGCTGGGCGTGCTGATGGCCAAATCCGACGTGGTGCAGGCGATCGTGCGGCCGGTGCTGGATTTCATGCAGACGCTGCCGGCGTTCGTGTATCTGATACCGGCGGTGATTTTCTTCGGCACCGGGCGCGTGCCGGGCGTGATCGCGACCGTCATCTTCTCGATGCCGCCGGTCGTACGTCTCATGAACGTCGGCATCCGCTACGTGCCGAGCGAGAACGTCGAGGCCGGCAAGGCGTTCGGCTGCAACGGTCTGCAGTTGCTCTGGAAAGTCGAGCTGCCGCTGGCGTTGCCGTCGATCATGGCCGGCATCAACCAGACCATCATGCTGGCGCTGTCGATGGTGGTCATCGCCTCGATGATCGGCGCTGGCGGCCTGGGGGATCCGGTACTGGCCGGCATTCAGCAGCTTCGGCTCGGCACGGGGTTCCAGGGCGGCCTGGGGGTCGTGATCCTGGCCATCATTCTCGATCGGTTGACCCAGAGTTTCGGGCAGCGCCGGCGACGCGCGAGCGTGTTCTCGCGGCTGGCAAAAATGTTCGGATCGAACTCGGAACGTCCCAGCGCCGGCTGAGCCGTCGGCGTCGTGTTCCGGGATCATTTGCAAACGAGGGAGTAACGAAAACGATGAAACATCGACTCAAGAGTGTTCTATCCGCGGCGCTGGTCGGCGCCGGCGTCGTGATGACGAGCTTCGGCAGCGCCCAGGCGGCCTCCGACAAGACCGTCACGATCGGCTGGACGGCCTGGTCGGATGCCGAGTTCGTGACCAAGCTCGCCAAGACGCTGATCGAGCAGCGCACCGACTACAACGTCAAACTCAAGATGTCGGCCATCGGCGTCCAGTATCAGGGTGTGGCCAACGGCGATCTCGACCTGATGATGATGGCCTGGTTGCCCGATACGCACGCCGATTACTGGAAGAAGTTCAAGGGGCAGGTCGAGGATCTGGGCACGCTCTACGACAACGCGCAGCTCGGCTGGGTGGTTCCGGACTACGTGCCGGCCGATCAGCTGTCCTCGATCTCGGATCTCAAGAAGTCGGAAGTCGCCAGCAAGCTCGGCGGCAAGATCCAAGGGATTGATCCGGGCGCGGGGCTCATGCAGCTGTCCGAAAAGACCATGAAGGCCTATGGTCTTGACGATCAGTATCGCCTGGTCTCGGCCAGCGGCGCCGCGATGACGGCCGCACTGGCGCGCGCCGAGAAGAAGAAGGAATGGATCGTGGTGACCGGCTGGACTCCGCACTGGATGTTCGGCAAGTGGCACCTGCGATTCCTCAAGGATCCGAAGGGTACGCTCGGCTCCGCGCAGCACATCGACGTCGTCGCGCGTCAGGGTTTCAAGCAGGATTATCCGCAGCTCGCTTCGGTGCTGAGCAATATGCACATCCCGCTGGAACAGCTGCAGGCCGCCATGTATCAGGCGCGCCAGACCAGCTACAAGAAGGCGATCAAGCAGTTCATCGACGAGCACCCGGACGAGGTCGACAGCTGGTTCGCCGGCAGTCAGTAATGGCATAGGTTCGCTATCGCCTCAGCAAAAGACGACCCGGTCATGCCATGGCCGGGTCTTTTTTCGTCCGGCGACCACAGTCCGGCCTGATAGCCTGTACGGCATCGCCAAGACCCATACGACTCATGCCGCAGAAACCGTCATCACGGTTCATGTTCGTCGCCCTGGCGGCGACATTTTTCATTGCCATGATGGGCACCACGCTGCCCACGCCGCTGTATCCGATCTATCAGCAGACGCTCGGGTTCTCCGAACTGATGATCACCGTCATCTTTGCGGTCTATGCCGTGGGCGTGATCGCGGCATTATTGGTTACCGGGGCCTGGTCCGATCAGGTCGGCCGGCGGCCGCTGTTGGCGGTGGGGTTAGTGCTCTCTGCGGCCAGTGCGGCCTGTTTCCTTTGGGGCGGCAGTCTGTGGCCGTTGATCCTTGGTCGCCTGCTGTCCGGATTCTCGGCGGGCATATTCACGGGTACGGCGACCGTGGCGGTCGTCGAGATGGCGCCACCGGGATGGCGGCCGCAGGCCACGCTCGTGGCCACCGGCGCCAATATGAGCGGGCTGGGCTTCGGCCCGTTGCTAGCCGGTGTACTGGCCGAATATTTCACCATGTCCTTGCAGCTGTGCTTCATCGTTGACGTCGTGCTCATCGCGCTGGCCGGGGTTGTCGTCGCCCTGGCGCCCGAGACCGCGCAGCGGCCGTCGAAACCACAGCTGCGGATTCGCCGACCGAACGTGCCGCCGGCCGTGCTCGGCGTGTTTGTGCCGGCGGCCATCGCCGGCTTCGCCGGGTTTGCGGTCATGGGGCTGTTCACCGCGATCGCACCGGCCTTCATGGGCCAGGTTCTGGGGTATGACAATCATGCGCTGACCGGCGTCGTCGTCTTTGCGGTCTTCGTTGCGTCCACGGTCGGCCAGATGCTGCAGGGGCGGCTGCCCCGCGCGGCCCGTCTGCCGACCGGCTGTCTGGGCTTGATCATCGGCATGGGCGGTGTGATCGGCGCCATCGCGTTGCAATCGTTGATGCTGCTGGTACTTGGCGGCCTGGTTGCCGGCGCCGGGCAGGGCGCGGCGTTCCGCGCCGGGATGGGCGAGATCAGTGCCGCGAGCCCGGCCGAGCGGCGCGCGGAAGTGGCGTCGACGTTCTTCGTGGTCGCTTATGTGGCGATCTCGATTCCTGTCGTCGGCCTCGGTGTGACGGCACGCCTGGCCGGTTTGGCCAGTGCCGGCATGTTGTTCGCGGCAATGGTCGCGGTGCTGGCCCTGGTTTCGGCCATGCTGTTGCTGTGGCGCCAGCGGCGTGGCATCGGCATCGCGGATGCGCACTGAGTCGTTTCAAGCGCTGTCAGCTCGAACGAAGCCGCTGGGCCGTGGCCCATGTTGTGCCGGATAAGGCGTGCCGAGCCCGCGCGAGGGTGTGAGACGATCAAGGCAACGCCGCATGGCGGCGTCCTGGACGGCAAGGCGGCGATTGCATTGACAGGCCGTAAGACGAGTCGGTGGGGCCGATCAGGCGGCCTCGGCGCGCTGGCGTTGCCACATGCGGGCGTAGAGACCGTCCGCGGCCAGCAGGGCCGTGTGCGTCCCCTGCTCGATGATCCGGCCGTCTTCCATCACCGCGATGCGATCGGCATCGACGACCGTCGACAGGCGATGGGCGATGACTAGCGTGGTGTGGTCGGCGGCCAGATGCGCGAGCGCGCCGTTGATCGCGCTTTCGGCCTCGCTGTCCAGTGACGAGGTTGCCTCATCGAAGACGAGAATCGCCGGATTCTTGATCATCGCGCGGGCGATGGCGATGCGTTGTTTCTCGCCCCCCGACAGTTTCAATCCGCGCTCGCCCACGAGCGTGTCGTAGCCCTCGGGCAGGCGGGCAATGAAATCGGACAGGCTGGCCAGCTCCGCTGCGGTTTCGATGTCGGCGGCGGTGGCGGTTTCCGCGGCGCCGTAGGCGATGTTGTAGCCGATCGTGTCGTTGAACAGCACGGTGTCCTGGGGCACCACGCCGATGGCGGCACGAAGACTGGCGATCGTGTAATCGCGGATATCGCGACCGTTGATGACGATTGCGCCGTCATCCGGATCGTAGAACCGGAACAGTAGCCGGGCCAGTGTGGATTTGCCGGCGCCGCTGGCGCCGACCACCGCGACTTTCTCGCCCGGACCGATGGCCAGGCTGGCCCCCTGCAGGATCGGGCGCGCCGGGCCGTAGCGAAACATCACATCGGTGAACGCGATGGCCGGGCGATCGGCATCGAGCGCCACGGCATCGGGCCGATCCCGCACACTGGGTTCGACCTCCAGCAGTGCAAACATGCGGGCCGTGTCGGCCAGAGCCTTCTTGAGCTGTCGATAGACGAAGCCCAGTGCATTGAGTGGCAAGAAGATCTGCAGCATGTAGGCGTTGACCATCGTGAGATCGCCCAGCGTCATGGTGCCGGCGACCACCCGTTCGCCGGCCAGGATCATCATTGCCGTGACCGCGGCGGCGATCACGAGCGCCTGGAGTGTATTGAGCAATCCGAGTGAGCGTCGGGCACGCGCCATGGCATCCGCCCAACCGGCCAGAGCACGGTCGTAATGGGCAGCCTCGAATGCCTCGTTGCCGAAATACTTGACCGTCTCGTAGTTGAGCAGAGCATCCACGGCCTTCGTGTTGGCGCGTGTGTCCAGCCGGTTGGATTCGCGCACGTGGGTCGTGCGCCATTCGGTCAGCGTGGCCGTGACACCGACATAGGCCACGACGCTCGTCACGACGATGACCGCGAACCACACCGAGTAGTGATAGAACAGGATCGCGGCGACCAACACGATCTCCAGAGCGGTCGGCAGGATATTGAACAGCATGAAACGCAGCAGGAAGCGAATGCCGCCCAGACCGCGCTCGATATCACGCGATAGACCGCCCGTGCGTCGTGAGAGATGGAAGTCCAGGTCCAGCGCGTGCAGATGCGTGAATACGCCCAGCGCGATGCGGTGCATGGAATGTTCGGTGACTCGGCCGAATACGAGATCCCGGATCTGGCCGAACAGGACCGAGACGAGACGCAGCGCACCATAGGCCAGGAGCAGGCCCAGCGGCAGGACGACGGCAGCGCTGTGCTCGGAGCGATCCAGACTGTCCACGATTCGACCGAGCGCGATCGGCAGCAGCACCGATGCGCCCTTGGCGGCGATCAGGAAGACGACTGCAATCGAGACACGGAGAGTGTGCGCACGCAGATAAGGCCACAGCCGCCAGAGTCGGCGCCACTCGGCGCGCCGCTCATCGCGTGCACCGCGAGAGACCGCGGGCCTCAATGGGAGGATATGGCAGGGCGGGGCCGGGCGCGGCTCGTTCGCGGATCGGTCACCGCACACGCGGTCGGACGCTGCCACAGCGTCGGCCAATGTGCGTATAGCGGTATCGCGCGCGTGCGCGATGCCGCTGGCGCCTCGGCGTCTGGTGCCGGCTGCTTTACAGCGTCCACGCCGGCCGGGCCGTGCAGGTGTTCATCGTGGCAATGAAAAGGTCTAGAGATCATCGCGTTCCGATAACGGCTGCTGGGGCACCTTGCGCAGCTTCGAGGTGTCGTAGCCCATATCGCCGACGCGCTCGACCAGCGATTGATACTTGGCATCACTGATTTTCGGCGTCCGTGCCATGATCCAGACATAGTCGCGCTTGTCGCGCGCCACGATCGTGGTGTCGTAGTCCGGGCTGACATAAGAGATGACGTACTGCAGACGCAGCACGTAGTAGAAATGCATTGCCCAGACCGCGTTTTCCGAGTTCTCGAGCACACTGGCCCACGGCGTCATCGTTTTCTGCTCGCCGTCGAAACCGCCGTCCCGGTATGTGAATTTCACGTTGATCGTGTCGCTGTCATCACCGCGCGTGTAGCGTTCGATCTCGTTGTAGGCGTTCTTCGTCTTGGACGGCGGAATGTGGGCGATGACGTACCAGGGGCCCATGAATCGGTCGAGGTCGACATGATCGGCCGTCGGAAACGTCTTGGGCGGCATCAGACTGCAGCCGGCGAGCGCCATCACGGCGCCCACCATCACGGAAAGGCGGGTCTTGCGCATGATCTTTTCCCCCGGGGCGCACGCCCCGTATGGACAGCTGGTTATCTGATCAGTCTACGCCGAGATCCCGCCCGGCGATGCATGCCGCGTGCGATGGCTCACGGCACGGGGCTTTAGTCCCAGATGCCCGGTTCGACCTGCGCCGGATTCCGGAGCACGCGCTTGTTGAAGACCGGTTCCAGAGTGCCGCCGTTGCGCTGGCGTTCGTAGTCGCGCAGTACCCGAAGCGAGATCGGGAACAGCAACAGGATCGCGATCAGGTTGGTCGTGGCCATGAGGCCCATCGCCAGATTGGCAAAGTGCCAGACAAACGACAGATTGGCGACCGATCCGATGAAGACCATCACCAACAGAAACGGACGCAGCAGCGTGATGGCCAGTCGGCTGCGGTGCTTGAACAGGTATTCGACGTTGATCTCGGTGTAGGCGAAATTGGCCAGGATCGAACTGTAGGCGAAGAAGAAGATCGCAACGGCGATGAAATACTGCCCGAACGTGCCGAGGTGATCGGCCATCGCATCCTGGGTGAGCTTGATGCCCTGCAGCGAGGCCCCGGCCGCGTGGGCGTTGAGAATCTGGTCGTAGACCCCCGAGAGCAGGATGACGACGGCCGTGCAGCTGCAGATGATCAGTGTGTCGATGACCACGCCGAAGGACTGAACCAGGCCCTGGGCCGCGGGATGCTTCACGTCGGCCGTTGCCGCGGCGTTCGGTGTCGAGCCCATGCCGGCTTCGTTGGAGAACAGACCGCGCTGCACGCCGTTACGCAGTGCCGCCATGACCGCGTAACCGACCGCGCCGCCGGCCACCGGGCCATAGCCGAAGGCGGACTGAACGATCAGCCCGAGCATGTGCGGCACGGCCGCGTAATTGACGATCAGGATATAGGCCGCCACCAGGAAATAGCCGAAGGCCATCACCGGCACGATCATCTCGGCGGTACGGGCGATGGATTTCAGGCCGCCGTAGACCACCAGGCCGGCAAGCACCACCAGCCCGGCCGCGGTGGCCAAGCTCGGGATGCCGAAACCGCCTTCCAGGCCCTGGGCGATGGTATTGGCCTGGGCGCCGCAGAAGGCGAATCCATAGGCGATGATCAAGAACACGGCGAACAGAATGCTCATCCAGCGCTGTCCGAGGGCGCGCTCGATGTAATAGGCCGGCCCGCCACGATAGACGCCGTCGCCGTGATGGACCTTGTAGACCTGACCGAGGGTGCATTCGATGAAGGTCGTGGCGATACCGACCAGTGCCGTCATCCACATCCAGAAGATCGCGCCCGGCCCGCCGACAAACAGTGCCAGGGCCACGCCGGCCAGATTGCCGGTGCCGATGCGCGCGGCCAGCGAGGTGGCCAGCGCCTGGAATGAACTCACGCCCTTGCTCGAACCGGGCGCGGTGAACACCAGCTTGGCCATGTGACCCAGTAACCGGAACTGGATGAAGCGGCTGGCCAGGGTAAACAACAGCCCGGCCCCCAGGAGAAGGTAGGTCAGGATGTAATCCCAGATGAATTCGCTGACCGGGTTGATGACCGCATTCGCAGCCTGCTCGAGCGCCTGTAACCAGTGCATCGTGTCGCCGTACTCCTTTTTTTCCCCTATCGGCCGGTAGAGCGGCCATCGCGACAGCTTACATGCTCGCTTGCGAATACGCCCGATGTGCCGGCCGGTGGCTCAGGACACCAGCCAAGCAAGAGCCGGGCCGGGTTGGTCTCGGAGACCCGCCGGGCTCGGCATCACGGCGACAGGCCACGAAACAGCGCCACGAAGACCAGCGGCGCGAAAGCAACCAGCAGTAGCGCGGTGCTCATGACCGCGATTGGTAGCAGCATGGCTTCATGGCGGCGCCAGAAGCTGGGGTCATCGGCGACTTCCGCACGGGCCGCGGCCACTTCCGATTCGCCGACCACCTGTCGCGTCAGCAGCTGATTGAGTGCGACGGGCGGGCTGAGATAGCCGAGCTCGAAGGCCACGAGCACCATCATCCAGAAATGGACCGGGTTCACGCCGTTGTCGTAGGCCACCGGCGCGAGCGTGGCGCTAACGAGGATGATGGCGCCGTAGGGATCCATGATCATGCCGATGATCACGAGCATCACGACGAGCGCCGCCGTGGCCAACCAGATGTTGCCGAGCTGGTTCGGGAACAGATCCATGACGCCGGAGCGTTCCATCACGCCGCCAAAGATGATCGACAGCACCATGAGCAGGAGTAGCGCGCCGATCAACGTGGCCGTCTCGGCCGTCGCCGCGCCCAGGGCGTTGCCGAATCCGGCCGGTTCGTAGTCCGGCGCCCGATCCTGACCGCAGTCGGCGGCCACGAGACGGGCCTGATGCAGACGCCGGGCACGCCATCGATCGTAGAACAACAGGACGAGCATGAGCAGGGGCAGGATCACCGGCGCCGAAAACGCGTTGAAGCGCTGCCCGATCAGGTGGCCGTAGACCAGGATCACCGCGATCGAGATCAGGAAATAGGGCACGAGCGGTACCAGGGCGCGCAACGTGCCCGGCAGCGCCTCGTCGGGCGTGGCGAGATAGGGGCGCGTCTTGCGTGTGAGATAGATGAACCCGCAGAAGACAAGGGCAGAAAGCGCGAATACGTAATGGCCCCAGCCATAGAGCTGGTCGGTAGTCACCTGGCGGTTCAAGGCCGCGATGATCACCACCATCAGGCAGGGGTTGAGCACCACGCCCATGCTGCCGGACATGGCGGTCGAGGCGATGGCCAGCTGGCGATAGACGCCGGCGATGCGTAGCTCCTGATAGATCACCGCGCCGATCGCGAGCACGAAGATCCCCGAGGCGCCTGTGTATGCGGTCGGCCATGCCGAGGCCAGTACCACCAGCAGGACCACGAACTCCGGGCGCATCTCCCAGGACCGAAACAGCCCGAAGAGAAGTTCGGCGATGCGGGTGTGCTTGAGCATCATGCCCACCCATACGAACAACCCGATACCGGTATACAGATCGGCGAAACGGATCATCTTCGTCAGCTGAACGACCGGGCCGGCGAGATAATCCTCGACCGCGAAGAAATACAGCAGAGAGATCAGTCCCAGCCAGCAGTACAGCGGGATCGCCAGCCCGGCGCGCAGCGGCGAGGGCGAACTCGCACGTGCATCGCGCGGTACCCGGATCAATCGATAGACGCTGGCCAGTGACAGGGCAACGAAGCCGAGCAGCCAGAGCTCGTTGAGCGCCGCATCGCCGCCGGTATCGACGCGGATCCACGCGATCGCGCTGACGACCATCGCAAGATGGACGGCCAGCTGTGCGGCCGCGGCAGCGCGATGATCAAGCCGGCTCACCGGCGGGCGCAGAGCGATCTGTTCGTTGCCGAGCAAAGCCATCAGGCCGCCGAAGATGATCAGTAGAATCAGGATGCGCGGCTGCCATGTCTGGCCGATATCGTTGATGCGGCCGGCGCCGAGCTCGATGGCACGAAAGACCCGGAGCGAGGCCATGGCCGTCTCGGTCCGGTTATAGTCGTAGAGCGCCAGAGTCTGTCGGCACTCGTCCCGTCGACTTTCCAGCGACCGCCGGATGGCCTGCGGATCGGCGGGCCCGGCATCGAACAGACTATCCGTCTTCGCCGGACGATCGGTCGTGCGACGTCTGACCTCGGCATCGATGTCCGGCTGCGGATCGCAGACCGGCTTGTCCATGTCGTAGCGCAGGGTGTTGTAGTCGTGCCAGAGGCTGGACCCCAGACTGAGCAGCTGGCCGTGCACGAATGCGCTGGTGCCGAAGGCGACGGCCAGCATCAACAGCACGGCGACCGGCAGCGTGATCAGCCCGTTGCGCAGGGCCGGGTAATGGACCGGTTTGTCACCGCCGTGCGGATCGCAAATCGCGGGCGGATCCGCGCGGAATGCATCGACCATGAAGACTCCCGTCTTGCCGCGGTTGCCTGGATTGCCGCGACGAACGCGTGGTATCAGCCGGCGTTCAAGCCTGTCCCGAATGATGCGTGGTGCCGGGGCCGAGTGCCGGGGCGCGAGGGCGGCAGGCAAAGTCGTCGCATCATGATTAGGATCTCCTCCGGATGTCGCTCGTCATCGGACGACGGCCTGATATGTCACGACTGGCGTGGGCCGGGTCGGCACATCGATTTTTGGAAAATATATCTTTTATAAAGTATGCCGCCAAGCCCGGCATGCGGCGACGGGCCGCATGCGACAATTCGCGCATGAATCGATCGTCTGACGCCGTGTCCGAGGCCATGAACCACGACACCGATGTGGTCGTGCTGGGTGGCGGAGCCGCCGGGTTGATGTGTGCTGCGGTCGCGGCGGGGCGCGGTCGCCGGGTCGTGGTGCTGGAAAAGACCCGGCGTTGCGGCAAGAAAATCCTCATGTCCGGCGGCGGGCGCTGCAATTTCACGAATCTGTACAGCGAGCCGGCCAATTTCCTGTCGGCGAATCCGCACTACTGCAAGTCGGCGCTGGCCCGCTATACGCCGGCCGATTTCCTGGGCCTCGTCGAAGCCCACGGTGTGGCCTGGCACGAGAAGGAGCGCGGGCAGCTGTTCTGCGATCATTCCGCCAAGGCGATCGTCAGGCTGCTGCTGGACGAGTGCGCGGCGGTTGATGTCACCGTTCGGACCGAGATCGCCGTCGAGACGATCTCGCGCCTGGACGATGGGCGCTTCGCAATCGTTGCCGGCAACGCGCGGTGGCAGGCGGCTTCGGTGGTTGTGGCAACCGGCGGGTTGTCTATTCCGCGGATGGGCGGCTCCGGTTTCGGCATGGAGATCGCCGAACGCTTCGGATTGCCCGTGCGGCCGCCGCGTGCCGGCCTGGTGCCCTTCACGCTCGATGCCGGTGCGTTGCAGGGCACCGCACCGCTGTCGGGGCTGTCGATCGACGTGGAAGCAAGCTGTGGCCGATCAAGTTTCGATGCCGGCCTGCTGTTCACCCACCGGGGCCTGTCGGGGCCGGCCATGCTGCAGGTCTCGTCCTACTGGTCGCCGGGCGCGTCGGTGACCATCGACTGGCTGCCGACCACTGATATCGAGGCCTGGCTGGCCGAGCGTGCCGCAGCACGTCCCCAGGCGCGATTGCCCGGTGTGCTGGCCGAGCGTCTGCCCAAACGTCTGGCCGTCCAGTTGTGTCAGACCGCACCCGAGGACCTTGGCGAGCCCCGCATGCGCCAGCTCGATGCGGCCGCACGCGCCCGGATCGCCGAACGGCTCGGCTGCTGGCGCTATGAACCCAACGGGACCGAGGGCTACAAGACCGCGGAAGTCATGCTTGGCGGTGTCGATACGCGGGCTCTGGACTCGGCGACCATGGCCGCGCGGGACGTGCCCGGTCTTTATTTCGTGGGCGAGGTCGTGGATGTCACGGGCCATCTCGGTGGACACAATTTTCAGTGGGCATGGGCCTCCGGATGGGCCGCAGGTCAGGTAGTCTGAGCGCATCGTCCTGATTTCAACGGTCACCCTCTCAGTGCGTTCGTTCGTTGTTGCTGTTCCGCTTGTCGTCTTCCTGGCTGCGTGCGCCACGCATGCACCCGCGCCGCATGCCGCTGCCCGATCGGCGTCGGTTGCTGACCCGGCGGTCGAGGCGCCGCCGGCCGAGTCCAACGGGCAGGACGGCGATGACGTGGCCGCCAAGGCATCGCCGACACCGACACCGCGCAACGCGGCCGGCTTTGCTGACTGGGTGGCTGGTTTCCGCGCGCGGGCCGCGGCCCGCGGCGTGGATGCAACAACGCTGAATGCGGCATTCGACGACGCCGAATATCTGCCACGGGTAGTCGAGCTCGACAATCGCCAGCCCGAATTCAATCGCGCGATCTGGGACTATCTGGACACGGCGGTTTCTGCGACCCGCGTGACCAATGGCCGGGCGAAACTCGCCGCGCATCGCAGCGCAGCCGATGATGCCGAGCGGCGCTACGGCGTCCCGGGCAATATCATCACCGCCATCTGGGGCATGGAGTCCAATTACGGCGCCAATTTCGGCCATTACGAAACCATCGATGCGCTGGCAACGCTCGGCTATGACGGCCGTCGACAGTCGTTTGCCGAGAATCAGCTTTATGCCGCGATGAAGATTCTGTCCAACGGCGATATCCCGCGTGACCGGATGCGGGGCTCCTGGGCCGGGGCGATGGGCAACACCCAGTTCATTCCGACAAGTTTCGTCGCCTATGCGGTCGATGCCGACGGTGATGGTCGCCGCGATATCTGGGGAAGTATCCCGGATACCATGGCCTCAACCGCCAATTATCTGGCGAAGAACGGGTGGCGTGCGGGCCAGTCGTGGGGTCGAGAGGTTCGTCTGCCGGCCGACTTCGACTATTCGCAGGCCGACGGCGATACCCGCCAGTCGAGCGCGGCCTGGGCGACGGCCGGTGTGCGTCCCATCGACGATCGAAGCCTCCCGGATCTGGCCAATGCCGGCATTCTGGCGCCTGCCGGCGCCGCCGGGCCGGCTTTCATGGTCGGCCACAACTATCGCGTGATCCTGCGCTACAACAACGCCACCGCCTACGCGCTCGGCGTGGCGCTCCTGTCCGATCGCATCGACGGCGAGCCCGGCGTACAGGCGGCCTGGCCGCGAGATACAGCCGTTTTGTCCAACAGCCAGACCCGGGCGCTGCAGCGTCAGCTCAACGCGCTGGGCTACGGCGCCGGTACGCCCGATGGCATCATGGGCCCGAACACCCGCTCGGCGTTGCGCCGTTTCCAGCGCGATCGCGGCCTGCCGGCCGACGGATTCGCCACCCAGGACCTGCTGCAGGCCGTGACAGAGGCGGCAGGGCGCACTTATTAACCCGGTATAAAAATAGATGATTTTTCGGGTTGATAACGCGCGTGTGCGAAAGCACGCGCGCCATGGCCAACGGCCGTGAAGCCATTGAAAATAAAACGACGGACAAGTGCCGGCTTTTCTTTCGATGGCGTTGAAAACAGCTGACGTCGTCAGCTGTTTGGGTGCCGGATCAATAATAGCTGCCGAGGATGGGCCCGCGGGTTGGAGTGGGCCCGATTGGCGCCGGCTTATGCAGCGCGCGTGCTGTCTCGCTCATGACGACACGCGCCAAAGCCGCCGGACATGGAAAAGCCGCTCCCAAGAGCGGCTTTTCGGTTCGGCCCCACAAGGGGCTAGCCTTTGGGGACCAGCGTGCCGGCAAGGCGCCGCCGTCGGTCAATCAGGCATGGCCGGCAATGCGATGCGGCACATAAGGCGCTTCGAGCTTTTCTTTTTCCTCGCGGGTCAACTCGATATCCAGGGCCGCGATGGCATCGTCCAGATGACGTTCCTTGCTGGCACCGATGATCGGGGCTGTGACCTGTGGATGGGCGGCCACCCAGGCCAGGGCGATACGAGCCATCGAGACACCGCGTGCCTCGGCGACCTCGCGCAAGGCGGCGACCACGGCATCGTCCGATTCGGATGCGCCGAGCTGCCATTTTTCGGTCATGTTGTCTGTCTGGGAACGCGTCGATTCGCCCTCGGCGCCCTGTTTCTTGCCGGCCAGCACGCCGCGGGCGAGCGGACTCCACGGAATCACGCCCACGCCCTGATCGGCACAAAGCGGCAGCATCTCGCGTTCTTCCTCGCGATAGATGAGGTTGTACATCGGCTGCATGGTCACGAATTCGGTCCACCCGTTGGCCCGTGCAACCTCCTGACACTTGGCGAATTGCCAGGCATACATGGACGAGGCGCCGATATAGCGCGCCTTGCCAGCCTTGACTATGTCATGCAGTGCCTCCATGAATTCTTCGACCGGGGTCTCATCGTCGAATCGATGAATCTGGTAGAGATCGACGTGATCGGTGCCCAGCCGCGTCAGCGACGAGTCGATCGCATGCATGATGTGCTTGCGTGACAGGCCGCGATTGTTGGGCCCGTCGCCCATGGGGTTGAAGACCTTGCTCGCGAGCACGAAATCCTCGCGGTGGGCATAGTCGAGCAGGGCCTTGCCGACGACTTTTTCCGATACGCCGAGCGAGTACATGTCGGCGGTGTCGAAGAAATTCAGACCGGCGTCGAGTGCTTTTTCGATGAACGGACGCGAGGCCTGCTCGTCGAGCACCCATTCACGCCATTCGGGCGTGCCGTAAGTCATGGTGCCGAGACACAGGGGCGAGACCTTCATGCCGGTCGAGCCCAGACGTTTGTATTCCATGGTATGAGGAATGACGAAATGTGTGCGTCGTACAATAAGGAGCGCGCACACGATCGACAAGCCGGTCGCCGCCACGGGCAAGGGCGGCCTGTTCCCGTTTCATCGCTGCATGGCAGACCTGCATTGACTGATCGCATCACGCTGACCGAACTACTCGAATCGCTCCAACAGGCCGGAGAGGGTGATCAGATCTCGATCGATGAGGTGCTCAAGACGGTCGGGGAGCGTGGCTACGCGCCGCTCACACTCATCCTGTCGTTGCTGGCGACGTTGCCGACCGGCGCCGTGCCGGGCGTACCGACCGTCTGCGGCGTATGTATCGCCCTGGTCTCGTTGCAGCTGGTCTTTGGCAAACGCTACCCGTGGCTGCCGGCGCGTCTGCGCCGTATGGCGATCAGCCGCAGTCGCTATGTGCGGGTTGCCGAACGCACCATGCCCTGGACCCGCCGGCTGGACAAACTGGTCAAACCACGTCTGGAGCAGCTCGTCGGCGGTATCGCGACACGCCTGATCGGCGTGTTGTTCGTCATTTTCGCTGCCTGCATGCCGCCGCTCGAACTGATTCCGTTCGCGGCCGCGGCGCCGGGCGTCGGCATCGCGCTCATCAGTCTGGGGCTGGCCGGCCGTGATGGGCTATGGGTCCTGCTTGGGCTTCTACCGGCCGGCATCGGCGCCGGGCTGGTTTATACGCTGCTCACCTGATGCGACCTCGGGCCGCGCTCAACGCTGCCACGCCTTTCGATATCGGCTCGGCGGCATGCCGGTGGCGGCCTTGAAGCAGTGCGTGAAATGGCTGAGGCTCTTGTAACCGAGATCGAAACAGATGCGGGTGACTGAATCCGAGCCGTCACACAAGCGGGTCCGGGCAAGCTGCAGTCTTATTCGCTGCTGATATTCGCCGGGCGTGCATCCGATCTCGCGCTTGAACTGTCGATATAGACGAGCCTTGCTCATACAGGCCTCGCGAGCCAGAGCGGCGCTGTCCAGGCGTGTTGCCGGATGGTCCCTGATCCACCGCAGCGCGGCTTCGAGGCCGTTTCGGGCCGGTATATCGTTCGTCTGACTGGTCTCGATGAGCAGCTGTCGGCTCTGTGTCCGCAGCATGCGCACCACAAGCTCGTTCAGAGCGAGATCGATGAGCGCGTCGCGATCCGCGTGATCGTCGCAGAACAGTCGAATCAGTCGGTCGAGTAGAGCCTGGGTCTCGCGTCCGTGAGGCACATGCAGGGCGCGCGGTGTGTATTCCCAGGCCGGCGTATCCGCCTCGCCCGGACGGTCCGTGTTGAGCCGCTCGCAGACACTATCCACCAGTTGTCGTCGGATCTCCACGGTCATGCAGGTCGTCGGTGCATTCGGTCGGGCATCGGGGAAATCGATATAGACCGTCTGGTCCGGCGCCATGATGAACGATTCGCGAGGGCGGAATTCGCAGGCCTCGGGTGTGGCGCCGTGCATGATCTTGCGCCCGGTGACCATCCCGCAATACAGCACGTGACTCGAGGACAGCGCGACCTTTTCCGCCGCGCAATACGTGTCGTAGATGGAGAGTTCCGCGTTCTCTCCGGCTACGGAAACGCGGTTTTCGATGAGTTTCCGTGGGTTCTGGCGGTTTTTGAGTGCAATAGAGCTCAGCATCCGATTCTTCTTCTCTTTCGCGCGATTTGAGAATGCCAGGCAAGCGGTTGCGATTGCCGGACAAGTCGAGCGGTCCGGTCGGCGCTAGCGTGAACCCGACGTCGTTACCACCTGCTTTTTTTGGTAAATCACGAATCGCTGAGCGAGGTCCATCATGCTTTATGCTAATCCCGGACGGCCGGAAGCTCTGGTCTCCTTCAATGAACGCTATGGCAACTTCATCGACGGCGATTGGTGTGCGCCGTCCGATGGCGCCTATCTGAGCAACGTCACGCCGGTCACCGGCGCGGTGTTCTGCGACGTGCCACGCTCTGGTGCCGCGGATATTGATCGCGCGGTGATCGCGGCCACCCGGGCCGCGCCGAGCTGGGCGGCCACGTCGGCCACCGAGCGATCGCGGCTATTGCTCCGGATCGCCGATCGAATCGAGGCGAACCTGGAACCCCTGGCCGTGGCTGAAACCTGGGACAACGGTAAGCCGGTTCGCGAGACGCTGGCCGCCGATCTGCCGCTGCTGGTCGATCACTTCCGTTACTTCGCCGGTTGTATCCGCTCACAGGAAGGCTCGATCTCCGAGATCGACGACAATACCGTGGCCTATCACACCCACGAGCCGTTCGGCGTCGTCGGTCAGATCATTCCCTGGAACTTTCCTTTACTGATGGCCGGCTGGAAGATCGCGCCGGCATTGGCGGCTGGCAACTGCACGGTATTGAAGCCGGCCGAACAGACCCCGGCCTCGATCTGCAAGCTGCTGGAGTTGATCGGCGATATGCTGCCGCCCGGCGTTCTGAATGTCGTCCACGGCCTCGGCGGCGAGGCAGGCGCGGCGCTGGCCGAGCATCCCGGCATCGCCAAGCTGGCTTTCACCGGATCCACGCCCATCGGCAGCCAGATCATGGCTCATGCCGCCAAGCGCATTGTGCCGGTCACGCTGGAGCTGGGCGGCAAGTCGCCGAATATCTTCTTCGCCGATGTCATGGATCAGGGCGAGGCCTTCGTCGACAAATGCGTGGAGGGTCTGATGATGACCTTTCTCAATCAGGGCGAGGTCTGTACCTGCCCATCACGGGCCCTGATTCACGAGGACATCTACGAGCCCCTGATCGAACGGGCCGTCGATCGGGCTCGCAGCCTGCGTCAGGGCAACCCGCTGGATACCGATACCCAGCTCGGAGCCCAGGTTTCGCGCGAACAGTTCGACAAGATCATGGCGTACATGGACGTCGGCCGCGATGAGGGAGCCGAACTCCTGATCGGGGGCGGTCGGGCCGATATGCCGGAAGAACTGGCCGGCGGTTTCTATATTCAGCCCACCATGTTCAAGGGCCGGAACGACATGCGCATCTTTCAGGAGGAGATTTTCGGGCCGACCCAAGCGATCACGACCTTTGCCGACGACGACGAGGCCGTGTCCATCGCCAACCACACCGAATTCGGCCTCGGCGCTGGGCTGTGGACTGGTGACATGAATCGCGTTCACCGCGTCAGCCGCGCTGTCCAGGCCGGGCGTATCTGGGTGAATTGCTATCACCAGTATCCGGC
Source organism: Salinisphaera sp. Q1T1-3 (assembly GCF_003602005.1). Lineage (GTDB taxonomy): Bacteria > Pseudomonadota > Gammaproteobacteria > Nevskiales > Salinisphaeraceae > Salinisphaera. The sequence continues at coordinate 15,731 of NZ_QZWD01000024.1, read as the reverse complement.
GCATGCCGCCTTCGGTGGCTACAAGCGTTCCGGCATCGGACGCGAGACCCATCAGCAGGTGCTGGGTCACTACCAGCAGACGAAATGTCAGCTCGTGTCCTACGACCTGAATCCGGCCGGGCTGTTCTGAGCATCTCGTCGCCGGATCCAGCGGTCGACATCCCAAGGAGGAGAAATACCATGAGAATGATGAAAGCAGCCGTCGTGCCGGGCTTCAAGGAACCGCTCGATATCCGTGAAGTGCCGGTACCCGAAGTCGGTCCCGGTCAGGTCTTGATGCGGGTCCAGGCGTCCGGGGTCTGTCATACCGATCTGCATGCGGTCGAAGGCGACTGGCCGGTCAAGCCGAATCCGCCGTTCATTCCCGGCCACGAGGGGGTGGGCTTTGTCGATGCCGTCGGTGCCGGGGTGACCCACGTCAAGGAAGGTGATCGCATCGGCGTACCGTGGCTGTTCAGCGCCTGCGGGCATTGCGAGCACTGTCTCGGGGGCTGGGAGACGCTGTGTGAAACCCAGGAGAATGCCGGTTACAGCGTGGATGGCGGCTACGCCGACTATGTTCTGGCCGACGCCGACTATGTGGGACGGCTGCCCGACCAGACCGACTTCCTCGAAATCGCCCCGATCCTGTGTGCCGGCGTGACCGTCTACAAGGGCCTGAAGATGAGCGAGGTCAAGCCGGGCCAGTGGGTATCGATCTCCGGTATCGGTGGACTCGGTCATCTGGCTGTGCAGTATGCTCGGGCAATGGGCATGCGCGTCGTGGCCATCGACGTGGCGGAAGACAAGCTGCGCCTGGCCGAGCGTCTGGGCGCCGAGCTCACCATCAACGCCCGCACCCAGGATCCGGGCGCCGTGGTGCGCGAGTCGATTGGTGGTGCCCACGGCGCGCTGGTCACGGCGGTCTCCGAAATCGCGTTTAGCCAGGCGCTCGATGTGGTGCGTCGCGGGGGGACGGTCGCGCTCAACGGTCTGCCGCCCGGCAAGTTCGACCTGTCGATCTTCGACATGGTACTCGGCGGCATCACGGTCCGCGGCTCCATTGTCGGCACGCGGCTGGACCTTCAGGAAGCACTGGATTTCGCCGGCCATGGGGCGGTCAAGGCCACGGTGAGCGGCGATAAGCTGGAGAACATCAACGCCATCTTCGAACGCATGCGACAGGGCCAGATCGAAGGACGCGTCGTGCTGGACATGAGATAGGGGTGTCGTGATTTCATGCGGCCGCTCGGTCGCGAGCCGCGTGGCCGCGCCGGCGATCATTTTTTTGCAAGACAAGGCATTGGGCGCGTACGGCCGTCATTCTGCCGTAGCGAACGACAACGCCGGATTGCGAAAAAATGACCGCCGTCCCGTCGGGTTGCGCGCGAAGCGTTAACAGGCCCTAGCCGCCGTCGTCGGATTGTTGACACACCGGACAGTAATACAGGCGCCGGCTGGCCACGGTTGTCTTGACGATTTCGTTATCGCAGACATAGCAAGGTTGGCCGGCCCGGCCGAACACCATGTGACGACGCGCGCCGAAACGCTTGCCTTCGGCCTTGAGCCGTTGCGCGCGTTCGAAAGGATTGGTCACGCCTTTGGTTTGATAAGCGCGCCAGATCAGCGTGACCACCGCCTCGGCCAGTGCCCGGCGCTGGGTGGCGTCGAGATCGGTCGGTCGCTTGCCGGGCGCGATGCCGGCCGAAAAAAGTATTTCCGAGCGTAGATAATTGCCGATACCGGCGATGAATCGCTGATCAAGTAGCAGACCGCCGAGATTGCGGCGTGCGAAATCGGATGCGTTGATCCGATGCGCGATGTCGGCTGAGTTCAGGTTTTCGTTCAGCGGGTCGGGGCCCAGCCGGGCGATATAGTCGACGCTGTCCAGTGCATCCGGTCGCACGAGACGGATATCCGAGGCGCTGTAGAGCCGAGCCGTTCGATGGTGGGTGAATACCGCGAAACGCAGCTGCCGATTGGTCTGCGGTGCGGTATCCGGGGCGTTGATGTACCACTTGCCATAGAGCTGGTTGTGCGAATAGACACACCAGGGGCCGTCGTCGCCGCGGCCGGCGAAGTGGATGAGCACGGCCTTGCCACGCGCGGCGACACGCGTGATGTGTCGGCCGGCCAGTGCCGATTCGAATCTCTTGAACCGGTCGAAGGCAAAGAAAACCGACTCTGCATCCCGATTGCCGACGGCTCGATCGATGTCGTCGACCATGCGTCTTATTTCCGGTCCTTCAGGCATGACGGGCGTATGAATGGGCCAAGTGGGCGAGTCTACGCAGCCTGGCCGGGTGCGGATGAGTGTCTGCGTCCGACCGATTGGTTGTCGGCGTTCGCGGTTTTCGCCATGCTTGAATTCCTATTGGAACGAGGGAGCCGCCCATGATTTCACGCCGCCAGATTCTGATGACCGCCACGACTTTCGGCGCCGCATTCCTGGCCATGCCGGCGCTGGCAGACAGCGCGCCGGGCCTCAAGCCGGGCACCTATAAGATCGACCCGAGCCATACCTATGCGCATTTCTCGGTCGACCACATGGGGCTTTCCACCATGCACGGCCGGCTGGATGTCACCGGCGGCACGATCGAGGTCGGCCAGTCGCCCAGCGACAGCCGTATCCAGGTCTCGCTCGACCCGGCGAGCGTGGATACCGGCAACAAGGCACGTGATGAACATCTGCGTGATCAGGAGGGGTTCTTCAATACGAGCCAGTATCCGAAGATGCGCTTCCAATCGAGTCGCGTCGTCTTCGACGATGAGGATCACGATGAAGCCCGGGTCGAAGGCCAGTTGACCCTGCACGGCGTGACGCGGCCGGTGACGCTGGAAGTCGACGATATCGCCTGCCGGGTCAATCCGCTCGAAAAATCGAAATATACCTGCGGTTTCTCGGCCGAAACACAGATCAAGCGCAGCGATTTCGGCATGAAGGCATATCCCGATCTGGTCGGCGATCAGATCGAGATCTCGCTGGAAGTCGAGGCCAACAAACCGGTCGACGAGAGCTGATTCCATCGACGTTGGCCGGCCGGCTTGTTGCCGACAGTGCGCGGGACTTCTCCCACGACGCCGAGATCATTGATGGCGTGTGGCAACGTCGTACCGGGTAGCAAGACGCGCCCGGCCCAAGCGGGCCGAGCGCGGTGGCTATGACCTGACAGGGTGTCTCAGGCTGACGCGAGTTCGGCGGCCGAGACGATATCGGCGATCCGCGACAGCTGTGCGATCGAGGCCGCATGGTCGTCGGCTTCGGCGGCGGCGCAGGCATCTTCGATCACCCGGATGCGATAGTCCCGATCGTGCCCGTCGCGGGCGGCTGCCTGGACAGCCCAGGTCGTGGACACGCCGCACAGGAACAGCGTGTCGATCGCATTGGCACGCAACACGGCTTCCAGCGGCGTGGCATAGAACGCGTTGACGCGCGGCTTCTCCAGCACGTATTCGCGCTCGGCGTTGGCTGGCGTGGCATCCAGCTGTTCATGGAATTCGGTGCCCCAGCTGCCAAGCTGCAGCACCCCGTTGTGTTTGGCGGCGCCGAACAGCGGCGAGTGGGCCGGGCATTCGGTATAGCCCGGTCCGAACCCCACCTTGACGAGTACCACGAGCCAGTCGTTGGCGCGTGCGTGTGCCAGTGCGCTATTGGCGTTGCCGATCACGTTTCGCTCGGCAATATGCGGTGCGGCATCGGCCATTGGACTGTCCGGATGGACGATATCGTTGATGAAATCGAGAGCGATGAGAGCAGTGGTCATGCGAATGCGACCGAGGCGAGTGATGGCCCCAGTCTATCTTCTGACGGAATATGCGGGTGCCACCCCGCAGGACGCGCGCGGGCGACCTGATCGCGACGATTCGACGGGGACGTGTGTGGCCAGTCAATACGCCGCCTGGGCGGTGTCGGTCTGCGCCCGCGTCGCCGGCGGCGCGTTTTTCTTATCGCAGTAATCGCCGGCGGCAAAGCGTCGCGGATCGTTCTTGGCGAGCGCCTTCAGATGCGCGGCGCGATGCGATATCTCATCGAGGGTGATATCGGTACGCCGGCAGGGGATGCGAACGATCGCGGCACTCACGGTCATCAATCCGAATCGACAGTTGTGGCCGTCGCGTTTCGTGGCCTGGATATACCCGCGGGCCCGTGTTTCGGCGTCGTAGAAGCTTTTGATCTGAGCGTCGAAGTCGGCCTGCGCTTTTCTGACGGCGGTCACTGCATCTGCATAGTCGATCGACGCCGCATAGGCGAAGAAGTCGTCGCCACCGATATGGCCGACGAACCAGGTCTGGCGACTCAGGGCCTTGCCCAGGATGTCCTTGAACAACAGGATGGCACGATCACCTTGGCGAAAACCGTAGTGGTCGTTGAATGGCTTGAAATGGTCGAAGTCGAAATAGACGGCGATCCGTCGATCGAGCGGTTGGGCCAGTGCGTGGTCGGTATGGCTATAGATCGCGGCATTGCCGGGCAGGCGGGTCAGCGGATTCTCATCCCGGGCGTTGAGCGTATTGCGTTCACTGATCGCGCGTAGCAGAGCCTGTTGGTCAAGGATGCCGAGATAATGGCCGTGCTCGGTCAGGATCAGGCCGTCGAGACTGTCGGAGATAACGAAGGTTTCCAGCAGTTCGGACAGGCTGGTATCGATATCCGCAGACGGACAACGACGCAGAAACCGCGCGAGGTAGTCCGGGTTGTGCGGATTCTGCAACAGCTCGCGGCCGAAGGGGGCGTAAACGAAAGCCTTCAAGTCGGCATCCCGAATCACGCCGATGGGTTCGTCGCGATGATTGACGACGGGATAGAGCGAGATATCGTTGTTCTGCTTGATGAAGGCCAAAAAGTCCTTGGCAGCGACGGTATTGGGAATCGGCGGCGTCTCCAGCATGAAGGACCGTACGAGTTCGCGATCCGGATCACGACTGCGATGGTGACTGGAGATGAGCCGGGCGATATGGGCGACGGTTGTGTCGCTGTGATCGGGCAACGCCACCGAGGGACGGCCAACGAAATAGCCCTGGACCATGTCGCAGCCGAGTCGCCGACACGCCGAAAATTCTTCGGGCGTTTCAATGCCTTCGGCGACCACCCTGGCCCCGATGAGATGGGCGAAACTGATGGTCTGGCCGACGAAGAGTTCCTTGCGGCGATCCTGTGATATGCCATCGATGAAGAACCGGTCGATCTTGATGATGTCCGGTTGGCAATCGTATAGCGCGCGCAGTTGGGAAAATCCGTTGCCGTAGTCGTCGAGCGCGACCATGAAGCCCTGGTCCCGATATCGAGAGAGAATATCGACCCCGTGATGGGCCAGTGTCATGTCCTGGCGCTCCGAAACCTCCAGACAGATCGTGTCCTGGGCCAGTCCCGCTTCGGCCAAAAGTCGCAGCGTGCGACCGGGCTGGTAATCCGGGGTATCGGTTGTCCGGCTGTCGAAGTTGTAGAACAACTTGAGTTGGCCCGCATGCGGCAGGTCGGCGAATTTGTTGATTGCCTGCCGGCGCAGCAGCGTATCGATCTGATGAAGGCATCCGCACCGCCAGGCCGTGTCGAAGACGTCCTGGATCGAATGGAATCCGGCTTCGGCCCAGTTCCGCAACAACGCTTCGTAGCCGTATATCCGCCCGGTTTGCGTGGTGACGATCGGCTGAAACGCGTAGTCGATCGTGTCGAGCGCCTGCTTCCAGTCGGCAAGAGTGACGGCAGGCGTGGATGATTCCGGGCGATATGATGAGGCGGGCAGGTGTTTTCTTTCCAGCTCGCGCACGCCCTTTCCCCCGTTTGATGAGCCGTCGCGTTCTTGCGATATGAACGCGGCTTTATCGAAACGCCAGCTTGAACGCCCGGTGTGACGCGTTTGTGACACGAACGAGGGCAGGCGTGTACCGCCTTCGCAGACCAGCTGGGCGCGGCGATATCATCGGTGCCGGACTCAAGCCTGCATCGAGGCCGGCACGTTGAGCTTGGCGCCTGCGGCTCAGCTCTTGCCGGCTTCCAGGATTTCCCAGCGTTCCAGCGCGGCTTCGAGCTCGGCCTCCGCCTTGGCGTGTGCCGCGGTGGCCTTCTTTATCTTGGCAGCGTCCTGGTCGTAGAAACCGGGGGCGCCCAGGGCGGCCTCGCACTTGTCCACCTCGGCTTCGAGCCGGTCGATCCGGCCGGGCAGGTCGCGTAGCTCCTTGCGTTCGGCGGTCGATAGCGTCGAGTTCGGCTGGGGCGCCGGTTGGGCCCGGGGCGTCGTGTCGGCACGGGGCGCCTTGTTCGGGGCGGGAGCCGGTCGGGGATCGGCCGGGCGTTGTCGCAGATAGTCGGAGTAGCCGCCGACGTATTCGGCCACGTGGCCGTCGCCCGTCATGACCAGTGAACTGGTCACGACATTGTCGAGAAAGGCACGGTCGTGCGAGACCAGCAACAGCGTGCCGCCGAAGTCGATCAGACGTTCCTCGAGCAATTCGAGTGTCTCGACGTCGAGGTCGTTGGTCGGCTCGTCCATGACCAGCAGGTTGGCCGGGCGCGTGAACAGCTTGGCCAGCAACAGCCGGTTACGTTCCCCCCCGGAGAGCACATGTGTCGGGCTGCGCGCGCGCTTGGGCGAGAACAGGAAATCGCCCAGATAACTCATGATGTGGCGCTCGGCACCGTTGATGGTGATGGACGAACGCCCGCCGGCCACGTTGTCGAGCACGCTGATCGAGTCGTCCAGGGCGGCCCGATGCTGGTCGAAGTGGGCGATATCGAGATTGGTCCCGAGCTGGATCGTCCCGGCGTCGGGCTCGAGCTGGCCGAGCAGCAGGCGGATGAGTGTCGTCTTGCCGGCGCCGTTGGGGCCGATGATGCCGACCTTGTCGCCGCGCTGGATGGTGGTGGTCAACTCGCGCACGGTCGGGGTCTCGCCCCAGGCATAGGCCAGTTTTTCGGCCACGATCACGTTCTTGCCGGAGCGGGCGGCGTCCTGCGTCACGATGTTGGCCGTGCCGGTACGTTCGCGCCGCTCGGCGCGTTCGTTGCGCATGGCCTTCAACGCGCGCACGCGCCCCTCGTTTCTGGTACTCCGGGCCTTGATGCCCTGGCGAATCCACGCTTCCTCCTGGGCCAGGCGTTTGTCGAACAGCGCATTGGCCTTCTCCTCATCGGCCAGGGCCTTGTCCTTGCCTTCGAGATACTTGTCGTAGTCGCCGGGCCACGAGGTGAGCCGGCCGCGATCCAGGTCCAGAATCCGGGTGGCCAGATGTCGCAGGAACGCACGGTCATGGGTGATGAACAGCAGGGCGCCGGACCAGGCCAGCAACATCTCCTCGAGCTGGGCGATCGCGCCGATATCGAGATGGTTGGTCGGCTCGTCGAGCAATAACAGGTCCGGTTCGGAAACGAGAGCCCGGGCCAGCAGTACGCGTCGTTTCTGGCCGCCCGACAGGGCCAGGAAATCGGCCTCCGGGTCGAGCTTGAGCCGGCTGAGCGTGGCTTCGACACGCTGGGCCAGTGTCCAGCCGTCCACGGCCTCGACCTCGGCCTGGGCTGCGGAAAAGGCATCCATGACGTCCTCGCCGGCAGACAGGCGAGCGGTCAGGTCGTGGAAACGGGCGACGGCCTGGCCGGCCTCGCCGAGGCCGGCGGCCGCGACTTCATAGACAGTGCCATGGGCATCGGCCGGCACTTCCTGCTCGAGCCGGGCGATACGCAGGCCGGGCTTGGCCTCGCGCTTGACGTGATCGGGGGCGACTTCGCCGGCCACGATCTTCATCAGGGTCGATTTGCCGGTGCCGTTGCGCCCGACGAGCGCGACGCGTTCGCCGGCCTCGATCATCAGTTCGGCGTCGTCGAGCAGCACCTCGACGCCATAGGCGAGTTTGAGTTCCCGGAGTTTCAGCAGCATGGGCAGTGGTGGCCGTGGATGACGGACAATCGGCCATTGTACGCGGCACGGCGCGTTAGAATGTGAAGTCGACTGGTCGGCATCGGATACCTATCGATGGCTTTTCCTTCGCAGGCATGGCTTGCGCCGCAATCACTGGGTCTGGGGCTTGTCGGGCTGCTTGCCGGCGCCGCCGTCGGGGCGTTGATCGCCGGACTGGTCGCGCGCGCACGACGGGCAGCGCTGCATGCCCGTATGGACTGGATCGAGGCCGATCGCGACGAACACCGGGAATCACTGGAGCGTGCACACGCCGAACTGGCCCGGGCGCGCAGCGAACAGGCCAGGCTGAGCGAGCGGCTTGACGCCGAACAGCGCCATGCCGCCGACAAGCTGGCCACGCTCACCGACGCACGCGCGCAGTTGAGTGATCAGTTCAGGGCCCTGTCGCAGGAGGTTCTCGACGAGAAGACCAAGGCCTTCGATGCCTCGACCAAGGCCAGTCTGGCGCCGTTGATCGACCCGTTGCGTGAACATATCGGGCGGTTCGAAAAACAGGTGCGCGAGGCCTATGACACCGAGAATCGGCAGCGCTCGGCGCTCGCCCAGCAGATCCGGATGCTCGAGGCGTCCAATCGCTCGATCGCCGAGGATGCGACCAATCTGGCCAATGCGCTGCGCGGCGAGTCCAAGGCCCAGGGCAACTGGGGTGAGATGATTCTGGAGACCGTGCTGGAACGCTCGGGGCTTGAAAAGGACACGCAGTACGTCACTCAGTTCGCGGCCACTACCGAGGACGGCCGCCGCCAGCTGCCGGATGCGGTGGTGCATCTGCCGGGCGAGCGTTCGCTGGTGATCGATTCGAAGGTCTCGCTGACCGCTTATCTGCGGGTCCAGGAGGCCTCGGACGAGGCGAGTCGACAAGCCGCACTCGCCGATCACATCGCGTCCGTGCGGCGTCATCTCAAACAACTTTCGGCCAAGAACTACCAGGGCATCGAGGCGATCCGCACGCTGGATTATGTCTTCATGTTCATCCCGTCCGAGGCCGCCTATGTCGAGGCGTTGCGCGGAGACTTCGGCCTCCAGCGGGAGGCGCTGGAGGCCAATATCGCGCTGGTCTCGCCGACCACGCTCATGCCGATGCTGCGCGCGGTGGAGAACTTGTGGCGCCTGGACAAGCAGGAAAAGAACGCCGAGGCCATCGCGGCGCGGGCCGGCGTGCTGTACGACAAGTTCGCGGGCTTCGTGGCCGATCTCGACAAGGTGTCGCGCAACCTGGAAACGGTCAACAATTCGATGGCCGAAGCACGCAACAAGCTCACCGACGGGCGCGGCAATCTGGTGCGCCAGGCCGAGATGCTGCGCGAGATGGGCGCGAACGCGTCCAAGAGTCTGCCCGACGACTGGCGTGATCGTGCCGAACTCGGTGAGCAACGCATCGGTCGGGCTGCCGAAGACACGCCGCGCGCGACCGACCGCAACGAAGAAACCCCATGAAGCAACGCATCGCCGATCGTCTCGCGCAGCTACGCGAGACTCTGCCGCCCGTCTCTCCGACCGAGGCCGCAACGCGCGCCGAGGCCGGGGCCTGGCTGATCGATATCCGTGAGGCGGACGAGATCAGCCAGGGCACACCGGTCGGTGCCCGACCGCTCGGCCGTGGCTTCCTCGAGATGCGGTTGGAGTCGGAAGGCGCGACCGCTGACGAGCCGATTCTCCTGCTCTGTGCCTCCGGGGCGCGTTCGTTGTTGGCGGCCGAACAACTGCGAGCGATCGGTTATACCGATGTCCACTCCGTGGCCGGCGGATTCGATGGCTGGAAGGATGCCGGCCTGGCATTCGAGACGCCGGTCTCGCTGGACGCCGCCGATCGGGCCCGCTACGCGCGCCAGGTCACGCTGCCCGAGATCGGCGCGGCCGGTCAGGCACGCCTGCGCGAGGCGCGTGTGCTGATCATCGGGGCCGGCGGGCTGGGCAGTCCGGCCGCACTCTATCTCGCCGCGGCCGGCGTGGGGCGGATCACCGTCGTGGATCACGACACGGTGGATCGCTCCAATCTGCATCGCCAGATCCTGCACCGGGATGCCACGGTCGGCCAATCGAAGGTCCGATCGGCCCATGCGACGCTGGTCGCACTGAATCCGGCCATTGAAGTCGTGCCGGTCGAAGCCCGGGTCTCGGTCGACAACGCAGCCGAACTGGTGTCCGGCCAGGATCTGGTCATCGACGGCTCGGACAACTTCGATGTCCGTTATGCGGTCAACGATGCCTGTGTCGCCGCTGATGTGGCACTCGTCTACGGCGCGGTCGAACGATTCGCGGCACAGGTCGGGGTGTTTCCGGCCGGGGGCGCCCCCTGTTATCGCTGCCTGTTCGCCGAAGCGCCGCCGGCCGGGGCCGCGCCGACCTGTGCCGAGGCCGGCGTCATTGGCGCGGTGCCCGGCATCGTGGGCACGCTCCAGGCACTCGAAGCGATCAAGCTCTTGGTGGGCATGTCGGAGACGCTGTCGGCCCGGCTGTTGTCGATCGATCTGGCGCGCCAGCGCTGGCATACGATGCAGATACCGGCCAATCCAGCGTGCGTGATCTGCGGCGTACACGCCTGAGGAGGCGCGCCGGGCGTCATCCCGATGTTCCCGGCAGGGCTTGGCGATCGGCCCGGTCGCGGACAGCGCACCGAAGCTGAAGGAGGTGACCTGCTCACGGTGCGGGAGTGGGGCGGGTCGATCCGGATCGTAATGGCCGCCGTGTGAACCGGTGAACGCGCGCCGACGGGTCGGCCGTCGTTCTACAATCGTCCAGTGTAGAACCCAGACATGTGATTGCTACCCTGATCAGCCTGCCGCACAGGCCTTTGCTGCGGCATCTGGGAGCTTTCAATGCCGGCCTTTTATCTCATCGTCATCACGCTGGGAGCGTTCTATCTCGGCTATCGCTTCTATTCGAAGTATCTGGCCGAGCGGGTCTATGCGCTGGACCCCAACTTCAGGACGCCCGCGCACGAGCTTGCTGACGGCGTGGATTTCGTGCCGACGAACAAGCACATCCTGCTCGGCCATCATTTCACCGCGGTGGCGGGTGCCGCCCCCATCGTCGGCCCGGCGATCGCGGTCTATTGGGGATGGTTGCCGGCGATCGCCTGGGTGATTCTCGGCACCGTCTTCGGTGCCGGCGTGCACGATTTCGGCGCTATCGTCACCTCGGCCCGCAATCGCGGCCAGAACATCGGGACCCTGTCCGGCAAGGTGATCTCGGCGCGGGCCTCCACACTCTTTCTGCTGATCATCTTCTTTCTGCTGACGCTGGTGAACGCGGTGTTCGGCGTGGTGATGGCGATCCTGTTCCAGGCTCATCCCGGATCGGTGATCCCGGCCGTGATCGTGATTCCGATCGCGATGTGCATCGGCCAGTGGGTCTATCGCATGCGCGGCGCGGTACTGATCCCCTCGATCATCGGCCTGGTGCTGCTATACGTCGCGATTCCGGTCGGGCAGATGTTTCCGATCCGGATCGATGGCCTGGCCGAGATGGTCGGCTTGTCGGTACGCACGACCTGGGTGATTCTGATCTTCGCCTATACCTGGGTGGCCTCGCGGCTGCCGGTCTGGCTGCTGTTGCAGCCGCGCGACTACATCAATGGGCAACAATTACTCGTCGCGCTGGTGGTGATCTTCGCTGGCGTGATCGTCGGCTGGGACCAGATCACGGCACCCGCGGTCAATCCGGTGGCCGCGGATACCAAGCAGTGGTTCCCGTATCTGTTCATCACCATCGCCTGCGGTGCCATTTCCGGCTTTCACAGTCTGGTGGCCTCCGGCACCACGTCGAAGCAGATCGACAAGGAGACCGATGCCCGCTATATCGGCTACGGCGGCGCGATGGGCGAGGGGTCACTGGCGCTTGCCGCTATTCTGGCCTGTACGGCCGGGCTCGGCTCGGCCGCGGACTGGCAGACGGCCTATGCCAGTTTCGGCGCGGCCTCCGGCGGCGCGCTCGGCAATTTCGTGACCGGTGTGGGCCATTTCCTGTCGAATCTGGGCATCCAGGCGCAACTGGGCGCTTCTTTCGCGGTTGTCGTGGTGGTCACCTTTGCCGGCACAACCATGGACACCGGCGTGCGGCTGCAGCGCTATATCCTCGAGGAAATCGCCGAGCTCGCCGGGTTTCGGGCGCTGGTCGGCCGTACGACCCTGCTGACCACGCTAGCCGTGCTCGTGCCTTTGGCGCTGGCGTTGGTGCCGGGCGGCGAGGGTGCCGGCGGCAAGGGCTTTGCTTTCGGTCAGCTCTGGACGTTGTTCGGTACCACCAACCAGCTCACCGCCGGCCTGGCCTTGTCGGTCGTCAGTGTCTGGGTGCTCGCGCGCAATCGCAGCCCGATCGCCGCGATCGTGCCGCTGGTCTTTCTGTTGTTCATGACCAGTTGGGCGCTGGTGCTCAACCTGCTCGAATTCCTGCGCGAAGGCAGCTGGATGTTGCTGGTCATGGACGGCGCCATTGCGATACTGACAGCGTGGCTGATCGTCGAAGCGGTCACGGCACTCAACCGGCAGCGTCGCGGCAGTGCCGGGGCGACGTGATGACCGCCGCGATCGACAGCATCTTGCCGGCGGGCATGTCGCCGCGGACTCGTGACGGTCGGGGGCATCGCCTGATCCTGGTACGCGAGCAGGATGCCCAGCACAGCGGCTCGGGGTGCTGCGGCCGGCTCGGCGAGCGCCATACCATGCTCGGCCGTGCCGCGGATTTCAGCCACAGCCGTGCATGGATGGAACACGTCGGTGAAATCTACCGTCGTCTGCGGATCGCGCATCCGGCGCTGGCGATCGATATCGTCGACCCGCGGAATACCCTCTGGCTCTATCCGGCCGTGTGGCGATGCTCGGCCGGGGCCGGACAGGGCCTGGGCTGGCGTCTGCGTCAGTTTGTGCGTGCCGGTTCGGCGGCCGGGGCCATACTCGATGGCGAAGTCCTGCATGTGGGCCAGCTGCCTTCGGCACGGGCCGTGGTCGATGAGATCGGACTCCGGCTGGACCTGCGCGACCGTGATGCCATACCGGGAGAACACGACCGATGACCGATACCGGTGATGACCGCACGCTGTGGCGGCGCATCAATGCCTTCCACGACGAGTTATTCGTCGCACCCTGGCGAGCGGGCATTGCCCGTCAGGCACGTGATGCCGAGGATGTTCTGGTTGCGCTATTGTTTCTGGAAGCGCTCGGCATTCCCGGACCGGCCGACTATTACGCGCTCGAACTCTATCCCGATCTGATCGAATCCTTTCATCGCTGGCACCAGCGCATGGGTATGGAGACGTTTCCCGAGGCAGGAGTGTGCTGCTGATGTCAGCGACGACGGCTGCGCCACCCCCGGTCTGTTTCGATCTGTTCGGCGGCAAGGGCGGCGTCGGCAAGACCACGCTGGCCAGTGCGCATGCACTCGCGCTGGCGGCGGCCGGTCAGCGTACGCTGCTTGTCTCCACGGACCCGGCGCATTCCGTCTCGGACCTGCTCGAAACACCGCTGGGTGATCAGCCGACCCGGGCCGGCACATCCTTGTGGGCGATGGAGCTGGATCCGATGGCGGATGCGCGTGCTTACGTCGCTTCGATTCGTGAAGACGCCCGCGAGTCAGTGTCCAAAGCCGTGCTGCCGGCGTTGGAGCGTCATCTCGAACTCGCGGTGCAGGCGCCCGGTACGGCCGAATCGGCCCTGTTCGATCGTTTCACGGAAATCATGCGGTGGTGCCCGGATGATTACGACCGTATTGTTTTCGATACCGCGCCGAGCGGCCACACGCTGCGACTTCTTACCCTGCCATCGATGTTGGGGGCATGGGTTGAAGGACTGGCCGGGCAACGTGCCCGCGTGAACAAACTGCAGGGCATGTGGCGGTCGATGGCCGGGGTCTCCGAGCCGGATCGCGAGGACCGTGTGCTGACCCGCCTTCGCCAGCGCGCCGAGCGGTTCAGCGACGCGCGTCGGCGGCTCGCCACCGAGACACGATTCCATCCGGTCATGCTCGCCGAGCGTCTGCCCATCGAAGAAACCGCACGTGTGATCGAACAACTGCGGCAGGCCGAGATCCCGATCGGCGATATCATCGTCAATCGGCTCTGGCCCAACGATACCGACAGTGTCTTCGTGGCCGAGCGTGTTGCCCAACAATATGAATATCTATGCGAAATACGCCAGCGGTTCGTGGACTATCCGTTGATCGAGGTCGCGCAGAGCGCGCGCGATATCGTGGGCCGAGAACAGCTCGAGGCTCTGGCCGAACGCGTCAGCCAGGCACGTGTCGCGATAACGCGCGGCACATGAGTATGTATCGGCGTCTGGGGTGGCACCTTGCCGGCCTGATGGGGCTGGCACTGGCCGGCTGTGCCGGGCCCGTCGATACACAGACCTTCATCGACCCGTCCGTCACGACGAACCAGACCAAGTACGACGGATTTCTCGCCTATGCTGCGTTCAAGGATCTGGCCGTTGAAGGCCGTTTCGAAAAAGCCATGTGCCAGCAGCTTGTATCCACTGGCCATGCGTGCACGCCGATGCTCACCGCGGCCTCGCCGACACGGCCGCAGGACGCCGCCAGCCGACAGCGTGCCATGGCGCACAGCGGTGCTCAGGCTGCGCTCGTCATCGAACTGGCCGATCCCGACACCACATCGCGTCAGATGTTGGCCAACGGTTGTCCGGGGTATCGGGTCAGTCTTGTCGATACGAGAACACAGCGTGTCATCGCGCGTATGGCCATCGATACCGCGGGCCGATCGACAGAAGCGTTGCCGGCAAAAGCCGAAGCCGTCGCACGGGCCACCGTGAGCGCGCTTGACCGCAAAGGGCTGTTGCAGCCGCGGTAAGCGATCAAGAAGCGGGGGAGAGGGTGGAGCGGCAGACGAGATTCGAACTCGCGACCTCGACCGTGGGAGGGTCGCGCTCTACCAACTGAGCTACTGCCGCACGAAATCTAGCGTCCTCTCCGTTGCGATTCTCGAAGAATTCACGGGGTAAAGCAAGTGGGTCTTATCGTGGGATGTATAGGACAGGGGAGGGAGCCGTGTGAGTCGATGACGGCTGATCAGGTTATTCCGGGGTAACGAACACGCAGCGTTTGGCAACGAGCCGCCATAAAGCCCACCGGCATGGCTGGTTGTGGTGGCGGCGCTGCGTTGGGTCGATCGGTCCAGGGCTGGATTGTGGGAAGCCGGCGTAACCGAAAATGGTTGAGATAAGGATGGTGCGATGCCCGAAAGGCGCCCCGTCTGTTTTCGCTAGGGCGTGTTGAGGTTTCGTTCGAGCGCCTTTTCGTCGAGAGACCGCAGTGTGTCCGGCAAGGCTCGCAACGCCGCCGGGCGCCCATCGTCGATTTTTCATGGGCGGCCCAACCCGAAGGGACAAGCGCCCCAAAATAAAGAACACGACGGCAATACAGCGTTCTAGCCCGCTGGCGCAGAATGACACGCTATGCCTGCGACGCCTCGTCTTGCCGCCCATCGTCAATTTCAGGGCACACTTGGCGCGGACTCGCACGAAACCTCAACACGCTCTAGTAGCCAGCACCGTCGTGTATCAGATCAACCAGCCGACAGGACTCGTTTAGGGGCTGGTCTCGTTCGGAATGGTCGAAGAGATCCCTCGGCAGGAACCGGCTTCTGGAAGGCCGATCGATAAAACGACGGCGAGGGCGGTGCGCGAGCGGGCGCAGCCGGGACACGACAGCGTGGGATTGTCGTGTCCCCAAAGCCCGTCATGACAGGCGAAACGACTCGGCTGCAACGCGGCTGTAAAAAACCCGTTGACGGCAGATGTGTGATGTATATGATGCGCATCTCTCGCAACGGGGCGAGCACAACGAGCCAAGCGGTTTGTGGTGTTTTTGCTTTGTTTCGGGGTGGGT
>NZ_QZWD01000023.1 GCF_003602005.1 Salinisphaera sp. Q1T1-3 | reverse complement strand
CGAACAGCCGTCGGGCTACACCGAGCCGGTGCTGCATGCCCGTCGGCGCGAGCACAAGGCCCAGCGCGCGGGCGGCTGATCGCGCAGCGCGAACCCGATATGACAAAGCCCGGCTTCGGCCGGGCTTTTTTGTGCTCGGTCGTAGATGTTGAAAACGTGATCGGCCCAGGGCCTGTTGATGTGTCGTGCGAGTCCGCGCCAAGTGCGCCCTGAAATTGACGATGGGCGGCAAGACGAGGCATAGCAGGCATAGCGTGTCATTCTGCGCCAGCCTGCTAGAACCCTGTATTGCCGTCGTGTTTTTGATTTTGAGGCGCTTGTCCCTTCGGGTTGGGCCGCCCATGAAAAATCGACGATGGGCGCCCTGCGACTCGCGCCTTGCAGGACACGATTTGTGGCGCCAACGCGGCGCTCGAACGAAACATCAACAGGCCCTAGGGCTGTATTTCTCTCGGCACGCTCCGCGCGACCGTCGGTTTTGTCGGTTCCGAATCATTCACGATCAGGCGGTATAAGAGGCTGCGCGAGTTCTGATCGGATATCGGTTTCATAATTCATGATTCCCGAAAAATAGCTTCAAAATACACCATAAAACCTAGATAAATGTCGTATTGAGCGTGCTTCGAGTGCCGTGGAAATTGGCGATTACCATATCCACAAGAAAAAAAAGCCGTGCGTGATTCGAAACACTCCCCGGCACGGGCCTATTGGCGTGCCAATCTCCGTCTGCTGTCGATGCTGCTCATTGTATGGTTCGTCGTGTCCTATGGCTGCGGCATTCTGTTCGTGGACACGCTCAACCAGGTCCAGCTCGGCGGTTATCCGCTGGGTTATTTCTTCGCGCAGCAGGGCGCGATTTATGTCTTTGTCGGGCTGATCTTCTTCTATGCCTGGCGCATGAATGCGCTGGATCGCCGCTTCGGCGTCTCGGAAGAGGACTAGGGCGATGGATACGCAAACGTGGATCTATCTCGCCGTCGGTGGCAGCTTTGTTCTGTATTTCGTGATTGCGATTCTTTCGCGAGCCGGCAGCACCGACGATTTCTATGTTGCCGGCGGCGGCGTCGGCCCGGTCGCCAACGGCATGGCAACGGCTGCGGACTGGATGAGCGCGGCCTCGTTCATATCCATGGCCGGCCTGATCGCTTTTCTGGGTTACAACGCTTCGCCTTATCTGATGGGCTGGACCGGTGGATTCGTTCTGCTGGCTCTGTTGCTCGCGCCGTATCTGCGCAAGTTCGGCAGTTTCACCGTGCCGGCGTTCATCGGTGCCCGCTACGACTCGAACGTGGCGCGGTCGGTGGCCATTCTGTGTCTGATCGTGGCTTCGATCACGTATGTCATCGGCCAGATGAAAGGCGTGGGTGTGGCCTTCGGCCGTTTTCTCGAAGTGGAATTCGAGACCGGCGTGCTCATCGGCATGGCTGTGGTCTTCGTCTATTCCGTGCTCGGTGGTATGAAGGGGATCACGTACACACAGATCGCCCAGTACGTGGTGTTGATCTTCGCGTTCACGGTGCCGGCGATCTTCATCTCCATCCAGCTGACCGGCGTGGCGTTGCCACAGATCGGGCTCGGTGCCCGGCTGGCCGATGGCAGCGGTCTTTACCTGCTCGACAAGCTCAACGCGACCATCACTGACCTTGGATTCGACCGGTTCACCGATCCGGAACATTCGACGCTCAATATCGCGCTGCTGACGCTGTCCCTGATGCTTGGCACGGCCGGTCTGCCGCACGTCATCATCCGGTTTTTCACGGTGCGGCGGGTTGCCGATGCGCGTAAATCCGTCGGCTGGGCGCTGGTTTTCATCGCTATTCTCTATACGACCGCACCGGCGGTTGGCGCGATGGCCCGGCTCAATCTCATGCAAACGGTCCAGAGCGCCCCGGTCGGCGCGGCCAATGCCAATCTGGATTATGCGGCGCGCCCGGACTGGTTCCGGACCTGGGAGAACACCGGGCTTCTGGCGTTCGAGGACAAGAACGGCGATGGGCGAATCCAGTACTACAACGATAAGAATCCGGCCTTCGCTGACGAAGCAGCGGGCTACGGCTGGGCGGGGAACGAGCTGACGACGGTCGACCGCGACATCATGGTGCTGGCCAACCCGGAGATCGCGAACCTGCCGGCCTGGGTGATCGCGCTGGTTGCAGCCGGCGGTGTCGCCGCGGCGCTGTCGACCGCCGCCGGTCTGTTGCTGGCTATCTCCTCGGCCATATCACACGATCTGCTCAAGAGTATGGTCATGCCGCAGATCAGTGAGAAAGGCGAGTTGCTTGCCGGCCGCCTGGCCATGATCGGTGCGATTCTCGTGGCCGGTTATCTCGGCATCAATCCACCGGGGTTCGCGGCCGAAGTGGTGGCGCTGGCCTTTGGTCTGGCGGCCTCGTCGATATTCCCTGCGCTGCTGCTCGGTATCTTCTACAAGCGCATGAATCGAGAGGGGGTGATCAGTGGCATGCTGGCCGGCCTGGGCACCACAATCGCTTATATCTTCTTGTTCAAGGGGGTCTTTTTCATACCCGGTACGAATCTGTTCCCGGACACGGCAACGTACTGGTGGTTCGGCCTTCAGCCGGAGGCCTTCGGTGCAATCGGTGCGGCCATCAATTTCGCCGTGGCTTTCGGTGTCTGTGCCGTGACACGGCCGCCGAGCGCCGAACTACAGCGTCTGGTCGAATCGATTCGTTCGCCGGGACAGCTAAAGACGGACTGAGCCGGCCGCGTCATCATTGTGTATGGGCAGCGGCGGACCGGTGGTCCGCCCGTCGATCGGTCTGATCGTGCGCGCCTCACGGGCACAAAAAACCCCGCCCGGTTTACCCGGGCGGGGTTTTCAAACGGCGGACCGGCCGCGCGAGGCTAACCGGCGCCGAGCATGACGCGCATCTCAAGATGATGGAACATCCAGATGGTCAGCACGATCGCGATGAAGAACAGCGGTATCGTGGCCGCGGCAGAAACCGTGTGCCAGATCATGGCCTTCGACGTATCGAGCTTGAACAGGAAATACAGCTGTCCGATGACGGCGATCAGGGCGAGTACGCCGATCCAGGTCAGGGTGGCCAGCTGGCTCATGTCCCCGACGACCGTGATCAGACACGACGCGATCATGACGCCCATCGCCAGGATGAAGGCGAAGACGTATTTCGGCGTGCTGCTGGCCTGAACCTCGGGATGATCGAGCGGATGTTGGTCGTGGTGTGCCATCAGCTGACTCCCATGAGATAGACGAAGGTGTAGACACAGACCCAGATCAGGGCCTGGAAGAACCAGAAGATACGCAGGTTGATGAAACGCCCGACGCTGCCTTCGGTGAAACCATCACGCGCGATCTGGATCATCAGTGCGGCCATCCAGATGAGGCCGAAGAAGACATGCGCGCCGTGGACCCAGATCAGTGTCCAGAAGTCCGAGAGAAAGGCGCTGGCCTGCGGCGTGGCGCCGTCAAGCGCCAGCCGTGCGAATTCCGCGGCCTCGTCGAGCAGGAAGAACACGCCGAGTGCCAGCGAGGCCCCCATCCAGCGCAGCGTGCCGGCCTTGTCCTCGCGCGACAGGGCGACGCTGGCAAAGCCGAACAGCAGCACGCTGAGCATCAGGATGAGGGTCGGCAGCAGCGCTGTCACCGGTTCGATGACGTCGCCGGCCGTGATGTCGCTGGTGCCGTAGGCGTTTAGATACACGCCGTGGGCTGCGAACAGCCCGGCGAATATCATGGCGTCGCTCATCATGTAGAGCCAGAAACCGATCGAGCGCAGACTGATCGAGTCGTGATGATCCGGCTCGGTGGCATAGAGCTGGATATCGCTGGTGTCCGAGACCTTGTTCTGATCAATAGACATTGCTTGCTACTCCGTGACTAGCCGTGGGCCGGGCTGTCGGTTCCGGCATCGCCCATTTCGCCGGTCTGATGGACGTTGTCCTGTGCGGCGCGATCCACGGACTTGAGCTTCTCGCGCTCGTAGGCTTCGACGTCCTCGGCCGGGATGTTGTAGTCGATGTCCTTCTGGAACATCCGGAAGATCAACACCGCCGTGATGGCGATGATCGAGCCGAAGAACATCCAGCCGATACGCCACGTGCCGGCAAAGCCGAAGATGATGAACAGCACACCCAGCACGACCGGAACCATCGAGTTCTTCGGCATGTGGATCGATGTGTATTTCTCCGGTACCACGCTCGTCACGCCGTGTTCACGACGCCAGGCCCACTCGTCGTTGGAATGGACGATCGGCGTTGCCGCGAAGTTGTAGAACGACGGCGGGCAGTGTGCGGCCCACTCGAGGCTACGCGAAGTCTCCCAGGCGTCCGAGGTCGTGACCTTATTGCGTTCGCGATCCCGGAAAGACACATAGATCTGGAGCACGAAGGCGGCAACGGAGGCGATGTAGAGCGCAATGCCTACCACTTCCAGTGCCAGCAGCGGCCACCAGGACGGATGCGCGATGTAGTCGAGACGTCGCGTCATGCCCAGAAAGCCCAGCGCATACATCGGCACGAAGACGAACACTGAGCCGGCCCAGAACAACCAGAAGAAGATGTGGCCAAGGCGCTCGTCGAGACGGAAACCGAAGGCCTTGGGCCACCAGTACGTCACGGCCCCGAAGATCGCGAAGGCGATGATCAGGAACATGTTGTGGAAATGGGCGACCACGAACACGCTGTTATGCGAGACATAGTTGATCGCCGGGATGGCCAGCATCATGCCGGTCATACCGCCGCCGATCAGCAGCAGCACCGCGCCCAGGGCCCAGAGCATCGGGGTCTCGAGCCGCACGCGACCCTTGTACATGGTGAAGGCCCAGTTGAAGACCTTCACGCCGGTCGGGATGCCGACCAGCATCGTGGCCACCGAGAAGAAGGTATTGACCTCGGGGCCGGCGCCCATGATGAAGAAATGGTGCAGCCAGACGAGCCAGGAGACGCCGGCGATACCCATGGTCGCGGCGATCATGCTGGTGTGGTTGAACAACGGCTTTTCCGAGAACGTCGGGATGATTTCCGACAAAAAGCCGAAGGCCGGCAGAACGACGAAGTACACCTCCGGGTGGCCCCAGAGCCAGAACAGGTTGGTGTACATCATGAAGTTGCCACCGCCGTCGGCGGTGAAGAAATGCGTGCCGATGTAGCGATCCAGGGTCAGCAGGAACAGGGCTACGGTCAGCAACGGGAACGAGGTCAGGCCGATGATGTTGGTGGCCAGCGTCGTCCAGGAGAAGATCGGCATGCGCATCAACGACATGCCCGGGGCGCGCATCTTGAGGATCGTGGCGATCAGGTTCAGCGCGCC
This sequence comes from Salinisphaera sp. Q1T1-3, assembly GCF_003602005.1. Classification (GTDB taxonomy): domain Bacteria; phylum Pseudomonadota; class Gammaproteobacteria; order Nevskiales; family Salinisphaeraceae; genus Salinisphaera. The sequence continues at coordinate 42,525 of NZ_QZWD01000023.1, read as the reverse complement.
CAACGTACTGCCGATCGAGCTGATCTGTATCAGCCATATCCAGTAGTCGACCCCCACGCCCGGTGAATGATCGAGCTGTGTCAGGGGTGTCAGGCCCACCCAGCCGGCATGCGAGAACGAGCCGACGAACAGTGAGATCATGCACAGCGCGGCCGCGGCGGTGGTCAGCCACAGGCCGACGGCGTTGAGAAACGGATAGGCCATGTCCCGGGCGCCGATCTGGATCGGCACGATCAGGTTCATGAAACCCACGAGGATCGGCGTGACCGCGAGCAGGATCATCAGCGTGCCGTGCACGGTGAAAATCTCGCTGATATGGAATGGGGTCAGATAGCCGTGGACGGCACCCAGAAAGCCGGGAGAATCCGGGCCGACGGCCATCGCCTGATGGGTCCGGATCATGGCGGCCTCGAAGAAGCCGCGGAACAGCATGATCAGGCCGACGATGATGTACATGATGCCGATCTTCTTGTGATCGACCGTCGTCAGCCAGTCATGCCAGAGCCAGCCCCACTTCTTGAAGTAGGTCAGGGCGGCTACCGTACCGATGCCACCGATCACCACGAGGGCGAAGGCGAACATGATCCACGGATTGTTGTAGTGCAGGTCGAGGATCATCGGCAGGCGCCCGAACAGCGCGTTCGATGGTCCTTGTACGTCCATAAACATAGTGTCTGCCGCCCTTATCGATCGGGAGTGTTCTGGGGCTCGTCGGCGGTCGTGCCGTCCGGGCTCGACTCTGCGTCACCCGTGCCGAAGCGTTGCTCGAATTCCGGCGACGTCATCTCTTCGGAGAACCGCATCGGCCACTTGATGTTCAGCTGACCCGTGTTGACCGCGTGGATGGTCTTGCGCAGCAGATTCGGTTCGACATCGCTGTACATCTTCCAGGCGTTGCCGGTGTTGATCGTCGGCTGTGCGAACTGGAGGAACTGTTGCCAGTGCATGCGGTTGCCGGAGGCCTGAGCGCGCTGGACCCACTGGTCGAACTGCTTCGGCTTGACGACCTGCATCTTGTAGTTCATCCACGAGAAACCGGGCCCGGAGAACTCGGTCGAGAAGCCCTGGTAAGTGCCGGGACGCTCGACATAGAAATTATGCTTGGTGCGCATCCCCGGCATCATGTAGATCTGGTTGACGACCTTGAGCACGTAGAAGTCGTTGGTCACGGTCGTGGACGTCAGATCCATCTCGATCTTGCGTCCGGTCGGCACCACCAGGCGGTTGGCCAGGGCGACGTGCTGATCGGGATAGATGAACAGCCACTGCCAGTCGGTCGAGATGACGTCGATATGCAACGGTTTCTGACCGCCATTCTTGGCCGTGACAGAGTCGAGCGCCTGCGGACTATAAGGCTCGACATCCTTGACGCCCTGATAGCTGAAGTAGGACAGCACAGCGACCAGAAGCAGAGGAATGCCCCAGACGATGACTTCGATCGGAATCGAGTGGTTGTACGTCGGGTCATATTCGCCGCCGCCACCGCGCCGATAGCGCCAGAACGTCCAGATCACCAGGGCGGTGGCCGGAACGATGATGATCAGCAGCAGCAGGACATCGACGACGAGATAGTAGATCGATGCGCGCGCGATCGGGCCGTTGGGATGAAGAAACCACAGCGGATCCTGGACGGGACTATTGCTGCAGCCGGCCAGAACGGCGATCAGCAGCAGCCCCAGAAAGGCCCTGAGTCCGGAGCTTAGATTACCTATTTTCATGGACACACGATTCCACGGTTGAGCGAAGCCGGCCGCCGGGCGACCGCATCTCGGGCGTCGGGCGAACGGCTTTCGATGCCACCGATCGCGGCGGTGTCGCGCAACCGTTCTCCTTGCGCCTGTCTCGCTTACGCTGTTAGACCTTAGTCGGATGCGTCAGCGGGTGTTCATAGTGCTATAGATCGCGCCGGTCGTCCATTGGCGGATGGTGGTCGGCCACCGCGTCACCGGCCTCGATGCACCGGTGCGCGAGCCCTGGCGCGGGGATCACTTGATGTGTCGTGGGCGGTGCGATCCAGCCGTCGCACCGCATGACGCGGTCGGGCTGGTTGTGGTGGCGTTTGGGCGTGATCCGGATCAGGCCGCATACTAAGCGTCAAGGCATATCGATATTCCAGCAACGCATGAGCGAATCCGACGAACCGGCCAAGGAGCACGAGCCCGATTATCGGTTCACGCTGGCCAACGAGCGGACTTTTCTCGCCTGGATCCGGACCGCGCTGGCGTTGCTGGCCGGGGCAGTGGCCATCACGCAGCTGGTGCCCGATTTCGGTATTCCCCATGCCCGTGAGCTGCTGGCGGCCATGCTGGCGATATTGAGTGTGGCGGTGGTTGCCGGCAGCGCGCTGCGATGGCGGTCGGCCCAGAGGGCCATGCGGTGTGATGCACCACTGCCCTCGACGTTATTGCCGTGGTTGCTGGCCGGCGGCGTGGTCATCGTCGGGGTGCTGATCATGGCGTTTGCGCTGACATACGGTGTCAACGGCGCGTGATGTCGGATCCGGTCGTATCCCAGGATGGACTGCAGGCCGAGCGTACCGATCTGTCCTGGTCACGCACAGCACTCTCCTGTGCGGTCAACGGCGGTCTGCTGCTGATGCAGCATCGTCTGACGGGGCCGCTGTGGCTCCAGGGGATCGCCGTGGGCCTGGCGCTCGCGTTGTTCGTGTTGACGCTGACGATGAGCCGGCGCCGTCGACGGGTTCTCGTGCAACGGCCGTTGCCGTCTCCGCTGGCCGCGCCCGGGGTGGTCGGCAGCCTGACGCTCGGCACGATACTGCTGGGGATTGCGACGTTGGCGCTGGTGCTCGTGGGATGACGCGGGCAGCTCTGGCACCCGCCTGATCGCGTCGCGCCGGTCATCCACCGTGATCGGGTGCCTGTGGTCGTACGACCGATGCAACGAACGTTGACGGGCTGGCCTGTTGGGTGGTGGTCAGGCCGAGACTGTCTGTGTGTCGGGGATCTCGGCCAGAGCCAGTGGCAGATCGAGTACGAAGCAAGCGCCTTCGGCGGCCTGGGTGTCAAGCCACAGTTTGCCGTCGTGGCTTTCGGCCAGCGCACGGGAGATTGACAGCCCCATACCCATGCCGTCGTGTTTGGTGGTCTCCATGCTGTTGAAGATGCGCTGAGCTCGGTCGGCGTCGATGCCCGGGCCGGTATCGCTGACGCGAACGCGCACCGTGTCAGTGCTGGCCACGGTGTCGACGTCGATGCTCAGCACGCGTTTGTCGGCATCGTTCATGGCATCCAGCGCGTTGTTGAGCAGGTTGACGAGAATCTGTTCGACCTGATGCGGGTTGCCCTGAAGCGTCGGCAGTTTTGCTTGACTGCCGATGCGGATATCGACATCGAGTTTGCGGGCGCGACGCTCGACCAGGCCCATGCAATCCTCGACCACCCGCATGATGTCGAATTCGATGCGAGGCGTCTTGCCCTTGCCGGCCATGCTGCGTGCGCTGGCCACGATGTTGTCGGCCCGCCGCGCCTGGCTCACGATATGGTCGGCGAGGCCGGTGATTGCCTCCGCCGCGGGGTCATTGCGCAGCCGGCGTTTGAGCACGCCCGCATAATTGATGATCGCGGCCAGCGGTTGTCGAATCTCGTGCGTGAGCCCCGCGGCCATTTCGCCGAGCCGGGCCATGCGTTCGCGATGATCGCGAAGCGCATCCGCCGGGTCGAGAGGGCCGTGATCGTCCGTGGTTTCGCTCGAGTGCCGCGTTTCGGTTTCGTGGAAGCTGACGAAGACGCCGACGACAGTGCCCTCGTTGAGATGCGGCACGGCCTTGAGCCGTAGACGATCGGTACCACCGCCCTCCGGGCTGCTGCAATCGAGCTGGGCCTTGAGGCTTTCGCCGGAATCGACGGCGCGCTTGAGATATTCGTCGACGGCCGGGGAGCACACCCCCTCGAAGAAATCCCCGGCATGACGATTTTTCGGCGGTTCGCCGAAGCGTCGATCGAACTCGGTATTCGTGAGCCGGAACCGGCGTCGTGTATCGAGATAGGCCACGGCCTGATCGGAGATGTCGGCCAGAAGTTGCAGCTGTCGATGGACGTATGCGGCGTCCTCTGTCGGCTCGAACGTTTCCGATGCCATGCCGGTGGTCTCCCTCTGGGTTGTTCATGCGTCGAAATCAGCCGTACCCGGCACGGGCGATCGGCAAGTCCGTCTTGCGGTGAATATTGCCAATCCGGCTGCCTGCGGGCCAGCGCCGGGCGTGTTGTTGCCGGACGGGGGCGGCGGGCATCGCCGTATCGACCTCAATCGCGCCGACGTCTCGGGTATTCATGTTAAGGCCTGTTTTCGCAAGACAAGGCATCGGGCGCGTACGGCCGTCATTCTCGCGTCGCGAACGACAACGCCGGATTGTGGAAAAATGATCGCCGTCCCGTCGGGTTGCGCCCAAAAATCAAAAATACGACGGCAATCCAGCGTTCTAGCACGCTGGCGCAGAATGACACGCTATGCCTGCTATGCCTCGTCTTGCCGCAAAACAGCGTTTGGCGCGGACTCGCACGAAACCTCAACACGCCCTAGGGGAGATTGCATAGGCTCGACAGCCCAACCAAGGCCGGGCGGTGCGTCGCGCCGGCTCTATGCGTTTTCCCGTATCCGGGTCGTGTGGGAACTCCGTCAGGATGCATCGGGACAAGGCGGCTCACGTGCAGTCATTTGTCTATTGCGGCAGTCTTGGGGCGCGTCGCTGGGCGCGGTCGTCCGGATTGCACCTTGCGAGACGCCGGATGCCGGCGGTTCACCGCCCGGTATGTCAGACACGGGTGGCCACTTTTCCAATCGAGCAGTCCAGGTCATGCCATCGATGCGAAAGACGACACGGATCGCGGTGATCGAGGACGACGACGGCTTTGCAGCCTCCGTGCTGTCGCTGCTGGCATCGGACGGATTCGGCGCGGAGCGGTTTGCCTCGGCCGAGGATTTCCTCCGCGCTTCGGCGGCCGGCGCGGCTTTCGATTGCCTGATCATCGACTGGGTTCTGCCGGGCATGAGCGGCGAGTCGCTCTGCCGGCAGCAGGCCGCGGAGACGCCGTTGGTCAATCTGGTGCTGATGAGCGGCCAGCACGGCCCTGAAGCACTCGCCTCACCGGGGCCGCGTGCGATGTCGTTCCTGCGCAAGCCCTTCGATCCGGAGCATCTGCTGGATCTGGTGACGGCGACGCCCGCCGCGACGAATCATGCCGGTCGGCTCGATTCGCCGGTGGCTGCCAGCGGCGACTGACAGCCCCAGCCTTCGCACGATCGTTGATGTCGCGCGGCCGGGCCCGGCCGTGGTCAATCACGCGCCTGTCGAGCCGGCGGCTCTGTCGAGCATCAGGCGCCGAGCCAGAGCAACAGTGCCGCACCGAAGATGATGCGATAGATCGCAAATGCCGTGAATCGATGGCTCTGGATGAACGTCAGCAACCATTTCACGGCAACAAACGCCACGATGGTCGAGACGATGAAACCGACGCTCACCGCGGTCCAGTCCACATGAGCGGCGGCATGCGGCGCATGCAGTTGCTTGAGCAGCTCGTAACCGCTGGCCGCGAACATCGTCGGGATGCCCACCAGAAAAGCGAACTCGGTGGCCGCACTACGATTATTGGTGCCGGCCAGTAGTGCGACGAAGATCGTCGCTCCGGAACGTGAGGTGCCCGGAAACAGCCCGGCGACCATCTGCGCCAGGCCGACCAGGATAGCGACCGTCCAGGTCACGCGGGCCGACTCGGGGCGCCGGGCGGCGATCTGTTCGGCGCCGATCATCCAGATGCCGCCGATGATCAATGCCCAGGCCACGCCGTGGATTTCCGTGGGCAGCTGGAAGCCGGTCTTGACCGCGATCAGCCCCAGAACTGCCGTGATCAGAAATGCCGTGGCCAGCTTGGCCAGGTAATCGCGCACCCCGGGGTCACGCCAGCCGGTGGCCAGTTGTACCAGCCGCGCCCGATAGATCAGGCACACCGCCAGGATGGCGCCGGCCTGGATCACGATATTGAACAGATCCGAGCGCTGGCCCAGCCAGCGCTCAGCGATCAGCAGATGACCCGTACTTGAGATCGGCAGAAATTCTGTAATGCCTTCGATGATGCCCAGCAGCACCACGTTGATCAGATCGCCCACGTCGTCCTTTGCCCTTTGATAAAAGGGCACAGCTTACAGGGCGTGGCCAGGCCGCGGCCGCTGTCTTTATAACGCAACGCGCGCCAGCCGCCGACCGGGCGTGGCCATGTCTTTCGGCGCGCCCAGAAAATGCCGGGCATAGCGGGGCGTCAGCGCGCCGAGATCGAGATGCATGAAGACATCGGCGACGTTGAAATCCGGATCGTGACAGGGTGGCCCACCGACCCGCGCGCCAATACGCAGATATGCCTTGATCAAAGGCGGCAGGCAAACAGAGCCCGGCAGTGCCTCGGCGGCAGGCGGCAGCTGTCGATACGGTCGTACGCGTCGGGTGGCATCGCTGGCGGCCTGTGCGTGGATGCGTCGACAGATCGCATGCGCGTGGCCGAGGCCATCCCGGAGATCGATACTCGCGCAGCCGATCAAATGATCGTAATGATCGCTGCGCACCAGCTCGGCAAGGCCCGACCACAGCGCCGTGATGGCGCCGCCGTGGCGATGTTCGGCGGCGACGCACGTGCGCCCGATCTCGAGAAAGCGGCCAGGGCAGGCCAGTACCCGATCGATATCGAACTCGTGGGCCGAGTAGAAGCCGCCGGCCGCGATTGCCGCCTCGTGCGTGAGCACGCGGGTACTGGCGACCATTTCCCTGGTATGGGCATCGCGCACGATCACGTGCAGGCAATACGCATCCAGCGCGTCGGTTTCACGGTTCGGCCCGCCGTGGGCTTGAGCGCCCATTTCCGAGACGAACACGCGATGCCGCAGGGCGAGACTGTCCTCGAGGTCGGCATCGGTCTGGGCGAAGCCGTAGGCGAAACGGCCGGTGCGGTGCAATCGATCCAGTAGCGGTAATACGGCGGACATGGCGATCTCCGCGGGTTGAACTGCCGCCGATTGTGGTCAGGACGCATGATGGTCCGATGACGCCGCCGTGAACGGTTCATGACGCCTGCCGCATGCCGGCGATTGTCATCGACCGGTCACGTCGCCGCGGTTAGCTGATGCCATGAATACGCGAACCGCTCCCTCGTTGTCCGATTTCACGACGCTCTGGCGACTTTGGTTGACCAAGCCGCGCCAGATCGCGACCTGGGCACCGAGCAGTGCCGCCGTCGGTGCGGCATTCGTCGACGCTGCGACAGCGGCGCCGGATGGCCTCATCGTCGAACTCGGCGCCGGCACCGGTCCGATCACGGCAACGTTGTTGGCCGCGGGCCTCGATCGGAATCGCCTGATCGCAGTCGAGGCCGATCACATCCTGCATGCCAGATTGTGCCGGCGCTTCGGCCCGGCGGGCATGCTCTGCCTTGATGCACGCGCGCTGGCGCCCACGATCGCGCGTTTGCTCCGCCGCCGCGGACACGAGCACGTCGGTGCGATCCTGTCCACGCTGCCGATTCTCAATTTCGATACACCGGACCAGCGGGCCGTGCTAGACGGCTGTTTCACCCACGCCGCGTCGAGCGCCTGTTTCACCCAGATCACCTATCTCCCGGGCTCGCCGGTACGCCGACATCGGCTCGAGCGATGGGGATACAGCGCCACGCGCTGGCGGCGCATTCAGCGCAACTGGCCCCCGGCAACGCTCTGGCAATATCGGCGTGAGCCGTAACGCGGCTCGATTCGGTCGGCCATCGTGCTGAGGCATGAAACCGCGCGATCATCGCCAGCACCCACTATGAAAATCGCGAGTGCGGCTGTGCGTCTCGCGCCTGAACAAGGTATGTGATCTGGCCAGAGCCGCTATCTTCTCATTGACGCGTTTTATAACCCGAACCGTCGCCATTGTGATGGGATGGTCAGGGCGTTTTTGAACAGCGCTGGTCTTGAGGAAGAGCGCCCATTGCGCCTGGCAAGTCCGCAAGCGATATGCTCTCGCAGAATCGGACCCGGCGAGATCGTCAGCCCGTGTCGATCACGGATGGCTATTCAGAGCCGAGGCAGAAACCGCACTCCCCCATGGGCCCGGTCTCGTGACTCGGTAGCGCCAAGCTCGACCCCTGGCCGGCGATGATCTGCCGCGACCGGTTGCCCTGTGGCAGGCCGCCGCCGTTTCCCACGGATGAGTCCGAGCGTTCAGTCGAGACGCTTACGTGCAGTACGCTCATCCCAGGTCACTGATCCGATTGGTGGGCCCGGTCGGACTCGAACCGACGACCAAGGGATTATGAGTCCCCTGCTCTAACCACTGAGCTACAGGCCCTGCGCAAGCGTTTGGCACTATACGCGGCGCGCCGATCGAGGCCAACCGTGATCGGTGCTGCACGCCAGCGTGTCGGACGACGGTGCGAGATCCGACCTGTCTTTTCAGAGTTCAGGGCGCGCGGCGGTGGTGATGGCCTCGCGCACGGCGGCCGGTATGGGCTGCGCGAGCCACTCGGTCAGATCCTGGGGCGTCATGGGTCGGGCCAGGAAGAAGCCCTGGATGGCGTCGACGTCGTGCGCGGCGAGGAACTGCAGGGTCTGGGCGTTCTCCACGCCTTCGGCGACAACGCTCAATCCGAGTCGGTGTCCCAGGCTGATAATCGCATTGACGATGTGCTGGTTGGCGGTAGCGCTTTCGAGCGTCTGCACGAGTGACTTGTCGATCTTGAGCTCGTCGGCACTGAGTTGGCCGAGCTGCGAGAACGAGGAGTAGCCGGTACCGAAGTCGTCGACGGCGATGCGCGCGCCGTATCGTTGCAGATGGGCGAGGTTGGCGCGTGCGGCAGCAGGTTCGCGCAGTATGGCGCTTTCCGTGACTTCGAGCGTGATCGCGCTCGGCGTGCGCGCGGTACGCAGCACGGGTTTGATCATCCGAGGCAGATCGTCGTTGGCGATTTCATCGGCCGAGAGATTGAGTGCCATGCCGAGGTCGATGCCGGCAGCCTGCCAGGCGCTCAGCTGGCTCGCCGCCGCCTCGCAGACCCAGCCGGTAATGGTGTCGATCTGACCGGAGCGCTCGGCCAGGCCGATGAATTCGTCCGGTGGTACGAAGCCGAGCGTCGGGTGCTGCCATCGTACGAGGGCTTCGACGTGCGCGATCCGGCCGGTCGCCAGATTCAGCTTGGGTTGATAGACGAGAGACAGTTCGTCGCGGGCCACGGCGCGGGCCAGGTCTCGGATGATCGTCAGCTCGCGGTTCTGCTGTTCGTCCATGCCGGGGTGATAGAACACGAGCGTGCCGCGATGTTCGACGGCCTGTCCGAGGGCGATCGTCGAGCGACGCCAGACGGTCTCCACGTCGTCGGCATCCGCAGGACTGAACAGGGCGCCAATGGCGAATTCGAGCTGTAGCGTGGTGCCGGCCAGGGGCATCGGCTGTTCGAGCGTTTCGCGTACGCGCTGCCAGCGTTCGTGCAGCCCGGACTCCGTTTCGATGTTCGGGCACGCGATCAGGAAGTCGTTGCCTTCGGTGCGCGCGACGAACGAGTCGTCGTCGGTTGCCTCGCGCAGGCGCTCGGATACGGTCTGGAGCGCGCGGTCGCCGAGTTGATAGCCCAGCGCGCTGTTGATGCGTTGAAACCCGCGTACCGCGAGCCGGACGGCGACGAAGGACTGGCCCTCGCGCAGCATCCGGTCGAGATGCTCGCGGGCGAGCCCGCGATTGGGCAGGCCGGTAAGGGCATCGTGGCTTGCCTGATGTCGAACTCTGGCCTCGCGCTCGCGCACCGCATCGCGCATCTCGGTCAAGGCGGTGGCCAGCTGATCGAGCTCGCCGATGCCACGACTGGGCGGCGGGTTGGAGTATTCGCCGTCGGCGACCGTGCGTGCGAACCGGCTGAGTTGGTCGAGCGGCGCCGAAAGCCGGCGAGACAGCCAGAACGCCAGCAGGCCGCTGGCTGCGAGTGTCGCGATGAAGATGAATATCAGACGACGCGCCAGGGCGTAATAGCCGGTCAGGACTTCGCCGTTGGGCAGGCTCAGGCGGACATCGAGTCGACGGTCGCCGGCATCGAGCAGTGTGCGTCGCAGTGTGACGTGCGGAATGTCTTCATTCGGTGCGGTGTCCTGTTCGTCGCTGGATACACGAAAGACCGGTCGCCCGTGGTGCGAGGCGATGAACGTCACGCGCAGGCCGGTGAGCATATGCAGCGTGCGGGCCAGCTCGCCGTCGATTGCGAATCCCATGCCGGCCCAGGCCAAGAGATGATTGTCCCGGATGGGGACGATGACGAACTGTGCGGGGCGGTTGTGAATCATCACGAGACCGCTACTGCTACCCGCGCGTCGGGCATCATCGATGAGCGGATCGAGTGTACCGCTGGGCCCTTGAAGCAATCGGCCGCCGCCGACGGAATCGCGCAATCGGCCCTCGGGGGACAGCAGGACCGAGACGTCGGCATGCACGCGCTCGTTGAAATGCTGCAATGCGCTGTGCAGGGTGCGCTGCTCGCCGAGGCTAATCGCGGACTTGAAGTCGGGGCTCGAGGTGAGGATATCGACCATGAGCGAGAGCTGTCGGTCCCGTTCGACCATGAACTGCCGCATCACCCGGGTGCCGACCACCAGGCTCTGGTCGGCCTGATGCACGGCGCGCAGGTAGTTCAGGCGCAGTACCGCGAGTGCGACGCTGCTTTCCGCGATCAGCGCGAAGATCAGCAGTGCCACGAACATGCGGGCGCGTAGCCGAGTGAAGTTCCGCAATAGGCGCATGCTAGCGTTCTGGATCCGGCACGCGCCGTGGCATGCCCCGTGTGCGGATTTTCAGGCGGGTATCGAGGTATCGCGCGTGCGGTTGGCCGTTCGCATTGGCGCCGGGCGCGGCGGCGATGTGGGCTCGTGCCTGGCAAGCTGTGTCAGCGCGCGTCATGCGTGGCGCGGGCGGCTGTCGGGCTGATGGAACTGGTGACGGCGGTTCAAGCAAGAGTGTGGGCCCGAAGACGCATGTGCAGCCGGCGATCGCTGGGCGAGACGGTCCAGTGACCGTATGACGATGGCATGCCGACCGCATGATGGCTACAACCTCGCGCCCGGGCCGTGGATACGGCCGTGGTTTGTTTGAACACACGTCCCCCCGAATACAAGCTCGGCATACGAACTGACTGTATCCCAATTGCGCGTGCGCAATCGAGGTGTGATCCGACAAAAACACGGGCAACGTGCCTGCCAAACGTCGCGATGCGGGGTGTTGCGACGCATGCGCTGCCCAAAAAACTGCCCCGCGTCGTCCGACGCGGGGCAGTTGAACAGACAAGCGTTGTGTCGGTGCGTCTATTCGTCAAGAAAGCTCTTGAGGAACGTGGCACGCGACGGATGGCGCAGCTTGCGCAGCGCCTTGGCCTCTATCTGACGGATACGCTCGCGGGTGACATCGAACTGCTTGCCGACTTCTTCGAGGGTGTGGTCGGTGTTCATGTCGATGCCGAAGCGCATGCGCAGGACCTTGGCCTCACGCGGTGTCAGGCTGGCCAGCGTGTTGTGCGTGGCCTCGCGCAGTGATTCGCCCGACGCGGAGTCGTCCGGCGCGATGGCATTGATGTCCTCGATGAAGTCGCCGAGGTGCGAATCCTCGTCGTCGCCGATCGGCGTTTCCATCGAGATCGGCTCCTTGGCGATCTTGAGGACCTTGCGCACCTTCTCTTCGGGCATTTCCATGCGCTCGGCCAGTTCCTCCGGGGAGGGTTCGCGGCCCATCTCCTGGAGCATCTGCCGCGAGATGCGGTTGAGCTTGTTGATCGTTTCGATCATGTGCACCGGGATACGAATGGTGCGCGCCTGATCGGCGATCGAACGCGTGATGGCCTGACGGATCCACCACGTTGCATAGGTCGAGAACTTGTAACCGCGGCGGTATTCGAATTTGTCGACCGCCTTCATCAGGCCGATGTTGCCTTCCTGAATGAGATCCAGGAACTGCAGACCACGGTTGGTGTATTTCTTCGCGATCGAGATCACCAGACGGAGGTTCGCCTCGACCATCTCCTTCTTGGCGCGGCGGGCCTTGGCCTCGCCAATCGACATCTTGCGGTTGATTTCCTTGATGTGATTGACGTCAAGGGAAGACTCGGTCTCGATTTCGCGGATCCGTCCCATGTGCCGCACGATATCCTCGCGCCGGCTCGCGATCGTCGAGGAATAACGACGTTTGGCACGGATCAGCTTGTCCAGCCAATCCTCATTGGTGATGTTCTCGGGCAGCTGTCGCACGAAGTCGCGACGCGGCATGCCGGCCTCGTTGACGCAGATGCGCAGCATGTCGCGTTCCGCGCTGCGGATGTCGATCATCGCCGTGCGCAGCTGCAGCGTGAGGTCGTCGGCGGTCTTGGGTACGAGCTTGAAGCGCATGAAATGCGTGGCCAGGCCAGCCAGCGCCACTTCCGTCTGCGCATGTTCACGGCCCTTGTCCTCGAGACAGGACACGGCCTGGGCATGCAGTCGCTTGAGCTCGGCGAACTGGACATTGGCCTCTTCCGGATCAGGACCGTCATTGCTCGGCGCCGCCGAGCTGGTCTCTTCCTCGTCTTCGTCCTCGGCCTCTTCTTCGGCCTCGGGGGCCTCGGCGGCTTCCGCTTCTTCCTCGTTGGCGACAATCGGATCGCCGGTATCCGGGTCCACGAAGCCCACGATGAGATCCGACAGACGCTTGTCGCCGGCATCGACCTGTTCCCACAACTCGAGCAGCCGCCCGGTGGTCGCCGGGAAATAGGCCAGCGAGTACATCATCTCGGACAGGCCTTCCTCGATGCGCTTGGCGATGCGGATCTCACCCTGGCGATCGAGCAACTCGACGGTGCCCATCTCGCGCATGTACATGCGCACCGGGTCCGTGGTGCGCCCGAACTGCGGATCGAGCGCGGCCAGCGTGGCGGCGGCTTCCTCGGCATCGTCGTCGTCATCGTCGTTGACGGCATTGCCGTCGATCGACAGATCGTCCTCATCCGGTGCCTGCTCGTGCACCGTGATGCCCATGTCGCTGATCATGTTGACGATGTCTTCGATCTGCTCCGGATCGACGATATCGTCAGGCAAGGTATCGTTGACCTCGGCGTAGGTGAGATACCCTTTCTGCTTGCCGTGGGCGATCAACAGCCGAAGCTGGGATTTCTTGTCTTTGCTGCTCATGTGACTCGCTGCGTTTTGAATCTGGGGCAGGGCGAACTCGGCGATAACCCACCATTCTAGCATCGGCGCCTGGGGGCGGCGACGCGAACGACGCGGGTTCAGGTTTCGATGTCGCCCTGTAGCTGGCTCAAGACGTCCTTCAACTCCTGTGCAGCCGCTGCATCCAGCGGTCCGCTTTCCTGCTTGGCGATCAACGCGTTGTAGCGTTGTCGCAAGGTTTGTCGCGAGCGACGCTGGCGCGACAGCCGGGCGATGGCATCGTTGAATTCGGCGGCCCGCTGTTCCGTGTCACCCGGTGGCTGTTGTGATGCCAGCGTCTGAAGTCGCGAAAAGAATCGGTTGTCCCGATGGCGTTCTAGCCATCGTGCAACGGAGACATTTGGGTTTTTTTCGAAAAAGTCAATCGCCTCGGCCAGAATTTGCGCGCCCGGATTGTCGTGATCGTTGAGGTCCGCGACCGCGTGATGCGCCTGGGCGGCGAGCGTGGTGTCGGCGAGTAGCAGTGCCAGGGCCCGTGTGATCGGCGAGACACGGGCTGCTTCATCGGCCGCCGCGGTATGCGACGTGCCGGTACTCGTCGACGCCGAGCGCGCCGCCGGCTGCGCACTCTGGCCGCCGTCGGCATACAACGTACGCAGATCGTCGGCCGGCAGACGCGACAGGGTGGCGATCTCGCCGATCAATTCGGCCCGGAATGCTTCCGGTGGGAGCGTGTTGATGGGCTTGCGCGCGCGCTCGATCAATTCGGCGCGGCCATCGGCACGGCTCAGGTCGAGCCCGTCGGTGAGCGAGTCGAGCAGAACTTCCGAGGCCGGTCGTGCCGCGTCGATGGCGGCCTGCATGGCCTCGCGCCCGTTCTCGCCATGTACGAGCGTGTCGGGGTCCTCGCCTTCGGGCAGAAACAGGAAACGCACCCGACGTGCGCCGCGCATCACCGGCAGGCTGATCTCCATCGCGCGGCGGGCCGCCCGCACACCGGCCGAATCGCCGTCGAAACAGAACATCACTTCCTGTGTATGACGAAACAGCGTGGTCAGATGGCTCGCTGTGGTGGCCGTGCCGAGCGTGGCCACGGCATTGGGAAAGCCGTGCTGGGCAAGCGCGATCACGTCCATGTAGCCTTCGACGACGAGCAGGCGGGGCAGATCGCGCATCGCCTGACGTGCCTCGTAGAGGCCGTACATCTGGTCCGACTTGTGGAACAGCGGCGTTTCCGGAGAGTTGAGGTACTTGGCCTTGTCGTCGCCGAGCGTGCGTCCGCCGAAGGCGATGGTGCGCCCCCGGGTATCGCGGATGGGAAACATCAGGCGATTACGGAACCGATCGAACCAGCCGCCGTTATCGCGCTCGATGAGCAGGCCCGCCTCGGAGGCGGCCTTCTTGTCCGGCATGCGTCTTGTCAGATCGTCCCAGGCGTCGGCGGCAAAGCCCAGGCCGAAGCAGCGTGCCATGTCGCCGGTCACGCCGCGTTCTTTCAGATAGGCGATGGTCTCCGGACTGTTGCGCAGCGCCTTTCGATAATGGCGATCGGCCCGTTGCATGGCTTCGAGCAATGGCGCACGCGGCGGGCCGGTCGGTTTGTCGTCCGTCTCGTCGGTGGGCAGGGTCATGCCGGCCGCCTGGGCCAGGACATCGACGGCATCACGGAATTCGAGCCGGTCGTATTCCATCAGGAAGCTGATGGCCGTGCCGGTCGCGCCGCACCCGAAACAGTAATAGAACTGCTTGGTCGGGGAGACCGTGAACGACGGTGTGTTCTCGTCGTGGAAGGGACAGCAGGCGCTGTAGTCACGCCCGGCTTTCTTGAGCGAGACGCGTGCATCGATCAGCGAGACGATATCCGTCCGCTCCAGCAGCTGATCGATGAAGGACTGGGGAATACGCGCCATGGGCACCGGATCGCCGCCGGCCCGCGTCGCGACACACGAGTCGGCGCGTGCGTCGCGGCGGCCTGCGGTCTATTGCAGTTTGGTCTTGAGTCGGGCGCTGACGTCGGACATGTCGGCCTGGCCGGCGAGTTCGGATTTCAACTGGCCCATCACCTTGCCCATGTCGCGCATCGATTCGGCGCCGGTATCGGCGATCGCGCGGTCGATGACGGCATCGAGCTCGGCATCCGACAGGCGAGCCGGCAGGTAATGCTCGAGAACGGTGATCTCGGCGCCTTCGGCATCCGCGAGTTCGTCCCGGCCGGCGTCGCGATACTGGGTTTCGGCATCGCGCCGCTGCTTGATCATCTTCTCGATCACGGCCAGCACCCCGGCATCGTCCAGGGTCGTGCCTTCGTCGATCTCGCGCTGTTTGACGGCGGCCTGCGCCTGGCGGATCACGGCGAGACGCTCCTTGTCGCGCGCCCGCATTGCGGACTTCATGTCATCCGACAGCTGTTCTTTGAGATTCAAGGAGATCCTCCTGGAAGAGACGGACAAAAAAACAGCGGCTCGAGGCCGCTGTTTTCAACGATCAAGCCTGATCGATGACGTGCCAGTGATCGCGTGCGATCAATACTGGCGCGTGAAACGCTGCTGCTCACGCTGCAGACGCTTGGCGTGCCGCTTCACGGCCGCCGCACGCTTGCGCTTGCGTGTCTGGCAGGGCTTCTCGAAAAACTCGCGACGGCGTACTTCGGTCACGACGCCGGCTTTTTCGCAACTGCGCTTGAAACGACGAAGCGCGACTTCAAACGGCTCGTTCTCTTTTACGCGTACGCTAGGCATTGAGCATCACACTCCGGGTATAGCGGTGGTTTATCGACGCCGCTGCTGACCGGTTGGCCCACTGCGGCTAGAATAGGGCGATGAATAATACGCCGAGCCACGCTGCAATGCAACGAACGCCAATCATACTCGGCATCGAGAGTTCCTGCGACGAGACCGCGGCCGCCCTCTACGGCGAGGCCGGCCTGCTCGCGCACGCTGTTCACAGTCAGGTCGCGATCCATGCCGACTACGGCGGCGTGGTGCCGGAGCTGGCCTCGCGGGATCATATCCGCAAGATCGCGCCGCTGATCGAAAACGTGTGCGCGACGGCCGGACATCCGACGATCACCGGGATCGCCTATACGCGCGGGCCCGGGCTGGTCGGTGCCCTGCTGGTCGGCGCGTCGGTGGCGGCCGGTTACGGCATGGGCCTGTCGGTGCCGGTGCTCGGCGTGCACCACATGGAAGGCCATCTGCTTTCACCCCTGCTCGAAGCCGAGCCGCCCGCATTCCCTTACGTGGCGCTGCTCGTTTCGGGTGGCCACACAATGCTGGTGGCCGTCGAGGGCGTCGGTCGCTATCGGGTACTGGGCGAAAGCCTCGACGATGCCGTCGGCGAGGCGTTCGACAAGGCCGCCAAGATGCTGGGGCTCGGTTATCCGGGCGGGCCGGCGTTGTCTCGACTGGCCGCCGAGGGCGATCCGACGGCTCACGCCTTCCCGCGGCCGATGTGCAATCGACCGGGGCTGGATTTCTCGTTCTCCGGCCTCAAGACGGCGGTCATGCTTGCGATCAAGTCCGGCGGCCGCACCCGAGCGGCCCAGGCGGATATCGCGGCGAGCTTTCAGCAGGCGGTCGTGGAAACACTTGTGGCCAAGTGCGCGCGTGCCGTGCGCGCGGCCGGCATGGAACGGCTGGTCGTGGCTGGCGGTGTCGGGGCGAATGCCTCACTGCGCGCCGCGCTGGCCGAGCGTGGGCGTGTCGACGGTTTTGCCCTGTATTTCCCGCGCCCGGCCTTCTGCACCGATAACGCGGCGATGATCGCCTTGACCGGGTATCTGCGCCGAACGCAGATGAGGCCCGGTATCGTGCCTGCCGAGGCCGTGCCGCGCTGGTCGCTGGAAACGCTCGTGCCGCCGGCATCTGCCGCGGCGTCATGAGCTGGATGTCGTGCTTCGGTGGGGTCGAGCGACGGGAACCGGTATCCTGATCGGTCATTGGCCCACGCCAGGTTTTCGGCTCGACGTCTTGGACACTATCTTCATCGAACAGCTCGCCATCGATACAGTCATCGGACTGTATGACTGGGAGCGGACCATTCGGCAGCGCGTGATCATCGATCTGGAAATGGATTTCGATATCCGCGCTGCGGCGGCCAGCGACGACGTGGCGGCCACGCTGGATTACAAGGCCGTGGCCAAGCGTGTGATCGCCTTCGTCGAGGCCGCGAAATTCGATCTCGTGGAAACCCTGGCCGAGCGCATCGCCGCGCTCGTGCTGGACGAGTTCGAGGTCTCGCGCGTGACGTTGCGTCTCGACAAGCCCCGTGCGCTGCGCGGCGCCAAGGGCGTGGGTATCCGCATCACGCGGGAGCGTTCGGCATGAGTGTGAAGACCGTGGAAGTCGCGGTTGGCATGGGCTCGAACATCGCCCCCGAGCACTATGTGCCGGCGGCGCTGGCCGCGCTGCGTTCGCGTTTCGCCGCACTCGAGGTCTCGACTGCCTATGCCTGTCCCGCGGTCGGCTTTTCGGGCAATGATTTCGTCAATCTCGTGGTGTTGTTCGAGACCGCCGAAAGCATCGACGCTGTCCAGGCTGCGCTACGCGAGATCGAGACCGAACTCGGCCGCGACGAGCGTGCCCGCGATGGTTCGCGCACGATGGATCTCGATCTGCTGCTCTACGGTGCCACGGTCCATGACGACGGCGATATCCGCGTGCCGCGGGCCGATATCCTGACCTATGCCTTTGTTCTCGGCCCGCTCGCCGAGCTGCGCCCGAATGGCATTCATCCGACGAAGACGCGTCGCTATCGCGACCTCTGGGCGGCATTCGACGATGCGGATCAGCCGTTGCGTGCCGTCCAGCTCGACGGCTGACGAATCCGGGGCCGGGCCGATCCCTCCGGCCCATCGCGAGACCGCTCAACCGCCGAGTCGACGCCCGCCGTCGACCGCGACGACGGCGCCGGTCTGATAGTCGTTATCCAGAAAGGCGCGTACGGCTCGGTAGATATTTTCCGGGCGGCCGGTGCGGGCCATCGGCGTGGCATCGAGCATCTGTTGCCGGGCCGACTCGTCGACCCAGTCCTCGAAGGAGATCGGCCCGGGCTGAATGGCATTGACCTTGACCTCGGGGGCCAGTTGCTTGGCGAACGACGCCGACAGGTTCTGCAGGCCGGCCTTGGTCGCACAGTAGATATCGTACTGCGGGCCGGGGTTGTCGGCGTAGATATCGGTGATGTGCACGATATCGCCCGGCGTGTCGTTCTCGCCGCGGATCTGCGGGCCGAGCACGCGGTTGAGCAGGTACGGTGCCCGCATGTGGACCTCGAAAAAAGCCTGGAACTGGGCCGCGGCGTCTTCGGGGTCGTCTTCGGTCGGCGAGAATGCCGAAGCGTTATGGATCACGGCACGCAGGCGGTCGGCTTGATCGGCGATGCTACGGGCGACAGCAAGCGTGGATTCGGTATCGGCGAAATCCCCCTGGATGCCGATGGCGCCGCGCTCGGTGAGCCGTTCGATCTCGTCGGTCGTGGTGCGGTACTGGGCGATCACGGCGAAGCCGTCATCGAGAAAGCGATGCGCCATATGCGCGCCGACGTGTCGGTTGGCGCCGGTGACGACGACAGGGGCGGTCTCGGTCTGTGTCATGCCGGATCCGAAAACGGAATGGATGCGATCAGTATGGCGCCGGTGTCGCGGACAGGGCATCCCCAATGGCACGGATGCGCGCCTGGCGCAGTGCCTTGCCGATCTCCGGGCCGGACAGGGCCCGATCCCGGGCGATGTCGCGGCCGCTGATCGACAGAGCGGCGGCATGGGCTCGGCGGACCTGCTCGGCCTGGGGATACGTCCGGCCCTCGTAGCCGAGCCGGCCGCGTACATCGGCTGCGCAGACAGCGACGAGATCGTCCAGGCGTTCCGGGCGACGCAGTGCGTCGATACCCTCGAGCAGGCTCAGGACGGTAGCGGGCCGAAGTTCGGCAATGCGATGGACATGGGTATGCCAGCGCGCGATCAAGGGCGCGCTGTCGCGTAGTTTCTTGGGCACGCCGAGACGCTGGCTGGCCGCCTCTGCCGGTGCGACGCCGCGCTCTTCGTGGCCGTGATGCCCGGGCAGGATACGGGCCGGGGTAAGCGCCTTGCCGTAGTCGTGGCACAGCGCGCCGTAGCGGGCGGGCAGGCCGGCGCCGGCTGCGGCTGCGCGATCCAGCACGAGCAGCGTATGCACGCCGCAGTCGACCTCGGGGTGATAGTGCGTGGGCTGCGGCACGCCGAACAGGGCATCCAGCTCGGGGAATAATCGAGCCAGCGCACCGATCTCGCGCAGGAAATAGAAGAATGTCGCCGGCTCGTCGCCCATGAGCGCCTTTTCGGCCTCGGCCCAGACACGTTCCGGCACGAGATGGTCGATCTCGCCTGACGCGACCATGTCGCAGCACAGCTGGCGTGTCGGTTCGGCAACGTGGAAGCCAAGGCGCGCGAATCGCGCGTAGTAGCGGGCCAGCCGCAGGATGCGCACGGGGTCCTCCACGAAGGCCGGCGACACGTGGCGCAGCACCCGGCGTTCGAGATCCCGCTGGCCGTGGTACGGATCGTGAAGTGTGCCGTCGTCGTCCCGGGCGATCGCATTGATTGTCAGATCCCGCCGGGCGAGATCGTCCATGAGGGAGACATCGGCCCCGGCGTGGAAGACGAATCCGTGATAGCCGTGTCCCGATTTGCGCTCGGTGCGCGCCAGGGCGTGTTCCTCGGCCGTCTCGGGGTGAAGAAAGACCGGGAAGTCCCGACCGACCGGTGTGTAGCCGGCCTCGGTCATGGCCCGGGGCGTGCTGCCGACCACCACCCAGTCGCGATCGGCGACCGGCAGGCCGAGCAGTGCATCGCGCACCGCGCCACCGACGAGATAACGCGTCATGGGTGCGATCTTTCGGCGTGACGGTCGCCAGCGTTGCGCAGCGTACGGTCGATCATGCCGCTCAGAATGTTGTGTCGTTACTGGTGCGGTACGACGGACGCACCGTATCCAGACGCTTGTCCAGCGGCGTGACGGATTCGGAGAGCCGGTGCTGGAAAACGGTCATGTGCGACATGACTCGCTGAACGTATTTCCGTGTCTCGGTATACGGAATATTGGCGATCCAGATGTCGGCGGGCATGTCGGTCGCAGGCAGCCATTGCGCGATCTTGCGCGGACCGGCGTTGTAGCTGGCGGTTGCAAGCGCGATGTTGTTGGACCAGTCGGCCATCATGTCGGCGAGATAGCGCGTGCCGAAACCGACGTTGGTCGCCGGATCGTTCAACGCGCTGGCGCTTGGGGCCGATCGGCCCATCTGACGTGCGAGATGATCGGCGGTGCCCGGCATGAGCTGCATCAGGCCGCGGGCGCCGACCGGGGAGCGGACGGTCGGTTGAAACAGCGACTCGGTCCGAATGATGGCATACACATAGGCCGGATCGAGATCATTGGTCCGGGCAGCCTGGCGCACCGTGGCCGCGAACGGCGTCGGATAGCGGATGTCCAGATCGTCCCAGTAGTCGGCGTCGGCCAACGTGAGGATGGCCCGGGCGTACCACTGCCACTGGTAGGCCATGCGGGCGGCCTGCATGAGCTGATCCTTGGGCAGTGTGGCCGCGAGCTGTTTCCATTCCAGATAGGCATAGCTGTCCATGCCCAAGGCATACAGCTCGCGTGCGCGCCGAAAGCCGGCGTCATTCTGAAGCCGGGCCTGTACCGCCGGGTCGTTCGGGACCGGGCGCTCGTTGAAGCGGTATTTCATGCCCAGTGCATCAGCGGCCAGATAACCGTGATACGAGCGCTCGGCGGCGAGGCTCGCGTAGAGCGTCTTGGCCTGATTCTTGTGCCCGGTTTCGGCCAGTGCACGGGCTCGCCAGTATCGCCATTCCTCGTCCTTGGCAATGCTCGCCGGCAGGGCATTGATGAAATCCAGGACCAGCGGCCAGCGGCGTTGATAGATCGCGGCCCGGATCTCCCAGCCCAGGGCATGGTCGTCGGCCTCTTCGACCATGCGCGCATGGTCGAGGCGTGCGTACCAGAGCAATGCCTCCGGGCGGTGTTCCTCGGCGAACAGCAGGGCGATGTAGCGTTTGACCTGATACTGATCGGCGGCATCGAGGCCAAAGCGTGTCACGATACCCGGCAGGGCATCGGCCGCGCTCGCCGGATCGGCCAGCGCGAAACGCTTGAAGGCTGCCACCACGATGTCGTCATCGAGATCCGGAGCGGCCTGAGCCAGCGTGCTCGGATTGTTCAGCGCCGACAGCCACGTATCGACAGTCGCGGTGTCGGCACTCGGCAGCTGGCGTGAGAGATAGCTGGCCAGGCCGGTATTGCCCGCCAGAATTGCCTTGTGTGCGCGATCGCGTACCAGCGCCGAGGTCAGATTGCCGGTGCTCTCGAGCCAGGCGAAGACCGGGTCACAGGCCGAAGGCTGGCTGGCGCCGACATCGTAGAGCGCTCGGGCCTGGCCCAGTGTGGCGCGGCCGAGTTTGATCTGGGCCGCCACGCGACGGCAGGTCGCGGTGGTGCTGTCCTCGTCGCGGGTCTGATCGACGATCGTCTGCCACTGGCCACGATCGGCGAGATTATCCAGCCAGTGGCTTTTCAGGCGCTGGGCGGGCGGCAGATCGGGATGGGCCTGGACGAAACGAGCGATGCGCGAGTCCAGCGTGGCATCGGCGTTGCCGGACAGGTCGTGGCGTAACTCGGCGGCGCGCAGATAATCGAACAGCGGATAGTCGCGCAGGCGCGCGACTTCGTCGGCGTGGCTCGACAGATTGCCGCGTCGAGCCGCCGACAGGGCATCCATGAAATCCCGGCGTGTCGCGCTGTCGTAGTTGCTGATGCTGTCGGCGTTCGGCGGCGTGGCGGCCGTCGCGACGAGTGGGGCGACAAACAATGCCCCGAGGACCAATAACGCGCGCATGAGTAACCGGCCAGACGATGAAATGGAGTCGAGTGTAACGCAGGTGGCGTCCCGGTCGGTCGGCTCGCAACGCCTGTGTGGCTAGGGCGTGTTGAGGTTTCGTGCGAGTCCGCGCCAAGCGCTGTTGTGCGGCAAGACGAGGCGTAGCAGGCGCCGCGCAGTTATTCAGTTATTCTGCGCCAGCGTGCTAGAACGCTGGATTGCCGTCGTGTTTTTGATTTTGGGGCACTTGTCCCTTCGGGTTGGGCCGCCCATGAAAATCGACGATGGGCGCCCGGCGGCGTTGCGAGCCTTGATCGTGGCACGCCACGATCGGCGACTCGCGCCTTGCCGGACACACGGCGGTCTCTCGACGAAAAGGCGCTCGAACGAAACCTCAACAGGCCCTAGGATGCGTCCTGAAAACCGTCGTCCACGTTGTGGGCCTGCGCCTCGGTCAATAGTTCCACGCCGGCCGGGTCACATTGCATCACGGCATCGCGCAGCGCGGTGATCGCGCGCGGGCGCGGGAAGCTGCGTCGCCAGGCGATCGCAATCTGGCGCTGCGGCGTGGCGCCGGCGAACGGTCGTGTCTCCAGAAGCCGTGATTCCTCCGACAGGTTCGGAATCGAGGAGCGCGGCAATACCGTGATCCCCAGGCCGCTGGCGACCATGTGACGGATCGTCTCCAGCGACGAGCCCGACCGGGTGCGGCTGGCCTCGTCCGATTCGCGACATTCCGCACACAGATTGAGGACCTGATCGCGAAAGCAGTGGCCCGGCCCGAGCAGTAGCAGATTCTCCTGGGCCAGATCGTCCGGTTCGATTGCCTCACGCGCCACCCAGCTGTGCTGCTGGGGCATGACCACCACGAAGCCTTCGTTATAGATCGGCCAAAGCGCCATGCCCGAGACATCGTAGGGCATGGCCACGATGACGGCGTCGAGTTCGTTGTTGCGCAGCTGCTGGGTGAGATTGCCGGTCAGATTCTCTTCGATGACCAGCGGCATCTCAGGACATGATTCGCGCAATCGCGGTATCAGATGAGGCAGCAGATACGGGCCGACGGTGTAGATCACGCCGAGACGAAGCGCGCCCTTGAGCTCGTCGCGGCCCTGTTCGGCAACTGTCTCAAGCGCGCTGACTTCGCCGAGCACGCGATAGGCCTGTTCGATGATGCGACGGCCGATCGGTGTCACGCGTGCTTCACCGCGGTTGCGCTCGAACACGGTGACACCGAGCTCGCTTTCGAGCTTCTTCACGGCCACCGACAGCGTGGGCTGGCTGACGAAGGCTCGTTTGGCGGCGCGGCCGAAATGGCGCTCTTTATCGAGTGCGATCAGGTAGCGCAGTTCGGTCAGCGTGATATGCATCGGCGACGAGCTCCCCCTCGGCCTACGAGCCCAGCCAGTCCTGCGGCGTCAGGAAGCGCTCGTAGAGATCGGCTTCGGCGCTGTGAGGCGCCGGCGTGTAGCCATATTGCCATGCCGCCAGCGGCGGCATCGACATCAGAATGGATTCGGTCCGCCCGCGGGACTGGAGGCCGAACAACGTGCCACGGTCGTAGACCAGATTGAACTCGACGTAGCGGCCGCGACGATACAGCTGGAAGTCGCGTTCGGCCTGGCCATAGGGCGTTTCGCAACGGGCCGCCACGATCGGGGCGTAAGCATCGATGAAGGCCTGGCCAACCGATTGCACGAAGCCGAAGGAGTCTGCAAAGCCGAGTTCGTCGAAATCGTCGAAGAACAGGCCGCCGATGCCGCGCGTCTCCTCGCGATGCGGTAGATAGAAATACTCGTCGCACCAGGACTTGAAGCGCGGATAGAGCGTTTCGCCGAACGGCACACAGGCATCGCGGGCGGCGCGATGCCAGGCCACCGCATCGGCATCGAAGCCGTAATGCGGGGTCAGATCGAAACCGCCGCCGAACCACCATACCGGCGCCTCTCCCGGCTTTTCCGCGACGAAGAAGCGCACATTGGCGTGGGCGGTCGGAGCATAGGGATTACGCGGGTGGGCCACGACCGAGACTCCGGTAGCCACGAACGACCGACCGGCCAGTTCCGGCCGGCGTGCCGAGGCCGAGGCGGGCAGGGAGTCGCCCACGATATGCGAGAAATTCACGCCGGCACGCTCGAAGACATCGCCATCGGCCAGGACCCGCGTATCGCCACCGCCGCCGCCGTCACGCTGCCATTCGTCGACGTGAAAATCGATATTCGTCTCGAACGACGCGAAGCGGGCGGCGATATGGTCCTGCAGCCCACGGAAATAGTCGGTCACGGCTTCGGTCGAGACAGCCTGGTCTTCAGCCACGGATCACCTCGTTGGTCACGGCATCACGAATCGTACTGGGCACGCCGGGGCTGTCCGGCGCGCCGGCAAGCACTTGTTCGATGTAGGGCCCGAACTGTGCACGAGCGGTCCAGGTCGAGCGTACCGGCGGGCGCCCGGATACATTGGCGCTGGTCGAGACCAACGGGCCGCCGAACGATGCACAAAGGGCGCGCGTCAAGGCATGTGCGGGCTGGCGCAGGGCGATGCGATCGTGGCGGCCCGTCAGCCAGTACGGTGCATTCGCACGGGCCGGCAGGAGCCAGGTGACGGCCGCCGGCCAGGATGCAACCGCACGTTGCCAGGCCGAGCCGGCATCCGGTGCGACCAGCGGAGCGAGGTGCGCCGGGTCGGCGGCAATCACGATCAGCCCGCGCGAGACATCACGTTGCTTGAGGGTCAGGATCCGATCGACGGCCACGGCGTCATAGGCATCCGCGGCCAGTCCCCAGACGCCGTCGGCCGGATGGGCGATCACGCCCCCGGCCGCGAGTGCGTGCGCGGCGCGACGCAGCCTGAACGCTTGCATCGATGTGCTTTCCATGATGATCGATCCTTGGCGCGATCGTCTGATTCGTGATGTTGCCCACGTCGCCCGGCCACCGGCCGCGCGGCGGCCGGTGGCGCAAGAGATGACGGCGCTGCCCCCGGGGCCGATCGGCGTCGGCGCTTCACATGGTCGGTCTGTCTTGAACAGAATACCCGCGCGCCGGCCGATCGGATGCAACGATCGATCAGCTGGCGCTATCGCTCTTGTTGCTGCCCTTGTTCGCCGCCGTCTTGCGGGATCCGGACTTCGTTGCAGCAGACTTCGAGCCGGTCTTCTTGGATGTGGACTTCGACGCGGTCTTCTTGCTCGACGTCTTGGTCTTGGCCGCTGTCTTGGATGCGCTCTTGGTCTGGCTGGCGGACTTGGCGCTTGTCGCCTTGCTGCTGGCGGTCTTTTTCGAGGACGAGGCCTTGGACGCGCCGGTCTTGGCGTTCTTGCGACCGCGTTTTTTCTTTTCCGGCGCCTTGGCCAGGATGTCCTGGCACTGTTCCAGCGTCAGTTCGGCCGGCTCCTGCTCCTTCGGCACACTGGCGTTCTTCTTGCCGTCGGTGATGTAGGGGCCGTAGGGGCCGTGCTGGACCTTGATGCCGGCATCCTCGAAATGAGCGATCAGTTTCTTGGCATCGGCCTCTTTCTTTTCGGCGATGACGTCGAGGGCGCGCTCTTTCGAGATGGTGTAAGGGTCGTCTTCCTTGAGCGAGGCGAATTTCTTGCCGTAACGGACATACGGACCGAAGCGCCCGATGTTGACCTGGATCTCCTCACCTTCCGGCGTCTCGCCCAGATCGCGTGGCAGGTTGAACAGATACAACGCCTCGTCGAGCGTGATCTTGTCCATGTCCTGGCCCTTGCGCAGGCCGGCGAAACGGGGTTTTTCCTCGTCGTCTTTGGAACCGAGCTGCACAAACGGGCCATAGCGGCCGATACGTACGATCACCGGTTTGCCGGTCTCCGGATCGGTGCCGAGTTCACGCGCCTGAGCGACTTCCTCGCGGGACAGATCCTGCTTGGCCTCGATCTGATCCGAGAAACGATCCCAGAATTCGGCCAGCAACGGCTGCCATTCCTGCTCGCCGCGCGAGACGGCGTCCAGCCGGTCCTCCAGCTTGGCGGTGAACTCGTAGTCCACGTAGCGCGTGAAATGGTCGGTCAGGAACTTGTTGACGATCTTGCCGAGTGGCGTCGGCATGAACGCCTTGCCGTCCATTTCGACGTACTCGCGGTCCTGCAGCGTCGAGATGATCGCGGCATAGGTCGACGGCCGCCCGATGTCGTATTCCTCGAGCGTCTTGACCAGCGCGGCCTCGGTGAAGCGCGGCGGCGGCTCGGTGAAGTGCTGGGTCGGCACGATCTCGTTCAGATCGAGAATCTGGCCTTCCTCGAGCGGGGGCAGGCGCTTGTCGGCATCGTCGTCGCCCTTGTCGTCGTCGCGACCTTCCTTGTAGACCGACAGAAAGCCCGGCGAGCGCAGC
Organism: Salinisphaera sp. Q1T1-3; assembly: GCF_003602005.1. Taxonomy (GTDB): domain Bacteria; phylum Pseudomonadota; class Gammaproteobacteria; order Nevskiales; family Salinisphaeraceae; genus Salinisphaera. The sequence continues at coordinate 16,149 of NZ_QZWD01000023.1, read as the reverse complement.
GTACGGCCGGTGGCCCGGAACAGGTGCTTGTTCGCATCATCCGCGGCCAGGTCGGCCGAGACCGTATCGAACAGGGCATGGACCATCTGACTGGCGACGGTACGTTGCCAGATCAGCTCATAAAGCCGGAACTGATCGGTGGTCAGATAGCGCTTGATCTCGTCCGGAATACGCGCGCTGGCCGTCGGGCGGATGGCCTCGTGTGCCTCCTGGGCGTTCTTGGATTTGGTCTTGAAACTGCGCGGACTGTCCGGGCGGTTCTTGGCGCCGTAGCGATCGCCGATGGTCTGGCGGATTTCGGCCAACGCGTCGTTGGCCAGATTGACCGAGTCGGTCCGCATGTAGGTGATCAGGCCGGTCTCCTCGCCATCGCCGAGCTTCACGCCTTCATACAGCCCTTGGGCGGTGCGCATGGTGCGCCGCGCGTTGAAGCCGAGTTTGCGTGCCGCTTCCTGCTGTAGCGTGGAGGTCGTGAATGGCGGCGCCGGATTGCGCTTGCGCTGTTTCTTCTCGACCGTGGCTACGCGCAGCCTGCCGCCGGCGGCCCGCATGCCCGATGATTTGTTGTCATCGGCCGCGACTTCATAGGTTTCGACCGCGGCACCGGCGGCGCCGGCCAGTGTGTCCAGTGCCGTGCGTGCGCTGCCCTGGTTGTTGACGGTGAATTGTTCGACCCGTTCGCCGTCGAGTTGTGACAGGCGCGCCGAAAAAGGCGTGTCCTCGGCCTCGGCGCGTGCCTCGATCCGCCAGTATTCCTCGGGGACGAAGGCTTCGATCTCGGCATCGCGTTCACAGATGAGCCGCAATGCCGGCGATTGCACCCGGCCGGCCGACAGGCCGCGCTGGACCTTGCGCCAGAGCAGGGGCGAGAGATTGAAACCCACGAGATAGTCGAGGGCCCGTCGGGCCTGCTGGGCGTTGACCAGATCGTTGGAGATCGTGCGCGGGTTTTCGACCGCGTTGGCCACGGCGCGCTTGGTGATCTCGTGAAAGACCACGCGTGCCACGTGCTTTTCTTCGAGCAGGCCGCGATCGCGCAGCAGCTCGAGCAGGTGCCAGGCGATCGCCTCGCCTTCGCGGTCGGGGTCAGTGGCCAGCAACAGGGCATCGGCCTTTTTCAACGACTTCGCGATCTTGTCGACCTGCTTGGCGTTGCGGTCGATGATGTCGTAGTGCATGGCGAAGTTGTTCGCCGTATCGACCGCCCCCTCCTTGGGGATCAGATCGCGGACATGGCCGTACGAGGCCAGGACCTGATAGTCCTTGCCGAGGTATTTCTCGATCGTCCGGGCCTTGGCCGGAGACTCCACGATGACGAGGTTGCGGCTCATGGAAAGATCTTGCTGGTGATGGGTCGAGGCGTAGCCGCGGCGAACCGTAGCACAGCCTTTTGAAGCATGCGTTGCACAGGGGCGTCAACTTGTGAGGCCGGCGCGCGGCTTTCAAGTCGTTGTGCGATCAAAGCGAACGGAAGTCCGTACCGAGCCGGGATCATGCCCGGTGCCGGACGGCTAGTGTGCAGCGCCGGGCGTATCGGCGTGCATCATGGCTTCCATGCGGGCGTAGGCCATATCCTGGTCGGGCGCCTGGGACAGTACCATCATGACGACCCACTTGACCTGTTCGAGTTCGGCGGTCGCCGATTCGTCCTCGGCCAGTGCCATGAGCCGATCGATGACCAGCTCACGGTTTTCGGCATTGAGAACGCCGGCCTGCTCGAGCCGCGTGATATAACCGCGGCATTCGGCATCCAGCACCATCAATTCCGGGCCGACGTAGACGCGTACTGCATCCGAGCCGGGGGCCGCGAAACGCGCGCGCCCGTCGCCCCGCGTGGCGTCCAGCCAGTCAAAGGCATCGTCTATTTCTTCCGGAAAGAAACCGGCTTCGCCGAGATCGTCGCGCACTTCGCCACTGGCACCGATATCGGGTAGCGAGAAGTTTTCGAACAGATACAGCAGAAGATCCAGCACGTTCTCGTTCATGCCGCGACTCTAGGCTCTGTGAGTGTCGGGTACAAGCCCGGTATCGGCGCCGATGCATCACGCTTCAGTCGGTCGCGCGTACGTAGCGTCCGCCGGGCAGTGTCTTGATGCGGCCTTCGAGTTCCAGAATCAATAGCGAGGACGACACGGCATCGGCGGTCCAGCCGGTTCGGGCGATCAGATCATCCATGCGAACCGGGTCATGCCCGATCGCATCGAACAGGGCGCCACTTTCGTCGGTATCGGTCGAGCTGGCGACATCATCGCTGGATCGGGCCGAGGAGGCGGTCGGGCCGGTGTCCGTGGTGCGTATCGTCGGTTCGGTGCGGGGGCTGCGATAGCCGGGCAGCACCGCCGCGATCTCTTCGATGATGTGGTCGGTCGTCTCCACCAGTTTCGCGCCTTCGCGAATCAGCTGATGACAGCCGCGAGCCAGCGGATTGTGGATCGAACCGGGCATGGCGAAGACTTCGCGGCCGGCGGCACTGGCCAGCCGGGCCGTGATCAACGAGCCGGAAGCGCGGGCGGCCTCGACCACGAGTGTCGCCGTCGCCAGGCCGGCGATCACGCGGTTGCGACGCGGGAAATTGCCCCGGGCGGGCTGTGTGCCGAGCGAGAACTCGGAAAGCATGAGCCCGGACTCTGCGATGCGACGGGCCAGGGCTTCGTTGGCCGCGGGATAGACCCGGTCCAGGCCGGTGCCGGTGACGGCGAGAGTCATGCCGTCGGCCGCGAGTGCACCTTCATGCGCGGCGGCATCGATACCGCGGGCCAGGCCCGAGACGACGACGAATCCGGCGGCTGCCAGTGCTTCACCGAACTCGGCGGCGGCCGCTGCGCCCGCATGCGAGGGATTGCGGCTGCCCACGATGGCGATCGCGGGCAGCCCGAGCAGGTCGAGATCGCCGATGCCATAGAGCCAGGGCGGCGGCGGATCGAGTGCGGCCAGGGTGTCCGGATAAGCGGCGCTGTCACGGGTGATGAAATGATGCCCCGGGACGTCGAGCCATTCGTGGGTACGCGCGGTCAGCGTGCTCGGCTCGTCGGCCAGTGCGGCCCGAGCCGCGGCTGTGACGCCGGCCTCGCGCCAGGCGCGGTCGCCGGCGGACAAGGCGGTGGCGGCATCGCCGAAACGCGCGAGCAGCCGATCGCTTGTGACCGGGCCGATGCCCGGCGTGGTGGCCAGACGCAGCCAGGCATCACGTGGGGTCATGACGCGCCCGGGGATTGCACGACGTCGCCGACGTGTATGGCGCGCGTGGCATACATGACCAGCGCATAGCTGACCGGGCCGTCGTTCTTGAACACCATGAGCTGGCCGGCGCGGCGGCGCGGCAGACGAACCTGGCCGCCGGCGATCGGGTCGTTGACAGTGCGGCCGGCCTGATAGATGTCCAGCACGTCGCCGCGCGACAAGCGCGGACTGCCCTCGTCGGCCAGGGCGACGACATCATATTGGCCGATCTGGCTGATACCGCCGTAGACCGAGACGATGTGCGTGGCGACTTCGGCCGCCGGCGTGCGCGGATGGAAGTCCCGGACCAGGTCGGCATTGGACAGCGGCAACAGGCGATCCCCGGCGCGTGCCTCGCGCTGGATGCGTGTCAGGGTTCCGATCGCCACATCGCTGTCGGCCGGGGCTGACTCGATCGTGATTTCGCCCACGGGCACGGCTTCGCGCCCGAGCTTGCGATGGTTCTCGGGGTCGCGATACACATCCGCCGGGCGGACCAGCGAGTAACGCGCCGCGTGCTCAGGCGGCAGGCCGCGGACATAGACGCGGGCCTGATTGCCGGCCACGAGCTGTTCGTCGCCGAGCGAGACGAGATAGGGCGCATCGTGCAGTACGCCGGCATCCACACGGCGCGGGCTGTCCAGAAATTCGCGGATTGCATCCGCTGGGATCACGGGAATGGCATCGTCGAGCGAGGCCACGCGCACCTGCGGCGACAAGCGCACTGTGCCCGCGGGCGCTCCGGAAGCAGCGGCGTCTTCGTCGTCGTCGCGCATGAGCCGCGGCGTGCCGTCCATGCCGCGGGCCAGCACGAGTACGTCGCCGGGATAGATCAGATCCGGGTCGTCGATCGCCGGATTGGCATGCCAGAGCTGGGGCCAGAGCCACGGGGCATCCAGATAATAGCTGGCGATGGCCCAGAGCGTATCTCCCTGCTGGACGATATAGCGCGTCGGTGCATCGTCGCGCATGTGCGAGGCCAGATCGGTTGTCTGGCGTGTCGGGACAGACGGGCCGGGCGTCGTCTCACCATCGTCGGGGGCAGATTCATAGCCGGGATCGGCGTCGAGGCGCGGCATCGGCAACGTCGATTTCGATGATCCGGCCGCGTCGTGGGTCGTCGGCTGGCGGTGTGCACAGCCGGTTGATACCAATGCCGCGACCGCGAATGACCACGTCGCCCAGATACGGCCCGTCTGACGTCTCCCCAAACCGTTATACTCCCGCGTTTGTCGTTCCCGGATCGCGGGAACGGCACCGACTTATCCGTTTACTAGCCGATAGCGTATGGCGATTCTCGAGATTTTGCATTTTCCCGACCCGAGACTACGCGAGGTCACCGAGCCGATCACGGTCTTCGACGAAGCGCTGTCGCGTTTCATCGATGATATGTTCGAGACGATGTACGACGCGCCCGGCGTGGGCCTGGCGGCCACGCAGGTTGGCGATATACGGCGGGTGGCCGTCATGGACTGTTCGGAGGACAAGAACGAGCGGATCGTGATGTGCAATCCGCGCATCCTGTGGTCCGAGGACGAGGAGGTCGTCGACGAGGGCTGTCTGTCCGTGCCGGAACACTACGACCGTGTCACGCGCGCCACGCGTCTGGCGTTCGCGGCCCAGGATCGTGATGGCAGCGAATACGAAATGGAGGTCGAGGGGCTTCTGGCACAGTGCGTGCAGCACGAACTGGCGCACCTTGACGGCGGGCTCTATATCGACAAGCTGTCGCGCCTGAAACGCGAGCGTATCCGGCGCAAGATGGCCAAGAACGCCAAGCGACAGGATGAGGCCTGATGCGCATCGTCTTTGCCGGCACGCCGGAATTCGCGTTGCCCACGCTGGATGCGATCGCCGCCAGCGATCACGAACTGGTCGGCGTTCTCACCCAGCCGGATCGACCGGCCGGTCGTGGACGAAAACTCAAGCCTTCACCGGTCAAGGCCCGGGCCCAGGAACGCGGCCTGCCGGTCGCCCAGCCGGAGCGGTTCCGCAAGAACCCGGTCGCCGTCGACGCCCTGGCGGCCTGGCAGCCGGACGTGCTTGTAGTGGTGGCCTACGGCCTGATCCTGCCGCCTGGCGTGCTCGATGTGCCCACCCATGGCGGGATCAACGTGCATGCCTCGCTGTTGCCGCGCTGGCGCGGTGCCGCGCCGATCGCCCGGGCGATCGAGGCCGGTGATGCCGAGACCGGCGTGACGATCATGCAGATGGCCCGTGGCCTGGATACCGGCGACATGCTGGCTGTCCGGCCGTTGCCGATTGACGAGACGACCACGGCGGGAACGCTCCACGACGCGCTGGCCGCCCTGGGGGCGGCGGCGCTCGTCAACGTGCTGGATCAGCTGCCGGACGGCCTGTCACCGGTCGCCCAGGACGATGCCCGGGCGACTTATGCCGCGCGCCTGGAAAAGGCCGAAGCGATGATCGACGACTGGAATCGACCGGCCCGGGAGATCGCGCGCCGCGTGCGGGCGTTCGCGCCGTGGCCGGTGGCCCACGCCGCGCTCGACGGCGCCACGGTACGGTTCTGGCAGGCGCATGCCCGTGAAGGCCAGGGCACGGCCGGCGAGGTCGTGGCAGCCGGTCGTGACGGCATCGATATCGCCACTGGCGATGGTCTGCTGCGCGTGACCGAGCTCCAGCTGCCGGGCAAACGTCGCATGACGGCGGCCGAGGCCGCCAACGGCCGCGACTGGGTGGGCCAGCGTTTTGGCCGCTGAGACAGCCGATGCCGGGGCCCGGCCGCGGGCACTGGCCGCGCGGGCCGTGGCCGGCGTGATCGATCAGGGGCAGAGCCTGGATGCTGCACTCGCGGCATGGCCGTCTGATCTGTCCGGCGCCGACCTCGCGCTGGCGCGCATGATGGCCTACGGTACGTTGCGCGACTATCGCCGTCTCGGGGCGCTGCTGGCGCCGCGCCTGAAAAAGACACCGCAGCCGGTGCTGGATGCCTTGTTGCGCGTGGGCCTGTTCCAGCTCGAGGCGACGCGTGTACCGGCCCATGCCGCGGTTCATGCCACGGTCGCGGCGACCAAATCCCTGAAACTGTCCAAGGCCCGGGGGCTGGTCAATGCCGTGCTGCGGGGGCATCAGCGCGAGCCTGTCCGGCTTGGCGATGAGGCCGCGGTCGGGGTGATGCACAGCTACCCCGACTGGCTGGTCGAGCGCATCGCTGCCGACTGGGGCGCGGCCGCGACCGAGGTGCTGGCGGCCGGCAATGATCGGGCACCGATGCATCTGCGCGTGAACCGACGACGCACGACGCGCGATGCGATGCTCGCCGAATGGCGGACAGCCGATCTGTCGGCCTCGCCGATGACGGTTTGCGCGGACGGCGCCACGCTCGCTGCACCGGTCGCCGCTGAACGCCTGCCCGGCTTTGCCGAGGGCCGGGTCTCGATTCAGGATGGCGCGGCCCAGATCGCGGCCGATCTGCTGGCCGCGCACGACGGCCAGCGCGTGCTGGATGCCTGTGCGGCGCCCGGCAACAAGAGCGCGCATCTGTGCGAGCGTGCCGATATCGCGCTCACGGCGCTGGATATCGATGCCGGTCGGCTGGCCACGCTGGAGGCCACGCTGGCACGTCTGGGTCTGTCGGCGACCACGCGCGTCGGCGATGCAGCAGAACCGGCCGCTTGGTGGAACGGCGAGCCGTTCGATCGGATACTGCTCGACGCCCCCTGCAGCGGCACGGGTGTGATCCGGCGTCATCCGGACATCAAATGGCTGCGTCGAGCCACCGATATCGACACGGCTGCGGTCCGCCAGCGCCGGTTGCTGGAGGCGCTGTGGCCGACGCTGGCACACGGCGGTCGGCTGGTCTATGCGACCTGTTCGATCCTGGCTGCCGAAGGCGACGACATCGTGCAGGATTTCGTGGCGGCCACGCCGGATGCCAGCGCGCTCGACCCGGCGCCGCTCGTGGGGCAGCCGACCGCGTTCGGGCAGCGCATCGCCCCGGGCGCTCATGACCTGGACGGGTTTTATTACGCCGTGCTCGTTCGCGAATGAGGCGGCAGGTCAGCGCCGTCGACGCCGCCGGCATCGCAATCCAGGGTGCGTCGTCACGAGATCGGCCGTCGCATCCGCGGCGAATCGGCGCAGGACAAGGCATCGCGAGCACGGCGTGGCCCAGCCACGTGAGCGCGCGATAACGCCGGGTGGTCTTCGGGCCCTTCGGGTGCCCCGGCCGGTCGCGCCACGCCGCTCTGCGCGCCTTGCTTGACGCGACTCGCGGGGGCAAATGCGGCTGCCTATCCCATGACGACATGCCCTAAGTAACTGTCCTGATTGGAAAGACCTGGGTTTCGCGGCACATTCTCCGTGTATGCAAACCAAGCCCAAGGAGGCATTGGCATGACGCAAGAACTGCAAGGCAAGAAGATCGCGTTTCTGGCGGCCGACGGTTTCGAACAGGTCGAGCTGACGCGGCCATGGAACGATCTGAAAAAAGCCGGCGCGACGGTCGAGCTGATCTCGATCAAGTCCGGCGAAATCCAGGGCATGAACGCCGACATCAACAAGGCCGACACGTTTGCCGTCGACAAGACGGTCGATCAGGTCTCGGCCGGGGATTATCACGGTCTGGTTCTACCGGGCGGGGTGGTCAATCCGGATGCGCTGCGAGCCAACGAAAAGGCCGTTCAGTTCACCCGCGATTTCTTTGCCCAGCACAAGCCGGTGGCGGCGATCTGTCATGCCCCGATCCTGTTGATCGAGGCCGGCGTGCTCGACGGTCGGACGGTGACGTCCTTCCCGTCGATCAAGACCGATATCCAGAACGCTGGGGCGACCTGGGTGGATCAGGAAGTCGTCTGTGACGAGGGCCTGGTCACCAGCCGCACGCCCGATGACCTGGATGCCTTCTGCGCGAAAGCGATCGAGGAATTCGCCGAAGGCAAGCACGAAGATCAGACCACCTGATTGTCAGCCGCGTCGCAGACGCGAAAAACCCGGGCCCGGCCCGGGTTTTTTTATCGTGAGACGGCACGAGCAGAGACGAGCCCTGCTTCGATACGTGCTCAGCGCAGCGTTGCGTCTCGAACCGCCACCCCGTGGCTGGCCAGATAGTTCTTGGCCTGCTGAATGGTGTAGGTGCCGAAATGGAAGATGGAGGCAGCGAGCACCGCATCGGCACAGCCATCGGTCAGCCCGTGGTAGAGATCATCCAGGCTACCGACGCCGCCCGAGGCGATCACCGGCACCGTGACCGCCTCGGACACGGCTCGGGTCAGGGCGATGTCGAAGCCGGACTTGGTGCCGTCCCGATCCATGCTCGTGAGCAACACTTCGCCGGCGCCGAGCGACACCAGTTTCTTGGCCCAGCCGATGGCCTCGATGCCGGTCGACTTGCGCCCACCGTGGGTGAAGATCTCGTAGCGCGGCGCCTCATCCTTCTTCGCCGCGTTCTTGACGTCGAGAGCGACCACGATGCACTGGCTGCCGTAGCGGTAGGCCGCCTCGGCAACGAATTCCGGATTGCTGATCGCGGCCGTGTTGATCGACACCTTGTCGGCCCCGGCGGAAAGCAGACGGCGGACGTCGGGCAACGTGCGTACGCCGCCGCCCACCGTCAACGGAATGAAGACTTCGCCGGCGACTCGCTCAACCACCTCCATGAGCGTGTCGCGATCCTCGTTGGATGCGGTGATGTCGAGGAAGACGAGTTCGTCGGCACCCTGCTGATCGTAGCGACGGGCGATCTCGACCGGGTCGCCGGCGTCGCGGATCTCGAGGAACTTGACGCCCTTGACCACGCGGCCCTTGTCGATATCAAGGCAGGGAATGATGCGTTTGGCCAGCGACACGAGTCAGCTCCCCACGCTGTTCTGCTGACGGGCATTGACGCGTTCGCGCGCGGCGGCGAAATCGAGCGTGCCCTCATAGATGGCCCGTCCGATGACCGCGCCGGCCACGCCGTCGGTCTCGGCTTCCAGCAGGGCCTCGATATCGCGCATGTCGGTGACACCGCCCGAGGCGATGACCGGAATCGTCAGCGCCGAGGCCAGCTCGCGGCTGGCCTGCACGTTCAGCCCCTGCATCATGCCGTCGCGGCTGATATCGGTATGGATGATGGCGACCACGCCATCGGCCTCGAACTGTTGTGCCAGATCGGCGACCGTGTGGTTGGACAGCTTGGACCAGCCGTCGGTGGCGACCATGCCGTCCCGTGCATCCAGCCCCACGATGATATGTCCGGGAAACTCCACCCCGACATCGGCCACGAAGTGCGGCTCGGAAACTGCGCGCGTGCCGAGAATCACGTATTCCACGCCGCGGTCGAGATAGGTTTCGATGGCGGCTTCGTCGCGGATGCCGCCGCCGACCTGGACCGGTATGCCGGCCACGGCGTCGACGATGTCGCCGATCACCCGGTCGTTGACCGGCCGGCCGGCCTTAGCGCCATCGAGATCGACCACGTGGACGCGATCGGCGCCGGCCTCGGCCCAGCGGCGCGCGACGGCGACCGGGTCGCTGTCGAAGACCGTGACGTTGTTGTCCATGTCGCCCTGACGAAGGCGCACGCAGGATCCGTTCTTGATATCAATGGCGGGAATGAGTAGCACGCCGTGACTCCTCGTTGATGACGGCTTCGAGTCGAAAGGATCGCTGGAGTACCGCCGGTCGGCTCAGTAGGCCGCGCCGTCCCACTCCAGGAAATTCGCGAGTAGTTGCAGCCCGGCGGACTGGCTCTTCTCCGGGTGAAACTGCACTGCGAACGTGTTCTCGCGCAGGATGACCGAGGCAAAACGAACGCCGTATTCCGTGGTGCCGGCGACATGCCGCGGCTCGTCCGGCACCACGTAGTAGCTGTGCACGAAATAGAACCAGGACGACGGCGCGATGTCCTTCCACAACGGATGATGGCGTTCCTGGCGCACCTGGTTCCAGCCCATGTGGGGGATCTTGCGGCGTCGCCCGTCGGGCTGGGCATCCGGCTCGGCGAACCTGACCGTTTTGCCGGGGAAGGCCCCCAGCGTATCCACGCCCCCCGATTCCTCGGAATGGGTCATCAGTGCTTCGATGCCGAGACAGACGCCCATCAACGGTTTCTGCCCGAGCACCTCGGCCAGCATCGCATCGAGTTCGAGACGGTGCAGCTCGTCCATGCAATGGCCGATCGCCCCTACGCCGGGCAGCACCAGCCGGTCCATGCGCGAGAGCACATCCGGGTCGAAGCTGACTTCGATCTGCTCGTCGGAGGCGACATAGCGCAGAGCCTTGGCAATCGAGTGCAGATTGCCCATTCCGTAATCGATGATTCCGACGGTGGCCATAACGGTTTGGAACTAGAGGCTTTCTTTAGTGGAAGGCAGGGCTTCGGCAGCACGCGGATCGCGTGCGACGGCGCTGCGCAGCGCACGCCCGAAGGCCTTGAACAGCGTCTCGGCAATATGGTGCGCGTTACCACCGGCGAGATTGTCCATATGTAGCGTCATCGCAGCACCGGCCGCAACGCCGCCAAAGAACTCACGGACCAGTTCGGTATCGAAGGTGCCGATCTTCTCGGCGGTGAAATCAGCCCGGAAATGCAGCCCCGGTCGGCCCGAGAAATCGATGACCACGCGCGACAGCGCTTCGTCGAGCGGCACATAGGCATGGCCATAGCGCATGATGCCGCGCTTGTCGCCCAATGCTTCACGCAGGGCGTTGCCGAGCGTGATCCCGATGTCCTCGACCGTATGATGATCGTCGATGTGTAAATCGCCCTCGGCGCTGACATCGATATCGATCAGGCCATGGCGGGCGACCTGGTGGAGCATGTGTTCGAAGAAACCGACGCCGGTTTTGGCGGAAAACGCGCCCGAGCCGTCGAGATCCAGGCTCAGATGGATGGCGGTTTCGGCCGTGCGGCGTTCGACGGTCGCGCAACGCGATGTCATGGACGCTAACTGGTTGACCCCTGCGGACGGTCGATCATACGCGCTTGGTCGCGCCGAGGCGAGTCCTGTCGCGGCAACGAATACCGGCACCGGAAATGCCGTCGGCACGGCCCGGGGTGGTCGCCGCCGCGCGCTGCATCGTACCCGGCGCGTGCCGGCCGGGCCGGGGCTTTATTAACCCGGCCTGAAAATAGATGATTTTTCGGGTTGATGACGCGCGTGTGCGACAGCACGCGCGCCACGGCCAACGGCCGTGAAGCCATTGAAAATAAAACGACGGACAAGTGCCGGCATTTCTTTCGATGGCGTTGAAAACAGCTGAGGTCGTCAGCTGTTTGGGTGCCGGATTAATAGCTCTCGAGCCAGAATGTCACCGGCCCATCGTTGACGAGGCCGACCTGCATGTCGGCGCCGAAACGCCCGGTCTCGATCGGTGCGTGCCGTTGCTGCAGCTCTGCGACGAACGTATCGAACAATGGCGCGGCTCGATCGGGTGGGCAGGCACGAGAGAATCCGGGCCGGTTGCCGCGGCGGGTATCGGCGGCGAGCGTGAACTGTGGTACTGCCAGCACGCCCGCGCCGACGGCGATCGCGCCATGATTCATGCGGCCCTGTTCATCGGCGAAGATACGATAGGCCAGAACGCGCTCGGCCAGACGCTGTGCCGTCTGTTCGGTGTCGTCGGGCACCGCGGCGACCAGCGCGACCAGACCGGGGCCGATCCGGCCGACGCGCACCGAATCGATCGTCACGTGTGCTTCGCGCACGCGCTGGATGAGGGCGATCACGCCGGGCCCAGTGCCGGCGGCGCCTGGCGAAAGCGCTCGAGCAGGCGCGCGAACGGCGCCGGATCGTGCACCTGGACGTCATGGCCGCGCATCGGAAAATGCAGATCCACGAGACGCGAGACCCAGAAACGCAGGGCCACCGCGCGCAGCATCGCCGGCCAGGCGGCGTGCTCGGCCTCGGTCGGCGCCCGTCGCCGGGCGTAGGCGGCAATGAACGCTTCCCAGTGCGCCGCCAGGAACGTGGCATCGGAATACGCCCAGTCGCAGCAGATCGCGGCGAGATCGAACAGCAGGCATTCGTGACAGGCGTAATAGAAATCGATCACGCCGGCCACACGGTTGTCGCGAAACAGTACGTTGTCCCGGAACAGATCCGCGTGGATCACGGCTCGCGGTAGATCTCGGAACTGGCGGCATGCCACGTCGCGCTGGAAGCCGAGTTCTTCGTCGAGAAAACGGCGTTCGGGGGCGGCCAGCACCTCGCGCAGTCGCCCGGCCGCCTCTTCGATCCAGGACAGGTCGCGCGGGTTGCGCTGGCGGGGCGCGAAACCGTTGACCGCCCGATGCATCTCGGCCACGACGCCGCCCAGCGCGCCACACTGGGCCGGGCTCGGGGTATCGGTACTGGCGCCGTCGAGTCGATAGACCAGCGCCGCCGGCCGGCCGCCGACGTGCGACAGGAAGCCGCCGTCATTGCGGGCGACCGGATGGGCGCCCGGCACGCCGTGGGCCGCGAGATGATCCATCAACTGCATGAAGAACGGCAGCTCGTCGGGCTCGGATTGCTCGAACAGAGTGAGCACCCAGCGGCCGAGTGTCGTGTCGACAAAATAATTGGTGTTGGTCACGCCGGCCGAGATGCCGGTGAAATCCTCCAGCTCGCCGATCGCGTAATCGGTGAGCAGGTCCTGCAGTTGCGTGGCGTCAAGACGCGTGTATACCGACATCAGCCGCGCTGCTTGGCGACACGACGGGCGAAGACTTCCATCTCGCGTGCCGCCTGATTGTCGCCGTTGTCACGCGCGACCGCGATACCGCGCGCCAGGATGTCGTCGGCCTCGTCGAGGCGTCCGGCATCGAGCAGGGCGCGTCCGTAGAGCTTCCAGGCGGCCGAGTACTGACCGTCCTGGGCCACGGCCTGGGCCAGATGGGCGATGGCGGCGTCATGGTCGCCTTCGCGGTGCAACAGTTCACCGAGCGTGAAGCGCGCCAACGGCGTGTCGCGTCCCGCATCGATCATGGCTTGAAGTTGGTCTCGCATCGTCATGAACACAAGTTTAGGGCCTGTTCCAAGCGGATACGAGCCGAATCGCTCGACCGCCACGACAGCCGGTACGCTCAGCGTCGCCAGAACGCCGGTGTCAGGATCACCAGCAGGGTGAAGACCTCCAGGCGGCCGAGCAGCATCGACAGACACAGCACCCATTTCGCGAGCGTGGGCAGTCCGGCCATGTTGGACGAGACCGAGCCCAGCCCCGGGCCGACGTTGTTGATCGTCGCCGCGACGGCCGAGAACGAGGTCAGCTCGTTGAGACCCGTGGCCAGCAGTACGAGAAACATCAGGGCATACATGGTCACGTAGACCGAAAAGAAGCCCCAGACGGCGTGCACGACCCGATCGGGAATGACCTTGCTGCCCATCTTGATCGGGATTTCGGCGTTGGGATGCACCAGGCGGTTGATTTCGCGCGTGCCCTGTTTGGCGAGCAGAATGAATCGTACGACCTTCATGCCGCCGGTGGTCGAGCCGGCACAGCCGCCGATGAAACTGCCCAGGAGCAGAAAGACCGGCACGAAGCGCGGCCAGACCGAATAATCGCCGGTGGTGAACCCGGTCGTGGTGCCGATCGACAATACCTGAAACCAGGCCTTGAGCGAGGCATCGGGCAGGTCGACATAGGTGCCCGCGACCAGCAGCGTGATGGTCGTCACCAGCGTCGCGATGAGCATCATCACGAGAAACGTACGTGTCTCCGAATCCCGCCAGTAGGTCAGCGGGTTCGCGCTGCGCCAGGCCACGTAATGCATGCCGAAGCTGACCGCGCCGAGCACCATCGAGACACAGGCGGCCAGATAGACCCAGTCGCTGTCGTAATAACCGATCGATAGATCATGGTTGGCGAATCCGCCGGTCGCGATCGCCGAGAAGGCGTTCGAGATCGCATCGAAGGGGGGATTGCCGGCCAGCCAGAACAGCAGCGCGGAAAATGCGGTCAGCGACAGATACAGATACCACAGTGCCTTCGCGGTTTCGCGGATACGCGGCGTGAGCTTGGAATCCTTGATCGGCCCGGGCGTTTCCGCGCGATAGAGCTGCATGCCGCCGACGCCGAGCATCGGCAGTACAGCCACAGCCAGCACGATGATGCCCATGCCGCCCATCCAGTGCAGCAGCACCCGCCAGAACAGGATTGCGTGGGGCAGGGTATCCAGGCCGGTCAGCACGGTTGCGCCCGTGGTGGTCAGTCCCGAGACCGACTCGAAAGCAGCGTCGGTGAAGCTCATGTCCGGACGCGTCGCTGCCCAGAGCGGAATCGCGCCGAACAACGACAGCACCATCCAGAACAGCACGACCACCAGAAAGCCGTCGCGGATCTTGAGTTCGCTGACCACACGCCGGGTGGGCAGCCAGACGGCCAGACCGGTGAACAGCGTGACCGCGAAGCCGATCAGAAACGCCGGCACCTCGCCATCGCCGTAGCCCAGCCCGACGCCGGCCGGCACCAGCATGGACGCCGAGAAGATCATCAGCAGCACGCCGAGCACGCGTTGCACGCCGGCGAATCGATAATTGAGTCGGCCGTTGATCATCGCGGCACTAGACGTAGGACACGCCGACCTGGAACAACTGCTCGACTTCCGTGGTATAGCGTTTGTCGATGATGAAGATCATCACATGATCGCCGGACTCGATCACGGTGTCGTGATGCGCGATCAGCACTTCCTCGTCCCGGGCGAGCGCGCCGATGGTGGCGCCTGGCGGCAGTTTGATCTCGTCGATGCGTCGGCCCACGACGCGCGAATTGCCGCGCTCGCCGTGGGCGATCGCCTCGATCGCCTCGGCGGCACCCCGGCGCAGCGTGTGGGCCCGCACCACGTCGCCGCGCCGGACATGGGCAAGCAGCGCCGAGATGGTCGACTGTTTCGGTGAGATCGCGATATCGATCTGTGTTCCGGACGACTCGATCAGATCGACATAGGCCAGGCGATTGATCAGAGACATCGCCTTGCGCGCGCCCAGGCGCTTGGCCAGCATCGCGGACAGGATGTTGGCCTCGTCGTCGTCGGTGATCGAGCAGAACACATCCACCGATTCGATGTTCTCCTCGCGCAGCAGCGCCTCGTTAGCGGCATCGCCCTTGAGCACGATCGAGCGGTTCACGCGCTCGGACAGCCAGCTCGCGCGCTCCGGATTGTGTTCGATGACCTTGACCTGGCACTGATTCTCCAGCGCCAGGGCGAGACGGGTACCGATGTTGCCGCCGCCGGCGAGCATCACCCGCTTGACCGGGCGATCGATCTTGCGCAGCTCCCCGATCACCTGCTTGATATCACGTCGCGCGGCGACGAAAAAGACCTCGTCGTCGGCCTCGATGAGCGTGTCTCCTTCCGGAATCAAGGGCTTGCCGCGGCGATAGATCGCCACGACCCGCGTATCCACGTTCGGGATGTGCTCGCGCAGCGCACGCAGCTCGTTGCCGACCAACGGGCCGCCGTAATAGGCCTTGACACCCACCACCTGCACGCGGCCGTCCGCGAAATCGACCACCTGCAGCGCGCCGGGATACTGGATCAGCCGCTTGATGTAGTCGGTGACCAGCTGTTCCGGGCTGATCGACATATCGATCGGGATCGCGTCCTGGTGGAACAGTCGATCCTCGACCAGATATTCCGAGGAACGAATACGCGCGATCTTGGTTGGTGTATGAAACAGCGTGTAGGCGATCTGGCAGGCCACCATGTTGATTTCATCGACCGCGGTGACGGCGATGATCATGTCGGCGTCGTTGGCCCCGGCATCGCGCAGCACGGCCGGATGCGCGGCGTAGCCGTGCACCGCCCGGATATCCAGACGGTCCTGCAGCGGGCGCAGCAGGGCCTCGTTGGTATCGACCACGGTCACGTCGTTGGACTCGTGCGCCAGCGTCTCGGCGAGCGTGGCGCCGACCTCGCCGGCCCCCAGGATGATGATCTTCATGCGCGGGACACTAGGGCCTGTTTACGCTGGCTGCAACGCTTTGTTCTGCGCGCAGGCG
>NZ_QZWD01000022.1 GCF_003602005.1 Salinisphaera sp. Q1T1-3 | reverse complement strand
GCGAACTATCTGCCGTACTGGCTGCATGACTACAACTGGCACCGGCCGCATGCCAGCCTGAACCATCAACCGCCGATCAGCCGGCTGGGCTTATCCGTGAACAATGTGGTGGGTTTACACACCTAGGGCCTGTTGATGTTTCGTGCGAGCGCCTTTTCGTCGAGAGACCGCCGTGTGTCCGGCAAGGCGCGAGTCGCCGATCGTAGCGTGCCACAATCCAGACTGGCAACGCCGCCGGGCGCCCATCGTCGATTTTTCATGGGCGGCCCAACCCGAAGGGACAAGCGCCCCAAAATCAAAAACACGACGGCAATACAGCGTTCCAGCACGCTGGCGCAGAATGACACGCTATGCCTGCTACGCCTCGTCTTGCCGCCCATCGTCAATTTCAGGGCGCGCTTGGCGCGGACTCGCACGACACATCAACAGGCCCTAGAAAACCACCTGCGCCCGTGCGTTGATGCTCTGGCCGTCGTCGGGCAGCGCGTAGCTTCCGCTCCGATTGTTCGTACGCCAGTCCGTGTAGTCGAACAACATCCGTGTGAATTTGTTCAGGTACCAGTTCAGACCGATCGAGGTGCCATGGCCGGTGCCGCCGACGAACGCATTGCTGTTCTCGAAATCGATCGCTTCGTAGCGCGCCACGAGCTCCCAGTCGCCGATACCGCCCTCGGTCACCGGATGCAGGATCTCCGGCCGTGTCCAGACACCCTGCTTGGTCGAGTACCCGAACCGCTCGCCGGTCAGCGCATAGCCGACCTGTGCCGAATAGGCGTCGTAATCGGTATTATCGGTATTGAAGCGCCCCTTGATCCGCCGATGCCCGTACTCGGCGCCGGCGGCGAACGGACCCGCCAGACCGGCCAGCTCCAGACCATAGGCCGTGCTGGTACTGGCATCGATGGCCGCGCTGCGCACGCGCAGGTTGTCGTTGTAATGGCCGCCGATCGTCACGCTCGGCGCCGTGGCCTGATCACCCTCGAAGTTCTCGTAGAAGCCATTCGCCCCGACGTGCAGGATGTAGCGATCGGTGGCGATCGGATCCCAGTGCGCGCGCGAGAGCACCGTGAAGTTGTTGCTCTCGGTGTTGTCGCCGGTATTCGAGCCCTTGTTCACGCCGAGCGAGGCATGCCAGTTGTTGTTGCCGTAGAACTCGCCGGTGATACCGGTCAGGTAGGCCCCCGGCTGCGGCGCAATACCGTTGGCGACCGTGTTGCGTTCGGTAAACCATGTCCATTTCGACGAGGCTCGGCCATCCAGACTGCGATCGGCAAACTTGCTGCCGAGATAGACCACGCCGTTGCCGAGCGCGAAATCTTTTTCGGCGGCCAGATAGGCATCACGCAGTCCAACCTGGTTGTCGGCGAAATCCAGCTCGAGCTTGTACAACACCCAGTTGTTCAGCTTGCCGTGTGCATCCAGACGCACGCGACGGAACTCCGAGCCGGTAATGTTGCGCGAGTCACTGTCGGCATAACGATCCTGGCCGTCGTAGCGCGAGTTGAAGGTCGACGAGAAGTCGTACTGGATGCGTCCGCCGATGCCGAAGGTGAAGGCGCCGTTCGGGCTGGAGAATTCGGGGGCGCCATCCGACCAGTCGACCTTGACGTCACTCTCTTCGAGCCGCGCGATCCGCTCGGATAACGAACTACCGGGCCTTTGATCCGCCGATCGGCCGGCCACGGCCTGTTCGGCTGCCTCACCGCCCGGCGTGCCCGACTCGCTCTGGCGCGGCGACTTGTCGCCCGACGAGGCCGTGCGCGCCGTCTGGCTGGAAGCCTGCGCCTGCCCGTCGTGCCGATCCTGTTCCAACTGGTCGATACGGGCATTCAGTCGCTCGATCTGTGCGGCCTGCTGTCGTACCAAACGCGCCAGATCGGCGTTGCTCGGCGCGGTCTGGGCGAACGCCGCCGGGACGTAGACACTCGCACTCGCCACCACGGCCGTCATCAGCCCGATGCGCCGCTTTCTCCCTGTCGCCATCTTCGCCCCCTGTGGCTTGCTGATCGGCTCGGATGACGATGTTAGCCGGCAGTGGCATGCGCCCCTATGCGTCTTTCGTTCAAGGCAGGCGCTCGCGGTCCCGCCTGACGGCCGGCGACGCTCAGCGTTCGGTCAGGCGAGGCAACAGTTCGACCAGATTGCAGGGTCGGGTCCGGGCATCCAGCTGTGCGGCAATGAGCCTGTCCCAGGCGTCGGCCACGGCCCCGGATGACCCCGGCAGGCAGAAGATGAACGTGCCGTTGGCCACACCGGCGAGCGCCCGGGATTGCAACGTGGAGGTGCCAATGTCTGCGTAGGACAGCCAGCGAAACATTTCGCCGAAACCGTCGATCTGCCGGTCGAACAACACGGACAGCGCCTGCGGCGTGACATCACGCCCGGTCAGCCCCGTGCCACCAGTGGTGATCACCACCGCCGGTGCAACGTCCGCGATCCATCCGGACACCAGGGCGCGCAACGCATAGATGTCGTCGCGGCAGATCCGCTTGTCGTGCAGCACATGGCCGGCGGCCTGGATGCGCTCGGCCAGTACCCCGCCGGACTTGTCCGTGTCGTCGGTACGCGTGTCGGAGACCGTGAGCACGGCGATATGCAGCGGCTTGAACGCCACGTCGGCCATTGATTTCAGCCAGCTGGGGAACAAGGCACCACTCTGCCATAGTGCGGATGCGGGCGATGCCATTACAGCGACCGCCAATACCGCTATAATACGTGGTGTCGCCAGCGTTTCGCGGCGACCTCATTCCGCCGGCCGCCACGTCTTCACGACGCTGTTGTACGCCCGGCACCCCACCGATCAGGATACAACATGTCTTTCGACACCCTCGGCCTGTCGCCGCATCTGCTCGCGGCGATCGCCGACGCGGGCTACACCCGTCCCACGCCGATCCAGAGCCGGGCTATCCCGGCTGTCATCGACGGCGCTGACGTCCTCGGCGCGGCCCAGACCGGCACCGGCAAGACGGCGGCCTTCGTGCTGCCGATTCTCGAACGGCTCGGCACCGAGCGTGCCGCCAAGCCGCGCGTCCTGGTACTGACACCCACGCGCGAGCTGGCCGCCCAGGTCGGCGAGTCGGTGGCGACCTACAGCAAGCAGACCCCGCTCAAGCACACCGTCGTATTCGGCGGCGTGGGTTATCAACCCCAGATCGCCGCGTTCAAGCGCGGCGTGGACATCGTCGTCGCCACGCCCGGCCGGCTGCTCGATCATCTGGCCGAGGGCCGCATCGACTTCAGCGCGCTGGAAGTGCTCGTGCTCGACGAAGCCGATCGCATGCTCGACATGGGCTTCATCCACGACATCAAGCGCTTGATGAAGCATCTGCCGGCCAAGCGCCAGACGCTGCTGTTCTCGGCCACCTTCTCGAACGATATCCGCAAGCTGGCGGGCTCGCTGCTGCAGAATCCGGTCGAGATCGATGTCGCCCCGCGCAATGCCACGGCCGAAGCCGTCACTCATCGCGCGGTCATGGTGGAGAAATCGGCCAAGCGCGCGGTGCTTTCGCATCTCGTCACCGAAGGCGACTGGCACCAGGTGCTGGTCTTCACCCGGACCAAACACGGCGCCAATCGACTGGTCAAACAACTCGAAACCGACGGGCTGAGCGCCGCAGCGCTACACGGCAATAAATCGCAGAATGCCCGCACGCGGGCGCTCAGCGGGTTCAAGAGTGGCGAGATCCGGGTACTGGTCGCCACCGATATCGCAGCCCGCGGCATTGATATCGACGGCCTGCCGCACGTAATCAACCACGAATTGCCCAACGTGGCCGAGGACTATGTCCACCGGATCGGCCGGACCGGCCGAGCGGGCGCGGCCGGCGAGGCGATCTCGCTGGTCGGTGCCGAGGAGCGCAGCTATCTCAAGGCAATCGAGAAACTGATCGGCCATCGCATCGAGCGCATGACGGTCGACGGCGTCGATGTCGGCAATCCGGAAGCCGAACCCGAGACCAAACCCGCCGGTCGCGGCAACAACGGCTCGCGCAAGCGCGGCAAGGGCAACGGCAACCAAGCTCAGGGCGCGTCGGACAAGCCGGCCGGCGGGGGCGCGAACAAGCCCAGGCAGAACGCCGAAAAACGCGGTCGACGCGCGCAGAACAAGCCGAGCGGCAACGATGCCGGTGCCGCCGGCAAGGACAGTGGCACCAACCGACCGAAACGCAACAACCGTCGTGGGGGCGCGCGGCGCAGCAGCGGCCAGCGCAACCGGGGCAACAACACCTCGAACTAGGACCTGTTGAGGTTTCGTGCGGGCGCCAACGCGGCGCTCGTACGAAACATCCACAGGCCATGGCACGGTATCCCCCGTTCGCGCGCCGGCCTTGCTTTACAATGACGCCATGATCGCGTTCAAGCACCTCTCTCTCCGTCGCGGGCCCCGGAAACTCCTCGAGGACGTGGACCTGCGGATTCAGGCCGGCCAGCGCGTGGGCATCGTCGGCGCCAACGGCACCGGCAAGTCCAGTCTGCTGGCGATGATGCTCGGTGAGCTGTCGCCCGATGCCGGCGATATCGAAATCCCGGCCCATCTGGATATCGCCACCGTGCGCCAGCACGCGCCATCCGGCGACCAACCCGCCATCGAATACGTGCTCGACGGCGACGCCGAATTGCGGGCCATCGAGACGCAGCTGGCCACAGCCGAAGCCGAGGGCGACGGCAACGTAATGGCCGAATTGCACGGCCGACTGGCCGAAATCGACGGCTATGCCGCGCGGGCGCGGGCGGCCCGGCTTCTGCACGGACTGGGTTTCGCGCCGTCCGCGCACGAGGCGCCGATCGACGATTTCTCCGGCGGCTGGCGGGTGCGACTGAATCTGGCCGCTGCGCTGATGCATCGCGCCGATCTGCTGCTGCTCGACGAGCCGACGAACCATCTCGACATGGACGCGGTGTTCTGGCTCCAGGACTATCTGGCGGCTCACCCGGCCACGCTCGTCATCATCTCGCACGACCGTGACTTCCTCGATGCACTGGCCACCCACACGCTGCATCTGGAACACGGCCGCGCCACGCTCTATACCGGCAACTATTCTGCCTTCGAGCTCATGCGCGCCGAGGCCAAGGTCCAGCAACAGGCCGCCTACGAGAATCAACAGAAGCAGCTCGCCCAGCTTCAGCATTTCGTCGACAGATTCCGGGCCAAGGCCACCAAGGCCCGACAGGCTCAGTCCAAGCTCAAGCAGATGGAGCGCATGGAAAAAGTCGAGGCGGCCCACTGGGATACCCCCTTCTCTTTTCAGTTTCTCGCGCCCGATCGTCTGCCGGAGACGATCCTGCGGGTCAACGATGCCGATGTCGGCTATGACGACACGCCGCTGGTCGGCGACGTCAAACTCCGGCTCGTGCCCGGCGATCGTCTGGCGATTCTCGGGCGCAACGGCGCCGGCAAGTCCACGGTCATGAAGCTGCTCGCCGGCGCGCTCGAACCGCTGGACGGCGAAGTGCATCGCGACAAGTATCTGAAGGTCGGCTACTTCGCCCAGCATCAGCTGGAAGTCCTGGATGACACCGCGAGTGCGGCCACCCACCTGCAGCGCCAGGATCCCAAGGCCAGCGAGCAGCACATCCGCGATTTTCTCGGCGGTTTCGACTTCACCGGCGACAAGGCCCTGGAGCCGATCGCCCCGTTTTCCGGCGGCGAAAAAGCCCGCCTGGCGTTGGCGCTCGTCGTGCACGCCCGCCCCAACCTGCTGCTGCTGGACGAGCCGACCAACCATCTCGATCTCGACATGCGCCATGCCCTGGAAACCGCGCTGGCCGGCTATACCGGCGCTGTCGTCATGATCGCGCATGATCGTCATTTGATCGATGCGACCTGCGATCAGCTCTGGCGCGTGGCCGACGGGGCGCTCGAACCCTTCGACGGCGACCTGGACGACTACGCCAAGTGGCTGTCGCGCCAGAACAACGCCCGCGAAGGCAGCAAGGCCAAGGGCGCGGACAAGCCCGACGCGTCACGCAAGAAATCCGGTAGCGGACGTCACGCCGCCGACCAGCGCGCGCGCGAGAAACCGCTGCGCAACGCGTTGAAAAAGGCCGAAGAGGAAATGAACCGTCTCAGTCGGAAGATCGAAGCGCTCGACGCCGAACTCGGCAAGGCCAGCGTCTACTCCAATCCGGCGGAGGCAGCACGCGTAACCAGCGAGCGCGACACGCTTGCACGCCAACTCGAGGACGCCGAGGCCCGGTGGATGGACGCCGCCGAGCAGCTCGACAACCTGTCGGCGCAAGCGAGCCCGGCATGAGCCGACAGAACGACGATCGTTTCAGTTATTTCTGGCACGACTACGAGACCTTCGGCGCCGATCCCAAGCGCGACAAGCCGGCCCAGTTCGCCGGTATCCGCACAGACGCCGACTTCAACATCATCGGCGAGCCGCTCACGCTGTACTGTCAGCCGCCATCGGACATGCTCGGGCATCCAGAAGCCACGCTGATCACCGGCATCACACCGCAGCATGCGCTCGAACACGGCGTGCCCGAGCCCGAATTCATCGCGGCCATCGTCTCGGAAATGGCGCGCCCCGGCACCTGCAGCGTGGGTTACAACAATCTGGCCTTCGACGATGAGGTCACGCGTCACACGCTCTGGCGCAACTTCTTCGATCCCTACGAGCGCGAATACAAGAACGGCTGCTCGCGCTGGGACGTGATCAACATGGTCCGCCTGACCTATGCACTTCGTCCCGACGGCATCCAATGGCCGCAGCGCGAGGACGGTGCCCCGAGCTTCCGGCTCGAAGACCTGGCCGCGGCCAACGGTCTTGCCCAGGAAAGGGCCCACGATGCGCTGTCCGACGTGCATGCCACCATTGCCCTGGCCCGCCTGATCCGGGAGCATCAGCCACGCCTGTTCGAATGGGTCGTCACGCATCGCGACAAGGCCAGCGCGGCGGCGCTGCTCGATCTCGATACTCACAAGCCGGCCCTGCACGCCTCGTCGAAGTTCCCGGCAGCCAACGGCTGCCTGTCGCCCGTGATGCCGATCGCCCGGCATCCGGTCAATCGCAACTGCATCATCACCTACGATCTGCGCAGCGATCCCGAGCCATTGCTCGAACTGGCGCCGGACGAAATCTTCGACCGCCTGTTCACGCCTAGCGAAGATCTGCCCGACGATACGCCCCGCATTGCGCTCAAGGGCGTACACGTGAACAAGTGCCCGGTGCTCGCACCGTTCGAAATGATGCGCGAGTCCGAAGCGGCGCGCCTGAACCTGGATATCAATACCTGTCGTCGTCACTGGAAGGCGATTCACGACCGGATGAGCGAAGTCGCAGCCAAGGCCACGGCCGTGTTCGAGGCCCGCGTGTTCGACAACGCCTCGGACGTCGAGGCCGGCCTGTACGACGGCTTCATCGACAATGCGGATCGCGACAAGGCGCGCCAGGTCCACACGGCCAGCCCCGAAGCGCTGGCCGACGGCCACATCGTCTTCGCTGACAACCGCCTCAACGAGCTGCTGTTTCGTTATCGGGCGCGTCATTATCCGGCGTCGCTGGCCGATGCCGAACGCGATGACTGGCGCAACTGGGTCGCCAAGCGGCTGGAATTCGCCCCCGACGGTGGTCTGACGCTGGATGAATACGACGAAACCGTCGCGACCCTCATGGAACGCGTGGGCAGCGACCCGGCCCGACTACAGCTGTTGCTGGATCTCAAGGCCTGGGGCGACCGTCAGCGTCGCCAGCTCTAGGCGTTTGGTGCGAGTCGGCGCCACTCGGCAACGCCGTGCCGATGTCTATCTTGTGGTGACAAAGGCCTAGAATGGGGACAAATCCCTTGTGCTGCCGCCTGCCATGCTGCCCGAACTGACCGCGACCGAAGCCCGCCTCATGGGCTGTCTGATGGAGAAATCCGTCACGACGCCCGACCAGTATCCGCTGACACTGAATGCGCTGACCAACGCCGCCAACCAGAAATCCTCGCGTGAACCGGTCATGTCCCTGACCCGGATCGAAGTCCAGCGGGCAGCCCGCGCCCTGGCCGAACGACGGCTGATTCACATCGAAGAGAATTTCAAGAACGGCGTCGAGAAATACAAACAGCGGCTGTTCGGCGCCTCGAGCTTCGCCGATATCCGTGTCGATGCGCCGCAGTTCGCGATTGTGACGCTGTTGTTGCTGCGCGGCCCGGCCACACCGGGTGAACTACGTTCGCGCGCCGGCCGACTGCACACATTCACCGACAATCAGGCCGTGGCCGAGGCAGCCGCCGACCTCATCGAAACCGATGATCCCGAGAACTCGCTACTGGTCACGTTGCCGCGGCGGCACGGCCGCAAGGAAGCCGAATTCGCGCATCAACTGTGTGGCCGCATCGACCCGGATACGCTCGTATCCGATACCGCAGCGGACTCGGGCACGGCCTCGCGTGTCGCCGAGCTCGAACGACGCATCGCCGAACTCGAGGCCGAGAACGCTGACCTGCGCGCTCGGTTGGCAACCCGCTGAGAGCCGACGTCATATTCTTTATAGCAATAAACGGAATATTATTTATTCTTTTTTATTAGAACCAGACCTCGTTAACTTAGCTCGACGATTTCCACCGGGCCCGGTTCGGGCGCTCTTGCCATGCAACGCTTGGTTCTTTTCGGCATCGCCGGTTTCATCGCGCAACTGGTCGATGGCGCGATCGGCATGGGCTACGGCCTGACCTCCTCTTCGATCCTGCTGGCCATCGGCATCACGCCGGCCGTGGCCTCGGCATCGATCCATCTGGCCGAGGTGGCGACGACGGCAGCCTCGGGCGTATCGCATTATCGGTTCGGCAACGTCGACACAGGGCTCGTCAAGCGCATGATGGGCCCCGGGGCCATCGGCGCGTTCGCCGGCGCCGTGTTTCTGACCAGCCTGCCCGGGGATGCGATGCGTCCGTTCGTGGCGAGCTTTCTGCTGATCCTCGGCTTTTACGTGGTCACGCGCTATCTGTTATCGCAGCGGCGCGAACCGCGGCCCGGGCGGTTGTCGTCCTGGACGCTGGTTCCGATGTCGCTGGTGGCAGGCTTTTTCGACAGTATCGGCGGCGGGGGCTGGGGCCCGATCGCGACTCCGACGCTGCTGGCCCAGAAGCGGATGGACCCACGCAAGGTCGTCGGCTCGGTCGATACCAGCGAGTTCGCGATCACGATTGCGGGTACGTTCGGCTTTCTGCTGACGTTGGGCATCGGCGGCGTGAACTGGCTCTGGGTTGGCGTATTCGCCGCGAGCGGGCTGGCGGCGGCCCCGGTCGCTGCGGCCGTGGTGCGTTATCTGCCCTCGGATGTGCTGGCCGCCGTGGTCGGCGGCGCGATCATCATGACCAACGCCCGGACACTGATGCACAGTGCCGGTCTCGATGCCGACATCAGTCGCGGCGTGCTCATCGTCGGCCTCGCTCTGTGGGCGACGCTGGTTCTCGCCGCCGTGCGCCAGCATCGTCAGGCACGGCGCACCCCGGCCTCGTCGAATACCTGAACCGCACCCGACGCGTCACAACATCTCCCCAGGGCGTATCGTCGTCACGAGATAGACCGTCGCTCCCGCGGCCACGCGGCGACAAGACAGGGCATCGCGCGTCTGGCGTGGCCAAGCCACGTGAGCGCGCGATAACGCCGGACTGTCGTTGCCTGGCCGCTGGCTCTTCGGGTTGCCCCTGCCTCTCTCGTGACGACACGCCCTAGGGCCACGACAATCCGTGTATCTTATCGGTGCAACCGGCGAGCACGGATCGAGCCGATTGCACCATTTGATCCCGGCATCGTTCATGTCCACGACTTCTCCGCAGGCCCGACCCGCCGTCGCCCAGCTCGACGAGGCCATCATGGGACTCGGCCAGATGCGCCAGGCGCATCCGGACGCACCGAATACGAATGTACTGGCCGCGGCCTGCGCGGTTCTGGCCGAGCCCGACGGCCCCGATCTGCTTTATCAACGTGTGCGCCGTCTGGAATCGGCCGGCGTGTTCGCCGGTACCGACTGGAATGAACCGGTCATTCTGCAGGCGGATATCGCCAAGATCTCGCTGCGGACCGGCGACTGGCAGACCACGACCATCGAGGCCCTGAGTCAGTTGCGTCTGTTGGCCGTCGCCAAGGGCGACTACAAGCATCCCCGGATCACCGCCCGACGCGCGCATCAATTCATGACCCAGGTCATGGCCTTGAATCTGGACCTCATGGACGGCCGCCTGAACGAGGCCGACCGCGAACGCAGTCACGATCTCGGCCCCGCGGTCGCATCGCTCTACGCCTTCGAACTGGCGACGATGGGCTACGAGAGCATTCTGGACAGCCTGGTCGCCGAGGTCTGGCGCATCCTCGACCAGCGGCCCATTGATGTCGATCAAGCACGCGGCATGGTGATCCAGATCGCCCACTGTTTGTACGATCGTCTGCTGGATACCGAGAACAGCCGAGCCGCCGCCCTCGTCGACAGCTTGTTCTCGCCCACCCCGGGATGCCGCGAGGACCCGGGCCTGTCGGTCTACAACGACCGACTGGCCGACATGCAGCCGGGCGCGCTGGCCGACGAGGCCGCCGGATTCGCCGAGGCGATGCACGCCACGGGGCTGGTGTCGGACTATCACGCCATCTTTCTGCGTCATCTGCTGTCACTCGATGACGCTGGCAAGACCCTCATTCCGGCAGCGCTCGGGCTGTCCAGCAC
Source organism: Salinisphaera sp. Q1T1-3 (assembly GCF_003602005.1). GTDB lineage: Bacteria > Pseudomonadota > Gammaproteobacteria > Nevskiales > Salinisphaeraceae > Salinisphaera. The sequence goes on along the minus strand of NZ_QZWD01000022.1, from coordinate 38,750 downwards.
CGGGCGCGATGCGCTGGGCTGTTATGCCCAGCTCGTCTACGCGCTGATCACGGAATGCATCTACGCCGAAACGGCGCAGGCAATCTACGGTCTGGCGTGTCTGCTCGAGCGCGGCGTGCTCTATAGCGAACCGGTCGCGGCCGGGCTTTGGCGTCAGATACAACTGCCGCTGTCGGAGGATACCCGGAGCACGCTGCGCGCGGCCTTCGGCGATGCCCTGGCCCCGCGTGTCTTCCTGCTGGCCGGCGTGCTGTCGTTGCTCGGTCAGCCGCTCGGCGTCGGCCAGGGTAACAATCCGACCTGCCAGTCGGTGATCGGCGTCTCGATGTGGGCCGCCAACGATCCGGATTACCTGCTCCAGCTTCTGACCTGGGCTGCCCGGGACGACGAGATCCTGTTTCGATTCGAGGGCGAAACGATCTCGTCGAAGGGCCTGGCCGCCGGGCTGGCCAAGCGCCGGCCGCTGGATGTCGATCCGGTATCGATGATCCTGGTCCCGCATCTCGACCGGATCTATATCGAGATGGGTCGCCTGTGCGGCGAACGCGACGACGATCTGCATCGCTGGATACACCCCGAGTTCTACGGCTGGTGGGTCGGCCAGGGATTCCGCGTGGTCGCCGATCCCATGACCGACCGCATCGTGGCCCACGCCGATTTCGTGCGGCAGTTCTATGCCAGCTATCACCCCGAATACAACAACCGGCTGCCGGTCATCCATCCTCAGCCGGCCGGGATTGCCGCCACCGACAGCGCCGGCCGCTACATCGGCCGTCATGCCATCACGATCCTGCGGGTCGCCCTCGACCCCGAAGGCGTGATGCGAGTCTATTTCTTCAACCCGAACAACGACAGCGGGCAGGACTGGGGGCTCGGCGTGGTCACCTCGACACATGGCCACGGCGAGTATCACGGGGAAGCGAGCCTGCCGTTCACCGAATTCGCCTCACGGTTATTCGTCTACCATTTCGATCCGCTGGAAAAAGGCGATCCGGACAACGTACCGGAAACCGAGGTCCTGCAAGCGGTCGCTCTGGCCGAGCAGAGCTGGGGCGAGGCATTTCAGTAAACCGCTGGGCGTGCGAGCGCCCGCGCCCGACCCCTCTGACGGTGTCGTATCGGCCGCGTCAGCGGCCGGTCATTTAAATCCGGCTACGGTCAACCCATGACGTGACGCACGAACGCGTCGTGACTCGGTATGCTCGACCCATCGGAAAACGAAGACGCCTGACATGTCGCTACTCCCCCGTGCCGATACCATCCCGACCCGCAGCTGGATTCTGGGTTATCTGCCGATCGTGCCGCTCGTGGCAGCCGGCATCATGGTCTGGTTTGTCGGTCCGGTCACGATGGCCTTCATCACGGCCGGCGCGATCTACTGGTCGGCGATTCTGTTCTTTTTCCTGGCCGGGGTACGACGCGGTCTGAGCTTCTTCACCGAAGGCGGCCCCCAACCGGCCCAGCTGATCACCATGGGGCTACTGTTCGCCCTCGGCCTGGTGATCTTTCTGATGCCCTATGCCGGTATCGCTGTCGCACTCGCGGCGCTCGGCTTTCTGGGCGTTGCGGTCATCGATCCGCATGCCGCACGGCGCGGCGAAGTACCTGCCTTCTTCCGCATACTGCGGCCACCCCAGATGGGGCTGGCCGCGTTGTCGATGACCTCGATCCTGCTCGCACTGCTCTTCTAGGGCCTGTTAACACGTCCCGCGTGCGCCGCGCCGGCGATCATTTTCTTGCAAGACAAGGCATCGCGCGCGTACGGCAGTCATTTTGCCGTTGCCGACGACAACGCCGAATTGCGGAAAATGACCGCCGTCCCGTCGGATTGCCAGCCTTGAGCGAGGCGCGGGCCACGCGCGGCAGCCCGCGCCTTACCTGACACGACCGGCCGGGGCAATGCGACTGCCGATCTCGTGACGCCATGCCCCGGGGTTTTGTGGAAGTCCCTGGTCGAGCGTACGACCGGACCGGCTTACTCGTTATGCGATTCGACGTGGCCGCCGAACTGGTTGCGCATCGCGGACAGCAGTCGATCGCCGAAGCCATCGTCCACGCGTGAGCGGAAACGCGAGAACAGGGCCGAAGCCAGCACGTTGGCCGGCACCGCCTGCTCGACCGCGGCATCAATCGTCCAGCGCCCTTCGCCGGAATCCGAGACGTAGCCGGAAAATTCCGACAGCTCACCGTCCTCGGCCAGCGCGATCGAGCTCAGGTCCAGCAGCCACGACGAAATCACGCTGCCGCGCCGCCAGACCTCGGCGATATCGGCCAGATTCAGATCGTATCTTTCATCCGCCGGCAGCTCTTCCTTCGCCCGATTCTTGAGGATATCGAAGCCTTCTGCATAGGCAGCCATCATCCCGTACTCGATGCCGTTGTGGACCATCTTGACGAAATGGCCGGAGCCAACCGGACCACAATGCAGATACCCCTGCTCGGCCCGCTTGTCCAGGCCGTCGCGGCCGGGCGTGCGATCGATCTCACCGACATGCGGGGCCAACGTGTAGAAGACCGGATCCAGACGTTCGAAGTCGTCCTGACGACCGCCGATCATCAGACAGTAACCGCGTTCACGACCCCAGACGCCGCCCGAAACGCCGACATCCATGTAGTGGATATCGTGCTCGGCCAACTGCTTCGAGCGTCGCACATCATCCTTGAAATTGGCATTGCCACCGTCGATGACGGTATCGCCGCCCTCGAGCAGGCTCGACAGTTCGGTGATGGTGCGCTCGGTGATGTCGCCGGCCGGCAACATCAGCCAGATCGTGCGGGGTGGCGTCAGGCGCGCGGTCAGATCGGAAAGCGATTCCGCCGCTTCGCCGCCGTCGGCGACGACAGCCTCGACGGCCTTGACGTTCTGATCGTAGACCACGCATTCGTGGTCGTCGTCCATCAGGCGCCGCGCGATGTTCGCGCCCATGCGACCCAGTCCCAACACTCCGATCTTCACTATCGCTTCTCCTTGTAGACGGCCTGCCACGCGCTGGCGACAGGCTCAGACAACGTGATTCATCGCCGGCCGACCATTCAGTCAAGCGTCGGCGATGCAGCCTCGATCTTGTCCTGCGTGCGATGCTCGAAATCGCTGGCCGCGTGACGCTCGCGCAGCTGCTCGCTGGGATCCCCCCACAGGCGATTGACCATGCGACCACGACGCACCGCCGGCCGGGCGTCGATCGCCCGGGCCCAGCGCTGCAGGTTTTCGTATTCGTCGACCTGCAGGAACTCGCCGGCATCATAGAGGCGACCGAGGGCCAGCGCGCCGTACCACGGCCAGGTGGCGATATCGGCGATCGAGTAATCGGCGCCACCCAGGTAGGCCGATTCGGCCAGCCGTCGATCCAGGACATCAAGCTGGCGCTTGGTCTCCATGGTGAATCGATCGATGGCGTACTCGATCGGCTCCGGCGCATAGTTGTAGAAATGGCCGAACCCACCGCCGACGTAGGGCGCCGAGCCCATTTGCCAGAACAGCCAGTTCAATGTCTCGGTGCGCGCGGCGGACTCGCCCGGAATGAAGGCGCCGTAACGCTCGGCCAGGTACAACAGCATCGAGCCGGATTCGAACAGACGCTGTGCTGGCACCACGCTGCGATCGACCAGCGCCGGTATCTTGGAGTTCGGATTGACAGCCACGAACCCGGAAGAGAATTGCTCCCCGTCGCCGATGTTGATCGGCCAGGCGTCGTATTCGGCGGCGTGGCCGGCCTCGAGCAGCTCTTCGAACATCACCGTGACCTTCACGCCATTGGGCGTGGCCAGCGAATAGAGCTGGTAATCGTGCTCGCCGACCGGCAGCTCGACATCATAGCGTGCCCCGGCGTAGGGCCGGTTGATACCAGCGAACTGACCACCGCTTTGCTTGTCGTGGCGCCAGACGCGCGGAACCGTGTAATTCGACTGTTTTTCGCTCATGATCCGTGTCGAAATCCATGTTATAGACAAATAGTCTAACGCTTCGTCGGCCCCGTGCTCGACCCTTTGCCGGATTTGTTCAGCAAACATCACGCCGGCATGGGCACGATGCCCGGCAGACCGCGCTCGTACCGCGGCCCGACAGGAGAAACAGATGAACAAGACAACACGCATGCTGACGATGGCCGGCGCCCTGACGCTGCTTGCCGGGACCCAGGGCTGTGTTCTGGCCGCTGCCGGGGCCGCGGGCGCGGCCGGCGGCTACGAGGCCAAGAAACATGGCTATGAAGTACAGTCACCGGTCAAGCAGGACAGCGCCGGCGGTTACAAGGGACAGACGCCGGTCGTGCGTGATCCGTCTCGTGACGAGAGCGGCCGCACCGACCGTACCGATAACGCCGACAGGCAGTGAACCCACGTGCTCGCATGATCCGTGCATGACGGGATACAGCAGGCGTGACCCATGTCGTGTCACGCTTGGCATAGAATGACGTTTTGCGCGGATCAGGGCTCGCGCGATGGATTCGAGCCCCAGGGGATTGCATGAGCAACAAGCGGAAGCAGCCAACTCGCACCGACTCGCTGGAATCGCATCTCAAACGCGAGAATCCGCTGCTGCTCGAGCCACTCGCCGAGTTCCGACGCCTCGATCGCATCGCGCATCGCATGCGCATGCTGGGCCCGGGCGAGAGTTTCACACGCCGGGTGTCGTGGTGGCCGGTGATCTCGCTGCTCGGCACGTTTTCGGCCGGCAAGTCCAGCTTCATCAACGGCTACCTGGGGACGGCCCTGCAACGGACCGGCAACCAGGCCGTCGACGATCGGTTTTCGGTGATCTGCTACAGCGACGCTGAAGAGGCCCGTACGCTACCCGGCACGGCACTCGATGCCGACCTGCGTTTCCCCTTCTATCGCATCAGTGGCGACATCGAGGACGTCGCGGCCGGCGAAGGCCGGCGGATCAACAATTACCTGCAGCTCAAGACCTGCAACTCGGAGAAGATCCGCGGCAAGATCCTCCTCGACTCGCCCGGCTTCGACGCCGACAGCCAGCGCTCCGCGACGCTGCAGATCACCGACCGCATCATCGATCTGTCCGATCTGGTGCTGGTCTTCTTCGATGCTCGACATCCCGAACCGGGCGCGATGCGCGACACGCTCCAGCATCTGGTCACGGATACCATCGATCGCGATGACGCGAGTAAGTTCGTCTTCGTGCTCAACCAGATCGACACCACCGCCGGCGAAGACAATCCCGAGGACGTGGTCGCCGCCTGGCAACGGGCGCTGGCCTCGGCGGGCCTGAGCGCCGGCCGTTTCCTGCGGATCTATGACGAGGAAGCAGCAGGCCCGATCCGCGACGAATCGCTGGCAGCGCGCTTCAAGCAGAAGAAAGACGAGGATCTGGCCGAGATCCAGCGGCGCATGGTCGGCGTGGAAGTCGACCGCGCCTATCGCGTGGTTGAACTGATGACCGGGGCAGCCAGCCGGCTGTCCGGCGCGGAGGGCGTCGGCCGGCTCAAGCAGTATCTGGGCCGTTGGCGCCAGCGGGTCGCGCTCTACGACCTGGCCGGCATCGCACCGCTCATTGCACTACTGGTCGCCGGCTTCGTCTGGGCCGGTAATACCACCCACCAGGTGGTCAGCGAGGTGATGCAGGGCAGCACCTTCGGCTGGGTCGTGGTCGCGCTGGTGGCGATCGTGCTGGGCGCGATCCATTTCAGCGCGCGCCGCCTTGCCGCCCGCCAGATTGCGGCCAGCATCAAACCGGCCTCGATGCAGGTCTTCGCAATGGATCTGCGCGGGGCATTCGTACGCAACACGCGCTGGTGGCGGAGCATCTTTCTGTTGCAGCCCAAGGGCTGGACGATGTTCGCGCGCAAGCGGGTCCGGCGTATTCTCGACAAGCAGGAAACCATGGTCCGCCGGCTCAACGACCGGTTCGCCCAGCCCTCCGGCTGATCGCCTGTCTCGCCCGTCAATGCGCGTCGTCGTCGCTGGTGCCAGTGGTTATATCGGTCGACAGGTCGTGGCCGAGCTCAATGCTCGCGGGCATGGCGTCATCGCCGTTGTCCGCCGCCAGCCGGTCGAGAACACTTTTCTGGCTGCGCGACTGCACGGGGCGGATATTCGCGTTTGTCCCGTCGATGACCCGAAGCGACTCGAAACCGAGATCTTCGCCCCGGCACCTGTCGATGCGGTGATCTCCTGTCTGGCTTCGCGTTCCGGGCAACCGGCAGATGCCTGGCATGTCGAGTACAACGCCAATCGCATTCTGCTCGATGCCGCACGCGCCGGCGGTGTGCGGCATTTCTCTCTGCTTTCGGCGCTTTGTGTCCAAACGCCGGTGCTGGCCTTCCAGCGCGCCAAACAGGCTTTCGAGAGCATTCTCAGAGCCGACCCGCAACTGCGCTGGTCGATCGTACGACCCAGCGCATTCTTCAAATCACTGGCCGGCCAGATCGAGCGAGTGCGCTCGGGCAAGCCGTTCCTGTTGTTCGGCCCCGACGATGGCCCCCCGTGCCTACCGATCAGCGAGGCGGATACCGCACGCCTGATCGCCGATACGCTCACCGACACCGCGCTGCACGGCCGCGTGCTCAATGTCGGCGGCCCCGGCCAGCCCATCACGCCGCGACAACGCGGCGACATGTTGTTCGAACTCGCTGGGCGCCCGCCCCGTTTCCGCCGGATTCCGCTGGCGCTGTTGCATACGGCCGTTCACGGGCTGACGGCGGTCTCCGGTGTGTCCGGGCGTGCTGCCAACGGTGCCGAGTTCGCGCGCATCGCCCGCTTCTACGCCACCCGGCCGCTGCTGGCCCTCGATCCCGCCTCGGGCGAGCCCTCAGCCGCTGCGACCCAACGATTCGGCCACGAGACGCTCTCGACTTTCTATCGACAGGCCTGGCGGCATGGCGCGATCGATCAAGCGCTTGGCGAACAGGCCTTGTTCGATCGGAACAGGACACGGCGCTGACCGTCGGCTCGCCCCGAGCGGCCAAAAAAAAACCCGGCCGGGGCCGGGTTTTTCGTTCAATCGACAATACATCACTGCTGCCAGTGATCGTTTTCAGCGCCAGCCCGATCGTTGGCGGCAAAGTTGTGCCGCGACTCGTGACCTGCGATGGCGTCGGTATGACGCGTGCTGGAAGGCGAGTTATGTGTCTGGTAGTTGCCGGCAACCACTCGATCACCGTGATCGGACGCCGCACTCACGGCTGTCTGATGATCACTCACATGGCGCGTAGTGCTGGGCAGCACATGCGTCTGGTAGTTACCGCTCTGGACGGCGGCATCGGCGTTGACGGCACCGAAACCCAGCGCGACGGCAACAGCCGCAGACAAGGCGAATTTTGAAGCGTGGAGCTGTTTCATGATGACCTCTCGGTGATATTCGACTTTCGTTGTATGTCGCACATAGTGCCAGCGGATGGCCGCCTTTCAACCGTTTTCTTACGACTAAAGTTTAATAACACCGATAGCTTTATGCTTTTGTTTGATTAGGCATCCATAGTCAGTGACTTATAAAATAGCGGCCGAGAGACGGCCCTCATGTACGACCGGCTCAGAACAACGACACGCCAGCCGCGCTCTTCGGTTGCGCGCAAATGAATCGGGCAGAATGGCTCGGACCGACGCCAAAGCGACATCGTCTGCGTTATCGCCAACGCCGATACAACGACTGCCGGCGGGATCGATGAACGCATAGACGCCGTCGTTTGGCATCGAACCGGCGTCGCCTATCGGCTCGACCGGTCAGACGCGCCGATCGGACGACGCGGCGGACCACAACGGTGGCGCCGCCAATGACCGGCCGGCTCGCATCCCATATGGATAGGCCCTAGGGCGTGTTGAGATGTCGTGCGAGTCCGCGCCAAGCGCGCCCTGAAATTGACGATGGGCGGCAAGACGAGGCGTCGTGCGCGCCGTGCCGTCATGCTGCACCCGCGGGCGACAACGCTGGATTGCCGTCGTATCCTTGATTTTGGGGTGCTTGTCCCTTCGGGTTGGGCCGCCCATGAAAAATCGACGATGGGCGCCCGGCGGCGTTACGAGCCTTGACCGTGGCACGCCACGATACGGCGACTCGCGCCTTGCCGGACACACGGCGGTCTCTCGACGAAAAGGCGCTCGAACGAAACCTCAACAGGCCCTAGCATGGCAACCTGGATCCCAGGGCAACTCGCCATGCCGAACCCAATACCTCAAACGATGTCGGCCGTGCTGCTCACCGGCCACGGCGGACTCGACAGGCTCGTCTATCGCGACGATGTGCCGGTGCCCCGGCCCGAGGCCGGACAGGTGCTCGTGCAGGTCACAGCCACGGCCAAGAACAACACCGATCGCAAGGCACGCGAAGGCCATTATTCGACCCGCGATGACGACGAGGCGGTCTCGTTCGCGATCGGCGGGAAGCCGACGCTGACGTTCCCCCGCATTCAGGGGGCCGATGTCGTGGGCACCGTCGCGGCTGTCGGCGACGGCATGAATCCGGCACGCCTGGGCGAACGCGGCCTGCTGGATTTCAATATCTACGGCACTGGCCGTCGCGATATCAACCTCGTACCGGATTACTTCGGCCACGGTGCCGACGGCGGTTTCGCCGAATACGTGGTGGTACCGGACGATCAATTTCATGCCGTGACCGATCCGACGCTGGCCGATGCCGAGCTGGCCGCACTCGGAATGTGCTCTTACCAGACGGCATATCACATGCTGACCGCGGCCGATATCCACCCCGGCGAGCATGTGCTGATCACCGGGGCCAGCGGCGGTGTCGGAACAGCCCTCATCCAGCTCTGTCGAATCATCGGCGCGATTCCTTACGCCAGCTCGACGCCGGCCAAGGCACCGGCATTGTGCGAACTCGGCGCACAAGCCGTTTTCGATCGCCGCGATACACGGGATTTCGTGGCCCGAACGGCCGCGGCGACCGGGGGCGTCCCGTTCGACGCCGTGATGGATCTCGTCGGCGGCGCCTCGACGCGACGGTTCATCGAGGCCATGACGTTCGACATGGTCGCCCGCACAACGTATCCGCGACTGTCGATCGCCGGTGCCAGCGAATCCAATGTGTCGGAGATCCCGTGGACGCTGATTTATCTCTATCAGGTCCGGATCGTCGGCGTTTCGCATGGCACGCGGGCCGAGGCCGAACAGCTTGTGCACTGGATTCGGGCCGGCCGACTCAGGCCGGTACTCCAGGCCGCTTTCCCGCTTTCGGCGATCCATGACTGCGAGCGCTACTTCGTGGACCGCGCGGCGGGCCATCTGGGCAAGGTCGTGGTCGTGCCCGATGCACAGTGGGCAACACACGGGGCGCCGTTTGCGCTGGCCTGATCGAGCACCGTCGCCGCTTATTGAAAGCGCCCGCTCTCAAGGACTTTGAAAATGAACCAACAATTCGCCTTGCGCCTGATGGATACCCATGCCGGCGGCGATGTCTCGCGTATCGTGCTCGGCGGCACCTACGACCTGCCGGGCGATACCGTGCGAGCCCGGATGACGCATCTTCGCGACGAGGCCGACGATCTGCGCCGCCTGCTGCTGGAAGAGCCCTATGGCATCCCCGAGATGTCGGTCGACCTGATCGTGGCCTCGAACGATCCACGCATGGTAGCCGGCTACATCATTATGGAGGTCATGGGTTATCCGATCTATTCGGGGTCCAACACGATCTGTACCGCCACGGCCGTGCTCGAAGCCGGCCTCATCGAAAAACAGGAGGGGCAACAGCGTTTCATGCTCGAATCACCGGCCGGGCCGGTCGATATCGTCGCCCAGATCGACAACGGGGTGGTACGGTCGATCACGTGCGCCGGACTGCCGAGCTATATCGATACCCTCGATGCCCGGGTCGATGTGCCGGGCATCGGCCTCGTCGACTATCACGTGGCCTACAGCGGCGGCTTCTATGCGCTCGTCGACGCCGCGGCGCTGGGCTTTGCCCTGGTACCGGACGAAGAACGCCAGCTGGCCGAGACGGCGCATGCCATCGTCACGGCCATTCGCGACGAACGCCGGTTTGCACATTACAGCCTTGGCGACGTCGGCCCGTTGTCCTTCCTGCATTTCATGGGCCCAACCGAGACCGTCGGCCCGGGCTATTACCGATCCCGCTCGGCGACCTACGTGCACCCCGGCGTGATCTGTCGCAGTACCACCGGGACCGGCACCTCGGCCCGTCTGGCCCTGATGAATCAGCGCGGCGAGATCGTACCGGGCGACCGGCTGGAGACCGTCTCGCTGCGGGATACGCGTTTCGTCGGCGAGTTCACGGGCCGCGATCGTGTCGACGGACACAATGTGGTCGAAAACACCATCACAGGCCGGGCCTATGTGATCGCTGAGTCTCAGATCATCGCCAACACGGACGATCCGATGCTGTCGCATCTGTCGCTCGATGCGATCGTGGCGCCCCGCTGAACGCGAAACCGCGCGACCATGCTTGATTTGATGGCACGCAATCCTATTTATTAGATCAAGTCTTGATAAAGAGAGCGCAGGCTATGGCGCAGTACGAAAAGAACCAGGACGCGATTTCGCAACTGAGCCCGGAACAGTATCGGGTTACACAGAACAATGGCACGGAACGTCCGGGGACCGGCGAGTATCTAGAGAACAAGCAGGCCGGCATCTACGTCGATGTGGTCTCCGGCGAGCCGCTTTTCGCCTCGTCGGACAAATACGAATCGGGGTGCGGTTGGCCCAGCTTCACCAAGCCGATCGAGCCGGCGCATGTCAACGAGCTGTCCGACAACAGCATGGGCATGGTGCGTACCGAAGTCCGCTCTACCCACGGCGACAGCCATCTCGGCCACGTCTTTCCCGACGGCCCCAGCGACCGGGGCGGATTGCGTTACTGCATCAATTCGGCCGCGCTCCAGTTCATCCCCAAGGATGAAATGACGGCGCGCGGCTACGGCGACTATATGAATCAGGTGGAGGACGTATGAGCGAGCAACGCGCCATTCTCGCCGGCGGCTGTTTCTGGGGCATGGAGGATCTCATCCGGCGACAGGACGGCGTCCTGGGCACGCGGGTGGGCTATTCCGGCGGCACCATGAAATACCCGAGCTATCGCGATCACGGCCATCACGCCGAAGCCATCGAGATTGTCTTCGACGATGCCCGGACAAGTTATCGTCGCCTGCTTGAGTTCTTCTTCCAGATCCACGACCCGACCACACGCAACCGTCAGGGCAACGATATCGGCGAGTCTTACCGCTCGGCGATCTATTATCTGGACGAAACACAGCGCGAAGTCGCCGAGAATACGATCGCAGACGTCGAGGCCTCGGGTATCTGGCCCGGCCCCGTGGTGACCGAAGTCGCACCGGCCGGCACGTTCTGGGAGGCCGAAGACTACCACCAGGATTATCTCGAGAAGGTTCCCGGCGGTTACACCTGCCATTTTCCGCGCGCCGACTGGGTACTACCACGTCGAAAGACAGGCTGATACGGCCGGCGCACTGTGTCGCCCACGCGGTCGACACAGTGGCGTTTCCGCGCGCCTGCGGCGGCCGATTCCTCGGCAGACACCGATTGCCATTGCGGCCTGACCGGATCCGGGACCGGCACGACGTTCATGTCACCGCCGGGCCTTGTCGCTTGGCGAGCACACCTGCCCGGCCGTGGCCGGACAGCTACCGGGGCTATCGTCGCGCCGACGTTTCAGCCAGAGAATAATCCGGAATAGTGCTCGGCGATCGCGCCCGGCGTGGTCAACCAGATCTGACTTCGATGGGCTGCGATATGCTCGAGCGCTCGTCGCAGTGCCCGTAGGCGAAACGGCTGCCCGCTGATGTAGGGATGCAGCGCGATGCCCATGACCAGCGACTGACGTCGCGACTGGAACAGCATCTCGTCGAACTGATCGACGATGCGAGCCTCGAATTCGCGATGATCGATACGGTGTGGAACGATCGCTGGGATATCGTTGATTTCCTGCGGATAAGGCACCGAGAGAATCTCGCCGCGCCCGCGGGTGTCCATCCAGATCGGCTGGTCGTCGTGAGCCCAGTCCATGTGATAGATGAAACCGGCCTCGGCCAAGAGATCCGGCGTCGCCCGACTCTGGGCGATCCACGGGCCGAGCCAGCCAACCGGTCGCTCGCCGAAGGCCGATATGAGTCGATCCCGCGACTCGGCGATCAGCGCCGCCTCACCGGCTTCATCGAATTCATTCTGGGATTCACTGTTCGTTCGTCCGTGTGCGATGAGCTCGCTGGAGAGCTTCTGGCGATATGCTCGAATCAGTTCCGGGCAGTAATCGGCAATGGCGGCGTTAACGATCAGCCCGGCCGGCAGACCGAGCGACTCGAACAGCGATAACATCCGCCACGCCCCGACACGATTGCCATAATCGCGCCACGAATAATTCAGCACATCAGGCTCGTGCCGCCCGGGCACGAGCATGGGACCATACCCCGACCCAAAATGAAAATGCTCGAAATTCAGGCCGATATAGACCGCAAGACGCTTGCCTTCGGGCCATGTGAAATCCGGGCGATCGTTGATCGCAACGTAGTCGTAGCGCCCGTGCTGGGCAAGATGAGTCGACATGGCGACCTTCAAGAACGTGGGTTGGCTCCATTCTAGGGCGTGTCGCGAATCGGCACACGCCCATTCCCGGCGTGTCGGGCTTTCTCGCCGTCGATCCGGACCCCCTCAGCCAAGCCATGTCGGCAACACGATGACGGCGTCTCATGCGCCAGCTCATCATACAAGCGCCGCGCGCGACCCCGGCCTGTCCTCGACATGCCGCGCGGGCCGTTGCCTCATTCCGGCTCCGGGGACAATCGCTGGGCACCGCTGCCCCGCTGGCCCAGCACATCGTCGGGATTACGCAGTGGACAGGCCGCCAGCGACAGACAGCCGCATCCGATACAGCCGTCGAGTTGTTCGCGCAGCTCGACCAGATGCGCAATCCGGGCGTCCAGATCGCGGCGCCAGATCTGCGACAGACGGGCCCAGTCGACCGCATTGGGGGTACGTGAATCCGGCAGCGTGGCGAGAGCGGCGCCGATCTCGGCCAGCGGCACGCCGACACGCTGAGCCGTGCGGATCACGGCGACACGGCGCAACACATCTCGTGTATAGCGACGCTGGTTGACGGCATTACGTTGCGAGGCGATCAATCCCTTGCGTTCATAGAAATGCAGCGTCGAGACCGCAACGCCACAACGATCGGCAACCTCGCCGACCGAAAGCTGTTTCTTCTTCGGATCGAGCGGTGCACTCATCGCTTGACCTCAAGTTTCGTTGAGGTTTGACAATAGCAAATCAAGCTCAAGCTGCCGGTATCGATCATGTCCTATCGCTCGCTCGCGCTCGTCATGGGAAGCGCCCGCCACGGCCGTCGTTGTGATGCGGTCACCGCCTGGGTCCGTCATCGCATCGAAGCCAACTCCGACTGGCTTGTGGAAATCATCGACCCGCAGCGACTCGCCCTGTCGTTCATCGACCAGCCCCTGCCACGGGCCAGCTGGGCCAACCTCGAAGCCCGGCTTGATCATGCCGAAGCAATGCTCATCGTCAGCCCGGAATACAACCACGGGTACACCGCCGCCCTCAAACAGCTCATCGACGCTTCATCGGCGAGCTGGTGCGCCAAGCCGGTCGGCCTCGTCGGCTACGGCGGGCAATCCGGCGGTCTGCGAGCGCTCATGCAGCTTCGACAAGTGATCACCGCGCTCGAAGCCATGCCGTTGAGCCCGGAAGTGAGCCTGGCCCACATCAATCAGTTGATCGACACCGATGGTGCCCTGCAGGCCACGCCGGCCCAGGGCCGCCAGCTCGACCGGTTGATCAAGCGGCTCGACTGGTGGCATGACGCGCTTGCGCCGGCCCGTCATGCCCCAGTCGATACCGAGGCGGATCAGGAACGGACGACGCCGACATCGATGTGACACGGCCGCGCCGCGGCAGGCGCTGTCAGGCGGTATGCCGACGAGCACCGCATGAATGCAATCCGACAATACTTCGCCGAATGAGACGAGGCCCCGCCGCAATGCGACGGGGCCTCGTTCGCCTGACGGCGGGCCGGCGCTTATTAATCCGGCACCAAAACAGCTGACGACGTCAGCTTTTTTCAACGCCATCGAAGAATAAATGCCGGCACTTGTCCGTCTTTTTATTTTCAATGGCTTCACGGCCGTTGGCCGTGGCGCGCGTGCTTTCGCACACGCGCGTTATCAACCCGAAAAATCATCTATTTTTATGCCGGGTTAATAGCTGGCCGACTCGAACTTCTTCGCCACACCGTCCCAATTGACGACGTGCCACCAGGCATCCACGTAGTCCGGCTTCTTGTTCTGATGCTTCAGATAGAAGGCATGCTCCCAGACGTCCAGACCGAGGATCGGCTTGCCGGACTCGGCGACCACGTCCATGACCGGATTGTCCTGGTTCGGCGTGGACACGATCTTGAGCTGGCCTGCATCGACGACGAGCCAGACGAAGCCGGAGCCGAACAGACCCGTCGCGGCCGCCGTGAACTGTTCCCTGAAGTCATCGAACGAGCCGAAGGCCGAATCGATGGCCTCGGCCAGCTTGCCGCTCGGCTTGCCACCGCCGTCGGGCGACATGCTTTCCCAGAAGATGATGTGGTTGTAGTAACCGCCACCCTGGTTGCGCACGCCGGCCCCGTGCTGGCCGGCGCTGGCCAGAATCGTCTCGAGATCCTGGTCTTCCAGCGGCGTGCCTTCGATGGCCTTGTTGAACTTCGTCAGATAGGCGTTGTGATGCTTGGTGTGATGGATCTCCATCGTGCGCGCATCGATATGCGGTTCGAGCGCGTCATAATCGTAGGGCAGATCGGGCAGTTCGAATGCCATGTCGGTCGCCGGTTGGGTATCGCCTCATCCGGCTGAATCGCTCGGATGACGTCACACCCTCAGCCCTCAACCTCGCTTGAGGTCAAGCGCTCTGACGGACAAAAGCGGTGTCGCGACCGCCAGGCCGGCCTCGTATTCGCGTGACGGCCCGACAACGCTTACAGTCGTTGTATATCGAATGTGTTTGGGGGAACACATGCACGACAACACCAGGTTCGTTTGCTCTGCTGCCGCGGCGGCGTGTCTCGTTCTGGCGCTGCTGGCATCGCTATATGCCGGCGCTGCCCGGGCCGGCACACCGCCGGCCGTCGAGCTGGTCGATGTCTATCACGGCCAGGTCGATCCCGCCGATTACTGGATTTCCGAGAAATACGACGGCGTACGCGGCTACTGGGACGGCCAGCGCATGCGCACCCGGGCCGGCACCGTGATTCCGTTACCCGAATGGTTCACGGCGCACTTCCCGGACATCGCCCTGGACGGCGAACTGTGGACCGGCTATCACGAATTCTCTCGTGCTTCGACGATCGTGCGAACCGCCGGTCCGGATGACCCGCGTTGGCATGACGTATCCTATCTCGTGTTCGATCTGCCCGAACATCCGGGCGATTTCAACGCTCGCGTTCCGGCCATACGCAAGGCAATCGCGGCGATCGGCGATCCATGGGTGGTCACGATCCGGCAGTTCCATGTCGCCAACGAGGCCGCGCTGGAACAGCGCATGGCCGATGTCGTGGCACACGGCGGCGAAGGTCTGGTCATGCATCGCGGTGATCGGGATTACGTGTCCGGTCGCCATGCCGGGTTACTCAAGGTCAAACCGTACGCGGACGCGGAAGCCCGCGTGATCGGTTACAACCCGGGCTCGGGACGACTCGAAGGCTTGATGGGCTCTCTCGAAGTGCGCACGCCCGACGGCCGCCGCTTTGCCATCGGATCCGGTTTCACGGATGCCCAGCGCGCCGATCCGCCACCGGTGGGCAGCTGGATCAGCTATCGTTATCAGGGGCACACAGCGACCGGCCTGCCGCGTTTCGCGCGGTTCCTGCATCGGCGCCCGGGCGGCCCACCACCGGAGGTGGGCGCCCAGGCCGCCACACCATGATCGCGGCGTCCATCGGGCGCCGAGTGGTACTACAGCTTGATGTCGAAGCCCTCGAACTTGGGCGGTCCAAGATAGATCTCACGCGAACCGCCGGCTCCGGCGTGCGCCTTGCGAAAGGCTTCCGAGTGGGTCCAGGCCTCGAAGGCCTCGCGCGACTCCCAGTAGGAATGAGACACGAACAACGTGTGCTCCTCGGTGGTCGGGCCCTGCAGCATGTTGAACTGCTTGAACCCCGGCACCTCGTTGAGATGGGAATCCCGGTTGCGCCAGATCTCCAGAAAAGTCTCTTCGTGACCGGGCTTGATGAAGAAACGGTTCATCGCGACGAACATCGCGCTCTCCTGCATCGATTGTCGTTGCGATTGTACGCAAACACGCCGCGATCGCCCCAACGGATCCTGACTCGCGCTATGCGACGCAAGTCGTACAATGCCCATCCCCTCCGTTCGCCCGCTCTGCCTGCTCTTGCTGTTACGTATTCTGGAAATCATCGTGCCGGTGTTCGGCGTGATCGGCCTCGGCTATCTGTATGGCCGCACCCGTCGTATCGATGTGCGCGACGCGAACGCCCTGAACATCACGATATTCACACCGGCCCTGATCTTCTATGCGCTGACCGAGCGCGCCGGCGGCCAGCTCTCGCTCGGCCTGGCGGCCGTGGCGGCTCTGGTGGTGGTATTCGGCGCCGGTGCGCTGGGCTGGCTGTGGGTACGTGCCACCGGGCGACGCGCCGATGTCTATCTGCCGCCGCTGATGTTTCCGAACTGCGGCAATCTCGGCCTGCCCGTCGCCCACCTGGCCTTCGGCAATCAGGGACTGGCGCTGATGGTCGTACTGATGGTGGTCGAGAACACGCTGCAGTTCACCGTTGGGCTCTGGCTGCTCGGCGAGCGCATGTCGCCCCGACGACTGGCCTCCAATCCGATGATACTGGCGACGGTGGCCGGACTGGCCTGCATGGCCTTCGACTGGCACGCCCCGGCCATGATCGCACCGGCCATCAAGATGCTTGGCGAGGTTTCGATCCCGCTGATGCTTATCGCCCTGGGCGTGCGCCTGTCGGCCGGCGCCAAGGGACAGTGGCGTGCCGGGCTCATCGGCGGGCTGGCGGCTCCGATCGTCGGGCTGGCCGTGGCCATCCCCTTCGTCGCACTGACCCGGCCGGATGCGCCGCTGGCCGCCCTCGTGATCATTTTCGGCGTCATGCCACCGGCCGTGCTCAATTACATGCTGGCCGAGCAATATGATGTCGACCCGGAACAGGTGGCAGCGATCGTGGCAGTCGGCCATGTCGTGGCGCTGGCGAGCATCCCGCTCACGCTGGCCTTTGTGCTGTAAACAACACCGAAGGCCAGCGGTCAGCACCGGCAAGCGTTGCTGGACGCTGGCGCGATCACTATGCTGGCAGGGCGACATACCGAGCAGGCCGATCCGCGCCACCTTCGCGATCCAATGCGCCCGCGGTATCGCACGCGACTGTCCGGCGACGGCGCGCTATCAATTGTCGGACTGCCATGGACACTAGGGCCTGTTGATGTTTCGTGCGAGCGCCGCGTTGGAGACCGCAAATCGTGTCCTGCAAGGCGCGAGTTGCCGATCGTGGCGTGCCACGATCCAGACTCGCAACGCCGCAGGGCGCGATTTGCGGCCCAACCCGAAGGGACAGGTGCTGTTTTGCGGCAATACAGCGTTCTAGCAGGCTGGCGCAGAATGACACGCTATGCCTGCTACGCCTCGTCTTGCCGCAGAACAGCGCTTGGCGCGGGCTCGCACGAAACATCAACAGGCCCTAGCCAGTTCAACAAACAGTTGGATGCCGAGCTCTTCGCCACTGGCATCGTGTCGGCAGCGCTCTACTTTCGCCTCGACGACGCTTACGGATACGGGGCCGCCAGCACGGTGGGCTGGGTTGAAGCCAAGCTTCGTGTTCTGGCCAATCGCCTGGCTACCGGCGCGTCACTCTCCCTTTACCGCCCACAAGACGGCCGTTTCGTTTCATGCTCGTCGATCGACGAACTGCAATCCTGGGCGTCCGCGCTCTTTCCGGGCGTCGTGGTGACAGGCACATAGCCCGTTCTCTCATGCCCGCAATCGCCAACGCGTCCACAGCGCGGCGTTTCAGGCAAACCGCACTGCAAACGAAGGCGTTCATATCACCGAGTGAGCGACTCTTTCGTCGACCGCCGCGCGCGTCTTCCGGGCCATCACATCCGGGCCCCCCCCCGCGATGCGCAAACGAAAAAGCCGGCAAACGCCGGCTCTTTCCGCGTCCTGATTCCAACCCGACGCGTGCTCGGGCCTGTTGAGGTTTCGTTCGAGCGCCTTTTCGTCGAGAGACCACAGTGTGTCCGGCAAGGCTCGCAACGCCGCCGGGCGCGATTTGTGGCCCAACCCTTCGGGACAAGTGCTGTTTTACGGCAATCCGGCATTGTCGTTCGCGACGTCAGAATGACGGCCGTACGCGCCCGATGCCTTGTCTTGCAAAAAACGAGCGCCGGCGCGGCGCACGCGGGACGTGTTAACGGGCCCTAGATATTGCGCGCGTGGATGAAGGTCCAGTAACCGAACGCATTGACCGGCTTCTGCTCGATGACGTCGAGTTCGGCCATGGCCAGGAAATCATCCAACGGGAACGACGGCCGGAAACCCACGAGCTTCGACAGCGGCGAGGCCAGCCGCTCCAGTCGAGCCATCGGGCCTTTCTGGCTGAAGTGATTGACGATGTAGATATCGCCCCCGGGCTTGCATACCCGCTTCATTTCGTCGACGACCTTCTTGGGATCGGGCGCGACAGAAACGACATACATCGCTACGACCTTGTCGAAGCTGTTGTCGGGAAAATCCATGGACTGGGCATCCATGACTTCCAGCGTGACGCGCTCGGCGTTGCCGTTCACGCGCTTGCGCGCATGCTCGAGCATGTCCGGAGAAACATCGATGCCCACGACATCGACGCCGTCTGCGTAATGCGCCAGTGACAATCCGGTGCCCACGCCGACCTCGAGCACGCGATCTCCGGCTTCACAGCCCATGCGGTCGACGGCGACTTGCCGCCCCTGTTCGAAGACAGGACCGAAAAAGCGGTCATAAGTGCCTGACAGACGTCGGTAAGCCGTCACGACAGAGCGTTCATCCATGGCGCATACCTATTGGTGTTCGAGTCACGGCCTCGGGCCAAGCTGCCGGAGAATACGCCGAACCGCGCCTTGTGACAAAAAAAAGCATCTTTTCTCAAACAGTGACCCGCCCCAAGCCACGTCGAGGCGGGCCACGCACTGATCAAGCAAGGGAATCCACCGGGTCAACCTTGCTCAGCCCTGATCGCGCTTCCAGTTGATCAAGCCGCCGGCGCGCAGTATTTCGATCTGTCGTGCCGACAACGCATGGCGACATGCAATCGGGCTGCCGCCCTCGACCGTCAGTTCGACGGTATCGCCCTGTTCCAAGGCCTCGTGCAGGCCGCTGACCTTCAGCTTGCTGCCCTGCTTGAGATTGTCGAGGTCAGCCGCGTCGGCGAACGTCAGCGGCAGGATCCCGAAGTTGACCAGATTCTGCCAGTGGATACGGGCATAGTCCTTGGCCACGACCACACGCAGACCGAGATAGCGCGGCGCGATCGCGGCATGCTCGCGCGAGCTGCCCTGGCCGTAGTTGGACCCACCGATGATCGCGTGATCGCCCGTATCCTTGGCACGTGCCGGATAATCCTCGTCGACGACGTCGTAGACGAACTCGGCGATCGCCGGAATATTGGAACGAAACGGCAGGACCTCGGCCCCGGCACGCATGATCTCGTCGGTCGAGATATCGTCGCCGACCTTGAGCAGCACCGGCAGTTCGAAGGCATCCGGCAGCCCCTCGAAGTCAGGCAGCGACTTGATGTTCGGGCCCTTGACCAGCTCGACCTGACGCGCGTCTTCGACCGACAGCGGCTTCTCGATCATCTGGTCATTGATGACCGGGTCATCCGGATTGGTGACCTGCGGGTAGTCGAAGTCCAGCGTGCGCGGATCGGTGATACAGCCCATCAGTGCCGAGGCCGTGGCGGTCTCCGGCGAGCACAGAAAGACCGAGTCCTCCTTGGTGCCCGACCGGCCGGGGAAGTTGCGCGGTGTCGTGCGCAGACTGTTGCGGCCGGAGGCCGGCGCCTGCCCCATGCCGATGCACCCGTTGCAGCCGGCCTGATGGATACGCGCCCCCGAACCGATCAAGAGACCGAGACGATCGTCACGGGCCAGCGTCTGAAGCATGGCACGCGATGACGGGTTCACATCGAACGACACATCCTTTGAGACCTGTCGTCCGCGAACCATCTCGGCGGCCATGGCGAAATCGCGATAGCCGGGGTTGGCCGATGATCCGATATACGCCTGATACAGATCCTCGCCGGCCAGTTCCTCGACCGGCACCACGTTGCCGGGCGAAGTCGGCTTGGCGATCAGGGGCACGAGCCTGGACAGATCGATCTCGTCATGTGCGTCGTATTCGCAATCCGCGTCCGCGACGAGTTCGACGTATTCGTCTTCGCGCCCCTGTGACTTGAGAAAACGCCGGATCTCGTCATCGGCCGGGAACACGGTCGTCGTGGCACCGAGCTCCGCCCCCATGTTGGCGATCACGTGACGGTCCATGGCATCGAGGTTGTCCAGCCCCGGGCCGTAGTACTCGATGATCTTGCCCACGCCGCCCGAAACCCCGTGCCGGCGCAGCATCTCCAGAATGACGTCCTTGGCCGAGACCCAGTCGGGCAACTCGCCCGTGAGCTTCACCCCGAAGACCTGCGGCATCTTGGTATAGAGTGGCTCGCCGGCCATCGCCATGGCGACCTCGAGCCCACCAGCGCCGATGGCCAGCATGCCCATCGACCCGCCGGCCGGCGTGTGGGAGTCGGAACCGAGCAGCGTCTTGCCCGGGCGACCGAAACGCTCCATGTGCACGGCGTGCGAGATACCGTTGCCGGGCCGCGAGAAATGCACGCCGAAACGTTCGCAGGCAGACTGCAGGAACAGATGATCGTCCGGGTTCTTGTTGTCTTCCTGGATCAGGTTGTGATCGACGTACTGCGCCGAGATCTCGGTCTTGACCCGATCGAGTTCCATGGCCTCGAGCTCGAGCATGACCAGAGTGCCCGTCGCATCCTGGGTGAGCGTCTGATCAATGCGGAGGGCGATTTCCTCGCCGACGGTCATCTCGCCGTCGACAAGATGGGATTCAATGAGCTTCTGGGTAACGTTCCGAGCCATGGTCTGAGATCCTCCATGAGAGCGATCAGACAACTCTAGCTCGCCGAGCGGGCTGGACGAAATGAAAGAAATCCAGGGCTTTTGCGCTGATTGCGAATCATTCGCATTTAATCGCACGGTTTCATGGGCTTCCGCGTTGCCGGCTCGCCAAGACAATGCGACTTCGGCTATGTTGGATATACAACAGCGAGGGACGCCCACGGGACATTGGCCCGGCCCACCCTCCGGACCCGACCACTACTAGCCAGGCGTTTCGCGCGCTGCATCCAGTGCGCGGGCGTCGCGTATGATAGAGACAGCTATGGAACCCGCTGCGCAACACGCCGTCGTGATTTGGCCGCTGATCCTGTTCCTCGTCGCTGCACTCGGCCTCGTCTCATTGATGCTCGGTCTGTCCTACATGCTGGGCGGCCGACACGACGAGCGCCTGGGCAATCAGCCATACGAGTCAGGCATCAAACCGACCGGCGACGCCCGGATGAAGTTCTCCGCCAAATTCTATCTGGTGGCGATTATCTTCGTTCTGTTCGATCTGGAAGTGGTCTTCATATTTTCTTGGGCCATCGCGGCACCGGAGCTCGGCTGGACCGGCTACGAAGCGCTGCTGACCTTCCTCTTCGATCTCGCGCTCGGGCTTGCCTATGCCTGGCGTATCGGCGCGCTCGACTGGTCGCCGCGTGCGCCCCGCCAGTTCCGGCTGGCCGCCATCGAAAGTAACAAGCGTCGCAATCTGCCCAGCGAGAACGCCGAAAACGACGTTCCCATGGGCTCGTAACGCCACTAAATTTGCATCAAACGGTAGCAAGCCATGGCTTGGTCACTTACCAGCGTTGACTCCAAACCCACTCCCGGCTCGGGCACGCCCGGCGACGACGGCGGCACCATCGAGGACGCGATGGCCCGCAACGTGGTCACTGCGAAGCTCGACGATATGATCGCCTGGGGCCGCAAGAACTCGCTCTGGCCGTTCAACTTCGGGCTGTCCTGCTGCTATGTCGAGATGGCCACTGCCCTGACCGCGCCGCACGACATGGCACGTTTCGGCTCGGAGGTGATCCGCGCCACGCCGCGTCAGTCGGATGTCATGGTCGTTGCCGGCACCTGTTTTCTGAAGATGGCACCCGTGATCCAACGTCTGTACGAACAGATGATGGAACCGCGCTGGGTCATTTCAATGGGGTCGTGTGCCAATTCCGGCGGCATGTACGACATCTATTCCGTCGTCCAGGGCGTGGACAAGTTCATTCCGGTGGACGTCTACGTATCGGGTTGCCCGCCGCGGCCGGAAGCTTTCCTCGAAGGCCTTTTGCTGTTGCAGGAATCGATTTCATCCGAAAAACGCCCGCTGTCGTGGATGATCGGCCCGCAGGGCGTGACCAAAATGCCGAAACTGTCGCAGCGTGACAGCAAGCGCGCCGACCGGCTGACCACGACGACGCTCCGCACCCCGGACGAGGTGTAATTCGTGCTCGATACCGTCGATATTCAGCAGCAGCTCGCCGACCGGTTCGGCCAGGACACGCTCGTCCCGCAGATCACCGCCGATGGCACCCCGACCTTCTGGGTGGGGCGCGACAGGATCATCGAGGTCCTGAAGTATCTGCGCCAGGACACAAGCCCGGCCTACCGGATGCTCTACGACCTGACCGCGATCGACGAGCGCGCCCGTCAGTTCCGTCGCGGGCAGCCGGCATCCGATTTCACGGTCGTCTACCATCTGCTGAGTCTCAAGCCGGTTGCCGAAATCCGGCTTAAAGTCGCCCTCGCCGAAGGCGATCTGAATACGCCGACGGCGACAGGCGTCTGGCCGAACGCGAACTGGTACGAGCGCGAAGTCTGGGACATGTTCGGCGTGACCTTCGACGGGCACCCGAACCTGCGCCGTATCATGATGCCGCCGACCTGGCAGGGGCATCCGCTGCGCAAGGATCACTCGGCGCGAGCAACCGAGTTCGAGCCGCTGCATCTGGACCCGAAACGCCAGGACATCGAGGAAGATGCCCTGCAGTTCAAGCCCGAGGATTGGGGCATGGCGCGCCAGTCCGAGGACAACGAGTTCATGTTCCTCAACATGGGCCCGAACCATCCCTCGGTTCACGGCGTCTTCCGTATCGTGCTGCAGCTCGACGGCGAGGAGATCGTGGGCGCGGTGCCGGATATCGGTTACCACCACCGCGGTGCCGAGAAGATGGCGGAACGCCAGTCCTGGCACACCTATATCCCCTACACGGACCGGGTCGATTACCTGGGCGGCGTGATGAACGAGCTGCCCTATGTGATGAACATCGAGCATGTTCTGGGGATTCAGGTCCCGGAACGGGTCAAGTGCGTTCGGGTGATGCTGTCGGAGTTCTTCCGCATCACCAGTCATCTGATGTTCTTTGGCACCTACGTGCAGGACATCGGCGCGATGAGCCCGATCTTCTGGATGTTTTCGGATCGCCAGAAGGCCTACGACGTCATCGAGGCCATCTGTGGCTTTCGTATGCATCCCGCCTTCTTCCGCATCGGCGGCCTGGCCATGGATCTGCCGCGCGGCTGGGATCGCAAGGTCAAGGAATTCCTCGACTGGTTCCCCAAGCGCCTGGCCGAGTACAAGAAGGCGATGGCGCGCAACAGCATGCTGGTCGAGCGCTCCAAGCACATCGGTGCCTACTCGCAGGATGAAGCCATCGACTGGGGCATCACCGGCCCGGGGCTGCGTGCCACCGGTTTCGACTTCGACCTGCGACGCGACCGCCCCTACTCCGGGTACGAGAACTACGACTTCGAAGTGCCGACCGGGGCCGCCGGCGACTGTCTCGACCGGCTCGACGTGCGCATCGAGGAGATGTTCCAGAGCTGCCGCATCATCGAGCAGTGCATGAAGAACATGCCGGAGGGCCCGTACAAGTCGGATCATTCCCTGACCACACCGCCGGTCAAGGAACGCACGATGCACGACATCGAGACCCTGATCGCGCACTTTCTGACCGTGAGCTGGGGCCCGGTGGTACCGGCCATGGAGTCGGCGACGATGATCGAGGCGACCAAGGGGCTGAACAGCTACTACTCGATCTCCGACAAGAACACGATGAGCTATCGCACGCGCATTCGCACGCCGAGCTTTGCGCATCTGCAGCAAATTCCGCTGATCTCGCAAGGCGGCCTGGTGGCCGATCTGGTCGCGATCATCGGTTCCATCGACTTTGTAATGGCAGACGTGGATCGATAATGGAACTCAGCCAAGGCGAAATCGAGGCCATCCAGCACGAGATGTCCCTCTACGAGGACTCGGGTGCCGCCACCATCGAGGCCCTCAAGGTTGTACAGGAGCACCGCGGCTGGGTCTCCGACGAAGCCATGGCCGCCGCGGCCAAGGTCGTGGGCGTCACCCCGACGCAGATGGAAGCGGTCGCCACGTTCTACAACCTGATCTTCCGCCAGCCCGTGGGCCGACACGTGATCATGCTTTGTGATTCGATCTCGTGCTATCTGACAGGTTACGAGGAAGCGCGGGATCACCTGAAATCGAGCCTTGGTATCGATTTCGGCGGCACCACCGAAGACGGGCGTTTCACGCTATTGCCGATCTGCTGTCTCGGTAACTGCGACCGCGGCCCGGCCATGCGCGTCGGCGAGGATTACCACGGTGATCTGACGCCTGAACGCATCGACGCCATTCTGACCGAGTACAAGTAAGGCTCGCGGAGAACAAGCAATGGAAGAGACGAAAGTACTGACCCAGCGCATTCGTCCCGACCGCTCGCCGGTCTTCATCGACGATTACATGGCCGAGGGCGGTTACGAGGCACTGAAAACGGCACTGTCCGATTTCGGCCCGACCGAAGTCGGCCCGTTGATCAAGGAAGCCGGATTGCGCGGCCGCGGCGGCGCGGGTTTCCCGACCGGCGTCAAGTGGTCCTTCATGCCCCGCTTTGAGGAGCGCCCGGACGAGCGCCCCGCGCACGTCTATCTCGTGGTCAACGCCGACGAGATGGAGCCCGGCACCTTCAAGGACCGGATGATCATGGAAGGCGATCCGCACCAGCTGATCGAGGGCATGATCATCGCGGCCTATGCCATCGGCGCCGACATCGCCTACGTGTTCATCCGCGGCGAATACGTCGAGTGCCAGCGCCGGTTGCAGCGTGCGATCGACGAAGCGCACGAAAAAGGCTTCCTCGGCAAGGATATCCTGGGCTCCGGCTTTAATCTGCAGCTCTATCTGCACATGAGTGCCGGACGCTACATCTGTGGCGAGGAATCCGCCCTGCTGTCGGCGCTCGAAGGCCGGCGCGCGGTACCGCGCCACAAGCCGCCGTTTCCCGCAGCGTCCGGCCTGTTCGGCCAGCCCACGACGGTCAACAACGTCGAGACCATCTGCAACGTGCCCCACATCGTCAAAAACGGCGCCGAGTGGTACAAGGGTCTTGGCCTGAACAAGGACGGCGGCACGAAATTGTTCGGCGCCTCCGGCCACGTTGCCAAGCCGGGCCTGGCCGAGTTCCCGCTCGGCGTGAAGCTTGGCGATGTGCTGGAGCACTTCGGCGGCATTCGCCACGGTCGCCAGCTCAAGGGCCTGCTGCCGGGCGGCGGCTCGACGCCGTTTCTCACCCCCGAGCATCTCGACACGCCGATGGATTACGACGGCGTCGGCGCCGCCGGCAGCCGGCTCGGCACCGCGACCATGATCGTCTTCGACGACCAGACGCCGATCGTCGGGGTGCTCAAAAATCTCGAACATTTCTATGCTCAGGAGTCCTGCGGCTGGTGTACGCCGTGCCGCGACGGCCTGCCCTGGGTGGAGAAGATGCTCATCGGACTCGAGGAGGGTCGCGGGCAGCCGGGCGACATCGAGCTGCTCGATCTGCACGTCAAACTGCTCGGCCCCGGCAAGACCTTCTGTGCCCACGCGCCCGGCGCGATGGGCCCGCTCGAGGCCGGCCTGAAGTACTACCGCGAAGAACTGGCAGCTCTGATTCCCGATGACGCGAAGACGTTGTCGCTCACCGAATCGGCCAATGCCAATCCTCTCTAGACAGCGCACGGTTTAGTCATGGCAACAATCACGATCGACGGCCAGAAATTCGACGTCGACGACACCGAGAATCTGCTGGCCGTGGCCCTGTCCAAGGGCTTCGACCTGCCCTATTTCTGCTGGCACCCCGAGCTGCACAGCGTCGGCGCCTGCCGGCAGTGTGCCGTCAAGTCGTATCGCAACGACGAGGACGAACAGGGCATGATCGTCATGGCCTGCATGACGCCCTGCTCGGATGGCGGCCGCTTCGAGATCGATGACGAGCAAGCCGCCGAAATGCGGGCGCAGGTCATTGAATGGCTGATGACCAACCACCCGCACGACTGCCCGGTCTGCGAGGAAGGCGGTGAGTGTCATCTGCAGGACATGACGCTGATGACCGGTCACACGCAGCGTCGCTATCGCGGCGCCAAGCGTACGCACACGAACCAGGATCTCGGCCCGTTCATCAATCACGAGATGAACCGCTGCATCGCCTGCTATCGCTGCGTGCGCTATTACCGTGACTACGCCGACGGCGACGACCTGCGCGCGCTCGGTTCGCACAACAACGTGTACTTCGGTCGCGAGTCCGACGGCGCGTTCGACAACGAGTTCTCCGGCAACCTCGTCGAGGTCTGCCCGACCGGCGTGTTCACCGACAAGACGCTCGGCGCCCACTACAACCGCAAGTGGGACATGCAGAACGCGCCCGGTATCTGCGGCCACTGCTCGCTGGGCTGCAATACCAGCCCCGGCTCTCGTCAGGGCATCCTCAAGCGCATCCAGAACCGTTACCACGGCGAAATCAACCACTATTTCCTGTGCGACCGCGGTCGGTTCGGCGCCGGCTTCGTCAACCGCGAGGATCGGCCCCGCCAGCCGCTGGTTCGCAACGCCGACGGCGTGCTCGAGCCGCGCGAAATGGACGTCATGCACGACGTCATGACCGATGTGTTCGCCAATGCCCAGGGCGTGGTCGGCATCGGCTCGCCCCGTGCCTCGCTGGAGGACAACTTCGCCCTGCGACATCTGGTCGGCGCCGAACATTTCGCCACGGGCATGGCAGGTCACAATCAGCGCGCGAGCCAAGCCGGTCTGGCGGCGCTGCAGAGCCACGCCGACCGTCTGGCCACGCTGCGCGAGATCGAGTCCTGCGATGCGGTGCTGATCCTCGGTGAAGACCTCACGCAAACCGCAGCGCGCGTGGCCCTGTCATTGCGCCAGGCGCGGCGCAACAAGCACCTGGAATACGCGGCGGCCAACAAGATTCCGAAATGGCATGCCCGCGCCGTACGTGATATCGGCCAGTACAACAACAGCCCGATATTCTCGGCGACGACCCAGGCCACGCGTCTGGACGATATCGTCATGTCGCCTCAGCGTCTGCGCCCCGACGCGATCGCCGAGCTCGGCTTCGCCGTCGCCCATGCGCTCGACAACACCGCGCCGGCGGTCAAGCAGCTCGATAAGGACACGCAGGCGCTGGTCGATGCCATTGCCACGACCCTCAAGAGCGCGAAGAAGCCGTTGATCATCGCCGGTACGAGCCTTGGCGACCCGGCGATCATCAACGCCGCCAACAACGCCATGCAGGCGCTGAGTGCGATCAACGAGGCCGCTCGCCTGTTCGTCACGTTCGCCGAGGCCAACAGCCTCGGCTTGGCGATGCTGGGTGGCAACGACGTAGAAACCGCGTTCGAGTCCATCGAAAGTGGCGCCGCCGACACACTCGTCGTGATGCAGAACTGTCTCTACGAGCGGGCCCCGAAGTCGCGCGTGGATGCGGTCATCAAGCAGGCCAAGAACGTGGTCGTGCTCGATCACAGTTTCACGCGTACCGTCGGCGAAGCCACCCATGTGTTGCCGGCCGGCAGTTTCGCCGAGGCCGACGGCACGCTGGTCAACAATGAAGGCCGTGCCCAGCGCTTCTTCCAGGTTTTCATCCCCGATGCGCCGATGCAGGAAGGCTGGCGCTGGGCTGCGGATCTGGCCGAGGTCGCCGGGCACAAGCCCGAATGGCAGGGCATGGACGATCTGATCGCCAAGATTGTCGCCGACTGCCCGCAACTGGCCGGCATCGAGGAGGCGGCACCGAGCCAGTCGTTCCGCAAGTTCGGCATGCGCTTCCCGCGTAGCCCGCATCGGTTCTCGGGCCGCACCGCGATGTATGCCAACGTTGACGTGCGCGAGCGTCGACCGACGGTCGATGCCGATAGCCCGCTGTCCTACTCCATGGAAGGCTATTACGGCGAATCGCAGCCGCCGTCGACGCTGGCCTATGCCTGGTCGCCCGGCTGGGATTCCAACCAGGCCGCCATCACGCGTTTCCAGGACGAGGTTGGTGGCCCGCTCAAGGGGGGCGACCCCGGGGTGCATCTGGTCCGCAAGAACGGCGACAGTACGCCGGACTTCATCGCGGCCGAGGTCCATGCCGTCGACGGCTGGCAGGTCGTACCGGCGTATCACATCTTCGGCAGCGAATCGCAGTCGGCGCGCGCTCCGGCGATCGCCGAGCGCATGCCGGCCGCCGAATTCCGTGTCAACGCCGACGGCGCGAAGACACTCGGCGTCACCCCCGGCGAGACGCTCGAACTGCGCATCGATGGCGAGACGCATCGCTTCCCGCTGGCCGTCGACCCGTCCCTGCCGAAACAGACGATCAGTGTGCCGGTGGGCATGCACGGTGTCTGTGGTCTGCGCCTGCCCGTGGGAGTTAAGCCCGAATGATGGAATTCACCGACGCCGACGTGCTTGGCATCGTCGGCACTGCCGTCAAGACGATCGTGATTCTGCTGGGCGCCGTCATCATGGCGGCTCTGATGATCCCGATCGAGCGTCGCCTGCTCGGACTCTGGCAGGATCGCTACGGGCCGAACCGGGTCGGGCCCTTCGGGTCGCTCCAGGTCGCCGCCGACATGATCAAGATCTTCTTCAAGGAAGACTGGATCCCGCCGTTCGCCGACAAGTTCATCTTCGTCGTGGCCCCGGCCATCATCATGCTGACGTCGCTTCTGGCGTTTGCCGTGATCCCGTTCTCCCCCACCTGGACGATCGCCAACCTCAACGTCGGCGTACTGTTCCTGCTGGCGATGAGTTCGCTCGGTGTGTATTCGGTGATCTTCGCCGGCTGGGCTTCGGACAACAAATACGCCCTGCTCGGCGCGATGCGTACCGCCGCGCAGATGATTTCTTATGAAGTCTTCATGGGTCTGTCGCTGCTCGGCGTCGTGTTGCTGGCCGGCAGCTTCAACCTGGGCGACATCGTCGAGTCCCAGCGCGGCATGTGGAACGTGATCCCGCAGTTCCCGGCATTCGTGATCTTCTTCATCGCCGGCTGTGCCGAGATTCACCGTGCGCCGTTCGATCTGCCCGAGGCCGAGCAGGAACTCACTGCCGGCTATCACACCGAGTATTCGGGCATGAAGTTCGGCATGTTCTTCGTCGGGGAGTATCTCGGCATCGTGCTGATCTCCTGCCTGGTGACCGTGCTGTTCTTCGGCGGCTGGCTCGGCCCTGTGCTGCCGGGCTTCGTCTGGTTCTTCCTGAAGGCCTTCTTCTTCATGTGCTTCTTCATCCTGCTGCGCGCGGCCACCGTGCGCCCGCGGTATGACCAGCTCATGGCCTTTGGCTGGAAGGTGCTGTTGCCGATCGCGCTTCTGAATGTCGCCATCACCGGCGCCATCGTCGTCGCACAGAGTTAACCCGGGAACTGCCCGGCCGGCCGGGCAGTCCGCTTGCGAGTCGTCATCGAGTCGTTTATGAAAAACGCCGCACAAAACGCTTTCTCCGCCACGTCGAGCGTGCTGCGCACGATCGGCATGACGTTCATGCATACCTTCCGCAAGCGGGACACGATCCTGTACCCGGAGGAAAAGCCCTACCTGCCACCGCGTTATCGCGGCCGTATCGTGCTTACCCGCGATCCGGACGGCGCCGAGCGGTGTGTGGCCTGCAACCTGTGTTCGGTGGCCTGCCCCGTCGACTGCATCAGCGTGGTCAAGACCGAAGACGAAACCGGGCGCTGGTATCCCGAGACCTTTCGCATCAACTTCTCGCGCTGCATCTATTGCGGCTTCTGCGAAGACGCCTGTCCGACCTACGCGATCCAGCTCACGCCCGATTTCGAGATGGGCGAGTTCGATCGTCAGAACATGGTCTATGAAAAGTCCGATCTGCTGATCTCCGGCGTCGGCAAGCGTCCGGGCTACAACTTCTACCGCGTCGCCGGCATGGCAGTCGGTGGCAAGGACAAGGGCGAGGCCGAAAACGAAGCCAAGCCCGTCGATATCAAGACACTGCTGCCGTAAGAGGATCATCGTGGAATTCACCTTCTTTCTGGCAGGCATCATCGCGCTCGCGACCACGCTGCGGGTGATCACCTGTGCGAACCCGGTACATGCCCTGCTCTATCTCATCATGTCGATGCTGGCGCTCGCCGTGGACTTCTATGCACTGGGCGCGGCCTTTGCCGCGACCCTGGAAGTCGTGGTCTATGCCGGCGCGATCATGGTGCTTTTCCTGTTCGTGGTCATGATGCTCAACCTCAACAACGAGACTGTGGCGCGCGAAAAGAGCTGGATGCGGCCGCAGCTGTGGACCGGTCCGTCGATCGCGGCGGGCCTGTTGCTGCTGGCCATGATCTGGGCGCTGGTCACGGGCAGCCCGGCGAGCGGTCGCATCGTCGGCACCGAGCTGTCGGCCAACGAAGTCGGCATGGCGCTGTTCGGCCCGTATGTGGTGGTCGTCGAACTCTCGGCCTTCCTGTTGCTCGCCGCGCTGGCTGTGGCCGCACATATCGGCCGGGAAGATCGTGATCTGGCCGCAGAAGGCGCCGAACACGGTGAACGCGTGACCAATCATCCGGGAGACCATTGATGACGGGACTACCCATTTCCTACGGCATCGGCCTAGCCGCATTGCTGTTTCTCATGGGCTTTGCGGGCCTTGTGATCCGCCGCAACACCCTGTTCATCCTGATGTGTCTCGAGATCATGATGAATGCGGCCGGCCTGGCGTTCATCGTCGCCGGCGCGCAGTGGCAGGCGGCCGACGGTAACGTGATGTTCATTCTGATCATCACGGTCGCGGCCGCGGAGGCCGCGATCGGCCTCGGGCTGCTGCTCCAGCTCCAGAAACGGTTCCGCACCATCGACATCGACGCAGCGAGCGAGATGCACGGATGAGTCTTCTAGTCTTTACATTGATCTTTCCGCTGCTTGGCGCCATCTCGCTGAGCCTGTTCCCGCGCATGGCCGACGGCACCGCTCGGACCATCGGCGCGGCCTCGGTGGGCCTGTCGGCGCTGAGCACGGCGTTTGTCGCCCTGTTCTG
This sequence comes from Salinisphaera sp. Q1T1-3, assembly GCF_003602005.1. Lineage (GTDB taxonomy): Bacteria > Pseudomonadota > Gammaproteobacteria > Nevskiales > Salinisphaeraceae > Salinisphaera. The sequence continues at coordinate 7,310 of NZ_QZWD01000022.1, read as the reverse complement.
GTTCTGGTCCGGCGGGTTCCCGTACATCACCACGCTGTGGCAGTGGATCTCGGTCGGCGACTTCCAGGTCGATTTCGGGCTGTATCTCGACGGCCTGTCGATCACCATGATGGGCGTGATCACGGGTGTGGGCTTTCTGATCCACCTGTTCGCCGCCTGGTACATGGTCCACGACCTGGAAGGCAAGCCGGGCATGGCGCGGTTCTTCGCCTACATGAACCTGTTCATCGTGGCGATGTTGCTGCTGGTGCTCGGTGATAACCTGCTGCTGCTGTATCTGGGCTGGGAAGGTGTCGGTCTGTGCAGCTATCTGCTGATCGGCTACTACTACGAGACGCCGGCCAACGCCTGGGCCGCCTTCAAGGCCTTTCTGATCACCCGCATCGGTGATGTCTTCCTCGCGATCGGTCTGTTCCTGCTCTACGCCGTATTCGGTACGCTCAACATCCAGGCGATCCTGCATCTCGCGCCGCAGGTCTGGAGCGAAGGCGATACGCTGGCCGATATCGCCGCACTGATGCTGCTGCTGGGTGCGTGCGGCAAGTCCGCCCAGCTCCCGCTGCAGACGTGGCTCGCGGACGCCATGGCCGGCCCGACCCCGGTCTCCGCACTCATTCACGCCGCGACAATGGTCACCGCGGGCGTGTATCTGATCGCCCGCACCTACGGCATCTTCCTGCTGGCCCCCGGCATCCATGAACTGGTCGGCATCATCGGTGCCGTCACGCTGTTGATCGCCGGCTTCGCGGCCCTGGCCCAGACCGACATCAAGCGTGCGATCGCCTACTCGACCATGAGCCAGATCGGCTACATGTTCCTGGCGCTCGGCGTCGGCGCCTGGCATGCGGCGATCTTCCATCTGATGATCCATGCGTTCTTCAAGTCATTGCTGTTCTTGACCGCCGGCTCGGTCATCATCGCCTGCCATCACGAGCAGAACATCTTCAAGATGGGCGGTCTCCGCAAGAAGCTGCCCTTTGATTACTGGATGTTCGTGATCGGCGGCGCGGCACTGTCTGCCTTGCCGCTCGTCACGGCCGGCTTCTACTCGAAGGACGCCATCATCTGGCTGTCGCTGGCCAACGGCCACGCGGTGCTGTGGCTGTTCTCGATCATCGGCGCCTTCATCACCTCCGTGTACACCTTCCGCCTGATCTTCATCGTCTTCCATGGCGAACAGAAGACCGAAGCGCATGCCGGTCGCGGGCTCGCCCATCACGTGCCTCTGGCCGTACTGGCCGTGTTGTCGACGTTCATCGGCGCTTTGATCGGCCAGCCGCTGGCCGGCGTGCTGCCGTCCGGCGTGGTCGAAGGCCATCCGTGGATCGAACTGTTCTTCGAAGTCGTCTCCAGCCTCGTGGCACTGGGCGGCCTGGCCGTGGCCATGGCGCTCTATCTGGGCAAGCGTGACTTCATCACGAAGAGCGTCGCGAAGGGACGCGGCGCCGAGGCGTGGCAGTTCTTCCACAACGCACTCGGTTTCGATGCGCTCTATGACCGGGTGTTCGTCAAACCCTATCTCGCCGTCACGCGCGCTCATCGTCGCGACTGGATCGAGGCCGTGGTCAACGTGATTCCGGGGCTCGCCTCGGCACTCAACACGGGCCTCACGGTCGGCCAGACCGGGCGCGTACGCACTTACACCATGGTCATGTTCGCCGGCGCCGCGGTGCTTCTGGCGCTGTTGATGTTCGGATAAGAAGGACGATCGATGCTCCTCTGCTGGCTATTATTCATCCCCTTCATCGGCGGCCTGGCATGCTGGTTCGTCAGCCGCCGCAATCCCGACAGCAATGCTGCGCGCTGGATCGCCCTGGCGAGCATGGCGCTGGTGTTCCTTCCGGCACTCAGCCTGTGGTTCGGCGGCGACTTCAGCCTGCCGTCGCATCTGTCGGCCTCGCCGGACTGGAACCGCGAGCTCAGCGTGCCGTGGATCCAGCAATTCGGCATCGCCTTCCATCTGGGTCTCGACGGGCTGTCGTTGATCATGGTGATGCTCGCCAGCGTGCTCGGCATGCTGGCAATCGCGGCCTCGTGGTCCTCGGTACGGTCCCGGGTCGGGCTGTTCCACGCCAACCTGCTGTGGACGCTCGGCGGCGTCATTGGCATTTTCCTGGCGATCGATCTATTCCTGTACTTCTTCTTCTGGGAACTGATGCTGATCCCCATGTATTTCCTGATCGCCCTGTGGGGGCATGAGGAATACGACCGCGGCGCCCACATGCGGGCAGCCATCAAATTCTTCATCTATACCCAGACATCAGGTCTGTTGATGCTGGCGGCCATTCTCGGTCTGGTCTTCGCCTACTACAGCGAAACCGGCATCCTGACCTTCGACTACAACCAGCTGCTCGGCGCGCATGTCTCCGGTACCTTCGGATTCGTGCTGATGCTGGGCTTCTTCATCGCCTTCGCGGTGAAGCTGCCCAGCGTGCCCTTCCACGGTTGGCTGGCCGATACCCAGGCCAATTCGCCCTCGTCGGGCGCTGCCGATCTGTCCGGCATCCTGGTCAAGACAGCAGCCTACGGCCTGTTGCGTTTCACCCTGCCGCTATTCCCCGAAGCCTCGGCACAGTTTGCGCCGTTCGCCATCGCGCTCGGCCTGATCTCGATCTACTACGGCGCGGTCATGGCGTTCGCCCAGAACGACATGAAGCGTCTGATCTCGTACTCGAGCATCTCGCACATGGGCTTCGTGATGATCGGCCTGTATGCCGGTACGTTCCTCGCCCTCCAGGGCGTGATCGTGCAAGTGGTGGCCTCGGCCATCTCCACCGCGGCACTGTTCATACTGGCCGGCCAGCTCTACGAGCGCATGGGCACGCGTGACATGCGTCAGCTCGGCGGCCTGTTCGGACGGCTCGGTGCCCTGCCCGGCTTCGCGCTGATCTTTGTCGTGGCCTCGCTCGGCATGCCGGCGACGGCCAACTTCATCGGCGAGTTCCTGATCCTCTTCGGGGCCTTCAGCGTGATGCCGTGGGTTGTCGTCGTCGCCTCCGGCGGCATGATCCTGGCTGCCGTCTACGCGCTGTATCTGATGCACCGGGTCTACTGGGGCACGCCGCAGGGTCAGGAGACGATCGCCCGCATGCGTGCTCGCGAGTACGCGATCATGATGGCTCTCGTCGTCATCACGCTCATCGTCGGGTTGTTCCCGAACACGGTGCTCTCGGTCACACAGGGCACGATGAACGACATCTCTCACTGGTTCGCCGCGGGCGTGATCGCCGCGTCGCAGGCAAGTTAAGCGATAGCCGACATGAACGACACCTGGAACCAAGTCCTCGGCGCACTGCCGACGATCTTCGTAGCAATCACGATTCTGGCGCAGTTTCTTGCCGTCACGATCAAGCGGGATCCGCGCGTCACGCATGCCGTGACCGTGGTCGGGCTGAACCTGAGCCTGCTATCGCTGATCGGCCTCGTGGCTTTCGCGCCGATCGCGGTCGGGCCGCTTTTCGAAGTCGACCCCTATGCCCTGTTCTTCTGGGCCGTGGTCCTCATCGCCGGTCTGGCGGGCAGCACCTTCGCCCGTCCGTATCTCGCCGGGTTCGAGGACCGACGAGACGAGTTCTACATCCTGCTCGTCACGTCGGTTCTCGGCGCCATGGCGCTCATCGCCAGCCGCCATTTCGCCGGCCTGTTCATCGGACTGGAGCTGTTGTCGATCCCGCTTTACGGCATGATCGCCTACACCTTCCGCACGCGTGCTGCACTCGAAGCCGCCTTCAAGTACCTGATTCTCTCGGGCGCGGCCTCGGCGTTCCTGCTGTTCGGCATGGCACTGCTCTACGCCGCCTCGGGCCAGCTGACCTACCACAGCCTGTCAGTGGCCGCGGCCGCCGGTCTGGGCACCAGCAGCGATGCCTGGCTGCTGATGGGCGTCGGCATGATGCTCGTCGCCCTGATGTTCAAGCTCTCGCTCGTGCCGTTTCATATCTGGACACCGGATGTGTACGAAGGGGCCCCGGCACCGGTGGGCGCGTTCTTGGCCACCGTCAGCAAGACCGCCGTGTTCGCCGTGCTGCTGCGTTTCTTCGTTGTCTCACCGGTGACCGACAACACCTGGCTGATCTTCCTGATCGGCGTGATCGCGGTCGTCTCGATGCTGGTCGGCAACCTGCTCGCTCTGCGTCAGGACAACGTCAAACGCATCCTCGGATATTCCTCGATCGCCCACATCGGTTATCTGATGACCGCGATCGTGGCCGGTGCGCCGCTGTCCATCGAGGCCGTGGCGATCTATCTGGCGACCTATGTCGGCACGAGTCTCGGCGCCTTCGGCGTCGTCGCGCTCGTATCCAGTCCGTTCTCGGGCAAGGACGCGGCTCATATCGACCATTTCCGCGGCCTGTATTACAAGCGCCCCGTACTGGCTGTCTCGATGGCGTTGATGATGCTCTCTCTGGCCGGAATCCCGTTGACGATGGGTTTCATCGGCAAGTTCTTCATCCTATCGGTCGCCATGGCCAGCGGCCTCTGGTGGCTGGCGGGCGCCATCATCATCGGCAGCGGCATCGCACTGTTCTACTATCTACGTGTGATGGCCGTGCTGTTCATGGATCGGCCGGCCAGTGCCCGCGAACTGGTCGCCGATGCGCCCGGACTGCGTTACGGCCAGTTCATCATCTGGCTTCTGGCAGCCCTGACCGTCCTGATCGGCATCTATCCGTCGCCGCTGATCTGGCTCGCATCGGCTGCCGGGATCGTCATTCCCGCCTGACGGCGCCACGCCCGCAGCCCACGAAAAAGCCCGCGAAAGCGGGCTTTTTTTTGGCACCTGTTCACCGCGTGAACCGAGGCCATATTTCTTTTGGGGCTGTCGGCCCAAAGCCTGTGACCCCGCTCAAGTCAGACGCACGACCGCGCCCGGATTCATCCGACCATGCGGATCAAGCGCACGTTTGATGGCCCGCAGCATGTCGATCTCAACCGCCGATTTCACGCGCTGAATTTCATCGACTTTCAGGCGGCCCACCCCGTGCTCGGCAGCCACGGAGCCTCGCATGGCCACCACATGATCGTGCACCACGCGATGAAGATGGGCCTCGTATTCACGAAAATCCGCATCGGTGATGTCCTGGGGCCGTGTCAGGTTGAAATGCAGATTGCCGTCGCCGACGTGCCCGAATACACAGGGTCGGATGCCCGGAACCACGGCCGCCACATCCGGCAGCGCCACCTGAAGGAAGGCCGGCAGGCGCGACACAGGCAACGAAATATCGTGCTTGATCGAAGCGCCTTCTGCGCTCTGTGCCGGCGGAATTGACTCACGCAGGTGCCATAATGCGTCCATGCCGGGTTCATCGTCGGCGATGGCGTATGCCGTGATCTCACCGGCGTCGCGGCCGGCGGTCAACGCCTCGGCAAAAATCCCGCTCAGCCAACGCCCGCGGGCGGCACTCGCGACCTCGATCAGCAGATACCAGGCCTGCGACGCCTCGATCGGGCATTCGGCGTCAGGCGCGTAGGCCAATGCCAACGACAGCGCCTGCGCCGACATCAATTCGCAGCCGGTGACCTGATCCCCTGTATCCTGTCGGATTCGACGCTGGAAACGTACGGCAGCCTCGACATCGGATACCGCACAGAAGGCGACCGCCCTTTGACGCGGCGGCGACGCGAGGCCCAGCACACACGCGGTGATGACGCCGAGAGTCCCTTCCGAGCCAACGAACAGATCGTTGAGATCGTAACCGCTGTTATCCTTGCGAAGCCCGCTCAGGTTGTCCCAGACGCGTCCGTCGGCAGTGACGACTTCCAGGCCCAGCACCTGGTCTCTGGTATTGCCGTACCGAATGACGTTAAGGCCGCCGGCATTGCTACCCAGATTGCCACCGAGACAACACATCTCACGCGACGCCAGGGCAATCGGCAGATAGAACCCGGCATCCGCAGCCGCACGTTGAGCCTTGCCCAACGTACAACCCGCTTCGACCGTCATCGTCGCATTGTCGGGGTCGATTTCGCGGATGACCTCCATGCGATCGACGTTGAGCAGGATCTGGCCGTTGGCATCATCGGCCGCTGTCCCACCGACAGTGCCAGTATTGCCAGACTGCGGCACGATCGACAGATCATGCGCCGCAGCCAGGCGGACAACCGCAGCAACCTGCTCGGTGGACTCGGGCCGAACGATGCAACGCGCAACGGGCGAAAACGTACCTCGCCATTCCTTGAGATACGAGCGCGCGGCCTCGTCGTCACTGTCGAGCACATGGGTGTGCCCAACAATTGCGCACAACGCCGCGTGCCAGTCGGCACGGTCAGCATTCGCCATGGGTTCCCCTTTTTTAGCCAAGCAGATCAGCGAGTGCCGGTTCAAGCTGTGTATAACGGAAACTGTAGCCCGCCCCGTCCAGCGCTTTCGGCACCGCTCGCTGACCGGTCAATAACAGACGCGCCATTTCGCCCACTGCCAGCTTCAAGGCCGGTCCCGGGATCCAGGCGATCGCCGGGCGATTCAATACACGCCCCAGCGTCTTGGTGAAGACACGGTTGGTAACCGGTGCGGGCGCTGTCAGGTTGAACGGGCCACTGGCCGATTCGTTCGACAGAAGAAACCGGATTGCCCCCACCTCATCGTCGATATGAATCCAGGGCATGTATTGATCCCCGGAACCGAAACGCCCACCAAGTCCGAATTTGAAGGGCGTGACCATCTGCGCCAGCGCCCCGTCGTTTGCGCCGAGCACGACACCGGTCCGAACGAGACACACCCGCACACCGTGGTCCTGCGCGGTCAGGGCTTCAGCCTCCCAGTCCGCACACAGCTTGGACTGGAATTCATCGTTCGCGGCACTGGATTCATCCAGAATCTCATCGCCGCGAGCGCCGTAATATCCGACGGCCGACCCACTGACGAGTACAGCCGGCTTCACACTGCTTCCCGCAATGAACGCAACCAGCCTACGGGTGATCGACAGACGCGAATCACGCATTTCCTGCTTGCGCGCTGCTGTCCAACGACCGTCGCCAAGATTCTCCCCGGCCAGGTTGACGATAGCCTGCGGCGGAGTGGCTGAGTCGAGTGTTTCGATCGGGGTGACATCGGCCGGCAGAACCCGACGTGCGCGATCGGCGTCTCGTGTCAGCACTTCGATCTGCCAACCGTCGTCGAGTAGAACCGGAATGAGATGGCGACCGACAAAGCCGGTACCGCCTGTCATGAGTAGTTTCTTCATGGAGTTGCCCCTATAAAACCGGACACGCATTCTTACTTGCCTGAGCCTGTCTGAATTCCCGCGGTGAGCGCATGTTCAGCGCCTTGTGCGGGTGCGTGTTGTTGTAGTCGTCGAACCAGGCCGGCA
>NZ_QZWD01000021.1 GCF_003602005.1 Salinisphaera sp. Q1T1-3 | reverse complement strand
CCTGGGGCTAAAGGCTTTCGAAAGCGCTGGCCCGCCGTATCGCCCTGCGATCGGCGGGTTTTTCATGGGCGGCATCGGCGCGTTGCGCAGTCGGCGATCATGATCGGTGATGCCACCAGTCGACCCGCACAGGGCGCCGTGCGATGCTCCGGACAGCCCATTTCTTCGAAGCTAGCATGAACAGGATAACGATCTTTCTCGTGGCCGCGGCCTTCGTTGGCCTATCCACCACAAGTGTGGCGCAGGCGACCCAGGGGACATCCAAGCCGGCAGCTGCCGGGGCGCTGGCAGCCTATGCCCCGGCCGATATCTGTCGTGCGATGGTGGCCACGCTGGAGCAGCGTGACGTCGGCGTGATGCAAACCGACCACACCGCATCAAACGTGGTGGTTTCCTTCCCGGCGCGGGATGGCGGTGCGACCCGGAATATCAAGTGTCATGTCGACACCGAGCACGGCCAGGCACAGTGGGCCAGCGATGATAGCGGCTGGCAGGACAATGCGGTCTCCTTTCGAACCGATCAGGCCGGCGATCTGGTGATGCAGGTCCGGGACATGCCGGCGCGTCGTTTCACGCGGGCAGAGCTGACGAAGACGGCACGGTAAGCGCGGTCGAAGCTCAGGCACATCCGACGGGGTCGGTGACGGCGGCCGGACGGCGCCGCAAGACCTGCCGTCGCGCACTGTGGCCTGCGTCAAGCGGCGTGCGCGGTGCCCGCGTGAGCCGTCGTCTCGGCGGGTGCCGGCTCGGATTTCGGCTCGTCAACGACAGGGGAGGCGACTGGCTCCGGGGCTGTCTCGACGGCACGATGCGACTCGTCCATGCGATCGGCGGTCGAACTGAACATGCCAGCGACCATCACAGTGGCGACGAGCGCGCCGACACCGGTCAATCGACCGAGGAAAACCAGAGGCCGGTTGAGGCGCCTAGCGACCGACATGATGTTCTCGCCGCGGTCGACCAAGGGCATCGGCGGATCGGATGCCGGCCGGCGAAGGCGCCACGTCGGCAGGCCACACGGCGTCGCCCGTACCGATGAGGCGTGCAGACACTGCATTCTTCATGAAGCACACAATCGTCATTATGTCGACCAGAGTGTCGTGGCCGTTCACAACGCGGAAGTCGCTTTTCGTCGTACAGGATTTCCCGGATTACCCGGATCCGACCGTAGGCGGCACGCCGTCGGGTGCCCGCGCGCAATACCGGATGGTCGGCAACCGCTGTGTCTCGATGCCGCGTTCGTGATCCATGGCATCCATACCATCGGGTCGTCGCCGCCGCTGCGTGACGTGGTCAGCCGGGCCGATGCGTGTCGGGCCGATCTCAGGCGCTGGGCGGTGTCCGGCCCAGGCGTCGTCGCCAGATTCTGCTGGCCAGGCTGCGACCGGCCAGTCGAGCCGCGGCCACACAGACGCCGCTCAGCGCTGCCCATATCAGGATCTCGTACCAGTGCTGTCGCGGATCGGCCGAATCCTGTGGCGGCTCCTCGTCACGAACGTAGCGCCACGCGGCCGTCGTGCTCTTGCGGGCTAGCATGCCGGCGCCGATCGCCGCACCGGCACTCAGTGCCATCCAGGCCAGATGTTCCGGATCGTGTCGTTTCATGGCTCTTCTGATTGGTTTTCTGCCATCGATGTTACGCGTATCCCCGGGGCCTGTTCATGTTTCGTTCGCGCGCCTTGCAGGACACGATTTGCGGTTTCCAACGCGGCACGCGCATGACACATCAAAGGCCCTGGCTGCGCCCCTGCGTCAACGCGGTGACCACATCGGTCGGGTTGTCGAAATGCTTGCCCTCGAAACCGCGCAGACGTGCCAGCAGGTCTTCCGGTGCGTCGTTACCGGCGGCAACGCCGGCGAGTTCGCCGCCGGTGGCCGGGAACTCGGCGCCTTCGATATAAGCGGCGATGCGGGTGGGATCATATGCCATATGTGATTGATGCATCGTGGCGGGTGGATCACATCATCGTCATCCGTGCTCGCGATTGTCTGCTCGGGAGATCACCAGGGCGGGCGCCAATCGGCGGTTTTTAGTCGATCAGCTCAGCCGCTGCTGAGCTTGAGACCGATCATTGCGCCAATCACGAGCGTCAGCCAGGCCAGCCGTCGTGGCGGCAGCGGTTCACCGTTCAGCCAACGCCCGCTGACGACGCTGCCGACAGTGCCGACGGCCGTGAACACGCCGTAAGCGATCGGCGCGGGAATCTGTTGCATTGCCCCGTGCAAGAAGGCGAGTGCAACGGCGAAACCGCCGCAGGTGAGCGCGAGCCCCGAACCGTATCGCCGCCGGGCCAATCGCTGGAAGCCGTGCGCGCCGAGGACTTCAAAGATGCCGGCCAGCAATAGAAGCGCCCAGGCGATCATGACCCGGTATCCGTATGCTGCAGGCCGGCGACGCCGATCGCGAGAATTGCGAGCCAGAGCGTGGCCAGACCGCCAGGTACGTTGGTTCCGGCCGCGAGGCTGACCAGCCAGGTGCCGAGGGTGCCCAGGGCCATGTAGACGATGTACACCGTCGTTGCCGGCAGAACACGGGCTGCCTGAAGAGCGCAGTACAGGCTGGCGACAATGGCGAGGCCGGTCAGTCCCCAGGCCGGTGCACTGCGCGCCGCGGTGAGCCCGTGCACCCAGCCGGTTTCGGTCAGCCCGGCCGGCAGAAGCCACGGCCAGACACGACGGTCCCGTGTCGCTGTGGTCGGCGCGCGTCGGGGCATGGCAAGCTCCGGAGTCAGGTCGTTCAGTCGAGTCTCGCCCGCGGTCGGCTATTTGTGAAACGATGATTCGTGTTGCTTGCTTCACGAAAATTGATGGCTCATGACAACGCGACCGGTCGATCTGAAAGCGCTGCAGACCCTGGTGGCGGTGGTCGAAGAGGGCAGCATGACCGCGGCCGCCCGCCGATTGGCCTACTCACAGTCGGCGATCAGCATGCAGTTGCAACGTCTCGAGGCGCGCTTTGGGTTGCCGCTCGTCGTGCGTGCCCGGGCGTGTGTTCGTCCGACGTACGCCGGCGAGATCGCGCTCGCCCATGCGCGCGACATGCTGGCCTCGAGTCGGATGCTGCAGGAACGTCTGACCGGGGCGGCGATCGGCGGCAGCCTGCGTTTCGGCCTGCCCGCCGATCTTGCCCCCTGGATGGGCACGATCTGGGCCCGTTTTGCCCAACGTCATCCGCAGGTCGAGATGCAGGTCTGCTCCGAGCTCAGCACGGCGTTATGTGATCGTCTCGACGAGGGACGCGTGGACCTGGCGCTGTTGACGCTGCCGAATCACGGGGCGTGGGGTCGCCTGCTCCGACGCGAGCCGTTGCTGTGGGTTGGCGGGCGGGGCACGCATGGGCCGGGCCAGGCGCCGCTGGCGTTGGCGCTCGGCCCGGACGGCGGCTGTGCGTTCCGGGCCGCAGCGCTCGAGGCACTGGCGGCGAGCGGTCGTGACTGGCGTATTGCCTACGAGGCCCAGGCGTTCGCGCCGATCGCCGCCCCGGTCGGGCTCGGCTTGGCCGTGACGGTGGCCATGCCGAGCATGCTGGCCGACCGGCCTGAACTGATGGTTCTGGATCATGCCGTGCATGGCCTGCCGCCACTGCCCGACGTCGCACTGTGTCTGGCCACGGCGGCCGGGCCGGCGAGCCCGGCCGTGGCACAGCTGGCGGCGTTGATCATGGCCGATATCGGCCCGTCGACGGACAGGGGTGGCCGAACGCAGCCGTTGGATTGAGCCGTTCAGGCGGTCTTTTCGTCGCTGTCGGTCACGGCCAGACGTGCCACGCGGCCGATGGTCAGCCCCTGGACACAGATCGAGAAGATCACCGCGATATAGGTCATGTTCACGATCAGATCGCGGGCATGGCCTTCGGGCAGGGATAGCGCCAGCGCGACCGAGATCCCGCCGCGCAAACCGCCCCAGGTGAGAATCTTGATCGTGTGCGGGGCGAAATCTCGTCGGCTCTTCAATGCGATGATCGGCAGGCCGACCGCGACGAACCGCGCCACCAGCAGGATCGGGATGGCGGCCAGGCCGACGATGATCGCGTTCTGCGAAAAACTGATGTGCAGCACCTCCAGCCCGATGATCACGAACAGAACGGCGTTGAGGATTTCGTCGATCAGCTCCCAGAACGTATCGACGTGCTCGCGGGTGCGATCGGACATGGCGAGCCCGCGGCCGTGATGGCCGACCAGCAGGCCGGCGGAGACGATGGCCAGCGGGCCCGAGACATGAATCGCATCGGCGGCGGCGTAGCCGCCGATCACCAGTGCCAGCGTGACCAGCACCTCGGTCTTGTAATCGTCGATGCCGCGGAGCAGCCCGAAGCCGATCCCGCCGAGCGCGATGCCGAAAGCGATTCCGCCGAGCGCTTCGGTGGAGAACAGTGTCAGGATGTGGCCGGCCGACAGCCCGGTCGCGGTGCCGGGGTCGGCCGCTTCCGACAGGGCCAGGAAGGCGACGATCGCGACCGCGTCGTTGAACAGCGATTCGCCGGTGAACTGGGTTTCCAGCGTCTTGGGCACGCCCGCCCGCCGCAAGATGGCCAGTACGGCGATCGGGTCGGTCGGGGAGACGATCGCGCCGAAGACATAGCAGTACATCGGCGAGATCGAGGCATCGAGCAGGTAGAACATGCCCCAGGTGAGCGTGCCGACGATCAGCGTCGAGATCGCCAGACCCACGGTGGCCAGGATGCCGACCACCCACCGCTCTTTCAGCAGCGCGCGAACATCGACCTGCATCGCCCCGGCGAACAACAGCGCACCGAGCATGCCGTCCAGCAACGTGTGATTGAAATCGACGGCCGCCACGAGCTCGCCTGCCGGGCCTGCGACGTCGACGCCGAGCGGCACGAGCGCCTGGGCGATCAACGACAGCACCAGCGCCAGCAGCATCACGCCGATGGTTGCCGGCAGGCCGATCAGACGGCGATTGAGCCAGGCGAACAGGGCGGTCAGGGCCAGCAACAGCCCGGTCAATTGGAACAGCGTCATGAGCTGACCTTGTCTGGACGAGCGCTCCATTGTGCACGGCGTGCACGGCGCCGTGGATGCGCGCGATACCGGATCGTATGGGGAATCGTGTTGCCGGCCGCGCGCCGTCGCGTCAGGCGTTGGCCTGCTGCGGCAGGCGACGCGCCGCGGCGATCTCTTCGTGGGCCACGCGGGCCAGCCGTGGCCAGCGGTTGCGGCTCAGCCGTCGCGCGAACCAGGCCGAGCGTCGGTACATCACGAACTTGAGCTTGACCTTCTGGCCGCCAATACCGTCGATGAGCACCAGCCGGCGCTGCCCATCGACCTCGCGCAGGACCAGGTTGCCGCTGTTCAGATCGGTGACCGGTACGCCGTGCTCGATCACCCAGGTGTGAAGGCTGTCGAACAACGGTTTCAGTTCTTCTTCGGACAGCCCTGTATCACCAGCCTGTTCGGCCAGAGTGCGCGATGCCTGGCCGTTGGCATTACGGATACGCTCGACGACCAGACCCGGCCCGCGATTGGTATTGACCCAGCCGTGACAGCGGGCGCGGTGTTCGTAGGGCACGTGGCGCGTGTCCAGGCTCTGTGCGCAGTACCATTCCACGATGCTCGGTTGTTGGGCATCCGGTCGATGCGGCCGACGGGCGACCTTGATACAGAGATCGTCGTCGGTGGGGTGGCGATGACAGTCGCGTTTCGAGCCACGTCCGATTCGGCTGTCGTCGTCCAGAACCAGGATCGGGTGAGCTGGCGCCAGCGGTACGCTGTGCTGCAGAAACAAACGGACAGTCTTGCTGAGTAGGGCCATGAAGCGCTCCAAGCCGGGGGGGCGCGGATCGCCCACCGGGCGAGCGACGCGATCACTGATGAGCGCTAAAGTAATTGTTATGTGCAAATTAATAAATCGGTAATTTATCGTTCCGGAGGCATCAAAATTCGTTAAATCTGCGTAAACGAATGTGTGGCGGGGTGTTAGCGGGTGCCGCTTATGACGGTCGTTGAGCCTCGACGCGCATCGGCATTGGGCGCCGGAGGCCATTCACGCGCAGATCGCGCCGGGTTCGAAGCGCGATACCCGTGCACGAGCGCGCCTATCCGCGGCCCGCGCCCCGTGCCGTCCGAGGGACGCGGCGTGGCCCTGTTTTGCCGACCACAACACGCCGACACGCCCTAAACTGGGGGCATCAGTCTTCGAATGGTCCGACATGAGACAACGACTCCTGGCACTGCTCGGTCTGCTGCCCAGCATGCTTGTCGCCGGATGCTCGGTATTCGGATATCGCGGCGGGACGCCGCAACCGCATTTCGACGTGGTGGATACCGTCGGCCCGGTTGCCATTCGGCACTATGGGCCGCGTCTGACCGCGGATACGCAGGTGACAAACGCCTCGGCCGCCGATGCGCGCGATACGGGTTTCAAGCGTCTGGCCGGCTATATCTTCGGTGACAACGACGCCGATGAACGAATCGAGATGACCGCGCCGGTCGGTCAGGCGCCGGCAACGACAGACGGTTGGCGTATCCGCTTTTTCCTGCCGCCCACGCTACACATGGCCGAGGCACCGAAACCCGACGACGAGCGCATCAGCCTGCATCAGGTCCCGGGCGCCGATTATGCCGTGTTGCGTTTTTCGGGCGATCGGAGCCAGACGGCGGTCGAACGCCACATCGATATACTGCGCCAGCATCTGCGCCGCAGCGCCTGGCAGCCGGACGGCGCACCGGTGGCCTGGTTCTACGATCCCCCGTGGACGGTGCCGTTTCTGCGACGCAACGAGGTGGCCATCGAAGTCACGCGTGAGGTCGGCGGCGGGCCGTGATCCGCCGCCGTGCCGCCACCGGTCCGGATCCGGTCATTCCCTTGTCGATTCGGTCCGGCGCGTTAGGCTGAGATGCCGGCCCCCCACGGACGATACCTGCTTTGGCACCCACGCCCCGCGATGATCTGACACAGGGTTCGATCGTGCGCGCACTGGTCGCGCTGGCCGTACCCATTGTGTTCGCGAATCTGTTGCAGACCGCCTACCAGCTCATCGATACCTTCTGGGTGGGCCGTCTGGGGGCGGCCGCCGTGGCCGCCGTCTCGCTGAGTTTCCCGGTGATCTTCTTCCTGATCTCGCTCGGCCTCGGTCTGGCGATCGCGGGCACGATTCTGGTGGCTCAGTACACGGGGCGCGGCGATCGCGCACAGGTCAATCACGTCGCGGCCCAGGCCCTGATCGGCGTCATCGCGCTGTCGCTGCTGCTGGCGGTCGTCGGTGCGTACGCGGCCGGCGACATCGTCGGTTTTCTCGGCGCGGCCGCCGACACGTTGCCGCTGGCCACGGCCTATCTGCGGGTATCGTTTGTCGGGCTGCCGTTCCTCTTTGCCTATGTGATCTTCCAGTCATTGATGCGCGGTGTGGGCGATGCGCACACGCCGTTGTATATCGTGACCGGCACGGTGATCCTCAATTTCGGGCTCGATCCGCTTTTCATCCTGGGCTGGGGGCCGGTGCCGGCCATGGGCGTGTCCGGTGCTGCCCTGGCCACGGTCGTCACGCAGGGATTGGCGGCCACGGTCGGATTGGGGATGCTGTTTTCCGGCCGCTACGGCATCGCGCTGCGAGCCCATCACCTGGTGCCGGACGGGGCCACGCTCTGGCGGCTGACGCGGCTCGGCGCCCCGTCGGCCGTGGAGCAGTCGACCCGGGCACTCGGGCTGATGCTCATGACGATTCTGGTCGCCGGTTTCGGCACTCACGCGTTGGCGGCTTACGGTATCGGCACGCGTATGCTGTCGTTCGTGATCATTCCGGCGCTCGGGCTGTCTCAGGCCACCTCGGCCCTGGTCGGCCAGAACGTCGGCGCGCGTCGGGCCGACCGTGCCGAGCGCACCGCCTGGCTGGCCGCCGGGGCAGCGTTTGCTGCATTGTCCGTCATCGGTGTATTGGCTTTCGTTTTCGCCGAACCCATCGTGGCCCTGTTCGTGCCCGGGGCGCCCGGGGTGATCGCTCAGGGCGCGCTCTTCGTGCAATGCACGGCCGTCAGTTATGGCCTGATCGGCGCACAGCAGGTGTTGACCGGGGCGTTTCGCGGCGCGGGACAGACCGTAGTCGCGATGATGATCGCGCTGGTCTCGCTCTGGATGCTGCAGTTCCCGTTGGCCTGGCTTTTATCCTCGCACGCCGGCCTGGGCGCGACCGGTATCTGGATCGCGTATCCGGTACAGAATCTGCTGACCGCGATTCTGGCCGCCGTCTGGTTCGCGCGGGGCGGCTGGAAGCACCAGAGCGCCATCGAGACATCGATACCCGAGGGCGAAGTCGAAGACACCTGTCGCCCCGGCCAGATTACTCAGACCACACTGCGTTGAACGGGAGTTTCAAGATGCGTCATATCTCGCGACTGATCATTCTGACGGCAATTTTATTGTTCGGGGCGCGAGCGGAGGCGGCCTGTCAGCCGGCGGCGGCGCATTACGACCTGCCCGCGCAGCGGCTGGATACCGCGTTGCAGGAGTTCGCCCACATCAGCGGTTGCCCCGTGAATGTGAATACCCAGCTGCTGGACGGGCACAAGGCACCAGCGTTGCAGGGCCGATTCACGCCGTCGGTCGCCTTGATTCGCCTGGTTCGCGGCTCGGGCCTCGAAGTGCACTTCGACGAGACGCAGCTGGCGGTCAATCAGGACGACCGACAGCAGATGAACCAGCGCGTGCAACAACTGGAAGCGCGTCTCAAAGGGGCCGTGTCGTCCCGACAGATCGATGCCGGGACCGCCGATGACCTGCGCGCTCAGCTCGAGGCCGCCTCGGACGAGGCCGGCCAGCTGATTCGCCAGCAGGGGTTCCTCAGTGCTGCGGAGAAAGCCAGCTACGACCGCCTGTTTGCCTACGTGACGGGGCTTCTGGCGCCGCGCGCGACGCCGCAGCAGACGAGCGAGTAGTCGCCGGTCTCAGCCCGGAACGTCGACGATACGGTCGAATGCCGGTCGCCGCGGACGCGAGCTTTACGCGGCGGCGGGCGTCGTTTGTCGCTCTCGCGGCCGCCGGACGATGCGGCCGCCGTGGCCGGGGGCGAAGGCCACGCCGCGCGAATGCCAGGGCTCGCCGCGGGCGTGCGTCGGTTCGATGACATGCTCGGCCAGCAGTGTCTTGAGCACGATACGCAGCTCCATGTGTGCGAACGCGGCGCCGATGCAACGACGCACACCGCCCCCGAAGGGAATGAGCTGATAGGGATCCGGTCGTACGCCGCGGAATCGTTCCGGATCGAAACGCCATGGCTCGGGAAACACCCGGCCATCGGTGTGCAATAACGAAATACCGACCATGATGTGCATCCCGCGCGGTACGCGCCACGGCCCGAGGACGTAATCGTCCACCTCCACCCGGCGAAGCGTCATCGCAATGACCGGACGGGTGCGCTGGACCTCGTTGATGAAGGCATCGAGGTATTCATCGTCGTCGGCATCGACGGCCGTGACCAGGGCCGCCAGCACATCGGGATGGCGCCGCATGCGCTCGACCGCCCAGGCCAGCGTCGTGGCCGTTGTTTCATGGCCGGCGGTGAGCAGGGTGACGAGCTCGTCGGCGATCTCGTCATCGGTCATCGGGTTGCCGTCGTCGTAGGTCGCGCCGATCAGCATCGACAGGATATCGCTGCGTGCGGCGGCGCCGTGTTCGTCGTTGCGGCCGCGCGCGATCAGACGCCCGACGATGGCATCGTATTCGGCCCGCATGCGACGAAACCGGCCCCAGGGCGCATAGCCGAAGCCGTCCCACGCCGGGATGGGGGTCGCCGCGAGGATCGAGCCGAGCCTGACCATGCGCGGGAGCAGATCGCGCAGAACATCCAGGTCCGCGCCCTCGGCCCCGAAGACCGTACGCAGGATGATGTTCAGTGTGATTGCATTCATCGCCGGCAGGCTCGCCACAGGGCGGTCGACCGGCCAGTCGGCCATGCCCCGGCGTGCCTCGTCTTGCATCAGGGTGCGATACGCGGCCAGCCGGTTGCCATGAAAGGCCGGCGTGAGCAGCTTGCGCTGCGAGCGATGCGGATCCCCCGACAGATTGAACAGCGATCCGCTGCCCATCACCCGCCCGAGGTTCGGATCCATGTTGCCGAGCTCGGCCGGATCGGCCTTGAAGATCTGGCGAACTTCAGCGGGTTCGCTGACGATCAGTGAGCGGCCGAACAGCGGCAGCTTGAGCGTGAAGTCGGGCCCGTATTGTCGGCGTCGATCATCCAGCGACATGGCGTTGCCACGACCGAGGGTGGCCAGCGCGACGCGAAGAAGAAAGGGGGCGCTTGGGCCATCGGGCAGGTACGGACCCGAGCGGGGCGAAGTCTGAGTGGTCGAGGAGCGCGGCATGCCTGAATCATCCGGTAGGGACTGGCATCGACGTTACGCCGTCGTTCGATGTAAATCAAACATCAGTCAATGTAATGGTCGGTTCGCTCGGATTGCCTCGACTGCGGCGCCTGATTAGCCTGTGCGCCTTGTCATCCGCCTGCGAGCTGCCGTGTCTCTATTGCCTGAACGTCGCAAGGCCTTTCGTGAACTCGCCGCCGATATCGACGGCATCGATCGCGAGGTCTACGACCGCTTTGCTGCCGATCCCCGGGAGCCGATCATCGGCCTCGGCCGCGCCGATGCCCGCATCGGTTTCTTCGGGCGCGATCCGGGCCGTGACGAAGTCCGTCACGCCGAGCCGTTCATCGGCGCGGGCGGCCAGCTCGTGCGCGGCGCGATTCATCAACACCTCTACGATGCACAGATGCCGGACTTCGAGACCTCGCGGGCCGTCGGTGCGGATTTCTTCTGGGCCAACACGGTTCCCTACAAGCCAGCCGGGAACAAGGCCTGGTCCATGAAGATCAAGCGTCGTTTCCATCCGTTGATGCGCACGTTGTTGATCGACGCCTGGCAGGGCCGGGATCTGATCACGCTCGGTCGCGAGGCGTTTCTGTGGTTCGGGATCGACCGCCCGCGAGCCGAGCGGGATCGCATCGCGGATTTCTGGGCTTCGGCGGATCGATTCGAGCAATCGCTGGACGTGACGTTGACCAGCCCGTCGCACGGCGACGCCGTATTCCGGCTGTACCCGCTGCCGCACCCCTCGCCGTTGAACGCCACCTGGTACAAGCGATTCCCGGGGCTGCTGACGCAGCGACTGCGCCAGCTCGATGTCCGGCCGGGCAATCTGATGCTCTGAAATGCGCGCCGCGCGCGACGATGCAGGACGCCGCCGTCGTTTTACACGCAGCCGGCGCGCCAGCGTCGGGGCGTGGTGTCATGCCCTTCCCGCCAACAACTGGTCTGGCGGGGCTGGAAACCTAGCGCTGGTGAAGCACGAGCCGGCCGTCATCGTTGGTCTCGACCGTCAGCCCGTTGTATCGATCGATACGCACGTGGCCTTCGGCCGCGGCCAGCGGGGCCGGGTGCCCGGCCGTAACTACGATGGTCGGTGCACCAGCGGCCTGTGCGGCCTCGATACCGGCCGCCGCGTCCTCGAAGATCAGACAATCCTCGGTCGCCACGCCGAGCTCGCGCGCGCCGAGATGGAACGGGTCCGGGGCTGGCTTGCCGCGCGTCACGTCGTCGCCGGAGATCAGCACGCGAGGCATCGGCAGACCGGCGGCGGCGATGCGGGCCTCGGCCAGGCGACGCGGCGCCGATGTGACGATCGCCCATCGCGCCGGCGGCAGGGCATCCAGAAACGCCGGGGCCCCGCCGATGGGCTCGATCCCGGCCACGTCCTCGACCTCGGCATCGAGAATCGCCTTGGCTTCGGCCTCGGGGTCGATGCCGGTCACGCCGCTGTCGCGCACCGTATCGATGGCGCGTTTGCCGTGGAGGGTCGGGAGAAAGACGTCCGGGTCGAGCCCGTGATCACGGGCCCAGCCTCGCCAGACCCGCTCGGCGGCCGCGATCGAGGTCAGCACGGTGCCGTCCATATCGAACAGAAAGGCGGCGTGGCCGGTGGACGAGAAGACATCGCGGGGCATGGCGGATCGGGGTCGGCTCAAATCGAGCCGACTAGCCTACAGACGCAGGCGGGCTACGGGAATCGTTTCCCAGGGCGTACCAGGCTGTATTCGCCCGAGGCGCCGCGTTATAGTCCATTCAACACCCGCGTAATCGAGATACCCATGAGTCCGCGCGAATCAGACCCCGACGATGCCAAGAAAAAGCGCGAGCAGTCCCAGCAGGACGACCGGGACCGGCCGACGCGGGGCAGTCAGAAGGAAAAGAACCAGACCAGTCATGGCCCGGCGGACCCGCACGACGACAACGCGTGACCGTAGCCCAGTGGGCAGGCGGCCGAATCGTGACGCAGCGGACCGAGCGTGGCCACGCGTATTCCTGCGGCCACGGCATTGGATGTCGTCAATCGCTGTCCTGATGCTGATCGGTGCCATCGCCCCGGGGAGTGTGGTCGCCGGCCAGATGCCACGGCCGAGCACATCGTCTGGCGCAGCGGACCCGGCGGTGATCGAACGCGCCCGTGTCGGCGACGATGGAGATCGATCGCGAACGTCGCCGGCCGGTGTGCCACCGATTCACGACGGCCTGAAACATCGTGTCGAGCCCTCGGCCGAGCCGCCGCCGCGTCCGTGGATGCAGCCGCCGTCCCGAACTTCGCCGTCGGACAACACGCCGCAGTCGCGTACACTCGGCCCGACCGGGCGTCATCCGTCGCTCGGACACAGCGGCGGCCCGGAACTCGGGCGTATGCCGCCGATTCGTCGGCCCGATTCTCACTGACCGGTCCGCGATCGATCGTACGACACTGCCCGGCCAACAGGCTCTGGATCGCCGCCATGAAAAACAGCTTCTTGATGATCAGCGCACTCGCTCTGGGACTGGGCGGTTGTGCCGCGAGCCCGGAAAAGCTCAAGAATGAGGCATACGATGCCTACTGGCAGTGCGCCAGTCAGGCCGTGCGGCCCTACGTTGGTGATACGCGCTTGCCGCCGCGCCAGGCCGCACTACGTGCGCAGGCGCGCTGCAACGATCCCTATCAGCGGTTCCGCAATGCGCAGGTGGGACTGGTTCGGCACAAGGTTCAGGCCGATAGCGCCGATCTCGCCGAGCAACTCGGTGGCCAGCAGGCCCTTGTCTGGCGCCAGCGCGTGACGCGGACACTGACCGATTACGTACGTCAGGCGCGACGATCCGGGGTCGGCTCAACCTGACCATCGGGGCGTTCGTGCGAACCCGTACGACACGAAGTCACGCAAATAGTGCTGCGATCGCGCCGGCGATACGGTTCGCCGCCTGATATGGCCGACGGCGCTCGATCGCCGAGCGCCGTCGATGCCCGGGCAACCTCGTTGCCGGGCGGTTCAAAAGGCCGCCCCGTCAATCAGCGACGGGGCGGTGTCCAGGGCCATAGGGCGTGTTGGGGTTTCGTGCGAGTCCGCTTGTACCTTGGGGTTGGGCCGCAAATCACGTCCGACGGCGTTGCGAGCCTTGCCGGACACACTGCGGTCTCTCGACGAAAAGGCGCTCGAACGAACCTCAACAGGCCCTAGAACGAGTAGTTCAGACGCGCATACACGGTGCGTCCGAGCGCATCTGCGTAGCGGGCATCGTAGCCCGGCTGACCGACGTCCTGCTGGTTCGAGAACGGCGGATCGGTGTCGAACACGTTCCGTGAGCCGACCGTGAACTTGATGCCGTTGTCGAACTTGTAGCTGCCGGCGACGTCCCAGGTGCTGTAATGGCTCACCTCGTTGTGCAGGTCCGGATACTCGTCCGTGTAGCTCGAGAAGTAGTGATTGACAATCTGGCCCGACCAGCCGGCCTTGGCCCAGGAGAGCTTGACGGTGTGTGACCAGTTCGGAATCACCGGCGTCTGGCCGTCGTTGTATTGCCCGACGGCGTTGAAATACTGGCCGTCCGGTACGTTCTGGTAGTCGTATTTGGCGGTATAGGTCCCGTTGAACGACAGACCGATGCGGCCGTAGTCGGTATCCACATGGTAGTTCAACGCCAGATCAATGCCGTTGGTCTCGGTCGAGCCCAGGTTGGCGTTGGGGTCATTGATGTACAGGATCGAGCCGTTGTCGTCACGCACGACCGCGTCCGGATTGTTGGCCAGGACATAGCCGGGCGGCGTCTGGGAAACCTGTTTCTGGAGCTCGATCCACCAGAAATCGACCGTGGCCGAGAGGTTGTCGAGCGGTTGGACGATGATGCCGGCCGTCCAGTTCTTGGACGTCTCCGGTTCGAGATCCGGGTTGCCGCCGCCCTGGACGAGGAACTGCTGGCGGCAGACACGGCCTGGCGCATCCGGAGTCGCGCTGCCGCCGGGGCAATACAGCGGGTCATTGAGCACGCCACTCTGGGTACGCGAGACCGGGTCCGACAGTTCATAGAGGGTCGGCGCGGAGAAACCTTCACTGTAGGAGCCGCGCAGCACCACCTGCTTGATCGGTTGATAGCGCAGCTCGACTTTCGGATTGACCGTATCGCCGACGTCACTGTAGTTGTCGTAGCGGCCGGCAGCGGTCAGCTCCAGGCTGTCGAGAAGCGGCACGTTGAGCTCGCCGTAGACCGATTCGACGTCGCGATCGGCGCTGACCGGGTCGGCCGGGGAGACGCCGCCGCCGGAATCCAGGCCGGCCTGGGCGATCGCGTTGTTGACCGACTGCGAAAGCTCTTCGTGTCGATACTGGGCACCGAGTGCCAGCGCCGAGGAGCCTGCGCCGAACCAGTTGCCGATCGTGCGCGTCAGCTTGCCGTCCCAGTTGTAGGTCCGGCCCTTGGCGGCTTCGATCTGACCCGTGATGGCCGCATCGGCAGCCGCCGCGCGGCCAGCGGCCGATAGCGGTTCGTTCGAGAACGGATTGATCGCACCGCTTTCGAAGGCATCGCCCACCACGGACGTATCGAAATAGCCCGATCGATAATCGCGCGTCGTCGAGCTCTGGCTGTAGGAGAACGCGGTGTCGTAGTGGATGCGTTCGAGGAATCGACCGCTGAAGTCCAGGACCACGCGATGGGCTTCGTTGGTGTTATCGGTCAGGCGTGGACCGAAGGGCACCGCACGCCAGTAGACGTCGATCGGCTGGCTCGGATCGATGCCGGCCGGCGCGGTCATGCCGCCCGGGCCGAAGTAACGCGAGGCATCGATCGACAGCGGCGGCGTGTTGAACGTGCCGCCCGGGGCCGACTGAACCGTGTTCTCGTCATGCGCGAACAGATAACTGAGCGAGACCTTGTTCGTGTCGTTGATCTTGAACGCGCCGCGCGCATAGACCGAGGCCCGGTCGGACTTGTTGACGACTTTGCCGTAACGCGAATACAGAAAACCGCAGGAATTGTCGTCACGCGGCGTGAGTGCCTGCGTATCGCAGCCGCCGCTGCGCAGCGGGTTGTAGAGTGGGCTGGAACCCTGGCTGTAATTGGCCGGGTAGGGATAGGACGACACCGATTTCTGGCCGCGACCGTCCTGAATGGGATCGATGATGCCGGATCGGTCCAGTGTGGAGACCGCATCCTGGCGTCGATACTGACCAGTGACCATGAAGTTGTAGCGATCCTTGTCCAGATC
This sequence comes from Salinisphaera sp. Q1T1-3, assembly GCF_003602005.1. Lineage (GTDB taxonomy): Bacteria > Pseudomonadota > Gammaproteobacteria > Nevskiales > Salinisphaeraceae > Salinisphaera. The sequence goes on along the minus strand of NZ_QZWD01000021.1, from coordinate 45,850 downwards.
GCCGTGGCCGAAGGTAACCTCCAGATTCTTGTTCGTGCCGCCGCCGTCGCGGGTCGGCGTTTCATAGCCGGTGGCGACCGAACCGCCCTGCAGATTCTTCTTCGTGATGAAGTTGATCACGCCACCGACCGCATCGGTGCCGTACAGCGCCGAGGCGCCGTCACGCAGGACCTCGATACGCTCGACGGCGCCGAAGGGGATCGTGTTGATGTCAACCGCGCCGCCGTTGATCGCATCATTCGACAGGCGTCGGCCGTTGAGCAGCACAAGCGTGTGTTTCGGCCCCAGGCCTCGCAGGTCGGCGAAGTTCGCGCCGGCCGGTTCGTTGACCCCGGTGCCGAAACCTTCGCCGAAGCCCGAATTGTTCTGTGGAATCTGGGCCAGCGCCTGTTCCGTCGAGTTGATGCCCTGCTCGCGGAGTGTGTCGGCCTGGATGACTGTGACCGGTAGCGCCGTGGCTGCATCGGCGCGGGCGATGGCCGTGCCGGTCACGGCGACCGTCCCCAGATCGGTGCTGGGCGTTGAAGCAGTGGCGGCGCCGGTGCTTGCCGTCGCGGGCGCTGCCGCGGTCGCCGGTGCGGCGGCGGCCGCGCCAGCCGGCGCCGCTGGGGCCGCCGCTGTGGCCGGGGCTGCCGGTGCGGCATCGCTGTCGGCCGGTGCGGCCGGCGCCACGTCGTCGTCATTATTGCCGGACTGTGCCCAGCGCTGCTCAATGGCGCCAGACCGAGAAGCACGGCGCATAGCGCAGCGCGCGAGGTGCCGGGCGCGACCAGTGATCGCCCGGTGCGATAAGCGACCGGCGACGAACGCCGCCGGATAACGGAATGATGCATGTATCCCCCAATGCGATGATACGAACGCCGCGCGGTCCCGTGTCGTTGCTTGATCGAACACGGTGCATCGCCCGGCGTATGACGCGCCCTCGGCGCGTGTCGGGGAAAGTAAGTGCATATTGCATGCCATGATCCGCCGCACCGGTGGCAGGCAAGCGTGATCGGCAGGCGATCGGGCAATGCCATATCCGGGCATGCGGCAGTCCAGCGCGATGCGCGGCGCCCGGCCCGGATCGAGGCGCCGGGGCGATCGTGTCGTGCCGGCGTGGCGGCAGGTCTGCCGACTCGCCGACCGACGGGCGCGTCAGAAAATCTCGAACAGACCGGCGGCCCCCATGCCGCCGCCGACGCACATCGTGACCATCGCGTATTTCGCGCCGCGGCGCTTGCCCTCGATGAGCGCATGGCCGGTCATGCGTGCACCGGACATGCCGTAGGGATGGCCGATGGCGATCGCGCCGCCGTCGACGTTGTACTTGTCCGGATCGATGCCGAGTCGGTCGCGACAGTACAGACACTGGCTGGCGAATGCTTCGTTGAGTTCCCACAGGCCGATATCGTCGACGGTGAGGCCGAATCGCGCGAGAAGCTTCGGCACCGCGAACACCGGGCCGATGCCCATTTCGTCCGGGTCACAGCCGGCTACGGCCATGCCGAGATAAGCGCCCAGCGGTTCCAGGCCGCGACGTTCGGCATCGGCGGCTTCCATCAGCACGCAGGCCGCGGCGCCGTCGGAGAGCTGCGAGGCGTTGCCGGCGGTGATGAAGCGCCCGTCGGCGACTTGCTGGCCGTCCGAGAACACCGTCTTCAGGCCCTGTAGGCCCGCGCGTGTGGTTTCGGGGCGATTGCCTTCGTCTCGATCGAGCGTGACTTCGGCCGCCCGCTCGGCGCCGGTTTCGCGATCGACGATCGTCTGGTGCGTGGTCATCGGCACGATTTCGGCATCGAATCGCCCGTCGCGCTGGGCCTCGGCAGTTCGCATCTGCGACTGGTAGGCGTATTCGTCCTGTGCCTCGCGCGAGACGCCATAGCGCTCGGCCACGATCTCTGCGGTCTCGAGCATCGACATGTACAGGCTGGGTACCCGTTCGACCAGCCATGGATCGGCGGCACGAGACCCGTTGAACTGTGCATTCTGGACCAGAGAGATGGACTCCAGCCCGCCGCCGATGACGATATTCATGCCGTCGTCGACGATCTGGCGGGCCGCGCTCGCGATGCCCATCAGGCCCGAGGCGCACTGCCGGTCCAGACTCATGCCGGGCACCGATGTCGGCAGCCCGGCCCGCAGCGCGCACTGACGGGCGATGTTGGTCGCCGTCGTGCCCTGCTGCATGGCCGCGCCGAGGACCACATCGTCGATTTCCTCGGGATCGACGCCGGCCCGGGCGACGGCATGGGCGATGGCGTGGCCGCCGAGGGCCTGGGCCTGGGTGTTGTTGAAGGCACCGCGATAGGCTCGGCCGATCGGCGTGCGGGCAGTGGATACGATGACGGCCTGACGCATGACACCCAACTCCTGGATACGCCGCGGCAATGACGGGCCGACCGGCTGTGTTTTTCGATACGGTGGAGTATGGTAAGGCGCTCGAAGACCGTCAAGACAGCACCGGCCAAGCCCCGGCGCACTACCGAGGAGATCGTGTTCATGTCGCTCGTCGATACGCTCAATGCCCAGATGCGCCTGCCGGTGATCGGGGCACCGATGTTCATCCTGTCCAATCCGGAACTGGTCGTCGCCCAGTGTACGGCCGGGGTCGTCGGTTCGTTTCCGGCGCTCAACGCACGACCGGCCAGCGCGCTTGACGACTGGTTGAGCCGGATCGAGTCCGGCCTGGCAGCCGCACGTGAGGCCGACCCCGAAGCGCCGATCGCCCCGTATGCGGTCAACCAGATCGTGCACGGCTCGAACGACCGGCTCGATCACGATCTCGGGGTCTGCGTGGATCATCGAGTGCCGTTGATGATCACGAGCCTACGGCCACCGGGCGAGGTCGTGGCGGCGGCCCGGGACTACGGTGGCCATGTCTTTCACGACGTGATCAGCGTGCGACATGCCGAAAAAGCGATCGAGGCCGGCGTCGACGGCCTGATCGTGGTCTGTGCCGGGGCCGGCGGTCACGCCGGCACGTTGAGCCCCTTCGCGCTCGTTTCGGAGATCCGGCGTTTCTGGGACGGCCCACTGGTGCTGTCCGGGGCGATCACACGCGGCGAGCACGTGCTGGCCGCGCGTGCGATGGGGGCGGATTTCGCCTATATGGGCACGCGTTTCATTGCCAGCCGCGAGGCCGGCGCGGTCGAGGACTACAAGCGCATGGTCACCGAATCCACTGCCTCGGATATCGTCTATTCGAACCTGTTCACCGGGGTGCATGGCAACTATCTGCGCGGCTCGATCGCGGCTGCCGGCCTGAATCCCGACGATCTGCCCGAGGCCGACAAGTCACATATGTCGTTTGCCAGTGGCGGGGAGTCGGCGTCCAAGGCCTGGAAGGATATCTGGGGCGCGGGGCAGGGCGTGGGCACCATCGACGAGATCCAGCCGGTCGCCGACATCGTGGCGCGTCTGGTCGCAGAGTACGCAGGCGCTCGCGCGCGGCTATAAAGATTGCCCCGGCTCGGGTGTGACGATGCCCGGTCAGCCCTCGACCGGGCGCGCCGGGGCCGGCCGGGCGATTCAGTGACGGGCGCGCTTGTCGAGGAAGTGACGCATGACGGCCGCGACTTCGTCACTGGCCAGCCGCTGACCGAACAGCTCGGCCTCGCGTGCGATCTGGGCCTCCAGCGGTGCGTCGCCGCGTCCGGCGCGCAAGAGTTGCTTGGTCGCGGCCGTCGCGCCCGGTGACTTCGCCGCCAGACGTGCCGTCAGTTCAGCGGTCTTGGCCGACAGCGACGCGCGGGGCACGACATACGCGACCAGGCCCGTTGCCAGTGCCTCCTCGGCGCTCAGTGTATCCCCGGCCAGTAGCAGTCGGTTGGCCTGCTGGCGCCCGATCAGGGCCGGCAGGAGTGTCGACGAGCCGGCCTCGGGCACGAGCGCCAGATCGATGAAAGCCGTGTAAAAACGGGCATCGTCGGCCGCCACGACGAGATCGGCATGCAGCAGGAGGGTCGTGCCGATACCGGTGGCCTGGCCCTGGACCGCGACCACGACGGGCTTGTCGCACTGCGACAGATGACGCACGAAGGTCAGCGCCGGTCCGTCGACGCCCGCCGCGCCGTCCGCGGGGTCGATATCGGCGAAATCGGCGATGTCATTGCCGGCACAGAACATGTCGCCGTCGCCGACGAGACACACAACGCGTACCGACGTGGCCTGCGCGGCGAAGTCGATCGCCTGCGTGAGATCGGTGTACATCGCCTGCGTGAGCGCATTGCGCTTGTCGGCACGTGCCAGATGGATATGCAGGACGCTGTCGTCGAGATCCAGCCGAACGTGGCCGCTGGTGGGGTCGGGGAGTTGAGGCATGGTGTTTCCGATGTTTCCGTACGCTACCGTATTGATAGCATAGCTTGGTCGTGGACACGAAGTGATGCGGCCAAAACACGACGCAGCTGTCACAATCGCCGGCATGAAAGAACTCAACCGTGTGCTCGTCACCAACGACGATGGCATCGACGCGCCCGGCCTGGCCGTGGCCGAAACGCTGGCTGCGCGTCTGGCGGCCGAAGTCTGGGTCTTTGCCCCGAGCGGCAATCGGTCCGGCACGGCGCAGGCGCTGACGCTTCATGACGAACTGTCCGTCAGCCAGCGCGGCCCGCGTCGTTATGCGGTCACCGGCACGCCGGCCGACTGCGTGATGGCCGCGCTCGGCGGGCCCTGGCTGGACGGGGCGACGTTCGATCTTGTGCTGTCCGGCGTCAACTGGGGCGGCAATCTCTCGGACTCGGTCATGTATTCCGGCACCGTCGGCGCCGCGCTGGCCGGCGCGCATTTCGATATTCCGGCGATGGCGCTCAGCCAGGCCTTCGACGGTCCGACAACGCCCGATTTCTCCGTGGCCCGGGCCTGGGGCGAGGCGGTGTTCGAGCGCCTCTGGCCACTGCGTGACCGGCACGGCTGCTGCTGGAACGTGAATTTCCCGTCCGGCGATCCGGAAACGATCGGCGGGCTGCGTTTCACGCGACAGACCGGCGGGGCGATCCGGGCGACGCGCATGTCACGCGCCGAGGCCGGTGCCGATTATCGGCTCTCGTTCACGCGCGACATCGAGGCCGTGACCGATCCGCATGCCGACGTGGTCGCGATACGCGAGCGGGCGATCTCGGTCACGCCGCTGACCTGCACGCGACACGACAACGAACGGTTGTCCCATCTGGGGGCCGGCGCGGAGATCGACCTGCGCGCGCCGATTGCATCATCCGGCTGACGCCCGCAATGCATGCGGGCGCGGCGTGGTGGCGCCGGCGAACGCTCTGACGAGAGGTATCTCATGGCCAACGAAAAAGACCGGCCGCGGATCGTGGTGATCGGCGCCGGCGCAGTCGGCGGGTTCTACGGTGCGATTGCCCACCGTGCCGGCGCGCACGTGGCGCTCGTGCTCCGCTCGGATGTCGAGACGGTCCGACAGCACGGCTTGATCGTCGACAGCCCGCTCGGGGATCTGTCGTTCGCCCCGGCCGCCGTCCATGGACCGGACGATGAACCGGTTCCGGGCGCCGATTACGTCGTTTGTTGCGTCAAGGTCCTGCCGACAGTCGACCGCGCGTCACTCATCGCGCCCTGGGTCGGCCCGGATACGACTGTCGTGCTGATCGAGAACGGCATCGATATCGAGCCCGAGATCGCCTCGGCCCTGCCGGATCATGAATTGCTCAGTGGTCTGGCCTTCGTGGGTGTCAGCCGCCTCGGCCCGGGCCGTATCCGGCATCAGGCCTTTGGCCGACTCACGCTCGGTGCGTGGCCGGCCGGCACGACCCCGGCGCTCAGCGCGCTCGCGGCGCTTTTCGAAACCGGTGGCATCGATGTGAAGATCAGCGAAACGATCGTGCGAGAACGCTGGGCGAAGAGCCTCTGGAACGCGCCGTTCAACCCGATTTCCGTGCTGGCCGACGGCACCGATACCGATACGATGCTCGGCGTACCCGGTGGAGAAGCCCTTGTACGCGGCGTAATGGCCGAGGTGGCGGCGGTTGCCGCGGCCGACGGTCATCCGATGCCGGACGATGCGGCCGAGCGCAACATCGCGGCGACGCGGCAGATGACGGCCTATCGCAACAGCATGGCGCTCGACCATCGGGCAGGCCGGCCCCTCGAGATCGACGCGATTCTCGGCAATATCGTCGATATCGCCGCGCGGCTCGATGTGCCCGTGCCCCGGCTGGCCGGCCTGCGGGCCTTGGTCGCCATGAAGACCCGCGAGGCCGAACGCGCCGCCACGGGCAGCTGACCGGCCCGTGCGATCGGAGTAGGCTGACACCGACTGGGCCATGTGCCAACGGGAGGTGATGCTTGCTAGGCGACCGTGATGTGCTGGTGATCTACGATGAGCGCGTGCTCGCGCATCGTCCACAGGCAGAAGAGCCGTTTCTGCCGGGACGCATGAACAGCCGCGTACGTGGCATTCTCGACGGCCTGGGGCTCGAGGCCAAGTGGAGCTATCCCGAGCATCCGGGGCGCGTCATCGCCGTCAACGAGATGCTCCATGCCCAGCCGGTGCCCGGTGTCCGGTTCGCTGCCGGCGACAAGGCCACGATGGAGCAGCTGCAGCGGGTGCACACCACGTCCTATATCGAAAGCCTCCACGAACTCGCGGGCAAGCAGGCCTGGCTCGACGTGGATACCACCGCCATTTCCGCCGGCAGCATGGAGGCGGCCGAAGTCGCGGCCGGCTCCGTGATCCACGCCGTCGATGCGGTATTCGAACGCCGGGCCGAGTCGGCCTTCGTGCTGTGTCGACCGCCCGGGCATCACGCCAACGCTGTGCGCGCACGCGGATTCTGTCTATTCAACAATATCGCGGTCGGCGCCGCGCATGCCCAGGCCCACTGGGATGCCGATCGCGTGCTGATCATCGACTGGGATGCCCACCACGGCAACGGCACCCAGGACATATTCGCCGCCGACCCGAGCGTGATGTTCTTCGATACGCACCGGGCCGCGCCGTTCTATCCGGGTACGGGCCACATATCGGAAGTCGGCGAGGGGCTCGGGGAGGGCACCACGGTCAACGTGCCGTTACCCGGGGAGGCCGGCGACCGAGCCATGATTCGGGCTTTCGAGGACATACTCGTGCCGGCCGCCGAGTGGTTCCGTCCGGATCTGATCATGGTTTCGGCCGGCATGGACGCCCATATCACCGAGCTGTGCCTGACCATGACCTATGCGGGCTACAGCACGCTGACCGGTATCATCCAGCGGCTGGCCGACGAATACTGCGACGGGCGACTCGTCATGGCACTGGAAGGTGGCTACAACCCGGAAACCCTGGCGCGCTGCACGCGTACCACGCTCGAGGTCATGGCCGGCGGCCCGCCTGTCGAGCCGGTCGAACCCGGCATGGCCGAAGTCAGCGAAATCGCCGAATTCCATAATTCTGCGTTCTCGGATGCCGACTGATGCCAGCCGAGCGCAACGAGCGATCTGACGGGCAGCATGAGCCGCGCCTGCCCGTGGCGCTGGCGCCGGTCACCCCGGACAACTGGCAGGCCGTCATCGCGCTGCGACTCGAAGCGGCCCAGGCGGCCAACCTGGCCTCGAATCTCTATTCGCTGGCCGAGGCCTATGTCGTGCCGGCATGTCGGCCCATGGCGATCGTCGCCGGCCGGACCGTGGTCGGGTTCGTCATGTACGAATATCTGCCCGAACAGCGGATCTGCAGCATCCCGCGGTTCATGATCGACCATGCCTGGCAGGGCCGGGGCTATGGCCGTGCCGGTCTGGCCGCGACGTTGGTGCATATCCGCCAAGCATATCCGCAGGCCGCGATCGTCATCAGTCTTCTGCCGGGCAACGACGCCGCGCGCCAACTCTACGCGGCGCTGGGTTTCATCGATACCGGCGAATACCGGTACGGTGAGTTGATCATGCGCTACGACTGAGGGCCGATCGTCGGCGCCGCCGCAATGCATCCGCGTCTTGCCGGCTCGCGTAGAAAATCGTCATGGCCCGGATGCGCAAGAAAAGCGAACTGCCCGAAAAGATCTGCGTGCAGTGCGCGCGCCCTTTCAAATGGCGCCGGAAATGGGCGCGCGACTGGCATCACGTCAAGTTCTGCAGCCAGGCGTGCCGCCGCGCGCACAACCCGTCCGCGAAATGACGGCCGACCGAGTGACACGCACGGCCGCACGCCAACGGCTTGCCGCACGTCGCAGCTGAACGGTCAAAACCGTTAAAAACCGCCCGGAGATTAGGCTTCGCTGGTACTGTCGTAGCGATCGAGGTTATGGACCAACTGCATGATCTGGCTTCGCATCCGCTTGGCGTCGGTGGTCGTCATCTCCAGACGGCACAGCATTTCGTCGGATACGGCGGCAGCGCGCGACTTGAGCGCGGTACCGGCCTCGGTAAGCTCGATCAGAACGCGACGTTCATCCTCGGTGTCACGGCGCCGTGACACCAGCCCGGCGCGCTCCATGCGTTTGAGCAGCGGCGTGAGCGTGCCGCTGTCCAGAAACAGGGCGTCGCCCAGCTCACCCACGGAGCGCGGGGTGTCCTCCCAGAGGACCAGCATCACCAGATACTGCACGTACGTCAGGCCGAGCGGCTCCAGCAGCGGGCGGTAGGCACGCGTCAAGCGATGGGTGGCGGTATAAAGCGCAAAGCAGAGTTGCGCATCGAGCGCCGGGGCTTGTTGAGCCGCATCTTGGGATGAAGTCGCAGTCTTCATAGGTCTACACAGGTTCGAACGTGATCATTGTGCGCGCTTTCGATCGGTCGTGTCAGCTTGGTGGTGAAACGACCGGTCGAAGCGTGCGGTGAATCATGAGGCGGCCAGCGCTTCGGCGACCAGCGCGTAGGAGTGCAGCCGGGCGCCCGGATCGTGAATATTGGACACGATCATCAGCTCGTCGGCCCCGGTGCGCTCGGCGGTCGTTCTCAGTTGGGCGGCCACCTGCGCCGGATCGCCGATGATATGGCGTGCACGATTCTCTTCGATCGCTGCCTGTTCGGGCGCGGTGTAGGGATAGGCCGCGGCTTCCTCCGGCGAGGGTAATGGCAGGAACTCGCCCTTGCGCAGACGCAACCACATCAGATCGACCGTCTTCGCCAGGCGCTGGGCCTCGGCCTCCGTCTCGGCACAGATCACCGATACGCCGAGAATCGTGTGTGGTTCGGCGAATTGGGGCGAGGCTTCGAATGTCTCCCGATAGCTGGCGAGCGCCGGTGCCGGGTCGACCGGGCTGAAATGACTGGCAAAGCTGTAGCCGAAACCGCTCGCGCCGGCCACGTGGGCACTGGCGCCGGATGAGCCGAGAATCCAGATCGGCGGTAGCGGGGCGTCGTCCGGCATCACTCGAACGCCGGCATAGGGATGTTCGGGGCCATAGCGCCCATCGGCCAGTGACAGCATTTCCGTGAGCATGTCGCCGAAGTGGGCACCGGAACCGGCGCCGAGCGCGCGATTGGTTCGCGCATCCGACCCCGGGGCACGACCGAGACCGAGATCGACCCGGCCCGGATAGAGTGCCTCCAGTGTCCGGAAGTGCTCGGCCACCCGCATCGGCGAATGATTGGGCAGCATGATGCCGCCCGAGCCGATACGGATGCGCGAGGTCAATGCCCCGATACGCGAGAGCAGCACTTCCGGTGAGGCACTGGCGATGGCCGGCATGCCGTGATGTTCACTGATCCAGTACCGACGGTAGCCCGTGCGTTCGGCCAGCTGTGCCAGAGACACGCTGTCGCGAATCGCCGCGGACGGTGTCGTGCCGCTGGGAACGGGAACCAGATCGAGAACCGAAAGATCGAAAGCCATAACACTCATTGCGAATGTGTGTATCAATTACCCATGAGCTGTGGGGGCACAGTCGGGCAACGACAAACACGACGGCCGCGCCGTGCGGCCATAGCTGCTCACCGGATGTCAGTTACGGGTGACGATGATGTACACGGCATGAATGATGCCGGGCACGTAGCCGAAGATCGTCAGCAGGACGTTGAGCCAGAACTGCAGGCCGAGGCCGACCTGGAGAAACACGCCCAGCGGCGGCAGGAGAATCGAGAGAATGATGCGAATGACGTCCAAGATGATTGTCCTCTTGCAGATCGCCGGGCTCGGTCTCGACGATTGTTGAACATATCGATTTCGAGCCGAAAAGGCACGATCGAGACCGTCCAGCGTACAAAGTCTGGCGACATCATACGCAGATCAGTCGGTTCATTGCGTTCAGTCACGGTTAAACATTCGGACTCGGCGCCGTCTGCAGCGGATATTAATCCGATACTGTCATGAAAAACAGTTATATCCGAGTGGCGCTTCGGGGCGACCGGCGCGCCCTGCGTGATGCCGCAGGGCAATGCCCGATCAATACGCAGATCGCCCGCGCGACGGCGCGGCGGGATTGGCGCCGTTTCGATTGCCCGGTCAGGCTGTGATTGACCTGAAGATCGCCGCGGGATTGAAACAATCGTAGGTCGTGCGCCTGTGTCGTTGCACGGCGAGGAACGACGACAGGTCAGGGCACCGCCGTGCGCGCCACCTTGCGTCGCCTGACGCGCGGCCGATTGGCATCACGATGAGCGGCCGGGGCGATGATATGGATGGAACGATGCGCAGATACCCGGTCGCCGGGTGTGATCACGCACCGGCGGCACGTGATCGATGAAATTTGGATGCGCCTGTTCGGCGCGATCCGCGGTCAGGCGCGGACCGAAGGGCTGCGAACGAGGCATAGAATGCCATTGTCCGAGCCGTTGCCCTCGCTCAAGGTATTGCGGAATCCGTTACGTCCAAGACAGGCACTGCCGTTGGCCGGCGTGGACGCGGTCTTGGCCAGCAGCGTCGTGGGCGCTGGGGACAGCCGTGCGATCAAGGGCTGAATGCGTCGCTTGTACGCTGCCAGCCGCGTCTTGGGCAGGTTCCGGCCGTTCGGCAATTTGATCGTGAGCGGATTGTGCGCCACGCCGTAACGCCGGATCTCGAAGTGCAGGTGTGGCCCCGTCGCTTCGCCGGATTCGCCGACGTAACCGATCACCTGGCCCTTGGTAACGTGCTCGCCCACGTGCAACCCGCTCTGGATGCGGTGCATGTGCGCATAGCGCGTGCTGTAGCCGTCCATATTCTTCAATTCGACCAGACGACCATAGCCGTGCATCCAGCCGGAATACTTGACCACGCCATCGGCGGCTGCATGAATCGGCGCACCGATCGGTGCGGCCATGTCCACGCCCTTGTGTGGCCGGATGTGATGGGTGACCGGGTTCATCCGATGCAGGTTGAAGGGACTGCTGATGCGTGTGTAGGCCACCGGCTTGCGGGTGAAGGCGGGTTTGAACGAGTGACCGGCGCCGTCGAAATATGCGTACTTGCCGTCCGCGCCCTTGGCACGAAACGCTCGATAGATCTTGTGATCCGAGGTGATGCTGGCCGCGACCACGGGGCCGATGCCGACTTCTTCGCCGTTGGCATAGGTCGCCTGGTAGATCACTGAGAACTGATCACCCTTGTGCAACTGACGCAGGTCGTGTCGATACCGATAGATACGGGCCATATCGTCGGCCACGCGCGACGGCACGCCCTTGTCGGCCAACGAGTGGGCCAGCGATCCCTGTACCGTGCCGGACGCGGTGATTTCACGGGTCTGTGTCGGTACGTGGGCAATTGCGGCCTGCAGCCGATCGCCGTCGCGGTTCACGGTCAGGGTGCGAACGGAATCCAGTTTGTATCGGAGTTCGGCGAGCTGGCCCGTCGGAGTCTTGCGGATGTTGAGGGTATCGCCCGGGCGCAGGTGGCGTAGCGCCCGCGTGTCCTGCAGCGAAAGCAGTGGGCGCCATGTACTGGACCCGAGGCCGATGCGGGCCAGCGCCCCGGAGAGCGTGTCGCCGCGATGGATGGTGATCTGTTCCCAGGGCGTAATCTGCGGCGTGGTGGTCAGGCCGAGGGCTGCGGCCGCCTGCATCTGGTTGTCCTGCAGGGGTTCGATGCGCATTTCGTGATCGTTGTCGGTCATCGCGCTGCTGCGCGCGGAGCCGAGCCCGACGCCCGGCTGCGCAGCTGGTGGCGCGGCACTGGCGACCGAAACACATAAGGACAGGCTCAGCGCACTGGCCGCGCCCGCGCGCAACATCCGATTACCTTGCATCAAAAACCCTCGATGAACGTCGCATCCCCCTGTCTCCAATACACAGGCGACGTCGATCACTGTGGTGAATCCGGATCTAGACCGGCATACACCGCAAAAAGTTTCCCAGCCCATCGCAAAAAGGCGTCTTCCTCCGGCCGGCGCCCGCCGACCGGCTCCCTGCCGCCGATGCAATCGTCGTGCCGAATGTCGCCGAACGCGTTATCGAAGCCGTTGAAACGAAATGCCGAAATCCTTTCATTGAAAGGAACACGCGTACTCAGCACACGCCTTGTCGTCGGTTTCGAATCCGGTGCCGGCTGCGCAACAGACGCCACAACGAGGCGCATCATGGCAATCTACGGCGCATGTCGTCCAGTCGACGGCGTTGTTTTGCCACCAAAGTCCGATGTGATCGGCCCTGCGGTTGGCCGCTGCCTGTCGCGATGCACTCTGATGGGGCATGGCGGTCGGGCGCCGCGCCGACCGGATCTGTTGCGACGACCCCGTGGCCCGGCAAGCGTCGCGCGCCGCGGCGACCACGACCGGCGGCGGGTCAATTGCCTGTCGTCGTCGCGGCCGGCGTCGACGCGCCGGTGGCCTGGGTCAGTGATGCCGCCGACTGCTGCGACCAGCCGCCGCCGAGTGCGCGAAACAGATCCGCGGTATCGCGATAACGCGTGACCCGGGCCTCGGTGAAATCCAGTTCGGCACTCTGATACTGGGCCTGTGCGGTATAGAGGTTCACGTAGTCCGCGGCGCCATTGGCGAGCTGGGTCTGCACGATGGACAAATTATCCCGTGCTGCATCAAGCGCTGTGCGCTGTGCATCGACCGCCCGGGCATCCGCCTCGATCGAACGCAGCGCATTGGCCACGTCGCCGAATGCAGCCAGGGCCGTGGCCCGGTAGTCAGCCAGTGCCGCAACGTAGAGATCCTGGGCCTGGCGTCGTTCGGCACGCAGACGGCCCCCGGCAAAGACCGGGGCGGCGAGCCGGGCACCCAGGGTGTAGAGCGCATTGGCTGGGTCACCGAGATCGGCCGGCGTCAGCGCCTGGCGGCTGTAGGAGCCGCTGATGGTCAGATCGGGCAGCAGATTGGCCGTTGCCACGCCGATACGCGCGCTGGCGGCGTGGACCGCGGCTTCGGCAGCCAGAATATCCGGGCGCTGACGCACCAGCTGGCCGGGTAGGCTGGCGGGCAGCGTTTGGGGTAGGGTCAGCTGCGACAGCCGGAAATCCGGATCCGTGAACGTGCCGGGCGCACTGCCGACCAGTACCGCCAGACGGTTCGTGGCCAGCGTCTTCTGTTTCTTGAGCGGCTCCAGCGATGCGCGGGTGCGGGCCAGCTGCGTACGGATCTGGGTCGCATCGGCTTCGATGGCGGCCCCGAAACCGATCTGCTTCTTGACGATGGCCAGTGCGTCAGACTGGCTCTTGATGAGTTGTTCAGTGGTGTGGATCGCCTCGTTGAGGCCGGCCTCGGCGATGGCGGTGGCCACGATGTTGTTGATCAGCGTGACGTACGTATCGATGACCCGATACTGCTGCTCGTCCATGGCCGCATCCGCGGCCTCGATACGACGTCGCGTCTTGCCGAACAGGTCGAGATCGTAGCTGGCCGTCGCCTGGGCATCGTAGAAGTTGAATACGTTGGTGAACGTCGGATCGTTGATGCCGAACTGGGCACCCGTCACACGACGACGGTCATAACCGGCGCCGACATTGATCTGGGGATAGAGCGCGGCCTTGTTCTGCTTGACCACCTCGTTCGCGGCCTTGATGCGTGCCCGGCCGGCCGCCAGCGTCGGGCTATCGGCGATGGCGCGCCCGATCAATGCATCGAGCTTGTCGGATTCAAAGACCCGGTACCAGTCCGCGCGCACACGCTGGGCGCGGACGAAAGCCTGTTTCGGTACCGCCTGATCGTCGGAGCGGGTTGCCGACTGGCCGTCCTCGTCACCGGCGGTCCGATCATCGATGCGATATGCATCGTCGGAGGGGGCGCCCGGTTTGTGATAATCCGGTCCGACGGTGCAGGCACTGAGGGCAAGGACGAGCGCCGTCGTCGATGCGAGCCGATAGGGGGTCGAAAACACGCTGCGCATGAGGCGGGCCGAGCCGGCTGGGAAATGACTGCCGAATGCAGTTAAACGAGCGCCAATCTATGTGCCAGGTCGGTCGTTGTCAATTGCATATAATTTGGCGCCCGAGATCGGCCCGGACTGCCTCGGCGGTATCGGCGGGGCCGTGCAACCTTAAGGCCTTTTATTAACCCGGCATAAGAATAGATGATTTTTCGGGTTGATGACGCGCGTGTGCGAAAGCACGCGCGCCACGGCCAACGGCCGTGAAGCCATTGAAAATAAAAAGACGGACAAGTGCCGGCTTTTATTTTTCGATGGCGTTGAAAACAGCTGACGTCGTCAGCTGTTTTGGTGCCGGATTAATAATACTTCACACGTGATCGCGTTGCCGCCCGAAAACCGGCCATGCGGGGTTGCACGGTTTGATCTTGGCATGACCAAGGCCGGCGCGATGCGCCTTGCCTGGTCGGTTTTGGGGCGCAACCTGACGGGACGGCGGTCATTTTTTGCGCAATCCGGCGTTGTCGTTCGCGACGCCAGAATGACGGCCGTATGCGCCCGATGCCTTGTCTTTCAAAAAAAGATCGCCGGCGCGGCGCACGCGGGACGTGTTAACAGGCTCTGGACTATTGGCCTCTCCGGAGGATCGATGCCGTCATGCCGCCGGGTCAGGGCTCGCGTTCGAGCGGCGTCGGGTTTAACGTAGCGATGCTGCCTATTCCGCTTTGTCATCAAGGATCAACATGACGCGCAGGTCCGTTGTCTGGCTGTTCGCCACCGTCGTTTGCTGCACGCCGCTCGGCGCGCTGGCACAGCAACAGCAATCGTCGACGGACGCGGAGACCGACGCCATGGCGCCGGCACAGGCCGCGAAGGTGCTCGAGGACACGCGCCCGCGTGCTGAAAGCGGCGATGCGGCGGCACAGTACAATATGGGCGTGCTGTATGACCGTGGCATCGGCGTCGCCCAGAATTATGCGACCGCTCGGGGCTGGTACGAGAAAGCCGCGGCACAACACTACGGTCGGGCCGAACACAACCTCGGCATCATGTACGAGGCCGGCAAGGGCGTGGACAAGAATCTCGTCAAGGCAGCGCAATGGTTTCGGCGCGGCGCCGGGGACGGGCAGGCAGCCTCGGAGAACAATCTCGGGGTGCTCTACATGAAAGGGCACGGGGTCCCGCAGAATACCGGCAAGGCGGCTTTCTGGACCGCGCGCGCCGCTGCGGCGGGCAACGGCGCGGCTATCGATAATCTGCCACGTATCGTCGAGGATCTACCGCAGCGACACGTCAATGCCGACGACGTAAATGTACGCGACCAGCCGGATCGTAACGCCCGTATCGTGCGTCAGGCCGACAGTGACAGCGTTGTCGTGGTGCTGGCCCGCGAGGCCGATTGGACACAGGTCCTGTTCCCGAAGACCTACGAGATCGGCTGGGTGGCCAATTTCCTGCTCGCCGACAGCCTCGCCCCGTTGGCCGGCGGCGGCGATGACGACAGTCGCATGGCGACATCGCCGGAGCGTGGGGCGCCGACGGAATCCGCGCCACGCCCGAAGCAGGCGGCTGCGCCTTCGCCGCGCGATGACGACCCGGTGAGGCGCTCAGCGACGGAGAGCGGATCGGGGGCCAAGGTTGCGGCTGCCGCCGCGGATTCGGCCGCCGCCGCGGATAAGACGTCGCCGGGAACGAAACCGGAGCCTGCGGACAACGAGAAGCCAGGCGCGGCGACCGTTTCGAAACAGCCCACGGCAACCGCCGGCGGCTCGGATGAGGGCGCGGCCGCGAAGTCGGTCAAGCGTCGCGTGGGGGCGGGCACCGTCAATCTGCGTTCACGGCCGAGCCGTGCCGGCAAGGTGGTTGGCCAGGTTCACCGAAACGATGTCGTGACCGTCGAAGAGACGAAGAATGGCTGGGCACGTGTGCAGACCGCTGATAACCGAAAAGGCTGGCTTGCGGCTTATCTTCTGGTCGGCGAGTAGACACGTCGGCACCTCGCGACGTATGGGGTGATCGGGCACAAAAAAGCCGCCCCGACAGGGCGGCCCGGATGCGATGACATCAGTAGCGATGCCGCGCCGGCACGTGGTTACCGGCGCGACAGAGGCCACGACGGTGCGCCTTGGCGCCCGCCATTAGCCCACAGCTTGTATCGCCTGACGCACGCCCGGCGCGCGTCGTGTCACCCGGCAGGGTGACCGAAATCAGCCGTGGTCGGTGTTCTCGTCGTGCACGTGGCCGTGCTCGAGTTCCGTGGCGCTGGCTTCGCGCACGCCGGCGATGTTCACCGTGAAGTTCAGTGTCTGGCCTGCGAGCACGTGGTTGCCGTCAACCGTGACTTCGTCGCCATCGACTTCCTTGATGGTCACGATCATGGGCCCGGCATCGGACTCGGCCCGGAAGCTCATGCCCGGCGCCAGCTCGTCGACGCCCTGGAAGGCTTCCCGGTTGACCTTCTGCACGAGCTCTTCCCGATAGGGGCCGTAGCCTTCCTCGGGTTCGACGGTCGTCTGGACCTCGGCGCCTTCATCGTGGCCTTCGATGGCCTTTTCCAGACCCGGCACGATGTTGTCGTGGCCGTGCAGGTAGGAAAGCGGCTGACCTTCAGCCGACTGGTCGATGACCTCGCCGTCGTTGTCGCGCAGGACGTAATGGATGCTGACGACGTTATCGCGCTGGGCTTGCATGTTGGCCTCTTTGCAACGTTTTGCGTTTGTGAGCCGTTAAACCTTGAGACGATCATCGCAAAGTCAATGGCAATCGTTGCAATCGATGGCGAAAGCCCCCGAATCGGGGCTGAAAACGACAGAGCCGAGGCATGCCCCGGCTCTGTCGGTTCGTGACGCGGCGTCGGGTCAGCCCTCGAGTGCGGCGTCCAGGACGATGTCGGCGCCCTTGTAGAGACGGGATACCGGACAGGCATCCTTGGCCTTGCCGGCGATTTCCTTGAACTGGGCATCGTCCATGCCCGGGACCACGCCACGCGTGATCAGTTCGATCTTCTCGATCGTGGGTGTGCCGTCCACGGAGAAATGCACCTTGGCTTCGGTCTTCACCGAATCCGGTGCATGGCCTTCCTCGGCCAGCATGGCCGAGAACTGCATCGAGAAACAGCCGGCATGGGCCGCGCCGATCAGTTCTTCCGGGTTGGTGCCCGTGCCTTCCTCGAAACGCGTCTTGAAAGAGAACTGACCCTGATAGGCCCCGCTCTCGAGCTTCATGTCGCCCTTGCCGGACTTCAGATCACCCTGCCACTGCGCATTCGCCTTGCGTACGGGCATTGATCGCTCCCGATTGAGTTGATGATCGAATCAACATAAGGCTCTGCAGACGGGCTGACAAGCATCGTGTCGGCACACAATGTGCTAGGTTCATGCAACAACATCCGTTACCGGTCTCCCCGGGGGAAGGGCAATGAGTACGACGACCGACGACAGTTTCACTGTCGATTCCGATGCCGTTAAGAAAGCGGTTACCGCTGCCGGCATGGGCAATGCGCTGGAGTGGTTCGATTTCAGCGTGTATGCCTACATGGCCGGCACGGTCGGCAAGGTCTTTTTCCCCTCACACAGCGACAGTGCGTCGCTATTGTCGGCGCTTGCGGTGTTCGCGGTCGCCTTCCTCGTGCGCCCGCTCGGTGGCTTGTTCTTCGGTCCGCTCGGCGACAAGATCGGCCGCTCCAAGGTGCTGGCAACCACCATTATCATGATGTCGGCCGGCACCTTCGTGGTCGGTCTGTTGCCGAGCTTCGCCACCATCGGTCTCTGGGCGCCCATTCTTCTGATCGCCGCGCGTCTGGTTCAGGGATTTTCGACCGGCGGTGAATACGGTGGTGCGGCCACCTTCATCTGCGAGTACTCGCCGGACGATCGACGCGGGTTTCTGGCCAGCTTCCTCGAGTTCGGCACGCTCGCCGGCTATTCGCTGGGCGCGATCGTGGTGCTCGGCACCCAGCTCGGGATGGGCGATGCGGCATTCGCCGACTGGGGCTGGCGTATTCCGTTTCTGATCGCTGCGCCGCTCGGCCTGTTCGGCCTGTACCTGCGTTTGAAGCTGGAAGACAGTCCGGCCTTCGAGCAGGTCAAGGAATCCGGTGAGGCCGACGGCTCGCTCGCCGAAGTGGTGACCAGTCACATGCGGCAGCTGCTGTTGTGCATCGGACTCGTGATCATTCTCAACGTGGCCTACTACACGGTCCTGACATATCTGCCGAGCTATCTCGAGTCAGTTCTCAACATGAGTTCCCTCGAATCCACCGGTCTTCTTGTCATCACGATGATCGTGATGATGTGCGTGATCTTCCTGTTCGGCGGGCTATCGGATACGGTCGGCCGCAAGCCGGTGCTGATCGGGACCTGTATCGGGTTCATTCTGTTGTCGTATCCGGCGTTCTGGCTGATGGGCACGACGACAGTCGCCGGTGTGGTGGTCGCGCTCGCGATCCTGGGGCTGTTGACGGTTTCACTGGCCGGAACCATGCCGGCGACGCTGCCGGCGATCTTTCCGACCCGGGTACGCTATGGCGGCTTCGCGATCGCCTACAACATCTCCACGTCCCTGTTCGGCGGTACCGCGCCTTATCTCATCCAGTGGCTGATCGGCGAGACCGGCAGCAAGATGGTGCCGGCCTTCTATCTGATGGCCGCCGCCGCGGTCGCGCTCGTGCCGATCATGCTGATTCCGGAGACCGCACGGCGTCCGCTACCGGGCTCGAAGGCCCAGTACTCGGGTCGGGGTGGTCCCGCCCGCGAGCCGGCACCCGCGGCCTGATCAAGATAGGACGTAGACAGCGAAAAGGCCGCCCCCGGGCGGCCTTTTTTATGAACGACAACTGTGTGCTGACACTTTCAAGCCTGGGCGTCGACGATATCCAGGCTGTATGCAGACAATGGCAGGCGAGAGCTGATCGGCACGCCGGGCACCGTGGGGCGAGGCCTGGGCGCGGGCAGCGGATGCGGTCGGCTGCCGGACCAGGCGGCACCCGCGTTGCCGGCCCACACTGGCTTGGCCCTGGAATAACCAAGGCCGGCGCCATACGCCTTGGCTGGCCGGTTTCTGGGCGGCAACGCCGTCACGGGCGAAGTGTTATTGACCCAGCCTAAAAATAGATGATTTTTCGGGTTGATAACGCGCGTGTGCGACAGCACGCGCGCCACGGCCAACGGCCGTGAAGCCATTGAAGATAAAAAGACGGACAAGTGCCGGCGTTTCTTTCGATGGCGTTGAAAACAGCTGACGTCGTCAGCTGTTTGGGTGCCGGATTAATAACAGGCCCGTGTCGCGCATGGCGATGTCCGGTGCGATCGAGACGCGTTCGCCGGACACAAAAAAGCCCGGCACGAGGCCGGGCCTAGATGGCGACGAAATCGTCCGCCGATCAGTTGTTGTCGGTTGCGTCGTCAGCCTGGTCGGCCGCATCGTCCATGGCATCCGATGCATTGTCCGCGGCATCGTCCACGGCGTCGCTGGCGTTATCGGTCGCGTTGTCGACCTTCTCACCGGCCTTTTCGGCCGGACCGTCGTTGCTATCGCAGGCGGACAGGCCGAGCGTCGACACGCCGAGAACGGCGGCGATCAGCAGCGCGGATAATTTATGGCTCATTGTAATCTCCCAGAAATAGGTCGGTGAGGGCACGAAACGCCAGATGTTCCATGCGAGCCTTCCGATTATAGAAAAAGCCACCCTTTCCAATCTCTGAACAAGCAAGGCCTATCCGGCCGACCGGCTTAGTGCCGCGTCGATCGGACGATGTCGCGCTGTCGGGCGGGCCGATCGGGCGCGTTTTCATGGCATCGAATCCGAGTCGAGCGGTCTGCCACTCGGTCGATCATGTGGTCGCTCGTGGTGGACGGAGCGCCGTGCCGGGCCCGGTCGGTCGGCAGGTGGGTGGGCGCGAGATTCATCGGATCGGCTTCGATCGTCCCGATCGCGCTGGCCCCAGGTCAGGCAGTCGTCGCGTGCAGAAGACAGCGTTTGTACAATCGGCAGCCTTCAGGTCCGCATCGCGCGGCCGCACTGCGGTCCGGCGCGCCGCGTTCGACTCATCGGGAGTGTTGGATGTTCGCGTATATCAAGGCGCTGATCGCCGGTTTTCTATCTGTCCTGACGTTTCATCAGGGCATGCTCTGGGGGCTCGATCGACTGGATTATCTGCAGGCCAGGGCCTGGGATCTGTCGCCCGTGCCGCCGTTCGAGATCCCCGCGGTCATCTCGATGGCGTGCTGGGGAGCGCTTTGGGGGGTATTGCTCTGGCTGTTGATTCGACGCGCCGAGGCGGCCGGCTACTATGTTGGTGCCATCATCCTGGGCGCGATCCTGCCGACCGCGGTTGCGTTGTCGATCGTGCCGCTCGTTCACGGCGCCAGCCTCGAGGACCTCGTATCCGGGTTGAGTGTCAATCGGGTCGCGATCGGCATGGCGCTCAACGGTTCGTTCGGGCTGGGCGTGGCAGTGTTCATGCGCCTAATGCATCCGCCACGCTGATATCGCCGGCCGGCGGAATCCTTGGCGCCGAGCGTCCGTCACAGGGCAGATTCAGCACGAACTTGGTCTGCATGCCGGGCTCGACGGCGCGACTGATTTCGAGGTCTCCGCCATGGCTGCGGGCGAGCGAGCGGCTGATATGCAGTCCCAGGCCCAGGCCGTCGAGTTTGGTGCTATCGAAGGCAGCGAAGGCGTCGATGCCGTCCTCGATGCCGGTGCCGTTGTCAGAAACACAGATCTCTACGTGATAGGGATCCGGCAGGCGCACGGATACATCGATGCGCCGTTGATGGTCCGGAGTATCGGCCATCAGAAGCGCATCGATCGCGTTCTGAATGAGGTTGCGCAGTATCTGTTGCAGGAAAATGCGATCGACGGCGATCTGTTTCTCGGCGGCCTCGTCGGCGATATGCAATCGAAGTTGAATACGTTCGCGGCGTAGCGCGCTGTCGTAGAGCCGCTGTACCTCGGCCAGCATTCGATCCAGTTGGTGCCAATCGATGCTCGGTTGACCGTGGCGCGCATAATCGCGCAGGTGTCGCACGATCGTGCTGGCGCGCTCGATCTCGTCGTCGGCTTGAAGGACGGCGTCATACCAGGTCGCCCCGGAGTGGCGGCCGGCGTGATGGGTACGGGCCAGCTGCGTTCGGGCGGCGGTCAGCGGCTGGCCGATGTCGTGTGCGACACCGGCACCGATTGCCGCAAAAAGGCTGAAGCGTTCGCGCACGGCCAGACGATCGCCGAGCTCGGCTCGTTGATCGTTGTCTGCGATCTCGTTCGTGATGTCGTTGGCGAAGCCGGCAAGCCGGTACAATGCCTGTTCGTCGTCGTAGACACGCCATGCACGATCGCGGATCCAGCGGATCTCGCCGTCCGGACGGGTAATGCGATAGGTCTCGTCGTAGCGGCCCTCGCGGGCGTCTCGCTTGAAGGCTTTCAAGACCCGTTCGCGGTCGTCGTCGTGAACCCAAGCCAGCCGACGGCCCGGATCGGAATACAGACTTTGGCAGGTCTGGCCCCAGATCGCCTCGTAGGCCGGGCTGATATAAATCAACTTGTCGCCGAGCGCATTGGTCATCCAGAAGACTTCGTGAATATGCTCGGCCAGCTCGCGGAAAGCGCGTGCATCCGCCTCGGCTGTTTCCGCGCGCTGTTCGAGGCGTTCGTTATCGCGACGCAGGGCACGGATAGTCTCAAGCGCGTCCTCGAGACAGGCGGGCGATTCGTCGGGAGTCAGGTGCGAAGCTTCGGACATGCGGTACTCGACGGAAGGCGGGGGTGCATTGTCGCCTCTAGTATGATGGGATGATCGTGATTCGGTTCGTCTGATCCGAAATGATACTGAGGGAAAGGGTGAAAAAAGACTTTCATATACATATCGTCGACGACGACGCGAGCGTTCGTGAGTCGCTCAAGGCATTGATCGGCGGCGAAGGCTACGGCGTGTCCTGTTATGCGAGCGGTCAGAACTTTCTCGACCACTCGAATGGCGTTTCCGGGTGCGTCATCATCGATCTGAAACTCATCGATATGAACGGATTGGCGCTGCAACGTGCGCTGATCACACAGCAGGCCGAAGTGGATGTCATCGTTGTCAGTGCCTACGGCGATATCGAACATGCCGTGGAATCCATGCGGCTGGGGGCAGTGGATTTTCTTGAAAAACCCTTCGACCCGGAGCAGCTGCTCAATCGACTCGATCACTTGGCGCACGCTGCTGATGCCGCCGGTCGACTGCAGCGGGATGCGCGACAGCGCGCGGCCCTGATCGATACGTTGACGCCACGCGAAAAACAGGTGCTTTCAGGCATCGTCGAGGGCCAGGCCAACAAGGAAGTCGCCGCTGACCTGGGTATCAGTGCCCGCACGGTGGAAACGCATCGCGTTCACATCATGCAGAAACTGCAGGCCAATTCACTGGCGCATCTGGTTCGAATCTGGCTTGAGGCATCGGCCCGCAAGGAGCCGATCGCCGAAGCATCCTGAGCCCGGCGGGCTGAGGCATCGTTGGCCGGACCGTGCGCATTGCCATGGCGTCATGCCCGACGTGTCGCGGCTCGGTCGCTGGGGCCGAGCCGCGGTCTGACGGTTATATCTTCGGACCGCGTCCGCGTACGGCGTTGGAAATCAGCGCCAGCACGAACAGCACGAGGAAGATGAAGAACAGGATCTTGGCGATGCCTGCGGCACCGGCGGCAATACCACCGAAGCCGAACACAGCGGCAATGATGGCGATAACGAAGAATACGACTGCCCAACCCAACATGGTGCGCCTCCTTTTTATGATGCACTTTGGCGAGATCGACTCGGTCTCGGTCTGACACCGCGGCGTCGATCAACTCTGGATATTACGTGGTTTGTTGTACGCCACATGAATGAAGTGCGAGCCGTCTGTCGACAGCCGCACCGCCCTACTAGTCTCTGATCTGGGTGTTCAGCTGCTTGGCGATCTGTTCGTCGTCGTGCTGCGTCCAGTCCTTGTCGATCGTGTCGACGATGCGCTTGCTGACGGTGTTGTCGAGCTTGTCGCGAAGATGGCCGAGAAACGAGGGCGCGGCAACCAGCACGAGTTCGTCGAACGCGTTGTCGTTGCTCGCCGACTTGAGTTTCTCGGCAACTTGCTTGGCGAATATGTCCGCGTGCTTTTCACTGGTGCGTGTCTGCGGATCGGACTGGCGCTGGCCCGCGCCGCCGGCGTCGTGCACTTCGCCCTTGCCACCGGTACGCAGGTCGCCTTCATGAAGACGGCTCTCCTCGTGATAGTCGGCGCCGATGCGCTCGAGTGCGCCATCAGGCGTGCGCGAGAAGAAACGGGCGGCAGCCGCGTCGGCGACGATGATCCACTGCGTAGCCATGTTTGTCCTGACCTTGGTGCGAATGCCTGTTTCGGCCGGTCCGATGAACAGAGCGGTCCGGCTTCTGATCCTTGATCGTTACGCTATCAGCGCCGCTGCCCGTCGCCATCCGTTCTATTACGCAAGCCCCGCTGCAAAGCGGCGACGGTCCCGGTAAGCTGCCCGCGAATCATCGATCGGCGAGTCAGCAATGGGCCAGGCAGACGAAAGCAAGCGACACGGCCTGCGGGCCCGGCTGCGCGACGCGCACGTGGCCTTTGAACTCGCTTGGTGGCGCGGCGAAGAGGGTGCGGCCCGGGCGCGCCGGATCGGCGATCGAGTCTGGGACTGGGCGGAGGTCACCCGCCTGGATGCCGTGGTCGATGCCGAGACGATCAGCGAGACGGCCGTCCGCCTGGCGCTCGATTTTCCGCTGCCGACGCATCTGGCCGGCATGATCGGGGCGATTGCCGACGATCTCGTGCGTCACGAGATCAACGAGGACACCCGGGTGCGCGATGTCGTCGACCAGTCGCTCTACGACGACGGCGTGGCGCTGTTCGTGGCGCTCGAAGCGCTGCGCAGCCGCCTGATCAAGCGGCTCCTGAACAGTCCGGTCTACACGGCGCTGGCCTCGGACGTGCTCTACCAGGGCATCAAGGACTATATTTTTTCGGATTCTGGTGCGATCCGCTCGATTCCGGGCGTCTCACGTTTGATCAAGGGGTCATCGAGCGCGGTGTCGCGACGGATGCCGGGGCTCGAGGCGCAGGTGGAAAAACGCGTCCGTGCCTATATCGAGAACAACACCGCGAAGACCCTGGCGCGCAGTGAAGCCTATCTGCTCGAGTCGCTCGATGAAGCGCGCATCCGCGCTATCGCCGACGAGATCTGGAACGCGAGCGCCGACAAGCCGCTCTCCGTCGCCGGGCTGATCGATACCGATGAGCTGCAGCGACTGGTGGATTACGGTCTGGCCGTGTGGCGATCGCTGCGTGAAACCGAATATCTCGGCGTCATGGTTCAGACCAGCGTGCGGCAATTCTTCGCTCGCTATGGCGATCACACGCTGGCCGAACTCGCCGGTCACGTCGGCCTGGATCGGGAAACGCTGGCCGACGAGATCGAGGCGCTGGCGCCGACCCTCATCGAGGGTCTGGACGAGACCGGGCTGCTGGCGCGTCTCGTCGACGACCAGATCGGGGCCTTTTATGACTCGCCGGCCTTCGACAAGGCTCTGGACGACGACTGAGCGAGGCCGGGACGGCGCAACGCTCAGCCGCGGGCGAGAAACGCCGGCCTGGCAAAGGCTGCGCGATGGATGTCGGCGGTGTAGTAATCGCAGTGAAAGGGTATCGCGGCGGGGGGCTCGGCGAGCGCCCGCGCTCGCGCCGGCGCCAGCGAGGCCGACCACCAGCCGCTGGGATAACTGGGTTGCGGAAAACCGACGAGTTGCGGGGCGGCGAACCCGGCCCCCTGCATGGCAGCATGCATGTCATCGATCAGCGTGGTGTGCACCAGCGGCGACTCGCTCTGCTGGACAAGCAGGCCGTCGTCGGCCAACACGTGATGGCACTGTTCGTAGAAGGCTGCGTTGAACAGGCCTTCGGCCGGACCGATGGGATCCGTGCTGTCGATGATGATGACGTCCACGCTGTTGGCCGGCGCATCGCGCATCCAGGCCACGCCGTCGATGAAGGCAAGTTCGGCCCGCGGATCGGCGTTGGACTCGGTCAACCGCGGAAAATACTGCTCGGCCACCCGTGTGACGCGTTCGTCGATATCGATCTGCATGGCCGATTCGACAGTAGCGTGCTTGAGAACCTCGCGCAGGGTGCCGCAATCGCCGCCGCCGATGATCACCACGCGACGCGCCCGACCGTGGGAAAACAACGCCGGGTGCGTCATCATCTCGTGGTAGATGAAATTGTCGCGGTCGGTCAGCATGACCAGACCGTCGATGGTCAGCAGCCGACCGAAGGTTTCGGTCTCGTAGACCGCGATCGTCTGAAAATTCGAGCGCTCCTCATGGAGCTTGTCCCGGATCTTCAGCGAAAAGCCCAGGCCCAGCTCGTCGCTGGCTTCGGTGTACCACTGGCCATCGCGTACCATGCGTTTTCGTCCCTTGCGTCTCATGCGTTTTTTTCAGGGCCACAGTATAGATGATTGCAGATACCGCTCCCGTGACCGACGATGCCGGCTGGACGCTCGACGACGCGCGTCGTCTGTATCGCATCGCCACCTGGGGCGACGGTTATTTCGGCCTCAACGACGCCGGCCACATCGAAATGCGCACGACCGATCAGGCCGCCGGGATCGATCTCGACACGCTGGCCGACGAGATCGAGCGACAGGGCCTGCGTCTGCCGGTGCTCGTGCGCTTCACCGATATCCTGGCCGACCGGATCACACGCCTGGCGGATGCGTTCGGCGCGGCTCGGGCGGCCCGCGATTATGG
This sequence comes from Salinisphaera sp. Q1T1-3, assembly GCF_003602005.1. Classification (GTDB taxonomy): domain Bacteria; phylum Pseudomonadota; class Gammaproteobacteria; order Nevskiales; family Salinisphaeraceae; genus Salinisphaera. The sequence continues at coordinate 19,929 of NZ_QZWD01000021.1, read as the reverse complement.
CGGCGATTACACGGTCGTCTATCCGGTCAAGGTCAACCAGCAGCGCAGTGTGTGTGAACGCCTGGTGGCGGCTGGCGGCGAGCGGGCGGGCCTGGAAGCCGGCAGCAAGCCGGAACTGATGGCGGTACTCGCGCTCGCCCGTCCCGGCAGCACCATCGTGTGCAACGGCTACAAGGATCGGGCGTTTCTGCGTCTGGCGATGGCCGGCCAGCAGCTGGGCCATCGTGTGTTCATCGTGGTCGAGAAACCCTCGGAACTGGCGCCGATCGCCGAGATGGCCGATGCCCTGGGCCTGCGACCGCAGCTCGGCCTGCGTCTGCGTCTGGCCAGTGTGGCCGCCGGGCACTGGCAGAACACCGGCGGCGAGAAATCGAAGTTCGGCCTCACGGCCAGCCAGGCGGTCTCCGCCATCGAGACGCTCGCCGCATCCGGCCATCTGGACTGTGTTCGCATGCTGCACGTCCACATGGGCTCGCAGGTCGCCGATCATGCCGCCCTGACACGCTCGATGGACGAGACCGCGCATCTGTATCGTTCGCTGCGCGAACTCGGGGCTCCGATCGATACCGTCGATGTCGGCGGCGGGCTGGCCGTCGACTACGAGGGTCGCGGCGCGAAATCGTTCTGTTCGATGAACTACGGCGTGGCCGATTACGCGCGGCTGGTAGTCGGCGCACTGGCGCGCGTTGCAGCCGCTCACGATATGCCTGAGCCGGATATCATCAGCGAGTCCGGCCGGGCGCTGACGGCGCATCACGCGGTGTTGCTGACGCAGGTCATCGACAGTGAGACCCCGATCGAGACCGCGCCGGCCGGGCTCGACGACACGCGCTCGGCCAGCGCTCAGCTCGACCGGGCGACGGCACTTGCCGCCGACGCTCAGACACGCTTTGCCGCCGGAGAGATCGGCCTGGCCGAGCGGGCCGCCGTCGAGCACGAGGTGGCCGCCATATATCGCGCGCTGGCCGCACTCGAGCCTGCCGATGCCGATGAGCGGGCCGCCGTGACCGTCGCGCGGGAGAAACTGGCGACCAAGTATTTCGTCAATTTCTCGGTCTTCCAGTCGGTGCCCGATGTCTGGGCCCTGGATCAGGTCTTTCCGGTCATGCCGCTGGCACGACTCGACGAACGGCCGACCGAGCGCGTGCGTCTGTGCGATCTGACCTGTGACTCCGATGGGCGTCTCGACCGCTACGTGGACGACGCCGGCCTGGACACCACGTTGCCCTTGCATCGGCTGGTGCCCGGCGAGAGCTACCGCATCGGGATCTTCATGGTCGGCGCCTACCAGGAAAATCTCGGCGACATGCACAACCTGTTCGGCGATACCGATGTGGTCAACGTCGAGACCGATGCGAGCGGCTGGCATCTGAGCGAAGCCCAGCACGGCGATCGGGCGGACGAGCTGCTCGAATACGTGCATTTCGAGCCGGAGACGCTGCGATCGGCCTATCGGCGCAAACTGGCGGCCGCCGGTCTGTCCGCGCGCGACTATCGTGAATGCGAGACGCTGCTCGAGGCCGGTCTGGCCGGGTATACATACCTTCTCGACACCTGACCGCGTCCGGGCGTGTCGCCGAGCCGGGAGTCAATCGGCATGCTTGTCGAGCGTGAAGCGGACCAACGGTTCAGCATCTTCTGTCTCGATGACCTGGGGTGGGCGTCCGACGATGCGCTTCGGACTCACCCCGCGCGCGGCCAGATAATCGCGCACGGCTTCCTCGCGTTGGCGGGCGAGTTGCTCCAGCTTCAGCCGGTTCGCGCTGTTCAGATGGGTGCTGTCCTGGAAAAGCGACATCGCCTTGGCATCGGCCGGCGTGGCCTGACCCTGGATCGTGAGCGTCCAGTCCGGATTCCGGTCCATGCCCTGGGCGATCAAGCCGAGATAGTGGCGGTCCTCCGGGCGGACATAGTGCTTGCCCTCGCGGAATTTCGCCGGCCGTCCCTCGACTGACCGGAACAGGTTCAGAAAGGCATTACGCGCCTTGTTGAGGATGCCGACCGGCGAATAGGTGGACAGCAGCGCGGTGCGCAGTCCGGCCAACACCGCCTCGCGAACCAGGTTGTCGAGCGAGAAGTACGGGTTGGTGACATCGCCCAGAATCTTGGTCTGGAAGTGGAATTCGTCATCCTCGCCGCGGATCAGGGCGAGCGCGCTTTCCATGTTGATGCCGAGAGCGATCTCGGTCGTCTTGCCGTCGTCGTTGGCCAGGCGAAAGTTGGCCACGGTGGCATCGAGCTTGCCGTTGAGCTGGCCTTTCTTGGCTTTCAGATCGAGCGTGCCGTCGATCGCCCCACGCCCGATCTTGCGCCCCATCGCGGCATTGAGATAACCCGACAGGGGCGGCATGGCCAGCGAGCGCAGCCAGGCCCGGATATCCATGTTCATGCCCCCGGATGCCATCGGCGCGATGCTGCCTACGCTGTCGAAATGGCCGTAGGCGCCGATATCCAGCGACAGTCGATAATTCGCATCGTGATCCGGCCTGGCCGTATCGAGCCCGTCAAGCACGAAGTTCAGATCCATGCCATGCAGTCGCACGGTCGGTTCGGTCGAGACATCGGTGAAATACACGGCCGGGCCGCTGATGCCGAGATGCTTGATTGCATAGGTCGCACGGTTGGCACTGCCTTGGTCGGCGCCATCGCCGTCCTGTGGTGCCGCGCCCGTGCTCTGGCCGTCGTCGGTCTTGTCGCTGGCGGCGGTGTCGTTCTTCTTGGAGGCCGTGGCGCCCAGATATTCGCTGATCACGCCCATGCCCTTGTCGTCGCGACGTAGATGCACGATGGCATCGCCGAGCGTGAGCGAGTTCAGCGAATAGTGCAGCAGGTCATCGAGCTGGAACTGCTTGGCATCGAGCGAGACCGCCTGGACGACCGAGGCATCGGTGTCGGTATCGGCCAGCAGACGTATGCCGCTGGTCTTGAGGGCATCGACGTGGATGTTCGACAGCCCGTCGATGTGAATGCCGGTGGCATCGTTTTCCATCGCCGTCAGCCAGGAGGCCCCGATGCGGGTGTTCATGATATCCAGCGCGCTGGCCACGGCATTGCCGTCGAGCACGACCTTGAGCGTGTCGCCGCCGGCCGTCGGCTGCTGGCCGTAGCGGCCGTCGAAGATGAAGCGTTTTGCGTTGAACGCCATCGGCACGTCGGGAATGGTCAGTCGGGCGTGTTCGGTCACGAGATGCCCGGCGGCGTCGTGGACAAAGAGCTGGCCGCTGTCGATGTGGGTCTCGCCGCGCCAGGTAACATCGTCGGCGGTGAAGTCACTGGTCGCCGGAATCCGGAAATCGAGTTTCTTCCCGTCGAGGCGGCCGTAGGTATTGATGCGCGTCGCATCCGTTGTGAGCGTGGTCTGTGTGGTGCCATCCCAGGCCAGACTGTCGGTCGCCGTGGACAGTGAGCCCGGCACAGCGAAGCGCAGCGCGCGCGAATTGTATTGGCCGTTGCTGACGATCGTGGTGTTGGCGTCGCCGACCGTGATCTCGATATCGCCCGACAGATGTTCGCTGTCGGCCGACAGGGCGATCTGCCGCGCGGCCTTCAGTGTCACGCCGCTGTCGTCGTAGGTGCCATGTGTGGAAAGCCGGAACGGATTGTCCAGGGTGGTCTCGCCCTTGCCTTGCCAGGTCGCGTGTTTCGCGCGCAGATCGAATGTCTGGCCCTGCTGCATCGATAGATCGGTGAGGCTGAACCGACCGGTGGTATCGATTTCGCCCGGCTTGCCGTCGGCGCGCAGCAGGTTCATTTGCGCTCGGCCCTGCCAGGCGAGTTGGCCGGCTTTCAAATCCAGGCCGCGTTCGCGCGCGATCGCGAGTTTCGACAGGGCCACACGGCCTTCGGTCGTGGCATGGAGCGACTTGTCGGCGGTGTAGGAGACCGTGATGCGCTGATCGGTATCGAGACGCCCGCGGGCCCGGTCGATGCCCGCCGAGCGCGCCAGCGGTGCGACCAGCCCGAGCGGGAAATCGTGGGTTACCACGTGTATCCGGGCGCCGCGTGTCTTGCCGAACGGCGTGACATGGCCGGACAGCGCGATACTGCCGCCGTCGACCCCGATGTTCGCCTGTAGCGGGCTCGCGCGATCCGTGTCCCAGCTGGTGATGTGGGATGCCTGCGAGGCATTGAGGGTGATCACCTGGTCGATCGCGGCCTGCGGGCCGCGCGCCGGCTGCCGATAGTGGATCGCCAGCGCCTCGAGCGAGACCTCGTTCAGCCCGAACTGCCAGTCGTTCTTCGTCGTCTGGCTGCTCGACGACTTGCCGAATGTCATGCCGGCGATGCGAAAGCCGTTGTCCGGTAGCCGCGTCACATCGAGACGAGCGCCCGATAGCGTGAGCGATTGCACGACCACGCGATGATCGAAAAGAGGGCTGTAGCGAATATCCAGACCGAGATGGCCGATGACGAAGCCGTGGCCCTGGCCATCGGTCGCCCGGGCGTTGTCGATCGCGACATGGCCGGTCAGCAGATTGGCCTCGACCTGACCGATGTCGACGCTCAGGCCCTGGGATTCGAGATAGTCGACGAGCGCATACCGCACGATGTAGGGCGGCGCAACGGCCGCAGCCACGCCCACCAGCGCGATCAGCGTGCCGGTGCCAAGAAAAGCGTTTCGCTTGCGAGGGCGTCGTCGCGTCACGGCTCAGACGAGCCCCGACGGAGCCATCGGCCCTGGCAGTGGATCAGCGATGAGGCGCGTCATACGCGGGAACGGATCGAGCGCCCGGCTTGGGGCGGGATGACCACAAACCTTATCATCGGCCCGTACTCAACGACGGACGATTTTCATGAAGACTGCGTTTCTGGGGCTGGGTGGCATGGGCTACGGCATGGCCGCGAATCTCAAGGCGGCCGGCTCGCTCGCCGCGGTCTACAACCGCACCGGCGCGAAGGCCGAGGCATTCGCCGAGGAACACGATGTCAGCGCGGTTGCCGAACCGGCGATGGCCGCCGAGCAGGCCGAGGTGCTGGTGCTGTGCGTGTCGGCCGATGCCGATGTTCTGGAGATGATCGATGCGCTGGCGCCGGCCTTGACCGCTGATCACATCGTCATCGATTGTTCGACGGTTGCCAGCGATACCGCACGCGAGGCCGCGCGTCGCGTCAACGACCGTGGCGCGGCTTTCGTCGATGCGCCGGTTTCCGGCGGCACGGAAGGCGCCAAGAACGCCACCCTGTCGATCATGGTAGGGGCCGATGAAACGGTCTTTGCGCGCGTGCACGACGTGCTGTCGGCCATGGGCAGCGGCGTAACGCACATGGGGCCGGTCGGGGCCGGCCAGGCCACCAAGGCCGTGAACCAGATCATGGTCGCCGGCATCAACCAGGCCGTTTGCGAGGCGATGCGTTTCGCCGCCGCCGTCGAGCTGCCGCTGGACAAGGTCGTCGATGTCGTCGGTGCTGGCGCGGCCGGTAATTGGTTCGTCAATCATCGCGGCAAGACCATGGTCGCCGACGTCTACGAGCCGGGCTTCAAGCTCAAGCATCACCACAAGGACCTCGGCATCTGTCTGCACATGGCCGAGAACAACGGTGGGCGGCTGCCGCTGGCGGCCCAGACACGCGAGGAATACGACGCGCTGATGGCCGACGGTCACGGCGACGAGGACATTTCGGCGTTGTATCGACGCCGAGCCGATCTGTTCGATCGATAGGCTCGCGGGCCGAAGCCGGCCGCATCCTGGCAATGCGTCCGGCGCTCGGTCGTCGGGATGGGACCGGCTCGCCATCTGCCGTTTCGTCGTGCCGTGTGCCGGCCCGCGCCACGGTGCGCGCCTTGCAGGACACACGGCGGTCTCTCGACGAAAAGGCGCTCGAACGAAACCTCAACAGGCCCTAGTCGATGGCACCGGCATCCTGGACGTCGGCGTCGGGGGCAATCTCTTCGAGGCGCTCGATCAAGGCGGCCTGCTGGTCGTCGGGCACGTCGATCAACAGCAGCACCTGACCGTCGGCGATGGCCTGTTCGTAGGCGGCAACCGTGTCCGAGGACTCGCTGACGCCGATCATCGAGGCGATCCATGCACCGACGCCGGCACCGGCCAACGTCGAAGCCGCCACCCCGGCGCCGCCGAGGATCAGCCCCAGCGGCGGAAAGACCAATGCGGCCATGCCGGCCAGCGCGCCGGTCGCGGCCCCGGCCATGGCGCCGCGGCCGCTCGCCCCGGCGATATCCGTGGTCTCCAGCAGGCCCGCGTCGGGCAGGGGGTGGTCCGGGTCATGACGGGCAACGGCGTGCAGCGCCTCGTCGGCGATACCTTGTTCGCGCAGGGCCATGACCGTGCGTTCGGCGATGGCCGTATCGGCCAGCAGCACGTGGAGTCGGTTCGTCATGTCGAGCGGTCTCAGTCGCCGAGCGTCGCTCGCGCTCGGGCAGCGGCCGCCCGCACCTGCGATGGGGCCGTGCCGCCGAGATGGTCGCGCGCGGCCACCGAGCCGTCGAGCGTGAGAATCTCGTAGACATCCGCGCCGATTGCCGTGCTGTATTCCTGCAGCGTGGCCAGCGTCAGCTCGGCCAGGTCGCAATCCTCGTGGATCGCACGTGAAACACAGTTGCCGACGATTTCATGCGCATCGCGGAAGGCCACGCCGGCCCGCACCAGATAATCGGCCAGATCGGTGGCGGTCGCGAAACCGCGCCGGGCCGCGTTGCGACAGGCCGCGGCATCGACTGCGACGTGCGGCATCATATCCGCGAACAGCGCCACGCACGCGCCGACAGTGTCGGCGGTGTCGAACATCGGCACCTTGTCTTCCTGATTATCCCGGTTGTAGGCCAGCGGCTGGCCTTTCATCAGGGTGACCAGGGCGGTGAGATGACCCTGGACACGGGCGGTCTTGCCGCGCGTGAGCTCGGCGACATCGGGGTTTTTCTTCTGCGGCATGATCGAACTGCCCGTGCAGTAGCGATCCGGCAGCTCGACGAAGCCGAAGGCCGGGCTCATCCAGAGGATCAGTTCCTCGGAAAAACGCGACAGATGCATCATGATCGTGGTGGCCGCCGAGACGAAGTCGATAGCGAAATCGCGATCCGAGACAGCGTCCAGCGAATTGTCGATCACATCGTCGAAGCCGAGCTCCTGCGCGACCATCTCGCGATCGATCGCGAACGTGGTGCCGGCCAGTGCAGCAGCCCCGAGCGGCAGCTTGTTGGCGCGGGCGCGAATCTGGCCGAGCCGCTCTGCGTCGCGCGCGAGCATCGCCTGCCAGGCCAGCATGTGGTGGCCGAACGTGACCGGCTGGGCGACCTGCAGATGCGTAAAGCCCGGCATGACGGTCTCGGCGTGATGGTCGGCCAGGCCGATGAGGCCGCGCCGCAGGCGGTTGACCTCGCCGATCAGCGAGTCGATCGTCGCGCGCAGCCACAGGCGAACATCGGTGGCCACCTGGTCGTTGCGCGAGCGCGCGGTGTGCAGTTTCTTGCCGAGCGCGCCGATGTCCTCGGTCAGGCGGGCCTCGATATTCATGTGCACGTCTTCGAGCGCCGGGTCCCACGTGAAGTCGCCGACGGCGATGCGCTCGCCGATGGCCTCGAGGCCGCCACGAATCGTTTCGAACTCGTCCGACTGCAGAACACCCACGTGCGAGAGCATGCGCGCATGGGCGATCGAACCCTGGATATCGTAGGGCGCGAGTCGGGCTTCGAAAGAGATCGATTCGGTGAATGCGGCGACGCGGGCATCCGGGCCTTCGGCGAAGCGCCCGCCCCAGGTCTGGTGGCTCGATTGCGTGCTCATCGGTGCGCGGACCGTGCATGGAAAAAGGGCTTGCGAGTATAGCAATGGCCCGGATCCGGGGAATGCCGGAGTTGACGCCGGACGGTTGCGGTTTCATTACTGTCGGCAATGCCGCTTTCTCCCGACACCCGCACGATCCTGCCGGATTTCTGTACCGGTGCCCGTATCCTGCGTGTGCTGGCGGTCTGCGAAGCGGTGGCTATCATTCTCGCGCTCGGCAGTTCGCGCTCGGCCGATGTGTGGCGGCTGCTGTTCCTGCTGTCGGTCTACCTGCAGTGGATCGGCATCGTCAGCGCGGCCGCGCTGTGTCTGATTCGGCGCCAGGCCGCCAACCTCAGTACCCGGCAGGTCATGCTGGTGTCCTACATCAGTCTGTTGCTGATCACGTTCGTGATCACGGAAATCACGCTCCTGGCCGGGCCCTATACCGGGTTCTGGGTCCTGCTCGAAGGCGTCAGTCCGATGGCGTTCGTGATGCGGAGTCTGGGCATCAGCGGCGTGGTGGGCGCGCTCGGACTGCGCTATTTCTGGTTGCGCGCTTCCTGGCAGGCGCGTGCCGAGACCGAGACCCAGGCCCGGCTCGAGGCCTTGCAGGCCCGGATCGAACCTCATTTCCTGTTCAACGCGCTCAACAGCGCGGCGGCCCTGACGGCGGTTCGCCCGGTTGAGGCCGAGACCGCGCTCGAGGATCTGGCCGCGCTGCTGCGTGCGCGGCTGTCGGGCGGCGACGCGCCGGGGTTGGTGACGCTGGCCGACGAGATGACGCTGATCGAGGCCTATGTCCGTATCGAGAAACTGCGGCTGAGCGAGCGTCTGACCCTCGAGCGAGACATTTCCGAGGCCGCGCGCCGTGCACGGCTGCCGTCGTTGTCGATCCAGCCGCTGGTGGAAAACGCCATCGGACACGGGGTGGCACGGTTGCCGGAGGGGGGCACCGTGTCGCTGACGGCCTGGCTGGACAACGACATGCTTCACGTACGCGTGCGTAATCCGATGGCGTATGGCGTGCCGGACGTACCCGGGCACCGCCAGGCGATCGCCAATATCCGGAATCGACTGGCATTGACTTACGGCGATGCAGCACAGCTCGACTTTGTGCAGGATGAAGGCTGGTTCACCGTGCTGTTGATCGTGCCGCAGCGACGAGATGAATGACATGAATGTGGTGATCGTGGATGACGAGCCGTTGGCCCGGGAACGGTTGCGTCGAATGGTGGAAACCTTTCCGGGCTATTCCGTGATCGGCGAGATCGGCAACGCCCGCGATGCCCTGGCCGAAGTCGGGGATCTCAAGCCCGACGCCGTATTGCTCGATGTCCACATGCCCGGCGTCGACGGGCTGGAGATCGCCGGGGAGCTGTCCCGTAACGAGCTGCCGCCGGCGGTGATCTTCGTCACGGCCCACAGCGAGCACGCGCTGTCGGCGCATAACAGTGCCTGTGCCGGTTATCTGCTCAAGCCGGTACGTCGCGACGATCTGGCCGCAGCCTTGATGCGGGCCCGCCAGCCCAGCCGTGCGCAGTTCGCCGCACTTGCCGATCAGGTCGATATCGGCACCGCCAGTGGCTATGTCAGCGCCCGCACACGCGAGGGCATCGAACGTGTGGCCATTCGCGACATCATGTATTTCTGGGCCGACCACAAGTACACGTCGGTATTCCATCTGCACGGCGAACTGCTCATCGAACAGTCGCTGGCCCAGCTCGAGCAATCGCTGGCCGAAACCTTCGTTCGGGTGCACCGCAAGGCACTGGTCGCCCGGGCACATGTGACCGGTCTCAAATACAATGACGACGGCAGCGCCGCGCTGACGATCGCACACCATCATCACACCGTTCCGGTCTCCCGCCGGCGGCTGGCCGACGTGCGCGCGCTGCTGGCCGACGAACTCACGAACCGGGACAGCGTTCAATGACCGAAACAGGAAAGCCGCGCACGCTGCGCATCGCCACGCGTCAGTCACAGCTGGCGCTCTGGCAGGCCGAGCACGTCAAGGCCCGTCTGGCCACGGCGTTGCCCGACGTCGAGGTGGTGTTGCTGCCGATTACCACCGAAGGGGACCGCGTGACCGATCGGCCGCTCTCGGCGATCGGCGGCAAGGGCCTCTTCCTCAAGGAGCTCGAGGCCGCCCTGGAGGCCGGTGAGGCCGATCTGGCCGTGCATTCGATGAAGGATGTGCCGGCCGAACTGCCGCCGGGATTCGCGCTGCCCGTCGTGCTGGCGCCGGCCAGCCCGCTCGATGCGTTCGTCTCCAACGATTACGACAGCCCGGAGGCGTTGCCCGCCGGCGCGGTCGTGGGCACCTCCAGTCTGCGCCGGGCAGCGATGATCAAGCATCTGCGGCCTGATGTGGAAATCCAGAGCCTGCGTGGCAATGTTCAGACCCGCCTGGCCAAACTGGATGCCGGCGATTACGACGCCATCCTGCTGGCCTGTGCCGGACTGGAACGGCTCGAAATGGCGGGTCGTATCCGCTGCGAGTTGTCCCCGGAGCAGAGCCTGCCGGCGATCGGCCAGGGGGTGCTCGGTATCGAGATCCGGGCCGACGACACCGAAACCGCCGAACGCATCGCCCGGCTCGACGACGAATACACGCATATTCGTATCGATGCCGAACGTGCGGTCAACGCGCGGCTGGAGGGCAGCTGTCATCTACCGATCGCCGCCCATGCGACCCACGACGGCCGCACACTGTCCCTGACCGCGTGCGTCGGCAAGCCGGACGGCTCGGTGATGGTACGCGACGCCATCAGCGGACCGGTCGACGAGGCCGCCGAAATCGGGCACCGACTGGCCGAAAGACTGCTCGCCGCCGGCGCCGACCGAATCCTCGCCGAACTGGGCTGATCGAACCGCGTGGGCGATGTGCTGACAGGCTGCGCGGTCTGGCTGACGCGTCCGGCCGGTCAGGCCAGTGCCTGGGCCGATGGGCTGATGGCCGCGGGTGCCCGAGTCACGATTGCGCCGCTGCTCGAGATCCGGGCGCCGTCCGATGCGGATGCCGCACAACAAGGGTTGGCCGAGGCCGCAACGGCCGACGTTGTCATTGCCACCTCTGCGAATGCCGTGGCCGGTGCGCGTGCGCTCGCGCCCGATTGGGCGCCGTCGGGCCGGCTGATCGCGGTCGGCCAGGCTACGGCCGCGGCCTTGACGGCGTTCGTAGGCACCCGAGTCGAAGTCCCGCAGACCAGCGACAGCGAAGGATTGCTGGCCCTGTTGGATCGAACGCCGCCGACCGGGCGACGAATTGCCATTCTGGCCGGCGAGGGCGGGCGCGAAGCGCTGGCCGACGGACTCGTGGCACGCGGTGCGCGTGTCGCGCGTGTCGCCCTCTATCGGCGTGCGGCCGTGGCGCTGGATACCGACCGACTGGATGCGTTGTTGCATGAGCACACCGTGCTGGTCGTCACGAGTAGCGCGGCCTGGCAGGCGCTGGTATCGGCCTGCGATAGCGCCCGGAAACAGCGTCTTTCCGGGCTTTCGCTCGTGGCGCCCAGCCTGCGTGTGGTACAACACACGGATCGTGACATCGACTGGCAGTACCCGCCGGTCGTCATCGATGCCATGGATGCAGCGGGTGCGCAGGCCGCGGTGACGCGTGCCTGGTTGGCTCGTCGATGATCAGCCCACGCCATTCGGGGGAAGCGCAAGCGCATGAGCCAGGACAAGTCCACGGACAGCAACCGCCAATCGAAAAACGAAGACGCCTCGCAAAAGACGACCCCGGCGGCCAAACCGGCCGGGACGTCATCCACGCAGGCGCAGTCGTCATCGGCGCAGACATCGTCGTCGAAGGCCGCGGGAGGTGCCGACAACAAGCCCGCAGCGAGCCCCGCCAAGACCGACCAGGGCAAGACCGACCAGAGCAAGACCGACCAGAGCAAGACCGACCAGAGCAAGACCGACCAGAGCAAGACCGACCAGAGCAAGACCGACCAGAGCAAGACCGACCAGAGCAAGCCTGACCAGAGCAAGGCCGGAGCCGGTAAAAAACAGCCTGAAAAGCCGGCGTCGAGCCCGCAGTCGAGCGGGAACGGATCGGTGCGCAGTGGCTCGGAACACTCAGGCAGCGCTTCGCGCAAAACGTCGTCGGCGTCTGGCACCCAAACGAGCCCGGCGGCCAGCGACAGCGCGACAAGCGGCGCCGGTGCGAAGCCCGCGAGCAAGCCGGCGTCGTCCGACGCGGCAACGGGCGGCCACGGTGGCCGTGGCGGCCAGCGTGGCGGCCAGGGCAGTGGCGGTGGTCGCGGCAACAGCCGTATCGCGCTCATCGTGGCTGCCGTCGCACTGGTGGTCGCCGTGCTGGCCATCGCCGGTGCCGGTTATCTGTGGTATGCGAGCCAGCAGCGCATGGCAGCCCTGAATGCCGAAATCGGCAGCGCGACCGACAACGTTCAGCACAATCTGCAGCAGCAGCTTGGCCCGCGGGTCTCGCAGATGAACGATCAGGTCGATCAGTTGACGCAAAAGCTCGGCCGGGTCGACAACACGCTGGACGATCGCGGCCAGAAGCTGTCGTCGCTGTCTGACACGCTCAACCAGGTCCAGACCCAGAACAACAAGCTCCAGCAAGCGCTTGGCGGCAACCACGAACAGTTCGTGGAGCAGCGCATTCTGGCGTTGCTCGAGGCCGCCAATCAGCGCCTGGTCATCTATCACGATCCCAAGGGCGCCATGCAGGCGCTCAAGCTGGCGGACCAGGCCATCGCCCACGCCGGCTATCCACAGCTGCACCCGGTGCGGGCCGATATTGCCAACGAGGTTGCATCGCTCGAAGCCCTGCCCGATCCGGATATCGAGGGCATCGCACTACAGCTGTCGCAACTGGCGGCCCGCGTGCCGAAACTGCCGACCGATAGTGACGTACCGTCGACCTATCACAACGGCAATACCGGTCAGGCCGGCGACCGTGCGGGAGATGACGGCAGCCGTGGCCAGGCTGGTTTCGCCGGCATCGACTGGCAGGGGCACTGGCACCGGATGGTCGACCGGCTGGGCAATGCGCTATCGCACATGGTGACCGTGCGCAGTGCCAACGGCACTCAGAACGCGCCGGCCCTGATCGCGCCGGACCAGTCGTTTTTCCTGGTGCAGAATCTACAGCTCGAACTGCGCATGGCACGGCTGGCACTGCTCGAACATAACGGTGAGGTCTATCACGAGAGCCTGTCGGAGGCCCGTGACTGGATCGGGCAGTATTTCGATACCGACGACAGCGCGACCCAGGCCGTGTTGTCCTCGCTCAAGACGCTCTCCGATGTCCAGCTCGACTGGCAGGCGCCTGATATCACGCCCAGCCTGACGCATATGCGCCGGATCGCGAACGCCGCGGGCGCATCCGATCAGAGCACGTCGGCGGCGGACGTCGAAAACGCCGCATCGGACTCGGGTGAAGGTCAGGCCCCGGATGATGCGCAGGGCGGCGATCAGCGTGGTGATGCCGGCAACGAGGGCGCCGACAATACCGGCACGACGGAAAACGGGGCGTCCGACAACGCCAACGACAGCCAGGGCGGCGACGCACCGGATAAGAGCGACAGCGCTTCCGACCAGAACGACGATACGTCGGCTGATGACACGGCGTCGCCCGATGCGTCGACGACCGCCGACGGGCAGGAGGATCGCTAATGCGCCGCCTGTTGCTCGGAGTCGTCGTATTTCTCGTCATCGGCATCGCCCTGTCGCTCGTCTTTCACGAGCATCAGGGTTATGTCCTGATCTCTTTCAATGGCTGGCAGATCGAGACCTCCGTACTGTTCGCCGTCGCCGGCGTACTGCTCGGTGTGTGGCTGCTGGCCCTGGCCTGGCAGCTGCTGGTCGCGATCCTGTTCGCGCCGCGAACCCTGCGTCGCTTGCGCAATCGGCGCCAGCGCACCAAGGCCCGGCATGCCTGGCAGACGGGGCTGGTGCATCTGGCCGAGGCCCGCTGGTCGACGGCCGAAAAAGAGCTCGAAGCCAAGGCCGAGGCCAATGAATCGCCCGGCCTGAATCATCTGTTCGCAGCCCGAGCGGCGCATTATCGCGACGATGTGAGCGCACGGGATGCGTATCTGCAGAAAGCCTCGGCGAGCCGGTCGATCAGTGAGCTTGCCGTGTTGATGACACAGGCCGAACTGCAGATCGCGGCCGGCGAGGACGTCGAAGCGTCCGCCACGTTGTCACGTTTGCATGAGCTCGAGCCGAAACACCCCTGGGTGCTCCGTCTCTACGCCGAACACGCGCTGGCAACCGGCGATTACGGCGTGCTTTACGGCTTGCTGCCCGAGCTCAAGCGCGCCGATTCGCTGTCGTCGGAACGGCTGAGTGTCATGACGATCGCGGCCTATCGACATCATCTGTCCCAGCCTGCCGATGTCGGTGCGCTGACCTCGGCATGGCGCGACGTGCCCAAGGATCTGCGGGCACGGCCCGAGATTGTCGAGCACTATGCGCGGGCGTTGTCACAGATGGGCGAAGACGACGAGGCCGCGAACGTGATTCGGGCCACGCTCAAGAAACACTACGATGGCCAGCTCGTGCGGACGTTCGGCCGGCTCAATCCGCGCGACGAGTCGGGCCAGCTGGCCAGCGTTCAGGACTGGATCTCGCAACACGGTCGCGAGCCCGAGCTGATGCTTGCCGCCGGCCGGCTGTTTCTGGCCCGGCAGCAGCTGGACGAGGCCCGGGACTATCTGACCAGCGAGTATGCCAGCCAGCTCGGTGCGACCGGTCTGCTCGATCTCGGTCGTCTGCTGGAGCGCCTGCAGGAAGCCGAGCGCGCTCGGCTCGTCTATCGCCGTGGGCTCGAGACCGTGACCTACGGCGCATGACGGTGGCAACGCCGCATCTGCTGATCATCGGCTGCGGCGATACGGGAGTACGCGTGGCCGCGCGCGCCATTGGCGCCGGCCATCGCGTCAGTGCCGTGGTGCGCAGCGCCGAGTCCGCGGCGCGGGCGCGTGCCGTTGGTGCGGCGAGTTTCCGGCTGGATCTCGATCACGATACCGATGACGACCAACTTGCAGCGCTTGTCGGCGCTGCGGATCGCCTGCTCTACAGTGCGCCGCCGCCGCGCGCCGGTGAGGCCGATACGCGGCTGGCCCGCGTGCTGGGGCTCGCCGAGACACCGCCGGCTGACTGGGTCTATATCGGCACCACCGGCGTCTACGGTGACCACGGTGGGGCCTGGGTCGACGAGGACACGCCGGCCGCGCCGGCCACCGATCGGGCGCAGCGTCGTCTGGACGCCGAACAGCGCCTCTTGGCAGCGGTGTCGCGTGCGACGATATTGCGCGCGCCGGGCATCTACGGCCCGAATCGGCTGCCGGTCGATCGGGTTCGGGCCGGTGAGCCGGTACTCGCTGACGAGAACGGCTGGACCAATCGGATTCATATCGACGATCTGGCCGCGATCGCCTGGCGTGCGCTGACCGAGCAGTGGCCGCATCGAATCTACAACGTCTGCGACGGGGTGCCCACCGCGCGCACCGCGTATTACGACACGCTGGCCGAGTTACTCGGTGTGGCTGCGCCTCCACGTATCGACTGGGCCGAGGCCCGGACACGATTCTCGGCGATGCGTCTGTCGTTCCTGTCGGAGTCGCGTCGCCTGTCGAATGCCCGTCTCGTGACCGATACGGCGTATCGTTTCATCTTCCCGGATTACCGCGACGGTCTGTTGTCCAGCCTGCGTGGTGAAACAGTCACGGCCTGACGCGACACACACGAGCGGACAAGGGAGAGGCCCGGGGCGTCGGCCTGCTGAGCGCCCAAGCCGTGATGTGGTCGGCCCGCTGTGCCGGCGTGGAAGCGATCTGCCGACGCGTGGTCTCCGGCGCCGGATCCGGGGCGGCCTCAAGAGCGCGAATACTGCGTTGCCGCATATGACCGGCCGATCTGGATTCATCCGGGGCCAGAACAGATGCCCCCATCGGCTGTCTGCGACGCGGCCAACTGTGTTTCGTCCATTTTCGATGGCGTTGCGGTCTTCAGCCGTCGTGGCCACATGCCTGCTCGTATGCGCGCTTTCCATCCGAACGATCAGCCAGCGTCATACCGGGTTCACCACATCTGGCGCGGATGCCGCGCTCGGCGGCCCTTGATCGAGGCATTCGATCTGGCCGTGTCGTTGGCGAGCGCGAGCTGCAGGTGGTTGTTCAGAGCGTTTCCGCAGCATGTCCCGACATGGCATGGCGCGCGGTGCGGTGGTTGTGGTCGGTCAGCGTGGCCCGGCTGTTGCCCGGCCGGCACGGATTCGGTCCCGATCCAGTTCGGTCGTCAGTGCCTGTCGAATCGCATCCAGGCAATCGGCACCCGACAACGAAACCGGTACGTTGCCGTTCGCGTTCTCGATCAGCGCCAGCCGGTATCGAAGACTGGTCTGGCCGTTGCGACACCGGCCGATGGATTCCGAACGCAGGGTGAGGCGATATCGGGCCTTGCGAGCCATCAGGCGGTAGTCGTCGCTGCCACGCGTCATCGCGGCGCTATAGCGGGTCAGATGGAAGCCGCGCTGGCGTAGCGCCTGCATGGCCGCCTGAGCCAGGACGCTGTCGTCGCTCGGCACGATCACGGTGGCCGCCGGCGGCGGGCCGCTTGGCGTCGTCGGTTTCGGTGTCGGCGTTTTCGGCGTACCGGCACAGCCTGCGAGCACCAGCATGGTAGCCAGGAGCAGGCCGGCAGTGAGCGAGCGGGCGAATGACATCAGGCAGCAGGCCGCGATCGAGAGTGCGGTGTCCAGAATAACCCGTTTCCGCCGGGCTCGCGTATCGAGCGACATACCGTGACACGGCATTGCGAGTGTGCGATGGGCGCACTCGGGCATGCATGACCGGCATCGCCGACGATGGCGCTGTCCCGGTCCGCGTCTGGGGCAGCGGGGCGGACTTTCGGCCAGGCCCCGATGCGTCAACAGGAACGGCCCTGGGCTAGATTGTGTATTGTGCATCGCATTAATAAAAATTAAGATTAAATTACGATTTTGCAATGCGCCGGCGGCGCCGGTGTTCTCGATCATGAAAGACGTGATGCCAAGATGGCAGCCGCGGGCGCTGGGGCTAAGCCTCGGGTTGGCTGTTCTGTTGTTCGCTACTTATCTCGCACCCGGGACCGATGCGTTATGGCGCGTGCTCGATATCCATACCGCGTATGCCCTGAACGGACTGGTTGCTCAAAGCCCCACCCAGCAGCTGCTGTGGTCGTTCGGCAATCTCAAGGTCTTCGATTATCTTGTCGGACTATTGATGCTGGGCGTGCTTGTTCATTTCGTTGTCTACGGTCGCCGAGGCACTTCGGCCTGGCGGGCAGCCGCCTCGTTCATCGTCTGTATCGCGCTGGTGGGTCTCGTATCGATCACACGCGATCTGATCTTCAAGGGCATGGCGCATGACAGCCCGTCGCTGGTGCTGCCTGCGTTCACGTTGCTCGACAACACGAACGGGCTCGGCGCCAAGGACGCCTCGCACACGAGTTTTCCCGGCGATCACGCCACGGTCGTTGCCACATTCGTTTATCTCCTCTGGTGTTTCGCCGGGCGCCATTACGGCCGCGTGGCCGGACTCATCGCGATCGTTGCCTGCCTGCCGCGCCTGGTGGCCGGGGCGCACTGGCTGACCGACGACCTGGTCGGCGGACTCGGCACGGCGCTGGTCACCGTGCCCTGGGTCGTGCATACGCCGCTCGGCGGTCGAATCGTCGCGCGTCTCGAACCGGCGTTTGCGCGGATCATGCCGGCCGCGCGTTCGTCCTCGGCACGGGCCGGCTCGACCGCCGCGTGCCGGCCGACGAGGCGCGATTAGGCTACAGTCCGGATTCTGATCACGAATACGAAGGCCGACGTGCCTGTCACGATCCGCGGCGTCGATACGCGTCGTTCCACACAGGCAGTCGCGTGCCCATCCCGGCTGCTTGCGGGCTCGAATGCCCGGTCCACGGACCGGTGGTGCGTCTTGTCATGGGCGATCGATCCGTGACGGTCGTATCGCCGGCGGGTCCCGGTTCCGCTATTCGCAGTGCCGTGCCGGCCGATCTGGATCACCTCTGGGCACTCGAGCAGGCTGTCTTCGATGTCGATGCCCAGTCGCGTCGCAGTCTGCGCTGGTTATTGATGCGCGCGAACGCCGATCTGCGCGTCATTGCCACCCCGGCGGCGGACGACCCGATCGCGGCCTGCAGCATCACCCTGTTTCGCGCAAACAGCCGGGTGGCTCGTCTTTACTCGATCGCCGTGGCCGCGCAGGCGCGCGGACAGGGGATGGCCGGCCGCCTGTTGCATGATGCGATCCGGCGGGCCGCAAATCGCGGCTGTCGTGTCATGCGCGCCGAGGCACGTGTCTCCAACACAGCCTCTCGCGGCCTGTTCGCGGCGGCGGGTTTTACCGAAACACAGCGGCTTGTCGCATATTATCCGGGGCCGGCCGACGGGGTCCGGATGCAACGATCTCTCGAGGAAGACGATACGCATGGCTGAGCCGATCATTGTGGTGGAGTCCCGGCGCGACTGGACTTCGGAGGCCACGCCGGTCGCGATGGTGCTGGCCGATGATTATCTGTCCGATCCGAAATACGGCGACGACGAGTTTCGGGTCATCAACCTGTGTCGCTCGCTGCGATACCAGAGTCTGGGGTATTACGTCTCGTTGCTCGCCGAAGCCCGGGGCCATCGCGTGCTGCCGTCGGTGACCACGCTCGCCGATCTGTCACGCAAGATGCTCTATGGCGCCGAGATTCCGGCGTTGGCGCACGATCTCGTGCGGCTGGATGCCACCACTCAGGCCGCGTTGCCGAATACGTTCCGGGTCTTCATGGGCCGGGCACGTATCGAAGCGCTCGCGCCGGTGGCGCGCAAGCTGTTCGAGCAGCTCGCAGTGCCGTTGATGGAGGTCGGGCTGAGCCGGCGCGATGCCGCGCTGCGTGTCACCGAGGTTCGCGCGCTCGGCCTGAAGAGTCTGTCGGCCGAGGATGCAACGTTCATGGCCGAAGCCGTGGCCGGCTATGTGGCACGCGGCTGGGTGTCGCCGAAGCGACGGCGACAGGCCCGCTTTGATCTGGCGATTCTGGTTGATCCGGACGAGACACAGCCCCCGTCGAATGCGGCCGCGCTGAACGCCTTCGTCGAGGCCGGTCAGGCGCTCGGGCTGGCGGTGGAGCGCATCACACGGCGGGATTTCGGGCGGCTGGCGGAGTTCGATGCGCTGTTCATCCGCGAGACGACGCGCCTGAATCATCACACGTATGCATTCGCGCGCCGCGCCGAGCAGCTCGGGCTCGTGGTCATCGATGACCCGGTCTCGATCCTGCGCTGCAGCAACAAGGTCTATCTCGCCGAGCTTCTGGCACGTCACCGAGTGGCAGCGCCGCGGGCGCACATCTTCGGTGAAGACGAGGTCGATCAGCTGCCCGAGCTGCTCGGATTCCCCATGGTGCTCAAGGCTCCCGAGGGCGCTTTCTCCAAGGGTGTCTTCAAGGCGGATGACCGGCACGCACTCGACGAGATCGCGGCCCGGCTGTTCGACGACTCTGAGCTGGCGCTGGCCCAGGAGTTCATGCCCACGGAGTTCGACTGGCGGGTCGGCGTGCTCGACGGCCGGCCGCTCTATGTCTGCCAGTATCTGATGGCCGGCGGCCACTGGCAGATCGTGGACTACAGTTCGCAAGACGGTATCGCCGAAGGCGACTCGCGTACGCTCGATGTCGTCGATGCCCCCACCGACGTGGTCGAGATCGCGGTGCGGGCGGCCGGCCTGATCGGCAACGGGCTGTACGGGGTGGATATCAAGCAGACAGCCGACGGTCTGCGCGTCATCGAGATCAACGACAACCCGAGCATCGATGCCGGGATCGAGGATGCCGTGGCCGGTCAAACACTCTATCGCACGATCATGAGCGCATTTCTCGCGCGGCTGGAGGCTCGAACACGGCCCGAGGCCGGTTGAAGCGCCAACGACGAACCGGTCCCATGTTTGCGCCCAACCGGGCTTTCGTTATATTCCGGTGCTGTCTGAAAAATTCGAATTTCACCAAGCGACTGCGTGTGTGGATATTTTGTCGCGCAGGATGCGTGACCAACGAAAAGGCAAGGCAATGACGGATCGAATCGACAAGGCCGGGCTGGCGATCGGCCGGCCGCTTTACGAGCTGATGGAGACAGCGCTGTCGGGCACCGGGGTGAGCTCGGAAGTGTTCTG
This sequence comes from Salinisphaera sp. Q1T1-3, assembly GCF_003602005.1. GTDB lineage: Bacteria > Pseudomonadota > Gammaproteobacteria > Nevskiales > Salinisphaeraceae > Salinisphaera. Next base: position 23 of record NZ_QZWD01000021.1, on the reverse strand, counting down.
GGCGGAGCTGGCCGAACTGGTCG
>NZ_QZWD01000020.1 GCF_003602005.1 Salinisphaera sp. Q1T1-3 | reverse complement strand
GGCTCGAACACGGGCGGTCGAGCGCCGAGATTGCCGTGTCTTTATTGCCGTTTCGTGTCGCCGTGTGCCACCGGACTCGTACGAAACCTCAACACGTCCTAGAATATCGGCCCTAGCATCCCCGGGTCCGATGAAGCACGGCGTGCCATGCCGGCGATCGCAATTATTACGTTATAACAACTGTATAAAACGCCATGACCGATCACGATAGACAATGGCAGAGCGGGGGCGTGCCCACGCGGTCTGCCGCGGGTGGCAGAGGATGACAGGCCGGTTGCGCGATGCCCCCCGGCTCGTCGGCGGTCTGATGCTGGCGCTGGCCGGGCTGATGACGGCCGGCCCAGCGGCCGCGACGGTGCATGTCGTGGCGGCCGAGAACTTCTACGGCGCGCTCGCGCGCACGATCGGCGGTGCCCATGTCGAGGTCTTCAGCGTGCTGTCCGATCCCGGCGTCGATGCCCATCTGTTCGAAGCCCGGCCGTCGACGGCGCGTCGGATCGCCGATGCGGATGTCGTGATCGACAACGGGCTTGGCTACGACGACTGGATGACGCATCTGCTGGATGTTGCCGGCGATTCCGGGGCGCGTCACGTGATCACGGCCGCGCGCGTGATGCACACGCCGGCCGATGCCAATCCGCATCTGTGGTACGCGCCCGAACTCTGGCCGGCATTGGCCCGGCGTATCGCCCGCGTGTTTTCGGAGGTGGACCCGGCCCATGCCGGGGTCTATCGTGCCAATGCCGCCGATTTCGTAACGCGCTTTGCGGCCGTGACGAAACGCATCGCTGCGCTGCGTGCGCAGACGGCGGGCACGCCGGTCACGGCCACCGAACCGGTGTTCGGTTATATGGCGGCCGCGCTGGGCTTCCGGATGGAGAATCAGGCGTTTCAGAACGCCGTGATGAACGATACCGAGCCCTCGGCGCGGCAGGTCGCGGCCTTCGAGCAGAGCCTGAGCGACCGCCGGGTTCGGATGCTGTTCTATAACCGCCAGGTCGAAGGACGGACCACGGCGCATCTGTTGTCGCGGGCCAAACAACACAATGTGCCCGTGGTCGGGGTCACGGAAACCATGCCCACGGACGCGACACCGATCGGCTGGCTGGTCTCGACGCTGGATGCCGTGGGTCGGGCGATGGATGCATCGTCGTGAGTGCGGTCGTCTTCGATGCGGCCACGATCGTGCGTGACAAGCACGTGATCTTTGATCGTCTGTCGCTCCAGGTGCCGACCGGGGCGGCCGTAGCGCTGCTCGGGGCCAACGGCGCCGGCAAGAGCACGCTGCTGCAGGCCATGCTCGGCCATATCGCGCCCACAGGCGGTGCGGTTCGCGTGCTCGGCACGCCCGCCAGACGAGGCCGGCGCACGATCGGCTATCTGCCGCAACAGGCGGCCTGCCCGGCGGCGATGCGTTTCACCGGGCGGACGCTGCTCACGGCGTCGCTGACCGGTCATCGCTGGGGGATCGGTCGACCGCGGTCGGCCGACCGACAGGCGGTCGACCAGGCGCTGGATCGGGTCGATGCCACAGCGCTGGCCGATCGGCCACTCGGCCGGCTGTCCGGCGGCGAGCGCCAGCGCGTGTTCATCGCACAGGCCCTGCTGGGCGCGCCGGCTCTGCTGCTGCTGGACGAGCCGCTTGCCGGTCTCGACCCAGCGCAGCAGCAGTCCTTGACGCGCGTGGTCTGTGACATCGCCCGCGCCAGCGCGCTGACCGTGGTGTTTTCGCTACACAACCTCTCGGCGCTGACCGGTGCCTTCGATCATCGACTGGAACTCGTCGATGGCAGTGCTCGCCTGGTGGATAACCACGAGCCGCCCGATGCGCACACCCTGGATGCGTTGTATGGCCTGGCGCCACGCTTCGCCGAGGCCGCGTCATGATGAATCTGTTCGATTACGGCTTCATGCAGCATGCCTTCATGGCCGCGACCCTCGTGGCGCTCGTGGCCGGTGTGTTCGGTTATTTTCTCGTGCTGCGAGGCCAGATCTTCGCCGGGCACGCACTGGCGCACGTCGGATTTCCCGGTGCGACCGGTGCGGCCCTGCTCGGCGTGTCGCCGCTCCTCGGGCTGCTCGGGTTCACCGCGATCGCCGGCCTGTGCATCAGCCGGCTCGAGCGCCGTGAGGTGCCGGACGTCGCCATTGGCGTGGTGTTGGCCGGCTCGCTCGGCCTCGGTCTGTTGTTCCTGCATCTGTATCCGGCCAATGCCGGGGCGGCCACCGCGCTGTTGTTCGGCAACGTGCTGGGCATCGCCGGGCATACGATCGTCGAGCTGGCGGTGCTGAGCGGGCTGGCGCTCGGCCTGCTGGCCGCGATCGGCCGGCCGCTGGTCTTCGCGACGCTGCAGCCGGCGCTGGCCGAGGCGCGTGGCGTGCACGTGGGCTGGGTCTCGGCGCTGTTCATGCTGACCACGGCGGTTGCCGTGGCCGAGACGATCCAGATCGTCGGCATCCTGCTTGTCTTCACGTTGATGATCGCGCCGGCCGGCGCGGCCGTGCGCCTGACCACGACCGTGGCCGCCGGGATCGCCGTGTCCATGCTGCTCGCCCTGATCAGCGCCTGGTCCGGCCTGGTGCTGGCTTTCTATACCGATGCGCCCGTGAGCTTCTGGATCACGCTGATATCGAGCGGGCTGTATCTGGCAGCACTCCTGCTCGGGCCGCGCGCCCGCCCGGCCGCGGCGCGCGGCTGAGCCGAGCCGGGCGGCGGCGCGGCGTGCCATCGTGCCGTCATAAACCCGGCCTAAGCTGACCCGACACAAAGACAACAGGGGGTTGGCATGATTCGGGTAGACGGGTTCACGCGTCGTCTCGCGCTCGGGATGACGATTGCGTCACTGGCCGTGCTGGGCGGCTGTGACGACGACAACGACGTTACCGTCAACGACGACGACGGCAACCAGACGACGACACCGGGCGGCGCGGGCCAGCAGGCGCGATTCGCCGAGATTTCGCCGGCTGCGACCGACGTCGAGAAACGCGCCGTGCGCGCCACGCCGCAGCTGTCGATCGTCCCGCTGGGCGGTGACGAGGACAACGCGCCGGCGATCGCGACCTACGACGCCGGCTATCACACCATTCTGCGCAGCGGTGATGCGCCCGATGCCGCCAGTGCCAACCGTTTCGGCGTGTTGACGGCCGACAACGGCGCGGCCGTGCGAGACACCGACGGCAGCGTCACGGTCGCCGATTCCAACGATTTCTCGTCGTTGCTACGCCACGGCGATCAATTGTTCATGGTCTCGCATTTCGAGAGTCGGCCCGGGGCGATGTATGTCACGAGCCTGGCCCAGGACAGCGAGAACGGGCAGCTCAGCGCGACCGCCACGACGCCGATCGACTTCTCGCAGTTCGGCGGGCTCTGGGTGCCCTGTGCCGGCTCGGTCACGCCGTGGGGCACGCATCTGGGCGGGGAGGAATATGAGCCCGACGGCCGTGCGGTGGATGCCAGCACCGGTGCCATCGATGGCTATTACAATGCCATGGGGGCTTACATCACGGGCAGTTACGACACCGCGGACCAGGCGCTCACGCAGCTCAACCCCTATAACTACGGCTGGCCGACCGAAATCGGCGTGACCAGCGACGATGCCGATGTCACCGCCGACGAGATCACGGTCGCCAAGCACTACGCGATGGGCCGCAAGGCCAACGAGCTGGCCTACGTGATGCCGGACGAGAAGACCGTCTACAATACCGACGACGGCACCAATGTCGGTCTGTACATGTTCGTGGCCGACGAGCCGGGCGATCTGTCGGCCGGTACGCTCTATGCCATGAAATGGCAGCAGACCTCGGCCGCCGACGGCGGCGCCGCGGACCTGCAATGGATCGATCTCGGCCATGCCAGCGATGCCGACATCGCCGACTATGTGAACAACGGCACCACCTTTGCCGATCTGTTCGATACCGCCGAACCGATCAGCATGACCGATGCGCCGTTCTGTCCGTCGGGCTACAGCGCAGTCAACACCAACGGGTATGGTCTGGAATGCCTGCATGTGCGCGACGGCATGGCTCGGGCCGCCTCACGCCTGGAGACCCGGCGCTATGCCGCCATCCGCGGCGCGACCACGGAACTGCGCAAGGAAGAAGGTTTTACCTTCGATCCGGATGCCAAGCGGTTCTATGTCTCGATCTCCGAGCGTGAACGCGGGATGGAAGACAACTCCCGCAACGGCGTCGAGGACAATCGTTACGACGTCGGCACCAGCAACGATGTTCGCCTCGCCTCGAACACCTGCGGCACGGTCTATTCCGGCCGCGTGGGGCGTGACGAGACAATCGGCTCCGACTTCGTCGCCCGCGACATCGCGGCCGAGGTCTCGGGCACCGAAGTCGCCATCCGCGAGGGCGAGCCCATGCCCGAGAACACCTGCGCGCTGGATGGCATCGCCAATCCGGACAACATCAGCTACATGCCGGGCTATCACACCCTGGTGATCGGTGAGGATTCGGGCACCGGTCACCAGAACGACATGGTCTGGGCCTACAACACCCACGCGAAGACGCTCACGCGGATCGAGACCACGCCCTACGGCTCGGAAAGCACCTCGATCTATTTCTATCCGGATTACAACGGTTTCGCCTATTTGATGAGCGTTGTGCAGCATCCCTACGGCGAGTCGGACCAGGACCAGGTCGACGACATGTCGCCGCAGCGCCGGGCCTATACCGGCTATATCGGCCCCTTCCCGGCCTTGCGCCCCTACGTGTCGCAGACCCCGGGCCAGCTGGCGGCCATTGACGACCCGGCGTAAGCCGATATTCCGCTCCCCTCGGCGACGTGCCCCTGTCGCCTGTTTGCCCCGGCGGTGTGTCCGCCGGGGCCTTTTAATGCATAAGACCCCGGGCATGCCCATGAATCTCGACTCGACGCTGGCCGGGCTTGTCGCCGGGCTGCTGTTGCTTTCGCTGGCCGGCTGCAGCGATGACGGTGTGACCGCTGAAGCCGGCGAGGCCGGTGCCATGCGGGATCTGACGGACAAGTCGCTGGCCTCGTTCACCGGCTATGTGCCCCCGCAGTGCTATACCAAGACACGGACGGCTGGCCATGCCCAGGCCGCCAACCCCTGCTATGTCTGTCATACCGAAAGCCGCGCGCCGAATTTCATCGACGACGCGGACCTGCAGTTGGCCTACGACTTCGCCAACCCGCGCCGCACGGCCCGCAAGAACAATCCCTGGACCAATCTGTTCAAGGACTATCGCAATGCCGTGGCCCGCGTGCCGGATCGTGAGATCCGAGCCTACGTGCGCGCCGACAATTATCGCGACGATACGGGGCGGATTGCCCTGGCCGATCGGCTGGCTGATGTCCCGGCCGGCTGGGATGCCAACGGCGACGGTCGCTGGCAGGGCTATGTGCCCGATGTGTACTTCGATTTCGACGCCGCCGGCTACGATCACGCGCCGGGCGGGGCCTATACCGGCTGGCGGGCTTTTGCCTATACGCCGGTACCGGGTAGTTTCATCCCGGCCAACGGCTCGTTCGACGATGTTCTCATTCGTCTGCCCAGGGTCTTCCGACAGGACCGCCGGGGCCGGTTCGATGTGGCGGTCTATACGCTCAATCTCGCGATCACCGAAAGCCTGATCAAACGTGCGGACGTGCCAATCGCGGCCACGGACGAGCACGATTACGACATCGATCTGAATCGCGACGGCCACCTCGATATCGCCCACCGTGTCGTCTACGACTGGGCGCCGCTGCAAGACCGGGACATGGCCTGGGTCGGCCGAGCCGCGGCGACGCACCGCCGGCTGGCGGCCGGCCTGTATCCCGAAGGCACCGAGTTTCTCCATACGCTGCGTTATCTCGATGTCGTCGACGGCACGGTGGTGCGGGCACCGCGCATGAAAGAGCTACGCTATGCCCGCAAACAGGCCTGGCTGACCTATTCCGATCGCCGGGCGATGGCGTTTGATGAATTGAAGGAGGCCCACGATTTTCCCGACCGGCCGGCCCAGTTCGCCGGTGACGTGGAGCGCGGCGTGGCCAATGGCCTTGGCTGGGTTTATCAGGGCTTCATCGAGGATGCCCGCGGCGATCTGCGACCACAGACGTTCGCCGAGACGAATACCTGCATGGGATGCCACGGCGGCGTTGGGGCAACCACCGATGCCTCGTTCGCATTTCCGAGGAAACGGGCTGGCAATACGCCCGACCGTGGCTGGTACTACTGGAACCAACGCGCAATGGCCCATCTCGCCGAGCCCCGCCTGACCGACGGGCGCGGCGAATACAGCACTTACCTGCGCAATGCCCGTGCCGGAGACGAATTCCGCAACAACGCGGATATCATCGCGCGTTTTTTCACGCCTGCCGGCGCGGAAAAACCGGCGGCTTTCCGACGGCTCGAACAGACCATCGGCGCCATGATTCTGCCGAGCCCTGATCGTGCGCTCGCGCTGGACAAGGCCTATCGCGAGATCGTGCGGCAGCAGAGCTTCATTCACGGCCGGACCGCCCACGTGGCGCCAATGGATAACGTCCATCGCGCGGTCGCGCCCGGTGAGCCGACTGGCGTGTCCACGCCGGTCTCGGTCGAACACGACGCACGGGCCCACTGAGAACGGGGTTCGTCGACTCAAGCAGTCAACCGGGCGCGCGTGCGCTCGGCGACAAAGGGAACCAGCGCACGCATCGTCGGCGTCGCACGAGCATCCGGGCGAATCAACAGCCACAGATCGATCGACAGGACGTCGATGACAGGACTGACGCGTTGCAGGCCGGGCTCGGCAGCGCCAGCGTAACAGGGCAGCACCGCCTGCCCGACGCCGGCAAGCGCCGCTGCCCGCGCGGCCAGCCCGCTGTTGACCCGGGTCGCGATGGCCGCGTCATCGACCGTCCCGGCCATCCAGCGCGCGAGTGCGCCATAGCCCATGGCCGTACTCGGGGCGACCCAGCGCGGGGTGGCGGTATCGCTCGGGTCATCGACGGCACGATAGACAGCCTGCGTGAGGGTGCCCAGGCGGCGCCCGACCAGATGCTCGGCCGGGGTATTCGACGGGCGGATCGCCACATCGGCGGTGCGCCGCGCCAGATCGTGGACCGTATTCGAGAGATCCAGCTCGATGCATACGCGCGGGTGGCGTCGTCCGAATTCGGCAAGGATCGGGGCGAGCAGCGCATCGTAGAGCAGATCCGTCGTGGTGATTCGCAGCGGCCCGGCCGGAATGTCTGCACGGTCGAGTTGTTGTCGCACGCCTTCGATCGATTGTTCGGCGCGGCGGGCGGCCGCGATCAGCTGTTGGCCAGCCGGCGTGGCGTGATAACCGTCGGCGCCGCGCTCGAAGACCACAGTATCGAGTGTGCGTTCCAGTGCGCCCCCGGAACCTCTGCATAACCTATCGCGGCTCGCGTTCGCGTCCTCAAATATGGTGCGACGAGGCGTCCGAGCGCAGCGCCTGCCTCATTGGCAGGTCAAGCTCGGCAACGCGGTCGCACCATATTTGAGGCCGAACCCGTTACGGGCCGGGGCTTTGCGCGCGGCTGGTCGGCGTCAAGGTTCGCTACCGTGCCGAAAGCACGCCACGCTCTCCCTTCCTTGCCAGCCGCGCGCAAAGCACGCCGGCGCGACCGCGCTAGGTTATGCAGAGGTTCCCCGGCCGTCGATAAACCGTGGCATGACTGACGCCGAGCGCCCGGGCGGCACCGGCCAGCGTGGACTGGCGGGCGATGGCCAGCACGAGTTTGAGTTGATTCCAGTCCAGATCGTCCATCATGTACGCCAGATTGCCACGTCCGGCGGTCGCGCCGTGCTCAGCCGGACGTATCGGCCCATGCCACCGGGCGATATCGACTCGCATGCACCAGCACCGCCGCGGTCAGACACGCCATGCCGGCCAGAAGCCAGAGGCCGAAAAGATTGCCGGTCACGGCCGCGATCAGGCCGCCGGCCAACACCATGGCCCCGGCGCCGAGCTGATGCGCGGCGTTGAGCCAGGCGAAGATTGCCGGGCCATGTGCCCCGAAGACACGATTGGATAATGCGATCACCGGCGGCACGGTGGCCACGTCGAACAGGCCGAACAGGATGCCGAAGGCCAAGAGCGCCGGCGTCATCGTTTGCCCGAGCAGCCAGGGCAGTGCGAACAGCGTGGCCGCGCGCAGTCCAAAAACGACGGCCAGCAGCGTTGCCCGATTCATGCGATCGGACAGCCAGCCGGCGGCGATGGTGCCGGGCACGTTGAAGAGGCCGATCAGCAGCAGGATGAACGACGCCGTCTCGGCGGGCATGCCGTGGGCCGTGGCCGCCGGCGTGAAGTGTGACCACATCAGGCCGTTGGTCGTCGCACCGCACAGGGCGAAATGGACGGCGATGAGCCAGAACGTCGGCTCGCCGGTCGCGCGACGCAGCACGGCCAGCACGTCGGACAGGCGGGCCTGACGGTCCGGATGGCGCGTGCGCAGACGAGCGACGCCGGTCCGGCGCTCGGTCAAGAACAGCGCCTGGGCTACCATGGTCATCGCGGCCAGGCCGGCAGCCCCGATCAGAGCCGCGCGCCAGCCATAGCGTGCGGCCAGGGCCGCCCAACCCGGCAGGAAGGCGAACTGCCCGACCACGGCAGCCGCGGTGAGCACGCCGCTTGCCGTACCACTGCGGGTGAACCATAGACGGGCCACGAATGCCCCGTAGGCCATGGTCAGCGCCCCGGTCCCGGCACCGACAAGCACGCCCCAGGCCAGGTTGAACAGCCAGACATTGGCGATCAGGCAGAGCGCGCTACCGGCGATCAGTGCCGTGAGCGCGATCAGCACCACGCGTCGAATACCGTAGCGCGTCATGGCGTGGAGCGCGAACGGGGCGGTCACGCCGTAGAGCGCCATGTTGACGGCCACGCCACCGGCCGTGGCGCCGGGCGGCCAGCCGCGGGCCTGTGACAGCGTGCTCATCAGCAGGCCCGAAAGGGTCGTGAACGAGCCGGCAGCAATGATGGCCAATCCGGCCAGCGCCACGGCCCAGCGTTGCTCGGCTCGCGTCACCCGCGGATCGATGGCGGGCGTCGAGGGGGAAGCGGTCATGACAGGCGTCCGATCTCGAATGAGGCGGACAGGCTAGTTGCTATGGCGTCGCGACGAATCAACCAGGGCTGAAAACAGAGTTTGCAGGCCTGCAATCGGGCGATCCCGTACCGCTCGACGGATGAGGCGGACACAAAAAAGCCGGCCGCGGGCAATAACCCGGGGCCGGCCGAGACGGCCATGAAACGCCCCTCCTCAGAGGGTTGCCAGCGCGATCTCCTGGCCGACCTTGATCGCTTCCGTACGATCGGCAGCGGATTTCGAATCGCGCTTGGGTTCGATGGCGCCGTCGAAGCGCACCTCGACTTCCCATCCGAGCCCTTGCTGACGGCCGAGCACTTCATAGCCGCGTTTTTCGTCGCGATGCAGGCTTTCCCAGTCGTTCACATCCATTCTGATCACCGATGAGGAGAGAGATGCAGCACGCTAACAGCCCGGCGCGCCGGGCGTGATCCGTAGCGTTGCGGAGCGCCGATGCGCTGCGATCACGATCCCGGCTGGCCGTGTGCTCGGCGCTCGTTGGCCGGATTCAAGGCCGGGGAGCATCGCGCTCAGGCATACAACACGTATCGTTGAACATGCGCTGTCGATAGATGATCGCGTAGATTGAGTCGTGGTTCCCGGGTGAGATTGTCATGGAAAAGCCATCGGGCGTGTGCCGAGCGGACACATCCACGATATGGTCGGTGGGCTCGGTCCGGCGCGAGCGGGGCGCCTGAGCGCCGTGCCGGATCGTCATATTTCCGACGGCGACAGCAGTCGCCGCGCCAGCGTCCTGCATATGCTGCTGTGGCTGACCATGGGCTGTGGCGTGATCTTCGCGCCGCTCAACTTCGCTCTAGGCAGCAGCTATCTGGCGATACTCGAACTCACGATGGTCGGCTTCGCGGCCGTCATCAAATACAAGCTGCGCCACGGTGAGCCCGTCAATCGCGCGGTGTGGAGTTATCTGCTGCCGTTTCTCGGTGCGCTCGTCTATGCCCTGTATTCGGCGCCCAACCTGTCGGTGTTCGTCTGGATATTGTTGATCCCCACGCTGTGTCATCGATTGCTGGGGCCGCGGTCCGGCTCGCTGATCGGCTGCGGCTTTCTCGTGCTCGCCGGCGTGGTGGTGGTCTCGCGCTTCAAGTTTCAGCCCTCTATCGACGATATATCGATGGTCGCGGACGTGATGCTGTGTTCGGTCGCGTTGTTCGCGTTGTCGCTCGTGCACGAGATCGAGCTGACGCGTGCCGATCGGAAGTTGCGCGAACGAGCCGACGTGGATTCGCTCACCCGTTTGGCGACACGCGGGCGTTTTCGCGAGATGTTCGAGCAGCGCCGGGCGGCTGTGCGTCATCTGCCCGACAGCGCGCAACGCACCGTCGCTTTGATCTTGATCGATATCGATTTCTTCAAGAAGATCAACGATACCTACGGTCACGATGTGGGCGATCGTGTGCTGGCGGCCGTCTCCGGGCGATTGCTTCACAACTGTCGACAGCAGGATCTACTCGGGCGGATCGGCGGCGAGGAGCTGGCGATCTGCATGTTCGCTCTGGATCAGGCCGAGGCTGAAATGCACGCCGAACGGCTGCGCCGCTGTGTCGCCGATGCGCCGATCAGGACCCACGGCCATGCCATCGTCGTCACGCTGAGCCTCGGCGTGGTCCTGTTCGATCTCGCCCGGAACACTTTCGACACCATGTTCAGCGAAGCCGACCGTCGTCTGTACGCCGCCAAGCGGGCTGGGCGCAATAAAGTTCGGGCGACGTCGGTCACCGCAGCTGCCCGTGAGGCAGAGGGGGACGAGGCGCGGGTATCTGAAAACGGCTAGGGCCTGTTGCGGGGCAAGTATGCGGCCGTACCAGGGCCGCGACATAGCGCCGAAAAACCGGGTAAAAGTCTTGTCACGCAGCGACGACAATCCGGCGTTATCGAGCGCTCACGTGGCTGAGCCATGCCACATGAGCGATGCCTTGTCTTGCTGTTGCTTGTCCCTTGGGGTTGGGCCGCCCATGAAAAATCGACGATGGGCGCCCTGCGGCGTTGCGAGTCTGGATCGTGGCACGCCACGATCGGCGACTCGCGCCTTGCCGGACACACTGCGGTCTCTCGACGAAAAGGCGCTCGAACGAAACATCAACAGGCCCTAGGTGATCTTGCCGGTTGTATTGCGATACCGTCTCTCGCCAGGCTGAGCGGTCATGCAGACGCGACGGAGGATTCGCGATGAGCAATGATCGGGATCAGGTGACACAGGCCATTCACGGTACCCGACTGACCGCGCATTCGGTCTATCAGGCCATCAGTCGCGACGGCGAGGAAGAACTGTCACGCGCGCCTTTGTCGCTCTGGTGGTCGGCCCTGGCGGCCGGGTTCGCGATCACCCTGTCGGTGGTGGCCGAAGGGCTGTTGCATGCCGCGCTGCCCGATACGCCCTGGCGACCGCTCGTGGCGAATTTCGGCTACGCGCTGGGTTTCGTCGTGGTCATTCTCGGGCGCATGCAGTTGTTCACGGAAAATACCATCACCGTGGTGCTGCCCGTGATGCGCGAGCGCTCGTCGCGTGTCTTCGGTCTGACCGCACGGCTCTGGGCTATCGTGTTGCTGGGCAACCTGGTCGGCACGTTCATCGCTGCCGGTTTCGTGCACTACGGCGTGGCCACGCCCGAGCTCAACCACGCGCTGACCGAGATCGCGGCACCTCTGTTCACGCACAGTTTCGGGAACACCCTGCTCCAGGGCGTACCGGCCGGCTTCATGGTCGCGGCCATCGTCTGGATGCTGCCGAACGCGCGTGGTTTCGAGCTGTGGATGATTCTGTTGATGGCTTACCTGATCGGCATCGGCGACTTCGTGCATATCATCGTCGGCTCGGCCGAGGCGTTTGGCCTCATGTTCGCCGGCCACGTCGGCATCGGCGCCGTGATCTGGCATTTCATCATCCCGGCCCTCATCGGCAACGTGATCGGTGGGACATTGCTGTTCTCGCTTCTGGCCTATGGCCAGGTGCAGGACGAGGTCTGAGCCTTGCCGACTCATGTCGTGCGCAGGCGCGGCATGACGCGCTCGCGACGCGCATTGTCGGGCGAATCCAGATCGAAGGCCTGACCGGCCGAGGGCAGAATCACGCGCGAGAGCATGCGATCGCCCGGGTGGCCCTGGGCGGCCCGGTCACTCAGGGCCGCCGACAGACCGGCACGGCCGGCCGGGTCGCCGTGGTTGATGAACACTGTCGTCGTGCCGCTCGGCCGGGCCTCGGGCGGCCGCTCGAAGACGAAACGACACAGGGTTTCAATATCACCATGGCCGGAATAATAGTCGCCGAAATCCACGATCCGGGCCCGGACCCGAGTCGGATCGATGCGGGCCTGACCGAGCGTCAGCGGCGTGTCGGACGGCCACTCGCCGGCGGCCAGTCGGCGTAGACGACCGGCGCCGGTCTCGGCCGGCGCGTAACCGCACAGCACGATCGTGGCGGCGGGGTTGTGAATCTGGTCGGTGATGAAATCGACGATGCGCCCACCCTCGGCCATGCCGCTGCCGGCCAGCGCAATCACACGCGACAGGGCCGGATCGTGCATGGCGCGTAATGTGCCGCCGGGGGCGCGATTGCCGCTCACCCGTGCCCAGAGACTTGCCAGATACGTATCGACGGCCGTCTCGTCGGCCAGGCCCAACCGTTCGGCAAGATGCGGATTGCGCCAGACGCGGGCACCGTCGCGCTCGGCGGTATCGCCGAGTATGGCGGCATAGACTTCGGTCATGCGGGCGGCCAGCGGCGCATCGAGTGCCAGCCAGCGCGGCCGGCCTGCGGCATCCGGCAGACCGGCCGGTGAGCGTCGCAGGACCGCGTCCAGATCGAACCAGAGTTCCTGGGCCCGGTGGATCGCGAAACAGGGCGCGACGACCGGCCCGCCACCGCGTGCATCGCTGTCGGCCAGCAAATCGGCCCAGGCATCGAGCCGATCGGGAAAAGCCTTGTAGGTGGCATCGCGGGCGGGCTCGGCGCCGCGCGTGGATTCGATGACCATGTAGTCCGCCTGGCCCGGCAATGCCTGCCCGGCAAGCAGCGACTGATAGGGGTTGTCCGGCGTGTTGCCGCCGATATCACCGCTGAACACGATGGTCCGTGCCGTACCGATGCGGCTTCGCCAGCCGATGGTGGCGGCGACCGCGCCCAGGATGTGCGCACTGCGATGCAGGGCGACTGTTACGCCGTGCAGCCGCATGGGCACGTCGAAGACGAAACCGGGCCGTAGATCGAGCGGCTGGAAATCGATCATCTCGACATCGTCGGCGCTGTATTCGCGCGAGAACTTGGCGGCATCGAGCAGGGCGATGCGTGTCATCCAGGCCGTGGCCTCGGTGCAGTACACCGGGCCGCGAAATCCGGCTCGGTGCAGCTGCGGCAGACGCCCGGAATGATCGCGATGGGCATGCGTGAGCAGGACGAAATCCAGTCGTCGGGCATCGAAGCCCAGCGGTGGAGCGCCGTCCGGCACGCCGGGCGCGCGACCGGCCTCGGCCCCGCAGTCGATCAGGCAGCGCACGCCGAGCCGGTCGTCCGTCAGCAGGCTCGCCGAACCGGTCACGGCATCGGCGCCGCCGAGAAAAGTCAGTTGCATAAATGGTCTATGCGTCGTGTCCGGCACAACGCGTTGGAAAGAGCGTTTCTATATCTGATCCTACCGATAAATAACGGCGCTGGATGCGCCGTTGGCGCCCGAACCCGGCCCCTCGGTCCTGCCGGGTGGTTCCATGTCCGGCGATCGGCGAGGATACCGACCCACTCGGCGAGGGCGCGCGTGCCGGCCGTCGCTGTCACATGTCGTCGACAAGGAAGAATCCGTGGCCGAACTGTCTGCCATCTATCGTTATCCGATGAAATCCGGCGCCGGTGAAGCCTTGCGGTGTGCGGACGTGGCCGAGGAGGGCTTGATCGGCGATCGACGGTTCATGGTGGTGCGGCCCGACGGTCGTTTCCTGACGGCCCGGGTCTGCCCGGGCCTGCAGCGCATCGTGGTGCGGTTCGACGGCACGAGTCTGTCGCTCGAACATGACACGCAGGTCGCGCTGCGGGTGCGCAGGGGCGATTTCGCCGGGCACGCGTTTTCGACCGGGGTATGGCGCGATGCGTTCGATGCGATGACGACCACCCACGCCCTGGATGCCTGGGTGAGCCGTGTGGTCGGCGAGCCGGTCCATCTGTTGTATGTGGGCGAACGCTCGGCGCGTTATCGCGATTCGATCGGCGTGCGCGTGGGGTTCGCCGACGGCTATCCGCTGCTGTTGACCAGCGAGGCGTCGCTGGCCGATGTGAATGCCCGCACGATGGGCGACCACGTCATGGCCCAGTTCCGGCCGAACGTCGTTGTGGCGGGCATATCGGCCTATGCCGAGGACGACTGGCGCCGTATCCGCATCGGCGAGGTCGTCTTTCGCGTGGACAAGCCCTGTACGCGTTGCGTGATGATCACCGTCGACCCGGCGCGGGGCGAACGCCGCGCAGACGGTGAGCCGCTGCGCACGCTGGGCACCTATCGCAAGTTCGGCAAGGACGTCTGTTTCGGCCAGAACCTCGTGGCCGAATCGGCTGGCCGAATCGTGCGCGGTGATCCCATCGAGATTCTCGAATAGCGCGCGCCTGCGGTGTCGCGCGTGACCGCGGGCCGCCGATCGGGCATGTTGCGCGGTGTCGCACCGGGCACGAATGTTGCTGCGAGGCGTTCGGAACCATGGGATCGGGGAAAAGGGGATCAGATGCTGCGTGAAGTGATCGGCGCCGGCCTGTCGGCGGCCTTGTTGTGGGGATGTGTCGGGGCCACGGCAGTGGCCGCACCGGCCGATGGGTCGGCGGCGCAGGCGAGGGCGCCGGCCAACCAGGGCTATTACCGCGAGCCGAGTCTGTGGCATGACGAGATCGCCTTCGTTGCCGAAGGCGATATCTGGTTGGCGGGGCTGAACGGCCGGAATGTCCATCGCCTGACCAGCACGGCCGGGGCCGAGGACACGCCGTTCATTTCGCCCGACGGCAAGCAGGTGGCCTTCGTCTCGGATCGCGACGGACCGAGCGAGATCTATGTGATGCCGCGCGCCGGCGGCCTGCCGAAACGCGTGACCTTCGAGCAGGCTCGGGTCCGGTTGCACGGCTGGCTGGCCGACGGGCGCCTGCTCTATGCCACGAGCAACACCGTGGGGCCGTCCAGCCAGTGGCAGCTGCGCATCGTCGAGCCGAAGACCGGCACGACTCACCCGGTGCCGCTTCAGGATGCGATCGACGGCGATTTCACGCCCGACGGCCAGACCCTGGTCTTCACCCGATTCGGCCTGACGCTGACCGGCGACAATGCCCGCCTGTATCGTGGCGGGGCGATGGGCCAGCTCTGGCGCTATGCCACGAACGGGCAGTCCGAGGCCACCCGGCTGCCCACCCAGGGCTCGGTCAGTGCGCCGATGATCTGGCGCGATCGTGTGGTGTTTCTCTCGGACGCCGACGGTCATCCGAATCTGTGGTCGATGAAGCGCGATGGCAGCGCGCGTCGCCAGCTGACGCACTACACCGGCTTCACCCCGCAGTCGCCGAGCATTGCCGGCGATCGGGTCATCTATCAGCTCGGTGCCGATCTGGTCTGGCTCGATCTGGCCCAGGATCAGACCCACCGAATCGATCTGCATCTGCCCTCGGATTTCCGGCATCGCCAGTCGCGCTGGATCGATGATCCGATGTCCGATCTCGACGCGGTGTCGCTGGGCGGCAACGGTCGCCGGGCGGTGGTGACCGCACGCGGGCATGTCGCGACCATCGGTACCAATGCCGCGCGCATCATCGATATCACGCCGGCCGGCGCGCCGCGCCTGCGGGCAGCCGTGACCGGCCCGAAGGCGCAATGGATCTATGCCATCAGCGATGCCGCCGGCAGCCAGGAGATCTGGCGATTCGCCGCCGACGGCACCGGTCACGGCAAGCAGCTCACCCACGACGGCCAGGGCGTGCGCTGGTCGGTGCATCCCTCGCCGGACGGACGCTGGCTGGCGCATGACGACAACCAGGGCAATATCTGGCTCTATAATCTGAAATCCGGCACGGACAAGAAGATCATCACCGGCGGGACCGGAGGCACGGCCGCCGATGCGATCCGCTGGTCGCCGAACAGTGCCTATCTGGCCGTGGCCTGGCAGCCCAAGGGGGCCGCACGCGAACGCATCGCGCTCTACGGTGTGCGCGAGGATCGGGCCGAGACCGTGACCACGGCTCGCTATGCCAGTTTCGCGCCGGCGTTTTCCAGCGATGGCCGCTGGCTCTATTTCCTCTCCGATCGGCGGTTCGTGCCGACGCCGGCCTCGCCCTGGGGCGATCGCAACCTTGGCCCGGCGTTCGATGACCGCACGCAGATCTATGCGTTGGCGTTGACCACCGATACCGATTTTCCCTTCGCCACGCCCACCGAGTTGAATCCGGTGGACGTCGAGGCCGCATCACAGGCCGACGACGACGAGGACACCGCCTCGGATGCGGCCACCGATGAGGACAGTGCGTCCCGGACCGGAGACAAATCGAGCCCGTCGGGTCAGATGGCGCGCTCGGCCGGGGCGTCGTCGGCGCCACGCGTGGCCTGGGACGGTCTGTCGTCGCGACTGTGGCCGGTGCCGGTGGATGCCGGTGATTATCACGACCTCGGCGTGACCGACAAAGCGCTTTATGTCCTGGCCGATGATCCCGGGCACAGCGATCAGTCCACTGACGGCCAGGCCGCGACCCAGCTGCTGACCATCAAGATCGCGCGCGAGGATGTGCAAGCCAAGGAATATGCACCCAACGTCAGCGCGTTCACGCTGAGTCCGAACGGCCAACGCCTGCTGCTGTCGCGTGGCAGCCACGGCCACGATCTGCTGATCGTCGATGCCGGGTCCAAGCTGCCGGACTCGCTCACCACGGCCCATGTGCGCACCGGTGACTGGGGCTTTGCGCTCGACCCGGTGGCCGAATGGCACGAGCTGTTCGCCGATTCCTGGCTGATGCATCGGGCGGCGTTCTTCGATCCGAAGATGCGCGGCACCGACTGGGCTGCCGTGCGCAAACGCTACGGGGCACTGATCGACCGCGCCGCCGACCGGCGTGATGTCTCCGACGTGCTGGCCCAGATGAAGACCCAGCTGGCCGCGTTGCACTCGCAGGTCTACGGCGGCGATGTCGATACGCCCGATCCGGCGATTTCCGGCGCCGGGCTTGGCGCCCGGCTGGTCCAGAGCGATGACGGCGTTCGTATCGATCATATCTATCGCACCGATCCGGATCTGCCCGATGATGCCGCGCCGTTGGACCGGCCGGGCGTCGATGCGCGCGCCGGCGATCGCATCGTGGCGGTCAACGGCCACCCCGTGAAAAAACTCGGGCCGCTGTATCGGGCGTTGCGCAATCAGGTTGGCGCCCAGGTGTTGCTGACGCTCGCACGCGGCGGGCAGACGCATCGCACAGTGGTCTCGCCGGTCGGTCTGCGACGAGAGGCCCGACTGCGCTACGAAGATTGGGTCCAGGCCAACAAGACCCGGGTGACCAAGGCCAGCGATGGTCGCATCGGCTACGTGAACCTCTACGCCATGGGGGAAAACGACATCGCCAGCTTCGTACGTGACTTCAAGGCCCAGTTCGAAAAGCCGGCCCTCATCGTCGATGTTCGACGCAATCGCGGCGGCAATATCGATTCCTGGGTGCTCGATCAGCTCATGCGCCGGCCCTGGATGTTCTGGAAGTCCCGCGGGGCGGCACCGGAAGTCAACATGCAGCAGGCCTCGCGGGCCCATATCGTCGTGCTCGTCGACCCCGTGACCTATTCCGACGGCGAAACGTTCGCGGCCGGTATCAAGGCACTGGGGATCGCGCCATTGATCGGCCAGCGCACGGCGGGCGCCGGCGTCTGGCTGTCCGACAGTCATACGCTCGAGGACGGTGGTCATGCCCGGATTGCCGAGTTCCCGCAGTTCGAGATCGGTGGCCGCTGGCTGGTTGAAGGGCACGGGATCAGCCCGGATATCGAGGTCGTCAATGCGCCGCACGCCAGCTACGAAGGCCACGATGCCCAGCTCGCCAAGGCGGTCTCGATGCTCAAGCAGTCGCTGCAGACATCACCGGTCAAGCCGCTCGATGCCCAGCCCATCCCGCCGCTGGATGCGAAACAGCCGTTCGCCCGGCCGGTTAAGCCGCTCGATCATCCGGCACGGGATTAGCGTTGGGGGCGGTCGCTGCCCTTATGGCCCGATCACGCTGCCAGGCGGTGCGCTGAGCGCGGCCTCGGGCAGTGCCCGGCGCTTCGGTCTGGGGGCTGCCCGTCGCGGCGGCGGCGAGGGCCTGTTATTAACCCGGCATAAAAATAGATGATTTTTCGGCTTGATTACGCGCGTGTGCGACAGCACGCGCGCCACGGCCAACGGCCGTGAAGCCATCGACCACGAATGCCGGCGAGCTGTTCGTCTTTGTTTTTCAAGTCCTGCCCAGCCGCGGGCCGCGGCGCGCATGCATTCACTTTCACGCCTGATTGATCCGAAAGGTCATCGGGTCGTGTGCCGCGTCAATCACCGGATTGCACGCCGACGGACACAGGGCGATATTCAAGCCAAGGGACAAATGGCTCGCGATTTGCGTTCATCGTCTGGAGGTATGTCAACCAAGGGGGCACGACATGAGTGATACGGCAAGATTCGTCCGGGTACTGGCCCGTCGCGACGTCCTCGCGCTGGCCTTCGGCGCGATGATCGGCTGGGGGTGGGTGGTGATGACCGGCCACTGGATTCTCACGGCGGGCAGTCTGGGCGCGGTGCTGGCATTCGTGATCGGGGGGCTCGCGATCGTTTGTGTCGGGCTGACCTATGCCGAGCTGGCGGCTGCGATGCCCGAAGCCGGCGGTGAGCACGTTTACAGCTATCGGGGGCTGGGGCATCTCGCCTCGTTCGTATGCACCTGGTCGATCGTGCTCGGTTACATGACGGTCGTCTCCTTCGAGGCGGTGGCGTTGCCGACCGTGGTCGAAAATCTCATCCCCGGCTACAGCGTCGGCCATCTGTGGACCGTGGCCGGCTGGGACGTCAACGCCAGCTGGGTCGCGGTCGCCGTGCTCGGCTCGCTCGTGATGATGGCGATCAATTATGTGGGCGTGCGTACGGCTGCCCTGGTCCAGAAACTGGTGACGCTGCTCATCGTCGCCGTTGGCGTGATGTTCTTCACCGGGGCGCTGTTCTCCGGCAACGGCGGCAATCTGGCGCCGCTCGTAACGGGCGATCCGGGTGTCGCGGCGGGCATCCTGAGTGTGCTGGTCATGGTGCCCTTCATGTTTGTCGGTTTCGATGTCATCCCGCAGGCTGCCGAAGAGATCGATCTGCCGCATCGCGATATCGGTCGATTGCTGATCTTCTCTGTCGTGCTGGCCGTGGTCTGGTATGCCGCCATGCTGTTCGGCACGGCCTACGTGCTGGGCCATGACGGCATCGACCCGGGAGGCCTGGCTGTGCCGGATGCGATGGCCGCCGCGTTTTCCGGCGGCTGGGCCGGCAAGCTCATGGTGCTGGCCGGCATGGCCGGTATCGTAACGAGCTGGAACGCGTTCTATATCGGTGGCTCGCGGGCGATCTACGCGTTGGCGCGGGCAGGTATGCTGCCGGCGGTCTTCGCCCGGCTGCATCCGAAGCACCGTACGCCTTATGCGGCGATCATCCTGATCGGCGTCGTGAGTACGATCGCGCCGTTCTTTGGTCGTTCGACCGGCGTCTGGCTGGTGGATGCCGGCGGGCTGGGCATCGTGATCGCCTATCTGTTCGTTGCAGCCTCATTCGTGGCGCTGCGTTATCGCGAGCCGGACATGCCGCGCCCGTTCCGGACCGCCGGCGGCGTGACGCTCGGCGTGATCGCCGTCGTATTGTCGGTGCTTATCGTCGGTCTGTATCTGCCGTTCAGCCCGTCGGCGCTCAAGCCGGTGGAATGGGCGATTTTCGCGATATGGATGATGGCCGGGCTCGGGATGTACATCTGGGCCCGCGCCCGCTACGGGCTGGAACCGGCACGCCACGTCGGCCGGACATCGTCGTAGTCGCGATAGCGGGCAGCGCGGATCCCTGGCGCCAAGCCGGGCAAGCCGCTGCCGCCGGCAGCGGCTATTCGCCAACCACTGGCGTGTCCGGTTCGACGATCCGAAGTCGTCCGAAGAGGCAGCGTTCGATGCTGGTCAGCGTGAAGATGACGCCAAGGAAGGTGATCAGCGCCAGCCAGGGACTGAGTGTGTCCTCATAGACACACAGCATCAGGAAATAGGCACAGACGAAATCAACGACCACCGAAGCGAGCCCGGCCCAGGGCGGCACCTGGAAGGCCGCGCACTGACTGGACTCGTCGCCGTCCGGGCTGCACAGCGTCACGAATAGACGGCCGCGGCCGGCGACGACGAACAGAATCTTGAACGCATAGTCGTCGAGCGTGATGTCGAAGGCGCCGCGGCGTCGAAAACAGCGGCCTGCGCGCACGCAGTGTCCGTCGACATAGACCTCGCTGCGCCCGCTCATCACCGAGAACCACGCATGCACACGCCGCCCGTCCATTCGGAAGACGAACCATGCGCCACGGGTCAACGAGGCGCTGGAGGATTCGGGCAATACAGCCATGCCGGACCGGGCTCCGCGTCACATACGGGCGCTAGTGTACGCGCTGTTGCGCCCCGATACTGTCGTGATAAATACGGGGGCCGGACGAATGTTCGTGCGATGCTAGCTTGTCGAGGCCGGCGGCGGTCGTGAATCAGCACCAGATCCGGGCCGACATCGATGGCCGCCGCCCGTCGCGACCCGGTCGCTCAGCTTGCCGAGCAGTGAAGATATTCCGAGTGTTTGATCCAGCTCGGCTTCGGGTAATAGGCAAAGACGTACTGGCCATCCTTCAGGCTGTTGACCAGCGGCTCGATGATCGCGGGACGTACGGCCGGACATCCCCAGCTGCGGCCCATGCGTCCGACCCGATGAATAAAGGCCGGCGTGGCATACTTGGCGCTGTGGATGACAATGGCGCGCTTGTAGGCATTGTCGTTGATGCCGGGCTCAAGGCCTTTCAGGCGCAGCGACAGGCCGTGGCGACCGTGATAGCTGGCCAGAGTACGAAACAGGCCCAGGCTCGAGGCATGACTGCCGGGCTTGTTGGAAAAATGTGTGGCCTTGTTGCCCCCGGTCGCGCTGCCGTGAGCGACCCACTCCTTGAACAGCAGCTGGGGTTTCGAGAGTTTGAAAACCCATAGCCGGCGCTTGGTGGAGGGCTTGGAATAGTCGATCACGGCGAGTCGATCGGCGTCCGGCTGGCCGTGTTTCTCGGCGCAGTGCACGGCCGACACGGCCATCGAGATGACGTGGGGGTCCGCGTCCGGGGCCAGCTTGGCGAGCCGCGCGCCGAGATCGGCGGCCTGGGCGATGCCGGCGCACAATAGCCACCCGCTGATGCCGAGTCCCACCAGTACAGACACACGACGTAATGATGCGGCGCGGCGGCGTGCCGAGGAATGACGTGGCATAGAACGCGTCGAACGAAAGCGATAGTTGATTGATCAGCTTAACCTTTCGACGCAAGTGCGCGCTGTGTCGCGTCGTCATGCGCGCCTTTCCGACACGCCAAGGGCCGTTTCAGTGCGTGACGGGGGCCGGCTTTTCCGGATCGATGTCGTATCTCCGGATCGCCTCGGCAACGAGACTCCGATCGATGGTGCCCAGGTCGGCCAGGGCACGTAAGGCAGTGACGGCGATCCAGCGTCGGTCCACTTCGAAGAAATCGCGCAGGGCCGCGCGGGTATCGGAACGACCATAGCCGTCCGTCCCCAGGGTGTAGTAAGGCCGTGGCATGAAAGCGCGGATCATCTCCGGATAGGCTTTCATGTAATCGGTGGCCGCGATCGCCGGGCCGTCGGCGTCGACCATGCGGGACGCGACGAAGCTCTGGCGCGGCGGCGCTTCGGGATGCAGCATGTTCCAGCGCTGGGCCGACAGGCCGTCGCGCTTGAGTTGGGAGAAACTCGGGGCACTCCAGACAGTGGCGCCAATGTGCCAGTCCCGGTCGAGCAGGTCGGCGGCGGCGATGACTTCTCGCAGAATCGTGCCGCAGCCCAGCAGCTGGACGCGATGGGCGTGGCCGGTGCGGTCTTCGCGGAATGGGTACAGGCCCTTGATGATGTCGTCTTCGACGCCCTCGGGCATGGCCGGCTGGGCGTAGTTTTCGTTCGTCATCGTGATGTAGTAATGCACGTTGTGTTGTTCGACGTACATGTCCTGCAGCCCGCGATGGATGATCACCGCCATCTCGTAGCCGAACGTCGGATCGTAGGCCCGGCAGTTGGGCACCAGGTCGAACAGCACATGGGAGTGGCCGTCCTGATGCTGCAGCCCCTCGCCGTTCATGGTGGTCCGGCCCGACGTGCCGGCCATGAGAAAGCCGCGTGTGCACATATCGGCCGCTGCCCAGCACAGATCCCCGATGCGCTGGTAGCCGAACATCGCGTAAAAGGCATAGAACGGGATCATGGTCGTGGCGTGATTGTCGTACGACGTGCCGGCCGCGATGAACGATGACATCGCCCCGGCCTCGGTGATGCCTTCCTCCAGGATCTGGCCGTCGACGGCCTGTCGATAGTAGGCCAGCTGCCCGGCGTCCTCGGGCGTGAAGCGCGATTCGAACGGCGCATAGATTCCCATTGAGCGGAACATGCCTTCCATCCCGAAGGTCCGGGCCTCGTCGGGAATGATCGGGACCAGACGATCCTTGAGTTGCGGTGTCCGCGCGAGGATCTGAAGCATGCGCACGAACGCGGATGTCGTGGCCATCTCGCGTCCGCCGCTGCCCTCGAGAATGCGGGAGAACATCGAAAGCGGGGGAATGTCGAGCGTCTCGTGATGGCGGCGCCGGGCGGGTAGATAGCCGCCGAGCGCACGGCGCCGGGCGTGCAGATACTGCATCGTCTCGGCATCCGCGGCGGGCCGATGAAACGGCATGTCGTCGAGCTCGGCATCGTCGACCGGAATTTCGAAGCGATCACGAAAGGCACGGATATCGTCCTGCTGCACTTTCTTCTGCTGATGGGTGATGTTGCGCCCCTCGCCCGAGTCGCCCATGCCATAGCCCTTGACGGTCTTGGCCAGAATCACCGTCGGTCGGCCGTTACGATTGTTCACGGCCTGTGCATAGGCGGCGTGCACCTTGACCGGATCGTGCCCGCCGCGATCCAGGCGGGCGATGTCCGTATCGGAGAGCGTGGCGACCAGCGCCTCGAGCGCGGGATCGCCGCCGAAAAAATGTTGGCGCGTATAGGCGCCGCCGTTGGCCTTGAAGGCCTGATAATCGCCGTCGTGGGTCTCGGCCATCCGTTTCTCGAGTCGGCCGTGCCGATCGGCGGCGAGCAGGGCATCCCAGCTCGAGCCCCACAACACCTTGATGACGTTCCAGCCGGCGCCCCGAAACGACCCTTCGAGTTCGTCCACGATCCGGCCGCTGCCGCGTACCGGCCCGTCCAGTCGCTGGAGGTTGCAGTTGATCACGAAGATCAGATGATCGAGACCCTCGCGTGCGGCCAGCCCGAGCGCGCCGCGGGACTCGGGCTCGTCCATCTCGCCGTCACCGCAGAAACACCAGACGTGCCGATCGCGCGTGTCACGAATGCCGCGGTTGTGCAGATAGCGCATGAAACGGGCCTGGTGGATCGCATTGATCGGGCCAATGCCCATCGACACGGTCGAGAACTGCCAGTAATCCGGCATCAGCCAGGTGTGGGGGTAACTCGACAGGCCGCTGCCTTTCGACTCGGCGCGAAAATCACGCAGCCGGTCTTCGTCGAACCGGCCCTCGAGATAGGAACGGGCATAGAAGCCCGGCGCCGAGTGGCCCTGGAAATAGACCAGGTCGCCGTCGTGCGTCTCACAGGGGGCCCGGAAGAAATGATTGAAGCCCACTTCGTAGAGCGTGGCCGCTGAGGCGAAGCTGGCGATGTGTCCCCCGACGCCGGCATGACGGCGGTTGGCCTGGAGGACCATGGCCATGGCATTCCAGCGGATCAGCGATCGGATGCGCCATTCGATGTGCAGATCGCCCGGATACGGCGGCTGGCGATCCACGGGGATCGTGTTGACGTACGGTGTCCGGGCGGTGGGCACCGTATCGATGCCGGCCCGCCGGGCCTGCTGGCCGAGCATGGTGAGCACATGATGCGCCCGCTCGGGCCCGTCGCAGGCGATCAGCGAATCCAGGGCCGCAACCCAATCGGCGGTCTCTCCGGATGCTGCCTCGGCGTCGCCCGGCAAGGATGTACGAGACGCAGTGCTGTCGCTCATGGCCAGCCTCTTCGAAAGCGCGTGAATGAAAGCCACCGACCCGACCGTTGTCGTCAGAGACCGCATGGGTCGGTGAATCGCCGAGACACGCGGTTTTTCGGGGCAGGATCATTCTCGTCGGCGGTCTCGACGGCGCGCAATTCATGAAATCGGGAACGACCTTCCCGTATATGCAACGCTGTCTTCGCGGCTGCTGACCGGTCCGGTGGATCGGCTACAATCGGCTCTCGTGGCCTTGACCGGTTCGTTCGGCCGGCAACGGCGCTGTTTTTCGATTTTCGCGGGATGAAGCGCGGTCTTGGATCTGAATCATCTGAAAACATTCGTCGAGGTCGCCCGGCACGGCACGATTTCGGGCGCGGCCCGGGATCTCGGTATCCCGAGTTCGACGATCAGCCGGCGGCTCAACCGGCTCGAGGCCGATCTCGAAACCCGGCTCGTCCTGCGCAACTCACGTCATTGCAGCCTGACCGCAAGCGGGCAGCTGCTCCACGATCACGCGGCGGCGCTGATCGATGAGCTGCTTGAATCGAAAAGCATCGTCCATGAGAGCCGGGGCCGGTTGAGCGGGCGCATCCGTGTCTCGATACCGACCGAGTTCGGTGTGGCCTGGCTCAGCGACGTGATCGCCGATTTCGCCGCGGCCCATCCCGATATCGATCTGGCGTGCATCACGAGTCTGCCGTCGCTGGATCCCGTACGACGCGAAATTGATGTCTCGATCGCCTATTCGCGGGGTATGCCGCAGGACAGTGGGCTCGTGATGCAGCGTCTGCTGATGCTGCCGAGCGCCGTGGTCGCCGCCCCGGATCTGATCGCCGCCCGCGGCCGGCCGACGCGCGTGGCCGAGCTTCGGTCGCTGCCATGTATCTCGACGCTCAGTGCGTTGCAGGCCAATCCGTGGCAGTTCATGGGCGACGATGGTCAATGCTTCGCCATCGAGGTGGCAGCCGGCTACAAGGTCGATAGCAGCCGCCTGCTGATTGGCGGTGCCCTGCGCGGCATCGGCTATGCGGTGATTCCGAAGGCGTTCATCGCGAACGAGCTGCAATCCGGCGCGCTCGTTGAACTGGCGCTGGACGCACGACCGGCGCCGCTCGAGATCGTGGCCGTGCTGCCCGGACGCAAATATGTACCGGCGCGCATCAAGGCTTTGGTCGAGGCCATCGGGTCGGCGTTGCAGGCCCGGGGCATCGAGCCGATCTGACCGTCCGGCCCGTTGCCGCGGCACGGTGGCTCAACGCATGTGCACGGCCGTGACCTCGATTTCGACGAGCATTTCGGGCCAGGCCAGACTGGCGACAGCCACTAGGGCCTGTTGATGTGTCGTGCGAGTCCGCGCCAAGCGCTGTTCTGCGGCAAGACGAGGCGTAGCACGCGCCGCGCAGTCGTTCTGCGCCAGCGTGCTAGAACGCTGTATTGCCGCAGAACAGCGCTTGTCCCTTTGGGTTGGGCCGCAAATCGCGCCCTGCGGCGTTTCGAGCCTTGATCATGGCACGCCACGATCGGCGACTCGCGCCTTGCCGGACACGATTTGTGGCGCCAACGCGGCGCTCGAACGACACATCAACAGACCCTAGGGAATGCACCGGCATGGCCAGTCCAGCGAAGTATTCAGCCTGGACCTGTTCGTAGATGTCCTTGTGACGCATGTCCGTCAGATAGACCACGATGCGCCCGATTTCGCCGAGATGGGCGTTGTTGTTCGCCAGAATGGTCTGGATGCGCTGATAGGCATACCGGGCCTGGGCGCCGATGTCGCCCGGATGTTGTATGGCGCCGGTCTCGATGTCTTCGGACCCCATGCCGGAGACAAAGATCAGATCGGCGGGGCCGAGATTGCAGACGGCGCAATCGGCAAACAGATCGCGGTTCCAGGGGCTGTATTGCTTGTCCATCAATAGGGGTCGTCGGGTGCGGCAGGTTGGGACGTCGAGCCTGGGGCCTCAACCACACTTGACGTCAAGCCGGGCACGAATCCGCATGGCGGCGGGCGGATCAGCCCGCAAAGCGCGGTTCGGGGCAGAGCACGGCGATACGGGGCCAGGCATCGGCGACATCCTCGCCGGTGGCCGCACGCACACCGCGTAGATCGTGCGGGTAGACCACGCCCTCGGCCTCGCGGGCCCGCACGCCGTGAAATTGGCCGTTGCTGGCCCGCAGGATCCAGCCGCTGTCCTGGCAGTGATCGCTGACCAGATAGACCGCCCCGGGCGCGATGCTTTCCGGCGTCAGTTCCGACGGCGGCCGGTCGATACCCCACATGCGGGTCTTGGCCACCGGCGAGATCGCATTGACCTGGATATCATGCGTCGCGCCTTCGGTGGCCAGCGCATGAACTAGCCCGACCGCGGCTATCTTGGTGCTGGCATAGGCCGCGAGGCCGGACCGGGCATACTCGGGGTACAACGCGCGATCGGATGTGGTCAGCAGAATGCGGCCGTACTGTTGTTCGACCATCGCAGGCCAGGCTGCCTGGGCAAGCCAGGTCGGTGCCGAGAGATGGATGGCGATGGCGCGTTGCAAAAAATCCGGTGTCAGCGCCGCGATCGCTTGATAGCCCACCCAGCCAGCGTTGTGCATCACGACATCGAGTCGGCCGTGCGTGGCCACGATCCGTGCGACGAGGCGAGCACAGCCGTCCCGGGTTTCGATGTCGTCATGCGCGGCCGTGGCGCGCAGGCCGGCCTCGACGAGGGCGGCTGCCGCCCGGTCGGCAGGCGCCGGGTCAAAGCCCTGGCCGGACGCATCGGTGCCGCGATCGTGGATGATGACGTGAGCACCGCGACGGGCGAGATCGTGGGCGCAGGCCCGGCCGATGCCGCGGGCTGCGCCGGTGACAAGAACAACGCGCGTGCTGAAGTCGAGCATGAGGGAATCCGTGTTTGAAACGTCGACCCACGGTAGGTCGGCCGTTCGACGGCCGGCCAATACCGTTGCCGTCGCGTGGTGATACGGCCGGGATATCAGCCCGGCGGCGGCCCGGCGAATGCAACGAGATTGGCCAGCGCCGGGGTTTCCCGTTCCGCACGCCAGCACCAGCACAGTTCGAAGACTGCGTCTGCCGTGGTGATGGGGCGATAGACCACATCCGGTCGATGCACGCCGGCCATGCTGGCCGGCACGATCGCGACCCCGACGTCGGCGGCCACCAGGGCGATCACGCCGTGCATCTGTTCGGCGTGCTGGACGATCCGCGGTTCGAAGCCGGCCCGAAGACAGAGATCGACCGCCCGTTGGTAGAAGCCGCGTCCTTCGTGCGCTGGCCAGAACACGAAGGACGCCTCGGCCAGGTCTTCGACGGCGAGCATCGGTTTGTCGGCCAGCGGATGCTCGCGTGCAATTGCGATCGCCAGACAGTCGGTATCGAAATCCGCGAACGATAGATCGGTGCTGTCCGCGATCGGCGGCAGGACCAGCGCCAGATCCGTCTCGCCCTGTCGCAGGGCTGCAATCTGTCGGGCCGTCGTGCGTTCCTCCAGATCGAGACCGACCGCCGGATAGGCCCGGCGGAAGGTCCGAACCGTCTCTGGAAGGCGGCCGTACATCGCACTGCCGACATAACCGAGCCGGACGCGGCCGCGCACGCCGTGTGCGGCGTCGCGGGCGGCCGGTGCACACTGCGCGGCCTGGGCCAGCGTTGAACGGGCCTCGACGAGCAGGGCAGCGCCGGCCGCGGTCAGGGTGTTGTGTCGGTTGCCACGCACGATCAGGGCCTCGCCGATATCGGCCTCGAGTCGACGGATCGCGGCGCTGAGCGGCGGCTGCGACATGTTCAGGCGTCGCGCTGCCCGATGGAAATGCAGCTCTTCGGCCACGACGACGAATTGGCGGAGTTGTCGGAGTTCGATCATGGGCGTTGGGAGAGGACGATGCGCCGCGCGTCCGAGGCGCTTGCGAGGGCCTGGTGCCGACGATAGCCGATGAGAGGCCGTCGCGGGGCCCGCGATATGTCGGGGCGAGAGCCCAGTGATGTTTTGTGCGAGCGCAGTGTTTCCGCCTACGAATCGTGTCCGGCAAGGCGCGAGTCGCAGGCGCCCCGAAATCAAAGG
This sequence comes from Salinisphaera sp. Q1T1-3, assembly GCF_003602005.1. Classification (GTDB taxonomy): domain Bacteria; phylum Pseudomonadota; class Gammaproteobacteria; order Nevskiales; family Salinisphaeraceae; genus Salinisphaera. The sequence continues at coordinate 36,536 of NZ_QZWD01000020.1, read as the reverse complement.
CAGGGCGACAATCCCGCGTGCCAGTACTTACACACGGGATGCATGCGATGCCTATTCCTGCCGGCCCAAAGCCGATTGCAGGCAGCACTTGGCGCGGACTCGCACGAAACATCAACAGGCCCCAGGCGAAAGACGGCCTCGGATCGACCCGGCATCGGCGGATGCGCATGCGGTTTCGGTGTCGGCGGCCTACACTGAAATCCGCTGCCGGCCGCTCGTGTTCGAGTCCTTATCATGATTTTTGCCCCCCTACCGTCACTCGCGCTGGCCGTCGTGCTGACACTCTCGCAGATCGCGTTGCTGCTGCTCGTCGTCGGTCTCGTCGCGCTGTCGATCAGCCGTCGATTTCGAGCGTTTGCCGGGCGACATCGATGGGTTCGCGGATTCTCGCTCGGTATTCTCGGCGTGTTCGGTCTGCCGTTTGTCGCCACCCAGCTCTTTCTCGGCGTCTATATTCTGGGCGGCGCGATCCACCATTACGTGCTGCGACGCACCACGCTCGATGCCCCGCGCGTGATCGCCGGCCAGCCGATGCCGGCCGGTACGCGGCTTGTGCTGCGAGAGCCGGACGAGCCGGCCTCGTTTCGCGCGGCTCGTTTTCCCAAGCCGGTCTCGGTGTATGGGTTCCGCGCATCGCGTATGGAACGCCATTTCCGGTCAGTCAACGGGGCGCAAGGCCATGTACCGGATCGCGCGACCGTCTATCTGGCTGTCGACCAGTCGTGGGCCGGCTGGCGCTGTCGGGCGGGCACACCGGTTGCACTCGATCTGCACGCTGACGGCAGCCCGGGCACGATCCGGCGCTGCGTGCTCGCTGCCGATCAGCAGGCCGACGGGATCCGGCTGCCGGCAGGTAGTGCACTGCGGGCCTCGGAAGGCGCGCGCTATGTCTCGGGTCGCCGCGGCGCGGATCGTTGGATCATCGATACCGCCGATGACCGGACGACGATCATCGCCGGTGCCCGTCTGACGGTGCGCCTGGCACTGGATGCCGACCGTCGTGTGCTGTCTGCCGGCGGTGCGCTGACGGCCCCGTTTTCACTCGGCCCCATGCATTATCCCGAGGGAACCGCCGTACGGCTGACTTTCGACGGCGCGCGTCCGCGCCCGGCGCGGTGGCTCTTCAGCCCGTCACGCGGTGCGGTCGCCCGGCGCGACGACGGGCCCGACGTCGATTTCGGCTGGGCCGTGGCGCATGACCGTAATGGCCGTGTCACCGAGCGACTGACGAATGAGGCCGCCGGTTTCCGTCATATCGTGCCGTTACGCTAGGGCCTGTTGATGTTTCGTTCGAGCGCCGCGTTGGAGACCGCAAATCGTGTCCTGCAAGGCGTAAGTCGCCGGTCGTGGCCTGCCACGATTCAGCTTGGCCATGCCGTAGTACGCCGATAGCCGATTTGTCGTGGGCGGCTCAACCGCGCGGGGCCCGGCTCAATGGGCCCTGGTCGCCGCCGGCGCCAGCTCGCGCAGCAGGAACGCATAGATCAGCCCGGTTTCCTCGAGCGCTGCGAAACGGCCGGGCAGACCGCCGTGGCCGGCGGCCATATGGGTCTTGAGCAGCAGTGTATTGGTGTCGGTCTTGGTAGCCCGGAGTTTGGCCACCCATTTGGCCGGCTCCCAGTAGGTCACGCGGGGATCGGACACGCCGGCGATCACGAGCAGGGCCGGATAGGCCTGGGCGGTGACGTTCTGATATGGGCAATAAGACCGGATGGTCGCGAAGGCGTCGGCATCGTCACGCGGGTTACCCCATTCGGGCCATTCCGGCGGTGTGAGCGGCAGACTGTCGTCCATCATGGTATTGAGCACGTCCACGAAGGGCACGTCGGCCACGGCCGCGCCGAACAGCTCCGGCCGTTGATTGACGACGGCCCCGACCAGCATGCCGCCGGCGCTGCCGCCGTGGGCGGCGATGCGCCCGGCGCCGGTGTAGCCGGTCTCGATCAGGTGTTCGGCCACGCGAATGAAGTCGGCGAAGGTATTGGGTTTACGGGCGAGCTTGCCTTCCCGATACCAGCGATAACCGCGTTCCTTGCCGCCCCGGACGTGGGCGATGGCGTACACGAAGCCGCGATCGATGAGCGAGAAACGGCTCGCCGAGAACGCCGCCGGCTCGGAGATGCCGTACGCGCCGTAGCCGTGCAGCAGACACGGCGCGCTGCCGTCGAGCGGCGTGTCCTTGTGATGGGTGATCGTGATCGGCACCTGCTCGCCGTCGTGTGTCTCGGCGGTCGACCGGCGGACGATGTAATCGTCGGTATCGAAACCGCTGGGGACCTGGCGTTGCTTGCGCAGCGTGCGCGCGCGCGTGGCCATGTCGTAATCGAAGGTCTCGTCCGGGGTGTGGGGCGCGCTGTAGAGAAAACGCAGGGTCGATGTGTCGTACTCATAGCCGACCGACATGCCCAGCGAATAGGCTTCGGCCTCGAAAGCGATGGCGTGATCGGTGCCGGTCTGCTTGTCCGTGATGATGATGCGCGGCAGGGCATCGGCACGTTCCATGCGCACGCGAAAGCGCGCCAGTTCGACGTGGTCGAGGATCAGCCGACCGGGCTGGTGGGGCACGAGTTCTTCCCATTGGGCTTCGTCGGGGGCCTCGATCGGTGCGCGTACGAGACGGAAATCCTCGGCTTCGCCAGCATTGGTCAACATCACGAAATGCGTGCCGTTGTCGTCATCCACGCTGTATTCGCGACCGATCTGGCGGGCGGCAATCAGCGCCGGGGCGACGTGCGGCGTGGCTGCCGGGATATAGCGGGTCTCGCTCGTGGCGTGATCGTGGGCATGGATGAGCAGGTAACGGCCCGACTGGGTTTCGCCGAGGCTGACGAAAAAACCGGGATCGGGCTCTTCGTAGACGAGCTCGGCGCTGGCCTGGTCGGCCCCGAGCGGCAGTCGCCAGACACGACACGGCCGATGATTGTCGTCGAGGGTAACGTAGAACAGCGTCTGGCTATCGGCCGACCAGGCGACTGTGCCGGTGGCATTATCGATCGGCGGCTGGATCTCCACGCCGGTGTCGATATCACGGACATGAATCGTGTAGGCCTCGGAACCCCGCTCGTCGAGCGCGAAGGCCAGACGGCTGTGATCCGGACTGTGGTCGACCGCGCCGAGCGAGAAATAGGTCCGGCCCTCGGCTTCGGCATCGCCGTCGAGCAGGATCGTCTCGCCATCGAGCGCCTCGCCGGGCCTCGCGGAGCCGTCGGCGCTGCGCGGCGCGCGACAGAAGATCGGATGCTGGCCGCCCTCCCGGAAACGCACGTAGTAGACATGGTCGCCGTCCGGCGTGGGGACGCTGGCATCGACTTCGGCCATGCGGGCCCGCATTTCGGCCACGAGCCGGCGCTGCAGATCTTCGGTGTCGGCGAGCACGGCTTCGGTGTAGTCGTTCTCGGCATCCAGATGGGCCCGGATGTCAGCATCGAGCCGTGCCGGATCCAGCATGGCCTCGCGCCATTGGGCATCGCGCAGCCAGGCGTAGTCGTCGGCCAGGTCCGCGCCGTGAATCGTGGTGGGATGCGGCTGACGCGCGGCCAGGGGCGGCGCCGGCAGAACGCGGTCACGGGGAGTGGATTCGGACATGAGATACCGGCTCGAACAAATGGATACGCCAACCAGGCGTATCGCACAAGATGTGTGGTCCGGCCGGCCGGTTCAAGCGCTGCGCGTGAGATCGCCACCGGCAATCGGTCGCTACGGGCTTGGCGTGCGCCGATACGCGGCGGATGATGGTGCCACGGCGACAACGGAGAATCGAAGCATGCAGCGCGAGATCGCAGATGTGATCGTCGAATGTGTTCAGGGCGATATCACCCGCCAGGCCGATATCGATGTCATCGTCAACGCAGCCAACAAGCAGTTGCAGGGGGGCGGCGGAGTCGACGGCGCTATCCACCGGGCAGCGGGGCCGAAACTGGTGGAGGCCAGCCGGGCGCTTGCGCCGATCGAGGCCGGCGAGGCCGTGATCACGCCCGCCTTCGACCTGGCCAATCAATGGGTGGTCCACTGTGTCGGTCCGGTTTATTCACAGAACCCGGCGGTGCCCCGGCAGTTGGCGGCCTGCTATCGACAGGCGATGCGCCTGGCCGAGGGCAAGGCCGCGGCATCGGTCGCCTTCCCGGCCATATCCGCCGGCATCTACGGCTATCCGCTGGCCGAGGCCGCCACGATTGCCGTGGAAAGCGTGGGTGAGGCAGCGCGCGAGGCGGTATCGGTCAGACAGGTTCGTTTCGTACTATTCTCGGAAGATGCCTTCGATGCATTCGCCGAAGCGTTATCCACACTCACTTGAGCCCGGTTGCACGTGAAACGTGCCCAGACAAAGGGCTTTTCCCATCGGGAGCCGACGATCATGGCCGAGACCACGCACGACACGCTGATCGCATGGCTGCAGGAGGCCCATGCCTTCGCCCAGCACGGCGAGACCATGCTGGGTGGCCGGGCCGAGGCGTTGTCCTCGGATTATCCGGTCCTGTCGAATCGACTGAACGAGCATGTCGCCGAGACGCGTCAGCATCGGCGTGAGATCGCACAGCTGCTCGACGATCTTGGCGCCGATACGTCGACCGCCAAGGACATCGGCGGCAAGCTGTCTGCGCTGGGTCATTCCTGGGGCACGCAGCTCAGCGGCGAGACGCCGGTCCAGGCCGTGGCCGCCAGCATCGCCTTCGAGCATTTCGAGATCGCCAACTACCGGGCCTTGATCGCGGTTGCCGATATCGCCGAGGCCGGACAGGTCAAGGCCACGCTCGAATCGCTCGTGGCCGACGACGTCGCCATGTCGCAGTGGCTGGATGACACGCTGATCGACATTACCCGTCGTTATGTCGGTGCCTAGACGTCTCGTCCCGAGATAGGTGACCGCCTCAGTGGCCGAGCGGCGCCCCGCGGCGTTGTAGACTTCGCGCGGGGCGTGTCTTGCCCGACGCCACGGGCGCGGCGCACGCGCGACGTGTTATTAATCCGGCACCCAAACAGCTGACGACGTCAGCTGTTTTCAACGCCGTCGAAAAAAACGCCGGCACTTGTCCGTCTTTTTATTTTCAATGGCTTCACGGCCGTTGGCCGTGGCGCGCGTGCTGTCGCACACGTGCGTTATCAACCCGAAAACTCATCTATTTTTATGCCGGGTTCATAACAGGCCCTAGTTTGAGGCGGCCGATCGATTGGCCAGATGCGCCCGTGGGGCACGCATGATGTAATCATCCATCACGAACCCCTGCCCGATGGGTTTCACGTCCGTGTCGCAGATCGCAAAGCCCATCGCCTTGTAGGCCGTGATGGAGCTGTCGTTGTGTCGGTTGACCCGTAGGGCCATTTTCTCGGCCGACCAGAATTCATCGATCTGCCAGGCGGCGCGCTCGACCAGACGCCGCCCGACACCGAGATTGCGGGCCTCCTGGGCGACGTATAGCTTGTCCAGCCAGGCACAGTCGGGCTCGGACGGCTCGGGTGGGCTGACGGCGGCGAACCCGATTGCCCGCTCCCCTCGCATGGCCAGGGTGAAGCGCTTGCCGGCCTCGTGATCGCGCATCAGGGCCTCGTCCGAGTAGCCCTCGGCGAGCATGTATTCGACCTGGGCCTGGCCGATCAACGGCACGTAATGTTGTTGCCAGATAATGTGGGCCAGCGCCGAAAGATCGGCCAGACGTTCCGGTGTGTCCGCATCGAGCAGATGGATCGGGGCGGGCGCATTCACGTTGATTTCTCCTGTCCTGTGAGCCGGTCCCGCAGGGCATCGGCGTAATCACGGTCGGCGAGCAGCGCGCGGCCGCGGGGTGACTGCGACAATTGCAGTTCGAGCCGGCGCGCTCGGCGCGCTCGGCGCGTCAGGCGCCGGTTCTCCTCGGAGTCCGGTGCGGCGTGGGCGAGTAGATCCTCGACCTCGCGCAACGCCTGCCGGCTCGCCATTTCCGGCGGAACACAGCCGGCGTTCTTCAACAATCGATAGCCGGCACGTAGCTGTTCCGGGACGTGGCGGGCCTCGTCCGGCGGCAACGGCCGTCCGGCGCCGGGCAGATCGTCGAAGGCGCCCTGTGCCGCGGCGGTTTCGATATGGGCGTCGGCGAGTCGGTCGAGTAGGCTCATGACAGGTAAGTATAACGGCCGTTTGCAATCGGCAAGGTTAGGCGAAAAGACATGGCAGAGTTTCTTGCGCCGGCGCTGCAGGGCGCCGATATCGTCGATACGGTGGAAGCCAATGGCCTGACGCTGGCCTACGAGCAGTTCGGTCGCACGCGGGATCCAGCGCTCGTGCTGATCGTCGGTCTCGGCATGCAATTGCGTGCCTGGCCGGACGCCTTCTGTCGGGCACTGGCAGATACAGGGCTACGCGTGATCCGGTTCGACAATCGCGATATCGGTCTGTCGACGCAGATCAAGACGGCACGCCGATATCCGTCGCCGTTCAAGGCCTTCATGCGCGGGGTGGCCAAGCGCCCCATCGGCGCACCGTATCAAATCGAGGACATGGCCGATGACGCAGTGGCCCTGATGGACGCGCTCGAGATCACGGCAGCCCATCTGGTCGGGGTATCGATGGGCGGGATGATCGCCCAGGTCGTGGCGGCGCGTGAGCCGGAACGCGTGAAGACGCTGACTTCCATCATGTCCACCTCGGGTCATCCCAAACTGCCGCGGAGCCGTTTGCGGATTCTGCTGCGCCTGGCGCGGGCGCCGAAAAGCCGAGACGCCGAAGACGTGGCAGCGCACATGGCGCGTACCATGCGTCTGATCGGCAGCCGTGACCCGCGCCTGGCCCGAAGCGAGGAAGACTGGTACAGCGAGTGTCTCAAGAACGCCGAGCGGTCATATGCCCCGGCCGGCACCCATCGCCAGATGCTCGCCGTGCTCTCGGCTCGTTCGCGGCGGGATTTGCTGTCGGACATTCGCCAGCCGGCCCTGGTGATCCACGGCCGCGACGATCCGCTGCTGCCGGTCGCCCATGGGCGGGATACTGCGGCCTGGCTGCCGAATGTGCATTACGAGGAGGTCGACGGCCTGGGCCATGATCTGCCGCCGCGCCTGTTGCCGCGCTACGTCGGCTGGATTCGTGATCTGATCGATGGCGAGCTGGTGATGCATCGAGGCGAGGCGCTGGAACGCAAGGCGGGCTAGGGCCTGTTGAGGTTTCGTTCGAGCGCCTTTTCGTCGAGAGACCGCCGTGTGTCCGGCAAGGCGCGAGTCGCCGATCATGGCGTGCCACGATCCAGACTCGCAACGCCGCCGGGCGCGATTTGCGGCCCAATCCGAAGGGACAAGCGCTGTTTTGCGGCAATACAGCGTTCTAGCAGGCTAGCGCAGAATGACTGCGCGGCGCCTGCTACGCCTCGTCTTGCCGCAGAACAGCGCTTGGCGCGGGCTCGCACGAAACATCAACAGGCCCTCGGGCTTTAGATGGCCTCGATGCGGCGTGCTCGACCGAGGCCGATCAGCGCGATCAGGGCCACGAGGACCGCGACACAGGCGACAAGATAGGCATCGGAGAACGGGGCGGTGGCCGCCGGCCCACCGTAGAGCGGATTGAGCGCGCCGCCGGCGTGGTGACGGCGGGCGGCAAGCACGCTGCCGAACACGGCAGCGCCGGTCCCCGCGCCCATGAAGAAACACAGCTGGTAGATGCCGAAACCCACGCCGGCGATCTCCGTGGACAACGCCGTCGAGGCCGCATTGGCGGCGGGCGAGGTCACGCCGGCATAGCCCGAACTGGCAACGACCAGACAGGCTGCAAGCACATAGACCGGACCGCCCGCCCCGATGCTCGACAGACCGATGAGCCCGGTCAGCAGGACCGTCAGGCTGGTGCCCAGCACAGCGCGCGGGCCGTAACGATCGGACAGCCGGCCGACGATCGGTGCCAGCAAGGCGACGGAGATCGCCCCCGGGGCGATGACCAGCCCGGCCTGGAACGCCGAGAACCCGAGCTGATCGATCAGCATCAACGGGGTGAGAAACAGACCACCGCCGATGAAGGCCCCCTGTGAGAGCAGGGCGATCAGCGCCGCGGAAAGAAAACGCCGGTTGCCGAACAATGCCGGCGGCACGAAAGGATGACGCGCCGTGCGGATTCGCCAGGTGAACAGGCTTCCGGTGATCAGGGCGACGACCAGCATGCCCCAGGCGCGCGGAGCCGTCGGGCCGACATGGCTGACCGCGGTGACCCCGAACAGCAGTGCCGCGGCGCTGACTGCCAGTAACAGACCGCCCGGCAGATCGACACGCGCGAGACGATCGCTTGGCGGCGTGCGCCCGGCGTTCGGCTCCGGTAGACGTTGCCAGGCGGCGATGAACAACAGGCAGAGTACCGCCAGCGTGCCAAAGAACAGAATGCGCCATCCGGCCATCGACACCCCGATGCCGCCCACCAGCGGCCCGGTCGCTGCGCCCATACCTACCGCAGAGGACATGATGCCGAACAGCCGCCCTCGCTGGCCGGCCGGGAACAGACGGGCGATCGAGCCGTAGGCCAATGAGGGAATGGCGGCCGCGCCGGCCGCCTGAATCGCCCGCCCGCCCACGAGCACGCCGAAATGCGGGGCCAGGGCACAGGTCAGCGAACCGAGGCCGAACACCACGAGTGCGAACAGAAAGGTCCGGCGCAGACTATAGCTGTCCGACACACGGCCATAGATCGCCACACCGGTCGCGAACACGATCGAATACGCCGTGATGATCCAGCCGGACAGACTCGGTGCGATGCCCAGATCGTGGCTGACGACCGGAATCGCGACGTTGACCATGCTGTTGTTGAGCACGCTCGTGAAGGCGGCCAGCACCATCACGAGCAGCAATGGGTTGGTGAGCGGCGAGGGCGATTGGGTCGCCGAGGCGTGCGTCATCGCGACAGAGCAGACAGAAAGACGGCGACTACTCTGCCATGGGGCGTATTGGAACGGTGGACCGGGCGCGAAACTTTAAACATGCCGAGGCTGGTGACCGGGTGCTGGCCGGGATGTCCACATCAGGCGCCCTGAAAAATAGCTGACTCTCTTGGCGACTTCATTGCCGAAAGTGCCCGTCTTACGCTCAAGCTGGCCCGGCGACGATGATCGGCCGGCCGCCAACGTGTTTCGGCGGCGGCTCATTGCGTAGGCAATCTCGACTAGGGACTGACGCCAACCGCGTCGTTTGCCGGTCGAAATTGCCCGTCCAGTGGCCCGTTGTAGTTATCGGAAGACGTTGTCGTTGTCGAAATCGGGCTGGTGTTATAGATATCGCCTCGTCCGTAGAGCGAACCGTTCGTCGCGGTCACGATATATCGCACCTGGGTGCTGATCGACACCATCCCGGGCCCAGCTGGCGTCGCTGCCATGTAAATAATGGTTCTGATCGTGGGTGTTTTCGGATTATCTTGGCACATCCGCGCGTTATGGCATTTTTCGGCCGGCACGCGTGTCCCGCCCGAGCGCGTTGAGACGGTCCCGCGAGAATCCGTGGGCGAATCGGTCGGTACCACGGTTTCGGCGCGAATGATGTCGCCGAAGGCCCCGACCGTGAAGAAAATCACCTGATCGCCGGCTGCATAACCCTGCACGCAATTCTTGACGCAATCGGCCCGCCCATAGACGAGTTTGCCCAAGACGGGTTGGCTGACCGGCGAGTGCGTGGCCGTGTCCGCGAAGGCCGCAGGCGGGCATACGAGTAGCATGAAAAAGACGCCGAGGCAGCGCGTTGCAGCCGGACGGAAAAGATCGAATCTTGTTTTTGACATGCCTGATGCCGCCGTGTCCGTCTCCGGATGAGACTTTTCGGTTATAGCCGCATGCGACGGGGCAGTCAAAAAGGCACTTGATTATGTACCACGCTCAGTGTTGGCTCCTTTGGCTTCTGGATTTCAGCACCCATCGGCTACAAGGATCGCGGCTCGGATGAACGATCTACTGAGAGGTCACACCTGGCGGCCGAAATCGAAGCCGAACTGATCGCCGGTGGCCGGCGGCGGGGCGAACTGCGACGTATCCAGTGCAAAGCGTTGGCCCTCCAGGCCGTGGCGACGTCGGGCCAGGGCGATACGTTTTTCGATGAGTGCAGCGTAATGACCGGTGCCGGTCATGCGGGTGCCCCAGGTGGCGTCGTAGTCGGCGCCGCCGCGCATCTGGCGGATCAGGCTCATTACGTGCGCGGCGCGGTCGGGATAATGCGTTTCCAGCCACTCGCGAAACAGCTGCTTGATGCTGTGTGGCAGGCGCAATAGCACATGGCCGACGCGCCTTGCTCCCGCGTCGGCGACCGCCGCGACCAGGCGCTCGATCTCGTGATCGGTGATCATGGGGATGACGGGAGCGATCAACGCACCGGTTGGCACGCCCGCCTCGGCCAGCGCGCGGATCGTGGCCAGCCGCCGGCCCGGCGCGGCAGCACGCGGCTCCAGCGTGCGTTTGATGTCTGAGTCCAGGCTCGTCACGGACACGAACACGCTGGCCAGACCGCGCCCGGCCATGTCGCCCAGCAAGTCCAGATCGCGGGTGACGTGCGCGCCTTTCGTGATGACCGAAATCGGCTGGTTGAATTGGTGGGCGACTTCGAGAATCTCGCGGGTGATCGCCAGTTTGCGGTCGTCGGGCTGATAAGGATCGGTGTTGGCACCGAGCGTGATGGCCTCGCATCGATAACGGGGATGACGCAGTTCGGCCTCGAACAGCGCGGCGGCCTCCGGCTTGTAGTAGAGCTCGGTTTCGAAATCCAGCCCGGCCGAGTGATCCAGATATTCATGCGTCGGCCGCGCGAAACAATAGATACAGCCGTGCGCACAGCCCTTGTAGGGATTGATGGAGGCCGCGAATGGCACATCAGGCGATTCGTTGCGCGAGATGACGCGCCGGGTCGGGTCGCGGTGCAGGCGCGTGGGCGGGGCCGTGTCGTCGTCGGCAAGCGTATCCAGCGTATCCCAGCCGTCGTCGAAATCCTCGCCGTGGGCGGCCGCAAAGCGGCTCGCCGCGTTGGTCAATGCACCGCGGGCGGCATGATTCGTGGGCCGATGCGCCATCGATAAACTGTATGTAAAAACAGTTGATATCGCAAGCCAGCGCCGTGAAACCAGCGCATGAAAGGCGCGGCCCGGGAAACGGCCGCGTTGGCGCCGTGTGCCACATGGCCGGCGTGCGGGCGAGCCACACCCCAGCCTGTGGTTGAAGCGGCCGAAACGGCTGCGTTGGGAACGTCGACGCCGCCGGGGCGACGCCGATCGAACGGTCAGATCGCGGTATAGCCGCCGTCGACCGAGAACACGGCACCGGTCACGAAGCTGGAGGCATCCGAGGCCAGATAGAGCGCCAGACCGCCCAGCTCGCGCGGCTCCCCGGCCCGGCCCATCGGCGTCATCGACAGCCAACGGTCGATCATCGGTCCGCCCTGTTCGAAGAACGCACGGGTGATCTCGGTCTTCATGTAGCCGGGGGCGATGGCATTCACACGCACGCCGCGATCCCCCCATTCGGCGGCCAGGCTCTTGGTCAGCATGTTCACGCCCGACTTGGCGGCGTTATAGGCTGACTGCGGCTGCGGTACGTTGGCGATCAGCCCCGACATTGACGAGGTATTCACGATCGACCCGCCGCCTTCGGCCAGCATGTGCCGGCCGATCTCGCGCGACAGCAGATAGACCGCGTTCAGGTCGATATCGATGACGCGTTTCCAGTCGTCGTAGTCGTCGGACTCGGACGGCGCGTGATGGGCGATGCCCGCGTTGTTGAACAGGATATCGATTCGGCCGTATTGCCCGATCAAGCGCTCGGTCAGGGCAACTACGGCGGCCTCGTCGGTCAGATCCACTCGGTAGGCCCGGGCCCGGCCGCCGTACTCGCTCGACAATCGCTCGGCGGTCGCGGCGGCCTTGTCGCCGTCGATATCCACGATAGCCAGATGGGCGCCGGCCGAGAGCAGGGCCTCGCCCATGGCCAGGCCCAGACCCTGGGCGCCGCCGGTGACCACCGCCACGCGGTCGTCGAGACGGAATTGATCGAAGATATTCATGATTGAGCCGCCTTTTGTGTGTCAGCGGCCTCGGGTGTGGCCGTGTCGAGACCGGGCTGACGGAAATTGATGAAGAACGTCAGGGCCGCGCCGATCAGGTAGATGCCGGTATAGGTCCAGACCACGCCTTCGACCCCGATCCAGGGCAGCAGCGGCGTGGCGATCGCCGGCCCGGCGAAGTTCGACAGCCCTACCGACAGGTTGTGGATGGAAATCGCGGCCCCCCGGTGTTTCGGTGCCAGCACGGGGAACATGGCCGACATCGGTACGAAGGCCGAGAGCGTGATGCCGTAGAGAATGGCCACGCCGATCGCGATCGGCACATGGCCGGCATAGGCCAGCGGGATGTAATAGAACATCAGACAGGTAATCGCCATGCCCACGCAGCCGAACCAGCGGATCTGGCGCAGCCAGCCGAAGCGGTCCCCGCAGATGCCCCAGAGCACGTTGGTGGCGATCGTCGTGATGAAGACCACGCCCCAGATCCGCAGCCATTCCGGCGTCGAGAAATGCAGGGTATCGGTGAAGAAGATCGGCATGATCACCATGAAACCGAACAACGAGTGCTGGTTGATGATCCGCACCACGAAAGCCAGTGCGATGTTGCGGTTTTCAAACAACAGCGTGATACCGCGGCTCATCTCCTTGAGCTTGTCGGCGGTCGAGGTCAGCTGCTTGCCCTTGGCGTCGTTACCCTCGGTCATCGTCAACAGGCCGATCAAGGCGGCGGCGATCACCCAGATCAGCGAGAACCAGAGGGTGCCCATGAAGCCGATCAGCGGCAGCGTATAGCTCGGCAGGTAGGTACCGATGAAGCCGATGCCCACGGAATACATAGCCCAGAACCAGCCCATGGCCGAGGCCAGTCGCTCGTCGGGGGCGGTGCGGGCGATCCAGACCACGAACGAATAGATGAACAGTGGATAGCCCACGGCCCGGATGCCGTAGAGCAACAGGATCATCGGCAGGCTCTCGGCCTCGAGGCCGAACAGCAGAAACAGCACGTGGAAGACGACCCAGATGATCGCACCCCACTTCATCACCCGCCGCGGCCCGTAGATTTCGGCCGAGACACCGGCCAGCCAGGAGCCGAGAGCCACCATGAAGCCGTAGACCGAAAACACCAGTGATGCACTGGACTCGGAAAATCCGATATCAACCAGGTATTTGGACAGGAAAGCGAGTTCGATGCCGTCGCCGGTCATGAACAGGGCGATGGCGATATAGCCGCCGAGCAGGGCAAGAGGCATGCCGAAGAGCATGCGGGCGGAAGCACGATTGGACATGGAAATCTCCGTCGAAGCGCGGCGCGCGGGTCAGGCCGTGTCGGCGTCGGGAACCAGGATGACCTTGAGCGCATCGCGCCCGGCCTTGACCTGTTCGAACCCGGCTTCGAATTCGGCCAGCGGCAAACGATGCGTCACCATGCCGTCGGTCGGGATCGAGCCGTCGGCAATGCCCGCGATCGTGGCCGGATAGCAGTAGGCGCCGAGATGCGCGCCCAGCAGATCCAGCTCCTTGCGGTCGCCGATGATCGACCAGTCTGCGGTGACCGGTTCGCCGAATACGCTGAACTCCACGAAACGGCCGAGCTTGCGGATGGCGTTCAAGCCCTGACGCACGCTGGCCGGCGCGCCGCTCGCCTCGATATAGACATCGCAGCCGTAGCCGCGGGTCTCGTCCTTGATCCGGGCGACAACGTCCTCGCGGGCCGGGTTGATGGTGATGTCGGCGCCGTATTCGGCGGCCTTGGCGAGCCGGTCGTCGTTCATGTCGAGCACGATCAGCCGTCGCGGGCTCTTCAGTTTCGCGATGCCGACCATGCCGAGGCCGAGCGTGCCGGCGCCGGAGATCACGACCGTATCGGCCAGCTGGATATTCGCGCGTTCCACGGCATGCATCGAACAGGCGAAGGGCTCGATCAGGACGGCCTTGTCGACGGCCAGATCAGCCGGTACGCGGTGCAGGCGCGCGTTGTCCGGGAAGCGCATGAATTCGGCCATGCCGCCGTTGACGTTGTTCTGGAAGCCGAAGATGTCGTGGCGTTCGCACATCCAGTAGGCGCCGCGCTCGCAATAGTCGCAGGCCTCGCAGGGTACGATCTGCTCGGCGATCACGCGGTCGCCGATATCGAAGCCGGTGTGCTCGGGGCCGATCGCGGCCACCCGGCCGACAAACTCGTGACCGGGCACGACCGGGCCTTTCACGTAGGCCGGCTGTTCGTCGTTGCCCCAGAACATATCGGCGCCGGACCAGCATTTGACGTCGCTGGCACAGATGCCACAGGCCTCGATGCGGATGACCACTTCGCGCCCTCGGGCTTCGGGGGTCGCTACGGTTTCCAGGCGATAGTCGTGCGGGCCGTGATTGACCACGGCTTGCATGGTTTGGTTCATGGGTGCGCCTCGGCAGGGTTATTCACCGTCCACGAAGGGATGACGGCCGGGTAGCTTGAAACGCGTTCGGCGCAGCTCGATGAGCTTGTCGACCTCGGCCTGGCTGAACTCCTGTGCGCCGCCGTACTGCGACGCGAGATAGACCACCTTGGCGTAGTAGTCCAGCGCCTCCATCTTGAAATGGGCGTTGTTCAGGTCCGCGCCGTAGGACAGGGCGCCGTGGTTTTCCAGCAGCAGCGCGTCATAGCGGGCGAGATATGCGGTGGTCGAGTTGGGCAGATCCATCGTCGACGGCGTGCCATAGGGCGCGATCGGCACTTCGCCGAGCAGGATGGTGGACTCCGGCATGACCTGCTGGGTCAGTGGCTTGCCACAGATGGCATGCACCGTGGCATACAGCGGATGGGCATGAACCACAGCATTGACGTCGGGGCGATGCCGGTAGACGTGCAGATGCATCTTGATCTCCGACGAGGGCCGGTTGGTTTCGCCTGCGACCGGCTCGCCGTCGTTGTCGATCACGCAGATCATTTCCGGCGTCATGAAGCCTTTCGAGACCGCGGTCGGTGAGCAGAGCAGGCGTTCATCGTCCAGTCGCACCGAGATGTTGCCGTCGTTGGCGGCGCCCATCTCGCGCTGATAGAGCCGCTTGCCGACGTCGCAGATCTGTTCGCGGAGTGTTTGTTCGTCGTTGGATCGAGCCATGAAGCCATCCCGTGGTTCGGTGAATGTCTTTTCTTGTCTGCGGATAAAAACAGAATTCAGATAATAACAACAGAAATAAAGAATAATACTTTTGTTTATGTTGCTTGTGGCAAGGCGCGATTCTAAGGTCGAAAGCCCGCTCAGGAGGCGACACCATGCATAGAACAAGCTCAGGCCCATCCCGCCACGGCGCGCCGGTACGATGCCTGGCCTTCGACTTCGGCGCCGGGAGCAGTCGTGCCATGCTGGCCGAGCGGGTCGACGGCCGGCTCGCGCTGCGGGAAGTGCATCGTTTCGACACGGCCACCGACAGTTACGACGGGCAGACCTGCTGGGACATGGCGGCGCTGTATGCGGGGCTGGCCGATGGGTTGGCTCGGGCGCGCGAAAGCGGACCGGTTCACGCCGTCGGTATCGACAGCTGGGGTGTGGATTTCGGTCTGATCGATGCCGGCGGCGCGCTCGTCATGCCGCCGCTTCATTATCGGAACGGCCATGGCACGCAGGGCTTGTCGCAGGGCCTCCTGTCGCTGGAGGCCATGCACCGGCGGACCGGTGCCCAGCGGCTCGACATCAACACGGTGTGTCAATTGCTGGCGATCGCCGAGCGTTGGCCGGCGCGCCTGGCCGAGGCCGATACGCTACTCATGATGGCCGATCTGCTGACCGCGTATCTGTCCGGCTCGCATCACGCCGAGTACACGCTGGCCAGCACCAGCGGTCTGATCGATCCAGTGCGCGGCGACTGGGATCGTGACCTGGTCGCCGAGCTCGGATTGCCCACGGCGATGCTACCGCCGATGATCCCGAGTGGCACGATATGCGGCACGCTGCGGGAAACGCTCAACGGCGGGCAGACGTCGCCCACCGCGGTTGTGGCCGTCGGCTCGCACGATACGGCCAGTGCCGTCGCCGGCCTGGATCTCGGCGCCGAGGAGGCTTTTCTCATCCTCGGATCCTGGTCGTTGCTCGGGGTGGAGAGCGATACGCCGGTATACGACGCGCGCACGTTGGCTCACGGTTTCGGCAATGAAGGCGGCGTTTGTGGCACACATCGCCTGATCACCAACATCAACGGGCTGTATCTGATACAGATGCTGCGCGAGGCCTGGCAGACCCGTCACGGCGTCGCGCCTGATTATGCCGAGATATCCGCGGCCGCAAGCGATGCGCAACTGGAAGCGTCTCTCCGAATCGATCCGGATGATGACCGGTTCTTCGCCCCTGACGACATGATCGCGGCCATCGACGATTTCTGTGCGGCCCACGGTCTCGGCCGGCCTGTCGGGATCGGTGATTACGCCTTGGCCATCTATCGCGGTCTGGCCGATCAGATCGCCGCCCGGATCCGAGTGCTGGAAACCGTGTTCGAGCGGCCCGTCAACGCGCTCTGTGTCAGCGGTGGCGGGAGTCAGGATGCTGTGCTCTGTGCGCATATCCGGGCGGCCGCCGGAAAGCCGCTGCGACCGGGGGCCATCGAAGCCTCGGCCTACGGCAACGCGTTGATGCAACTCAAGGCGCTGGGCTGCATCGAGACCCTTGCCGAAGGACGTGCGCTGTTGCCCGAACGGGAGCCACAGGCCGCGGGCTGAATCCGCCGGCCTCGGCCATTGGTCGATATGGCCGGGGTCGTCGTCGCTCGACGCTGCGATGGACGAGACCGGCTCGTTATACTGGTGTTTCACATGCCCGGCGGCCGTTCGCGGCGGCCGCACTCGCGAGCGACCCGATCATGCTGCCCGCCGAACGCAAACAAAAGACCCTCGACGTGCTGCTCGCCGACGGCAAGGTCGGTGTCGCGGATCTGGCCGAACGTTTCAACGTCACGCGGGAAACGGTGCGTCGTGATCTCGAGAAACTCGAAAGCGAAGGCGTGCTCGAGCGCACGCACGGCGGCGCGGTGGCGATCGTCGAGCGCAGTCAGGACCTGCCGTATCTGACGCGTGAATCGTTCAATCGGGCTGCCAAGCAGCAGATCGCGCACAAGGCCGCCCGGCTGATCGGCGACGGCGAGGCACTGATGCTCGATTCCAGTTCGACAACCTGCGAGATGCTGGATGCCTTGAATGACCGGCACGATCTGCAGTTGATCAGCAACTCGCTTCGTCTGGCCGCGGTCGGCGCGGAAAGCGAACACGCCTTGATCACAGTCGGCGGGGAACTGCGCAAGAAATCGCTGGCCTTCGTCGGTGGTCTCGCCGAGGAATCGCTGGCCCGGTTCAACGTCGACTGGGCGCTGATTGGCTGCAAGGCCCTGCACAGCGAGGCCGGCGTGCTCGAGTCCAACCTCGGCGAGGCCCAGATCAAGCGGGTGATGATGCGCCATGCCCGGCGCAGAGCGTTGCTCGTCGACCATACGAAATTCGATCGCAATGCGCTGGTCCAGATCTGTGATCTGGCCGATATCGATGTCGTGGTCACCGACATCGCCCCCGAGCCGGCCTGGGTCGAGCGTCTCGCGGCCATGGACGTGCAGCTGATCTACTAGGCTGTGTCGCACGAGCGCCGCGTTGGGGCCGCAGATCGCGTCCTGTACGGCGCGCGTCGCAGGGCGGCCATCGTCGATTGTGCGGGCGGCCCAACCCAAAGGGACAAGCGCTGGATTGCCGCAAAACAGCGCTTGGCGCGGACTCGCGGGACACATCAACAGGCTCTAGGGTGTGTCGAACGTAGGGTGTCCTGCGGCCGTGTCCCATCACGGCATGCCGATACGATGAAGCCCGACTGTTTTGCAGGCGTGAGCGGCCGATGAAAGCGCGTCGAGCGTCCGGGCGGGATCGGTTCAGACTTCGATATCGCCGTTGTGGATCGCGATCCGGATCGCCTGGGCGGTCGTTGTGGCACCCAGACGATGTCGTATGCGGCGCAGATGATTCTCGATCGTGCGACTCGACAGGCCGAGTGTCGCGGCGACATCGGCCTGGCGGTGGCCGGCGGCGGTCCAGGACAGGACTTCCTGTTCACGATTCGACAATCGCTTGCTGGTCTCGGCGCGCGGCGCTTCGAGCAGTCGGCGGGCTGCCAGAAATGCGGTCGTGGCCACCAGCGTCAGCCCCACGCGCGTTGTCGCGGTGGCATTGATGTGTTCGCCGCCGAGGCTCATCGCCCCTTCGAGGCCGAGCGGCCCGAAGACGGGCACCTGCAGGCCGTGCACGCCGTCGCCACGCGGCGCCGGCGTCACCTGATACTGTTCGCCACTGGCCTGTTCGATCTTGCGCCAGAAGAACGGCGCTCTCGCGTCAAGGATATGACGCGTCATCGGACAGCGGCGGATATAGGTCCGGGCATCGACGCCGGCGCCATCGTCGTTCCAGTTGCCCTCGACCCAGTAGATGCGATCGACCACGTCGTCCCACGCCGCCGTGGCGGAGAACAGGACGAGTCGGTCGTAGCCGAGCGGCGCGGCGTAAGCCCGAACCGCGTCCTCGACCGCGGTCAGCGTCGTGGCCTGCTCCAGTGCGAGCACGACGCTGAGCGCATCATCGGCAAGCCCAGTGGTCACGCCTTGGCAACGGCCTCGAGCAGCGTATCGGCGGCCAGCCGGCCGAGCGCATTGCCGGCCAGCGGGCTGTCGCCGGTCAACAGGTTGCGATCGCGGTGTGTTGCACCGGAAATATCGTCGTTGACCAGCTCGAAGCCGAGATTCTTGAGTTGTTCGCCGAATGGCCATGTCAGATGGCCCGGCATGTAGCCCATGTCGGGCGTCTGTGCATCGAGCGAATCGGGGAAGGCACAGATCTTGTAACCCTGGTACATGGGGCTGTCGCCGACCGATAGAAACGCGGCCGGCCCGTGACAGATCGAGATCACGAACTTGTCTCGGTCATTCGCCCACTCCAGAGCGGTCTTTACGTCCGGACTGTCGGGCAGCCCGATCAGGGCGCCGTGCCCGCCCGGGATGAATATCGCGATGTAATCGGCGTCGTCGAGCCCATCGGCAATGACGTCGGCGAGTTTGCGCGGTGCCTTGAACTGGTCGCGATAGGTCGCGAACAGGTTCTGGAGCGCTTCGTCTTCCGAGGGCATCGCCCAGTGCTCGAACTTGACCGGATTGCCGGAGATCGTGGCCACATCGAAGGCGAAACCGGCCTGATCAAGATGATACATCGGCAACAATGTTTCCACCGGATGGTTGCCGGTCGAAAACATCGTGCCGTTGTCGGTCAGCAGATAGCGCTCGTCGGCACCGATCATGAGCACCTTGAGGCGTCCGCCCCGATAGGCGTTCGGGTAATCGGCACCCGAGAGATCGGACTTGGCCGACGTGAACTGCGCCAGCGAATAGGGGGATGGGAAAAACGCGTTGTCCTCGGCGGGATCCGCGACCGGACGTTTGTCTTCGGACTGTGTATCGGTCATGCCGTTTCACACGTTCAATGAATTCGTCGCCTCAGTATAGATGTGATGCAATCAGGGCCAATGAGGCTTTTCCCTCAGCGCGTCGCCGGTATCGCGTTGCACAGACGACGCAACCGGGGGCTGACGTACGGGCGACATGACGACGACGGGTATCGCCCCAAGTCTGTCTCGGCCACGACATGCCAATCGGCATGCCTGCTTCAAGCGTTATCCATCCGGCGCCCGAGCCGCTGAACCTTGCAACGGTTCACAACACCATCGAAAAATAAACGCCGGCACATGGCTTCATTTGTTTTCAATGGCTTCGCGCCTTTGGTCGCGGCCCACATGCGCTCACATGCGCACGTGATGGGCCCGACGCATCATCCATTGCCATGCGGGATTGATCACGACCCGGTGAACTTATGCCGCGAGGTGTTCTAGGGCCTGTTGAGGTTTCGCGCGAGTCCGCGCCAAGCCCTGTTCTGCGGCAAGACGAGACGTAGCACGCGCCGCGCAGTCGTTCTGCGCCAGCGTGCTAGAACGCTGGATTGCCGTCGTGTTTTTGATTTTGGGGCACTTGTCCCTTTGGGTTGGGCCGCAAATCGCGCCCGGCGGCGTTGCCAGTCTGGATTGTGGCACGCCACGATCGGCGACTCGCGCCTTGCAGGACACACTGCGGTCTCTCGACGAAAAGGCGCTCGAACGAAACCTCAACAAGGCCCTAGGTCGTGGCGCGTTCAATCAGACGGGCGGGAACACGCAGGCATTGTCCTTCGGTCGTGGTCTGCTCGGATAGCAGTAGTTCGACGGCACGATCGACCATGCCGGAGATATCCTGGGCAAAGCTGGTCAGTTGAAACGCCTGCCAAGCGGCCATGTCGATATCGTCGAAGCCGATGACCTGCACGTCGGAGGGAACCGCACGGTCGAGATCGTGCCGTAGTGCCTCGAGGGCCCCGAGGGCGAGCAGGTCGTTGGCGGCGAACAACGCATCAGGCGGGGTCGATGCGGTCATCAAGGCAGCCGCGGCGCTTCGGCCGCCGGCGTAGTCGTAGTTGCCACGGGCCTCCAGCGGCGACGGCAGGCCGAGCGCGCGGATGGCATCGGCGAAGCCGGTGAAACGCTCGATTTCCGCCGGACTGTTCTCCGGACCGTGGATGAAGGCCGGGCGCGTCGCGCCGCGAGCGTGCAACAGCTGCGCGGCCGCGGCACCGGCGGCGGCGTTGTCGCAGCTCACGCTGTGGACCGAGGGGCCGTGGAGCGGCGTGTTGAACGACACGACCGGGATGCCGAAGGCCGCCAGCGCATCGCGGGTATCGGGCTGTGTGACGGCCAGCGCGCTGAAGACACCGTCGACACGATAGCGCGCCAGATCATCGGCGACCGCGTCCAGCGAGTGATTGCTGTCCACACGGGCCAGGACCATCTGCTGGCCCGCGGCAGACAAGCGTGTGGCCAGCGTGTCGAGTACGCGCGCATAGAACGGGTTGCCCATGCCGCCGATGACCACGGCGATCATCCGCGAGCGCTTGCCCTGCATGATGCCGGGCAGGGCGTTGGGTCGATAGCCGAGCTCGGCGGCGGCGGCGAGTACGGCATCCCGGGTGCTCTGCGAGACGCTCGCACCCGGCGAATACGTCCGCGATACCGCCGACTGGGACACGCCTGCGCGGCGGGCAACATCGGTGGAATTCGGCATGCGGCGCGATTCGTTCATCCGGATAGTTTAGCCGGCCCGACAGGCCATCGGGCAAGGCTGCCGTGTTCGACCAATCGCCAATATCCGGAACCAGTATGGCTTTTTAGGGTTGGCCGCATCAGCAATGCATAGCTATGCAAAAAGAGGAAGCCATGAGTGATACAGCGACCGGGTTCGACATACGAGAGGTCTTCGACCTGTCCGGGCAAACGGCCGTCGTGACCGGCGGCAATCAGGGCATCGGCCGTGCGCTGTGTTTCGCCCTGGGCCAGGCCGGCGCAACGGTGGTGATCGCGGCACGCAACGCAGAACGCAATGCGTCGGTGGTGGCAGAGCTCGAGGCGGCCGGTCACGTGGCGCGAGCGATTACTTTGGACGTCACGGATTATCAGAGCTGGCAGGACGGTATCGCGGCGATCGACGCCCCGATCGATATTCTCGTGAACAACGCCGGCATCTGTTATCACGAGCCCGCCCTCGACGTTGCCCCGGCGCGCTTCGCCGACGTCATGGACCTGAACGTGACCGGTCTCTGGTACGGCTGCCAGCAAGTCGGCGCCCAGATGATCGACCGCGGCAAGGGCAGCATCGTCAACGTCGGCTCGATGTCGGGGATGATCGTCAATCGCCCGCAGATGCAGCCGGCCTATAACGCTTCAAAGGCGGCCGTGCATCACCTGACCCGGTCGCTGGCCGCCGAGTGGGCGCCCTACGGCGTACGCGTCAACGCCATCGCGCCGGGCTATGTGCGTACGGAGATGTCACCGATCGATCGGCCGGAGTTCAAGCGGTACTGGCTGGACGACGCGCCGATGCAGCGTGCCGCTGAACCGGCCGAGCTGGGGCCTGCCGTCGTCTATCTGAGCAGCCGTGCATCGGGCTTCGTCACCGGTGAAGTGCTGACACTCGACGGCGGTTACACGCTTTTCTGAGAAGCACCAACGGAGATCACTGATGGCTGACATGAAACGAATGGCCGGTCGGCGTGTGCTGGTCACGGGAGGTGCGGGCGAAATCGGCCACGCCGTGGCCCGCCGACTGGCGGACGAAGGCGCGGCCATCGCGCTGCTTGATATCGATCGCGACAAACTCGACGCGGTGGCCGATCGGTTCGCCGGTCAGGATGTCGAGATCACTCGCCACGTCTGTGATGTGACCGATGCGGCCGCCGTGGCCGACACGGTCAGCGCGATCGAGCGTCATGCCGGCCCGATCTACGCCCTGTTCAACAATGCCGGTTATCAGGGGGCTTTCGCGCCGGTGCACCAGTACCCGGGCGAGGATTTCGCGCGGGTGATGCAGATCAACGTGACCGGCGCTTTTCACATCCTCCAGGCAGTGTCGGCCCGAATGGTTGCCACCGGCGGCGGGGCGATCGTCAATACCGCCAGTATGGCCGGGGTGTCGGGCCCGCCCAACATGCCGGCCTACGCCGCGTCCAAGTCGGCGATGATCGGTCTGACCCTGACGGCTGCCAAGGATCTGGCGCCCCATGCCATTCGGGTCAACGCGGTGAGCCCGGGCTTCATCGGACCCGGCTTCATGTGGGAGCGCCAGGTCGAACAACAGGCCGCCGCGGACAGTCCCTACTACGCCCGCGATCCGGCGACCGTCGCCGACCAGATGATCGCCAGCGTACCGATGGCGCGCTACGGCCAGCTCGAAGAGATTGCCGGTGTGGTCGCGTTCCTGCTCAGCGATGACGCGAGCTACATGACTGGTACCAATCTGCCCATCGCCGGTGGCGGCCAGTAGGTCCGCCGTCGGCCCCAAGCCGGAGATATGAGGATGGCCAACACGACAATCGACGACGGCCGCTTTTCCTGGCGGCTGTTATGGATGACCACGAGTGCTGCCCTGGGCGGCTTTCTGTTCGGTTTCGACAGTTCGATCATCAATGGCACGGTCGACGCCATCCAGCAGGCCTATGGCCTGTCGCCGGCGATGCTGGGCTTCACGGTCTCGTTCGCGCTGCTCGGCGCGATGGTCGGCGCCTGGTATGCCGGCGTCTGCGCCGAGCGTTTCGGCCGGGTGCGAACCATGCTGATCGCGGCAGCGCTGCTGGCCATCAGTGCGCTCGGCTCGGGATGGGCCTATACGGTCTGGGATCTCATCGGCTGGCGGTTCGTCGGGGGGATCGGGGTCGGTTTTGCCTCGGTGATCGCCCCGGCCTATATCGTCGAGGTATCGCCGGCCCATCTACGGGGACGACTGGGTACGTTGCAGCTCCTGTCGATCGTGATCGGCATCTTTGCGGCACTGCTGGTCAGCGCGATCATCGCCCGTTCGGCCGGCGGTGCGAGCGCCTCGGCATGGTTCGGCCTCGCGGCCTGGCGCTGGATGTTCCTGTCGGAGCTGGCGCCGGCGCTGATCTACGCCGGGCTGGCGCTGAGTCTGCCGGAGTCGCCGCGTTATCTCGTTGAGAAGAGCCGGGAATCCGAGGCGGAGCATGTGCTGGCGACGGTCGTCGGGATCGCCCGCGGCGCCGCGGCCCGGGCCAAGATCGCCGAGATCCGGGATACCGTCGCCCATGATCGGACCAAGCGGTTCGGGGATATCACGAGTCCGCGCTACGGTCTGCTGCCGCTGGTCTGGGTCGGCATCGCACTGTCGGTATTCCAGCAGTTCGTCGGAATCAACGTCATCTTCTATTACTCGACCACACTGTGGCAGTCGGTTGGTTTCGCCGAATCGGATTCGTTCACCATCTCCGTCATCATGGCCCTGACCAATATCGTGGCAACGTTCATTGCCATCGCCCTCATTGATCGGCTGGGGCGTCGTCAGTTGCTGCTGATCGGCTCGGCGATCATGACGATCACGTTGACGGCCATGGCGCTGGCGTTTTCTCAGGCCGTGATGCGCGACGGCACCCTGTCGTTACCCGGTCTGTGGGGGCCGATCGCGCTGGTGGCCGGCAATCTGTATGTGATCGGCTTCGGCGCGAGTTGGGGGCCGGTCGTCTGGGTATTGCTGGCCGAGATGTTCCCCAACCGTATCCGAGCCATGGCGCTGGGGATCGGTGCCGCCGTCCAGTGGCTGGCCAATTTCGTGGTCAGCATGACGTTCCCGATACTGGCGACCGTCGGCCTGGACGCGGCCTACGGTCTGTACGCGCTTTGTGCGTTTGCCTCATTGCTGTTCGTCTGGCGCATGGTGGCCGAAACCAATGGCCGACGACTCGAGCAGATGACCACGAAGAAGGCGAGCTCGGCTGTCTCGGTGTGATGGCAGCCTGCAGCGAATAGCACAATGCCCGGCGGGCGTACGGGCGCGTACGCTCGCCGCCGACACGATCGTTCGGCCGTGGTGACGTACACGCGCGCGATAAGGGCGCCGGGGCGAGCATTGGCGGCGTTGCGCTGTGGCCTGGCGCGGGGGGCGACCGCACGAACCGGCGAATGACATGCCGGGTAGGTGTTCACGAACCGCCTAAACGGTCCGCAACGAGATGAGCGCCGTATGTTGTCGATTCGTCCGGTGAAATCGAGTTGCGTGTCGCTTGAGCCCCGCCGACGCGACCTTGCAGGCCGAAAGATAAACGATCCGATACAGGTCTGACGGCATCGGCTCAGTGCCGCCCCGGGGGCCGCCTGGCGCAAGCCATGGGCCCGCTGCCGTCGACCGCGACGACGGTAAGACGGGGCGGCCGACTGATACGCATAGGCATCGCTCGCCACGACCTGCCTCCCGTCGCAAGCGCGGCGACGCGCGGCAGAGTCCGAGGCAATCCCGCGGCCTGCCTCCCGTCGTTCGCGGCTCGTGACCGGCTGGTCAGATCTTGCCGACGCGATGCAGAGCCATGGCGACAGTCGCGATCGCCCGGTTCGACGGCCATGCTCGAGACAGCAGCCGTGCCTACGTGGCGGCGGCGCGACGTTGCTGAATACTCAGCATGATGTTCTGCATGAGGACCGCCACGATCAGGATCAGGCCGATCAGGCCGGATTGGTAGATCGCGTTCAGGTTGTTGAAGCTCAGGCCATAGTTGACGAGGGCGATGACCAGTGTGGCCAGCGCGGTGCCGACGACGCTGCCCTTGCCGCCGAAGATCGACGAGCCGCCGAGCACGACGATGGCGATGCTGATCAGGTTATCGGTCGCCCCGGCGTCCGGACGGGCGGTGGTCAGGCGCGAGGCGTTGATGGCACCGGCCAGTGCGGCCAGGCCCCCGGCGATGACGAAGGTCGCGATCTGGACACGGCCGATCCGGATGCCGGTCAGTCGCGCGGCGAGGGTGTTGGTCCCGGTCAGGTGTACGAGCCGCCCGAAACGCGTGCGCCACTGCACGACGGCCAGCAATACCAGCAGCGGCAGGTAGATGGCCACGATCTGTAGCGGCACCGAACCGATCGTGCCCTGGCCGAGGACGGCGAAGCCCTCCGGGAAGCCGCTGACATCGATGCCGCTGGTGATGACGAGCGCCAGACCGCTGAAGGCGAACATGGTGGCCAGCGTCACGATGATGGCCGGCACGCGCAGCCAGACCGTGGCCAGGCCGTTGACCAGGCCACAGAGTACGCCGACGCCGAGGCCCAGCATCACGGCCAGCGGCCAAGGCACGCCGCCGACCATCGCCAGACCCATGACGACCTGGGCGAGGGCGAAGATCGCCCCGACCGACAGATCGATGCCGCCGGTGTTGATCACGAAGGTCTGGCCCAACGCGATGATGCCGATTTCCACGGCCAGCACGCCCATGGCGAAAAGGTTGTCGGTGCTCCAGATGCCCGGCGCGCCGATGCTGACGCCGATGAGGGTAATCAGGCTGATGACAAGCAGTACCGGCGCCCGGCCGGTCCAATCGATGCGATTCATGCGCCCCTCTTTCTAATCGTTGCGCCGCACGGTGGCCGAGCCCACCGAGACGAGGATGATCACGCCGAGTACCACTCCGGACCAGAATGGCTGGATGTGAAGCAGGACCACGCCGTTCTGCACCAGACCCACGAGGATCGCGCCGAGCAGCGTGCCGAGCAGCGAGCCACGCCCGCCGGTCAGCTCGGTGCCGCCGAGCACGACCGCCGCGATCACGGTCAGCTCGAAACCGGTGCCGGTCGTGGTCTGGACCATCGGACTGTGGCCGAGGCTCATCAGGGCGGCCACGCCGACCAGCACACCGGTCAGGGTGTAGGCGGCGAGCTTGATGCGCTCGACCGGAATACCGTTGAGCCGGGCGGCGTTTTCGTTGTTGCCGATGGCAAAGATGTGCCGGCCCCGCGGCAGCCGGGCCAGAAAGACCATGCCGAGCGCCAGGAGCACGAGCGCGATCCAGACCGCGACCGGCACGCCCAGGGGCTGGGTCAGCACCATGGTTTCAGTGACCGACGGCGGGATCATGGTGATCCAGTGGTTGCCCAGAAACAGAAAGGCCGCGGCCCGATAGACACTCAACGTGCCGAGCGTGGCGATCACCGGCGGCACGCGGCCGTAGGTGATCAGCGCGCCGTTGATCAGCCCGAGGATCGCGCCCGCGATCAGGAACACCGGCGTGGCAGCGGCCAGCCCCAGGCCGTATTCAAAGGCCGTGCCGCCGGCCACGGCGACCAGGCCGAGCATGGAGCCGACCGAGACATCGATGCCGCCGGTGACGATGATCACGGTCATGCCGATGGCCGGCACGAGCGTGATCGCGGTGCTGATCATCAGATTGGTCAGGTTCGAGGCGGCCCAGAAATTGCCGCTTGAGCCGATCGAGATGCCGGCCGTGATCACGATCACGCCGACCACGAGCAACAGTTCGCGAACCGAGACATTGATCCAGCTGGGCCAGTTCAGGCCCGACGAGGCCGGGGTTGCCATCAGGCGCTCTCCTCGGTGGTGTCGTGATGGGCCGCCCGGTTGTCGTCGTCGGCCGAGCCGATGGCGCTGGCGAGCACGGTTTCAGCGCTGTGCGGGCCGTGCTCGAAGGTGTCGGCGATGCGGCCTTCACGCATGACGATGATACGGTCCGATACGGCCAGGACTTCATCCAGATCGGACGAGATCACGCCCACGGCCATGCCGCGATCGGCCAGATGCCGGATGAAACGATGGATCTCGTCCTTGGCGCCGACATCGATGCCGCGGGTCGGCTCGTCGAGAATCAGGGCCTTGAGCGGCAGATTGGCCCAGCGCGAGAACAGACCTTTCTGCTGGTTGCCGCCGGATAGGTCGCCGATCGACGTATCCGCGCCCGGCGCCTTGATGTTGTAGTGGTTCATCAGCTCGGTGGTGAAGCGTCGCATGCCCGCCAGATCGAGCAGGTCGAAGACATTCGAGAATCCCGGCAGCGTGTTGGAGGTCAGATTCTGTTCCAGGGACTTGTCGAGAAACACGCCCTGGAATTGACGATCCTCGGGCAGATAGCCCAGCCCCAGCTTGATCGCATCGGCGGGATGCCGCGGACGGATGGTCTGGCCATCGAGCTGGATCCGGCCGGCGCTGGGCCGGATATGACCGTAGAGCGCAAGCGCGGCCTCGGAACGCCCCGAACCGACCAGGCCATACAGCCCGGTGATACAGCCCGCGGGCAGTTGCCAGCTGATGTCCTCGCAGTGACCCGCCACGCTCAGATTCGTGACTTCGAGCATGGGCCGGCGTTCGCGCTGCACCGTCTCGCTGGCGGGCTCGCGGTCACGGGCGCTGCCGTGGCCACCGGTCATCAGCGACAGCATCCGTTCGGTGGAGACCTCGGCGATGGGATAGGTGCCCCGACGCTCGCCGTTGGTCAGCACCGTGACTTCGTCGGCGATCTGATGGATCTCCTCCATCCGGTGCGTGATATAGACGATGGCCGTACCGGCTTCGCGTAGCTCGCCGATGATCTCGAACAGCCGCGCGGTTTCCTCGCGCGAGAGAATCGAGGTCGGCTCGTCGAAGATCAGCAGGCGGGTGTCGCGCAGCAAAGCCTGGGTGATCAGCACGAGTTGCTGATAGCCGATCGACAGGCTCGACATGCGACGCGACAGGATCGACGGATCGAGCCGCAGCCGCGCCAGCAACGGCTTGGCCGCGGCCGTCATCGCCCGGCGGTCGAGCATGCCGCTGCGGCCGCGCAGCTCCTGCCCCATGAACAGGTTTTCGCGGACCGTCATGTGCGGATAGACGGTCGGCTCCTGATAGACAGCGGCGATGCCCAGTTCCTGAGCCCGACGCGGTGAATCGATGGTGACCGTCGTGTCGTCGACCCGGATCTCGCCGTTGGTCGGGGTGACCGCGCCGGTCAGGATCTTGATCAGCGTGGATTTGCCGGCGCCGTTCTCGCCGAGCAGGGCGTGCACCCGACCCGACTCGAAGCGGATATCGATATCGTCCAGGGCGCGCACACCGCCGAAGCGTTTGCCCACGCCGCGCAGTTCGAAGCTTGCCATCGGAGCCCTCTCGAAGTGGTCAGGTCGGCCGACACGTCACGCGTGTCGGCCGGGGCGCCCAATCCGGCGATCAGAAGTCCATCTGGATATTGGACTTGTCGATGACCATGGGCGGGCCGAGCAGCAATGTCTTGGTCTGTTCGTCGTACTTGACCTTGCCGAGGCCCGGCACATCGTTGACCGGCTTGAAGGACTTGCCTTCAAGCAGTTGCTTGACGCCCCAGCCGGTCAGATAGCCCAGGTCGATCGGGTTCCACAGCACCACCTTGTTCACCGTGCCGTTCATGACATACGGGCGGATGGTGTTCGGGTCGGTGATGCCGGTTACCGCGATCTGGCCCTTCTTGCCGGAGGTGAGCACTGCCTGTGCCGCGCCGGGCACGGATGTGGTGTTCACGCCGACGATGCCGTCCAGATCGGGATAGGCCGAGATCAGCTGGTTCGTGATGTTGGTCGCCTTGGTAACGTCTTCGCCGCCGTACTGAACGTCGACCAGTTCGATGTCCGGATACTTGTCGGCCAGACGCGCCTTCATGAACTTGATCCACGTATTCAGGTTCGTGGCCGTGGAGCCACCGGAGACGAAGGCCACCTTGCCGCTGGTCTTGCCGGTATTGGCCTTGAGTTGCGCGGCCAGTACATCGATGACCTTGTAGCCCAGTGCCTTGTCATTGACCTGGGAGACGCGCAGCTGATTGCCGTCGGCGTCGACCTGCGAGTCGGTGGAATAGAACACGATGTTCTTGTCGCGCGCCTTCTTGACCATCGGGCCGAAGGCGGTCGGGCTGTTGGCAGCCACGCCGATCGCGTCCACGCCCTGGTTGATCAGGCTCGAGACGATATTGACCTGCTGAGCGACATCCGCCGAACTCGGACCCTGATACACGATCTTCATGTCGAACTGCTTGCCGGCCTTGTCCATGCCCTGCTTCATGGCGGCAAAGTAGGGAATGCCGACGAGCTTGGGCACGAACCCGACGGTGTACTGCTCGGCCCAGGTCGCGCTGCTGCCGAGTGCCAGTGCCAGGGTCGTGCCGCCCAAAACGGCCCATCGTTTGAAAAAAGCGTGTCGCGACATGCCGGTTCTCCTCCGCGATCAGCCCCCGAGGGCGATCTGTTTTTATGTGGCTTTTTAATGCAGTCGTTTTATCGTTTTCTTGATTTCGTGCCCGGCGCAAATCGCGTTCGATCGGCATTTACGGCCACGACCATGCGAAGAAGGTGCGTGACCTGGATGCGCCTGAAAATAAGGCGATAGTATGACGACGGTTTGCAATAACGTCAGGTTATCGAATCGAATCTGCTTTTTATTGCGGGCGTCGGCTCCGCTGTTGGGTTTGTGTGGCGACGCCAGCGACCGGCTTATGGGGTGATACGCTGACCGGCCCAGTCGAACAGATCGCCCGAGTCCGCCGGTGAGAGTTGTGCAATGACGCCGAGCAGATGTTTGGCTGCCTGGGTGGGCGTCTGGAGCTGGCCTTCGGGAACGCGCTTGTGGAACGGCGCCGACAGGCCCGTGTCGACGGTGCCGGGATGAAGCCCCACGCAGATCAAGGCCCGCGACTTGCGTGCGAGCTCGATCGCGGCAGTTCGCGTGAGCTGGTTCTGGGCTGCCTTGGCCGCGCGATAGGCATACCAGCCGCCGTAGCCGTTGTCGGATATCGAGCCGATGCGGGCGCTGATGCTGGCCAGCACGGCCCGCTCGCCGTGGGTCATCAGATCCGCGAAGTGCTTGATCATCAGCGCGGGGCCGGTGGCGTTGACGGCGAAGCTGCGGGCCAGATATGCGGGATCGATGTCGGCCAGTCTTTTTTCCGGCCACATGCCGTTGGCCTCGTCGTGCAACAGCCCGGCGCAGTTGATCAACAGATCGAGCCGGCCGTGACGTTCGTCCATGTGCGTGCGTGCCCGGGCAATGCTGTCCTCGTCGGTGATATCCAGCGCCAGGATATCCAGTCGCTGTTCGCCGTGTTTCTGCTGGAGGGCGGATAACGCATCCGCGGCGGCCGGGTCGCGGGTGGTGGCGGTGACGTGCAGCGATTCATCGGTCAACAGCGCGGTGACCAGCGCCAACCCCAGACCATGGGCGCCGCCTTGCACCAGAACAGGTGTATTCATTTAATATTCACGGATGTTCGTCGTACCGATCATGTTACGTCGTGGGGTTGCGGCGCGATGCGGGGTACCAAGGGGGTAATAGTGCATGGACGGAGCGGTATCACAGGCCACGCTGACGCGTCATCGTGCGCTTGAGCCTGACGAATGGGAGTGTGCGGACCAGCGCGGCGATGCCGCCGCGCGCGTCAGTGACATTTCCGAGCAGTTGCGGCTCGGTTTTCGCTGGCTGCGGTTTCAGCCGCGTGTCGAGGCCGAGTTCCGGACGTATTTTCGCAGGACGGGGCAATACAGTCGGCTGGCGATGATTTTCATCGGTCTGGCCGCGACGCTGCTCTCGGTCGTACTGGACGTACGGGCTCTTGGCCTGCCGCCCGATGCCGAGGCTGTCTCCCGCGTGATACAGCTCAGCGTGCAGTTGCCGATGCTGGTACTCGCGGCTGTGGCGATTCTGTTGCGACCGCGTGCGCGGTGTTCCGACGTCGCGACCCTGCTGGCAGTCTACGTCACGCTTGCGGGGCTCATGACACAGCGTGTCTTCGACGCCGCCGTCGGTTTCCCGATGCCGCTCGAACTGGCCGCAGCCACGTTGCTGGCCTTGTTCACGCTCTCGCGCCTGCATTTCTGGGTCGCCGTGCCGGCGGGCGTGGTCGGGCTGCTGCTGGCGGTTTTTGTCGAGCATGCCTGGGTCGAGCCGACGCTGACCACGCGTTATCACATCTTCGCCAGCGGGGTGATTGTGGCTATCGGGTTCTGTTCGGGATATTCGCTCGAATATTTCATACGCTGGTCGTGGCTCAACGAAACGCTCCTGCGTTACATGGCGCGTTACGACGGCCTGACATCGCTGTTCAATCGGCCGGCGCTGGAGGCTGCGCTCCATAACGCGCTGAAACCGACGAGCGCAGCCAGGGCCGGTCGCGGCGTGGGACTGGCCCTGGTGGATATCGACGGTTTCGGGGCCTACAACAACGAATATGGCCATCAGGCCGGCGATACCGCATTACGACGGGTCGCCGATGCGCTGCGCCCGTGTGCGCGTCGCAACGATGTCTGTGGTCGCTACGGGGGCGAGGAATTCCTCGTGTTCTGGACGGATATCGAAGAGGCCGACACGCAGGGGCTGGCCGATCGGGTGCGCTCGGCGATTGAAGCGCTGCAGATCAGGCCGGCCAGTTCCCAGGCGCATCGCTGGCTGAGTGTGAGCATCGGCGTCTGCTGGGTGGCCCCGGATCGGCTGACGACGCCGCTGGACGAGATCATCGGAGAGGCTGATCGGCGTCTTTATCGGGCCAAGGCCGCCGGGCGCAACTGCGTGCGGATTGCATCGATTCGCGAATGGCGAGACCCGAACACGCTGCTCGGGTATGCCGTGACGGGCTGAATACGCGCCAGCGGCGTTGGCGACGATGAGCCCCCGGGCCGCCGGGGCGTGTCATCGAGTTTTCGCATACGCCTAGCGATGCCGGGCTTGGCACGTCGTCTGGCGAATTTCCGGACGACAATACAGCGATTGGCGTTCGTCTTAGGGCCTGTTGATGTTTCGTTCGAGCGCCTTTTCGTCGAGAGACCGCAGCGTGTCCGGCAAGGCGCTAGTTGCCGAGCGTGGCGTGCCACGATCAAGGCTCGCAACGCCGCCGGGCGGGATTTGTGGCCCAACTCTTCGGGACAAGCGCCCCAAAATCAAAAACATGACGGCAATACAGCGTTCTAGCAGGCTGGCGCAGAATGACACGCTATGCCTGCGACGCCTCGTCTTGCCGCCCATCGTCAATTTCAGGGCGCACTGGGCGCGGACTCGCACGAAACATCAACAGGCCCTAGTGAATCAGCCAGCCGAGTAACAAAACGCCGAGTCCGCCAATCAGCAGGCCCGATACGAGCCGGCGACGCATGGCGTGGCGCAGACCGCTCAACAGCAGCACAAGACCGATCACGAGAATGATCAGCGCGGTCATCGAGCGACCGATGCCGAGCTCGTCCGCCAGTCCCCCGTAGAAACTGTCGATCGCCCCGAAGATATGGCCGAAGAACCAGGCCAGGCCATCGACGATGGCCCGGATCAAGCGTCCGATCTGCTCGCCGACCCAGTGAAACAGCCCGTTGGGCGACATGCCGCTCCCCATGAAAATCGATTCGTCAGTCTAGGGCGTGTTGAGGTTTCGTTCGAGGGCCTTTTCGTCGAGAGACCGCCGTGTGTCCGGCACGGCGCGAGTCGCCGTATCGTGGCGTGCCACGATCCAGACTCGCAACGCCGCAGGGCGCCCATCGTCGATTTTTCATGGGCGGCCCCACCCGAAGGGACAAGCGCCCAAAATCAAAAACACGACGGCAATCCAGCGTTGTAGCCCGCGGGTGCAGCATGGCTGCACGGCGCGCACTACGCCGCGTCTTGCCGCCCATCGTCAATTTCAGGGCGCGCTTGGCGCGGACTCGCACGAAACATCAACACGCCCTTGGGTCTGTAGCTGTCGCGTACGAGCCCGGGCCCGAGGCCAGGCGAGCGAAGCGGCGCCCGGGACCGGCCTGTTCGCGGTCTCGGGCGGCGCCCTCAGTGCCGTGTGTCGGTTCGAGCGACGAGGGTGGCGGCGGGAGACTGGGCCAGCGCCGAGGTGTCGTCGGCCGCGTCGTCCGATGTATGAGTCTGGCCGAGACGATCCTCGCGCGACGGGCTTGAGGCCCCCGCATCGGCGGGCGGGGCGACCTGTTCGTCGCGGGTTTTGATCGGCGTTTGCTGCTGGCGAGCATTCGGTTTGCCCGGCGCCGTGATATTGATATCGACTTCGACCATCATGCCCGGCGACAGTTTGGGCTTGGGGCCCTGATCGATTGCGATGCGCACCGGAATGCGCTGGGTGATCTTGGTGAAGTTGCCGGACGGATTCGGGTCGGGTAGTAGCGCGAACTGGTTGGTGGCAGCCCCTCCGATGACCTGGACATGGCCCTTGTAGGTCGTGTCCGGTCGGGCATCGACATGCACGTCGACAGGCTGGCCGACCGCCAGATCGGCAACCTCGGTCTCCTTGATATTGGCCTCGATCCACACGTCGTTCGGGTCGTGCATCATCAGGATCGGCTGGCCGGCGGAGATGTACTCGGCCTGCTCGATGAACGTGCGGTCGACGACGCCGTGAATGGGGCTGGCCACCCGTAGATCGTCGATCATGTTCTGTTGATGTGCCAGACGGGCCCTGGCGATCTTGAGCTGTGACTTCAGTACGTCGGGATTGGTGATCTGGCCAGCGCTCAGCAACCCGGTACGGGCGTTGGTGACCGCGACCTCGTCCTGTTGCACCTGGCTCTGGGCGCGCTGATATTCTGCCTTGGCCGACTGATAATCGAAGCGATAGATATCCCGCTGTTTCTCGGTGCCGCCCTTGGCCTCGTAGAGATTCTGAGCCCGGACGTAGTTATCGTGTGCCTTGCCCATGCGGGCCTTGGCGGCTTGAACCGCGGCCCGATCGGCCGCCAGCATGGCCTGCGCCGAGTCGACGCCACCGCTGATCTGCTGATTGGCCAGAGACAGCTGTGTCTTGATGTGTTCGACCTGCGCCTGCATGCGCTCGAGCTCGAGTTGGTCCGGTCGGCTGTAGAGTTGGGCGACGGTGTCGCCCTCGGCGAGACGATCGCCCTCGATGAGATCGAAGCCGGTCACGCGTCCGGGCAGCCGCGACGACACGGTGATCTCGTGCGAGGCCACACGGGCATCGTTTTCCGAGACGTGCGTCATGCGGTGATACAGCCAGAACGCCAGCCAGACGAGCACGACGACAGCCGCAATGACGATCGCCGCCAGCTTGAGCCAGCGACGGTTGTTCGAGCGCAGCGGCTTCGATTCGGCGGATTCGGATGTTGCGTGGGCCATAGTCCTACGAGTCGTTATTGTGTCGGGTCACGCGCGCTCGCCCTGGGGGAGGCCTTTTTCGCGCGCGCAATGCATGCGCGTTCTCGCCAACCCCCAGCGCGAGAGCAGATAGGACGGCGGGATCACCGTCACCAGAGCGACGGCCACCATCAGAAAGCCGTCCTGATAGGCATAGATCGTTGCCCAGATGGCATCGACTCGGGACAGCAACACCGAGCCGGCGGCCTGTTGATACACCTCGGACGTACCCGTTCGTGCCGCGATCTCGCTGTACTGACGCAACGATTCCATGGCTATCGGGTTGCCGGGCGTCAGCCCCTGATGCGTGAGCTGGGCGCTGTGCAGGGCCGTGCGACGGTCGAGCATGGCGACCAGGATGACGGTGCCGAAGGCGCCGCCCAGCTGAAGCGCGAAGTTGATCGCGCCGGAACCGTAGCCGATCAGACGCGGTGGCAACGAGGCGATCGAGCGTGACAGCGTCGGCGGTGGCACCACGGCCATGCCGGTGGCGACCAGCGCCATCGAGAGCGCGAGGGAAAAGAACGAGCTGTTCCAGTCGGCGCCGGCGAACCGCCACGTGGCGAACGCAGTCACGGCGAGTGCCGGCACGGTGATCCAGTGCGGCGGGATTCGATCCGAGAACTTGCCGACCAGCGGCACCAGAACCGCCAGTACCAGTGTCGAGGGCGTGAACAGCAGCCCCGACGTGATCGGGCTGTATTCCAGGATCGCATCCATGAACTGCGGCAGCAGATACATCACGCCATAGAAGGCGCCCCCGAACAGGAACAGGACGATCGAACCGGCCAGAAATTCCTTCGTCTTGAAAATGTCGAGATCGAGGATCGGTCGTTGCTGGCGCGGCTCCCACCAGATGAAAAACGCCGTGCCCACGATCGCGATGGTCACCAGCCAGAGCACGCCGGCACTGCCCCAGGTCCAGCGCTGGCCGTTGGCCAGCGCGGCCAGCAGCGAGAAGATCGCGACGAACAGCACGCTTGCGCCGACCCAGTCGAGTTTCGGGATCGGGCCGTCCTCCTCGCGATCGGGCAGAAACACCAGCCCCATCAGGATCGCGGCCACGCAGATCGGCAGCACGATGAAAAAGACGTAGCGCCAGGAGAAATCGTGGACGAGATACCCCCCGACCACGCTGGCCAGCGTCAGCGGCAGCCCCAGGCTCATGCCGTAGATGGCCGTGGCCAGACCGCGCTTGTCCGGCGGATAGACCATGAACAAGGCTTCCAGCGCCACCGGGCGGATGATGCCGGTCATCGCCCCCTGGACGACCCGCGCGGCGATCACCATGCCCATGCTTTCGGACCAGCCGCCCAGCAGCGAGGCCGCGATGAACACCAGTAGCAGCCCGACATAGGTCTTGCGCTGGCCGAAGGCCGCCATCAGCCAGGGCGAGACCAGCAACGTGACTGTGGTCGCGGCGAGAAAACCCGTCGACAGCCACTGGACCTGCGAGGCGCTCATGCCGAACGCGCCCCGGATATAGGGCGTGGCGACATTGACGATCGTGATCGACATGCCGAGGGCGACGAGGCCGAGCAATACCGTGATCGTGACGTAAAGACGGTATCGCGGCCCGTAGCGCTCGAACATGGCCTCCACCTGGGTCATGCGGCTCCGGGATGCGTGGGGAATACAACGAATAGAACTGTGTAGGGTACACGATAACCGGCGATGACGTCGCCGATGCGCAGCGACGCGCCCGATGTCCGATCCGTCATGCGTGGCTCGCCATCGGGCCACGAGCGCGAAGGATCGGGGCCACGACGACGCATCATCCGGTCATGGCATTAAAAAAAGCCGAGGGGGCGGGCCCGGCGGCTTTTTTGTCTTCTAGGTGTGTAAACCCACCACATTGTTCACGGATAAGCCCAGCCGGCTGATCGGCGGTTGATGGTTCAGGCTGGCATGCGGCCGGTGCCAGTTGTAGTCATGCAGCCAGTACGGCAGATAGTTCGCACGCTCATCGGCGTTTTGATAGACCCGGGCATAGGCCCATTCGTGCAGTGCCGTCTGTATCCAGCGCTCGGCTTTGCCGTTGGTCCGCGGCCGGTACGGCCGGGTGCGCTTGT